>NZ_JAAMPU010000108.1 GCF_012911565.1 Flavobacterium silvaticum | reverse complement strand
GTAACGACTTAAGGTGGTTATTGCGGCGGGGCTCACCTCTTCCCATCCCGAACAGAGAAGTTAAGCCCGCCTGCGCAGATGGTACTGCAATTTGTGGGAGAGTATGTCGCTGCCTTTTTTTATTGGAACCCGTTCTGGAAAGAACGGGTTCTTTTTTTTTACAGGTGCGGCGCAGTCGGGGCAAGCCCTGGTGTGCTTCGCCAATTCGCCTGCGGCCCGGGCCGCTGCCTTTTTTTTGGAAACCCTGTCCTTCGGACGGGGTTTTTTGTTTTGCGGCGGTTCGCTTGGGCCCGGTTCCGACACGAAGGCGCTAAGGAGTTGTTTTGGACGTGTTTTACGGAGGCGCCTGCGCAAGGGGATAAGACACAGCCCCCATGATTGGCTGATTTTGGTGAAACGGAAAGAACCCACCCCGTTGGAAGGGATGATCTGGGTGTTACCAAAATGTGCTTGGGAATCGGAATGGCCACATCGGGCGGCTTACTTTTTGGGTCTTTGAAGAAAGGGAAGTTCTTTATGAAGTATGCGTGAGCGATGTAAGCGGCATCCCCGCAGACGTAGCGCCCTGGTTTTGCCGGTTTGGCGGGGCGACCACCGGAAGCCACGCCGGGCCGAACCAAAACCCGGTGGAACGGCAAGGGATACAGCGGGCAGCGCGATGGCGGCCGCGCAGCAGGTGGTTTTTGTGTGAAGGTCGTGGCCGACGGCACGCCCATCTAAAATATCGCTAATTAACAGTCTGCCTTCACATAATTTTCTATATTTGAAACAATTATCAATCAAATGAAAGCAAGAATTTTACTTATTGTTTTTTTAATGGTATCGGTTGCGGGATATTCGAATCATATTCCTAAGCCGTCGGTGTTATTCAGTATTACAGAAAAGATACTGGCTCAGGCACAACAATTCTTATTTGCTTCGACCGATAAACCTGCTAAAGCTACTAAAGCGAAACCGGTTATCAAGGTAAAAGCAAAGGCACCACTTACGGTTCCGGTGGAAGCAATAACTCCGCCGGATAAACCGGAAGTAGTTACTACAACCACTATAACGGTAAAAACTGTAACGATTAAGCGAGACGGAATGTTTATTGTTTGTGAACAGTAAGTCTTCGAATCTGTATAATAAAAAAAATCCCGTTCTTTTATGAGCGGGATTTTTTATTTATCGGCTGGTCAATTATGCCAGCATGGTAACAGGATTCTCCAAGTATTGACGCAATGTCTGTAAGAATTCAGAACCTGTAGCACCATCTACTGTACGATGATCACAAGCCAAAGTCACTTTCATTACATTTCCGACAACAATCTGTCCGTTTTTAACCACCGGTTGCTCAACGATGGCTCCAACAGAAAGAATTGCGGAGTTTGGTTGGTTGATAATCGAAGTGAATTCAGAGATTCCAAACATTCCAAGATTGGAAACCGTAAACGTACTTCCTTCCATTTCGGCAGGCTGTAGTTTTTTGGTTTTCGCACGACCTGCAACATCTTTGACGTTGGTTCCAATTTGAGTCAGGCTCAATTGATCTGCGAACTTCAAAACCGGAACAAGCAATCCGTCTTCAACAGCAACAGCAACTCCAATATGAACATGATGGTGTATCAAAGTCACGTCGTCTTTCCATGTTGAATTTACTTTCGGATGTTTCTTCAACGCCATTGCACAAGCCTTGATTACCATATCGTTGAATGAAACTTTGGTGTTTGGTATTGAATTAATGGAATTTCTTGAAGCAATCGCATTGTCCATATCCAGTTCAATGGTCAGGTAATAATGCGGAGCCGTGAATTTGGACTCAGACAAACGGCGCGCGATGGTCTTGCGCATTTGCGAATTCTTGACTTCTTCAGTATAGGTTTCTCCGGCTGGAACAAATGGTTTGACGGCAGGAGCTGCAAGCTCAGATTTAGCTTCACTGGTTGCAGTAGCTTGTTGTGGAGCTGCGACAGGTTTGAAGTTCTCGATATCGGCTTTTACGATGCGTCCGTTTTCACCTGAACCTTTGACTTGTGAAATGTTGATTCCTTTGTCTTCTGCCATTTTTTTGGCTAGCGGAGAAATGAAAATGCGTTTTCCGTCAGATACTACTTCGACCGGTTGTTCTTCTTTCTTTTCAGGATCAGCTGGTTTTTCAGATTCTGTCTCTGCTTTTTCAGATGAAGCTGCAGGAGCGGCACCACCTTTTACAAAATTTGCAGCCACACCGCTAACATCTGTTCCTTCCGGACCGATTATGGCTAGCAAACTGTCTACAGGAGCAGTTTCACCTTCCTTGATTCCGACAAAAAGTAGCGTTCCGGAGTTGAATGATTCAAACTCCATGGTCGCTTTATCGGTTTCGATTTCAGCGAGAATATCACCTTCGGAAACCTTATCTCCAACCTTTTTAAGCCAGGTTGCTACAGTTCCGTCTGTCATTGTATCCGACAGGCGCGGCATTGTAACTACGGTAACTCCGGCGGGAAGTTCAGCTGATGCAGTTTCTTTTTTAGGGGCTGCTTCTGCGGCAGGTTTCGTTACGGCTTGGTCAGCTTCTTTTGGAGCTTCTTCTTTTTTATCTTCAGATTTCGCCGGAGCATCGCCTTTCAATAATCCGGAAATATCTTCGCCTTCGTTTCCGATGATAGCCAAAAGAGAATCAACAGGAGCCGTTTGTCCCGCTTCAATTCCAATATGCAAAAGCGTACCGGCATTGAAAGATTCGAATTCCATAGTCGCTTTATCCGTTTCGATCTCTGCAAGAATATCACCTTCGGAAATTTTGTCCCCGACTTTTTTAAGCCAGGTTGCCACAGTTCCTTCGGTCATCGTATCGCTAAGGCGCGGCATTGTTACAACTGTTGCCATAAATTATAAACGGTGAGGGATAAATGGATAGTTTTCTTGTTCGTAGACCACATCGTACAATTGCTGTGCGGTTGGGAATTCAGATTCTTCGGCGAATTTTTCACATTCATCTACGAGGTTTTTTACACGCTCGTCAATAGCTGCGATTTCATCATCCGACGCGAATTTCTGGTCTTTGATTACGTCGAGTACCTGAGTGATCGGGTCGATTTTTTTGTATTCTTCAACCTCTTCTTTGGTACGATACAATTGCGCGTCGGACATAGAATGTCCGCGGTAACGGTATGTTTTCATTTCGAGGAAAGTAGGTCCGTCTCCACGACGAGCGCGATCTATTGCTTCATGCATGGCTTCGGCGACTTTCACCGGATTCATTCCGTCTACAGGTCCGCAAGGCATTTCATAGCCCAAACCAAGTTTCCAGATATCGGTATGATTAGCGGTTCTTTCTACAGAAGTTCCCATCGCATATCCGTTATTCTCCACGATAAAAACTACCGGAAGTTTCCACAACATTGCCATGTTGAAGGCTTCGTGCAACGATCCCTGGCGCGCGGCTCCGTCACCAAAATAGGTAAGGGTTACGCCGCCGGTGTTGAAATATTTATCGGCGAAAGCGATTCCGGCACCAACCGGGATTTGAGCCCCGACGATTCCATGTCCGCCATAAAAACCGTGTTCTTTTGAAAAGATGTGCATCGATCCTCCCATACCTTTGGAAGTTCCGGTCACTTTTCCGAGCAATTCCGCCATGACCCGTTTAGGATCAACGCCCATTCCGATTGGCTGGACGTGGTTGCGGTATGCAGTTATCATTTTGTCTTTGGTGAGGTCCATGGCGTGAAGCGCTCCTGCGAGTACGGCTTCCTGTCCATTGTACAGGTGAAGAAAACCTCTTACTTTTTGCTGAATGTACAGCGCTGCCAGTTTGTCTTCGAATTTTCTCCAAAACAGCATGTCTTCATACCACTTCAGATAAACTTCTCTGGTTACTTCTTTCATTGAAATCTTAGCTAAGAATTAGTGTGTCTTGTGTAAAGCAATCGCAAAATATTTTTCCTCACACAATTTTGCGAAATGCAAAAATAAGGTTTTCCATTCACAAGAAAAACTAATAAAACCTATAATTTGAGACTTATAAAAAGTTTTTGTCGAAGCTGAGCGGAAGCAGGTTTTTTGTCGATTGAGATAGAATGACCGCTCCGTCTTCTCCCATAAAAAGGATAGATATAGGTCTGCCATCGCGTTGTTCATATTCAATAATGGACTGGCGACAGGATCCGCATGGAGGAATGGGTTCATGCGTATCGCCTTTGTCCGATGCAGCCGATATGGCAATGGCCGAAATTATTTTACCCGGATACGCCGATGCCGCAGCATACAAAGCGACTCTTTCCGCACAAAGTCCTGACGGATAAGCTGCGTTTTCCTGATTGGTTCCAATTACGATTGTTCCGTCGTCTAAAATAACAGCTGCCCCTACACGAAACCTCGAATAAGGTGCATATGCTGTTTTTCTGGCTTGGATGGCGTGTTTCATCAGGTTTTTCGAAGCTTCCGGCAACTCATCCAGAGAGTCATATCGAAGAAAAGTAGTTTCGGTTACAATTTTTTTCATGAGGGTAAGTTCAGAAAAAAAATCCAGACGTCCTTTTCGGGAGCCTGGATTCTGATAATGCTATATGTTGATGATTCTACAAATCGTCATACTTTTCACCAAAGTTAAACGTAAGCGAAAAGCGCAACGTGTTTTCAAGCGGGTTTTGGACTCTTGAAGTCGAGAACAAATATGAGACATCGATCTTTACAATGTTGTAACGGAACCCGGCTCCAAGGGAAGCGAATTTACGCGCTCCTTTTTCTTCACTTTCATGGAAATAGCCCAAACGAAAAGCGAATGAGTCCTGGTATAGATATTCCGCAGCGGCAGAATAAGTGAATTCTTTTAGTTCCTCACTAAAACCATCTGGGGCGTCGCCAAATGATTTTATCAATCCGGAAGTCCAGCTGATTTTGCGATAGGCTTCATTGGCTTCGACACGGGCATCGGTGATTTCCTGATTCGTGATTGTTCCGTCGCCGTTGATATCGCGGTAATTCGGTACTTGTGGTGTCGGAACCAACAACTTTGTAAACTCGACACTCGCGGTGACTTTGTTGTAATCATCAAGTATAAAATCGAAAGCGCCACCCAAACGCATATTGGCCGGAAGGAAGTTGGCGTTGGTGTCATCCTGGGTAATATCGTAACGGATTTTCGGCCCCAGATTCTGGAAATTGAATCCCAAACGATAACGTCCGTTGAAATCTGTAAAGGCAATTTCTTCCGATTGATAAAATCCGGCTACGTCAACCGCGAAAGTGCTCGCCGGTTTGATATCGTTGTTTTCAGCTGGGATTTTGAGTGCGGATCTGATGTATCGACCGGCAACTGCCATTGAGAAATAGTCGCTCAGTTTAAGGGAATAAGAAATATCGACCGCCAATTCATTCGGCTTGACAATTTGTGCGGGATCTGTGTAGTCCTGACGCAACTCGATTTCGCCCAAAGAGAAATAACGCAAACTTGCCCCAAAAGCCATACGCTCGTCAAAACGATTATAATACGTGACCTGTCCGAGTGAAATGTCATTGACAAGTTGCGTGAGATATGGCGTATAATTAAGCGAAAATCCTTGCGGGTCTTGTGCGAAGGCATATTTCGCGGGGTTGTATTGCTGGGAGAATGCATCTGCCGAAGTCGCGACACCCTGATCTGCCAAACCTGCCGAACGTGCATCTGCCGCAATCAAAAGGAAAGGAACTCCTGTAGTAATTACTCTTGGTTCATTGGTAGGTATTTCCTGGGCAATCGAAAATTGTAAGCAAAATAAGCAGAGGAGGCAAATAGCAATTTTTCTCATTTATAAAGGCAATTAGTTAACAAATATAATATCGAAGTAGTTTTATCGGGTAAAAAAATTCTGTTTTTAATTCCTTTTGGACTTTTTTTCGTTCAATGATGCAGGAATTCAGTTTAAAAGCATTTTAATAGCAGGGATATTGTTTTTGATTTGATGAAAAACTCAAAATAGGTTCGTTTATTATAGTATAACAAGTTTCTCGATTTTTTCCGCCCTTACATTTGTGAGTGTGGATCTGACCGTCAATTTATATATATAGACTCCTTTTCCTATGCGGTCGCCAAAATCATCTTTTCCGTCCCATGTTACTTCACGTGATAGAAAGCCTTCCGTATTCACTACCTGGTTTTTTGTCCAGACTACTTTTCCGGTTACCGTCATCACCTGAACCTGAACCTCCAAAGGCTCATACGGCTTGTTGTGTGAGAACCAGAATTGGGTATAGGTAGAAAATGGATTCGGGTAATTGAGTACGTGGGTCAATGTGAGGCCTTCGTCTCCGACTACAATAAACTGTATTTCAGCTGTTATAGGGTTGTTGTATACGTCCCAGGCCTGAAACGTTATGGTATGAAGTCCTTTTTCAAGGTTCCGAAACGGAAAACGCAATTTGCCGCTTCTGTGATTGTCAAGATCTGCTTCGTAATAATCGTTAAGCACATATGGATTGCTTTCGTCACCGTCTAAAATTGCAGTGATGTCATGTCCTATTCCGCTTGCCGTATTAATCCCGTTTTCATCTTCAAGGAAGGCAAGGAAAAAAGGAGATTCATTCGTGACTCCGCCTGATACAAACGTTTGATCGTTCATATATAACTTTACGGTTGGGCCTATATTGTCTTCTGGTGCGTTTTCGTTTATGCCGCCCACTTTTATCGTAGTGTCATATCCTGATTTGTCCAATAATAGTTCATTGCGTTTTGCGTAGAAACTTACACGGCCATTCCCAACGGGAATCCGGATGTCCCGCGGTACAACAAAAGTGACGTCAAACTGACCGGCGGTAACGGATGCATTTCCCCGGAACAACGTTTCGCCAAGCGTTTTGAAGGGCATGATGCTATTGTTGTTATCGTTGTTCAGCGTTGTTCTCTGGAGTTCCTTGTCAAATACCGATATAGCTACTTCGCCGGCATAACTTGTCAGTGGCGTATTGAACTGATCTGTGATTTCTCCGGATAGTTTTACCGTTCCTAATGATTCAAGCGTATCTACCGGGCCGGTTACCGGCATATCATTTATTTTCGTCAGGCGTACCTTCGGTTTCGCAACGGCAAGCATCAGTGCCGGATCTCCTAAATAAACCACAACATTAGTCGTGTAGGCGACAGAGTTTTTGGCCCGACGTAGACATTCCGCGATGGAATAATATTCGTCAGAAGGCGCATTGTTGACATAAGACAACAAATATTGTGAAAATCGTGCATTAAAGAGTTGTCCTGTTCCCTGTCCGATAGTCCGGGTTGTCGTGACCATTGAAATCGCGCCACCTTTGGGATTCAGATAGATGTATTCGCCTGCTGTTGGCCTGTATGGATTGTCAAATCTCGAAAATTCACAGGTAATTGTTATGAACAGCGGATATTTGTATCTGTTGGACAAATTCTGACCATCTTCTTTTGTCCAGATTCGTTCGGCGGAAAGTCCGTCTTCGCCCCCATGACCCAGGTAATTGAATACAAGCGAGCCTTTTTCAAAGTCGTTGAAAATGTCCAGTCGCGCTTTTGGATAGCGTTCGCCTCCTGCCGCCGATTCCTGTTCATACGAATCAAGGTAAATTTTCTCAACGTTTAAAAAAGGTTTGTTGGTGTTGAGTGCCTGCGCCAATGCTTCCTGGTTAGTTTGCAGTTGGGCGTCGTCAGCGGCATCGGAATCATCCGCAATCAGAACATAATTGTTTCGCCAAGGGCCGTATGATTTCAGGTCGTAATAATCAATAACCTTGTCAACCATTTCGCTTGCCTGGGAAGCAGTTGATACAATCATTCGGCCTGGAGCTACATCTATGCCTCCTGCACCGCTAAGCTCGCCTTCATTTTCATCGAGCATGCAAAAAAAGTCGTCACTCGAAAAAGATCCTTCGCCTTCTGTATAGCCATTCAGGGCGTGAAAAATGGGGACTATGTTAGTGTTGTTGGGAATGCGGTCTTTGAAATCAAAAGAGGCATCGCCAAAAAGATTCAGGTATTTTATGCGTTTGGATGGATCGGATGCATTGAAATAGATGTATTTGACCAAGTTTCGAATGGCGCCTATATCTTGTTTTCCGGAAGCGAATTCGGTGTAAATTTTTTCGAGGCTTATGACCCTGACACTAAGGTTTGAGTAAGATCTGTGAAAAGCTGCAAGCCGTTCAGCCTGTGTGATGAGGGATTCTGGTGCTACAATAAGGTAATCGACGTCTTCAAAACCACCCTGTTGATTCTTTAAAATGGTTCCTTTGATATTTTGGTTGGCAACGCGAGCGTTTCCTTCGCGATGCGGGGCATAGTAATCTGTAGGGTCAATAACCGCAAAGCGTCGGTTGTCGCCCATTTGTGATGTAAAACTGAAAGATGCGCTTCCTGTATTAAGGACTCTGGTCACGTTATAAATATCGGTCACATCCCAAACCTGTCCTATTCCGCCGGCATCGGTAAAATTATACTGTATGTTGCCTGTTGAATTTGAGGTATTGTTTTCGAATCTGTATTGTTTGGTATACCCTTTAAGAGAACGTTTCGCTTCAAGTATGATATAGTCCAGATATCCGATAGATCCCGGAACTCCATTGTTGTTATAAGTGACCGTAACGGTCAGGTCTTCTGAAGCTGTAACGGTTGTGGATAATGTTGCAGGTGTAGCCAATATGTGGTCTCCGAGGGCCGCCATACTCATAGTTCCCGCCTGTTGCCCATTGACCGAAATAGTGAAATTTGTGGCAGATGGTGCGCTTGCAGCAGTGTAGACCTGCAGTGAAACAGGCTCAGAAGAAACAATACCCGGAAACTGGAATTCAAATTCCTGTTCGTTTTCTATGTTGAATTTTTCCCCAAACCAACGACGTCCCAAACGGCCTATATTCTCAAGGTCGCGTTCGTGGTATTGGTGGTCTGTAAATTGAGACGTTGACGCATTGGCAGGCAAAGGCTGGCTCATTGTTGTGATGCGCTTTCCGTTATCACCGCCCGAAGTCACGTAATAATAGGCGCGGTCGGCATATAGATTGTTATGGGTCTGGCTGTCAGTGCTCCAGTTGTCCATTCCTTCGGCATATAATAATATGTAGTCGTCCCCGTCGAAATTCCCATCTGATTCTCCTTCAAATACAATGGCGTTTTCTGCTATGTCTAACGGGTAGGGTTGGCTATTCCGGAGCGGAATCATTCTTCCGCCGCTACCATATATTTTAATTTTGCGCGGATCGACCGATGTATTCATGCCAAGGCTCTGTAAAAAACCTCTCGAAATTTTATAAACACCGCTTTT
Organism: Flavobacterium silvaticum; assembly: GCF_012911565.1. Classification (GTDB taxonomy): domain Bacteria; phylum Bacteroidota; class Bacteroidia; order Flavobacteriales; family Flavobacteriaceae; genus Flavobacterium; species Flavobacterium silvaticum. Next base: position 548,923 of record NZ_JAAMPU010000108.1, on the reverse strand, counting down.
TTCAACATAGAATCTATACCAATCACCGGTTGTAAGGACAGAATTGGAGACAGCATTAATGGAACTGGTAGATAAAACACGTGAAGAGGAAGACGTAAAGCTGTAATCAAAACTTACTAAACGCTTGAAAGAACCGTTGTCCTTTATTATAGGATTCAATTCTATACTTGCGTAGATGTCTTCGCGGGCCTGTCTTGATTGTAGGCGGGTATTGATTGAAGAAGGGATGCTGCTTTGTGAAAGTAAGCCGAGCTGTGCAGTGCCGATGCTTTCATACACGGTGTTCGTAATTTGAAGCGATTGCGGGTTGACTGCAGATGTGACTTTGACAGTATACTGAAACTTCAGGCTTTTTGTGCCAAGGTCGTAAGACATGAATTCCGGGTCAAAATGCGGGATGTTGATTTTGGAGTCGCCGTAAGCAAATTCCTGATCCTGTGCCCAGCTGAGCCGGACGCTTCCGGATTGGCTTGTACACAAATAAGAAGCGAACAGCGTAAGTATCAGTACGATTTGTTTCATGCGATAGATAGAACGGAGTGCTTCCCGATTTATTACGGCTGTAAAAATAAATATTTGTAGGCCATGACCATACTAAAAGGATTCAAAAATGCGTTGATGCTTACTCTTTGGGCAGTCCGGGAGATATGACGAACATTAATTTTTTCATTTTGTATTGTGATGTAATGGTTAATTGCTATATTGCGCCACAAATTTTTACCTACTAAAGATTATGAAAGTAAACAGAATCATGGCATTCAAGGTCTTAGTTGTCGCAGCTATAGCCTTAAGTCTTACTGGTTGCAGTAAGGGATCCTCGAAGAATGTTTCGAGTGCCACAGGATGGAAAATCAACGACAAAGCCGGAGGTTTTCAGCACAATTCCAAATTCAAGAAGCAAGCGACCGCCCCTGGTCTTGTACTTGTTGAAGGTGGGACATTTACAATGGGTAAGGTTCAGGACGATGTTATGCACGACTGGAATAACTCCCCGAACCAGCAACACGTCCAGTCTTTCTACATGGACGAAACTGAGGTAACCAATATTATGTATATGGAATACCTCGACTGGCTCAAGCGCATCTATCCGCCGGACCAGGAGAACTACAAAAACATTTATGAAGGTGCTTGTCCGGACACATTGGTTTGGAGAAACCGTTTGGGTTATAACGAGACCATGACCAACAATTACCTGCGCCATCCGGCTTATGCAGAGTATCCGGTAGTTGGTGTCAACTGGATCCAGGCTGTTGAATTTAGCCGTTGGAGAACAGACCGTGTAAACGAAAAAACCCTCGAAGACAACAAATACCTTAAAAAAGGTGGTAAGCTAGAAGCTGAAGCCGGTAAATCTTTCAGCACTGATACCTATTTGGCGGCCCCAACCAAAACAATGGGTGGTGATGAAGAGCTTGTACTTAAAAAAGGTCGTGGTCGTGCATCTAAAGACAGTACTAATGTTTATGCTCAACGTACATCTGGTTTGATTTTGCCAGATTACAGGCTTCCGACCGAAGCAGAATGGGAATATGCAGCTGCTGCAGACGTAGGACAACGCGAATACAATATCTACAAAGGACAAAAGAAATATCCATGGTCGGGTAGCTATACCCGTTCAGGCAAGCGTAAAGTACGTGGTGATCAATTGGCTAACTTCAAACAAGGTAAAGGTGACTATGGTGGAATTGCCGGATGGTCAGATGACAACGCTGATATCACTAACAAAGCCAAAGCATATCCGCCAAATGATTTCGGTTTGTATGACATGGCTGGTAACGTTGCAGAATGGGTTGCCGACGTTTATCGTCCTATGGTAGACGACGAAGCGAATGACTTCAATTATTATCGTGGTAACGTCTACACCAAAAATAAAATTGGGGAAGACGGTAAATATGAAATCGTTACAACCGAAAATATTAAATACGATACGCTTGCAAATGGAAAGATCATTGCACGCAATTTCCCTGGTGAATTAGCTACTGTGCCTGTCGATCAAAACGAAACGTATCTGCGCGTGAACTTCAGTCAGAGTGATAACCGTAATTACCGTGATGGAGACAAACCGTCGAGAAGGGATTTTAAATTCGGATCAGAAGACCAGGAAAAACCTGAGGATGCCAACAGCAGCAAAATGTACAACTCTCCTCAACATAACGTATCCGGTGATTCTTTGGGTAATATGGTTCGTAAGTTTGACAACTCTAACAAGCGTACGACACTTATAAATGATGATGTCCGTGTTTATAAAGGAGGCTCATGGAGAGACAGAGCTTACTGGCTTGATCCGGCTCAGCGTCGTTACTTCCCTCAGGATATGGCAACCGATTATATTGGTTTCCGCTGTGCCATGTCACGCGTAGGTCCTAAGTCGGATAAAAAGAAAAAAGCAAAACGTAACTAATATATGAGCCCTTGAAAAAGGGCTTTTTTTTGACATGGACATTTCTGAAATCCATAAACTTTTCCTTGAATCCTCGGGGGTTTGTACAGATACACGCCGTATTGAGGCTGGTTGTCTGTTTGTAGCTCTTAAAGGCGATAATTTCGATGCCAATTCTTTTGCAGCTGAAGCTCTTGAAAAAGGGGCGGCTTATGCAGTAATTGATAATCCTTCAAAGGTTACTGGAAGCAGGACTATTTTAGTTGAAGACGGACTCTCATTTTTACAACAGCTTGCAAATTTCCATCGAAACTTTTTGGCCTTACCTGTTATCGCATTGACCGGAAGCAATGGAAAGACAACTACGAAAGAACTTATCCATGCCGTGCTGAGCCAGAAGTTTAAAACATCGGCCACCATCGGAAACCTTAATAATCATATAGGTGTCCCGCTGACGATATTGAAATTTACGGCTGAGACTCAATTGGGAATCGTTGAAATGGGAGCGAACCATCAAAGAGAAATTTCACAGTTATGCGCCATTGCAGAACCTGATTTCGGATACATTACGAACTTTGGCAAAGCGCATCTTGAAGGTTTCGGTGGGGTTGAAGGTGTTATCAAAGGTAAAAGCGAATTATATGATTATCTGAGGACGAAAGATAAACTGGTTTTCGTCAATTCAGATGATTCTATCCAAATGGAAAAATCTAATGGAATGCACCGTTGCACTTTTGGAAAGTCGGCAGATTCAGAAGTTAAAATAAATAGTGTAGTTGCTGATCCGTATGTCTCGGTTTATTGGGAAAAAGGCGAAGTAGACAGTAATCTGATAGGTTTATACAATGCTACAAATGTAGGCGCAGCAATAGCCATAGGCAATTTTTTTGGCCTTGAGCCTTCTTTGATTGGAACCGCAATTGCTGCATATATTCCGAATAATAATCGGTCGCAGATATTGGAAAAAGGCGGAAATAAAATAATTCTCGACGCTTACAACGCTAATCCTAGCAGCATGGATGTCGCCATTTCAAATTTTGTCCAGCTTTCTTCATCAGAACCTAAAGTAATGTTTCTGGGTGATATGTTTGAGCTGGGTAATGAAAGTGATGCTGAACATTTGAATTTGGTTCAACGATTGGCTGATATTTCAAATGTAGAAGTGCATCTTATAGGTCCATATTTTTATGCTCATAAGAATCAATCGGTCTCAATTCATTTTCATAACAGCCTCGCTTCTTTTTTAGAAACGATTTCTTTTTTAGAGTTACACGGAAAAAATATTTTGATAAAAGGGTCACGGGGAATGGCGCTCGAACGTATTCTTGACCATATTTCTTAAATTGACATTAAAAATCCGGTCAGGTTTTCATTCTTGGCCAATTCGAGTTTCTTTCTGAGTCTGTAACGTGCTAGTTCAACACCGCCTGAAGATATATTCATGATTTCCGCAATTTCCTTTGTGGACATATTCATGAGCAGGTAGGTAGACAAATCCAATTCCCTTGGTGTAATTGCCGGATGTTTCTCCTTTAATCTTTTGAGGAATTCAAAATGTACGTTCCGGATGTGTTTTTCAAGATCTTTCCAGCTTTTGTCTGCATTGACTTCCTTCAGGATGCTTTTATTTACTTTTCCTAACTGAAAACGCGCGGTCTCATCGAGTCTTTCAGAGTCTATTTCTTTCATTTTATGAATGATGCCATTCAGAATTTTGTTCTTTTTGACAACCTGGAGCGAGTTGTTGACGAGTTCTTTGTCTTTTGAAATGATGCGCATCCGGAGCTTTTCATTCTTTAATTGCTCAATTTGTTTTTCAAGTTCCAGTTGATCCTGGCGTATTTTGGCTTCTTTTTCAAGATAGATCCGGCGCTGTTCTACGGTTTCGAAATATTTGTTTCGCCGAATGTGCAACTGTATTCTGTGGTTTGTAAAATACGCGGCAGCTGCAAGCATGCATAAATAAAGTACATATGCCAACCAATGCCTGTACCACGGAGGCGATACGCTGAATGAGAACGTGCACGTAGGCGAAATCTCTCCAAAAGTATTTCTGGTCCTGAGTTCCATGGTATAATCGCCTTCGTGTAAATTGGTGTATTCCTTATTTGTTGCGCTTGTCCATCGGCTCCAATCTTCTTCAAATCCATTCAAACGGTATGAAAATTCAATGTTTTCAAGATTGTCAAATTGCGGAGAAGAAAACGTAAACCGGACGTTATTGTTTCGGAACGGAATATCTGGTTCCAATGCACCAGCTTTCAAGCGCGAAATGGCAGTACTGTCTTTTACCGTCACAAAACTCCTGATTATTGCAGATGGCCTTGAATGACGCGTATTCAACTGTGAATCGTAGTGTGCCAAGCCATTTGTGAGTCCAATTAATATGTCATTAGCTGTATTGGCGTTGACGGAAATATAATCGGTAACCAAAAGCCCGCGAATCGATGAAAAGGGTGAAAGTATCGGTTCGTATCCCGTATTATTCTTCTTGAGTAAGCCAAAACTTTCCTTATAGGAAAACCAGATATTGCCAAATCTATCCTGTGTTGCCATGCGTATTGGTGGGATTTTGGAAAAAAGTGATGACAACGAGGTGATTTCACCAAATGATTGTTTATTCAGGTCATAAGTAAAGAAGCGATTTTCCGACTGAAAGGTCAATTGTCCGTTTATCCGCTGAAGACTTGTTATTCCTGCATCCTTTGGGTACAAATGTTCTATCGCCTTTATGGATTTGAATTCGCTTAGATTTGAACTTAGGCTGCACTTGTAAAGGATATTGTCTTTTCTGAGCCAAACAATGGTTCCATCGACGTCAAACGTATTTATGGATTTTGCGATGCCTTGTAACTTTGTGTCAAGCCTAAGTGTTTTTCCTGCATTCGATAGTACGCTAAAGCCACTGTAGTTTGCCCCGATGTATTTACCGGGTTTATCAGGAATAGGCTTTACTCCCCAATAACCGTCGGCATCGATTATTTCTGTAGCAGCAGAACCTTCGATTTTCATTAGGCCTCTGTTGTGACTGCATAATAAAATGCCATTTACTATTTCAATATTCCATGCTTGTCCTGTTGTCCCTGAAACTAATTTGAATGGGTCGTAAAAGAAGCTGTCATCCCATTTGTGCATGAAAAGACCTTGGTTTGTAGCTACATAAAGTATTTTGTTGTAAATGACAGAGGCATAAACGGTACTCAGGTTATAATTTGAGCCTAAAAAAGTAAGAGGTGTATTCTCTACTATCAGACTGATTCCGTTGTCCAGGCCAAGCCATAGGTTTTTGTCGCGATCAACGTATGAACTTAATACGGTGTTGTTCTGAAGACCGTTTTCCTGATTTATATGCTGAATGATTTTTCCACGCCTGTCAGTAATTATGACTCCATTTAATACAGAGTTGAATACGATGTAATCTTTATCTATGAATTCGGCTCCCAGACAACTGTTCTTTTTAAGGAAGTCGTTTGCTTCAGATTTGAATTCAGTAATGTCATTTCCATTATATAAAAGGAGGCCCTTGTCTAGAGTGGCAAGAAGTAGGCTCTTTTTATCGAGATACAATGCTGACCAAATTTCTGTACTCTTTAGTTTAGAAGTATTTGGCAAAGGGATTAGGCCATTCAAAGTGTACTCAAATAAACCGGTTTCAATGTCCTGGATAATCAGTTTATTTCCAATTGAGAATGAAAACTGAAATTTTCCAGGCGCATCTTCAGTTTTAAGAATCTTTTTATAGTAAACATAATTCCGGTCAAAAGACTGAAAGATGATTCTGCCTTTATAACTGTGTATTTTCCAGATATTATCAATAAGCAGCTTTTCTTCTTTTGGCAATAATGCCGATAGTGAAGTGTAAGTCAGCAAGCCATTTGCTCCTGACTTGAAATAGCCAAATTCATTATAGCCACCTATATAAATGGTATCATTGGATATGCGTAAAGCCCGCATGCCATTGTTCGAAGGCAAAGGATAAGTATGCCAGTAAGATCCGTCGAATTCCAACAGACCGGCATTGTTTGCCATATATATGCTTCCGTTGCTTGACTGGGCAATTTTCCAACTTTGTGTTCCTCCGTTGTATTGGGATTTTGTAAAGTTCTTTATTACTGGCTGTCCTGCAGTTTTGATCTGGGCATTAAGACCAATACAAATGAGCAACAACGATATTCGAAAAAAGTGAGTCATATAGCAAATATATTGAATTCGCAACTACATCGATGTAAGTCATAAATTCCAATTTGTAGTGTTATTTTATTAATGATATATTTTTTATAACAAGGTTTTAATATTTTTAAATAACTATAAATCAAATTATTATAAATAAAATGATGTGGTTTTGTAGTATTTAAAATTAATAATTGATGTGTTTTTGTAAGGATTATCACTTGGTAAATGTATATTTTATGCCATAATATTGTATCAAATCAATAATTAACTCACTAAAAAAATCTGAAAAATGAAATTAACAAAACTACTCTTTTTGTGTATTTCAGCAGTGTTCTTTTCAGTTGTGGCCCAAGCACAGGACCGGATCAACGTATCTGGAAATGTGGTTGACGACACCGGCTTACCCGTTCCTGGGGCCACCATTACTGAAAAAGGTACTCAAAATGCAACCCTGTCTGATATTGATGGGAAGTATTCCTTAAATGTATCGTCTAACGGAACCTTGGTCATTTCCTTTATAGGATTTGCGACCCAGGAAGTTGTCGTTGGTGGTAAAAATGTTATTAATGCCAAGTTGATGCCTTCTTCGCAAAGTCTCGAAGAAGTAGTTGTGGTTGGTTATGGTGTTCAGAAAAAGAGTGTTGTAACCGGATCAATATCTAGCGTAAAAGCTACGCAGATCGAAGATCAGCCTGTAACAAGGATAGAACAAACGCTTCAGGGAAGGGTTTCTGGCGTTACAATATCTGCAAATGCGGGCCAGCCTGGTTCGTCTTCTACAATTAGAATACGAGGCATTACTACTTTCAATAACAATGATCCACTTTGGGTAGTGGATGGAATCATTGTGGATAATGGTGGCATTGCTTATTTGAATCAGTCTGATATTGAATCTATCGAAGTCCTTAAAGATGGTGCCTCTGCTGCGATTTATGGAACCCGTGGTGCAACCGGTGTCATATTGGTTACTACTAAGAAAGGTAAAGCAGGTAAAATGAATGTAACTTATAATGGGTATACAGGAGTTTCTTCAGCAGCTAGAAGGCTTGATTTGCTTGATGCGACACAGTATGCAACTTTGAGGAACGAGATGTATATGAATGATTTTAACCAAGGTGCTGGTACAACTCCTCAATTGCCTTACCCGAATCCATCATCTTATGGTGCAGGAACAAACTGGCAGGATCAGATATTTAAGACAGCTCAACGTCAATCTCACAATCTAAGCTTTAGTGGCGGCAATGATAAATCTACTTATTATGCTTCGTTCGGCTATTTGGATCAAGAAGGTATAGTGCTTCCTGAAATATCCAACTGGAATAGAAAAAACTTGACGATTAATTCTACGCATAAAATTACGAGTTGGTTGAATTTTGGTCAAAATTTTTCATATTCCCATGAAAAGACAATGGGGGTTGGGAATACAAACAGCGAGTTCGGTGGGCCGTTGTCATCAGCAATTAACCTCGATCCTACAACACCGGCAATAGTTTATGATCCATCTACTCAACCAGATCCAGGTGTTTACACTGGAAATCCTAACGTGGTTCGCTCTCCAGATGGTGGATATTACGGAATTTCAAATCAGGTACAACAAGAGATGACAAACCCGCTTGGGTATGCCAAAACCCGTTTGGGGCAATACAATTGGGCAGATAATTTCGTAGGAAGCGCTTATGTTGAAATCATGCCAATAAAAGGTTTAAAGTTTAGATCACAAGCTGGTGGTAAACAATCCTATTGGGGTTACGAAGGGTTTTCTCCGGTATTTTACCTAAGTGCAATTGTCAATCAGTCGATTAACAGCCTGACCCGTCAAACCAACAAAAGTTTGTATTGGAATGTTGAAAACACCTTATCGTATACCCGTGAATTTGGAGGACATAATGCTACCGTCTTGGTAGGACAGTCCGCTTATCAAGATTTGGGAGCTACAGGTCAGGGTGTAACATATCGTAATATTCCGACCCAGGATTATAATGAGGCTTCATTTCAATTCGGTAATGATCCGTCTACTCGTGAAAGTTATGCCTACACCAATCAGGTTCACCGAATCCGTTCGTTGTTCGCAAGGTTGAATTATGACTACAAAGAGAAATACCTGGTAACTGGAATCATTCGCGCAGATGCTTCCACACGATTCGGTTCTAATTACAGAACTGGTAAATTTCCATCATTCTCATTGGGATGGGTTCCAACTAAAGAAGAGTTTTTTCCGGAATCGAACGTAATTAATTTCCTTAAATTGAAAGCCGGTTACGGGGAGGTTGGAAACGACAATACTAATGGCGCAGAAAACTTATATCTTTCACTCATAGGGCCAGGAGGTAACTATGTGTTTGGTAATGGTGGCCAAGGAGTGACGATTGGAAACTATCCGTCGAGACCTGCTAACCCGAACCTTAGATGGGAGCAAACCATTTCGAAGGATGTCGGCTTTGAAATGACGCTACTCAAAAATATCAACCTTGATGTTAGTTTTTGGCAAAAAACGACTTCTGGGATTTTGGCCGAGGTTAACCTTCCGGGTTACGCAGGTGCAACAGTACGTCCCTACGGGAATGTACTTGATATGAGGAATACAGGTGTTGATATTGAGCTATCTTACAAGAAGAAATTTGGAGACTTTCAGGTTGGGGTCAGTGGAAACTTGTCTCACTTCAAGAATAAGGTATTAGGTGTTGGTGCTGACAAAGAATTCATTGAGGGTCCAAACGTCCAGTCAACTCAATTCGGTACCATCTCACGCAGCGAGCCGGGGGGTGAATACAATGCTTTCTTCGGGTTTAAGACGCTCGGCATATTCCAAAACCAGGCAGAGATTGACAGTTATGTTGGCGCTAGTGGAACGCCAATACAACCGGATGCAGTTCCCGGTGATTTCAAATGGCAGGATACAAATGGAGATGGTGTAATCAGCGGAGATGATCGTACAAAAATTGGCAGTCCATTCCCTGATTTTACCTATGGATTCAATATTAACCTTGAATATAAGGGATTTGACTTAAACCTGTTCGCTCAAGGATCACAAGGGAATGACATTTATGTTGGTTACCGACGCCTAGAAATCACAACCGCGAACTGGCAATCAGAAGCACTGAACCGTTGGACTGGGGAAGGAACATCTAATACTTATCCTAGATTAACTGCGAATGATCCGAATGGAAACTTTTCACGCGCATCTGATTTTAAATTGAAAGACGGCTCGTATATGCGTTTCAAAACCGTCCAAATAGGATATTCTTTACCTAAATCTGTCCTTGATCGTATCGGATTAGCTAAAGCAAGATTCTATGCTACAGGTGAAAACCTGTTTACATTTACAAAATACAACGGATATGACCCTGAAATCGGCGGCGATGTATTCGGTATCGATCGTGGATATTATCCTCAGGCAAGAAGCTATATGTTTGGCGTAAACCTGCAACTTTAAAAAATTGTAAACCATGAAAAAAAGAAAAATTGTTTGGAGCTTGCTGCTAATGGCGGTTATTACGGGTACCGTGATTTCCTGCAGCGAAGACTTTACCACAATCAAACCTGCCGGACTTACACCGGTTGAAGATTATTATAAGGATGAAGGCGAAGCATTATCAGCGCTTGCGTCTGTGTACGATTTATTGCGAAAGAATTCAGGTGGTTTTGACAACATGATCATCATGATGAATTCCGGCTCAGATGATTTTCTTGCGGGCGGTGGAAATGCGAACGACGGGCAGGGAATACATGATTTCGAGAAATTTCGCCTTACCGCTGGGACCATTCCGGGAAGTTTCTGGAGCGATTATTATCAGGGAATTTTCCGCGCCAATCAGGTTCTGTCTGTGTTTCCAAGCGTCCCGATGGACGAAGCCAAGAAAGCCCGGTTCATTGCTGAAGCCCGTACTTTGAGAGCTTATTATTATTTTGAGCTTGTTACGCTGTTCCGCAATATTCCACTTATTACGGAAACATTATTGCCGGAAGAAATTTACTCAGTGACCCAGTCACCACCGGCAGATATCTATGCTTTCATCGAAACTGAACTTTCTGAATCAATGAATGACCTCCCGATGATGATTACAGATGTTGCTACTGAAGGAGGACGTTTGACCAAAGGATCTGCCCAGGCAATTTTGGGGAAAGTGTATCTTTACGAAGGTAAAAAAACCGAAGCTGCTGCTCAGTTTGCCGAGGTTAATGGCACACCTGGGGGAGTCAGTCAATATGGCTATCACTTATTGCCGAATTATGCAGATTTGTGGGTTCGAGACAATGACTTCAACGCTGAATCTATCATTGAGGTTTCACATAGCCAATTGGGGCGAAGTGACTGGACTTTCTGGGGAAGCGGTGCAGATGAAGGCAATACTGTAAATCAGATGGTAGGCCCACGTGGTTATCAGAGGGTTTCCAACACGCAACCAGACTTTTGGTCCGGATGGTCGTTCAACCCTGTGCTGCCAGGACTGGTTGCGGAATTTGAAGCCGGTGATCCGAGAAAAGACATTACGATTTTCGACATGACCGCTAGCGTTTCTACTTATAATCATGATGCTTGTTATGACGATACTGGATACTGGTTGCGTAAATTTATGCCTTTGGTTGCAGATGTAAGTACAGACGGTGGAACCCAAGAACTCAATTTCCGTCAAAATACATACATCATCCGTCTGGCAGATTCGTATCTGATGGAAGCAGAAGCCCTGAATGGCTCAGGAGCCCGTGCCCAATCACTTTTAGATGCGGTTCGTGCACGTGCCGGGATGCCTTCTGTACCGGTAAGTATGAATGCAATCTGGCATGAGCGCCGGGTTGAATTAGCCGGAGAAGGATTCCGTTTCTTTGACTTGGTTAGAAGTGGACAGGCTTCTAGCGCTTTAGGGTCCAGAGGCTTCACAGCGGGAGTGGATGAAATCTTTCCAATTCCTCAGAATGAATTGAATAATACACAACTTGTTCAAAATCCTGGTTTTTAAATTAAAGTATATGAAAAATAATAAAACAAAATTCTGGGGTATTCTGGCATTGGCCGGAATGACACTTGCTGCGTGTTCTCCGGAAGAAGTTGACGGTGATGGAAACGGAATTATAAACACACTGGATTTAGATGCGACTTTTACGGTTACAGAGGTTTCTGCAAACCATTATCGTGTCCAATCCGGTGAAACCCGTGCCACATCTCATTATTGGAGCGATGGGTCGGTTTCGGGGCCGGATGGAGATGCAAGGGACTATTTCTTCCCGGATGCTGCAGATTATACCATAACACATCGCGTTTGTGGAATCGGTGGGCAGGATTGCTTAGAAAGTGTCCAAACTGTCCACGTACCTGTTTCAGACCCAGTACAAGGAAATATTGTAGTCAATCCAAAATTTTTAGATGGGTCAACGGGATGGACAATCCTCAATATCAGCCCTTCAGGAGCTCAGTGGACTTTTAATGATGGCTCTGCAAGTTTGGTGGCATCTGGTTTCAACCAACAAGCTATTTATCAGCCAATCCAGGTTGAAGGAGGACATACTTACAAGTTCGATATGACTGTTTCAAGTCCGGGTCTTCAAGATACATGGTTTGAGCTTTATGCAGATTATGCAGCTCCAACCCAAAACAGCGATTATTCGGCCGGTGGACGTTTGTTGCAGATCAATACTTGGGGTGGCTGTGGCGGTTCGGCTTTTAATGGGCAATTATCATCATTCTATCCATGTGGAAGTACGTCAGATGTTTCAGGTCAAACTAGACAGTTTGCAACTTCTGGAACAGTATATCTCCTGATAAAATCTGGTGGAGGAAATGCCAATCTTACAGTCACCAACGTAGAGGTAAGAAGAATAGATTAAAATTTGTTTGGGTTAGTTTTTCTAAATAGCCTGTACTTGCGGGTACAGGCTATTTTATTTTTTAAATCATCAATCAGTTAAAATGAAAATTGTTAGCAGCATTTCTTTAGCCTTGTCACTTTGCAGTATGGCAGCCTTGGGCCAAAAATCAACGGCCGAATCTTTCCTTAACAAAAAGGTCGCGGTTTACACCACAGCCGAAAATACTGCTATGAGAATTGACAAATCAGCCAGTTCACTCAGCTTTCAAAATAGTCGACAACCTTTGGAAACACAGGTTTGTGTTTTTGTAGATCCGACGAAATCTTTTCAATCACTCACGGGAATCGGCGGTGCCATAACAGATGCATCTGCTGAAGTCTTCGCAAAATTATCTGAAGCAAAACAAAAAGAATTCCTGAAAGCCTATTACGATAAGTCAGACGGTATTGGGTATTCGCTTATGCGTACCAATATCGCCAGCTGTGATTTCAGCAGCGATATGTATGATTACATTAAAGATGGGGACAAAGACCTGAAAACCTTTTCCATTGACCACGATAAAAAATACAGAATACCATTACTCAAAAAAGCCATCGCGACAGCTGGTGGCAAACTGACTCTTTTTGTGAGTCCGTGGAGTCCGCCGGCATTCATGAAAGACAATAAAGACAGGCTTCATGGAGGAAAACTGCTTCCGGAATTCTCACAAAGTTGGGCAAATTATTACGTTGCTTATGTCAAAGCACTTGAAAAAGAAAATATTCCGGTTTGGGGATTATCTGTTCAAAATGAACCTATGGCCACGCAAATCTGGGAATCCTGTATTTATACAGCCGAAGGGGAACGCGATTTTGTAAAGAATTTCCTTGGTCCGACTTTGAAAAAAGATCTGCCAGGTAAAAAACTTATCTTCTGGGATCACAACCGCGACCTTATGAACAACCGAGCCAGTGTGATGCTCAATGATCCGGATGCAGCACAATATATTTGGGGGATGGGTTTTCATTGGTACGAGACTTGGGCAGGTGGCGAGCCGATGTTCGGTAACGTAGGCCAGGTTCATGAAGATTTTCCGAATGTGAACCTCATGTTTACCGAAGGCTGCATCGAAAAATTCGACCCGACAAAATACCAGCTTTGGGCAAATGGGGAACGCTACGGCAAAAGCATGATCAACGATTTCAATAATGGAACCGTAGCCTGGACAGATTGGAACATTTTATTGGATGACAAAGGCGGACCGAACCACGTTGGTAATTTCTGCTTTGCACCCGTACATGCCGATGCTGCCGGCGAATTGATCTACACACCATCATTTTATTACATCGGTCACTTTTCGAAATTTATCCGTCCGGAAGCAAAACGCCTCAGTACTTCTGTGAGTCGCAGTTCATTGCTGAGTACATCTTTCCGCAATCAAAATGGTGAGATGGTTTCCGTAATCATGAACCAGAGCGATGCTAAAGTCAATTATAAACTCATAATCGGGACTTCGGAAGTTGCCGTAGATATTCCGGCCCACGCTATACAAACCTTGGTTTACTGATGAAATCAATCCTGACGTCATTGTTTGTTTGTGCTTCCATAAGCATGAACGCCCAATTCCTACATCAAAAAGGAACTGAAATTGTCGATGGTTCCGGAAAGCCTGTAATCCTTCGCGGCCTCGGTCTCGGCGGATGGATGCTCCAGGAAGGATATATGCTTAAGACAGCCGATTTTGCAGGGCCACAGTACAAAATCCGTGAAAAAATCCAGGAAATCATCGGGCCGGAAAAAACCGAAGCGTTCTATCAGGCGTATCGTGACAACGGAATTACCAAACGCGACATTGATTCTTTAAAGGCATGGGGCTTTAATTCAATCCGTTTACCCATGCATTACAAATTGTATACGCCGCCAATTGAAGAATCAAAGGATTCGTGGCTCAAAGAAGGTTTTGATCGTACCGATAAATTGCTTGAATGGTGCGCCGCGAATCAAATGTACCTAATCCTTGATATGCACGGAACACCTGGCGGACAGGGGAAAGATGCCAATATTTCTGATTATGACACCACAAAATCATCGCTTTGGGAAAGTCAGGACAACCGGAACAAATTGGTTGCACTATGGAAAAAACTGGCCGAACGCTATAAAGACAGCAAGTGGATTGGCGCTTATGATTTGATTAATGAACCGAATTGGGCTTTCACCGGAACGAATCAGAACGGTTGCGATGAAAAGTCAAATGCGCCGTTACGCGAAATCTACATCGAACTCACTAAAGCTATCCGTGAAGTAGATAAGAACCACATGATCATCATTGAAGGAAATTGCTGGGGAAATAATTACAGCGGCATATTTCCTTTGTGGGACAACAATATGGCGCTCAGCTTCCATAAATACTGGAATTACACGAATGATGGATCACTTCAGACGATGCTCGATTACCGCGAAAAATATCAGGTTCCGATCTGGCTTGGAGAGAGTGGCGAAAATTCGAATCAATGGTTTGCCGATGCCATTTCGCTTGTCGAAAAGCATAAAATCGGATGGGCTTGGTGGCCGATGAAGAAAATCGATAACCTTGCCGGTTTCGGAAATGTCAAATTCACCAAAGGTTATCAGGATTTACTTGATTACTGGAATGGAAAAGGTCCAAAGCCCGATGCCGATGTCGCCTATAAAAGTCTGATGGAGGTCGCTTCGAATTACAGAATTGAAAATACCAAAATACAGTACGACGTAATTGACGCGATGTTCCGTCAGCCGCACGATAAATCTGCCAAGCCCTTTAAAAAGCATCAGATTGGTAAAAAAGTTTTTGCATCCGACTATGATTTTGGAGGACACAACACGGCTTACTCAGATACAGATTTCCAGAATCTATGGGTCGATACGCAAAAAAGGGAAGAATGGAACAGCGGGCATGCGTACCGTAATGATGGAGTAGACATCTATTCTTCTTCCGACAAAGATTCCAATGGGTACTATGTTGGCGATATCAAATCTGGGGAATGGCTCAGGTATACGATTCCGGTAAAATCCAAAACGAATTACAGTGTGTCGCTTCGTTATTCCGGAGCAGCAGGAAAAGTAAGGATTGAAGATGGAAAAGGAAACGTTGCAGGAACCATAGAATTAAAGGCGACTTCCGGCCTCAATGATTGGAAAACGGCAAATGTGAAAAATGTAAAGTTTGAAAATCCGGGAAGCGTGAAATTGGTTTTTGAAAACGACGGAAATCAATTTGGCTGGTTTGAGGTTTCTGCAAAATAATAGTTACAGACAATAATTTAAAAGCCGTTTCAGTTTGGAGCGTCTTTTTTAATTACCGACCAGTTTAAATCTTTAATTGGTTTTGACGGTTTTTAATAAGCCGGAATTAAAAATGGCATCAGGTGAAATTACCAATTCATTTGCTGGAATTTTGGTGCCGTATCTTTCCATCAGTTTCTGCTTTACGACTTTGTCAGACAAATCAAAATCTCCTAATCTCTGTAGTTTTCCAATTTCAAACCTATTGAGTTTGTAATACGATTTCCAGATGAGTTCCGAGCAATAGACGTTTTTATCGCTCCAATCAAAATAGAGGTCATAATCCTTACCGATATAACTTTCGGCAATTTCTCTCAATTCAGCCAGCATCGAATCGGGGATCATCGGGTCTGTAGTCAATCGTTTGATTACATAATGCTTCCCTTTTCCACGCTTTATCCAGCTTGACAGAGGCGTCCATTTTACAGGTTGTACCGCTTCGAGGACACACCATTCGTCATTTTTATATTTCCTTTTGAACAATAACCCGCAGTGACTGTATTTCGAATGGGTTGCTCTTTGTATCGCTTCACTTTGTGACGAAAGAGAAGTCTGGAATATAATGTCGCCATCTTTGATGACTTTCTCTAATTTTTTAGGTTGATGCCACTCTTTAGGAGGATGCGTCTCGTTTTTGCAACCTATTATCAAGAGGAGCAACAGCGCTAATTTCCCAAAATCGGAAGCGTAATATTCCATAATAAAATAAGGCAGCAACTATTTTCCCGATTTGAATTTAAAAACAAAAAGGTAGAAAATAAAAAAAGCCGAAACAATGTTTCGACTTTTTTGTGGGCGATGAGGGGTTCGAACCCCCGACCCCCTCGGTGTAAACGAGGTGCTCTGAACCAGCTGAGCTAATCGCCCTGAATGCGGATGCAAATATAAGCCGCTTTTTTAGAAATGCAAGCAAAAAAGTAAATTATTGTAAAATTTCTGCGACGACAAAAGTACTGCCGCCAATATAGATCATATCGTTTTCAGAGGATGCTTGTTTTGCGGCTTCGTAAGCATCTGGAACAGAATCGAAACGCTTTCCGCGAAGCCCGTAAATTTCCGCTGCATCTGCAAGTACATCGGTTTCCATTCTACGTGGAATTTGTGGTTTGCAGAAATAATAAATGGCATCTTTAGGAAACAAAGGCAATAGTTCATCAAGGTTTTTATCGTTCACCATGCCAATTACCAGATGTAATTTTTGATATGATTGATTCTCGATTTGTGTCATCACACGATGAAAGCCGTGTGAATTGTGAGCGGTATCTGCAACAACCAACGGATTTTGTCCAATTATCTGCCATCGTCCCAAAAGCCCGGTCGAATCAGAAACCTTGAGGAAGCCGGTTTTAATCGCATCATCTGAAATCCTGAATTGCGTATATTTTTCAATTATCTGCAAGCAAGCCAACACCGTACGTTTGTTCTGGAATTGGTAATCGCCGGTCAGGTCAGATGGAAAATCGGGTAGTATCATATCCTGGGCAAACAAGATTTCGCAATCTTTTTCGAGGGCCGTAAATTCAAATACAGGTTTGGTTTCAGCCGTATATTCGCCAATAACGACAGGTGTTTCCGGTTTAATGATCCCGGCTTTTTCCCTGGCGATAGATTCTAAGGTGTTGCCCAGATATTGCGTATGGTCAAAGCCGATGTTGGTGATGACAGAAACTAGCGGATGAACCACATTGGTTGCATCAAGACGTCCGCCAAGCCCGGTTTCGATTATCGCGATGTCGATGTTTTCCTCTAGGAAATACATAAAGCACAAACCGACCGACATTTCAAAAAAGCTCAGGTTGTTGCGCTCGAAAAAATCTTTGTGTTTCGCGATGAAATCGATTACGAATTCCTCAGAAATAGTAATGCCATTGATGCGGATACGTTCGCGGTAATCCTTTAAATGAGGTGATGTGAAAAGTCCCGTTTTATATCCGGCCTGCTGAAAAACAGACGCGAGCAAATGACAGGTCGAACCTTTTCCGTTCGTTCCGGCAACGTGGATGCATTTGAGTTTGTCTTCGGGATGATCTAGATAGGAGCAAAGGAGCTTTATGTTATCGAGGTCTTTGCGAAATGCAGATGCGCCCTGTGTCTGGTACATTGGCAGTTGCGCGAACATCCAGTCGAGCGTTTGCTGGTAATCCATATGTTATTCTCCTACCGAAAAATTGATGGTAATGGTTCCGATCTGTACTTCCGGCGCATCCGGATTCGGGTTCCATTTATACGTGCGTGCCGTGGCATACGCAGGTTGGAGCAGGCAAGGATCTGTGTTTGTAGTACCTCTTACATATTTTGTCCCAGTTACGATTCCCTGACGGTTTACTTTGACTTCAACTACCACAGTTCCGGTTTCATTACATTTCTGGATCACTTTGCTGCTTGAGCTTAATTTTCGTCCGGCAAGGCTCCAGTTTCCGCTCCCGCTTCCATTACCTCCGCCGCTTCCACTTCCATATCCGCTTCCGGTTCCGATTCCTTGCCCGGAGCCGTTTCCACCGCCGCTTCCGGTTCCTGACCCGCCACCGCCTTCATAGCCCCGGGAATTGATGTCGCCGTTGCTGCGGCCTTTGTTTCCGGCGCGGTTATCATCTCCATCCCCGCCTGTGCTTGATCCGTTGAGTAAATCTGAGATAGCGTTCGATGTGGATTTATCAGGCTTGCGTTCCGGTTTCGGAGCTTCTTTTTTCTCTTCCGGCTTCTTTGGTTTTTCGTCGGCTTTTTTGATATCCGCTACAGATGGCGCATCGTCTGCTTCGCTTGTAATGACTTCTTCCTGAGAAGATTTTGCCGGTTCGACAGCCTTTGCTTTGGCCTTTACGGGTTCGCGCGATTCAAAGTTGGTTCCCGATCCGAATTCCGAATCGCCAAAATTAACAGCTACATCACCGCCACCTCCGCCACCTTCAAGATCAGCCATTACCGTAATGCTATCGTTGAATTTGAGAACGAGAAGCACGAGCAAAAACAAGCCGAAAATCGCCGAAGTGATCGCGAGTGATTTTTTTTGGTTTGCAGATATAGCCATGATGGATATTTTACGGGATAAACGAAAATACTAAAAATAAATTGCCGTTATACCAATTGCTTCAATGCGATTTCAAAGGCTCTGGCGCTGATGCCTTTTTTATTGGAATCCAGTTCGTAAGTACGTTCGAGTGCTTTTTTGATGGTTCCGGAAATGTCAGAGAAAATGGCTTCGTCAGTCATTTGGACTTTCTTTTCCATGAAATAAGCGAACACGCGGGCCATTCCGCAATTGGAAATAAAGTCCGGAACAAGGCTCACTTTGCTGTCGACTTCTTCCATGATTGGCCCGAAAAAGATTTCTTTATCGGCAAACGGAACATTCGCTCCACACGAAATCACTTCGAGGCCGGAAGCGATAAGTTTCTCAACCTGATCCTGGGTTACTAAACGGGAAGCTGCACAAGGAGCGAAAATTTCTGCACCTACGTTCCATATTTGGGCGTCAAGTTCAGCGAAAGGAATCATTTTTCCAGAAACCAGTTTGTTTCCGTCCTTGTCAAGGAACAAATCACGGATCTCATCGAATGAAAACCCGTTCTCGTTGATCAGTCCGCCTTCACGGTCGATGATTCCGACTACTTTGACGCCCATTTCGGCGAGGTAAAAAGCAGCAGCCGATCCTACATTCCCGAATCCCTGGACAATGGCGCGTTTACCGGCCACGTTTCCACCATAAATGCTATAGAAATGGCGCACCGCTTCAGCTACGCCATAACCGGTAATCATATCGGCGACTGTGTATTTTCTGGAAACGTCCGGGGAGAATTTGGGGTTTTCGATAACCTTGATCACACCTTGGCGCAATTGGCCGATGCGGTTGATCTTGTCGGCTTCGGTAGGACGGAAGTGGCCGTTGAAAACGCCTTCCTGCGGATGCCAAACACCACATTCCTCTGTCATTGGAATCACTTCGTGGATTTCATCG
This sequence comes from Flavobacterium silvaticum, assembly GCF_012911565.1. GTDB lineage: Bacteria > Bacteroidota > Bacteroidia > Flavobacteriales > Flavobacteriaceae > Flavobacterium > Flavobacterium silvaticum. The sequence continues at coordinate 529,310 of NZ_JAAMPU010000108.1, read as the reverse complement.
ACGTTCAAATCGCCTCCTGTTCCGTAATAGCTTTTCAATAATGGGGAAACCGCTTTGTACCAACGTTGTAATACGCCGGCTTTTCTCGGGTCGTTCGGGTCAAAGTTGATTCCTGATTTTGCGCCACCGATCGCTGGTCCTGAAACGGAGAATTTCACCTCCATGGTTTTGGCCAATGAAAGCACTTCGTTCATGTCGAGTCCTTTCCGCATGCGTGTTCCGCCACCGGCAGCGCCACCGCGAAGTGAATTGATTACGGTCCATCCTTCGGCGCCGGTTTCCGCATCTTTCCAGTTGAACACGATTTCGGGTGATTTATCTTCGAATTTTTTGAGTAGTTCTTTCATGCGTTTGTAGTTTTTGCAAATATAGTCTGTTGGCTTTAGTCGTAAGGCAGAAATATGCGGCCCGAAGAATGGTCTTGCGAAGCTCCGGTCACGCTTGCCAATACATTGTTTTGATTCCGTAGTTTTAAAATGCCGAGAAGGCCGAAAATGAGCGCTTCTTTGAATTCGAGTAGTTTTTTGTCCGGGATGACAATTTCCATTTGAGGCAGGTGATGCTTTATCCGGTCTATCAGGAAATCGTGATAAGCGCCGCCGCCCGTTATGAGCATCTTGCCCGTTTTTTTTGGTAAAGCCGATTCCGTCTGGATAGCGATATGTTCACAAAACGTATGGAGCAAATCTGGAATGTCAGCTGAATAATGATCCGTCAGTGGAAAAATTTCGGCATTGACGAATTCCATCCCGAGAGATTTTGGCCAGGTCGTTTTATAATAGGGCAGCGAATTCAGTTTTTCGATTAATTCGGGAATGATGTTTCCCACTGAAGCTATTTGCCCTTTATCGTCATAATCCTTCCCGACCAGATTGGCGTATTTGTTCAACATGGTGTTCACAGGTGAAATATCGAATGCAATGCGTCTGTCGTTGTCTTCAAACGAAACATTGGAAAATCCGCCAAGATTGAGGCAATAGTTGTAATCGGCAAAAAGCAAACGATCGCCTATTGGAACCAAAGGTGCGCCTTGTCCGCCCATTTCCACATCCTGGACGCGGAAATCACAGACGATTTTTTGATTGGTCAACAGGGCAATTTCCGGCCGGTTTCCTATTTGGATCGTAATTCCATTTTGGGGCTGATGCAAAACGGTATGCCCGTGAGAGCATATGGCATCTATATCGGTCAGGTTATTATCTGAAATGAATTTTGAAATGGCAGATGAAAGCAACTTAGTGTAGGATCCGTCGAGTGTTGCGATTGATTTCAGGTCGAGGTTTACGGCATTTCTCAATCGGTTGACCCAATCTTCAGGATAAGCGACAGTTTGTGCGTTGCCGATAGTGAAATGCCATTTTCCCGATGCAAAAGTAAAAGTCAGTTGCGCCATGTCAATCCCGTCAAGCGACGTTCCGGACATAACCCCGATCACCCTGTATGAATCCTTTGTCATCGGCTCCAAAATTACAAATCAATATTGAGAATTTCCCAACAAAAAATTTATCTTTGGGCATATTTTTACACAAACATTAATTTTTCTTTCCACTTGTTATGAATTTCAATCTTTCTGAAGAACATTTGATGATTCAACAGGCTGCGCGTGATTTTGCACAGGCCGAATTGCTCCCGGGCGTAATCGAACGCGATGAAAAGCAACAATTCCCAACCGAACAAATCCGTAAAATGGGTGAACTCGGCTTTTTGGGAATGATGGTCGACCCGAAATACGGTGGCAGCGGACTCGATACGATTTCGTATGTGTTGGCTATGGAAGAAATTTCCAAGATCGATGCCTCTGCTTCTGTGGTCATGTCGGTGAACAATTCGCTTGTTTGCTGGGGTTTGCAGACGTTCGGATCTGAAGAGCAAAAACAAAAATACCTGCCTAAATTGGCGACTGGCCAGGAAATAGGTGCCTTTTGCCTTTCGGAACCGGAAGCCGGAAGTGATGCAACTTCCCAGCGCACTACGGCAATCGACATGGGTGATCATTATTTGCTCAACGGAACCAAGAACTGGATCACGAATGGAAGTACGGCATCGGTATATATCGTGATCGCGCAAACCGACGTTGATAAAAAACATAAAGGTATCAATGCTATAATAGTTGAAAAAGGAATGCCTGGTTTTGAAATCGGCCCAAAGGAACAAAAACTCGGCATCCGCGGATCTGATACGCATTCGCTGATGTTCACTGATGTAAAAGTTCCAAAAGAGAACCGGATTGGCGAAGATGGATTCGGGTTTACGTTTGCCATGAAGACTTTGGCAGGCGGACGTATCGGAATTGCATCCCAGGCTTTGGGAATCGCTTCCGGAGCTTATGAACTGGCTCTGAAATATTCCAAAGAGCGCAAAGCTTTCGGAAAGGAAATTTCAAGCCATCAGGCCATCGCTTTCAAATTAGCCGATATGGCAGTTGAAATCGAAGCTGCGAGACATTTATGCATGAAAGCTGCCTGGGACAAGGATCAGCATAAAAATTATGATCTTAGTGGTGCAATGGCTAAACTCTACGCTTCACAGGTTGCCATGGATACGACGATTGAAGCCGTCCAGATTCACGGCGGAAACGGATACGTCAAGGAATATCATGTGGAGAGATTGATGCGGGATGCAAAAATTACCCAAATCTATGAAGGCACGTCTGAGATACAAAAAATAGTGATTTCCAGAAGCATACTCAGCAAATAGAGAAAATTACAAGGGCCGCGATAACAGCGGCTTTGTTTTTTTTGTTTTTTTTGTGACGGAATGCCGCAACCCTTGTGGGTTTTTCCAATCTTGGGGCAAACTATACTTAAATTAAATTCAATTACTATTATGAAGTTTCCAAATTTAACCAGATGCCTTGCTTTTGCTGCTGTTACTATGTCGATGGCTTCTTGTTCTACCGATAGCGGAGATTACACGTACGAACCGCCCCAAGTCGCTTATGGAGTTGTAGCCAATGCGAGCCCTGATTCAGGGGATCTTTATTTTTTTGCCGATGACAACGCGGTAAATGTGAATGGTCTCAATTACACAGATGCAGAAGGTTATTACTCATTCAGCCCTGGTGAGCGCGTTCTTAAAATAAAAGATGAGACAGGCGAAGTGCTGGCCACCGATACCTTGACACTTACGGTAGGGCAGGTTTTCAGTACATTTGCAGTGAACCGGTTTGAAGAAATAGAGTTGGTGACTTTTCAGGATTCTTTGGAATATCCTGCTACAAACAAGGCTCGCGTACGTTTTATTAATTTAACTGCCGATGCCCCGGAAATAATGATTTACAAAAATTCCCAAACCATTGCGACACTTCCTTTTAAAGGCTCAAGTGACTACATGGACGTAGAAGTAGACGCACTTGAAAATTACGTTTTCAAACTTGCCGGTTCAGAGCAGACCTTATATACCATGACCAATGGAAATCTTGAAGTCGGAAGAATCTACACTATTTACACCAAAGGCTATGTTTATCCCCCTGCCGCAAGTAATGATACATTTTCGGCGGAAACCATCAGAAATTACTGATTCAGGTAGTTGTAATTGTAGGAATAAATCCCAAATAACTACAAAGAATATAACTATCTCTTAATAAATTCCTAAAAACCCGGTTCATCCGGGTTTTTTTATACAAAACAATTTTTATCTTTAGTAAGCAAGATTTTAAGCCCCTAAAATCATGATTCATAAACCTAAAGCCATTACAGGCAAAGTGGTAACCGGTTACCTTTTGCTTTTTGCCACCGCAGTACTAGCTGTGTGGTTTGTTTACACTGAAATTTTAAAGACAGCTGTGCCTGATGAAAACATCGGTCAGGAAAGCCGTAAGGTCATCGATATATCAGATGCCGTGACCAGATTGTACGCTGCCGAAACCGTCGGGCGTAATGCATTGCTCAAAAGTTCCGAATCCGAATTTGCATCGTATAACAAAATGATCGATAGCGTTACGTTGCAATTCGAAGGTTTGAAAACCGGAATAGATGGCAATCAACTTTTAAAACTCGATACCATCCAGCAATTGCTCGCATCGAAACGCGAAAGCATGCGCGAGATCATGGATTTCAGAAAAGCCTATACCGTAGATAATACGTTTAACAAAGCCGTTCGAAAAATCTCTAAGGTCAAGGATTCACTCAACAAAACCGTAAAACCTGTCGCATTTAAAAATGACACCCAACTGCGTCAGTTCCTCAATCGCGTGCTTACACCAAGGCAGCAGGATTCATTGAGCCGTCTTCCGGTATCTAATGAAAGGTTGACGGCCGAAATTGAGAAAATGCTGAACAAATTGATCCTTCGCGATAACCGGGTCAAATACAATCTCTTTTTAAAGGAACAGAAACTGCAGGATGAAAGCCGCGTGATTTCAGATAAAATCCGTGTTATCGTAGGTTCACTTCAAAACGACATCGTCACCGAATCCTACGCCAAAATCGACAGGTCAAAACAAACTGTCGCAGCAACAACTAAAAAGGTCGCCTGGATTGGAGCCATTGCATTTTTTATTTTTGTGTTGATTGTCTGGCTTGGAATAAGGGACATCAGTATCAGCCAGCGTTACAGACAACGTCTCGAAATACTGAATCTGGAAAAAGAAGACTTACTCCGAAGCAAGACCATGCTTTTGGCGACCGTAACCCACGACATACAAACGCCCTTGGGAAGTGTCATTGGATTTACAGATTTGCTTCGAAGCACACATCTGGATAAAAAGCAACTGCAATACACGGACAACATCAGGAATTCATCTGAATACATCGTGCGTCTCGTTAATGACCTTATCGATTTTTCAAAGCTGGAAAACGACCGCATCAGCATCCAGAAAGTTCCCTTCAACTTAAAGGAGCTTATTGAAAATTGTTGCCTGTCACTTGAACCCAATGCCACGAACAAAAAGATTGCCCTGCGTTGGCAGATAGACCATGAAATTGATAATTACTTCTTATCGGATCCTTATCGCATCAAGCAAGTCCTGACCAACCTGATATCGAATGCCATAAAATTCACCCAGAAAGGATCGGTTATCGTCATGGCAAAAGCATATGAAAATACGCTCGAAATTGCAGTCGCCGATACGGGAATAGGAATCGCAAAAGCTAGCCAGCAATCAGTTTTCAAAGAATTCACCCAGGCGCATTCGGGAATAGAGAAAAAATTCGGCGGAACAGGCCTGGGACTTACCATTGCAAAACGTATGTTGGGACTTTTGGGAGGAAGCATCAAACTGGAAAGTGAAGAAGGAAAAGGTTCTACTTTTACGGTTACATTGCCTAAGGAACCTGTTGCCATGGAAACATCGGAACCAATCATCCAAAAGAGCAATTTATATCCGACCCTTAGAGGCAAAAAGATACTCGTTGTTGACGATGATGCCATGCAGCTCACATTGATGCGTGAATTGTTCCAGCAATATCCGGTTGAAATCAGAACGGAAAGCAACGCCGTGAATGTGCCGGGAATATTATCGGAAGAATTTTTCGATCTGGTCATTACAGATGTTCAGATGCCCGATATAGACGGTTTTGAACTCGTCCGGAGATTGCGTTCCAATTCAGATCCCGCCCTTTCACAAATACCGGTCCTGGCATTGTCCGGAAAACGTGATTTGACAGTGGAAGATTTTACCTCGAGAGGATTTACGGCCGTTCATCCGAAGCCGCTGGATTTACCCGTTTTGCTCAAACAGATAGGAGATTTGCTTGGAGTCGAAACAAGCTTGGATATTCCGCTTAAAGTATCGGTTGCAGATAATCCGGATGTATTGTATAGCCTGGAAACGCTCAATCATTTTACGCAAAAGGATAAAGAGTCGCTGCGGATAATCCTCAACACCTTTGTAGAAAGTTCACGTTTGAATTGTAATGAACTTTCAGAAGCTGCGTCATATTATGACCTGAATAAATTGTCGGCGCTTGCACACAAAATGAGCCCGATGCTCAAGCAACTTGAAGCAAATTCAATCGTGCAGCTCCTTGAGCCTTTGGAGCATAAGAAAATCGAGATGAACAAAACACAACTCAAGCGCTATGTTCTGGTAATCTGCAAAAAAATGGAAGCATTATTCGAAGGACTTTTGGTCGAACTCGATTAACAGTCAATATTGTACAGTTTGAGTTTGTTGTACAACGTCTTCCGGTCTATTTCAAGCATGCGGGCTGCCTTGCTTTTGTTGAAATTAGCCTGATCCAATGCTTTCCGGATGGTGCTTTCTTCATTACGTCTTACGGACAGGCCGTCTTCCGAAGCTTCATTTTCAAAAGAAACCATGTGTGCCGGAAGCAAATCCACGGTAAATGTTTCAGATTGTGCCAATAAAACAGATCTTCTGACTGTGTTCTTCATTTCACGCAAATTCCCTGGCCAATCATAGTTGAGGAAAATATATTCGACTTCCGGATCAAAAACCGTCACATTGCGGTCGAGTTCGTGATTGGCATGGGCTAAAAAGTGATTGGCAAATATCATGATGTCCGAGCCGCGCTGTGATAACCGTGGGACTTCAAGCGAGAATTCATTGAGTCGATGGTACAAATCTTCACGAAAATCTCCTCGTTTTACAGCTTCGACTAAATCCTCGTTCGTAGCTGCGACCAATCGGATGTCGACTTTTATTTCGTGATTGCTTCCTACTGGCTTGACTTTTCGTTCCTGGAGCGCGCGAAGCAATTGTACCTGCACTTCGGAACTTAAATTTCCTACTTCATCCAAAAACAATGTTCCTCCATTAGCGGCTTCAAAATGCCCTGATTTATCTGATAGTGCTCCGGTGAAAGAGCCTTTTACGTGTCCGAAAAATTCGCTCGATGCCAGTTCTTTCGGAATGGCGCCACAATCAACGGCAATGAAAGGTTGTGAGGCGCGCTTACTCGATTCGTGAATGGATTGTGCCAGGTATTCTTTTCCGGTTCCGCTGTCGCCTTGAATCAATACCGATAAATTCGTCGGTGCCACCAATTGCGCCATTTCATGAAGCTTTCTTGATTCCTGGTCAATCCCGCTTACGAAATGATTATTTGGTTTGGTTTTGACAGAGGAAGGATCCGGTTTCTTTGAAGGTTCTGCTGTTGAAACCGAAGTGCTTTTTAGCGCCAGTTGAAGCGTATGGAGCAATTCTTCGGGGTTTATCGGTTTTCCGACATAATCGAAAGCACCTTCTTTCATCGCTTTTACAGCGGCTTTGATATCGGTATATCCCGTAATCAGGATGACTTGTGTGGTTTGGGACTTTTCTCGGATCTGCTTCAGGATTTCAATCCCGGAACTGTCGGGCAGACGAATGTCGGTAATCACCGCAGCCCAATCGTCGTGCAACATAGGCAATGCTTCCTGACCCGAAAATGCTGTCGAGACGGAATAGCCGTTTTTGGCGAGAAATGTTTTTAATAACAGACAGAAAGAAACGTCGTCGTCAATTACCAGAACTTTTGGGGGCATAATCCGGGATTTGAGTGATAGCTACAAATTTAGCTTTTTGATTCGCCCAAAATGTTACAATTGTTATAAAAAACAAAAAGGAGATGCTGTCTACATCTCCCTTATGTGAAGAAAACGTGTCTTCATTCACTCAATTTAACTAAACTAATCGACCTGTATATTTTCATTTTCCAAAAATGTGCCGAAAGGTTTTGACTGATTTATTATTTGTTAATTTATTCATTTTCAGATATTTGATATATAATGAGCCTTTTAGAAATTGAAGAAATGTGTGGCTTTTGTAGCGTTTGATTGTGGAATTATGCCCCAATATGCCTTTTTGATATTATCGGGTTTAAATCACAGTCGTTTTGTCATCATTCTTTATATTTACAACCTATGAAAACCGTAGTCATTACCGGAACAAGCCGTGGCATTGGGTTGCAGCTGGCCTTATCTTTTGCGAATTCCGGACATAAAGTAGTTGCGCTTTCGCGAAAGCCACATCCGGATTTGAATGCACATGCCAACATCAGTTTTTTCAGTGTCGATTTGACTGCCGATGACGGATTGCAATCGTTCGCTGATTTTCTGCAGACGAATCCGACAACTATCGACATCCTGATACACAACGCCGGACAACTCATCACAAAACCCTTTTCACAGTTGACGAATGCCGATTTTGAATCTGTCTATAAAGTCAATGTTTTTGGTGTGGCCGAACTGACGCGGATTTGCCTTCCGTTTATGGTCAAAGGCAGTCATATGGTTACAATTAGCAGTATGGGCGGTATTCAGGGAAGTATGAAATTTCCTGGATTGGCGGCTTACAGTTCGAGCAAAGGTGCTGTGATAACGCTAACGGAAATGTTGGCGGAAGAATATAAAGACTCCGGAATTTCGTTCAACGTACTGGCTTTGGGTGCGGTTCAGACAGAAATGCTGGCAGAAGCATTTCCGGGTTATCAGGCACCGGTATCAGCATTGGAAATGGCAAATTACATCATGGATTTTTCATTGAACGCACAAAAGTTCTACAACGGAAAAGTGCTTCAGGTTTCGGCAAGTACACCATGAACGACGTACTCGCGAAATATCTTCCGGAACATGCAGTATTGGCGGTTTTTAACCTGATCGTCGAAAATAATGTCCATCTCAAGATTGTCAATGAACGACATACACGTCATGGGGATTACCGCAAAGCTGTCGATGGAAAACACCAGATTACCGTAAATTCGAGCCTCAATAAATACAGGTTCATGATTACGCTGATCCATGAAATCGCACATCTTGTCGCTTTTGAAAAGCATGGGCGTATGATAAAACCGCACGGGTTGGAATGGAAACAGGAGTTCCGGTTACTGATGCTTCCGTTTTTACGACCTGAGATTTTCCCGAACCAATTATTGCCTTTATTGGCGCGTCATTTCCGGAATCCGTCGGCCAGTAGCGATACCGATGCGAGTCTTGCTTTGGCCCTGAAATCGTTCGATGAAAAGGACGGCCAACTTTTTTTGTTTGAATTGCCTTATGGCAGCTTGTTCCGAATCAGGCAGAATCGTATCTTTCAGAAAGGTGCGTTGCGTGTCAAACGATACGAGTGTGTTGAAACGGCAACAGGCCGGACGTTTTTGTTTAATCCGAACGCCGAGGTAGAGCCGCTTCCTCAAAAAGTAAACAGGGGCGAACATATTTGATCACATGAATAAAAATTATTACGCTGTTTTGATGGCAGGCGGAGTCGGTTCTCGGTTCTGGCCGGTAAGTACAACCGAGTTTCCGAAGCAATTCCACGATATGCTAGGTGCCGGTCAAACGCTTATCCAGAAAACATATGAGCGGCTTTCGCAGATTGTTCCTGAAGAAAATATACTTATCCTGACCAACGAAAGATATAAAGATATCGTAGCCGATCAGCTTCCGAAGGTATCTGAAAAAAATATCCTGCTTGAACCTGCAATGCGCAACACAGCTCCGTGCATCTTATATGCATCTTTGAAAATCCGAAAGGAAAATCCGGATGCCTTGATGATTGTGGCGCCGAGCGATCACTGGATAGAAGACGAAGATGCATTCGGGAAAGACCTTGAGCAGTGTTTTGCTTTTGCGGAAATGCATGATTCATTGATTACGCTTGGCATCCGCCCGACATTTCCTAATACCGGTTATGGATACATTGAGTTTGATAAATCCGATTCCGACGATATGAAACGCGTGAAGCAATTTCGTGAAAAACCGGATTATGAAACGGCAAAAGCATTTCTTGAAAGCGGGAACTTTGTATGGAATGCAGGTATTTTTATCTGGAGCGTGTCATCGGTATTGGAAGCTTTTGAAAAATTCCAGCCGGCCATGAAGGCGCTTTTTGAAACCGGAAATTCCTATTACAATACGCCTGAAGAACAAAAATTCATAGATGAGAATTATGCAAAGGCAGAAGGAATATCAATAGATTATGCCCTGATGGAACCGGCACGCAACGTTTTTGTCTTACCCGCATCCTTCGACTGGAATGATTTGGGAACCTGGGGTTCGCTGCATGATAAACTTCCTAAAGACGACAGCAACAACGCAGTGGTCAATGCGAAGGTCATTCTTGAAAATGCAACAAACAATATCATCAGGAGCGATGCTAAAAAGCTGATTGTCATTGACGGCCTTGACGATTACATCATAGTTGACCGCAACGACATTCTTCTTATATTTCCTAAACACAAAGAACAGGAAATCAAAAGGATTACTGGTCTTGCCAATTCAATGGACAATTAAAAACAGCCAAAGCATGAAGACGAAAATTACCGGATTGCAGTCATTACTTTTCGTTTTTATGTTTTTTTCATTATCGGTAAAGGCACAATTGCCAGCTTTTACTTTTACAGCAACTCATACCAACGAAACCTGTTCAGGTAACGCTTGTGTCAATTTTACTGTTTCCGGAACCGTTACTGGAGCAACAGTTTTATATTCGGTCTATGAATTGCCGGATTTGTCAAATCCACTCACCACAACTTCATCGGCTTCTTTTTGTGGCCTTGAAGCGGGAAGTTACACCGTATTCGCTACCCAATCCTTAAACGGACAATCGTCGACCCAACAGGTTGATTTTGAGGTTGAAAATCAAATTGAACTGTTGTCCTACAGCCTCACCAATAGAAGTGACGGATGCGGCGAAACAGGAACCATCATAGTTCACGCACTTACCGGAAATCCGGAGTTTTATGAAATCATTTCCGGGCCTCAGATATTACCGCAACAAGCGTCCAATGAGCTTTCCGGACTTACTGGCGGCACGTATACTGTTCGTGTAACCGATGTGTGCGGAGAAGCTGTTGTCCAAACCTACACTTTTTTCCCCCAGCCATCATCATTCAGTTTATTGGTTACGCCTGAGGTTGAATCTGTAGATTGTGATACCTCGACCATCAATCAAAGCATCGCCGCGAATTCTAACCTCAATTATCCCATAGATATTGAATATACCATCACGCTTCCCAATGGAACTGTTGTCCAGAATTCCATTTCCGATGCCCAGCAAGATATGTTTTCATTGGTGCTGTCAGAAAATGTGTTGCTTGATGTTGGCCAGACTTATTCGTATACTATTTCGGCTTCAGACAGTTGCGGGCATACGTTCTCGCAGACATTTTCTGTCACCATAAGTGGGACAACGGCGTTGATTGCTCCTGATATTTCGTGTGAAGGTACCACGGCAAGTGTCCTGATGGCGCTTCAGGCTATCGTAACGGAGGCGCCGGATGCTTATGACCATGATTTGCCGTATGCCCTTTCTGAATTCCCGTCGCATACCTTTTATATGGGAATGTTGCCTTACGGACAATACACCGTAATGGCCCAAAACGAATGTGGTATATGGCAGGAATTACATTTGGATGTAGGGCCTATAAATTCAGCTCCTCCGGTGTATTCTGTACAGCGTGGATGCGGACCTGGATATGCATCGCTTTTTGTAGGAGGAACTTCGGGCATTATCCATATCGAACTCGCAAGCGGACCAGCTGAATATGCGTCCGATTATCCTATTGATATGACTGCGTTGCTGAATAACGAGACGCTCCGGGTCGCCGGCCTTGTCACCGGGAGCTATATGTTTCATGTTACAGATTTGTGCGAAAGTGAGTTTGATCTTCCCATAACTATTGAAGGGTTGACCGTCTCAGACAATTCCTCGGTCATCCCGCATTGCGGTTCCTTTGACATTAATTTGCAATATTCAGACAATAATACCAGTCCCATTACCTTCTGGCTGCAAAGATATGACGCGGTTACACAGGAATGGGGTCATCCGGCAAGCGGAGCTGCGTACGTTCCCGGAACCGCAATAACAGCGGCAACGGGATTTCAGCTTACGAATACTAGTATTAATTATAATTTGGTATTTCCTTCAGGGCATTTTAGGGTCGTTTCTTACAGAGTTATGTTTTCTACGGATCCTGTTGAACGCAACTGCCTCAATACCATATTTGAATTTGATTTTTTTGGCGTTCCGGATATCCGGAATGTTTACAGTTTTTCGTGTAGTTCCAATCTGAATGATGTGATTGTAGAGGCTGTCGGAATGGAACCGCTTACCTACAGGATAACCAGTTTTGACGGAAGCCCGATGCTGGTAGATAATGGCAACTCCGGGTATTTTACCGGCCTTGCCCCGGGGATTTACAATTTTCAGGTGGAAGACGTCTGCCATAATATCGTCAACCAATTATATGACATCAGTGATCCGTATCCGCTGACGATAGGCGGTGAGGGGCTTTGTGAAAACCAAATGGCTCAAATTACGGTTCCATCGTTTTCATTCCTGAATTATTCGTGGCACAAAGAAGGGTCAGGTCAGGAACTTTCAAATACGGCAACACTTGAATTTCCAAGCTATTCAGCGGATAACTTAGGGACGTATTACGTTCATATCACGGCGTCTGCTCCAAATTCCTGTCTTGATATTACACTCGAATACACTTTTGAACATATTACTCTTGTGCCATTTGCGGGTGGTGATACTGAACAGAGTTTTTGTGATGCGCCTGATTCAATTGATTTAAATTCGTATTTATCAGGAGATTTTCAAAATGGTGGAAACTGGAGTGCAATCACGCCGAACATAACCCTTGATGACAACGTCTGGAATTCCGGTACGGCTGCAACCGGCAATTACACCTTTCGGTATTCTGTAAGCAATGATTGCGGCCCGACAGATGAAGCCGACATCATCATCCATATTTTGCCCGCGCCACCAGTTCCACAGTTGGTCGCTTCAATCCAGACCTGTGAAAATGGAAACATAGAGCTGAATGTGGCCGCAATTCCTGGAGCTACATATGAATGGAATGGCCCGTTGGGATTCACGTCGTCAGAACAAAATCCGACCATAGAAAATGCAACGGTAGCCAACAGTGGAATATATAGCGTGCAGGCTTTCATAGGGGCTTGCCCATCAGAAATTGCTACGGTCAACGCAAATGTGGCTGCGCTTCCGGAGCTTTCAATTTCATTTGGTTGCAGACAGGATCGGATGATACTCGATGTGGAATCGGCTTCGGCAGATGCAATGGAATTCCACTGGATTGGCCCCGATGGCTTTTCGGCAAATGGAGAAAGTATCGACATTACCGGAAATCTACCTGGAGACTACACCGTTACAGGAACCAATCCGCAAGGTTGTTCTACCGAAGCGACACAGCACATAGCAACTACCTTGTGTCGTATCTCTGCCGGAATCAGTCCAAATGACGACGGTGATAACGACAACTTTGACTTAAGCGGATTCGGTGAAATCGAACGGGTAAAAATTTTTAACCGCTATGGAATGACGGTTTATGAACAAGCCCAATACGTAGATCAGTGGCACGGCCAGGATTACAATGGTAATTTACTTCCGAGCGCAACCTATTTCTATTTGATTACTCTGGCTAGTGGGGAGCCAAAGACAGGTTGGGTGTATTTGCTTCATCCGTAAACTGAACTACATGAAAAAAAATACTTTCTTCCAGATTGTTCTGGTCCTATTATTTGTTGTTTTTTCCGCAAAAGTATCCGCTCAGCTCTCAGCATTCAGCCTCAGTGTAACGACTGCTCCGGAAACTTGTCCGGGAAACGGATCACTATCTTTCACAACCCAGAATACGACTTCTGGTGCAACGATAGTCTACACCATTTATCATTTGCCGGATATTATTTCGCCCATAGCTACCCAGAGTTTACAAACGCTGGGAGGCCTTGTTGCAGGGAATTATCGTGTGATTGCAACCCAGTCTTTGGGCAATGAGAGTAATGCGCAGCAGCAAGATGTAAGTATTTCATATCAAGTTTCCCCTCTGACTTATTCACTTACCATAAAAAAAACAGTTTGTGGTAACGATGGAAAACTGACGGTAAATATTGTGAGTGGGAACGCGACGACTTATGAAATCTTTGCAGGTCCTGCAATTCGGCCTTTACAATCGTCAAATATTTTTGATAACCTGCCTTCGGGAAATTATCAGGTTCGTGTTTTTGACAATTGTGGCGAAGGTGTGGTTCAGAATTTTACAATAGGAGCATTGAATGCTAATTTCACTTTTTCGGAATATGGTGTAAATCCAAACTTGCCCGGTTGTAATGAAGTTCATGTCAACAATGTCCTTTTAGTGCCAACAGGTAGTACGATTGCCTATCCGCTATCGATTCAATATACCGTATTTCCACCAGCCGGAGCGCCTATTATTATAAATGAGGTACTATCGTCGGGAAATCCTGATCAAGGCTCAATAGGCCAGGATATACCTTTCTTCAATAATCAGATATATTCGTACCAGATGAAAATTACGGATAATTGTGGAAATGTCTTTACGAGCGGTCAGTTTTTCATTAACGAAAGCTTTGAAATTTCTCTTTTGGCGTTAAATGCATCATGTAATAACAAAAAATTGAAAATTGACATTGTGTACGGATACTATCCAATGACGATAAGTTTCATTTCGGCTCCATCTGGATTCAATCCGGTAAATTTTAATCCGTCCCATCCGGGACCTTTTGCGGCACCGGCTTTTTACGGATCAGATTCAAACCCGGTTCCCGCAGGAAATTACCAGGTTCAGGTAACAGATGCCTGCGGCCATGTTGCGGTTTCAAATATCTCTGTTTCCCAGAACCCTTCAGAAATGATAGTCGCGGTGGATGTGCTCCCGGGTTGTGCCGACGATGAAGCATCTTTAGGTATAATCACAATGGATGGCGTTTCGGAATTAGTCAGCGTGAATGTAATCAGTGCGCCTCCATTATATCCATTTAGCCTGCCCCATAACGTATCTTCGTCTATTTTTCAGGGAGTGTTCCGGGCCAATGGATATCCAATAGGCGATTATACATTTAGCCTTGTGGATTCCTGTGGTCGCCAGAAGCAGGTAGATGTATACCTCCCACCATTGATTGTGACGAACAACAACATCTCTGTGCTCGAAGGCTGTAATTCGTTCGGCCTGTCCTTGTACTACGATTTATACAATGCCTGGCTTCCTAATTACTGGTTGCAGAAGTATAACCCAGTAACGGGATTATGGGGTCATCCTCTTACGGGAAATGCTGCGCCGGGAAACATAACCACAACCAACGCACTTATGGTTTATAATGACATCATGAACCCAAATTTGGCCTTTAGCGGTACATTTCGCGTGTTATTGACATTTCATATCGTTTCACCTGTTCCTTCCGAAGATTTGTTTTGTGTACGCGAAATATACAATTTCACATATAACCAACAGCCTCATATTGACGATGTTTTTGCATTCGCATGCGAATCTTCAATTACTGATGTTGTACTTGTAGCCAACGGTGTTCAACCATTAACATATCGGATTACGGAAAAAAATGGACAGCCATTTTCCATTCCCGACCAGAACTCAGCGATGTTTGCCGGTTTAGAACCGGCCATTTATAATTTTCAGGTACAGGATAATTGTGGTAACATCTTAAATAGGCTTTTTGATGTTACGGTTCCTGTAGAGCTTACCGTTTCCCCTGTCCAATTATGCGACGGACAACCCGGCAGCCTCACTATGTCCTTGTTTGATTTCCTGGATTACAGCTGGTGGAAAGGCGACGATGTGTCAAATATTTTAAGTACGTCGAACAACCTTAATTTTTCATCTTTTAACGCAGCGGCCGATTCCGGAATCTATCATGTACGCATCGAATATCCGTTCACCAATTCCTGCATAGACCGTACGTTGGATTTTACCATTTCTTCAGCCCAGCAAAATCCTCAGGCTGGAAATGATACTACAGCAAATCTTTGCGCTCAAGGTATCGTCGATCTTTCAGGTTTATTGTCAGGTTCGTATGACACATACGGAATCTGGACGGAAACCACATCAAGCGGTTCACTCAACGGCGCACTTTGGGATACGGCTGGATTGTCTGCCGGGAATTATCAGTTCAAATACACTGTCGAAGGGTTTTGTGGTGTTTTTGATGAAGCCGTAATTGATTTGAACCTGAAGCAAATCCCTGAAACACCGGTTGCCTTTATAGAACAGATTCCGTGTGAACAAAGCGCACTTAATTTGTTGGCAACTACAATTCCGGATGTTACCTATTCGTGGACAGGCCCGAATGGTTTTACATCATCTGAACAAAACCCTGTCATTCAAAATCCGTCGGTTGCAGACAATGGCAATTACACGGTAATGGTCAGCAATGGCGATTGTGAATCTGGTATGTCGACTTTGGAAATCAACATAAATCCTTTTCCGACATATGTTGCGTTTTCCGATTGTATCGAGGGCCGATTCATGTTGCAAGTACTTTCAGGTGATTCTGCTCAAACAGACGTGTCGGCTTTGACCCTTTCATGGAATGGCCCCGATAATTTTTCGTCGGCCCAAAATCCTGTCGACATCACCGGACTTGAAAATGGAATGTACCACGTTTCATTGACCACGCCCGAAGGTTGCGAAAGATTGTTACAGGTTGAGGTTGGCGGAACCACTTGCGATATTCCAAAAGGTGTTTCACCCAACAATGACGGAAACAACGATTCGTTCGACCTTAGCGGTTTGGGAGAAATACAGGAAGTAAAAATATTTAACAGATACGGTGTTACGGTTTACGGGAAATCACAATACGTCGACCAATGGCACGGCCAGGATTACAATGGGAATTTACTGCCAAGCGCAACCTATTATTATTTGGTGAAACCAGTCAATGCGGAACCTAAAACCGGTTGGGTGTACTTGCTTCACGATTAAAGTTCGGCATCGGCGTCTTTGTCTTCGCGACGTTGGGCTTTGCGGACCTTCTTGAATAGATTTGAAGAATAAACAAAGTCTACGATGGCTTCGTTATCGGTCTTGAAGATTTCTTTTTTGGTTCCTTCCCAAGCAAGCACTCCCTCTTTGAGAAATACGATTTTCTCGCCAATTTCCATCACCGAGTTCATGTCATGTGTGTTGATGACGGTTGTGATGTTGTATTCTTTTGTGATTTCCTGGATCAGGTTGTCGATCACGGTAGACGTTTTTGGATCGAGCCCTGAGTTCGGTTCGTCACAAAACAGATACTTTGGATTATTCACAATCGCGCGCGCAATCGCAACCCGCTTTTGCATACCTCCCGATATTTCAGACGGCATTTTTTTATGTGCATCGATAAGGTTTACACGCTGCAATACCTGGTCTACGCGGTCTTTGATTTCTCCTTGGGTTTTGGTACTGAACATCCGAAGTGGGAAAGCTACATTCTGGGCAACGGTCATGCTGTCGAACAAGGCACTTCCCTGGAATACCATCCCAATTTCTGTCCGCAGGTCTCGTTTTTCATCTTCGTTCAAATCCCAATAGGCCCGGCCGTCATAGAGTATTTTTCCTGAATCGGGCTTATGTATTCCCAACAGGCTTTTAAGCAAAACGGTTTTTCCAGATCCGCTCTGACCAATGATGAGGTTCGTTTTTCCGGTCTCAAAAGTTGTCGTTATGCCTTTTAGGACGGTAACATCACCAAACGATTTTACAAGCTCTTTGACTTCGATCATTTGCTCAAAAGTAATTGGGTTAAGATATAGTTCGAGAGAATGATGGCAACTGAAGTCCAAACAAACGATGTCGTACTCGCTTTACCCACTTCCAGTGCGCCGCCTTTCATGTAGAATCCGTGGAAAGACGGGATCGTGGCCAACAAAATCGCAAAGATGATGGTCTTGATAAAAGCGTATGTAATGTGGAACGGGATAAATTCCGTCTGTATTCCCTGGATGAATTCGGTACTGCTTACAAAACCGCCGTAAACACCGGCCATCCATCCGCCTAAAATACCAAGGAACATGCTCAGCATAATCACAAACGGATACAGCATCAATGCGACGATTTTTGGGAAAACCAGGTAATTGAGCGCATTCACGCCCATTACTTCGAGCGCGTCGATTTGCTCCGTAACCCGCATGGTTCCTATGCTCGAGGTGATGAAAGAACCAACCTTACCGGCCATGATGATCGAAATAAAAGTCGGCGCAAACTCAAGGATTACCGATTGTCGTGTCGCAAATCCGATAAGATATTTGGGAATCAATGGATTCGTCAGGTTCAATGCCGTTTGTATCGAAACAACACCACCGACGAAAAAAGATATGAAAGCCACGATCCCAAGTGACCCGATTATCAAATCGTCAATCTCTTTGAGAATCAGCCCGCGCATCACCGAAGCCTTCGTCGGCTTCCGGAAAACTTCTTTGATCATCAGGAAATATTTTCCTATCTGGGTCAGGTAACGGGCTACAATCATAAATGCGAATAAGGGCGAAAGTACGAATAAATGTGGGGCTTGTCAATATATTCGATTGGTTCGGACATATTTTAATAGTCTGGTTATGGTAAACGGCTTACATATTTTCGAAAAAAAAATGTTGCGGTTAGTTTATATTTGCCCTATCAAAATCTATTTATAAAACACAAAGATTTTTTTGCCACACTCAGGCGAAATAGTGTCATTCACTGCTCTTGGCGAATGGCATCAATTTTTAATTATATAAATAGAATAATGAAAAAACATACTATTGCCGTAATTGGCGGCACAGGTAAAGCCGGAAAATATCTTGTAAAGGAATTACTCAAACAAGGCTTTCAACTCAAACTACTTATCCGGAATCCGGAACAATACAACAATAATGGCGAATCGGTAAAAGTCATCGTAGGGAATGCCAATGATTACTCTGCGGTCAAAAAGCTCATCGAAGGTTGTCATGCCGTAATAAGCACGCTGGGATTAGGTCAGCCGAATAGCGAAAAATCCATCTTCAGTGTCTCTACGGGTAATGTAATCAAGGCAATGAATGAATTGGAAGTCAATCGTTACATTGTCATTACGGGATTGAATGTTGATACGCCTTTTGATAAAAAAAGTCAGAAAACGCAATCCGGTACAGATTGGATGAAGAAAAATTATCCTGAAACCACGTTGGACAAACAAAAGGAATTTGAAGTCTTAAGCCAAAGTTCTGTCGATTGGACCTTGGTGCGGCTTCCGTTGATAGCACTCACGGATCAGGTTACTGAAATAGATGCCAGCCTTGAAGATTGTTTGGGCGATTCGATCAGTGCCTTTAATCTGGCTTTGTTTCTAATACGACAATTGTCAGATGAAAATTACCTTAGAAAGGCACCATTTATTTGGAATCGATAGTTTTTTACAGCGAGTTTCGGCTCGCTGTTTTTTTTGATCCAAGATTTGAGGTTACAGTTCAGACGCGTCTCGGGCTATGTATCAATGTTGTTGTTACAAAGCTTACCTTGAACGGGCGGGACGATAAAATACTCTATTCTTCAAAAAATTTTTTCCTTCATTTTTTCAAGGCGGTATTTCCGGATGAATTTGGCCTGTTCATTAGTAACAAGCATTTGTTTTTTCTCAGCTTTTGCCTTTAGGAAACCATTCAGGTAATCCAAAAATAGCAGCGGTTTCTTTTTCCGCATAGCCAATTTCGCCGACGCAATGGCCGTGATCCAGAATCCGTAACCCAAAGTGTAAAAAGCCTCGCCTTGTTTATACCGTGCGGCCTTGTCGTAATTCGCACCTGTCGGTTTGAGGTGTTTGACTTTGAGTTCGGGAAGCGTGATTACTTTCCAACCGTAGAATTTGCACAGCAGTTCATCTGCCGTATCCCAGCCCATCGCCGGTCGCAAGCCGCCAATCTGGTCGAAACATTGTTTGCGGTATGCCTTGAAAGCGCCGCGAATGTGGTCTTTGTCAGTCAGGTTTTCCAAAATCCATTCGCCGTTTTTTTCGATATAGGCAAAACCGCCGGCCATGCCAATCTTCTCGTCTGATTCAAAAACGACAATGATTTTTTCAAAATAATCAACGGGAAGAATCAAATCGGCGTCGAGTTTCACGATAATGTCGAAATCCTTATTTTCAAGTGCATCAAAACCCTTTTGAAAAGCCCGTATTACCTTGCTTCCGGGTAAATGCACGGCATCAGATGACGTATTGAGCAATTTTATCCAAGGATATCTTTGTGCGTAAGTGGCCGCGATTTGGGAAGTCGAATCGGTAGAATTGTCGTTTACAACAATAACTTCATGCGGTAAAACGGTTTGGCTTACAAGGGAGTCAATGGTCAACGGCAGGAATTGTTCCTCGTTATAGGCCGGGATAACGATACTGAATTTTATGTGATTCGAATTTGTCTCCAATCAGATGGAAAATTTTATATTTGAAAAAAAAGACAATGAAGCATAACTACCTTTTACTCATTTTGTTGCTCCCTTTTCTTGCCATGTCGCAGTTGACAAACAACCTGCTGGCAATTTACGACTTTAACGGAAACGTGGACGATGTAAGCGGACAAGGTTTCAATGCAACTCCATACAACGTCACATTCATAGATGACCGTTACGGAAATCCGGAATCGGCTGCCTATTTCAACGGAGTCGACAGCTATGTGGAATTGCCTAATGTAGATGCCTTAAAAACACCGTTGCCCGTTTCTTTCTCGTTCTGGATTCGCTATGATAGCGCCGATTATTTGAAGCAAGTGGTTTTCAATACTTCGTTTGAAGAAAATCGCGCGGCCGGTGTCTGGATGAATTCCACAAGTGCCGATGCCCATTATGCTGTCAATTTTGGAAACGGAACCTATAATTTTACAGAAGAGACACGACAGACCTTCGTAAGCAACAGCAGCGTACAGGTTGGTGAATGGCACCACGTGTGCGTCAGCGTAACTTCGGCTACCGAAATGCGCATCTGGTTTGACCGTGTCGATCTTGGCGGATATTATGCTGGATACGGAGGTGATTTAGTCTATTCGTTGAATCCGGGTTGCCTGGGCCGTCACGATCGCAATATGGATGGGCCAGCCGATTATTTCGAAGGTGCTTTGGATAATGTTTCCTATTTTGCAAGAACCTTTGTACAGTCAGATGTAGATGCTTTATATGACGATGCGCTATCTGTTAAGCAAAACAATGACCCTGTAGTGGCAATTTATCCGAATCCTGCATCGGACAAGCTTAATGTACGCTGGACTAATGCGGCTTCATCTGTGAGCTATAAAGTGTATAATGCCTTCGGAAGCATAACGATGTCCGGAAACATCGTTGGTGAAAAGTTGGACGTTTCTTCTTTGGCGACCGGAATTTACATGATCCAGCTTACAGATGGCACAAACGAAGTGACCCGCAGGATTGTCAAAAAATAACAGCCTTTATTTCTTAATCGTATATTTGTAAGACTCCGGTATTGCCGGAGTTTTTGATTATGGGTCTTGTCAGGAATTTTTTGTATCGCATGGCACCGCGCGGTTCTTTTCGCAAGCAATCGGTATTTCCTTATTATCATTTGATTACAGATGTAAAGCTTCCGCACATTTCACAGTTGTATCCTTACAAAGGAGATGCGGTTTTTCTTTCAGATCTTGAAATCCTGACCTCGAATTACCACCAACTCGAATTGAAAGACCTCGGAAATGACACATCGCCTGAAAATGGTTTTTTGCTGACTTTTGATGACGGGCTGCGAGAAATTTACACCCATGTCTATCCGGTACTCAAACAAAAAGGAATCAAGGCTGCGTTTTTTCTGAATCCGGATTTTGTAGATAACAATCAGGCGCTTTACAAACATGAAATCAGTGTGTTGCTCGATGATCTGGACAGACGGAAATTCCCATCGGATCTACTCAGGCAAATCGCCGATATCCTGGAATTTAAATTTTCTGATGCAACCGATTTCAGAACCAAAATACTCAAATTGCCTTATGCCAAACGCGGACTGTTGCCGCAGGCGTTGAAGATCGCCGATGTCGATATATCGGCATTTCTGAAAAATCAAAAGCCCTACATAACGACAGATGAAATCAGGGAGATGATTGCCGACGGATTCTATTTCGGCGGCCATACCATGTCACATCCGCCGTTGCAGCAGCTCAGTCTTGAAGAACAGAAAAAACAGATTATCGATTCAATCGAATGGGTCAAAAGTAATTTCGGGATTCCGTATTCGATTTTTGCGTTTCCGTTTTCAGATAAACCGGCTTCTGAAAAACTTGTAAAAAGTTTGCTTGATTATGATCCCGAAATCCTGATATTCGGGAATTCGGGGTTGAAAAAAGACATAAGCCCAAGAATTATCCAGCGTTTTTCCATAGAAGATCCAAGCCGTGAGATACAAAAAGTCATCGGGATGGAAAACCTCTACAAAGTGTTCAATAAAATAACCGGAAACTATAAAATCCGTCGTAAATGATCCGAATCCGTAAAGTCTATCGCCGCGAAATACCGGAAATCCTGAATGAAAAAGCTGTTTGGGACAATGAATTCCTGTCGGTGAGCCGTCATCGTTTATTGGCGCATTACCACAATCCCAATTGCGCCGATGACGACATTGTATTGCTTTTGGGTTATCAAAACGACGAACTTTTAGGTTACATGGGTGTGTTCACAGATTATGTGACCCTTGACGGAAACCATCAAAAAATCGGGTGGCTTTCGACCTGGTGGGTGCACCCGAAAACCAAGGGCAGCGGAATCGGGCGCGAAATCCTCAATACGATGTATGAAACGTTGGACGGCAAAATCGGGATTTCCCAGTTTACGCCAAGTGCCAAACGTGTCTATGATAAGTCCGGTTACTTCACAGATTTAAAGCAAAATCGTGGAATCAAGGCTGTTCTCAGGAGCAATCTTGTTTTTGTGATGCCGGCACTTTTTCCGTGGGCTTCGAAACTCAAAAGATTGTGGAGATTCAAGGATTTTGTCATCAATCTGTTTGTAGAGCCGAGGTTGTATTTCCAGAAAGCAGTTTTAAAAAATAAGTTGTCGTCCATAAAAATCGAATATCTGTCGGCTCCGGATTCAGAATGCATGCAATTGGTAAAGGCACTCGGGCAGCATCATCTGTCTCAAAAGACAGCCGATTTCTTTGCCTGGATGAAAGCCTATCCGTGGGTTCAGGAAGCACCGTTGCTGTATTTGACGAATGCACGCGATTACGAATTTTCCATGTACGACAGCAGCTTTGCCATTTATATGATGAAAGTTGTGAAGGCCGGAAAGTGCATTGGTTTTGTCGTGTTGCAGAAACGGGCCAAAGTGAGCAAATTGTTGTTCGCCTATTATGAAAAGAAAGATGCCGCAATTATCGCAGACATCGTAAAACTGCATGCCATTGAAACCGGAGTGCGCGAGATCATTACCTATGATGAACCCATGGTGGCCGAATTCAAAAAGTCATTCGTATTCCTGTACCGAACCAAAAAAGTCAAGGATTCGATCATCTCAAAATCGTTCGGGAAGACGGATTTTTCGGATACATATATGAATTTCGGCGATGGTGACTGTAGTTTCGCTTAGATTCTTTCGGCATAGATGATATAGTATCTGTTGGTGAATTTTCGCAGCAACGGACGCAGGCCGAAACTCTTGACCGGATTCGTCCATTTTTGGCTGTCGACGATTTTCCATCCGGTTTTTTCCAACAGCCAGTCGAGTTGCCAGTCTTCGAATTCGTGGTAATGACGGTCCCATATGTCGGTTTTGCTACGATAGGCCGGTGAAAACCACAGCCGCATTGGAATCGAGATAAAGATTTTGTCCGATTTTATATGCTGAAGTACCGTGAACGGATTGAGCAGGTGTTCGAATATTTCAAATGCCGTGACTACATCATAACCCGCTTTTTCCAGTTCGGATTGATCGAAATCGAGGTCTTCGCCAGTCGTGTTGCGGACGTCGAAACCTTCTTTTTTCATGATGGTGGAAAACGGATTTTCTACACCAAGGTCAAGGATTTTCTCGGTTCCGGAAGTGTGTTTTTTGAGGAATTCCAGCGTGAGGCGAAAGCGCTTGTCTGGATAGACATTTTCGTACATGTATCGTGATTAGCCCGGATGGAAGCGAAAACCCCGCAGCAATTACGACTTGGTTTTTTTAGTTATGTGGGGCGACCAACGGAAGCCATGACATAACTTTTAAAAACCTGGCGGAATTGTGAGGAGTTGCAGCAAACAGCCGGATTGGCTCCAAATTAAAAATCAATATCTGTAGACGAAAGCGTTGATGTTCATGCCCGCGCCGACTGACGCAAATATAAGTACATCGCCCGGACTAATTTCGTGGTTCGGAACTTTTCCTTTTACGAGCAAATCGTAAAGTGTAGGAACTGTGGCGACGCTTGAATTCCCGAGTTTGTGGATGCTCATGGGCATGGTAAGTCCTGGTGGTTCCTGATCGTATAATTTATAGAAGCGATGGATGATGGCTTCGTCCATTTTTTCGTTGGCCTGATGGATAAGGATTTTTTTGACGTCCTTGATGTCGATGCCGCTTTTATCGAGACAGCTTTTCATGGCTGCCGGAACTTTGCTCAGGGCGAATTCATAAATCTTTCGGCCGTGCATTTTGATGTAGCGTACATCTGGATCGAGTTCTTTGTTATTTGAATTTCCGAAGAATAAATAATAGGCTTCGTCGTACGTATAACTTGCACTTTCGTGTGATAGCAATCCGTGGTCGTCGCCATTGGCTTCCACGATTGTGGCTCCGGCTCCGTCACTGTAAATCATGGAATCGCGATCGTGTACGTCGACAACCCTTGAAAGCGTTTCTGCCCCGATGACCAGACAGCGTTTTGCCATGCCGGATTTGATGAAGGCGTTGGCCTGCAGCATACCTTCGATCCAGCCCGGACAACCAAAAAGGATATCGTAGGCCACACAACCCGGGTTTTGGATCCTCAGGCTATTCTTGACACGGGTAGCAAGGCTAGGCAGGATGTCAGATTGGATGGCGCCTGCTTTTACGTTCCCGAAATTATGGGCAAGAATGATATAGTCGATGGTTTCGCGGTCGATTCCGGCGTCTTCGATGGCTTTTTCGGCGGCAAAATAGGCAATGTCGCTGGTAAGCAAATCGTCTTCCACATAGCGTCTTTCCTCAATTCCGGTAATATCTTTGAATTTGCGGATTACGGTTTCACCGGCTACTCCAAGCGGAGTTCCGTCCTCGTTTAAAAAAGCATGGTTACTGAAGTCGGCGTTTTTCATTGTCACTCCGGGTACG
This sequence comes from Flavobacterium silvaticum, assembly GCF_012911565.1. GTDB lineage: Bacteria > Bacteroidota > Bacteroidia > Flavobacteriales > Flavobacteriaceae > Flavobacterium > Flavobacterium silvaticum. The sequence goes on along the minus strand of NZ_JAAMPU010000108.1, from coordinate 504,360 downwards.
TAGCTTCCGGAGCCGATAATCCTGATATTCATTCGGTAGTATTACTGGTAAATTGCATCTAAGGTAAATATAATAACGCCCAAAAGCCGGATAATATATGCGTGCATAGTATTTTTACGAATATCTGATTTTTTTACTTCTGAATTTACGGATTCTTAATTTTGGGTTAAAAAATTATCGAGTTTCAATTGCATGACTTGCGAAATCGATAGCGCCCGCGTCTTTATTTTTTCGGAATTTTCGCCCGAATAATGTAGGTCAATTACCTTAAAAAGCGTGTCCAACCATATTTTGAAGTGATGTTGCTCCAAACGGATTGCATTGTGGAGGTGACGATGAATTTCCAGCACATTCGTTTTGTAATTCCCGCTGCCAAAAATTACCTGTTCCCAGAATGAAACAATAATTGGCAGATGTTTATCGATATCGAGTTTGGCGATAGCTATGAAAATGTGATGCATCTCAGCATCGAGAAGCAGTTCCTTGTAGAAATTGCCGAATAAAATTCTAAGGTCGTCCGTGTTCCTGATGTCGGTCATAAAAAAATCCCGGCCAATTGACCGGGATAAATTATCAAGATTCCATATACGCTTCGATTGGTGCGCAGGAACAAACCAGGTTCCGGTCTCCATACGCATCATCTACACGACGAACGGATGGCCAGAATTTATTCTCTGAAATATACTCCAGCGGATAAGCCGCTTTTTCACGCGAATACGGCATGTTCCAGTCATCTGAAGTCAGCATGGCCAACGTGTGAGGCGCATTTTTGAGCACGTTGTTCTTATTGTCGGCAGATGCTTCGTCGATTTCTTTTCTGATTGAAATCATCGCATCGCAAAAACGATCGAGTTCTTCGAGGTTTTCGCTTTCGGTCGGTTCAACCATCAGTGTTCCGGCTACCGGAAAAGAAACGGTAGGAGCGTGGAAACCGTAATCCATAAGGCGTTTGGCAATATCGGTTACTTCGATTCCATTTTCCTTGAACGGACGGCATTCCAAAATCATTTCGTGAGCTGCACGGCCCATTTCACCGGTGTAAAGCGTATCGAAATGACCTGCCAGTCTTTCCTTGATATAGTTGGCGTTGAGGATGGCATTTTCGGTAGACGAACGAAGCCCTTCAGCTCCAAGCATCGTAATATAAGCATACGAAATCAGGCAAACCAAAGCTGATCCGTAAGGTGCAGATGAGATTCCGGCCACATCATTTGTGGAAGCTGTCGGGATAATAGGGTTCGATGGTAAGAATGGAACCAAATGTCCGGCAACGCAAATCGGGCCAACTCCGGGGCCGCCGCCGCCGTGAGGAATCGCGAAAGTTTTGTGCAGGTTCAGGTGACACACGTCAGCTCCGATTGTAGCAGGATTCGTCAATCCGACCTGGGCGTTCATATTCGCACCGTCCATGTAAACTTGTCCGCCGTTTTCGTGGATCAGTTTGGTGACTTCGATGATGGTGGCTTCGTATACACCGTGAGTCGACGGATAAGTAACCATCAAGCAAGACAAGTCGTCCTTGTGTTCGATGGCTTTTGCTCTTAAATCCTCAACATCGATATTTCCGTTTTCGAGGGTTTTGGTGACTACGATGTGCATTCCGGCAAGTGCCGCAGACGCAGGGTTCGTTCCGTGAGCCGATGCCGGAATCAGACACACATTTCTATGTCCGTTACCTTGTGAAATATGATACGCGCGAATCGCCATTAAGCCTGCATATTCGCCTTGAGCACCTGAATTCGGTTGCAAAGAAGTACCGGCAAAACCGGTGATGACATTGAGTTGTTGCTCCAGTTTTTTGAGCATGGTCGTATAGCCTTCAACCTGATCGAGTGGGGCAAAAGGGTGAATATTGTTCCAGTTGGCCATGGAAAGTGGAAGCATTTCAGCGGCCGCATTAAGCTTCATGGTACACGAACCGAGCGAAATCATCGAATGGTTCAATGCCAGGTCTTTGCGTTCGAGCATTTTGATATAGCGCATCAAAGCCGTTTCGCTATGGTATTTATTGAACACATCGTAATTGAGGAAATCCGATGTGCGTTCGAGGTTTTTAGGATAATGTATGTCTGAAGAAAGTGCATTTATTTTATCGGCAGATTTTCCGACGGCTTCGGCAAAAACAGCAAGGATTGCATTCAAATCATTGACAGATGTCGTTTCGTTGAATGAAATACTGATGGTTTCGGCATCGATATAATTAAAGTTGATTTCTTTCGATTCCGCAATCGGACGGACTTTTGATGTATCGGCCTTGACCACGATCGTATCAAAGAAATTCGAATTCGTCTGATACACCCCGATTTTATTAAGTGCATTCGCAGCCGTAACGGCAGAAGCATGGACTTTATCTGCAATATAACCCAAACCTTTCGGCCCGTGATATACGGCATACATTCCTGCCATGACGGCCAATAAAACCTGAGCGGTACAAATGTTCGAAGTCGCTTTTTCGCGTTTGATGTGTTGCTCGCGTGTCTGCAAAGCCATACGAAGCGCTCGGTTTCCGTTGACATCTACGGTAACGCCAATGATTCTTCCAGGCATGCTTCTCTTGTATTCTTCTTTCGTAGCGAAGAAACCGGCATGAGGCCCGCCGTAACCCATTGGGATTCCGAAACGTTGGGTAGTTCCGACGACTACGTCGGCACCCATTTCACCCGGAGGCGTCAGTTTGACAAGGCTTAAAATGTCGGCAGCTACGGCAACTTTTATCTCGTGCTGTTTGGCTTTTGAGATGAATCCGGCGTAGTCGAAAACTTCCCCATATTTACCCGGGTATTGAAGCATCGCCCCAAAATATTCCGGGGTCATTTCAAACGATTCGTGATTTCCGGTAACCAATTCTATCCCGATTGGAGTGGCACGTGTCTCAAGAATCGCTAATGTTTGCGGCAAAATTTCTTCAGAAACGAAGAATTTATTTACGTTGTTCTTTTTCTGGTCGCGCGAACGCACATCGAAAAGCAGCGACATGGCTTCGGCGGCGGCTGTACCTTCGTCAAGTAAGGATGCATTGGCGATTTCCATTCCGGTAAGTTCAATTACTGTAGTCTGGAAATTTAATAATGCTTCGAGTCGGCCTTGGGCAATCTCAGCCTGATATGGTGTATAAGCCGTGTACCAGCCCGGATTTTCAAAAATGTTCCTTTGGATGGCAGCCGGAACAATGTTCGGGTGATAGCCGAGTCCAATGTATGATGTAAAGACTTTGTTCTTGTTCCCGAGCGCGCGAATGTGGTTCAGGTATTCGTATTCGGTGAGTGCAGGTTCGAGGTCGAGTTCTGCTTTCAGCCTTATATCATCAGGCAATGTTTCGTAGATAAGCTGTTCCATCGAATCCACGCCGATAGTTTTGAGCATATGGGTAACGTCTTGTTCGCGAGGTCCAATGTGGCGTAAGGCAAAAGCGTCTGTCTTCATAAATTGCGATAAAAGTTGTGTAGTTTTTCGTGCGACAAAAGTACATCAATACTATTAAAAATAATCAGTGTTTTAACATGGATTTTATGTGAATTTTTCAACCGAATCCGTACCTTATCAACAACTTTTATGAACTTCGCAATCGCCTATGCTCAAGCGGATTTTAGATTTTTATATAGAAGGCAGCATCCATGTGGCGCTTTCTGTTTTTGCGTTAATCCAGGTGAGTTCCATCAGGCTTGGGATTCCGTTTGATTTTGCGGTTTCGGGATTTGGCTTTTTTGGAACTATCGTGGGTTATAATTTTGTCAAATACGATGCGATTGCGAGGCAGGGAAAGCCAGTGCGTGATGTAAAGATGAACGTTTTTATTGCCCTCAGTGTTATCAGTTTTATAGCCGCTTCTGGTTTTTTCCTAATGCTCGAGTGGCTTACAAAAGTGATTTCAGTCGCCGTTTTGCTGGTCACGGCTTTGTACACGCTTCCGTTTTTTCCAAACAAAAAGACCGCCCGCGACTGGGCCGGGCTTAAAATTTACTTTGTGGCGCTCTGCTGGGTAGGCGTTACCGTTGTTTTGCCTGTTTTGAACAAGGGTTTTCCGCTGACCATAGACTTTTACATAAGCAGCCTGCAACGATTCATTTTGGTTATTGTGTTGTTGTTCGTTTTTGAGATCATAGACATGCAATGGGACGATCCGCATCTAAAAACGGTTCCGCAAGAAATAGGCGTTCTGAATACCAAAATTCTTGGTGTCGTTTTGATTTCGATGAATCTCGCACTCGAATTATTAAAGACCATGAGAAAGCCGGAATTGATTGTAGTCAATATTGTTTTTGGAATATTCATCTGCATCTTTCTCTTGCAGGCCAATCAAAAAAGGTCCCGGTATTACACTACTTTTTGGGTAGAAGGCATCACCGTGGTTTGGTGGTTTGCCTTGGATTGGGTTTCAAAAAATACCTAAGAATAGGGATTGTATTTTAAACTGTAAGTATTGAAATTGCAGAAAAACTAAAACTAAATCTTCCGGCAATCCCTTATGCTGAATTTTCCAGATATATTATTGGCAACCGTGCTGATTGCGGGTGGTTTGGCAGGTTTGCTCAGCTTAAAAGCATTGACCATTGGTTTTTTAAGGCGCAGGAGAATCATTGCTTTTTTGTGTTTATGCATAGTCTTTTCACTCTCCATATTGTTTTTACTCCAGCTCATACTCGATGAATTTGTCTTGGAAATTCCACAAAAGCTGTTTATCCTGTTTTCTGCCTGCCTGTGTTTTTTAGCGACCTATTTATTCGCATTGGGCTTCCTTATTTTCGTTCGGGATTTTCGTCGCGTAAAAATTTAAAAGTGCGTTTGTATATTCGATGGAATCATTCATATTTGCGAATTATTCCAAGTCTATGAAGTCACTACTATCCTTATTTTCAGTCTTGTTTTCGGCTGCGTCGTTTTCGCAGTTTTCTTGTGGTACGTCGCCTGAAAGTTTTTCTTCGGAATTGGCGCGTCGCGAACGTATTTCCAATCTGGCACCTTTGTTCCAGGCAAGGGAAATGGCCGGAAACAATCTGTATTCCATTCCAATCAAGCCGCATTTGTTTTCAAACAACGATGGTTCGAATGGTGTCAGTTTTACCCAACTCAATGACGCTTTAGCAGAACTCAACCGACGTTTCGCCCAGATTGGTGTGGTGTTTTATTTTTCAGGTACCGAATTCGAGCAGACAGCCAGCAGCGATTTCAATGCCGGGACACAGGATGAAGAAATCGAAGACGGTTTTTACGAGCAGTTCGGTGCCACGAATGCGATCAATTTATATATCGCCCAGACTGTACTTGTAGGTGGAAGCGGAGTCGGCGGATATTCGTTCCTGAATCCGCAATGGCAGCAATACAACAGGGTCTGGGTGGTTACCGGACAACTTAATGACAATAAGACCACGCCACATGAATTCGGTCATTATTTCGGGCTTCCGCATACGTTCAATAATTCCGATAGCAATATCATAACGCAACGCGAATTGGTCACGCGCAGTTTCAGTGAAATCTTGCCAAGAAAGAACGCCAACTGCGGCAACGCCGGTGATTTTATCTGCGATACCGAATCAGATCCGTTCAACGTAAGCCCTTCTGCAGCCAACTGTATTTACACAGGTTCAGAAACAGATGCCAATGGTGATTTATTCCATCCGCAGAACAACAATTACATGGATTATCGCTGGTGTCCGCCTTATGCCTATACGACAGGCCAATACAACCGCATGACAGAAGGAGCCATGTTGGTCACGAATGCCAACGATTTTACACTTGACGCGCCTGAAACTGCACAGGATGCGCCCCAACAGCCTGTCGTTTCAAATGAGGATTATTCCATATTGGTTTCGTGGACAGATGTGTCCGATGTGGAAACCGGTTTTATCATTGAAAGAGCCGAAAATCCTTCGGGGCCATTTATTCCTATTGGCGGTGTCGAGGCGAATGCCGTGGTGTATCACGATGTAGATGGCGTTGCGGGAGTGACCTATTTCTATCGGATAAAGCCTTCCAATTCCGCTGCGAATTATTCCGGAGTTTCTTCGGGAATAGTAGCTCCGGGTTGCGGGAATCTCAATGGGCAAACCTGTTCGCTTGTCGTAAATCCTTCGGAAGCGGCCTGGAACATCAACAGATTCATCCTTACGCGTGATGGAGTTGAGCTCATAGATAACGGCCCTAGCGGTTGTTCAGAAAATGGCATCGGGAATTTCTATGCGGATGTTTTTGCCGACATCCTTCCCGGCGATCAACTCGATTTCAATGCGAGGTCAACTACAGGGCCGGGAAATACCGGATTCAATGTGATTGGAAGATTGTGGGTAGATTGGAATCAGAATTCAATTTTTGAAGAAACGGAATTGCTGGAAGACGCGAGTTCCTTTGCTCAGGTATCAGGCAGTTTTATGGTTCCCGAAGATATTTCAGAAGGGAGTTACCGCCTTCGTGTAGGGCTATCTGCCGGAAGCTATCTGGAGCCTTGCGGTGTCGACTTTGGGGAATTGGAAGATTACAGGCTGGTTTATGCGCCTCTTGCTGTTGGGCAACCTGTTTCTCAATTCGGTATTTCGGTCTTTCCGAATCCGACGCGGCATCTGTTGGAAATCAAATCGTCCGATACCTTGAAAAACATTACGGTTTTTGACGCTTCGGGAAAAAAAGTCCTCGATTTGAACGGACAGAAGACTATTGATGTCAATTCGCTTGAAGTGGGTTTTTATATGCTTCGGGCGACTTCGGACAATGGAACTTCTGTCGCAAAATTCATAAAAGAATAAGCTAGATAAGTCCTTCTGAAATTACCTTCATAGCCAAATCCAAAGTGCTTTTAGTGCCAGATTTGCTAAGAATGTTCTTTCGGTGCGAATCAACCGTGTGGCGACTGATATTAAGGGCCTGGGCAATTTCAGAAGTTTGGTTCCCTCTTAAAATATACCCGATGATTTCTTTTTCACGGGCCGTAAAAAGTTCGGCGCTTTGTTCAAAAATCTCTTTGGGTTTTACATCTATGTAAGAAGGTTCGCCTTCCAATCCCAAAAATGAAAGAACCGATTTTTTGCTGTCTTTTAAATGGCTGATATCGGTGTGGACGCCAAGTGTCAGCAATAAATTCCCATCGTCGTCACATTTTAATGCAATGGCTTGTTGCAGTATGCGGATGTAGGTTCCATCGGCTTTTTTGATCCGGTAATCATAACTCATTTTGTACCGAAGCTTTTGTTCAGGCGAAAGTGTGCCCAGGAATTCAACTACAGTTGCTTCGTGATTGAGGAACGTCGGATGGTCGTCCTCGTGTATCAGCGACATCAAAAACGGAATGTCGACCATAGACGAAGGAAAACCCAATATATCTTCAATTTCCGGACTGATGAAAACCATTTGGGGTAGACGCCAATCAATGAAGTAATAATAGAACCGTCCTACATGGAATAATTCAAGGATTTTTTTATAGACGCTTATGTCGACGCGGGCAGCTTCCGGCAAGTCGCTCATGACGCTTTTCCAGACGGTTTGTGCCTGGGAAAAAAGGGAAGGTTTCATAGGTGGTGGTGTTGGGCAAATGTAATTAAATCTTGACTGCTCATTTGGCATAACAGACTAAAATAAAGGCCATCTCGCTAAAGATGGCCCGTTTTTAAAGGTTTTTCATTCAATTTCCACTATGTAATGCGCCAGTTTCACGGGCTTTGCGTTTGCCCCTGAAAAAGAAATACAGATTGAGGAATAACATAACCCCGAGATATATTGAGAAGCCGCCAATTTTATAACTCAACGCCTCGACCAGTTCGCGGTTGCTGTTGTTGTACAGGTTGATTTCAAGAATCATCAGTGCAAACCCGACATTCAACAGGTAAAAGCCGGTTTCAAAAAGATTGTTCGTCGCAAAGGCTATTTCCTGACGGCCTTTAAAAATATCTAGCATATAAATCTTGCTGTTTTTGAACAACGTGCGTGACACATAAAATGTCAGAAGAATTGCGATTGGAAGATAGATGGCATAGCCGAGAAGGATTTTTGAAGTTTCCATGAGAAAAGGTTTTATAATGAATTAAGGATTTTATCGGTGTGGTGTGTGATGACGTAAATATTGATGTAGTGGAGTATCGAGATGATACTGATGATCATTGCCGATTTCAAAGCGACGGTTTCAATCAAATCCGGTAGTGTCTGGAGCGTATCCCACTGAACCAATGTTATCAGGCAGTATCCTATGTTAAGCAGATAATATCCGGCAAGCAAAATTTTGTTGACGCGGATGCATAAATCTTCATGTCCCGGAATCAATTGGGCCACAAATACATTCCCGTTCTTATAGCAAATGTGCCCGACCCAAAGAATGATGAAAGCTGTAATGACGAGGTACAAAAAGTAACCTATTAGATTATAGTCCATGATTATGTATTTTGTAATTTCAGAAAATATTGAAACTTCAGGATAAAAAAATTACTTTATAAATTTGATCATCAATTGAGTGAGCCAGTTGTCTTTGTATTCCGTGATCCGATCGAGGACATTGTCTGCTTTGAGCACAAAATCATACAATTTTTTGGTTTGTTCAGAAAAGTGCTTTTCTTCGGCAGAATCACCTTCCACAACAGATACTTCTTTCAAGACTTTGAGCGCCGGCTTGATTTCCCTGCGACTGCGTTCCCGCGATATTTTTACGGCAAGTTCGTCCAGGTCTTTTTCGGCAGTAAAAAACTCGCGTCTTTCACCAGCTTTGTATTCCTTGTAGACAATTCCCCAATCCATCAAAGCACGTAAATTCATGCTGGCATTTCCGCGTGAAATATGAAGTTCTTCCATAATGTCTTCCATGCTGATGGGTTCATGCGAAACCATCAACAGCGCATGTATTTGAGCCATCGTTTTGTTGATGCCCCATTGTGACCCTAAGGCGCCCCAGGTTTGGATAAACTTTTTTCGTGCCGGTTTCAATTCCATAGTCCAAATGTATGCAATGTTTTTAAACTTTCAAAAAATATTGAAAGATAATTTTACCAACTGAAGAAAATCAATTGGATTATAATTAAATCAATCCCGCACGTTTGAGAAGTGCGTCTACTTTGGGTTCTTTGCCGCGGAATCGTTTGTATAATTCCATCGGATGTTCGGTTCCGCCTTTGGATAGAATATTTTCTTTGAATTTCCGGGCGACTTCCTCATTGAAAATCCCGAGTTCCTGAAAGTATTCGAACGCATCGGCATCGAGCACTTCCGCCCATTTGTAGCTGTAATAGCCAGATGAATACCCGCCTTGGAAAATATGGGAGAATGAGGTACTCATGGCATTTTCGGCTACATCCGGATACAATTTGGTCGTGGCGAATTGTTCGTTTTCGAAGGCTTTCAAATTTGTAATTCCAGTCGGATCCTGACCGTGCCAGCCCATGTCGAGTAACCCGAAACTCAATTGGCGCAAGGTAGCCATACCTTCCTGGAAACTTGCACTGTCCTTAATCTTCTGGATGTATTCCTGTGGGATCAATTCACCGGTTTCATAATGATGCGCAAACAAGGCCAACGCTTCAGGCTCATAACACCAGTTCTCGAAAATCTGGCTCGGCAGTTCCACAAAATCCCAGTAAACGCTGGTTCCCGACAAATCCGGATACGTTGTGTTAGCCAACATTCCGTGAAGTGCGTGTCCGAATTCATGGAATAAGGTCGTCACCTCATTAAAAGTGAGCAACGATGGTTTCGTCGCCGTGGGTTTGGTGAAATTACAGACGATGGAAATATGCGGACGCTCGTTGTTTTGGCCAACGATATATTGGGATTTGTACGATGTCATCCAGGCACCGTTGCGTTTGCCTTTTCTCGGGAAGAAATCGGCGTAGAAAACAGCGACAAAATTTCCGTTCAGGTCTTTGACTTCGTAAGTAGTGACATCTGAATGATAGGTATCGATATCAAAAACCTGCTCAAACGTAAGCCCGAACAATTTTCCGGCAATCGTGAATGCGCCGTTCAAAACATTTTCTAGTTTGAAATACGGCTTTAGTTTTTCATCGTCGAGATCGAACAATTGCTGTTTCAATTTTTCGGAATAATAAGCGCCGTCCCATTTCTGAAGCTCGTCGATTCCATCTTTTTCCTTTGCGAAATTTGACAATTGCTTGAATTCTCGTTCAGCGGCCGGACGTGCTTTTTCGAGTAATTCGGACAGGAACGATTTTACTTTATCCGGACTTTCGGCCATACGTTCTTCCAGAACAAAATGGGCGTGGGATGCATAACCCAATAATTTCGCCCGTTCAAAACGCAGCTTTGCGAGTTGCAGAACAATTTCCTGATTATCGTGTTCGTTGCCCTGGAACGCTTTTTTGCCGGACGCGATCGAAAGCTCTTTTCTCAATTCCCGGTTATCGGCGTAAGTCAAAAACGGTATCGAGCTCGGATAATCAAGCGTGAATATCCAGCCTTCTTTTTCGTGTGATTTGGCCAGTTCGGCGGCTGCCTCGATTGTTCCTTCCGGCAATCCGGAAAGATTGTTTTTGTCCGTGATGTGAAGTTGGTATGCATGCGTTTCGTGCAGCACATTTTCTCCAAATTCGAGGCTCAATTTAGAAAGTTCCATGTCTATGGCACGGAGTTTTTCCTTTTTATCATCAGGCAGATTTGCGCCGTTTCGTGAAAAGCTTTTGTATTTCCTGTCGAGCAAAGTCGCTTGTTCGGCAGATAATTCGAGGTTCGATTTGTTGTCGTAAACAAATTTCACGCGGGCAAACAATCTCTCGTTGAGCCGGACATCGTTCCCGAATTCACTCAGCAAAGGCGAAACTTCCTGGGCGATTTTCTGGATCTCGTCATTCGTTTCGGCGGAATGCAGGTTAAAGAAGATATTTGAAACCCGATCCAATGTATCTCCGCTGAACGACAACGCTTCAATAGTGTTTTCAAATGTCGGTGCGCCCGGATTCGAGATGATTGCGTCAATTTCTTTGCGTGCTTTTTCGATGCCTTCGAGGAATGCAGGCAGGAAATCTTCGGTTTTTATTTGTGAAAAGGGTGCGGTATCGTGGGATGTGGTAAATTTTGTGGTAAGAATGTTCATTTGAATTAACAATTAATAATTAACAATGATGGGAGCCGGGAACCTGCTGCCCGCTATTAGCTGCCTCATGCTGGCGGGTTTCGCAACGCAAACCAGTAGCTTCCGTTGGTCGCTCTGGTTTGCGAACTCAACCAGCGCCACCCTTTCAACAGGCTAACCGCTCGCATCAGGGCTAGGCCACGGATCCGAACTTACTTCTTTACATTTTCAGAAGCTTTAAGTACCGCTTCTTTTAAAGATTTTTTATAATCGACTATTTTTTGCAAAACCGCTGCATTCGAACTTCCGATGATCTGGGCCGCAAGAATTCCCGCATTTTTAGCGCCGTTCAAAGCAACTGTCGCAACCGGAACGCCGCCCGGCATCTGCAGAATAGACAAAACGCTGTCCCAGCCATCTATCGAATTGCTCGATTTCACCGGAACGCCAATTACAGGAAGCGGAGACATGGATGCGACCATTCCGGGTAAATGTGCCGCTCCGCCAGCTCCGGCAATTACTACCGAAATTCCGCGCGTGTGTGCATTCTGGCTGAAATTGAACAGCTTTTCAGGCGTGCGGTGAGCTGAAACAATATCTACTTCGGTCTCAATCCCGAACTCTTTTAAGATGTCAATGGCGTCCTGCATGACCGGAAGATCGGAGGCTGAGCCCATGATTATGGCGACTTTCATATGTTTAATTTGAAAATTTGAAAATTTGAAAATTTGGAAATTTCCATGATGTGTATGTCATTTTCAAATTTCCAAATTATCCGATTTTCGAATTATTGACTAATTACTTTGATGGTATTCTTAACTTGTTCTGCAATGTTACGGGCTTCATACATATCTTCATTCACAATGGTCACATGTCCCATTTTGCGGAACGGCCGCGTTTGTTTCTTGCCGTAAATATGTGGAGTTACTCCGGGAATTTCGAGTATTTTTTCAATGTTTTCATATTTGACATTTCCTGAAAAACCTTCGGCCCCAACCAAATTCACCATGACTCCGGCGACCTTGCTTCCGGTTTTTCCGAGCGGTAAATCCAGTATTGCCCTAAGATGGTTTTCGAATTGGGAGGTGTAACTGGCTTCGATGGAATAATGACCTGAATTGTGCGGACGTGGTGCGACTTCATTCACAAGGATTTCGTCATCGTTTGTCTGGAACATTTCAACGGCAAGCAATCCTACGTGGTCGAATTTTTTGGATACTTCGATGGCGATGCTGCGTGCTTTTTCTGCAACGGCTGCATCGATGCGTGCCGGACAAATTACATATTCCACCTGGTTGGCTTCGGGATGGAATTCCATCTCTACGACCGGATAGGTTTTCATTTCGCCCGAAACAGAACGTGCAACGATTACGGCAAGTTCGTTTTTGAACGGGATCATTTCTTCGGCTATGCACTCGGTTTCGGGCAGGTTTTCCAGATCGTCTATGGTACGAACGACCTTTACGCCGTTTCCGTCATATCCGAATTCAGCACTTTTCCACACAAAAGGGTATGTCATCTGGCCAGAGCGCAGTGTCGAGATCAATTCGCTGATTCCCGTAAAACGCTTGTATGGCGCGGTCGGGATGTTGTGTCTGCTGTAAAAATCTTTCTGGAACCCTTTATTCTGGATTTGCTTCAGCGTTTTGGAAGACGGATATACTTTTATGCCTTCAGATTCGAGCTGTTCCAAAGCCTGGACATTTACAAGTTCAATCTCGAACGTAAGCACGTCGACCTTTTTTCCAAAGTTATAAACGGTTTCAAAGTCCATGAGACTGCCCTGGAAAAACTTGTTGCAGGCCAAAGCACCTGGGGCATCGTCAGCCGGATCGAGCACATAGGTCTGGATGTCGAATTTGCGGGTTTCAGAAAGCAACATCTTACCGAGTTGCCCGCCGCCAAGGATGCCAAGTTTGAAATTGGAGGAGAAAAAATTCATGTGGCAAAGATAAGGAAGTCATGTGTCGGATATGAAATCCGGTACGCTGAATTTGGAAGAATGTTTCTTGAAGCAGTTTGATATTTTAACTTTTCAGGCAGACCCGAGCAAAGCGAATTGTACGAAGTAATTTTATGTACCGGTCATATTTGGACAAAGACTATCTTGCTGCTGGGGAGGGGCTAATGGGTTTCCCTATAAAATCCTGAAAAAATACAGATACATTTTTTATGTAATAAATGTTAAGGTTTTAATCGGCATTTGTTGATGAATGACGGATTAAATTTTCATATGATATTTTTTCCAACATATTACAAAAATGGTTCAATGCAAAATCTTTTGTCATTCGTCTTTCATCTTCCATCTTTTTCCATATTTTTGCCGTCCTGAATGCCCAGGTGGCGAAATTGGTAGACGCACTACGTTCAGGTCGTAGCGCCTTCGGGTGTGCTGGTTCGAGTCCAGTTCTGGGTACTTATAAAACGCAATTGCTGTAAAGTGGTTGCGTTTTTTATTACTAGCGGATCGATTTGACATTCTTCACAATCAGCGCGATTAAAATCCCGAACAATGCCACAAACGCAAACGAGATACGCAAGCTTGAATGCTGGGCTATAAGTCCAATAAGTGGCGGGCCTGTCAAAAATCCGAGGAAACTGACACTTGTAACGATAGTCAGTGCAAGACTGGCAGGAACATCCGGCCGGCTGCCGGCGATGCTGAAAATGATCGGGAAAATGGTGGAAACGCCAAGTCCGACGAACATAAACGATAAGGTCGATGGAACAATATACGGAAATATTACGGCGCACATCAACCCAATGGATACTGCAATTCCGCTGACAATCAGTATGGGTCGCCGTCCAAAACGAAGTACAAGCCAATCGCTTAAAAACCGTCCGGTGGTCATGGTAATCATAAAAGCCGTATAACCTAACGTGGCAAGCGCCCCTTTTTCGCCAATGATCTCACGAAAGTAAACACCGCTCCAATCATACATGATTCCTTCGCTCGTCCGGCAACATAAGGCAATGACACCGAGCCATATCAACAGGCTGCTTACACCACTCCAGAATGCAGGTTGGGGTTCGGTAGGTTTGGGCTTTTTGACTTTGACGAGGAATTTTTTATTGGTCAGGATCAGTAGGGTCAGTATGCCGAGAACTATTGCAAAATGAAAACCGGGCGTCCATTTAAAAACGTTTGAAATCATTCCGCACAAGGCACCGAAAAAGCCGGCAAGACTCCATGAGCCATGAAACGAGCCCATTATGGGTTTTGAAAAAAGACCTTCGGCATACACGCCCTGGGTGTTCACGGCAATGTTGCAGAAATTCCCCGAAAGCCCGAAAAAGAAAAGTGCCAGCGCCAATTGCCACGGATGTTGTGCCAGCCCCAGGAATAAAAGGGAGATTCCATAAGTGAATAAAGTTACAGGCAGCATTTTGTCGCTTCCGATTTTAGTGACGCTTTTACCTGAAAATGGCAAAGCGACCAATTGCCCAACCGGAATGGCAAAAAGTATAAGCCCGAGTCCGGATTCGTCCAACCCCATGATTTGCTTGATGTCCGGAATCCGGCTGGCCCACGAAGCGAATGTAAACCCCATTCCAAAATAAAATAAGGAAACCGCAATCCGTATTCGCGTCAAATACGATTTGCGAAGGTTGTGATATGATTTTTTGTATCTGGGACGCGAGATGATCTTATCCCAAAAATTGCTGTAATCGAGTAAAGGCATAGGTTTAAAGTTAGTAAAACGAAATTTGTTTTGACAATTTGGTTTTTGACAATTTAACTTGTCAAAGAAATTTTGTCAATGGGATTTGAAAGAAATGGATCAACGAACTGATTCCGGATATTTTATTTTTTCGGAAAAATCGTATTTTTAAAAACCTTCCAAAACACTATCGATGCTGCATAATTTTCCTTTTTTCCTGATACTCGCCATTGGGATTGTGTTTCTCATTATGATTGCCCGAAAGGTCAACGTAGCCTATCCCGTGGTTTTGGTACTTGCCGGGCTTGGGGTGAGTTTTATTCCGGGTATACCTAAGATGACGCTCGATCCCGAACTCATTTTTATCATTTTCCTGCCGCCATTGCTATACGAAGCCGCGTGGTCCATTTCGTGGAAGGAACTCTGGCGCTGGCGTCGCATCATAAGCAGTTTCGCTTTTGTCGTTGTTTTTTTTACGGCTTTTTCGGTAGCGCTTATTTCAAATTATATCATTCCCGGATTTTCGTTGGCACTTGGGTTTTTGCTTGGCGGAATCGTCTCGCCGCCTGATGCCGTCAGTGCCGGTGCCATCATGAAATTCGTCAAGGTTCCCAAGCGCATGTCATCTATCCTTGAAGGTGAAAGCCTGCTCAATGACGCCTCTTCGCTTATCGTTTTCCGGTTTGCATTGGTCGCCGTCGCCACAGGTCAGTTCATCTGGTATAAGGCGGCATTAAATTTTTCGTGGATGGTCATCGGAGGAATAGGCGTCGGGTTATTGATTGGATTTGTATTTATGAAAATGCATAAATATTTACCTACCGATGCCAACATCGATACGGTCCTGAGCCTCGTCACGCCTTACCTTATATATATAGCTGCAGAAGAAGTCGGAAGCTCCGGTGTTCTGGCTGTTGTCAGTGGCGGATTGTTATTGTCGAACAATCGGCACAAATTCATGAACAGTACCTCGCGATTACGCGGATTCAACGTTTGGGAAAGTCTCGCATTTTTAATGAATGGTTTTGTATTTATGCTGATAGGTCTCGAATTGCCTGAGATTCGCACAGGCCTGGAAAACGAAGGGGTAAGCCTGAATTCCGCGATTGTTTACGGATTGATTGTGACCGGACTTTTAATCGTGAGTAGGATATTCTCATTTATGTGTGCCGTTGGTGTTACGCTTGTGGCCCGTAATTATATAGAAGTGGCTGATAGGAATAGTCCCGGAATCCGGGGGCCTTTTATTTTAGGTTGGGCCGGAATGCGGGGCGTGGTGTCATTGGCGGCGGCGCTTTCCATTCCGATAACACTCGAAAACGGTGAGGTTTTTCCGCACCGAAACCTAATCCTTTTTATAACTTTTGTGGTAATCCTGCTCACTTTGGTCACGCAGGGATTGACGCTTCCGTGGATAATCGGGAAATTGCACGTTCCGGATCCCGATCATACCGCGACAAAAGAAGAGGAAGAAAAACTGCTGAACCAACAGCTTTCCAAATACAGTCTGTCTTACGTACAATCGCATTATGCCGATGAACTCAAACGCCAACCAATCATAAAACAAATGGCTATCAAATGGGAAGCGGCGGCTTCTGAAGACGATGCCTTACTCAATCCGGAATGCCTCAAAGTCTATCGGGCCATATTGGCCGAACAACGAAAATGGCTGCTGGATAAGAATAAGCAAGAAGTGCTTTTGGACGAAGACATGATACGCCAGCATTTGCATCGGATAGATCTTGAGGAAGAAAAACTTCGGTACGCCTGAAAATAAAAAACCGCAACCTGTTCGATTGCGCCTGAAATCAATGCCTTCCATGGCCTTTGTGCGGATGGGCCTTTTTGTATTTTACTCTGTGGACTTTGTAAGGAGAATGTCCGTGGTAATCGTTGATGATGAGGGTACGTCCGCGCCGGAAATCGTAATTGCGATACACGACCGGTAAATTTCGTGACCGGATCCAGTTGCCGCGATTGACATAAATATATTCGGTCGTGCCAATGTCATAATAGGTATTGATGTCCGGCAGATAATAATATTGGACACCGACAGGAGTAGGAGGCGCCCAAAACGGAGCAGAAATGTTTACATTGACGGAAACTTGTCCAAAAGTTGTTGCCGTAGCAAAGACAAGTATCAAAAGAAACTTTTTCATAATGATTGGATTTTAGTTGCAGGCCGCTTGCCAACAACGTTGCCAGAAAGGTTTCTTTATTTTGTCAAATATTACATGATTTCCATGCCGTCGGTTTCCGGATGGATGAATTCGCCTTCGTTTTTTGAAATGACGATCGTCGCCACACCGTTCCCGATGAAATTCGTAATGGCCCTGGCTTCACTCATGAATTTATCCACGCCTAACAGGAACGCCAGGCCTTCGATGGGAATTTTATGGATTGCGGTCAGTGTGGATGCCAATACGATAAACCCGCTTCCCGTGACGCCTGCCGCACCTTTCGATGTCAGCATCAGTAAACCAATGATGGTTATGATTTCGCCCCAACTCAGCTGCACGTTATACAATTGGGCCAGGAAAATCACGGCCATCGACAGGTAAATCGATGTGCCATCAAGATTGAATGAATAACCGGTCGGGACAACAAGCCCCACGACACTTTTGGAGCAACCCATTTTTTCGAGCTTTTCCATCAGGTTCGGCAATGCGGCTTCGGACGACGAGGTCCCGAGCACGATAAGCAATTCCGCTTTGATGTATCCGAGGAATTTCCACAGGCTCATTTTATAATAACGCATGATCGCTCCTAAAACAATGAACAGGAAAATCGCCATAGTGACATACATCGTCAGCATCAATTTGCCCAACGGTAAAAGTGTTTCCAATCCGAATTTACCAACCGTAAAAGCCATGCCTCCAAAAGCACCCAAAGGAGCCAGGTACATGACGAATTTAAGCGCCCTGAAGACGTATTTCGAAACTACATACAAGACATCCACGGCCTGTTGCCTTCGTGAAGAATAATTGAGCAGTATCCCGATAATGATGGCCGTGATCAAAACCTGGAGTGTAATATTGTTCAGGAAAAACTGCAGCCAGCTGAAATCTTCCCCTTTTTTGGCGAATTCAGATGCATCTCCAATAGCGAGCCCCGATTTATCGATGTGGCCGGGTTTTATGATCAACGCTGCCGCAACACCAATACCAAGGGCGAAGGTGATTACTACCTCAAAATAAATAAGTGCCTTCAAACCGATGCGCCCGACTTTTTTCAAATCGCCTATCCCGCTGATCCCCAAAACGATTGTCAGGAAAATAATCGGCCCGATGAAAATTTTGATCAGGTCTACGAAATACTTGCCGATGATTTCCATCTTCATTCCCGTTTTTGGGTCGAGATGGCCGAGCGCTGCCCCGCAAACTATCGCAATGAATACCCAAAACGTCAGGTTCGTAAAGATGCGATAAGCAAGGGTTGGAGCAGGAATCTGGTTTTTCATAGTGACGGCAAGATATTAAATCAGGACACTGACAAAATTGTTGTGACAAAATATTTTGTCACCACAATTTTGTCACAAGGTTTTGACACATCACTCTTTTGGATGAAAAATGTCGCGAAAAATCACTGTATCGACCTTTATATGTTTATAATTTCTAACTTAGGGAAACAATAGATACCTGAATGAAAAGAGACGAATTGCTCAGCCAGATCCAGCCTACGTTTATCCAGCTTCGTGAAGTGTCCGATGCATTACGCGACCAGTTCAACCGGCCGCCATCTTACGGAGGCTGGACGCCGGGACAAGCGGTGCGCCATATACAAATGTTCACGGGAGGAATGGTTCGCCTTATTACATCGGACAGCGATGAGAAACGCGAGCCTGAAAATGAAAAGGTGAAGCAGTTGGTTTCGATTTTTCTCGATCCGGACAATAAATTCGATGCGCCGGAATTCATCGTGCCTGAAAACAAAGCATTCGATATAGAGCGGTTCCATTCGTATTTCGCTGATTTTTCGTCTCAATTGCAGGCTGCGACACAAGGGAATGATTTGTCATACATCTGCAAAGGCTTTGAAATTCCGGGATTAGGCCCGATGACCCGGCTCGAATTCGTCGCTTTTACCGTTTTCCATACGCAACGTCACATTCGTCAGCTCGAACGGATGATTGTCGATTTCAACGCTTCAACTTTTTAAGCAATTCCCTCGCAGCGGCTTTGTAAGCAGCGGAATGATGTGGAAAATCTTTTTCAAGGATGGTTCCGAGTTCCGGGTAAATCCAGTCGAAATCTTTCCCTGTCAGGAATAAGGCGCGCATGGCATAGGCTTTCATGGCAACTTTTCCGTCAGATATAAGCCAGTCGAAACACGCTTCCGAAATATGCTGCAGTTGTTCCTTTGAGGCAAATACAGTTTGGTTTTTCCCAAAATGGCGTTCGCAAATAAACAGGCAGATTTTTGAAATGGATCGCAAGGCACTGTCGTTTTCAAAATACGGGAGCGACTGGCAGAATTCATCGAGATAAGGTTCGATCAGGCTTATTTTCTGATTGAGCACCAATTCCATGATCCAGCACGCCTTGAAATGGAAATCGCTTTTGGTGTCGAGTGCACAAAAGAAAAGTTGCGGGAATAAAGCCTCGTCCGCAAGCACAGAATTCGCAATCCGATCGCGTATAGGCCTGTGTGCCGTGCTGTGTTCTATTTCATAAACGAGGTTCACACGACTAAAATAGAAAAAGGCCGGCAAAACGCCAGCCTGATCCACAGTTTCCATTTGTTAGTGAAAATATTTCGATGGGCTTTCGCCTGGATTCGTCATCGTTTCGACGGGAACAAATTTAGGTTGCGGGGCCGTGGGTTCGTTACATCAATTTTTTTCAACATTGTAAGATTCCGGGCACTAAAATAATCCGTTGAACGTAAATCCGCCGTAGAAACTGATTGGATTTGCGGGGTAAAAGGAACGCGGTGAGCCGGTTGGGGGTGTCGTGGCATTGGGTAGAATCATTCCTGCGTAATTTTTGTCGGTAATATTGTTTGCACCTGCATAAAGCTGGATCGAAGCTTTTTCATTCAATGCCCAATTGTAACCTGCTTTTGCATTTATGGTTTGAAAGGATCTGTTGTAAGCGGAATTCGCATCGTCAAGCAGCATCTTATCCACATATTGAAATTCACCCGAAACATAGAATCTGCGCAAATCCCATCGTAAACCTGCATTGGTTTTGAACGATGGAACGCCGGGCAATCTGTTCCCGCTTCTGTCATTTCCGCGGTCGAAGAATTCCTTGAACCTGTATTCGCCAAAATTTCCGTTGACGAAGGGATGTAACGAACTGCGCGAAGTCAACCTCCACACATATTCCACAGACCATTCGATGCCTTTGTGGATGCTTTCGCCTGCATTGACGCCGACATATTGGTCATCGCCCACGCGTTGCGCCACCAAAAGATTTTTGATGTTCATTTGATACAGCGCGATTTCAACAAACAGTTTCCGGCCAAAGGCCTGTATGCGCGACCCAACTTCAACATTGTAGCCGCTTTCCGGTTTGATGTCCGGATTTATGGTTCCGTCTGCATTGAGCGTTTCTTCTATGGCCGGCATCGAAAATCCGCGACTGACCGATGCGTACAGTGTTGAGAAATCGGTCGGCGTAAACAAAACGGAAATATTCGGCGACCAAATGGCATCGTACTCATAAGACTGATCCGATCTTTCCTCAGAAGGAAACAGATTCTCCAGTTCAAATTTGGTTTTGTTGAGGTTCAGGCCGGCCTGGATTTCAAGTTTTTTCATCGGCTGATACCGCAATTGGGCAAACACGTTTACGATTTGTCGTTGTTGCGAAGCTTCGGCGATTTTGTCTCCGCGAAGGCTTCCGTTCCCGTTGTTTTGCTGATACAGGTTTTCCAGATTGCGTGATCCGAACCCATCTTTGAAAAATTCCGCTCCGGCTAAAAAACGGATTTTTGGCTGATTGAATAAAGAACCTGAAAATTGTGTGTGTGCGCCATATCCGTTTGTGTTTTGAAGCAAAATATCGAACGGCCGCGGTTCGTCGCTTTGTTTGTGGTTGAAGAAAGCAGAAGTTGAATTGCTGACGTTTCCAATCTTGAAATCATACGCCAATCCCGCCAAGTAAGAATCGTAAGCTTCATAACCTTTTGCCGCTTTCCACGTCGCTGCGGCTGCTTTGGGGTTGTTATCCAAAGTGTTTTTGTCGACCGAACTTGGGATATAGGATTTCATTTTGGTGAAATTTCCAAAGTACGTCAACTTTGCATTTTGTCTTCGGAATAATTCCCCTGCCAACGTAACGCCTTCCCGTTTATAAGAAGAATTCTCGCGCCAGCCGTCGCTTTCAAGCCGGTGATACGAAATGTTGACCGATGCTTTTTCAGAATCGAACCCGTAAGCCATCGAATTTTTATAGGTCCCGAAAGACCCGCCGGTTGTTGAAAGGCGAACGGAATTTCCCGGCGCAGCCTGGAGCATCGGCCGAATCAGGATCGCTCCGCCCAAACCGGCTCCGTAAACGCTCGATAATGGCCCTTTGATGACTTCGACACCTGAGATGTTCTCTACGTCAATGTCTTCGATAGTCGTTTCGCTGTCGCCGGATGTCAATGGAATGTTGCCGTAAAAGCCGCGGATCTTGTTGGTTCCGTAAGGTGTCCGTGCGCCTATTCCGCGAATGGTGATACGATTGGTATTGAAACTTCCCGATTGCATCTGGACGCCGGCGATTCGGTTCATGGCCGTCGCAATTTCCGTTTGGTTGTTCGCCTGCAAATCTGCTTTCGAAATGGTTCCGATGGCCGCCGGAGCTTTCATCAGGCTGTCGCTTATGTGGAAACCGGAAATCACGACTTCGCGCAATTGCTGTTTGGAAAGGGTATCGGTTTGCGCAAAAAGTGCCGACGTGATCAGCATCGGCACAAAGAGTAAAAGTTTATTCATTAAAGTTTTTCCTGATTTGCGGCTATACGGTTACATCTCCAGTATTGATGTTTCCCGCCCGTTTGTAATTGGCCAAAATTACACCTTTTGTCGTGACAGTGCTTTGCGTGAGGTCGAATGCGGAAGGATTGGAATTGTCGTCAAACAACTTTTTGCCTTTTCCGAGAATTATGGGATATATCTTGAGCCGGATTTCGTCGACGAGTTTGTGTTCGAGCAATAAATGGATGAGTTCGCTGCTGCCCCAAACCTGTATGTCTCGGCCCGGTTCGGTCTTTAGTTTTTCAATCGATGAAACAGCATCAATAAAATTTGAATTCTTCCAATCGGAAGTTTTACGCGTCGATGAAAAAACATATTTGTTGCCTTCATTGATTCCGGGCCAGAAATCAGAATGTTCGGGCCAGTAGTTTTCCCAGATTTCGAATGTTTTCCTGCCTAAAAGGTAATCGGCGGGTTTTAATTCTTCCATCATGGCTTTGTTGAATTCCTCATCGCCGAACGGTGCCGTCCAACCACCATATTGGAATCCGTTTGACTCGTCTTCTTTCGGACCGCCCGGAGCCTGCAATACGCCATCGAGCGAAATCATCGACAATACAATTATTTTTCTCATGATTGGAATAATTTATTTAGTGTAAGATACTTTCCACAGTGTATTTCCGGCGTCATCATTGACCAGAAGCGATCCGTCGTTCATCACCGTAACATCAACAGGACGGCCATAAACATTCGATTTATTGGCATCGGCGACAAAGCCCGTGAGAAAATCTTCTGGCTTGCCCGATGGTTTTCCATCTTTGAAAGGAACGAAAACCACTTTGTAACCGGTAAGCGTCGAACTGTTCCAGCTCCCGTGTTGACCCACGAAAGCGCCGTTGCGATACTTTTCCGGGAATTTGTCCGAAGTATAAAAAGCGATTCCAAGTGATGCAGTATGTGGCCCGACGGGAACATCCGGGACAATTGCTTTGGCAACCAATTCTTTTGCCTGGCCTTTTAACCTTGGGTCTTCGATCTGTCCGAAGTAGGAGTAAGGCCAGCCGTAGAATCCACCTTGTTTGACACTGGTAATGTAATCCGGAACGAGTCCGTCACCCAGATTGTCGCGTTCGTTCACCGCTGTCCAAAGTTCGTTGCTGACCGGATTCCAATCCATCCCGACCGGATTGCGCAGGCCGCTCGCGTAGATTTTTTCACCGCTTCCGTCCGGATTGATCTCAAGGATGTTGGCGCGGCGGTTTTCATTCTCGATTCCATGTTCGGCCACATTGCTTCCGGAACCGACCGAAACATAGATTTTGGTTCCGTCTGCGTTTGCGATAAGGTTTCGCGTCCAATGATTGTTGTATCCGCCGGCGGGCAAATCCAGTATTTTTTTACCTTTTCCTTCGAGTTTCAATGCCGACGGATTGTAATCGTACACATAAACCCCATCTGTATTGGCAATGTAAAACTGGTTTTTGAGAACCAAAACACCGTACGGTTTGTCGAGTCCTTTTATATAGACTTCGCGGGTTTTGTATTTACCGCTTTTGTCTGTGTCGCGCAAAATCGTGATCTGATCCGCACTAAAAGCAGTTCCGCTTTCGACGACAAAAATATCCCCGTTGGGCGCGATTACGGTATTTCTCGGGTTTTTTAAACCGGATGCGAATTTGGTGACGGTGAATCCGGATGGAGCCGTCGGGCCTTTACCATCAGGCCAGTCTTTCATGCTGTTTCTGTTTGTGGTCGATTTTGTGGCATAAGGTGCAGGAAGCGTATAATAGCCGATCGCTGTTTTTACGGTGGTTTCACCTGAGGCGGCCGCAGCTTTTTTTTCTTCTTTCGAAACCTGTCCATTGCACGATAAGAACACGGCAGAAAGTAGGGTAAATGCACAGATAATACAACTTTTCATTTGATTGTCATTTAGATGAACTTCAAGTTAGGCATTCTGTAAAACAGGGCTTTCACGACTTCTGAAATATTAAAAGATATTTAACAATAGACTAAAAAGCGTAATTTGTGTATATTAGCTTGGAACAACAGCCTGCATTTACCGATATTTGCAGCTTTATTCATTGCCGCAGGTGATACAACTTCACGACAAAACTTTCGAACCTTTCATTTCTTCAGATGAAATCGGGTTCGCGCTTGCCGAAATGGCAAAACACATTGAAGACGATTTTCAGGACGAAGTGCCCGTTTTCATTGGGATTCTGAACGGATCATTCATGGTTTTGAGCGATTTGCTCAAGCAGTATAAATTTATGTGCGAGGTTGAATTCCTAAAGTTGTCTTCATATGAAGGCACGGAATCTTCAGGCAAAGTCAATGAACTCATCGGCACATCCAAAAGCTTTGAAGGCAGGAGCGTGATCGTTGTGGAAGACATCGTCGATACCGGAAACACCGTCGAAAAGCTCAAGGCTATTTTCAAATCGCATAACGTCAAAAGCTTCAAGGTCGCCACGCTTTTTCTCAAGCCTGATGTCTATAAAAAAGACATCAAACTCGATTACGTCGGCATTCGCATCCCGGACAAATTCATTGTAGGTTACGGACTTGATTACGACGGTCTGGGAAGAAATCTTGTCGATGTGTACCAACTAGCCCCCCAACTCCCAAAGGGGGAGTTTCCAAGCTAGCTGGAATAGTTGATTTTCATTTTTCGAAAATCTGAAAATCTGCCAATCCAAAAATCCAAATATCCAACAATCCAATATCCAACAATCCCAAAATGACCAACATAGTTCTCTTCGGAAAACCAGGCGCCGGCAAAGGCACACAAGCTGAATTCCTCAAAGAAAAATACAATTTAGTCCATTTATCAACTGGCGATATTTTTCGCTACAATATGAAGAATGACACGGAACTCGGTAAATTGGCCAAAAGCTATATCAGCGCCGGAAATCTTGTCCCGGATGAGGTGACGACGAAAATGGTCATCGATTCTGTAAATGCAAACCCGGAAGCCAATGGGTTTTTATTTGACGGCTATCCGCGTAATCTTTCACAGGCCGAAGCTTTGGACGCTTTTCTTGAGTCTAAAAATATGAATGTCGCTGCTACGGTTGCGCTTGAAGCAGATGACGAAGTACTGGTGAACCGAATCCTTGAAAGAGGTAAGATTTCGCAGCGTCCGGATGATCTTGACGAAGCGACAATCCGCAACAGATATGTGGTTTACAACAATGAAACGGCACCCTTGGTCGCATTTTACAAACAGCAGGGAAAATTCCATGCGGTTGATGGCATTGGTGAAATCTCGGAGATTACCGGGCGGTTGAGTGCGGTGATCGATAATTTGTAGCAGAAACCTGCTGCCCGCTGCAACTCCTCGCGTCCGTGATGGGTTTTGCAGCCTGCCTTCAAAGCTTCCGTTGGTCGCTTTGCTTTCAGGGCAAAAACATATCACGGACACTGCGGGGTTTGTGCTTGCATCAGGGCTAGGCTTCCGACTAAAAACAAACTATGGAACTTTTAATAATCTTATTTCTAATCCTTCTCAACGGCGTGTTTTCGATGAGTGAGATCGCGCTCATATCGGCACGCAAGAACCGTCTGGAATCGGCAGCCAAAAAAGGCAATGCCAGTGCACAGACCGCACTCGACCTGGCCAATTCGCCGAATAAATTTTTATCGACAGTCCAGATTGGGATTACGCTCATCGGTATTCTGACAGGTATTTATTCCGGCGACAAAATCACCAGCGATGTACAACTTTTTGTGGAACGGTTCGAATCGTTGAAGCCGTATTCGGATAATATTGCAGTGGGTGTCGTTGTAGTTGTGCTTACGTTTTTCTCTTTGGTTCTGGGAGAATTATTGCCAAAACGCATCGGCCTGAATTATCCGGAGAAAATTGCCAAAATGGTCGCCATTCCAATGAAATGGATTTCGGTCATCACGGCGCCTTTTATCTGGTTGCTCACCATTTCCACCGAGGCTTTGCTTAAAATCTTCATGATCAAGCCATCGGCCGAAGGAAAAGTGACCGAAGAAGAAATCAAGGCCATCATCAAAGAAGGTACAGAAGGAGGCGAAGTCCAGGAAATAGAGCAGGACATTATGGAGCGTGTGTTCCATATTGGCGACAGGAAGGTCAATTCGTTAATGACACACAGAAAATCTGTCGTGTTCCTTCCGGTTAATGCAGATAAAAACCATGTGCGTGAATTGATGCTGCGCGAACTGCATTCAGTCTATCCGGTTTACGGTGAGAATTTCGATGATATTGTTGGTGTAGTCAACCTCAAAAGTATTTTCGCCCATTTCGAGCAGGAGAATTTCACCATCCCGACTATCATGACCGAAGCGCCTTTTATCATGGAGCAGACGACGGCATACAACGCGCTTGAAAATTTCAAAAAAAGCGGCGTCCATTACGCTTTTGTGGCCGATGAATACGGTGTCTTTCAGGGAATCATTACATTGAATGATATTCTCGAGGCTCTTGTTGGGGATGCATCTGATTTCTATAAAGAAGATTTCCAGCTTGCGGAACGCGAAGACGGTTCGTGGCTTGTGGACGGACATTATCCGCTTCACGATTTCCTTACCTACTTCGAACTCGATGAGCTTATAAACGATTATGAAGTGACCACGGTTTCCGGCCTTATCATGACCGAATTATCGCGTATCCCAAAACAGGGCGAAAAACTCCATTGGCAGAATTTCGAACTCGAAGTGATTGACATGGATGGGGTAAAGATTGATAAAGTGATGGTGAAGAACCTTAAAGAGGATTAATAATTAACAATTAACGATTAATAATTAGTAATTGCAGTTTTTGAGTGAAACTGCTTTTCTCTTTTGAAGCTTTAGTCTGGTTCAAACCTCGGAATTAAATCATGCAGATAATTAATAACCCTTAATACCAAATAATTTATAAGCGATACAAGATAATTGAAAGTCATTTTAACAGCATCTCAATTATTAATTGTTCATTATTAATTATTAATTAAAAAAATGACCGAAGGAAATTTCGTCGATTACGTCAAAATATACGTTGCATCCGGAAAAGGAGGCAAAGGCTCATCCCATTTACACCGCGAGAAATTCATTGAAAAAGGTGGCCCGGACGGAGGTGATGGCGGTCGCGGCGGTCATGTGTATCTGGTCGGGAACAAAGGATTATGGACGTTGTTCCATTTGAAATTCGCTAAACACGTCAAAGCCGGTCACGGAGGTGATGGTGGCTCATCGCGAAGCACAGGCCATGACGGAGAAGATATGTTCATCCCGGTTCCGCTTGGAACTGTGGTCCGCGATAAGGATTCGAATGAAATCCTGTTTGAAATTACCGAAGACGGGGAGAAGAAAATAATAGCACAAGGTGGAAAAGGCGGATTGGGCAACTGGCATTTCCGGTCGTCCACGAACCAGACGCCAAGATATGCACAACCCGGAATGGCTGGTGAAGAAGCAGATATCGTCCTCGAATTGAAAGTACTTGCCGATGTAGGTTTGGTCGGTTTTCCGAATGCAGGAAAATCTACGCTTTTATCGGTCCTGACATCAGCAAAGCCAAAAATCGCCGATTATCCGTTTACCACATTAAAACCGAATTTGGGAATCGTCGCGTATCGTAATTTTCAGTCTTTTGTTATCGCTGACATCCCCGGAATCATAGAAGGCGCGGCTGAAGGCAAAGGCCTCGGGCACTATTTCCTAAGACACATAGAACGAAATTCTACACTGTTGTTCTTGGTTCCTGCCGATGCAAAAGACATTAAGGAAGAATACGGAATTTTGCTTAACGAGCTTGAAAAGTACAATCCGGAAATGTTGGACAAAGATCGTTTCTTGGTTATTTCAAAGTCTGATATGCTTGATGAGGAACTTAAAGCCGAGATGGAAAAGGATTTGAGAAAATCATTGAAAGGTGTGCCGTTTATGTTCATTTCGTCTGTGGCGCAACAAGGCTTGACGGAATTGAAGGATAAACTTTGGGCAATGCTTAACACAGCCGACAATCCTTCATAAATTTACAAACGTTATTCGCGTAATCCCCGTTCCCCAAACAAAAAGCCCTGCGCATGGCAGGGCGGTGGTATTTGCATTCACAGGGCCCATTGTATTTATTTTTTTGACGAGAAATCTGCTATTAAACGCTCGCGCGATTCGATGATCAGCGTCATGGCTATTATGGCCTTGTCGTCGTTCCTCATGAATCTCATTTTGGCCGCATCCGGATTTATGCCCAACATCAAGCCAAGCGTACTATAGTCGCCGTAACGGATTTTCTTTTTCAGTTGTTCTAATGTCATAACAAACGAAAATAGCGTACTTTTACTCGAGGTGCAAACAAATATATAACACTATTCTATATAATTCAATCTTTAGTCTAAAAAAATAGAATACTGAGTGGTATTTATGGCGGATACAAAACCAATACAGCGTGTCAGGAACATCATATCGCACCTTGGGATTTCGGTCAGTGCGTTTGAAAAAGCAACCGGTATGTCGAACAATTCCATACAGACAGCGCTCAAACGCAACTCAAATCTCAAAGACGACACCTTGAACAGTATTCTAAAGGCTTATCCGGATATTTCTGCAGAATGGCTGCTGACCGGGAATGGTTCTATGCTCAAAAAAGAAAATAAGGATGCGTTATCACTCAATGAATCACCTGATGCTTACGGCGATTCGAAGTATTTGATCGAACTTCAGAAAGAATATATCGAAAGGCTTAAGCAAGAGATTGACGGATTAAAAAAGTAGATAACTATGCTATTTCGAAATACGGTTTTTATCCTTTTCTTTTTCCTGATGGGATTCTCATGCCTTACTGCACAACAGGTCATCGATTCTCAACGCGCCAACGAATTGGGTCTCGGAATGGAAATACTTGATACAAAATACAAAAGCGCCCTTCACGAAAAGCCGGAAAAAGCAGTTTTCAAAACAGAAGAGGAACAACAAAAACTTACAAAAGCCTATACTGATTTTTTACAGCAGATAGGTGCTTTTCTATCTTCACATCAATTTCATTGGGATACACAAGTGCGCGGTTTCAACCGGATTTACATAAAGCCTGACGGTAGCGTGGATTATTTTATCTACAGATTACCCGATGATTTACCGGTACAAAAGAAACTTGAATTCGAAAAGTTGTTGAGCCAATTCCTCACCGATCATAAATTCCCTGTTTCTTCGCCGGTTCCGTTTGCGCAATGCAGTTCTACGGTTTGGTCGAACTGACGCAAATTCTTTTCTGGATTAGCTTTTATCTTTCGTCATTCATCTTTCATACAATATCTTCCGATCTTCCGAACCTTGATCTTCCGAACTTTATTACCTTAGCGCCGCTTTAAAAATGTAACGATTTCAATCGATTGCAGACTTACGGCACAAGTAACTAAACTAAATCCAGATTAATGAAAAAAATCCTCCTGATCGCGCTTCTTGCCCTTTCGGCCTTTCCGATGCGCGCCGACGAAGGCATGTGGTTCCTGATGTTCATTGAACGTTTGAATCACCGCGACATGCAAAAAATGGGTCTTCAGCTTACTTCTGAAGAAATCTACAGTATCAACCATCACAGTCTTAAAGACGCTGTCGTTCAGTTCAACGGCGGATGTACGGCAGAAATCGTTTCCAAAGATGGGCTTGTGCTGACTAACCATCACTGCGGATACGACGCGATAGCAGAACTTTCCACAGCCGAACAAAACTACCTCAAAAACGGTTTCTGGGCTGCCGATCGTTCCAAAGAGATGAAGCCTGAATCACTTTACGTTCGTTTTTTTGTACGGATGGACGATGTAACCAAACGCATCCTTGCGAAATTGAACCCGAACATGACCGAAGCCGAGCGCGAAAAAGCCGTGCAGCAGGAATCGGAACTGATCCAGAAAGAAAACAGCGAAGGCGGGAAATATGTGGTTTCCGTACGTCCGTTCTTTCAGGGCAATGAATATTATTATTTCGTCTATCAGGATTATAAAGATGTGCGTTTGGTAGGAACTCCGCCGGAAAGCCTTGGTAAATTCGGGGGAGATACCGATAACTGGGAATGGCCACGTCACACGGCTGACTTTTCAATGTTCCGCGTGTACGCCGATAAAGATGGAAATCCCGCAGATTATTCACCGAACAATGTCCCACTCCAACCAAAACATCATTTGCCCGTAAGCCTTAAAGGGGTACAGGAAAATGATTTTGCGATGATTTTGGGTTATCCGGGGCGTACGAACCGTTGGATGCCGGCACAGGGAATCGAGCAGAACATCAAGTTTTCATATCCTGCCTGGGTCGAAGGGGCCAAAACCGGAATGGACCAGATGAAAAAGTATATGGATAAAGATGCATCGGTCCGTTTGATGTACGCTTCAAAATATGCACAGACAGCAAACTACTGGAAAAACCGCCAGGGAATGATTGACGCGTTGACCAAGCATAAAACCGTTGCAGCCAAGACCGATCAGGAAAATAAGTTCGACAAATGGGCACAGAAACCGGAAAACAAAGCTAAGTACGGAACGGTTATCGCGAATATCAATAAGTTCTATGCGCTGACGAACGAGAAGTCGCGTCATGATAACTACCTGCAGCAATTGTTCCGCACCACATCTTTCGGAACATCATACAACACATTGGGCAGAGGTCTGGAAGCTTACGTTGCAGCCGACGAAGCCAAGCGCAAAGAAATGTATCCCCAAATCATGGCTTCGGTAGAAAGCATGTTCAAGGAAATTTATCTTCCTGCCGAAAAAGATTTACTTGCCGCTCAACTCAAATTGTATTCGACGAAAGCTACGGGTTATGCCATAGCGCCTGTCGTTGCCCAGATTTCAAGTGAGAATAATGGCGATTTTACCAAGTATGCTTCAGAAGCTATCGATAAAAGCACGGTGACATCGGTAGAAAAAATCAAAGCTTTCCTCGATGCGCCGTCTGCCGAAAAATTGCAGAACGACCCATTGCTGCAGCTTTCAAAAGGTTTGATTACACATTTCAGTGCAAAATCTGACGAACTTACCAAAGCCCAGAACGATTATGGTGTGGCTTTTCGTTTACTTGTCGAAGGACTTCGTGACTCTAAAATAGGGACTATCCAATATCCGGATGCAAACTCTACACTTCGCTTAACTTACGGTAAAGTCCGCGCGCTTCCTAAAGATGCCCGCAATGATGCCAAGATCAACGATTACACGACTATGGAAGGCATGGTGAAAAAGTACAAAGCCGGTGACGAGGAATTCGACCTGCCGTCTAAAGTACTTGAAATGAACAAGGCGAAAGATTATGGCCGTTATGCCGACAAAAAAGGCTACATGCCTGTAAACTTCCTCACGGATAACGACATCACAGGAGGAAATTCAGGTTCGCCTGTCCTTAACGGAAAAGGTGAGCTTATCGGGATCGCTTTCGATGGAAACATAGAAGCGATGGCCGGTGACGTGATCTTCGATAAGGATCTGCAACGTACCATCAACGTCGATATCCGCTACGTACTTTGGTGCATAGACAAATTGGCAGGTGCCAAGCATATTGTTGACGAGATGGACATCGTTCAATAATCTGGTACAATCATTAAACAAAACTCCGCCGGAAACAGCGGAGTTTTTTTATGGGGTACTTCATTGCCGATTGAGCAATTTCCGTCCAAAAGAATCTCCGTTTTTCATAGTCACGGCAGCCATGTAAGTCGCCTGTGCAAAAGGAAAATCCCAGGATTGGTGAAACGAATCTGATATCGGCAACAACGTATGCAACAATTTTCCGGTCATGTCATACAACCGGATGTTTTCAACTTCTGAATTCGATTGGAAATACAAATGTTGGTTCGAGACATAGATGATGCTTTGATCTTCGAGCGATTGATGCAGCGCCAGTGAATTTTGCGTATATCTGAGGACGAATCTGTCATCGACACGACCGTTTTCAAGTGTAAAAGTGTAAGCAGATTGTTTGATGTCATGGATTACATTGGCCCATTTGTCTTCTATGTAAATAGTGATCTGATCGAAAAACGGATCGAACCGGTCAATCCCAATGCTATATGTTCCGCCCACAGGACAATTCACGCCAAGCGGAACCTGGTCTTCAATGTCAAATGGCAACGGACGCCCCTGTATTACCAGTTTATCGTCTGGAATCAAAGAATAAAAAGACAATGAAGCACCTTCGTTCTTTCGGCCATCGAGCGCGCGGTCATAACCCAAAGTCGCGCCATTGGCATATCCCACAAGGGTTTGGCAAAACGAATTGTTTTCTCCATTCATATTGAGCCAGATGCGATGCTTGACAGTTCCTATGGGTTGTTCCAATTCATCCTCGTTGATTGCCGATGTCCGGAAAAAAGCATTGTTGCCCGTGCCAGTCCGCATGCTGTTGTTGAACTGTACATTTCCGGTAGGCAATAAGCTTCTCACAAAAAACGATTGGCCAGATGCAATGGTTCCGGTTGGAGCCGGGCCGCCCGTAGAAGCAATCGTGGAAACAGGTCCGAGTAAATTCCATGAAGCATAATCGGCATCGGTGTAATTGATTACGAAGTCATTGTAGAACGGATCCGGGTAAGCTGTACTCGGCGGTGAATTATGTGTCCACAAATAAATGGTTCCGTCTATTGCGGTCACATTTTGCGGATACATAAGCAACGATGCCGCACTTAATCCGCTCGGATACGGATTTCCAATCAGGTTCCATTTGTCGAAAGTAGTCAAAGCACCCATGGTTCCATGAGCAACAGGAGCGGTCATAGGGCCGTTGTTTGGTGTTCCGATAAAAGTCCCGGTATAAGCCGTTGTCGTCGATGGATTCGTGGAATAGGTCTGGGGTGCGCGTACAATGTATCCTTTTGCAGGATTCATCACAGTTGCGGCACTTTCCTGTTGCCATGTTCCTGTTCCGCCTCCAACGAACGGTTGCCAGCTGTAATATTTATCTGATAACGTCAGGGGCGAAAGCGAACCTAACGTGAAATTCGAGGCTAACGTCATTGGCGAATTCCAGTACGTATAATCATATCGGTACATAGGCCGTGTAATGCGTTGCAAATTCGCGATTCCGCTGTTGGCTGAATTGTTTACCTGAAGGAGATTTGCCGAATCGTATATGTTGAAAGTTCCTCCGGTGATGACATTCACTTCATTGGTAATCGTAAGATTGTTGTTTGATTGCAGATTCAAAATACCACCGTTTTCTACACGGACGCTGTATGCATAGGCATTGAAACCTGAACCCGAAATGATACACGGATTGGCCACGTTCGGAACCCTTACGCATTGCGCAGCTGTCGGAACGCCAGTCGGTGTCCAGTTAGCTGCCGTATTCCAGTTGGAACTGACCGAGCCGTTCCAGATTTTTCCGTTGTCTACGTTGACGGTGGTTTCATCTACTTCGGTCAAAGTCGCTCCATTGCAAAGTGCATAGGTGACACGCGCCGTATAAGTTGTTGTGGCAGTTGGACAAACCGTAATCGTATCGGTATTTCCAACCACGGGCCCGGATGTTCCCGAACCTTGGAACCACGTTATACTTGTGATTGGTGTTCCCGATGGGCGGAATCTCCAGGCTTCATTCGTGACGGCCCAATCCGGGCTCAAGCCGTTGCGGTTCGGCGCTACCGTAGCTGTATTTCCGGCGGCATTCTGTATTCCGACTATGGCATTTCCGTTATTCCAGGAAGCACAGACTGTTTTTTGTTGGATATACACATCGATGATATTCGTGTTTTCGTATAGTACTATCATTCCTGTATAAAGCTGTGAATTGCAGGTGGTGGAATACATTGGGATGTCTTTCCACGATGCCACCAGGGCGCGGCAACCTGTATTCAGAGTGATCAATTCCCATCCGACCTCACCGCCAATGCTCGGGTCAATGTCATGATAGACTCCAAAAATGGAATTTCGAAACAATGAGGTATTTGGAAGGTTTGTATTGAAACTCCACGCGGAACTGCCGCCGGCCGTATTATTTACCTGATCGAAAGACACCACGCCGTTGGAACTGATAAGACAGCTGTTATAGGTGTTTCCGTAAAAGCAGAAATTAAACGGCAGGTTGATAACCGGCGACCATACATCATCATCGTCGACGCTCACCGCATTCTTAAGGCACCCGAACTGGTACGGAGGTTCGTAAAGTATGGATTCTACCGTGTAACTCGTTGTTTGTCCCAACTGTAAATAGGTCGCTTCGAGATCGACGCAGCCGGACGTTGTACAGTCTATCGGAACAGGATCGTTTCCACTAAGTCCAAGTCCGCCGGAAATCACAGAAGGGCAGGCGAGTGTCGTAGTGCCAAGGCTATTCCCGATACCACAACTCGGAATGAGTAACGAAACCGGTCCGGTCCACAAACCCTGGCCGGTAGCGCCTCCGCAATTGGATCGTACCCAAACATAATACGTTACGCCAAGGCTAAGGCCGGAAATGTTTGCCGAAACCACTCCGGCTGCAGTTGAACCTAAAGGCGTGGTTCCTGCAGTTGGCGCTATTGGAGAAGTGCTGTAATAATACTGATAACCTGAAGCCGGGGCAGGAGAAGCCGCTGTCCAGCTCAGTGTCGCCGTTCCTGAGCCGGTAATTGTGGCGATCAGGGTAGAGGGAATTCCGGAACAAGGCGGAGGAGTAACAACGGTAAATGTATAATCTTCGGTTTCGCCGTACAGGATCGTTCCGCATGGCAAAGGAGCTGTAGATAAAGCGTCGGCACGGACACGCATCCTGTAATTTCCGGGCAGTGCGGCTGCAGGAACCATAAAAGTTCCTGTAGCGTTGGTGAGATAAGCACCTGACGAGTACAATTGTTCACCGGCATCGTAGAAGTCGTTGTCGTTGTTCCAATCGATCCAAACCCCAAATCCAAACGTACTCGCATTGTTGAAATTCGCAACAAAATTTACCGAGCCACCGGCAATCTGGCTTGCAGCGTACACGGTAAAATCGCCATAGCCATTCGCCGAAAATCCCGAAGCGACATTGCTGATATTATTGATTCCGCCATTCGTACTGAAGTTGTCAATCTGATAACCGGTATATGTCGATAGTGCCGGACACGGGCCGGTATTTTCGGTGACACAAATTCCAAAAGTCCCGGAAGTTGTATTGTTATAACACCAAACCCTCAAATATACGGTGGTTCCGGCAGTCAGGCCGTATTGCGTTATGCTTGACATGAGACCGTTGGCACTGTCGTCGTCGTCGCATTCTATTAAAGAAAGTGAGCCGCACGTTCCGGAATATAACGCAAGCCCGGAATCTGTTATGCCACCCTGAAGCATGTCTACGGTGAACGCACCACTCGGCGGAACAACCAGCGAAAACCAAACGTCATTTCCGTTGTAACTTCCACAACCCGGAGCAGGAGCACCGGTACTTGAAGTTGCATTCACAGTGGTATAGGTAGCATAGGAACAGGAAGCCGAAGCCGTAAGTGAAATAGCACCGGAACAATCGTCGTTCGCAGGAGCCG
The DNA here is from genome assembly GCF_012911565.1 of Flavobacterium silvaticum. GTDB lineage: Bacteria > Bacteroidota > Bacteroidia > Flavobacteriales > Flavobacteriaceae > Flavobacterium > Flavobacterium silvaticum. Next base: position 469,354 of record NZ_JAAMPU010000108.1, on the reverse strand, counting down.
GAGGTGCCACACGAACGCAAATGGTTCCATTCATGGCATTGTTGTTTGCGTTGTTGGTACGCATGATGCGTAAATAATAAGTAGTGTTCGGAGTTACGGCAGCTGTCAGCGTCGCATTGGCAGCCCCGGGAACAATACAGGCTGTACTCGCGCCTCCGCAGGTTGTGTAGATGGCCAGGCCCATTTGCCGGTCACTGGTTCCGATGATCTGGATGTTTGTGGTAGTCGCATCTGTCGTAAACCGAAACCAGCCGTCGCGATAGGATGTTGCACAAGCTGCAGGCCCGTCATTATTGAAAGCCGCAGCTACCGAATACGAAGTCGTGACGCAGGTTGCATTTACAGAAATTACGGGAGCGGCACTGCAAAGATCAGCTTGTGACCATGCAGGATTAACCCCAAAAAGAAGTAAAACAAGTAACCCCAGGAATCTGGAAAAGTAATTTTCAGGCATGCAAAAATGATTGGTGGTTCTCAAAAATAGTGAAATAATCTTACTAATGTTAACTAAATGATAAGAATTTGATAGGTCAAATGCTTAAAGTTTAGAATTATCCACAAGTAAGATCTAGCTTTGAATGATAAGACAGCAGAACGTCGTTTTTCCCTAACGACAAGGCGTGTATTTTTTCTATTTTTGGAACAAATCCAAACCATCCGACTTTGAGCCGATTCCTGATTCCGATACTTGTTTTTTGCCTGATGGGAAATGTATCGGCATCGGTCCCATCCGCAATCATTTTTGAAAATAGTTCAAAGGAAAAAGGGGAGTTGATGGGTGACGAAGCCTGTAGAATCAAAGACTGGGAATCGGCACGTATACATTATAAAAAGGCGTTGGCATCTGATGCTTCAAATTCCTATTTGCATTTTAAATACGGAGCCGTTTTGGCCATGATCGCTTCTAAAGACAAATGGCGCGGTCTTTCCTTTTTGGGAGAGATGCGCGAATCGTTTGAAACCGCCATCAAATTAGATCCGTCACAAATCGAAGCACGATGGGCACTCGTTGAATATTACCTGCAGGTTCCCGGAATTCTGGGTGGAAGTGAAGCCAAAGCGACCAAATATGCCTCTCAACTCTCAGCTATTTCAGAAGTTGACGGAATGCTTGCCAAAGCACGGATCGCTGTTTATTTCGGACGAGACAAACAAGCCGAAGCAGTATACCTGAAAGCCATCGCGAAATTCAAATCGGGCGTTGCCAGGCAAAAATTAATCGAACTTTATACTAAGAATAAGGAAATTGCAAAAGCAGATGCTTTGAAAAACAATATTTCCAAAATCACAAAAAACTGATATGACCATCCATTTCATCGCTATCGGCGGAAGCGCCATGCATAATCTTGCCCTCGCACTCCATCACAAAGGATACAAAATCACAGGTAGCGACGATGCTATTTTCGAGCCTTCCAAAACACGGCTGGAGAAAAAAGGATTATTGCCGGCAGAAATGGGCTGGTTTCCGGAAAAGATAAACGAAAATCTCGATGCAGTAATTCTCGGGATGCATGCCAAACAGGACAATCCGGAATTGTTGAAAGCCCAGGAATTGGGACTCAAAATCTATTCGTATCCGGAATTTCTTTACGAGCAATCGAAGCATAAAACCCGCGTCGTAATTGGTGGCTCACACGGAAAGACGACGATTACTTCGATGATCCTTCACGTCATGCACTACAACAACCGTGACGTCGATTATATGGTAGGTGCGCAATTGGAAGGTTTTGATACTATGGTGCATCTGACCGAGGAAAATGATTTTATTGTTTTGGAAGGAGACGAATATTTGTCTTCACCTACAGATCTGCGTCCGAAGTTCCATTTGTATCAGCCAAATATCGCCCTCATTTCGGGCATAGCATGGGATCATATCAATGTGTTCCCGACGTTTGAAAATTATGTGGAGCAATTTGAAATCTTCGTTGCCAAAATCACCAACGGTGGTATGCTGGTTTATAATTCAGAAGATCCGGAAGTCAAAAAAGTAGCGGAATCTGCCACAAACCCCATCCGTAAAATTCCATACGAAACCCCGAATTACAAAGTCGAAAACGGCGTGACTTTGCTCGAAACGCCCGAAGGCCCAATGCCGATAGAAGTTTTTGGTAAACACAACCTGAACAACCTCGCCGGAGCCAAATGGATCTGCCAGGCCATGGGCGTGGATGAAGCTGATTTTTACGAAGCCATCGCGAGTTTCAAAGGTGCTTCAAAACGTCTGGAGAAAATTGCCGAAAACAGCAGAAATGTTGCCTACAAAGATTTCGCGCACTCGCCGAGCAAGGTTTCCGCCACCACCAAAGCCCTCAAGGAACAATATCCGGACAGGAAACTCATTGCCTGTCTTGAATTGCACACGTACAGCAGCCTCAATCCCGAATTCCTCAAGGAATACGAAGGTGCGCTTGATGCCGCCGATGTCGCCGTGGTTTTCTATTCGCCCGAAGCCGTCAAGATCAAACGTCTCGAAGAAATATCGGCACAGCAAATAGGCGAGGCCTTTAAGCGAGAAGACCTGATTATTTACACAAATCCGGAATCATTCCGGGAATTTTTGCAGCATTTGAAATTCGGGACAGAAGGGATTGCTTTGCTGCTTATGAGTTCAGGGAATTACGGAGGGTTGAATTTTGATGAGGTTAAGGGGTTGATTTAGTTCGGGAAAGTTCGGGAGATCGGGAGATCGGGAGATCGGAAGCTTGTGAAAGTCGGAAAAGCTCGGGAGATCGAAAGACGCAACTTCACTACAAAATTCCGGCCTTCAAATAAGAAGCATTGCTTTGTGTCTTGAAAGAATTCCCTTTGCGACTTAGTGTCTTTGAGCCTTCGTGTCAAAAAAGCAAATTGAAAATGAATAGATATAAACTGACGGCAATTTTAAGTTTGATAGCTTTACTGGCTGTCTCGTTTGCCGTTTTCAAATCACCTGACGACCGATTCATATCGTACATAACCGAAGCCAAAAACATCCAGTTCTTCTACAAAAGCCAAAACGGTCAAAATTTCGGCAGCATTCAAAACCTGAAAACTTCAATTGAAAGCCAAAAGAAAAAACTGCTTTTTGCAACCAACGGCGGTATGTACAAAAAAGATCGTTCGCCTCAGGGCTTGTTTATTCAGGATGGAAAAATCGTCACCCGAATAGATACGGCAACTGCATCGGGAAATTTCTATCTGAAACCAAACGGCGTATTTTTCATTTCGGGAAACAACGAAGCCCAAATCCAGACAACGGCTAATTTTCATTTTTCAAATAAAATAAAATTCGCAACCCAATCCGGGCCCATGCTTGTCATAAACGGTGAAATCCATCCCGAATTCAAGAAAGGCTCAACCAACCTGAACATTCGCAATGGCGTCGGGATTTTGCCAAATGTGGAAGTAATTTTTGCCATCTCCAAAAAAGAAGTCAATTTTTATGATTTTGCCGAATATTTCAAAGACCTCGGCTGTAAAAATGCTTTGTATCTGGATGGATTCGTTTCCAGAATGTACGTGCCGGAAAAGAATTGGGTACAAACCGACGGCGATTTTGGGGTAATCATTGGGGTTGTGGAATGAGTTGGGAGTCGGGAAAGACTGGAAAGTCGGGAAAGTCCGGAAAGTCCGGAAAGTCTGCAAAGAGAAGTGCAATGACAGTTTTCTTTCACTGTTCATAAAGTTGAAAGCAGCGAAAAATATGTTTGTCTTTTAGTCAACTCAAAACTTTCCCGACTTTCCGGACTTTTCAGACTTTTTTGAAGCAATTTCCCGCTGCCCGTTTTAACGTCCCAACTTTAACTCCGGTTTTTCCATGGCCGCGCAGGAGCTTCTGTTAGTCGCTCTGCGCGTGCCGGCAAAAACACCTCGTTAAAGCCGGTGCGTTTCCACTCGCATCGGGGCTAGGCTTCAGTATCCGATTGGAACATAACGATAATGTCCGGTAATTTCATAAGCAAACAAACAATCTTCCAGCACCTGTCCGCCGCCTACGTTGTGCATCAGCAGCGGCCGTTTACCGTCAGCAGATTTTAAATGCGTCACGATTCCAATATGCGGCAGCTTGTCGTTTATCATCCATGTCACCAAATCACCGGGTTTGTAGCCTGAAGCTGTTTTTGAAACGCCAAGGCTTTGTCCTTTTCTCGTAAAGAATACCTGAAGGTTCGGGACGCGCCTGTGATCGATGTTCGTATCGGTCGTTTTCAGGCCCCAGGTTTTGGGATATTTGGAGAAATTCGCAGCCATGTCTTCATGAACCTTTTGCTGTAAATCTATTCCGAGTTTCCTGTAAGCGCGGATCACAACATCGGTACAAACACCTTTTTTGTTAGAAACGTCACCGTTCGGATACGGAATTTTGGTGTACTTGCCGTCATAAACAATCGTATCGTCTGCAATCGAAACGGCAGCTTTGGAAAGTCTGTCTGCAAAATCAGGAGTCACGAAGAACAAACGGAACGCGACTATCGAACAAACGAATAATTTCATATTTTAGCGGTTGGGTCGAAATCATAACGCATTGAAATCCAATTATATTTTACGCCATTTAAAACCGTATACGCCATGTCCGAAACTACTCCGTTTCCAATCCGCCATTGGTCTGAAGACGACCGTCCGCGCGAAAAATTCCAACTTAAAGGCAAGTCCGCACTCAGCGACGCCGAACTCATTGCGATCATCATCGGTTCCGGTTCGTCAAAGGAATCGGCCGTCGATCTGAGTAAACGCATTTTATCATCGGTACATAACAACCTCAATGAATTGTCGGCGCTTTCGCTCGAACAACTTGTGGCTTTCAAAGGAATCGGGCCGGTAAAAGCCATCGCCATTTCCGCAGCCATGGAATTGTGCCGCCGACGCCGTGAATCGGAATCGCGCCAATTGTCCAAAATTTCATCGAGCCGCGATGTCTTTGAGTTGATGCAACCCGTCATAGGTGAATTGCCGCACGAGGAATTCTGGTTGTTGTACCTGAACAATTCCAACAAGATTTTGCATCGGCACCAGCTTTCAAAAGGCGGGATCACCGGAACGGTCGTCGATGTGCGCTTGGCGTTTAAAACGGCTTTACAATTCGGGGCAACCGGGATTATTTTATGTCACAATCATCCGTCGGGTTCGCTCAAACCAAGCGATGCCGATAAACAAATCACGCGCAAAATGAGGCTTGCGGGTGATAACCTCGATATTAAAGTGCTCGATCATGTCATCGTGACCGAAACGGCGTATTACAGTTTTTCAGACGAAGGCCTGCTCTGATATAATTCCTGTGTATCTTTGTCATCAGTGAAACCAAATCATAACATAACCGACGTCTTTTTCGATCTCGATCATACACTGTGGGATTTTGAAAGGAATTCGGCGATTGCTTTTGAACAAGTTTTGGCAGAAAGATTTCCAGAGATTCCGGTTGAAGATTTTTTGGAGATTTACATTCCCATCAACCGCGAATATTGGCTCAGATACCAAAGAAATGAAGTCAGCCAGCAGGAATTGAGGCTTGGGAGAATGCGGTCGAGTTTTGCCAAATTGGGTGTTCTGCTGAATGATTCTGAATTGGAAGAAATCTCGAACAGATACATTGAGTTGCTTCCGTCGAACAATCATTTGAAGCCGAATGCGCTGGAACTTCTCGAGTATCTGAAGCCGAAATATAAACTCCATATCATCACGAATGGCTTTGCATCCGTCCAGCAAAAAAAACTTGAAAATTCAGGTATCGCGCCGTACTTTGCAACCGTTACCGACTCGGAGCGTGCGGGTTTCAAGAAACCGGATAAACGCATCTATGAATTTGCTTTGAACGATGCCAAAACGGTTTCCGCCCAAAGTGTCATGATAGGCGATTGCCCTGAAGCTGATGTTGCCGGGGCGCTCAATTGCGGGATGTCGGCTATTTGGTTCGATCCGGAAGAAAAAGTTACGCCTGATGGTTTATGCCATATCAGGGATTTGTCTGAAATAAAAAATTATCTGTAATGAAAAATATGATTACCGTGTTTGGGCTTTTGTTGTTTGCAGTTGTATCGGCCCAGGTCAAACCATCGTTGAACCAATATAAATATGCTGTGGTTCCTGCCAAATTTTCGTTTTTGAAAGAGCGCGATCAATATATGTTGAATACGTATACCAAAATGCATCTGCACAAATATGGATTTGAAGCTTATCTCGACGACGAAGACATGCCGATGGAAGCCATGGGAAGTAAATGCGGCAAGGTATACGTGAATTTGCTGGAAGACAATAATATGTTCACCACTAAAATCATAGTCCAGTTCAAGGATTGCCTTGGTAATATTTTATATACTTCAGAAGAAGGGACATCACGTATAAAGGAATATCCAAAAGCGTATCGTGAAGCACTTTCCAATGCATTCAAATCTTTTGAAACGGCTGGTTATGCATACGATGGAACCAAAATACCAGTGACTGATGCACAACTGACAAATGCTCCAAAAGCAGCTACAGCTGTCGTTTCTTCTCAAAGTGTTGCGGTTCCTGTAGTTGTCGACAAAAATACCCTGTTCGCACAGCCGACCGAAAATGGGTATCAGCTGGTAGATACAACGCCATCGGTGGTTTTCAAATTACAGAAGACATCTTCACGCGAAGTTTTCATGGCCCAGAAAGGTGATGTTTCAGGGACTTTGATCAACAAAGATGGAGTTTGGACGTTTGAATTTTACAAAGACGGACAGCTTTCCACGGAGCAGGTCAAGATCAAGTTTTAATAGCCGTATCTGTCTTTCCAACGATTTTTGAGGAATTCGCGGGTTGAATTCTCTCGTGAATTATTTCCCGGATCGTAGATTTTTGTGCCGGAAATTTCGTCTGGAAGGAAATTCTGGTCCACAAAATTATTCTCATAACTGTGGGCGTATTTGTAGTCGTCTCCGTAACCCAGTTCTTTCATGAGTTTTGTAGGCGCATTGCGCAGATGCAACGGAACCGGCAAGTCTCCGTGCTGGCGAACCAATTGCTGGGCTTTGCCGATAGCTTCATAACTCGCATTACTTTTAGGTGATGTGGCAAGATAAACGGCACATTGGCTCAAAATGATGCGGCTTTCCGGATAACCGATTGTAGTAACTGCCTGAAACGTATTGTTCGCAATGACCAATGCCGTCGGGTTTGCGTTGCCAATGTCTTCACTGGCCAGGATGAGCATCCTTCGTGCAATGAATTTTACATCTTCACCGCCTTCGATCATTCGGGCCAGCCAGTAAACCGCTCCGTTTGGGTCACTGCCACGCATCGATTTGATGAATGCCGAGATGATATCGTAATGCTGCTCACCCGTTTTGTCGTACAATACGGTATTTTGTTGGGCAATCCTGAGTACCGATTCGTTTGTGATTGTGATACTGTCGCCACCCGTAGCATTTACGACGAGTTCAAAAACATTGAGCAATTTTCTGCCGTCGCCACCCGATAATCGCAACAAGGCCTCGGTTTCCTTGAGCTTTATTTTTTTTGTTTTTAGGAAGGTGTCGGTTTTGATGGCGCGTTGGAGCAAGGCTTCAAGATCTTCACGTGAAAACGGGTTCAATATATAAACCTGACATCGCGACAGTAAAGCCGGGATGACTTCGAAACTCGGATTTTCGGTCGTGGCACCAATTAGCGTGACCCAACCTTTTTCAACGGCCGCCAGCAAAGAATCCTGTTGTGATTTGCTGAACCTATGAATCTCGTCAATGAACAGGATAGGATTTTTTGCGGTGAACAAGCCACCTGACTGTTTGGCTTTGTCGATGACGTCGCGTACGTCTTTTACTCCTGCGTTAATGGCACTGAGTACATAAAAAGGCCGTCCCGATTGCTGGGCGATGATTTGTGCGAGCGTTGTTTTTCCGGTTCCGGGCGGCCCCCAAAAAATAAGCGAAGGGACAATGCCACGCGAAATTTGCAGCGTAAGCGAACCATTCGGGCCTACAAGGTGTTCCTGGCTGATGTAATCTTCGAGGCGTTGCGGGCGGACGCGTTCGGCTAATGGAGCTTCCAAAAAAAAATATTTATTGATTATTTTTATTATTTACTGAGGCGTGGAATAAACAATAAAAATAAATAATAAACTATCGACTTTTATGGCGCCTGACAAAATTGCACTACTTTTTATTTGGTCATTTTTTTGACAGGCCCCTATGCCAAACCAAACTGTTTACGCCATGAACGAAAATTATTTTAAGTATACGCCTTCAGTAATCTTATTTCCATTACTGTTCACCGGTTTTTTGTGGCTGGTGTTTTTTGTGGAAGATTGGTTCAACTTCGATTTACATTTTCTGGCCATTTTACCACGAAGCGTACAAGGCTTGCCGGGAATTTTCACAAGTGCTTTTTTACACGGAAGTCTGAGCCATATTGCCAATAATTCTGTTCCGCTGTTTGTGTTGATGGCGGCGCTGATTTATTTCTACCGAGAAGTCTCGCTCAAGGTTGTTTTTTTGGGGATTTTGTTTTCGGGTGCTTTTACGTGGATTTTTGGCCGGCAGGACTATCATTTGGGTGCCAGCGGACTCATTTATGTGTTGTTCAGCTTTATTTTCTTCAAAGGGATTTTTACTAAATATTACCGGCTGGTAGCACTTTCACTTGCTGTGATTTTGAGTTACGGCGGAATGATCTGGTATGTTTTTCCGGGAGTCGAAGAACAGATTTCATGGGAAGGACACTTAGGCGGATTCCTTGCCGGACTGGTTTTCGCTTTCGTTTTCAAGACCCCTGAGTATAAAGAGATGCTCAAATATGATTGGCAAAAACCTGATTTCAACCCGAAAGAAGATGCCTTTATGAAACGATTCGACGAGAACGGGAATTTCGTGAATCCGCCGCCGCCTGAGCCCGAAATTTTGGATGATGAGCCTGTCAGTACAGATCCTTTCAGGGTTATTTATACGTTTGTTCCGAAGGCAAAGGAAGATTCGGAAACCTGATTGCCTAGCCCCGATGCGAGCGGTTATCCTTTTTGCCGCGTTCTTGAGCGCAAAAAGATAGTAGCGGGCCAGCGGGAAAAAGCTCCAAAATAATCAGATAAACTAATCGGTTATAGCCTCAAGACAGGTTTGCCATAAAAATAAAAATAACAATAAATAATAAATTAGCCTCTTTGGCGGACGGCCTCATAAAGGAAAGCCCCGCAAGCCACCGAAACATTGAGCGACCCGATACTCCCAAACATGGGCAATTTTGCCTTTTCATCTACAATTTTAAGCACGGACGGATTGATTCCGCGGTCTTCAGAACCCATGATGATGGCGACGGGTTCTTTGAAGTTGATGTCGTAAATGCTCGATTCCGTCTTTTCGGTTGCGGCCACGGTCTTTATGCCTGAACCCTGAAGGTAAAAAATGGCATCTTTTATATGTTCGACTTTGCAGATGGGAACATTGAAAACGGCTCCCGCAGATGTTTTTACCGTGTCACCATTCACAGGAGCGGAACCGGCTTTTTGGACAATAATGCCGTTGACACCAGTACATTCGGCGGTTCTGATGATAGCTCCAAAGTTACGCGCATCGCTGAGTTGGTCGAGGATAAGGAACAATGGCATTTTTCCGGATTCGGTAACTTGTGTTATTAATGATTCCATGTCGTGGAACTTAACCGGGGAAATGGTAGCTACGGCACCCTGGTGATTGAGTTTCGTGAACCGGTTCAGTTTTTCAACAGGCACGTAAGAGAAATTGATGTTCTCTTTTTTGATGGCTTTGTGTAAGTCCCGCATCAGGTCGCCCTGAGCGTCTTTCTGTATAAAAACCTTGTCGATTTCCTGTTTGTTGCGGATGGCTTCGAGTATGGCACGTATGCCGAATATATGCTGTTCGTTTTCCATGAGGCAAAGGTAGGATAAAAAAAACCATCGGTTGATGCCGATGGTTTTTCAATAAAAACTAACTCAAACATTAGTCTGTAACTACATCCCAGAAAACATGGATACGCATACGGTCAATACCTCCAATAGCTTCTACTGCTGCCTGGTAGTTGTCCGTATTGACGGTTTGTTCGTTGATTGGGTAATACAAACGTTTTGGAATTTCTCCATCGGCTGCGGTTGAGGCGTTGGATGGGGCTTCGAGTTGCGGATAATCGAGGCGGCGATATGAATTCCATGCTTCACTTGGGCGATTAAAAAACGCATACCACATTTGCATTCCTATTTTTTGCTTGAAATCTCCGTCAGCAGTCGCATAGGCAACATCCGTACGCGCAAGATATGTATCTGCCCCGCTAACTCCCCAAAATTCAAAACTTTGCGTAATCGCTTGGTTGTAATAGAACTCATCTGAATTTCCTACACTGAAGCCACGGGCGGCCGCTTCGGCAAGATAGAAACTTATTTCTGTAGCTTCGATGAGTTGAGCCGGTAAGTCCGGTTCTTTCAAAACATCGCCAATTTGTGCAAATTCGCTCGTGGGAGTATTTAAAGCACCCAGAACTCCTCCCACAAAATCACCATCTCCATTAGGTGCAAAATACACATTCAGCCTTGGGTCTTCTTTTTCTTCAAGTGCTGTAAGAAATACTCCATCAGCTACAAAATCTATGCGTCCGCTCGCAACAAGTTCATTGTAAAGTGCACTGTAATTTGGAGCCGAAGCCGGATACCTGAAAGCTGCATTCTCGGAATTTGCCTGAATTACACCACCTGTAACGGCAGATTCAATAGTGCTTTGAGCCAATGCCGGGTTTACGTCGGAAAGATTCAACCCGAGTTTCAACTTAAGCGAATTTGCGAATTTTATCCATGAAGCAATGTCACCTTCATAGATATATTCGCCCGTGGCAAATGAAGGCTGGGAATCGTCGAATGCGGCGATATCGGCATTCAGTCTTTCGATAAGTTGAGGATAAATATCGGAATCGTTATCATATGCAGGAAGTTTATCCTGTGGGTTAAGAGCCTCTGTATACGGAATGTCACCATATGTATCTACCAGCACCTGGAATGCATATACCTGTAAAATATCGATGATAGCAAGCTTATTGGTACGTTGGATTTCCCATGCGGCGGGATCAATTTCATCCGGAGCTTCCTGGGTTTCGATATATTCTTTGGACGACTGGAGATTTCCAAGTACATCGCGGAATAGTTCGTTCCAGAAATTATCGGTTACCAAGCGGCTTGCAAAACTGAAGCGTGACTCCGTATTATACGTAGTCTGTGCCCAATAATGGTCAAAATAGCGCATTGGGTTCAGGTTTACACTTGGGGTTGACACAATGTCGGCCAGTTGCTTCTCTGCGTTTGTAAGCAATGTTTCAGGTGGCACTTCATAAAATGCATCCTGATTGTCGTTATCGCCCTCGTTAAATTCGCATGAAGCAAACAGCAAACTTGCTGCGAAGGCACTATATAATATCTTTTTCATGTCAGAAGTTGAGTTTTACATTCATGGAATATACTTTTTCGGAAGGCATTACCCCAGATTGGTAGCCTTGGATGTTTCCGGATGAGTTCCCGGCTTCGGGATCGGCATACGGGAGATTTTTGTGTATGATCCAAAGGTTGTTTCCCGTCAGGCTTACAGATAATCCCTGTAAAAATGTACGTTTGAGTACTTCGGCGGGGAAACTGTACGTAAGGGCCACTTCACGGAGTTTAACATAAGAGGCATCATAAATAAAGGCTTTTGTAGGGCGTGTGCCGTTTCCGAACGCCCCACCTGCATAAGAAGCATCGATCCTGACGTCATTCGGCTGTCCTGTTGTTTCGTTGACTCCGGGTAAAATGATACCTCCTGAATCTGCACCATCGGTCAATGGGCTTCTTACAGGATTGCCCAAGTCGTTATTGCCGACAGTTTCTCTGTACAATCCTGTGTACAATCCGTAATCCTGATCTAGTGAGAATAAATCCCCTCCTTTTTTTACGTCGATCAAAACACCGAGAGAAATTCCCTTGTAAGAAAAACGATTGTATAATCCGCCAATCCAGTCGGCTTGGATGTTTCCGATAACTTTATCATCTGCCGTAAGATAATATCCGTCATCACCGACAAGTTTATTCCCGTTATCGTCATACACGTAATCGGTGCCACGCAACGTTCCGTAAGGTTGGCCAACGGTTGCATTCAGTGAAACGCCATCCTGGAATGTGGCAAGCTGGAGATTCGAACGGCCTTCATCTAATTTGATCAGTTCGTTCTTGTTTTTAGACCAGTTTGCCGTGATGCTCCATTCGAAATCCCTGTATCTTACCGGAACTACCGTAAGCGAAACTTCTACTCCTTTATTCTGGAGTTCACCTGCATTGATTTGTGACGTGGAAAATCCGGTCGAAGTAGATTGTGGGACGTTGATGATCTGGTTTAATGTATTTGATTTGTAAATAGATGCATCAATGCTTATGCGGCGTTTGAACATAGCCAGTTCCACACCGAATTCTGTGGTTTTTTGTTTCTCAGGCTTCAGTTTGTCGAATTCAACAAATACGGAACTGTTTCCAAATGACGGATAGCTGTCAACAAGGCCATTGTTATTTCTCGCACCCAAGCGCCCGTAGGCCGGATCATTACCGACAACAGCGTAATTTGCCCGGATTTTTCCTAGTGAAAGCCAATCTTTTTTGATGAATTCGGAGAAAACCAAACTTCCGCCAAAGGAGTAATAATCGTACGTGTTGTTATTCACAGGAAGTGCCGATGAGCTATCTACGCGATATGTACCCTCAACGAACAGCGTCTGCTTCCAGTCTAACGAAGCCTGTCCGTAGACCCCGAATTTTTTATAGTTCAGTTCTTCTTCTTCTGGCGCGACAAATACATTTGAATTTGATAATGTATAGATTCCTGCCGCCGCAAGGCCGCCGGTTGTAGAACCTTCAAAAGAATCCACCTTAGCTTTTATAAAAGTTGTTCCGGCCAGGAATTTTGCACCTATTGATTCAGAGAATCTGGTATCATACGTCAAAATGAAATCATATGTCGTCTGAAGGAAATTGCGGGTGTATAAATTGTATCCGCTGGTTTCGCTGAGTTGCTGCAGTCCGAATTCTTCCGCATGGCTTCCTACGGCTTTGCGAAGTTCTTGGCGGTCATTGCTTGATTCAACGGTTACACGTGCCAAAGCATTGAATCCTTTGAAAATATCATAACTGATATTTCCGCCGCCAATGAAACGGTTGCGGTCATCTGAAGAATAATTTTCATACCGATCCCAATAAGGGTTGTTCCAGTAATATGGATTAAATTTTCCGGCAGTAGGGTCTTCATAATTCCAGGTGGCGTTAGTGCCTTCCCGGAAATAGGAATCGCGAAGTTCAAGTATATCGACGTTAGTTGGCCACCATTGCCGGAATCCTGTCATGAAGTTATCGCCATAACCAACATTGTTACGTCCGATTACGGTTTGATCTGAATATGTGAAAAAAGCAGTAGTACGCAATTTTTCATGAAGTTGACGACTGAAATTTCCATTGACCGTGTTCTTGTTCAATTGACTGTTTGGCAACGTCCCTGTTTCGTAGTTGTTGGTAAAGCCGAAATTATAAGTTCCTTTATCGTCACCTGAATTTATATTTACACTATTGACGGCTCCGAATGATTTGCGAAAGAACTTCGAAGGGTCATTTTTAGCTGCAGTCCATGGGGTTGCCTGTCCGAAATTTGGGTTTCCGGGATCGAATGCATTCCAATTGTACACGTTGAGAGACGGGTCATAGGCAACTCCGTAAGAAGCATCGTCACCTGTTGGAGTAATGAAGCCGGTTTCTTCGTCCCCGTAAAAACTGTCCGGTCCTGCGTATCCCTGTCCATATTCCTTTTGATATTTCGGAAAGGTGGACCGGTCTATCATACCCATAGATGTCGTGGTACTCAGGCTGATGCCAATGCCGGAATTCTGTTTTCCTTTCTTGGTTGTGATCATTATGGCACCATTTGCGGCTTGGCTTCCATAAAGAGCCGTTGCGGCAGCACCTTTAAGAACCGTAATCGACTCAATGTTATTCGGGTCAATATCAGATGCGGAGTTACCAAAGTCAAACCCGTCACGGCCTCTTGCGGCATCGGTAGTATTCAGGTTTGTGTTTGTAATTGGCACACCGTCGAGAACTAAAAGAGCCTGGTTGTTTCCGCCAATACTTTTTGTCCCCCGTAAAACAATATTGGTCGAACCGCCAAAGTTTGAGTTTTTTCGCACTTCAAGTCCTGCAACTTTACCGGAAAGACTGTTGGTGAAATTGTTTGTCGGGGTCTGGTTAATTTGCGTGGCATCTAACTTTTGAGAAGAATAACCGAGGGATTTTTTATCCCTTGAAATGCCCAGTGCAGTGACGACAACAGTTTCAAGTTGAACAGAATCGTCTGCCATAACAACATTTAACGTGGAATTTGCTGCCGAAACCTCCTTGGCCTGCATGCCGATAAATGTAAAAACGAGAATATCTGTTGTTGCTGCGGCAATAGTGAATTTACCGTCAATGTCTGTCATGGAACCTGTTGTGTTCCCTTTAACCACAATACTTACTCCCGGAAGCGGAAGGCCCGAATTGTCCTTAACCACACCAGAAACGGTGCGCGTTTGTGCAATAGCCAGCTGTGTGAGTAAAACAGCAAGCAAAGCAAGATAATTTTTCAATTTTGCTCTCATAATTGTTGAGTTAGTTAGAGGGCAAAAATAGAAAAAAGAGTTAAATATTAAGATTAATGTGGGAATAATGTAATATTTGATGAATTATTTGCAACAAAAAACCTTATTATTAGAAAAAAATTCAATGTTAAGATATTGTAAAGAATTGATTTCCAATATATTATGCATGCATAATAGTTGCCGATTAAAAGTTTGCTTTTAACGATAATTGGACTACAGAATTTGAGAGTTTTATGGTCTGATCGCCAGTGCTTCCGTTCGCATAGACTAAATTCAAAAGCCCAGTTTTGGTCAATAATCCAAATCCGAAACCGAGCCCGAGCAAACGTCCGGAGTTGCCTGTGGCATCATCTGCATAATATCCGTAATCCAAAATGGAATGCACATATAAATTGGGGGCAAGGATATATCTGTATTCGGTCAAAATAGAAGTCAACGCATTGCCTTGCAGACTGTTTTCATTGAATCCGCGAATGGAATTTATCCCGCCGAACCTGTATAATTCACTGATCGTGTAATCAGAACTGGCCAGGTAAAAATCCTGGCTTCGTATGTTGACGAGGTTCTTTTCATTGAGGTAGAAATTATGTCTCAAATCTGCTTCTGCGAACAATTGAGTATCTTTTTGCAAGTTGGATTTGCGTGATCCGATTCCTGTCTTTAAGGTCAATCTGGTCTTTTCCGGAAACAGGAATTCAGATGATTTATAATTCACATAACTTGTGCCTACAGTAAGGAATTGATTGTTGTAATCGTTGATCGAGAAGCTGTTTTGGTTCTGGATGTCGCTTGATTCCGTCGCTTGATAGCCTAAATAAACGCGGGTGTTGTAATTGAAAAAATAACCGAGTTCCGCCGATGTTTTTGTATTCTGGAACGTGCTGTCCTGTTTGAAAATATTCAGCTGCGCCCGGATTCCGAAACGCGATTTGAAAATATACGGCAATTCCAGGCTGACATTGAATGTGCGTTGTTCCTTCCCGTCGCTTTTCCAATAGAGATTGAATTCTTCCCCGGTATTGACAAAATTCACAAGTTGCAGGTCGAGATAACCGCTGAAAACAATTTTGGCATTTTCATCGTCGTTGGCAAAACCTATAAGTCCGTCGAACCGGCTTGGCTTTGATTTTTCGAGATAGACAAAAACCTTCGTGGTATCTGTCGTAAACAAAATCTCGGGATATTTTACCTGATTGATGAATCGGAACTTATTGAAATCTGTGTACAATTCCTGAAGTGTCTGCTGATTGAACGTACGGTTTTTATACAATCGCTTGATGGCGCGTTTGTGGCCTTCGGGAAATTTATCATATCCCTGAATCACAATATCATTGAACACGCGGGTTTTTCCGGGATCGATATCCAGATCGGCGAACAATTCATTTCCATGTTGTCGAATGTTCGAGAGTTTTATTTTTGCGAGTGAAAAACCGGTGCGTTCCAACAGCTTTAATTTGGAATCGAGCAGGTTTTCGAGAGATGCGGGAGTCGCAATTAAAGTGTCTTTTTCACCGGCAAAAAGGTTCTTTTGCAACTCAGGGTTCTTACCTATATATATATGTATGTTTTTGGTCCGATTGCCAAAGTTGTATATATAGGTAAAAGTGCTGTCGGAAGTTTTTGTGGACGATTCCAATTTGGCATTGAAAAAACCGATGTGTTGTAAGGCCGATGGAATCTTGAGTGCTTCGGCCTCAAGCGTTTTGGCATTCGGGAATTCCCGCACGTATCCGATGGAGTCGATGATGGCCGTTTCTTTTTCAGTCTGGCCGATGGCATTAAGTTTCAGTTGCTGGCTTCGCGAAGAAGTTGCAATGCAGAATGCAAGGATCAGGAAAGCCAATTTTTTCAAACGGATGCAGGTTGGGAATTGATAACGCAAAATACATCGGTTTCAGATAATTCGCGCCAAAAGATTTGCCTCAGTCATTTCGTGTGTTTGCTAAATGTTTGACTGGCAGACAGACCGGATTGAAAATTAATAAATTATGATTTGTTTCATTGATTTTTATTGCTACATTTGCAACCCCGTAAAAAGCGGGATTATTAGAACAAGAAAATTTTAGTAGTACATTATGCCAACAATTCAACAATTAGTAAGAACTGGAAGAACCCAGATAACTAAGAAGTCTAAATCGGTTGCTTTGGATTCATGTCCTCAAAGACGTGGAGTATGTACGCGTGTTTACACTACAACACCTAAAAAGCCAAACTCTGCCATGCGTAAAGTAGCGCGTGTACGTTTGACTAACGGTAATGAAGTGAACGCTTACATCCCTGGAGAAGGACATAACCTCCAAGAGCACTCGATAGTATTAGTTAGGGGCGGAAGGGTAAAAGATTTGCCAGGAGTTCGTTACCACATTGTACGCGGCGCATTAGACACTTCAGGTGTTGCAGGCCGTACACAACGTCGTTCGAAATACGGAGCAAAACGCCCGAAAGACGCAAAAAAGTAATTTAAAATTTTGACGAAAGACAAAAGACGAAAGACAAAGGACTTCGGTTTCGCGTTTCTCGTTCGTCATTAAGACACTCGTCGTTCGTCTAAAAAAAACTTTAAGAAATGAGAAAAAGACAGGCCAAGAAAAGACCTCTTTTACCGGATCCGCGTTTCAACGACCAGTTAGTAACACGTTTTGTGAACAACTTGATGTGGGACGGTAAAAAATCAACCGCTTTCAAAGTATTCTATGATGCAATCGACATCGTAGAGGCTAAGAAGCAAGATGCTGAAAAGACATCACTCGAAATCTGGAAAGATGCTTTGACCAATGTTATGCCGCACGTAGAAGTACGTAGCCGTCGTGTTGGTGGAGCTACATTCCAGATCCCAATGCAGATTCGTCCAGATCGCAAGATCTCTATGGCGATGAAATGGTTAATCCTTTATGCACGTCGCCGTAACGAGAAATCGATGGCCCAAAAGCTGGCTTCTGAAGTCCTTGCTGCTGCAAAAGAAGAAGGAGCTGCTGTTAAAAAACGTATGGATACTCACAAAATGGCAGAAGCTAACAAAGCATTCTCTCACTTTAGATTCTAATCGGAAATGGCAAGAGACTTAAAATTTACTAGAAATATCGGGATCGCTGCACACATTGATGCGGGTAAGACCACGACAACTGAGCGTATCCTATTTTACACCGGAAAGTCACACAAAATTGGTGAAGTGCACGATGGTGCTGCAACCATGGACTGGATGGCGCAGGAGCAGGAGCGTGGTATCACGATTACCTCTGCTGCGACAACCTGTGAATGGAACTTCCCTACAAACCAAGGTAAGCCAACTGCTGATAGCAAATCTTACCACTTCAACATTATCGATACCCCGGGACACGTGGACTTTACCGTAGAGGTAAACCGTTCGCTTCGTGTATTGGATGGTCTTGTTTTCCTTTTCTCTGCTGTTGATGGTGTCGAGCCACAATCTGAGACTAACTGGAGACTTGCTGACCAGTACCGCGTGCCACGTATGGGCTTCGTGAACAAGATGGACCGTCAGGGATCTAACTTCCTGGGAGTTTGCCAACAGGTTCGCGACATGTTGAAATCAAATGCTGTCGCTATCACATTGCCAATCGGTGAAGAAGCAGACTTTAAAGGGGTTGTTGACTTGGTGAAGAATCAGGCTATCGTATGGCATGATGAAACCCAGGGAGCTACTTTCGATATCGTCGAAATCCCGGCTGACATGGTTGACGAAGTAAAACAATACCGTGATATCCTTATCGAAGCGGTTGCCGATTACGACGAAAACCTGCTTGACAAGTACATGGAAGATCCGGAATCTATCACAGAAGAAGAGATCAACAATGCGTTGCGCGCTGCAACTATGGACATGGCTATCATACCGATGATCGCTGGTTCTTCTTTCAAAAACAAAGGAGTTCAGTTCATGCTTGATGCCGTTTGTAAATATTTGCCTTCTCCATTGGACAAAGAAGGTATCCAGGGAATTTCTCCTGACGATGCCGATTTGTTAGAGGAAGACCAAACCAAAATCTTGCGTCGTCCAGATGTAAAAGAGCCTTTCGCAGCTTTGGCATTTAAGATCGCAACCGATCCTTTCGTAGGTCGTCTGGCTTTCTTCCGTGCGTATTCAGGACGTCTTGATGCAGGTTCTTATGTATTGAACACGCGTTCAGGTAACAAAGAAAGAATTTCGCGTATCTACCAGATGCACGCCAACAAGCAAAACCCAATCGAGTATATCGAGGCAGGTGATATTGGAGCTGCTGTCGGGTTTAAAGATATTAAGACCGGAGATACATTGTGTGATGAAAAACACCCGATTATCCTCGAATCCATGAAATTCCCTGATCCGGTAATCGGTATCGCGATCGAGCCTAAAACAAAGGCTGACGTTGATAAAATGGGTATGGCTCTGGCTAAACTGGCCGAAGAAGATCCAACGTTCACCGTTCGTACAGACGAAGCTTCAGGTCAAACGATCATTTCTGGTATGGGTGAGCTTCACCTTGACATCCTTGTTGATCGTATGAAGCGTGAGTTCAAAGTAGAAGTAAACCAGGGCGAGCCTCAGGTTGAATATAAAGAAGCTTTCACTAAGGCAGCTCAGCACAGAGAGGTTTACAAGAAGCAATCCGGTGGTCGCGGTAAATTCGGTGACATCGTATTCAAACTGGAGCCTGCTGACGAAGTTGACGGTAAAGTTCCTGTAGGATTGCAGTTCATCAACGCTGTTAAGGGGGGTAACGTTCCTAAAGAATATATCCCATCTGTTGAAAAAGGTTTCCGCGAAGCTATGAAAGCTGGTCCTTTGGCTGGTTATCAGGTAGACAGCTTGAAAGTTACTTTGCTCGACGGATCTTTCCACCCTGTGGATTCGGATGCACTTTCTTTTGAATTGGCTGCTAAACTTGGATACCGTGAAGTAGCGAAAGCTGCAGGAGCCGTAATCCTTGAGCCAATCATGAAGATCGAGGTTATCACTCCGGAAGAAAACATGGGTGATATCGTAGGTGACTTGAACCGTCGTCGCGGTCAGGTGAACGACATGGGTGACCGTAACGGTGCGAAAACCATTAAGGCAGATGTGCCTCTTTCTGAAATGTTTGGATACGTGACAACCTTGCGTACACTTTCTTCAGGACGTGCAACATCTACAATGGAATTCTCTCACTACGAGGAAACTCCTTCGAACATCTCCGAAGCTGTAATCAAAAAAGCAAAAGGTAACGCCTAATTCTTAAGAAAATGAGTCAAAAAATCAGAATAAAACTGAAATCTTACGATCACATGCTCGTTGACAAATCGTCTGAGAAGATCGTAAAAACGGTAAAGAGCACTGGCGCTGTCGTTACAGGACCTATTCCTTTGCCAACGAACAAAAAATTGTTTACCGTATTGCGTTCCCCGCACGTAAACAAGAAAGCCCGCGAGCAGTTCGAAGTAATGTCTTATAAAAGACTTATCGACATCTACTCTTCTTCATCAAAGACAATCGACGCTCTTATGAAACTCGAATTGCCTAGCGGTGTAGAAGTTGAGATCAAAGTCTGATACTTTTTATATGCAAATAAAACAAATGACCGATTTAACGATCGGTCGTTTGTCGTTTAATTAAGACCTAACTTTAAAGCGATACATGGCTTTTTCCAAACTTTCTATTATCATTCCCGTTTATAACGAAGGGAAGACGGTATATAAAATTCTTGACAAGATAAAGCAGGTCGAATTGATTGGCGGTCTTTCCAAAGAGATAGTTATTGTTAATGATTGTAGTAAAGATGACACTGCAATGGCTATCAGGACATACATGGAAATGAATCCGGATTTGCCTATATGTTTTTTCGAACATGAAGTAAATCGCGGAAAAGGTGCGGCCCTTCGTACCGGTATCGAAAAGTGTACAGGCGATGTTGTCGTGATCCAGGATGCAGATCTTGAGTATGATCCGGGAGAATATAATCTGTTGCTGAAACCAATCCTCGATGATGTTGCCGATGTTGTCTACGGAAGCCGTTTTATGGGAGGCAAGCCACACAGAATACTCTTCTTCTGGCACAGCATCGGGAACAAATTCCTCACGTTCCTCAGTAATATGCTTACCAATCTGAATCTTACCGATATCGAAACCTGTTACAAGATTTTCAGGGTCGAGATTATAAAAAGCGTCAAATTAAAAGAGAACAGATTTGGTTTTGAACCGGAAGTAACGGCGAAAATTGCCCGGATTCCAGGTTTAAGGCTCTATGAAATTGGAATAAGTTATTACGGACGGACATTTCAGGAAGGAAAAAAAATCAATTGGAAAGACGGTTTCAGGGCTATCTACTGTATACTCAAATACAATATTTTCAGATAAACTATCGGTTAGAAATTGCTCTTTTGGAACAAAGGAAGCAAGGTTTGTAACTAAGGGGTTTCTCACTTCTTAATCGGAATTTAAATTTCTGAAAGTCAATAACTAAACCGATGATTTCTATTGTTTTAGGTGCGTCTTGCTATTTGGTTTCAAACACTTGTTTTCGCTGGTTTAAATCCAAATCGACAAATAATTGAAGTTCAGAAATTTATTTATTAGCAAGATGTTAGAATTATATTTGGTTTAATACAATGTAATCTCTACATTTGCACGCTCAAAAAATAGCGTATTGGCTATTTGAAAATCAATGTTTAATAATAATTAGTATTTATGTCTGGGTTAATTGGTAGAAAAATCGGCATGACCAGCATCTTCGACGAGAACGGGAAAAACATTCCTTGTACCGTGATCGAAGCTGGCCCGTGCGTGGTTACCCAAGTCAGAACCAACGAGGTCGACGGGTATGAAGCGTTGCAACTTGGTTTCGATGACAAGACTGACAAACATTCCACAAAAGCGGCCGCAGGTCACTTTAAGAAAGCTGGAACGGTTGCCAAGAAAAAAGTCGTTGAATTCCAGGATTTCGCAACTGAGCAAAAATTGGGTGACATCATCGATGTTTCCATTTTTGCAGAAGGTGAATTTGTAGACGTTCAAGGCGTTTCAAAAGGTAAAGGATTCCAGGGTGTTGTTAAGCGTCACGGTTTTGGCGGGGTAGGACAGTCTACCCACGGTCAGCACAACCGTTTGCGTGCACCGGGTTCTGTGGGAGCTTCCTCTTATCCGTCACGTGTATTCAAAGGAATGCGCATGGCAGGTAGAACAGGAGGTGTAAATGTTAAAGTTCAAAACCTAAGAGTATTGAAAGTCGTTGCCGACAAAAACCTGATCCTTGTTAAAGGTGCGGTTCCGGGACACAAAGACTCTTATTTAATTCTTCAGAAGTAATGGACGTAAAAGTTTTAAATATCAGCGGAAAAGAAACAGGCCGTTCAGTAAGTCTGGATGCATCTGTTTTCGGTATAGAGCCTAACAAGCACGCGGTATATCTTGACGTGAAGCAGTACCTGGCCAACCAACGTCAGGGAACGCACAAAGCGAAAGAGCGTGCAGAGGTTACCGGATCTACTCGTAAGATCAAGAAACAAAAAGGAACAGGAACGGCTCGTGCGGGATCTGTAAAATCACCGGTTTTCAAAGGTGGTGGTACTATTTTCGGCCCACGTCCTAGAAGTTATTCTTTCAAACTGAACAAAAACCTGAAGCGTCTGGCTCGTAAGTCGGTGCTGTCTCAGAAAGTTCAGGAAAGCAATCTGGTAGTCCTTGAAGATTTCAATTTCGATGCCCCGAACACAAAGAATTTTATTAATGTTTTGAAAGCCTTAGGGTTAGAAAACAAAAAATCGTTGTTCGTCTTGGGTGATGCAAATAAAAATGTATATTTGTCGTCCCGGAATTTGAAAGCCTCTAATGTCGTAACATCATCAGAATTAAGCACTTACGCTATTTTGAATGCAAATAATGTTGTGCTTTTGGAAGGTTCTTTGGAAGGAATTGTAGAGAATTTAAGCAAATAAGAACGAGATGAGTATCATAGTAAAACCAATCGTCACCGAAAAAGTAACCCGCCAGGGAGAGCTTTCAAACCGTTTCGGTTTTGTGGTAGACAAGAAGGCTAACAAGGTTCAGATTAAGAAAGCGGTTGAGGCTGCTTACAATGTGACTGTTACCGAAGTCAACACCATGAACGTTCGTCCGGACCGCACGACAAAATACACCAAGAGTGGATTGATCAGCGGAAAAACCAACGCTTACAAAAAAGCGATAGTCCAGGTTAAGGACGGAGAAACTATCGATTTTTATAATAATATCTAATTATAGGCAAACATGTCAGTTAGAAAATTAAAACCTATTACCCCGGGCCAGCGATTTAGAGTTGTGAATAGCTTTGACACTATCACGACTGACAAGCCGGAACGCTCATTGTTAGCGCCGATAAAAAACTCAGGAGGTAGAAATAGTCAAGGAAAAATGACCATGCGTTATACAGGCGGTGGTCACAAGAAAAGGTATCGTATGATCGATTTCCAACGTACTAAGGAAGGTGTTCCTGCTACTGTGAAATCAATCGAATACGATCCGAACAGAACTGCGTTCATTGCTTTGTTGTTTTATGCAGATGGAGCCAAGACGTATGTAATTGCTCAAAACGGATTGCAGGTTGGTCAGACAGTAGTGTCTGGTCCGGATGCGCAGCCGGAAATCGGAAACACGATGCCGCTTAGCAAAATTCCTTTGGGAACTGTTATCTCTTGTATCGAATTGCGCCCAGGACAAGGAGCTGTTATCGCTCGTTCGGCAGGTACATTCGCACAATTGATGGCTCGTGACGGAAAATATGCTACAATCAAAATGCCTTCAGGAGAGACTCGTTTGATTCTTTTGACTTGTTCGGCTACGATTGGTGCCGTTTCCAACTCTGACCACCAATTAGTCGTTTCAGGTAAGGCTGGACGTTCACGTTGGTTGGGCCGTCGTCCTCGTACGAGACCAGTTGCCATGAACCCTGTTGATCACCCGATGGGTGGTGGTGAAGGACGCTCTTCAGGAGGTCACCCACGCTCACGTAAAGGTCTTCCGGCTAAAGGTTACAGAACCCGTGCTAAGGCTAATCCGAGCAATAAGTATATTGTAGAACGCAGAAAGAAATAATAAGAAATGGCACGTTCATTAAAAAAGGGACCTTTCGTTCATTATAAGTTAGAAAAGAAAGTTCTGGAAAACGTCGAAAAAGGAAACAAAGGAGTGGTGAAGACCTGGTCTCGCGCTTCAATGATTACTCCTGATTTCGTTGGGCAGACTATC
Source organism: Flavobacterium silvaticum (assembly GCF_012911565.1). Lineage (GTDB taxonomy): Bacteria > Bacteroidota > Bacteroidia > Flavobacteriales > Flavobacteriaceae > Flavobacterium > Flavobacterium silvaticum. Next base: position 445,584 of record NZ_JAAMPU010000108.1, on the reverse strand, counting down.
GCAGTCCACAACGGCCGCCAGTTCGTTCCGGTATATGTTACTGAGAACATGGTAGGTCACAAACTGGGTGAATTCTCACCAACACGGTCTTTCCGTGGTCACGCAGGTGCTAAAAACAAAGGTAAAAAATAAGAAGTCATGGGAGTTCGTAAAAGAGAAAGAGCAGAAGCCATCAAAGAAGCTAACAAGTCGTTGGCCTTTGGTAAACTGAACAATTGCCCTACTTCACCTCGCAAAATGCGCCTGGTAGCTGACCTCGTAAGAGGACAAAAGGTAGGGAATGCACTGAATATTTTAAGATTCAGCCAAAAAGAAGCGTCACGCAAACTTGAGAAACTGGTTCTTTCGGTTCTTGCCAACTGGCAGGCGAAAAACCCTGATGCAAGTATGGAAGATGCAGGGCTGTTCGTAAAAGAGATCCGCGTAGACGGAGGAATGATGCTGAAGCGTCTTCGTCCTGCACCACAGGGTCGTGCACACAGAATCAGAAAACGTTCCAACCACGTTACTGTGGTTTTGGGACAGACCGATAACACACAAGTTAATTCATAAGTAAGCATGGGACAAAAGACAAATCCAATCGGGAATCGCCTTGGTATCATCAGGGGTTGGGATTCTAACTGGTACGGAGGAAACGATTACGGCGATAAATTGGCCGAAGATTACAAAATCCGTAAGTACGTTCATGCTCGTTTATCGAAAGCTAGTGTGTCAAAAGTGATCATCGAGAGAACTTTGAAGCTTGTAACCGTTACTATCACCACTGCCCGTCCGGGTATCATCATCGGGAAAGGCGGCCAGGAGGTAGACAAGTTGAAAGAGGAACTTAAGAAAATCACCGACAAGGAAGTTCAAATCAACATCTTTGAAATCAAAAGACCGGAACTGGATGCTTTTTTAGTTGCATCAAGCATCTGTCGTCAAATCGAAAGCCGTATTTCTTACCGTCGTGCTATTAAAATGGCCATTGCTGCTTCTATGCGTATGAACGCTGAAGGTATCAAGGTTCAGATTTCAGGACGTTTGAATGGTGCTGAGATGGCGCGTTCCGAGAATTTCAAGGAAGGTCGTATTCCGTTGTCAACTTTCAGAGCTGATATTGATTATGCTTTGGCAGAAGCTCACACGACTTACGGTCGTATGGGAATCAAAGTATGGATCATGAAAGGCGAGGTTTACGGAAAGAGAGATCTTTCTCCGCTTGTAGGTATGGACAAACAACAAAAAGCAGGCGGTAAAGGCGGCGATGCTCCACGTGGAGAGCGCAGGTCTAACGACCGTCGTGGTGGAGACCGTCCAGGTGGCCCTCGTAAAAGAAAGTAATTAACTTAAGACTTAAGTAGAAAAAATGTTACAGCCAAAAAGAACCAAGTACCGCAAGGTACAGAAGGGCAGAATGAAAGGTCTGGCTCAACGCGGGCACGAACTTTCAAATGGTATGTTCGGAATTAAATCGGTGCATGAGGATGGAATGTTCCTGACTTCACGCCAAATCGAAGCAGCCCGTATCGCGGCAACCCGTTACATGAAGCGTGAAGGACAGCTTTGGATTAAGATTTTCCCGGACAAACCTATCACTAAGAAACCTCTTGAGGTACGTATGGGTAAAGGTAAGGGTGCCGTTGAATATTGGGCAGCCGTTGTAAAACCAGGAAGAATCATGTTTGAAGTAGGTGGAGTTCCATTGGCAGTTGCCAAAGAAGCACTTCGTCTTGCTGCACAGAAACTTCCGGTGAAGACCAAATTCGTTGTTGCAAGAGATTTTGAATCATAATCTGATAAAGAAAAATGAAACAATCTGAAATAAAAGATCTTTCTGCAGCACAGTTGCAAGAGAAACTTGGAGAGACTAAAAAGGCTTACGCAGATATGACATCGGCACACGCTCTTTCTCCAATTGCCAACCCGCTTCAAATTCGCAGCCTCAGAAGAACAGTTGCAAGACTGAATACTGAGATCGCTAAAAGAGAGCAACAATAATCTGCCCGAAAGATGGAAGAAACAAGAAATTTAAGAAAAGAAAGAATTGGTGTTGTGACGTCAAACAAAATGGACAAGTCTATTGTTGTGGCGCAGACTACGAAAGTAAAACACCCATTATACGGTAAGTTCGTGTTAAAGACTAAAAAGTTCCATGCACACGACGAAACAAACGACTGCAACGTTGGTGACACGGTACGTATCTCTGAGACACGTCCATTGTCAAAGACCAAATGCTGGAGATTAGTTGAAATTATTGAAAGAGCTAAGTAATTATGGTACAACAGGAATCAAGATTAAAAGTAGCAGACAACACCGGGGCAAAAGAAGTTTTGACTATCCGTGTGTTGGGCGGAACGAAACGTCGTTACGCTTCTGTAGGTGATAAGATCGTTGTATCTATCAAGGATGCCACTCCGAACGGAAACGTGAAGAAAGGCGCAGTATCGACAGCTGTTGTTGTCCGTACCAAAAAAGAGGTAAGAAGAGCCGATGGTTCTTACATCCGTTTCGACGACAATGCATGTGTTCTTTTGAACGCTGCAGGCGAAATGAGAGGAACCCGTGTTTTTGGACCGGTAGCAAGAGAACTTCGTGAAAAACAATTCATGAAAATCGTTTCACTGGCACCTGAAGTGCTTTAATTCGTACAATGATGACAAAACTGAAAATTAAATCAGGAGATATCGTTCGCGTTATCGCAGGTGACCACAAAGGTTCTGAAGGCAAAGTTGTCCGTGTTTACAAACTGACAAACAAAGCTATCGTAGAAGGTGTGAACCTGGTTTCAAAACATACCAAGCCAAGTGCAAAAAGCCCTCAGGGTGGTATCGTTAAAAAAGAAGCTGCCCTTCATATTTCCAACCTGGCGTTGGTAGATGCGAAATCAAAATCAACTACTAAAGTTGGATACCGCATGGAAGGTGACAAGAAAGTTCGTTTTTCTAAAAAATCAAATCAGGTAATCTAATGGCTTATTCACCAAGATTGAAACAGGAGTACAAAGACCGTGTTGTCTCTGCCCTGAAAGAAGAATTCGGTTACAAGAACGTAATGCAGGTTCCTAAACTTGAAAAAATCGTTCTTAGCCGTGGCGTAGGTGCTGCTGTGTCAGATAAGAAACTGATCGATTATGCAGTAGACGAGTTGACGAAAATCACTGGTCAGAAAGCAGTTTCCACTATCTCTAAGAAAGACGTTGCTTCTTTCAAACTGAGAAAAGGAATGCCGATTGGTGCTAAAGTTACCCTACGCGGAGAAAGAATGTATGAATTCCTTGATCGTCTGATCACTGCCGCTTTGCCGCGTGTTCGTGACTTCTCTGGAATCAACGCTACTGGTTTCGACGGACGCGGAAATTACAACCTCGGAGTTACCGAGCAAATCATTTTCCCGGAAATCGACATTGACAAAGTGAACAAAATCTCTGGTATGGACATCACGTTCGTGACATCTGCCCAAACCGACAAAGAGGCAAAATCACTTTTGGCTGAACTAGGATTACCATTTAAAAAGAACTAAGACATGGCTAAAGAATCAATGAAAGCCCGCGAGGTAAAGCGCGAAAAAACGGTTGCAAAATACGCTGAGAAAAGAAAAGCTTTGTTAGAAGCTGGAGATTACGTAGGTTTGCAAAAATTACCGAAAAACGCTTCTCCTGTTCGTATGCACAATCGTTGCAAATTAACCGGAAGACCACGTGGTTACATGCGCCAATTCGGCATCTCCCGCGTTACTTTCCGCGAGATGGCGAACCAAGGTTTGATACCGGGTGTTAAGAAAGCCAGTTGGTAATTTTATTTGAAAAAGATTAAATTTTTATTGTAAGAGAGTAATTTCTTACAATAAAAATTTCTCTTATTGAAAAAGAGTTTTAATTGGATACAGGTTCGTCTGATGTGGTGTCAGCGAAAACCGTTTCCGCAATTTTATATTCATGTATACAGATCCAATCGCGGATTACTTAACGCGTGTTCGTAATGCAGTTGCAGCGAACCACAAAGTAGTTGAAATCCCCGCTTCTAACTTAAAGAAGGAGATCACCAAGATTCTGTTTGACCAGGGTTATATCCTGAGCTACAAATTCGAGGAGGACAAAGTCCAGGGGACAATCAAAATTGCTCTTAAGTACGACAAAGACACTAAAGAGCCGGTTATCAAAGATATCCAGAGAATCAGTAAGCCAGGTTTGCGTAAATACGCCGGTGCTTCGAACCTTCCACGAATCCTTAACGGATTGGGGATTGCAATCGTTTCAACTTCCAGAGGTCTTATGACGGGAAAACAAGCGAAGCAACTCAATGTCGGTGGTGAGGTAATTTGCTACGTATACTAATCTATAAAAACGAAGAACGATGTCAAGAATTGGAAAAAGTCCTATCGCGATCCCGTCTGGAGTTACTGTAGATGTAGCAAACGGAGTCGTAACTGTAAAAGGTAAAAATGGTCAGCTTGCTCAGGAGTTTGCTGATATCGATGTTAAAATCGAAGATGGCCAGGTCGTAGTTGAGCGTTCAACCGACGATAAAGACCAACGTTCAAAACACGGTTTGTACCGCGCTTTGATCAACAACATGATAACCGGTGTTTCAACCGGATTCACAAAAGAACTTGAATTGGTAGGTGTAGGTTACCGTGCGTCCAACGCCGGACAAAAACTTGATCTTGCTCTTGGATTCTCTCACAACATCGTTATGGACATTGCTCCGGAGGTAAAAGTTGAGACAATCTCTGAAAAAGGTAAGAACCCTATCATCAAACTTACTTCCCACGACAAACAGCTTTTGGGTGCCGTTGCCGCTAAGATCCGCGGGTTCCGTCGTCCTGAGCCGTACAAAGGAAAAGGTATCAAGTTCGTAGGAGAAGTATTGAGAAGAAAAGCAGGTAAATCAGCTTAATAAACAGCATTATGTCATTAACTAAATCTGAAAGAAAACAGAGAATCAAGTTCCGTATCCGTAAAATCGTGAACGGTACTTCCGCTAAGCCGAGACTTTCCGTGTTCAGAAGCAACAAGGAAATTTACGTTCAGCTTATCGACGACGTGAATGGTGTGACTTTGCTGGCTGCATCTTCAAGAGATAAAGGCTTTGATGCCAAAGGGACAGCTATCGAGGTAGCTAATGCCGTTGGTAAATCAGTTGCCGAGAAAGCACAAAAGGCAGGTATATCAGAAGTTACCTTCGATCGCGGAGGAAACCTGTACCACGGCCGTATTAAATCACTAGCAGAAGGCGCGAGAGAAGCCGGGCTTAAATTCTAAGAATCATGTATCATACATACAAAAACGTAGAACTGGTTAAGCCAAGCGGACTCGAACTGAAAGACCGTCTGGTAGCTGTTAACCGTGTAACCAAAGTGACAAAAGGTGGCCGTGCCTTCGGATTTTCGGCTATCGTTGTCGTTGGTGATGAGAACGGTGTCGTAGGACACGGTTTGGGTAAATCAAAAGATGTCTCTGAAGCAATCGCGAAAGCGGTGGAAGATGCCAAGAAAAACCTCGTGAAAATCCCATTGTCCGGACAATCTGTTCCGCATGAGCAAAAAGGTAAATTCGGTGGAGCGCGCGTATTTTTGATGCCAGCGTCCCACGGTACAGGAGTTATTGCCGGTGGTGCGGTTCGTGCCGTATTGGAGTCGGTAGGAATCCACGATGTACTTTCGAAATCTCAAGGATCGTCTAACCCGCACAATGTGGTAAAAGCAACTTTCGATGCTTTGCTACAGATGAGAAGCGCTTACACTGTTGCTAAACAACGTGGTGTTTCTCTTGAAAAAGTGTTTAAAGGATAATTTCAGGAATCATGGCTAAACTAGTAGTAAAACAAGTACGCAGTCAAATCAACTGCCCTAAAACGCAGAAACTCGGCCTTGAGGCTTTGGGTCTTCGTCGTCTGGGACAAACGGTTGAGCACGAGTCGAATCCTGCAATCCTCGGGATGATCAATAAAGTTAAACACCTGGTTTCCGTTACGGAATCCAAATAACCCATAGTTATGAATTTAAGTAACTTACAACCTGCAGAAGGTTCAACCCACAACCAGAACAAACGCGTCGGACGCGGTGAAGGTTCAGGTAAAGGCGGAACTTCCGCACGTGGTCACAAAGGGGCCAAGTCCCGTTCAGGTTATTCACGTAAAATTGGTTTCGAAGGAGGTCAGATGCCTTTGCAACGCCGTGTGCCTAAGTTCGGTTTCAAGAACATCAACCGTGTGGAATATCAGGGAATCAACCTTGATACGCTTCAGGCTTTGGTAGATAACAACGTGGTTACAGATACTGTAGATTTCGCTACAATCGTATCAAGCCGCCTTGCTACTAAAAATGAAGTGGTAAAAATCCTTGGACGTGGTGAATTGAAAGCCAAACTAAAAGTAAGCGCTCATAAGTTTACTGCTTCCGCTAAAGCTGCCATCGAGGCTGCTGGTGGTGAAGCGGTAGAATTGTAATCGAAACGAAACGATGAAGAAATTTTTTGAATCAATAGCTAACGTTTGGAAGATTGAGGAACTGCGTAACCGTATCACGTTTACGTTGGGCCTGCTTCTGGTGTACCGTTTTGGTGCTCACGTTACACTTCCGGGGATAGATCCTACCCATTTGGCTGCTTTGACAAGCCAGACTAAAGACGGTATCGCATCTATCCTTGACATGTTCACCGGAGGTTCGTTTTCAAAAGCTTCAGTTTTCGCTCTGGGAATCATGCCGTACATTTCGGCATCGATCGTAGTCCAGCTCATGGGAATCGCAATTCCTTACCTGCAGAAATTGCAGAAAGAAGGAGAAAGCGGACGTAAAAAACTGAACCAGATCACGCGTTGGCTTACTATCGCCATCACGTTGGTTCAAGGTCCTGGTTATATCTATAACCTGCACCGTACGCTTCCTGCAGATGCATTCCTTATGCCGTTGGATTCGTTCTCATTCCTTTTCTCATCTGTGTTGATCCTTACAACAGGGACCATCTTCGCGATGTGGCTTGGAGAGAAAATTACCGATAAAGGTATCGGAAACGGTATTTCACTTTTGATCATGGTTGGAATCCTTGCGCGTCTGCCGCAGGCTTTCCTTCAGGAATTTACATCTACAATCACCAATAACGGTGGTGGGCCGATGATTCTTGTTATCGAAGTAATCGTTTGGTTGCTGGTAATCATATCCTGTGTATTGCTTGTAATGGCAGTCCGTAAGATTCCAGTACAATATGCGAGAAGAACCGTTTCAGGCGATTTTGAACAGGATGTCAACGGAAACCGTCAGTGGATTCCTTTGAAACTGAATGCAGCCGGTGTAATGCCGATCATCTTCGCCCAGGCGATTATGTTTATCCCTGCAGCTTTGGCCGGATTGTCCCAATCGGACACTTCACAAACCATTGCAGGTGCATTCAGTAATATGTTCGGATTGTGGTATAACCTTGTTTTCGCTTCATTGATTATTTTGTTCACGTATTTCTATACCGCAATCACGGTTCCGACCAACAAAATGGCCGATGACCTTAAGAGAAGCGGTGGTTTCATTCCAGGCATCCGTCCGGGAGTTGAAACTTCAGATTTCCTTGACAAGATCATGTCATTGATTACGTTCCCTGGTTCTTTATTCCTGGCGCTGATTGCGATTTTCCCTGCGATTGTCGTAAATCTTGGAGTACAACAGGCTTGGGCTATGTTCTTCGGAGGTACTTCACTGATCATTATGGTAGGTGTTGCCATCGATACGATTCAACAAATCAATTCATACCTGCTCAACAAGCATTATGACGGTTTGATGAAAAGCGGTAAAAACAGAAAAGCGGTAGCTTAATATATGGCGAAGCAATCAGCAATAGAGCAGGACGGAAGCATCATCGAAGCATTGTCGAATGCGATGTTCCGTGTTGAATTAGAGAACGGCCACATCGTGATCGCTCACATCTCGGGAAAAATGCGTATGCACTACATCAAGTTGCTTCCGGGCGACAAGGTGAAACTCGAAATGAGCCCTTACGATCTGTCCAAAGCAAGAATAACTTATAGATACTAAAGCTACTAGATATGAAAGTAAGAGCATCAGTAAAAAAGAGAAGCGCAGAGTGCATCATTGTGCGCAGAAAAGGAAGATTATACGTAATCAACAAAAAGAATCCTAGATTCAAACAAAGACAAGGTTAATTATGGCAAGAATAGCAGGGGTAGACATCCCAAAAAACAAGAGAGGCGTTATCGCTTTGACCTATATCTTCGGTATTGGTAAAAGCCGTGCTGCTGAAATCCTGGCTAAAGCCGGAGTTAGCGAAGACATTAAAGTTCAGGACTGGAACGACGACCAGATCGGAGCAATCCGTGACGCCGTTTCTTACTACAAGATCGAAGGTGAACTTCGTTCTGAGACGTCTTTGAACATTAAGCGTTTGATGGATATCGGTTGTTACCGTGGCATTCGTCACAGAGCTGGACTTCCACTCCGTGGTCAACGCACTAAAAACAACTCACGTACCAGAAAAGGTAAGCGTAAAACTGTTGCGAACAAGAAGAAAGCAACTAAATAATAAGTAGAAATGGCTAAAGCAACAGCAAAAAAACGTAAAGTTATAGTAGAATCTACTGGAGAAGCTCACGTAAGTGCTACTTTCAACAACATCATCATTTCTTTGACAAACAAGAAAGGTGAAGTTATTTCCTGGTCATCGGCCGGTAAAATGGGCTTCCGCGGTTCTAAGAAGAACACGCCTTACGCAGCTCAGATGGCCGCTGAAGATTGCAGCAAAGTTGCAATGGAAGCAGGTTTGAAGAAAGTGAAAGTGTATGTAAAAGGACCAGGAAACGGACGTGAATCCGCTATCCGTTCTTTGCATAACTCAGGAATTGAAGTGACAGAGATCATCGACGTTACCCCAATGCCGCACAACGGTTGCCGTCCTCCAAAGAGACGTCGCGTATAATTTTACAATTAAAGTAGTAAGTATAATCGGATAGCGCCGATGGTTATCGGAGGATCAGACCTGAATTCATAACCGCGCATCCAAAAAATTTAGAAATGGCAAGATATACTGGTCCACAAACTAAAATCGCCCGTAAATTCGGCGAGGCGATCTTCGGAGACGATAAGTCGTTCGAGAAAAAAAATTACCCACCGGGACAACACGGCCTGGCGAAAAAAAGAGGTAAAAAATCTGAATATGCAGTACAGTTGATGGAAAAGCAAAAAGCGAAGTACACGTACGGTATTCTTGAAAAACAATTCCGTGGATTGTTTGAAAAAGCGGCTGCTTCACGTGGTGTTACCGGTGAAGTATTGATTCAGCTTTGCGAGGCACGCCTTGACAATGTGGTTTTCCGTATGGGAATCGCGCCTTCAAGAAGAGCTGCCCGCCAAATCGTTTCCCACCGTCACATCACCGTGAACGGGGAATTGGTAAACATCCCATCCTATCACTTGAAAGCAGGTGACAAAGTTGCCGTTCGCGTGAAATCGAAATCTGTCGAAAGCATCGTGAACTCTCTTGCAGCTTCATCTCATGTTTATGAGTGGATCACCTGGAACAACGATACTCAAGAAGGTACGTTCGTTTCTGTTCCTGCACGTGTTCAGATCCCTGAAAACATCAAGGAACAACTTATCGTCGAATTGTACAACAAATAATAAAAACTGAGGAGTCCAAATTATGGCAATATTCAATTTTCAGAAACCTGACAAGGTTATCATGATCGATTCAACCGATTCAGAGGGCAAATTCGAATTCCGCCCGCTGGAACCTGGTTACGGATTGACTGTTGGTAACGCTTTGAGAAGGGTGCTGCTTTCCGCTTTGGAAGGTTATGCGATCACTTCGGTACGCATTGAAGGTGTAGATCACGAGTTTTCTACCATTTCAGGCGTAGTTGAAGATGTTACCGAGATCATCCTAAATTTAAAGCAGGTTCGTTTCAAGCGTCAGATCGAAGACGTGGATAATGAATCAGTAACGGTTTCGGTTTCAGGAAAAGACCAGCTTACTGCCGGTGATTTCCAGAAGTTCATTTCAGGTTTCCAGGTATTGAACCCGGAGTTGGTTATCTGCAATATCGATAGCAAAATCAACCTGAACCTTGAGCTGACCATCGAAAAAGGCCGTGGCTACGTTCCTGCAGAAGAGAACAAAAAGCAAAATGCACCAATCGGAACCATCGCTACAGATTCCATCTTTACTCCGGTAAAGAATGTGAAATATGCTATCGAGAACTTCCGTGTCGAGCAGAAGACCGACTACGAAAAACTGGTTTTCGAAATCAAGACAGACGGTTCCATCGCACCAAAAGATGCGTTGACCGAAGCTGCCAAAGTTTTGATCCACCACTTCATGTTGTTCTCTGACGAACGCATCACGCTTGAAGCAGACGAAATTGCACAGACTGAATCTTACGACGAAGAGTCATTGCATATGCGTCAGCTTTTGAAAACCAAACTTGTAGACATGGACTTGTCCGTACGTGCTTTGAACTGTTTAAAAGCAGCCGAAGTAGATACACTTGGCGACCTGGTTTCCTTCAACAAGAACGACCTGATGAAATTCCGCAACTTCGGTAAAAAGTCACTTACGGAACTTGATGAGCTTGTAGCCAACAAGAACCTGACCTTCGGAATGGATCTTAGTAAATATAAATTAGATAAAGACTAGTCCGGCACGTCCTGGATTAAATACGAATAGTAATGAGACACGGAAAGAAATTCAATCACCTAAGCCGCCAGACCGGCCACAGAAAAGCGATGTTGGCAAATATGGCTTGCTCTCTGATCGAGCACAAGCGTATCAACACGACCGTTGCCAAGGCAAAAGCGCTTAAGGTTTTCGTTGAGCCGCTTATCACCAAATCCAAAGAAGATTCTACGCACAATCGTCGTATCGTTTTCGCTTACCTGCGCAACAAATATGCGGTAACGGATTTGTTCCGCGACGTAGCTGCAAAAGTAGCTGACCGTCCGGGAGGTTATACACGTATCATCAAATTGGGCAACCGTTTGGGAGATAACGCTGATATGGCTATGATCGAACTGGTAGACTTCAACGAACTGTACAACGGAGGTAAGAAAGAAGTGAAGAAGTCAAGAAGCCGTCGTGGTGGAAAAACTTCTGGAACTGCTGCTGCTCCTGCCGCTAAAACTGAAGCTGCTCCGGCTGCTGAAGTGGAAGAAGTGGAAACACCTGAAGCTGTAGTTGAAGAAACTCCAGTAGCCGAAGCTCCTGCTGAAACTGCAAGTGAGGCGACTCCTGAGGCTCCGGCTGCAGATGACACCGACAAAAAAGAATCTGCTGAGTAATTCCGGCAATTCAGATAGAAAGGGACAAGCGAAAGTTTGTCCCTTTTTTTATGATTTCTTCGGATAACTTTCGCTGGTTTGTTTTAGTTCGTTCGAACCAAGTCGATTGATTTATTTTCAATCCGGCTTTCGGGATTCGCGAACAGAAAGAAGATTCGGACCGCACTGTGTTGTCGATAATCTAACCATTGCCGGATCTATCTGATTGTAATCTGTTTTATCCCTTGGCACTTTTTACGCTTTCCCATCTTCTGGGCTGCCTTGAATCGCCGTGATTCTGGCTTCGAGTATTTTTTTCTCCTCGCCCAAAAGTTCCAGTTTCAGTTTCAACCGCAACAGGTCGATTTCCAGTTTCTGCCAGTAATAATCTTTCGTCTGTGTGTGAAACGGATTCAGGATCGGCTGCCGCCTCTTGTCATTCCGTTCAGCCATTTCCAGGATGAGGCTGGATAAATGCCTTACTTTTTCGGTAGCAGTTACTTTTTTTTTGGCCGCGGCCATTTTCTTTATGGTAAGGTAATACTGCCGTTCAGTACGGTCCAGCTCAGATTTAAGGAAAGGTATCAGGTGTTTTCCGTTCAGAGTTCCAGACTCTGGCATTTTTTTCATGTGCGCCAGCATCTCGCCGAGCAACGCAAGCTCTTCATTCGGTAGATTCCGCTTGCCGCAATCAAACATGGAATATTGGCCATCGGTCACGCCAAGTATCATGGCCATATCATGGGTGCTCGCCCCGAACATCGTTTTAAATGAATCCTGATATTTCATATCGTTGATTTTGTTGTAAATAATCTGTTGTGAAAAATTTACAACGGATTATTTACAACAAAAGTATCTGTGGAGTTTCAGTCCGGTTTCTGCAACGAGGAAAAAGCTCCTTGCCTTAATTTAAAAAATGCCAGATCGTCTTCTTCATATCCTCATACCTCAGTAGCAAAAAGGAAATCTCGAATTCCAGTGCAAATCTGCGAAGCAGAAAGGCCTTCGTGCCATACTCAAAAAAATGAAGAAATCTTAGTGCCTTTGCGCCTTCGTGTCTTCGTGTCCAAAAAAAGGCGAAGCCGCACCGAACCTCTGCAAAAAAAACAGGGTCCCCAAAAGGAACCCCGAATTTCTCAAATATAAATAAGTCTCACACTACTCGCGACTGAGTAGTCACATCTATAAACTACCTCTTAACCACCTTCAAAGCAATTCCTTCTCCATCAACTTTCAAAAAGTAAATGCCACGGGAAACGCCGCTCATATCAATCGTATTGATTTCATTTGATAGTTTTCCGGATAAGACCATGCGTCCATTTCCGTCGAAAATCGAAAAGGATTTGCCAAGTACCGCAGCCCCGGCCTTGACATACAGCAACTCGTTCACCGGATTCGGATAGGCAAGCAGCGACGCTTGCAATTCTTGTTCAGGACTGGATAACACTCCGCCATTCAGATACACTTTCCAGTATTTGTTTGAACCGGAACCCGGGATAAGTTCGTCGCCTGCGGTCTGATTCTCATTATACACCACAAGGTCAAGTTTGTGGTCGCCGTTCATGTCCATGACAGTCCACGACTGGCTTCCCAGATCATCGACAGCGCCTGTTGCATAACCTATGGCTCGGAAGCTATAATCAGTGCCATTGTATTTCTCTCCGCCCGCCGGCATAGACCAGTTTGTCGCGGAAGTGGAAAATGCCGATCCCGTATTGAGGAAAACCTTCCAGTATTTTGTCGCACCGGAATTAAAAATCAGTACCTCATTGGGGCCGTTCGAACTATAAACCACAAGATCAGGCTTTGCATCGCCATTCATGTCCATCACGGTCCACGATTCGCTGTTCAGGTCATCGTTCGGATAGGCCTGGTCGGTGATGTGACGGAAACTGTAATCGGTGTTGTTGTCTTTTTCACCGCCGGCAGGCATGGTCCAGTTCGTCGCCGTTGCTGAAAAGCCAGAACCCGTGTTGAGGAAAACTTTCCAGTATTTCGTAGCACCGGAATTAAAGATAAGAACATCGTCTGCCCCGTTTGAACTATAAACTACCAAATCCGGTTTGGAATCTCCGTTCATATCCATTATTGTCCACGACTCGCTGTTCAGGTCATCATTCGGATAGGCTTGGTCCGTAATGTGACGGAAGCTATAATCCATATTGTTGTCTTTTTCTCCGCCGGCAGGCATGTTCCAGTTGGTGGCGGTCGTTGAAAATCCGGATCCGGTGTTGAGGAAAACTTTCCAGTATTTGGTTGCGCCCGAGCTGAAGATCAGTACATCGTCTGCCCCGTTTGCACTATACACCACCAAATCCGGTTTGGCATCGCCATTCATATCCATCACGGTCCACGATTCGCTGTTCAGGTCATCGTTTGGATAAGCCTGGTCCGATATCTGTCGGAAACTGTAATTTATGTTGTCGTCCTTTTCGCCTCCTGCAGGCAAAGTCCAGTTGGTAGCCGTTTGCGAAAACCCTGATCCGGTGTTGAGATATACTTTCCAGTAGAAGCTCGATCCGTTGGAGAAGGTACGCATGCCAGGTTCCATGTTTTCGGCATAGACTACCATATCTGGTTTGGCATCCCCGTTCATATCCATAAGCTGATAAGACTGGCTGCCAATGTCATAACCAGTACCCGTCGCTGCACTGAACTCGTGATAGCCCAGAGTCACGCCGTTATATTTCTCACCACCCGGAGGCAGTGCCCAGTTGGTGGCCGTCGTTGAAAACCCGCTGCTCGTACCCAGATATACTTTCCAGTACGGATTCAGGTTTTGGCTGAAAACCATAGCATCTCCGTCAGCTTGGTTCTCGTTGTACACTACAAGGTCCAGTTTGGAATCACCGTTCATGTCGGCGACCGTCCAGGATTGGCTGCCTAAATTATCCACGGCACCCGTGACATAGCCAATGTAACGGAAACTGTAGTTCGTGCCACTATAGGTTTCACCTCCGGCAGGTACGCCCCAGTTTGTGGGAGTTGTCCCGAAACCTTGTGCATGGGTTGATTGATTTACCAAGCCGAGTCCAAGCACCGCGCAAAGCAGTGCATAACGTAATTTTAATTTCATTGATGTTTTTATTTGTTTGTGGAAATTTGCGGCCGAAACTACTCGAAGTTTCAGTAACAGGCAATATTATTTTTGCCGAATGAACCAACGTTGGATTTCGACGGATGAATGGTCGATCTTACCCAACGAACGAAAGTGTTGGGAATCAAAAGGCGCCATCCATTACAACCATTCCTGTAACTGCTTTCCACAACCCGAAAAAAAGAGTAAATTTGCAGCGGAAAAAGGAAGTAAGCGTTAGGAAAAGGGATTTGGGCTATGCCTATGCACACAGATCTTAACAACTTAGAGATTTTTTCCAATCGAATAACGAACTACTCAACTACAACGCACAACATTAATGACCCGAGCTTGCGAACAGCATGAGTCCTTTAAAAAACAATAACTACTACGAATGAAGTACAACACCAGACCACAAGCCATTCTCCTCCTTGCCGACGGAACCGTTTTCTACGGCAAATCGATCGGAATCACCGGAACCACTTTCGGGGAAGTCTGTTTTAATACAGGAATGACTGGTTATCAGGAAATATTCACCGATCCGTCTTATTTTGGACAAATCATGGTTGCCACGAATACCCATATCGGGAACTACGGTGTGAACGGCGAAGAAGTCGAGGCAGACAGAATCATGATTTCGGGTCTTGTTGTCAAGAATTTCAGCTTCAACCATTCACGCCCTGATTCCGAATCGGACCTGATGGAATATTTCGAGAAACAAAATCTCATCTGTATTTCAGACGTGGATACACGGGCTCTCGTAAGCTACATCCGCGACCACGGAGCCATGAACGCGGCCATTTCAACAGACGGGAAATCAATCGAAGAACTGAAAGCTCTTTTAGCGGAAGTTCCTGATATGAAAGGATTGGAGCTCGCATCAAAAGTATCGACCAAAGAGCCATACTTTATCGGTAATCCGGAAGCGAAATACAAAATTGCCGCACTCGACCTGGGTATCAAAAAGAACATTTTGCGCAACCTTTCAAAACGTGAATGTTATATCAAGGTTTTTCCTTTCGATACAGCATACGAAGAAATGAAGTCATGGAATCCGGACGGGTTTTTCCTGTCAAATGGCCCCGGCGATCCCGAACCGCTGTTGCTTGCGCAGGAAGTCGCCAAAAAAATCCTTGAAGCCAACGATCCGGTTTTCGGAATCTGCCTCGGTCATCAGGTTTTGGCTCTTGCAAACGGAATACCGACGTATAAAATGTTCAACGGGCACAGAGGAATCAATCACCCGGTAAAAAACCTTTTAACCGGAAAAGGTGAAATAACGTCACAGAACCACGGATTTGCTGTCGATAAAGAAGCGCTTCTGGCCAATCCTGATTTTGAAATCACCCACCTTCACATCAACGATGAAACCGTTGCCGGAATGCGTATGAAGAGCAAAAATGCGTTCTCGGTTCAGTACCATCCCGAAGCCAGTCCCGGGCCTCATGACTCGAGTTATCTGTTCGATCAGTTTATTGAGAATATAGGAAGGTAGCATAAAACTGGCTTATTTTTCATCTGCCAGTAACAATCGGGTAAAGGCAAGGGCACCATCTGAATTTAAGTGAACGGAATTATAAAATAGACTATCGGGGATTGACGTTGAGTAATCCTGTAATTCCGGAAGTTTTTTCTTAAGGGAAATTAAGAAGTCCCGGTTTTTAAATCCCGAAGGATAAGGAGCGCAAAAAGGAATAAATTCGATACTGTTTTTTTTACAAAGCCTCTTGAATTCTGTTATTGAATGATTTTGGCTTGCGATGCTTTTAGGTAAGGAAAAGGGTAAAATTTTATGGTGGCCGTGTTGCGGATGGAATCCGTCTGAAAAATCGTCCTTAGGTCTTTTATTGGCCAGACTAAGCAAGCACTCGCGTAAGCCGAGAACCTGATCACTCATTGCATATCTGTAAAAAGGGATATGGGCGTAAGCCGGATAATTTTTCAATCGCGGTTCGAGAAAGCCCGAGACCACGGGGTCTTTTATGAAAGGAAGGGCTGCGGTGCTGCCAATCAAGGACAGGTTTTCATCGTTGTATACATAATCTACCTGAAGGTATAATTTTTTAATTCGGATTTTGCGATCCAGAAGTAGCTTGAACTGGAGCAAATTATCGGCTAAACCGGAACCTTCAATGCCTAGATTTATGGCCGGTTTTCCCGTTGTTTTTTTTACTTCGCTTGTCACAATATGATTCGCAACACGTGAGGAACCTAAAAAGACACGATCTATGGCAGTAGGTTTCATCTGAATTATGTACACCACTTTATTTCGGGGAATGCAGTGCCTGTATATAGCTGTGTATCCAATATCAGCCAATGTCATCATGATGATAAACGCAACTGTCAGCCCTGAAACAAACCAAATGAATCTTTTCATCAGAATTGAAAATAAATAAAATCGCTCGGATTCGAGTAAGCTCCCAAAACCAATATCAGAAATAATAACAGTATCGCCTTGGCATATTCAAAACGTCCGCAAACTGGGTGTTCTCTTTCGCGGGAAAACCATTCCACTGCAACAAACAAAAGTAACAGACTCATCAATTCGTACGAATATCGGTCAACTCCAAGATATTGAATCGAAAAATCCTTCAGGCGTATTATTCCATCAATGTAAGCCAAGGCCTGAGATACATTGTGTGCACGAAAAAAAATCCAGGCAAAGACGACAAGGCTAAAAGTGACCAGCATTTGCAGAAACTCTTTTGGACTTGGAACTTTTTTGCCCGATGCTGCAATTTCTATGTTGTTGCGATTGCTGCCTGTAAGTAGTAATGGCAGAAAAAACAGGGCATGGATAAATCCCCAAAGGATGAATGTCCAGTTTGCCCCATGCCAGAATCCGCTGACCAGAAAGATGATGAATGTGTTTCGGATTCTTTTTGCCTCATTCACTTTGCTGCCACCAAGCGGAATGTATAGATAATCGCGGAACCAACTTGATAGTGAAATATGCCAACGTCTCCAGAATTCGGCAATGTCGCGCGAAAAATACGGGTAATTGAAATTTCGGAGTAGTTGGATCCCAAATAATTTAGAAGTGCCGATGGCTATATCTGAATAACCTGAAAAGTCACCATATATCTGAAAGGCGAAATAAACGACACCCAAAACAAGCGTTAGTGAATTGTATTGATCCTGATGGTCAAAAATCTCGTTGGCGTAACGGGCACAGCTATCTGCAATGACCACTTTTTTAAATAGGCCCCAAAAAATCTGGTACAATCCGTCTTTTGCGGTTTCAAACGAAAATTCCCTTTTTTTCTTTAGCTGTGGGAGCAGGTGGGTCGCACGTTCGATTGGTCCCGCTACAAGAAGCGGAAAGTAACTCACGAAAAGACTGTAATCTATAATGTCCTTTTCAGGTTCGATGCGTTTTTTGTAAATGTCAATAACATACGAAAGTCCGTGGAATGTGTAAAACGATATGCCGACTGGTAAGATTACATTCAGTAACGGAAGGTTCGGTCTAAGCCCAAATCCCAATATCAAATCGGCAAACGAAGAAGCGAAAAAATTGTAGTATTTAAAAACTCCCAAAAAGCCGAGGTTTATTGAAATACTCAGCCAGAACCAGAACTTCCTGTTTTTTTCACTGGCGCCAGACATTTTCCAGCCTGTATAATAATCCAATCCGGTAGAAAATAGCAGTAAGAACAAAAAACGCCAGTCCCAACAGGCATAAAAAAAGTAACTGCATAAAAGCAACATTGCATTCTGTAGCTTGATCCCTTTTTTTGATATAGACCAATATATGGCGAATACCAAGGGGAGGAAAACAGCATATGACAATGAATTAAACAGCATATTCTGAATTTAGCAACGCTGCAAATAAAAACAATAAATGTTGGATTATGAAAGAAATTGATCGGCCCGATATTTTCATTTTGCTAATATTCAGGTATTTTGATTGTTTAACTGCGGTCGATGTATTTTGAAGGATCAAACGGAAATAGACGATTTGTAATAAGCAGATGATTTTTTGGAGACTCCTAAATCGTTTGCGTTTATAAGTTTTGGTTAATTGATGCAGACTTGCTTTTTCGGGTCTGCATTTTTTCATAATTTTCCAAAAATTAAGCACATAAAACACTAATCTAATAAAAAGGACCATGAGTATTATCGTTAAAATTCACGCCCGTCAAATTCTTGATTCACGCGGAAACCCGACAATCGAGGTTGACGTAATCACCGAAAACGGAATTCTTGGCCGTGCAGCCGTTCCATCCGGAGCATCTACCGGAGAACACGAAGCAGTGGAACTTCGCGACGGAGGAAAAGCCTACATGGGCAAAGGCGTGAGCAAAGCAGTAAAGCATGTCAATGTTCAGATTGCCGAAGAAATTGTCGGGATGTCTGTATTCGAACAGAACCTGATCGACAAGAAAATGATCGAGCTTGACGGCACACACAACAAAGGAAACCTTGGTGCAAACGCAATCCTTGGCGTTTCACTTGCCGTTGCCAAAGCTGCTGCCAATGAACTCGGAATGCCATTGTATCGCTATGTCGGCGGCGTTTCCGGAAATACGCTTCCGGTTCCAATGATGAATATCATTAACGGCGGTTCTCACTCCGATGCTCCTATCGCTTTCCAGGAATTCATGATCATGCCGGTAAAAGCAAAAGATTTCACCCACGCCATGCAAATGGGAACCGAAATCTTCCACAATCTGAAAAAAGTATTGCACGACCGTCATCTTTCTACAGCAGTCGGTGACGAAGGCGGATTTGCCCCGAACCTTGCCGGCGGAACAGAAGACGCGTTGGATTCAATCAAGACCGCCGTTGAGAATGCAGGGTATAAATTTGGTGACGATGTAATGGTCGCCCTGGATTGTGCCGCATCTGAATTCTACGTAAACGGAAATTACGACTATAAAAAGTTTGAAGGCGAAGGCGGAAAGATCCGTTCGTCAAAGGAGCAAGCTGAATATCTTGCCGAACTGGCAGCCAAATATCCTATCATCTCCATCGAAGACGGTATGTACGAAGACGATTGGGACGGATGGAAATACCTGACAGATCTTATCGGAGACAAAGTACAATTGGTAGGGGACGATTTGTTCGTGACTAACGTAGAGCGTCTCAAAACCGGAATCGACAAAGGCATCGCGAATTCCATCCTGATCAAGGTAAACCAGATTGGAACCTTGTCTGAAACCATCGCGGCCGTTAATATGGCGCACAATGCAGGTTATACGTCTGTAATGTCGCACCGTTCCGGTGAAACCGAAGATAATACCATCGCCGACCTTGCTGTAGCATTGAACTGCGGGCAAATCAAGACCGGTTCCGCTTCACGTTCCGATCGTATGGCCAAATACAACCAGCTGTTGCGTATTGAGGAAGAATTAGGCGATACGGCTTATTTTCCCGGGAAGAACGCTTTCAAGCAGAAATAAAATCTTCTAGATTTAGAAAATCAAACCCGGCAACTTGTCGGGTTTTTTTGTTGGATTGGTATCTGTAATTTCCGATATTTTTGTTTGCGACATTCTTTTGTGGCAAACAAAATGTCACGGACTATTGACAAATTACTTACGACAAAATAGTTTGTCGGGAAGCTATTGTCATGTTTTTCACAAAAATGAGTTTTGAAAATAAGATGGGGTTTGCGGAATCCGAATTCTCGCCAATTCACTTCAAATTCTCATTTCGGGTCCATCGGCACGATTGAAATACTACTTTTGTTTTATTCACTGAGTTCGCCTATGAAACGACTGATATTGCTATTTTTCTGCCTGCTTTTCCTGATGCCTGTTTTTGGGCAGAACGGAACCGCAGACAGTCTTTCGCGTTTGCTTCCTAAGGTAAAGAACGACATTGAACGTGCCGATCTTCTCAACAGGATTTCAGATGCCTACAAAACGTCCGATCCCGAAAAAATGCAGGCTTATGCCAATCAGGCACTCGGGCTTTCGCAAAAAATAAAGTATCGCCTGGCTGAAGCGACCGCACACCAGAATCTTGGAAATTCGTTCATCATCAAAGGAAGTTATGCCCAGGCGACTACGGAATTTCTTTCGGCACAAAAAATATTCGAGGCTGAAGCCAGTATTTCCGGAAATTCAAAAGCTGCAAAAATGGGACTTGCCAGATCGCTTGGCAGCCTGGGGGTGGTTTTTTCGGAACAGAGCAATTACGCAAGGGCGCTTCAATATGATTTAAAGGCAATCCAGCAGTATGAAAAATTGGAAGAACCGGTCCGTCTGGCGCATCTGTACAACAATACCGCAGTAGTTTATTCGTCCCAGAAAAACAATTTCAAGGCACTTGAATATTTGCTCAAGGCCGCCGATTTGCTTGAAAAATCAAAAGATGCCGCCATTGCGATCACGCTGACGAACATCGGTAATAATTATCTCGCACAAAAGGATTTTGAAAAAGCTTTGGAATATTACCAAAAGGCCCAAACTGCATTTACAACATATCCGGATGATCGTGCCCAAGGCGAATTGTGCAACAATTGGGGCGATTATTTTGAGCAGACGAATAAGCCCATGGAAGCCGAAACCGCCTGGCAAAAGGCACTCGGTTTTTTTGCTTCAATAGATGATGAGTTCGGGACAGCTGATACGAAAGCGCATTTGGCAAAGCATTACCTGGCCTCGGGTGATTTGCAAAAAGCTATGGCAAATGCTTCGGCTTCACTTGGTTTGGCTGAAAAACTACAGATTCCGGAACAAGTCGTGATTGCCGAAAAATTGCTGAGCGACATCTATTCCAGACAGGGCGATACTAAAAATGCGCTGCTTCATTTTGAACGCTACAGTGTGGCCAAAGACAGTCTGGCATCGAGCGAAAACATCCGCAAAAGTGTCCAGGCAGAACTCAATTACGAATTCGACAAGCGTGAAGCCATAGCCAAAAAAGAATCGGAGAAACGCGAATTGCTGTACACAGAAGCGGCAAAAAGACATACGCTGCAAACCGTTTTCATTGTGTTGTTCGTGCTGCTTTTGGCCGGAATCTGTTTCCTGGTTTACAACAGAAGGCAACTTAAACGTACTTTGACACTCCAGAAAGAACTTGCCGAATACGAGCAAAAAGCGCTGCATTTACAAATGAACCCGCATTTTGTGTTCAATTGCCTGGGGTCGATTTCGAGTTTCATCGTGCAGAATGGAACAGACCAAGCGATAAAATATTTGGCCAAGTTCTCCAAGCTGATGCGCCTCACGCTTGAATATTCAAAAGAACAGCTTATTCCGATTGATCGCGAGATAGAAGGCTTGCAGAATTATCTCGAGCTCGAACAGCTCCGGTTCAACAATATCTTTACGTTCGACATTACAAAAAGCCGTGATATTGAAGACGATGTGGCTTTGCCGCCATTATTATTGCAACCTTTTGTAGAAAATGCCATCATTCATGGAATCGTGCCAAAAAAACAGGGCGGACGCATCGATGTGGATTTTACTATAGATGCCGAATTCCTGATTTGCAGTGTGACAGACAACGGCGTCGGCATTGATAAATCTACCGAAATGAAGCAAGGTTCCGTTCCGGTGCATAAGTCGATGGCGCTTGACATCACAAGAAAAAGGCTCGATATGATACGGTCGGTAACATCAAGGCAGGCCGATGTGGAAATCACCCAAACGGCAGATAACGCAGGCAACATTACCGGAACGAAAGTCCTTTTGCGACTACCGCTCCAATACATCAATAAATAAAAAAAAATACTAATAAACAATCATCGTGATAACCGCTCTCCTAATTGACGACGACGCCAATCTCCGCTCCGGAATGAAAGGTCTTTTGGAACGATACGCTCCTGAAATACATATCCTGGGTGAAGCCGATTCGGTCGAAAGTGGCGTGACGGCCATAGAGAAATTCCAGCCCCAGGTGGTTTTTCTAGATATTCAATTGAATGACGGAAGTGGTTTTGACATTCTGGAGCAACTCGCTTTGCGTCAGGGAAAATCACAGACGAATATTGTTTTTATAACAGCCCACGAACAATATGCAATCAAAGCTTTTCGATTCAGTGCACTTGATTTTCTACTGAAGCCAGTCGATCCGGAAGAGTTGCAGAAAGTCATCAACAAGATCAAAGCGGCGGTCCAAAAAAATGATGGATTCGCGCACATCGATTTGCTTTTGGAAAACATCCGTAAAAAAGTCGATAATTTCAAACGCATTGCGTTATCTACATCAGAAGGCATCCATCTGTTCGAAATCAGTGATATCATCCGTTGTGAAAGCGATGACAATTACACCAAGTTTTACATCCGCGGCAGCAAACCTATTTTGATTTCACGCACCTTAAAGGAATATGAAGAACTTTTGGCCGAGCATGGATTTGAACGGATCCATCAATCGCATCTGATCAACCTGAGTTATCTCAAATCATACATCAAGAAAGACGGCGGTTATGTGGTGATGAGTGATAACAGCCATTTGCCGATTTCGCAGCGAAAGAAAGACAGGTTGCAGGAAGTTTTGAAAAGCATTTGAGATTTTAAATGAAAAGGCAGGGCCGATCGGCAAAAGCCTGATGAAATATACGAGGTATGAAAAAGTTGATTTTTACACTGTTGTTTTTTAATACATTGTTCTCCCAGCAGGCAAATACGCCTTCACCATTATATAGGTGCGCAGCGCCGGAGACTTATGTCACATTTGATTTGACCGTTGCCATACCTGAGATTTTGGGAAGCCAGGATCCGTTGCTATTTGGCGTGGCTTTTTATAGTAATGAGTATGATGCAGCAGCTTCAATCAACGAACTTCCAACTTCATTAACTATTGTGGCAGGTACTGCACAAACTCTTGTTACAAAAGTTACAGAACTGTCATCCGGACAATCCGCAACTACAACGCTTGATGTGTATGTAGAAGCAGGGGCTGATCTTCAGGATATTGGGCCAATAGTGATTTCTGAATATCCGTTCGACGGATTTGCGGCATTTGATTTTACGACAATCAATTCCAGCATTGATACTGACAATTACACTTTTGCTTATTATCTGACAGAAAGCGACGCTCAGTTACAGGTTAACTCAATACCAAACCAATCGTCCTTTACCAATACCCAGAATCCGCAGCAAATGTGGATAGGAGCCACAAGTTTGAGCGGCTGCTATGTGTATGCGCCATTCATGATTCAGGTGTATGACGATTCTGTCATTGTAAACATTCCCGACCCAAATTTTAAGGCGGCTCTTGTGCAATATAATGCCATAAATCCGTCGTATGCGCTGGATTTGAACGGAGATGGGGAAATCCAGGTGGGTGAAGCTGCGGCTTATCATGAATTGGATCTTGGGGGCTGGAATATTTCTGACATAACCGGGATAGAGGCTTTTACAAATCTGGAACAACTTGCCGTGTCGGATAATGATTTGATAGCACTCGACGTAAGCATGTTGCCCAATTTATGGTTGTTATATGCGAACGATAACCCTTTGACATCTGTTAGTTTGGCTCCGAAAACCAAAATCTTTGCTGCAGATAATACTGCTTTGGCATCGCTGGATCTTACAGATCTTCCATTTCTTCAGTCGGTCGTAATGTATGGCAGTTCCCAGCTGATTTCATTCAAGGCTTCCAATCTTCCGAATTTTTCAGGTTTGGATGTTCCAAATAGTCCATTGTTACAAAATATTGAAATAACGGATTGTCCACTCTTCGGATATCTTAATATCGAAAACACTCCCGTAATTGAACATATGGATTTTCACAATTCTTACAGTGATCCTGAATTGATAAATGCCAGTTTGGAACTGACATTGGACAATTCACATTTTCTACAGGATCTGAACCTTTCGGGATGTGCTGCATTATATAAAGTACAAGTAACAAACACTACGGGGCCGAACGTATTAAATACTATTGATATTAGCGGTTGTAATAATCTGGACACGCTTCTGTTGCAAGGATGTAATTTTCCTGCGCTTACAATTCCGTCCTTGCCCGAACTTCACAACTTAACATTAGCGCAAAATACGCTGCTGAACCTGACTATCGAATCTTCACCAGTATATTATTTCACGTTCAACCAAAACAACACGACACAGTTGGATTTATCACATTTGCCGGGGATTTCTTCTATTTATCTCAATGATAATCTGAATCTCACTAACCTGAATATTAAAAATGGGCATCATGATAATTTGATTGCCTCGAATAATCCAGGCCTTATTGGTGTTTGTGCCGATGAATCTGAGATAACCGAAATACAAGCTGTCGTTGGGCCTTCGGTTTCTGTAAATTCCTATTGTTCGATGGCTCCGGGCGGAAATTACAATACCATTACCGGAACCGTAAAATTTGACCAGGCTAACGACGGTTGCGAAAATGATCCTTCGTTTGCATATAAAAAAGTCGATTTATTTGACGGCACAACAACCTATTCCACGTTTACGGATGCTTCAGGAACATATGTATTTTATGTTCTTGCCGGAAATTTCACAGTTACGCCGGAATTCGAAACCACAGGGTTTACGGTAAGCCCGGCTTCTGCGTCGGTTAATTTTGCCGACGATAACAACAACACATCAATCAACGATTTCTGCATCTCCGCAAATGGAGTCAATCCCGACCTTGAAGTTATCGTTTCTCCAACCGGCGCCCCGATTCCGGGTTTTAATACAACCTATCAGGTTACGCTTCGAAATAAAGGCAACCAGATCCAATCTCAATTGTACGGGCTGACCTGTTCCTACGATTATTACCAGATGGATTATATTTCGACAAGTCCGGCATCTGATGCGTATGCAAGCGGCACCATTTACTGGAGCTATGAAAACCTCATGCCGTTTGAAACCCGCACGTTCTTTTGTACCGTGAAAGTTCATGCACCTACAGATTTGAATCCGGTCAATTCAGGCGATGCGATCCAGGTTTCAGCGGGTGTTCCCACATTTGGTGATTCACTTCCGGACGACAACAATTTTGTACTGAACCAAACAGCCGTCAATTCGCTTGACCCGAACGATATTTTATGTCTCGAAGGCGATTCCCAACCCACTTCGGAAATTGGCGAATACCTGCATTACCGAATCCGTTTTGAAAATACGGGAACGGCTCCGGCCCAGAATGTCGTGGTCAGGCTTCCGCTCAATCCAGCACAATATCAGACAGATTCAGTTCAATTGCTGTTTGCATCACATCCCGTGAAAGGTAATGTGAAAAACAATGTAGCTGAATTTATGTTCGAGAACCTGAACCTCGACTCGGGCGGACATGGAAATGTATTGCTCAAGGTGCGTTCTTTGAATACATTGCAACAAGGAGATTCGGCCATTAACGGAGCCGGAATCTATTTCGATTATAATTTTCCGGTGCAAACAAATAATGCTGAAACCGTATTTGCCGATTTGAGCTCAGGTTCGCCTGTTAAAGACGCATCTGTCCAAATCTATCCGAATCCGGTGCAAAACCAGGTTACGGTCAAAGCAGGATCGACTCTGGAAAAAATTGAATTATACGATGTGCAAGGCAGGTTATTGCAGATTTCACCTGCATCCGGAAACGAATCCATATTGGAAATGACCCAATATGCAAGCGGAAATTATTTTGTGAAAGTGGTTTCACGCAAAGGCGCATCGGTACAAAAAATCGTCAAAAAATAAGCTATGGGTAAGTTTTATATTGTTTTAGGGATAATGCTTTGTGGTCTTTCGGGGCGAAGCCAGGTTGTGAATATCCCGGATGCGAATTTTAAGGCCAGGTTACTTGGAACCGCTCCCGACGGTTCAAACGTATTTGCAAGTAACGGAGTCAACCAAATAATCATTGATGTCAATTCGGATGGGGAAATTCAACAGACGGAAGCGTTGAATATCATAGAGCTGCATATTAATGCCGATGCAGCAATGAATTGCACAGGTCTTGAGGCATTTTCGAATCTGAACGGATTGTACATTTCGGGTAGTTCTCCGCTATCTAATATTGATGTTTCCACAATGTCAAACCTGAATTATTTCAACAGTATGGGCACTTCATTAGGGAGTTTGGATTTTTCGGCGAATAGTGCGCTCACTTATCTGGATGTACATGTTTCAACCCTGAGTTCTTTGGTTTTACCTTTAACTTCGGCCCTTACTTATCTCGATGTCCGCAATACGCAGTTGACCGCTTTAGACATGACCAATCAACATGTTCTGGATCATTTTGAATGTGGAGGGACCAATATTTCATCTATGGAATTAAATGTAGGAACCATGTCGATTCTGAATATATCTGTAAACGACAATCTGGTCAGCCTGAAAATTACTGCAACGGCATTGCCTTCATTTGATATTGGCAATCCAAACCTGGCCAATGTGGAAATCCATTGCGGGGCATTTGCAGAGAATGTGACTTTAATGGGCAACAATCTTCAAACGGTAGATTTCAGCGGTTCTGATTTTAATGGCCATAGCGCGGGGATTTCGTCTGATATGCTGACCAATGTGAATTTTAGCAATTGCCAGAATCTGGTGTCAATCAACCTGCAATCTATCATTGGCGGCCCGGATGGATCCCTTGATCTGACAGGAGTCACAAGTCTGCAGTCGATTACATACTATTTGCCTGGTACGTTGTCGATTCCGCCAATGTCAGGGTTGACCAATCTGGAAGCTAGTTTGATTTCGGAACTCATAATTGGGGATTCGCCAAGCCTTACTACTGTTGGAATCGACAGCGCACAGTTGCAGGAACTTAATCTTTCACAGGCCGAAAGCCTCGTTACAGTTGGAGTCAGCTCTTGTCCGCAACTTCATCACGTAATACTAAAGAACGGTAGTATAGAAAATAGCATTGGCTTTGCACAATGTCCATTGCTTCAATCTGTTTGTGTCGATGAAGCCCAGATTGACCAGGTGACACTTTCTTTAGGTAATCCTTTGATCAGCGTAAATTCCTATTGCTCCGTCGAGCCCGGTGGTGCTTTCAACCGAATCTACGGATCAGCCATTTACGATTGGCAAAGCGACGGCTGCGGTAACGATGTGCCTCATTCCTATGTGAAGATGGTCATGAACGATGGAACTGAGGATTATGTGGATTTTACAGATTCGGCAGGCGAGTATAAATTTTATCCTGGAGCCGGAAATTTTACTGTCAGCCCTGAGCTGGAAAATCCTGCGTATTATACTGTTTCTCCTGTGAGTGCTGCAGTGAATTTTCCGGTTGTGGACGGAACCATTTCTACCAATGATTTTTGCATCACACAAAACGGAATACATCCAGATCTGGAAGTTGTCGTTTCGCCTTGGAGCGTTCCTATTCCCGGTTTTGACGCAACGTATCAGGTTACGCTTAGAAACAAAGGCAACCAAATCATGTCGCAACCGCTCGGATTAAGTTGTACGTATGACCTGGCGCAGATGGATTATATTTCCACGAGTCCGCCTGCCGACGGTTTCGGCACCGGGATTATTTATTGGAACTACACGAATCTGATGCCTTTTGAAACCCGAACGTTTTACTGTACGGTCAACATTCATCAACCAACAGATACCTATCCGGTCAATTCAGGAGATGTGATTCAGGTTTCGGCCGGCGTTCCTTCTGTTGGCGATGTGCTTCCGTCAGACAACAACTTCATACTCGAGCAAACAGCAGTCAATTCATTTGACCCGAACGATATTCTATGCCTCGAAGGCGATTCCCAACCCACATCTCAAATTGGTGAATACCTGCATTATCGTATCCGGTTTGAAAACACAGGAACGGCTCCGGCCCAAAATGTCGTGGTCAGGCTTCCGTTAAATCCGGCTCAATATGAGGTGAATTCACTTCAATTGCTATCGGCTTCGCATCCGGTAAGAGGCCGTGTGCATGGTAATGTTGCCGAATTCATTTTTGAAAACGTCAATATTGATTCAGGCGGACACGGGAATGTGCTGCTTAAAGTGCGTTCTTCTAATGTGTTGCAGCAAGGTGATTCAGCCGTTAACGGAGCAGGAATTTATTTCGATTATAACTTTCCGGTCGAAACGGAAGATGCCGAGACCGTTTTTGAAGACTTGAGCGCTACAGACAATGCTAAATTACAAATGAAACTGTATCCGAATCCGGTTCAGGAAAAGCTCTCTTTACAATCTGATTCCGAGTTGAAAAAAATCGAAATATACGATGCTTCCGGAAGATTGGTCGAAGTTCAAAATGCCGCTTTGGGTCAAACTGAATTTTCGGTAAAAAGCTTACAATCAGGAGTGTATCTTATAAAGGTAAATACACAAAAAGGTTCGAAAACCTTGAAATTCATAAAACAATAAACGTTGGGTAGGGTAAACATAAAATAGGGTGTTTCACTACCAAATGCGCTTGCCTTCAAACAGAATGTATCGCTACGTCTAGTTAAGTTAAATTGAGTTCAAAGCCCGTGGTTCATCGCACGGGCTTTGTTTTTTATGTACATTATTTTAGCAATAATTAACGAAAACGTTGCAGTTTCCATTTTTTAATTGACCCTGAATTCAATACATTTGGGAAATTATTTAATTCCCAAACACATTATGTCAAAAACTGCATCATTGGAGATTGACGGCAAGAAATATGAATTTCCGGTTTTTACGGGTTCAGAAAATGAAACTGCCATCGATATTGCCAAGTTACGCGACGTTACGGGAGCCATAACACTGGATCCCGGTTATAAAAATTCAGGTGCGTGCAAAAGTGCCATTACATTCCTTGACGGAGAAGAAGGAATTCTTCGCTACAGAGGTTACGCGATTGAAGATCTTGCTGAAAAAGCGAGTTTCCTTGAAGTTTCCTATTTGCTGATTTTCGGCGAATTGCCCACTTCACAAGAGCTGGAGCGTTTTGAGACCAACATCCGCAAATACACGCTGGTCAATGAGGAAATGAAAAACATCATTGATGGTTTTCCTAAAACGGCTCATCCGATGGGCGTTCTTTCAGCCCTGACAAGTGCATTGACAGCTTTCAATCCGAAGTCTGTAAATGTTGAAAATGAAAAAGAACTGTATGAAGGCATCTGCAAGACCATGGGTAAATTCCTTGTCATTGCAACGTGGACATATAGAAAAGCAATGGGCTATCCGCTCAATTATTATGACAACACCATAGGATACGTGGACAACTTCATGAAACTGATGTTCTCTCTTCCTACAGGTCCGTATAGTACAAACCCGAAAGTGGTGGCTGCGCTGGATAAATTGTTTATTTTGCATGCCGATCACGAACAGAATTGTTCTACTTCCACAGTCCGTATGGTAGGTTCATCACACGCCGGATTATTCGCTTCGATTTCTGCAGGTGTTTCCGCACTTTGGGGGCCGCTTCACGGAGGTGCCAACCAGGCCGTATTGGAAATGCTTGAGGAAATCCACAAAGCTGGTGGAGACGTTGAAAAATTCATCCTCAAAGCAAAAGACAAAGAAGATCCGTTTAGATTGATGGGCTTCGGTCACCGCGTTTACAAGAACTTCGATCCACGCGCCAAGATCATCAAGGTTGCTGCTGATGAAGTTCTGAGTTCACTTGGCGTGGAAGATCCGCTTCTCGACATCGCAATGAAACTTGAAAAAGCGGCTCTCGAAGACGAATACTTCAAAGCACGCTCACTTTACCCGAACGTTGATTTCTATTCCGGAATCATTTACCGCGCACTTGGAATCCCGACTGATATGTTTACCGTATTGTTTGCGATTGGACGCCTTCCGGGTTGGATTGCACAATGGGTCGAGATGCGCGCCAACAAGGAACCAATCGGTCGCCCGAGACAGGTTTACGTGGGAAGTCCATTGCGGGATTTCGTTCCTGCTGATAAACGATAAAAAAACCAATCCAATAGTTTTTAAAGCCTCTTTTTAAAGAGGCTTTCTTTATTGTTATAAAACTGTAATGTTTTATTTTTCAGTATTTTATAAGATATGAAAATATTTTTTTAAGATAACTTTAAGAATTAATTTTTATAAACATTTTTTATAGATGACTACTGATAATTTTGGTAAGAACCTTTAAAAGAAACATTTATGAAAAATTTATTCAGTTGTTTATTATTGTTTGTCTTTACAATTGGTGTGAATGCCCAAGGAGGGAATGCGATTTTTGGTATTACACCTGCTACGGGATCTTATCCAACGCCGGGGCTGTATGAAAATTTTAATTCCGTTTTTGGCTATCAGGCCATGAAAGGAATAGACGGTGTCAGCCCGACCACAACTCCCGCGGCACAAGCCAACTGTGCATTCGGGTATCAAAGTTTAATGAATAATCAATTAAGTAGTGGGAATTCTGCATTCGGAACATCGTCACTGGCCTCGGTTAGCACCAATACAGGAACAGGGGGTAACAGTGCATTTGGTAATTCTGCAATGTCAAACCTGACTTCAGGTCAACTTAATTCAGCATTCGGTCTAGAAACATTAAGGATGGCTACAGGAAACAATAATATAGCCATGGGCTACAGAGCTTTAGGAGGAGATACTTTTGCCCGGACAGCTAGTGGTAACATCGCAATAGGTATTGCAGCTTTTCAGAATGGGGTAGGCGACAATAATATAGCTATTGGAGCCGGTGCTATGTGGGCAGGAAACAATGGAACGGCTTCAGTGGGTTCCGCTAACATTGTCATCGGTAATGCTTCGGCAATAAATTTCAACAGTACATCAGTTACTAATAATGTCTTTTTAGGTAATGAAACAGGTACAAGTCTCACGACAGGTGCTCAAAATGTCCTTGTCGGATATCAAGCCGGTAAGTCTATCACTACAGGCTCTAACAACGTTATTATTGGTAGATATCATATGCCGAGCGCAGGTGACGGGACAGACTTTGGGAATAACTCCAATAATTCGATAATCCTTGCTGACGGTTCATCAAATATTGCCAGATTAACAGTCGCTAATAATGGGAATGTGGGCATAGGTTTGGGCAATACAAAGGCACAAAATAGATTAGAAATTAAAAGTGCCACAGCCAATACTTCCGGGCTTCTTTTTTCAAACTTAAAATCGACCTTTTCACCAACGTCAACAGCAAGCAAATTCCTTACTGTTGACAGTGCCGGAAATGTCATACTTCAAAATCTCCCGGCAGCTTCAAGTGGTTATACTACAATTGCTGCGGGAACAAATATAAGTTTATCAGGAAGCGCTTCTTCAGGTTATACCATAGCGGCAACTCCCTCACTTTCGGTTACTGGAACCACTTTGTCAATTTCAGGTGGAAATACGGTGAGCCTGCCCGGATTTACAGATACCGATACGAGCATATATAATTCAGATGGAAATATAAATTCTGGACGTCTGGTCAATTTGAACGCAAATCTTTTGTTCAATACAACTTCAGGAGGAAAAATTTACATCGGAGACAAAACAACGGTAGCCGGAGCTACATATACTGGTAATTACAAGCTTTTTGTAGAAGAAGGAATTATGGCGGAAAAAGTTAAGGTAGCCATAGAAGGCACCGGAAACTGGATGGATCATGTTTTTGAGACGAATTATAAACTGATGCCGTTGACAGATCTTGAGAAATTCGTGAAAAGCGAAAAGCATCTTCCTGGAATAAATTCGGCCGAAGACCTTGTTAAAAATGGTCTTGACATAGGAGAAATGCAGGCTAAACAAATGGGTAAGATCGAGGAATTAGTATTGTACACAATCGAACAGAACAAAATGATCCAAGCCCAACAGCATCAGATAGATGAATTGGAGAAAAAACTGGCTGAGCTTTTAAAAGTTTCTCAATCTGAAAAGAAATAAATATGAGGCCTTTAAATGTTGTCGGTAAAAAAGCAAAGTCTTTTTACCCGAACAGGATTTGGCTGTTATGCCTGTCCATTTTTCTGCCTTTTATTTGTCAATCCCAGGTTGTCACGTGGTCGCCTGACGGGATTTTTGACAAAGTATACGACAGGCTCGGTAACGAATATTCGTTGGATGACATAAAAATTGATTCTGTTAAAACTGTTGCCCCACTTGCTGTAAAACGCACGCAATTCCAACAATGCAATACAGGAATTTTCGACGTCTATTTTGAAGAGAACAGCGGTATGGAACTTACAGATCGCAGTGCGGTTTTATGTCAGGTACTGTCTGATATTTCAGCATTTCTGATAACGCCACTACAAAATCCGACAGTTACCCATCGTGTCAATATCTGGGTTCGGGACATCTCTAATTTGACTGTGCCTGCAGGAACTCTGGCAATGGGAACAAGTTTCTACACCGTTCCAAGTGATCAGGGGCAACCGGCCAGCGGAATTGTCGATGGTGAAGTCTGGAAAACAATCCAGGCCGGAGTCGATTCATACACTAATGTTACTTCTCCGCTCATTTCCAATGGCGTATCTGCAAGTGGTTCGGGTGCATTCTACCATGGCATGATAGCGGTTGATTTCAATACCACTACATGGCATACAGATCTGCAGTCGACACCGCCAACAGGAAGCCAGGATCTTTATTCCGCTATCCTGCATGAAATGATGCACGCTTTGGGATTGATAAGCTTAATTGACGGCGATGGAACCTCGCGCCTGAATGATTATCCGTATTTTTCCCGATACGATCTTTTCCTGCGTAATAATTCCGGAACGAATGCTTTATTGACAAACACAGGCGGTTGCAGTTTGTATCAGTATCAGTTTAATCCGGCGCTGTCTACCTCAATACTTGCTCCGGGCTGTAGTGTTGGCTATACTACAGATGAGACCATATGTTCCAGCGCTGTCAAATTTTTCGGAACCAACACCATACCTGTTTACACTCCGGCCTGTTATGAATCCGGGAGCAGCCTGAGCCATTTTGAGGATATGTGTTATGGACCACCCTATGGTAACAATGACTATTTTTTAATGAGCAATGTAGTTGCACCCGCACAAATGAGGCGATATCCAAAACCGGAAGAACGGGTAGCATTATGCGATTTGGGTTATGCGGTAAGGGATATTTTTGGAAATGATGCCAATCTGAATTTTAATGCATACAGTGGTGGTACGTGCAGCGGGAACAGGATAGCCGGTGTAAATGACGGATTGATTTCGGGAACTTTTCAATATCAGGGACTTGGAACGACGGCAAATCCAATCGTGATTTCAAACATTCTCGGAAATGATTTTTCATCCGGTCCAAAAGGATTTGAATGCCTGGAGGATGTGTACGATAATACAACCAATTTCTCCATAACCTCAAGTCTGACAAATTCAAGTATAAATATGACTACTTCTACTCCGGGTATTCACTTATTGCGGTATGTGCCGATAAACAATGCCACTGGAAAAAGAGGGAATATCACGTACATCTATGCTTATTGCAAGAGAACTTATACATGTCGCCCGGGTCTTTGTAATTTAGTTGATAATGGTAGTTTGGAAGGTAGTCCTGGTAACGGAAATGTTGCATGCGGATGGTATGCGGCTATACCGACCCCAGATCTTTTCAATTCTTCGGCAGGGAGCGGCACATTGAATGGTGTTCCATGTAATGATGCGGGTTATGAGCTTGCAAGCGAGGGGAATGGATATGCTGGAATTGCATTAGCTGATCAACAAAATAATGAGGCCATTTCCACAATATTGATTTCCCCGTTGTTAGCAGATACCGATTATTTACTGGAGTATGACATTTCGCTTGCAGAAGCCAATAGTGTATCGGCGATTAAAATGCAAGCTTATCTCGGAATTGATCCGATTAATCCTGTTGGGGGTAATTTTCCGATACAAAGCAGCATAAATGCGAATCCGGAAAATCTATTTTTTGTAAGTTCGAACGTCAATAATACTTCAAATGGATGGGAAACACTTTCTTTTTCGTTTCACACACAGAGCGGAGGCCACCAATTTTTGTACATTGGAGGATTAGAAAATCCAACATTTTATGACGTATCTGTTGCTCCATCGGTACCAGGCTGCATTTCCGGAAACGGCACTCCGAATAAGCCTTATTACTACATAGATAATGTAATAATAAGGCCAATTGTCCCTTCATCGCTCGACCTACCCGCCTTCCTCTGTGAAAATGCAACATTGGACTACCTCATCCAGTACCTGGATAACGCAGCACCAACTGGAACATTTTCCGGAGCGGGAATAACTGGGACTGGCGAAGAGACAAGTCTTGAAGGTGCTCTCGCAACACCAGGCGAACATATAATCACGTATGAGTATGTGAACAATGTCGGGTGTACCATTACACTTACCGATACCATAACCGTATTGTCGTCGGAAGACAGCCAATGTAATTGTACAAACACACTGACTGTAGACTACACGGAATCGCTAACAAGTTACTTATACCAGCGACACGAATGGATACTGGCAGATGATGGCTATTCCATTTCAGGATCAAAAGATATAACCATGAAAGCGGGATATTATATTCTGATGAATCCTACCACATCATTCCAAAGTGATATACAGTTTGAGGCCTATATTGATGATTGTTGCGAGACCTGCAGATATGCCCGGTTGGTTGATGAGGCCGATTCTCAAACTTCTGAAATGATGATAAGCCCAAATCCGGCAAAATCGTCACTCGGAATTAAATTATTGTCAGATACAGCCTCTTTTATAACCGTCACTACATATGATGGACGAACCGTATTCGAGAAGAAAATGTCTGGAGAATCTGACTACACTTTGGATACCGATGCTTTTGCCCAAGGTATGTACATTCTGTATGTAACTTGCTCCAGCGGTACTTTGCGAACGGAACAGTTTATCAAAAATTAATTCCACAACCATTTGAATTAACACAAAAAGCCTCCCCATCCGGAGGCTTTTCCTATCTTTGCCCCTGAAACGAAAACGTTTTCTATGTTGCCCTTGAATGTAAAGAATGAAACCGCCAGGCTGCGTGCCGTAGTCCTTGGAACTGCTGTCAGTAACGGCCCGACGCCCAAACCACAAGACGCTTACGATCCAAAATCACTCGAGCATATCTTTGCCGGAACGTATCCGCTTGAAAAAGACATGGTGCCGGAAATGGAGGCTTTCAACGCCGTTTTTGAAAAGTATGGCGTACAAGTCTATCGGCCGGAAATCGTCGAAAACGAAAACCAGATTTTTACGCGCGACATCGGTTTTGTTATAGACGATGTTTTTTTCAAGGCCAATATATTACCCGATCGCGAAAAAGAATTTCCCGCCATTCACAAAGTCATCGAACAGATTCCTGCTGCCAAATTCGTTGAAATTGAAGATCAAAGCATCCACATAGAAGGTGGCGATGTCATCTTGTGGAACGACTATATTTTCATAGGAACCTACTGCCGGCCAGATTATCCCGAAATCAAAACGGCGCGTACCAATGACAAAGGCGTCCAGTTCATCCGCGATTATTTCCCAAACAAAAAAGTGGTTGATTTCGATCTTGTCAAATCGACCAAAGAAGCACGCGATAATGCGTTGCATCTCGATTGTTGTTTCCAGCCGGTGGGCGAGGACAAGGCTATCATTTACAAAGAAGGTTTTTGCGATGTGGAAGATTACGAATACCTGCGCGACCTTTTCGGAGTCGAAAATCTGTTCCATATCACACGACAGGAAATGTACGATATGAACTCCAACGTGTTTTCGATTGCGCCAAATGTTGTCGTTTCTGAACGAAATTTCACACGCCTCAACAACTGGCTTCGACAAAACGGTTTTACAGTCGAGGAAATCCCATATGCCGAAATCTCCAAGCAGGAAGGTTTGCTCAGATGTTCCACATTGCCTTTGATAAGGGATTAAAGCATCACCAGATGCCTTCGTGTCTTCTTGCCTTCTTGGTAAATTTGAAATTTATCGTTTTGTCGTCAGATCAAAAAACATTTTTTCAAAAGGATTTTTTTTCGCTGTCGTCAATCGTATCCAAAAAATTACGAATATTGATTCACGGTTAACCGAATAAAAAATATAAATAAAAATAAAGAATAGCATTTCGCTATGAACCAGACTACGAATACCATCCTCATGGTACGTCCGGTATCTTTCCGGATGAATGAGCAAACTGCCATCAACAACTACTACCAAAAAGTCATAGACGGCCTGTCGCCTGAAACGGTCAACGAACGCGCCCAGGAAGAATTCGATGCTTTTGTCCACAAGCTAAAAATGGTCGGGGTCAATGTTATCGTCGTCCATGATACCAAGATTCCCGATACGCCCGATTCCATTTTCCCGAACAACTGGATTTCGTTCCATGAAAACGGTGACGTGGTTTTGTATCCGATGTTTGCCGTAAACAGACGAGCCGAAAGACGCGAAGACATTCTCGACCTGCTTGAGGAAAAAGGGTTTTTGATTGAAAATGTCGTCGATTATACCGATGCCGAAGATGAAGAGCTCTACCTCGAAGGAACCGGAAGCCTGTTGCTCGACCGCGTCCACGGAAAAGCGTATTGTGCCTTGTCCCCGCGTGCCGATGAAGAATTGTTGATCGAGTTCTGTGAGGATTTCGATCTCGGCCCGGTCATCTTCAATGCTTATCAAACCATAGATGACGACAGACGATTACTGTATCATACCAACGTTATGATGTGCCTTGGTGAAAATTTCGCCGTGATTTGCCCGGATTCGATAGATGACAAACAGGAACGCAACAATGTTCTTGACAACCTCAAAAAAGACGGGAAGGAAATCATTTCCATCACCGAAGACCAGATGAACAATTTTGCCGGAAATATGCTGCAGGTTCGCGGTTCCGAAGGCAAAAGTTACATTGTCATGAGTGCGGCCGCATACAAAAGCCTGAGAAAAGACCAAATCGAAGCACTCCAGAAACACGGAACTATTTTAAGTTCAAGCCTGGACACGATCGAAGCCTGCGGCGGTGGAAGCGCACGTTGCATGATGGCCGAAGTATTTTTACCAAAGGCCTGATGTCACAAGCCGTCCGTATACTCATAATCGTTGCGGCATTCGGATGTTATTATTTCCTGTTCACGTATTTTGATGTCATAAAAGCAAGCCTCGATTCTATTTTGAAATTGGGGCTTTTGAGTTATATCGTTACCTATTTTGTGGTTGGCAATCCGATGTTCCTTGCGACACGGGCTTTCAATCCGGGCTGGAATGCGCTCAAAAGCCTCGGGCTTGGAACCGATTTCTGGAAAGGAGCCGGGTTTGCCTTGCTTTTTGCTTTGCCGATGTTACTCGGCGGCTATTTCTTTTTCAATTTCAAACCGATAGAAAACTGGGAAAACCTTGTTGGTAAAACGGCCTGCGCCGGATTCTTTGAAGAACTCTATTTCCGCGGATTCTTGTTTGGTTTGTTGTTCCGAAACACGCGTCTCGGATTTATGCCATCGGTAGTTTTTGCGGCACTTTTATTCGCGTCCGGTCATTTGTGGCAAAGCAATGATTTGATGGAATCGGTCGGCATTTTCGGCGTGACTTTTATGGGCGGAGTCTTATTTGCCTGGCTTTTCGCCGAATGGAATTTCAACTTATGGCTGCCCGTGTTCCTTCACGCCTTCATGAACCTCGCATGGGAATTATTTGCGATGGATGAAACGGCTTTAGGCGGAATGTATGCCAATATTTTCCGCGGACTGACCATCGCGCTCGCTATCATTTTTACGCTGAGGTATAAAAAACATCGGCATTTATCACTTGAAATCAACCGGCGGACGCTTTGGTTCCGAAAGAAAGCGGTTTTGGTTACTTCGTAATCTCGAACTCCACACGTCTGTTGCGGCTCCTTCCTTCTTCTGAATCATTTGAAACGATAGGCTTTTCATCACCGAATCCATTCACTGTAATCGCATCAGCACTGATTCCATTTTGGATAAGATAATCGGCGACGGATTGGGCCCGTCTTTTTGAAATATCCAGGTTGTATTGTTTAAGTCCGATGTTGTCCGTGTGACCGGAAAGGGACACATTTGGGTTTTTAATCGGGAGCAGAAATTCGAGCAATTTGTCAAGTTCGGCTTTTGAAACCGCTGTGAGTTCTGCGCTGTCGAAGGCAAAAGTCACGTTTTCCAGAATATAGCTTTTGCCTAATTCAGGTTGTGATGAAAAAGGTTGAGGTTCGTTGACGGATGCTTTAGCTTCTGTGACAGGAATTTCAGCCATATCTGCTTCGACGCTTATCATGTCAATGAAATAGTAGGCAATTTCAAGCCGTTTGGGATACGCGAGGATTTTTTCGGTCTTTCCATTCGATTTGAAATTCCCGATTATGATAGCGGTTTCGCCACCTTTGGCCGTTATTTTTGTCTGTACATGCATCCAGTTGTTCTTGTCGTCATACGGCATTTTTCCAATAATAGGGTATAACCCGAAATTTCCCGGATTCGCCTTTTCGATTTCTTTATTTGAAAGTACTTCTTCGATGGTATTCTTGATTGGCTTTTCGCAGATCAATATGCCGAATTCCTTCAATGCATAATCTGAAGCTTCGGCCAGGCTGACCCAAAATGAAACCGTATAGGTTTTGCCTTTCTGCAAGGGTTCAGAAAATTTCCCCTGGATATATTCGCGGTAATTTTTATCGGAATACAAATAAAATCCGGCATAATTCTGACCGAAACGCGCTTCCTGGATTCCGATGAAATTTGCGGGAACACCGGCTTCTGATTTTTCACACGAGTTGAAAAAATCGGTCGATGCAAAGGTCGGCGTCGTCCAATCGGTCACATTGACATTGAACATCCCGATGGTGGCATTACATCTTTTGGATTCTTCAAAACTTGGGTTCAGTACAAGGTTTTGTGCCGATGTGATGCAAAATCCAAAAACAAGTAGAAAAACAATCAGCCGCATAGTAATTGAATGGTTACGGAATAACGGCTCTGTACGGAAAATCGTATGGATGTTATGACGGCTGATTTTTGCTTTGATGCAATCTGCCTGAATATAAAGCGACTGCCAATACGAGTACGAAAGGAAAAATGACCATATGGAATCGGTCTGCCTGATAATAGGAAACTCCGGAAACGGCTATGATATATAGTATAAACACGCTGATGAAGCTGTAAACGGTTGGTTTCCGGAAGGTTTTAAGCAGGAAAGTCACCGATAGGAAAATTCCTAAAACTGTTAGAAAAATGTTCTGATATTTTGAGAAACGGCCTGCATTGGTTTTTATCAGTTCAGAAAAACGCGTGTTTGGGCTCCTGACATAAGAGAAGTCGCCTCCGCAAGTGGCATTGTAAACGATATTTGAGAAATAGGCCTTTATCAGATTCGGCGTATTGTGGTTTATCTGTCGATGTAAATCTTTACGGGCAATGATCTTTTGCTGCGGATACGAAAAGCCGAATATATAATCGGAACGTTGCCTGATTGCCGCAATCGGATCCTGATTTTTTTCGAATGCCTCTGCTTTGCTGCCTAAATAGTTGTAATAGGTTACGCCGTCGATATAGCTTATGGTGAAATTGCCATATTCGCGTTTCATCTGGATCATCTGGAAAACCAAAAGGACAATGCTGAAGAAAATAAAGCCTGAAGCCGGTTTGGACAGATGGCGCAAAATCGACCTGGAAAAAAAGGCCAATACCAGCAACGAAAAGAAAAACATTCCGGGCTTGATCAAGGCTGTGAATATCAGAATTGCAAGTGCCAGCGACAGAAGCCGGAATGATTTAATGCGGAAATAATCATCCAGAAAAGTCATGGCAGAAAACATCAAAAAGACAAAGATGCTTTCCGTGAGCAAGTGAAAGTTGATAAGGGCCGGACTTATCAATCCGTAAAACAGTACAGATACAATAAATGCTTTTGAATCGGGAAGCCTTTTTCTGCAGAAACTAAAAATAAGTAGTGCCGATGCTATCCAGGCCGAAACATTTACCCAAAAACTGAAATCATACACAGCGGCATCTCCAAACCCAAGCAAATACGGAAGCCCAAAAATCAACGCCATTCCAAAAGGCCTGTAATAATGAGGCTTGAAGTGATGATACAAAAATTCGCCGGCTTCACGGTAATTGTCCGAATCCGGGAAAATAATGTGCTGGTTTCTCAACTGAAACAATTCGTCCAGCAAGGCAATCACCGCCAATCCGATGATGACTAAAGCGATCTGGTAGTTGTATTTCAGCACACAGTTGGGAATAGATCCTAAAAATAAGTTTTATTTCAATCTGGCGGCCATAAAAAAAAGGCGCCCGAGAGCACCTTTTCCTACTTTACAAAATCGAAATTATTTGATTACGAAGCTATCGATGATGGCATCCGTATCTGCTTTTGGCGTATTGGCTTTTTTATCGAACAACTTGGAAAAAAGCGATTGTCCGTCAACTTTAGATTGCAATTTAAGGTCTTTGTTCAAACCGTATACAACAGCCCATTTGTCGCGGACGTTTTTCCACATCGGCTTGTATTCCGCCCAATATTTCTGGGCAGCGGCACATTTGGAATCGGCTACTTTTTTATAGACATCGTATCCTTTTTCTTTGGCAACGACCACGTCTTTTCCGTCGTCCCCGCGTTTGATCTTGATATTGTCCTGATCGTGAATCCAGCCTTCTTTGGTGATTTCATGTGTATTGGTGCGGGTAAGTACATTATAGTCGTTACGGATAGTGTGCTCCCGACGCGGTAGCGGTGCATCAGTCGTGTTCGTCCAGAAATCGCGCCCGTCCACATGAACCCACGTTGCCGTTCCTTCATAGCGCGGGCTGTCGTCCACCTGGAAAACACGCTGCGTCCATTGACCTTTTACCTGAGCAGCCGGAAGCGTCTTGAATTTCCAGGTGTTGTCTTTGTAAAACTGGTAGAATTTGGTGTTTTCGTATTCCCAATCCTGACGCCAGTGTTTTACGATCATCGAATCGGATACGACCAATAAGTGCTGCATCGATATTTTGTTCGGGGTATCTTCTATCAATTCCACCCATTCCAAACCTTGTTCTGTTTTGGTTGGCGACGGTTTGTAATCGGCGGCTTTTGACTCTGGCGTGAAGGTTTCGGCGAAGTTGAACGTCACTTCATAGCATCCGCACATGGCTTTGATGGCTTTGACGTCTTCTTGTTTCTTGTTTTGTGCTGATGAAGCGATTGCCAAAAGCAGTGTAATTGAGGAAAGTATCCCGTTTCTCATGTGTTGGTAGTTTTTTTTAACGTGCCAAAGATAAAATTTATTTAGAATAATTAAAAATAGTAAAGTATCTTCGCGGCATAAAATTATCGATAATCAGTCTAAATAAAAAGAATGTCGCCCGATTTTTTCCAGAAACTTTTCTTTTCCAATCCCATCGACGCCACTAAGGTTCTACTGATTAGTTGTCTTTTTATGACTGGTTTTGCCACTGCCCAGAACGATACGCTGGTTAAAGGCGGCAAGCTATCGGAAGTAATCGTGACAGGACAATTCAATCCGCAATCGGTCGATAAATCGGTGTTCCAGGTCAAAGTGATTTCGCGTGCCGATATCGACAGGCAGGCCGGAAACAACCTCGCCGATTTGCTCAACCAAACGCTCAATATATCTGTAATGCCAAATGCATCGACCGGAAAATCCGGCGTGCAATTGTTCGGTCTCGATGCCCAATATTTCAAGATTCTCGTAGACAATGTGCCGCTTATCAATGACGAAGATTTGGGTTCGGATACAGATCTGACCCAGATCAACCTGGACGACATCCAGCAAATCGAAATCGTGGAAGGAGCCATGGGCGTGGAGTACGGAGCCAATGCCGTATCGGGCATCATCAACATCATTACCAAAAAGAAAGCGCGACATACCTGGGAAATCACTCCTTTCATACAGGAGGAAACCATTGGCGAAGAATACAACGGCGTCAGTGAAGGCCGTCACATCCAATCGATTCGCATCGCCCACAATTTTTCCGATAAATGGACGGGGAACGCTATGTTCACCTACAATGATTTCGATGGCTATCACGACGGATTGCAGGGCCGCAACCATTATCTAAACGATTCGTTACGCGGGTACAGATGGCTTCCGAAACAACAACTGCACGCCAAGGCTTTTGTAGGTT
This sequence comes from Flavobacterium silvaticum, assembly GCF_012911565.1. Classification (GTDB taxonomy): domain Bacteria; phylum Bacteroidota; class Bacteroidia; order Flavobacteriales; family Flavobacteriaceae; genus Flavobacterium; species Flavobacterium silvaticum. Next base: position 403,427 of record NZ_JAAMPU010000108.1, on the reverse strand, counting down.
ATAATCCGAACGAAAAGCACCGGTTCTTCTACCGTTTCGAATATTTCAACGAACTCACGCATTGGTATAATCCGATAGTCGATCCGCGTTACGATGCGCCGACAGATACGTACGATGAACTGGCCCAGGATCGTGATTTCGAAACCAACCGCATGGTGCACCTGATCAACGCAAGCGGGACTTTTTCTTCAGGCCTGACCTATGATTTCTATGCGTCTTACCAACAACAGGAACGCAACGCACGTATTTATAACTATTACTTCCGGCGCGATACAGAGGAAGATTTGTCCGACGACGTCTACGAATCACGCAAAGTCTATTATTCCAAAGCGACCGTAAGCAATTTCCTCGATTCGGAATGGATCGATTTCCAGCTGGGGTATGAAGTCAATACCATAAGAGGTTATGCGTCGATGTTCGCTTATGAATTCATTGGCGAGCCGATAGAACGCAACCTCGGAACGTATGATTTCTTCGGGTCGACCGAAATGAAATTCGGTAAAAAGTTCACCGTTCGTCCCGGAGTACGCGGCTTGTTTTCTTCCCAATTCAATACGCAGGTCGCCGTTTCTCTCAGCGGATTGTATGATGTAGGAAACGGATATGAACTGCGCGCCATAATCGGAACCTGTCCACGATTGCCGGATTATGAAGAATTGTACTCTTATTTTGTCGATGTCAACCACAACGTCCAGGGAAATCCGGATTTGAAGCCAGAACAAGGCGTATCGGCTTTCCTCCACCTCAATAAAGTCTTCAAAAAAGAAAAAGGCTTCGAGCTTGAAACCAAATTATCTGCGTGGTATATCGATGTACAGGATCGTATCGAATTGATCCAGACGCAGTTTTCACCGCCCACATTCCGTTTTGCGAACATCGATTTGTACCGGACCATCGGTTCCAGCCTGACCGGATCTGCCAAAACCGGCAACTGGCTGCTAAACGCCGGAGTGACTTACGGCGGGATTGCCAAAGTGCTCAATTCATCTGAAATCAAGAACGACGATTTCCTGTATTCGGTCAATGTCAACGGAAACCTTTCGTACACTATTCCAAAATGGAAAACCACTTTCTCCGCATTTGGGAAGTACAATGGGCCGCAGTATCAGTTTGTCCAGCAATACGACGAAAACCAGCAAGTAATCCTTGTCCGTGGAAAACTCAGCGATTATACCATGATCGACGCTACCGTACGCAAGACGTTCGCAAAAGACAAACTCGAAGTGACTCTGGGTGCGCGGAACCTTGCAGATGTCACAACCCTGAACACAACGGCAGTCAACGGCAGTGCACATACGGCGGCTCCATCAAGCCAGTTGCTTGGATACGGCCGGTCTTATTTTCTAAAGATTCTTTACAGATTCAATTTCGGGTAAGCTATGAAACAGAAATTACATCTACTTTTTACGACGGTTGTTTTTGCACTGGTTATTCTGGGCTGTGCAAGCGAAGATCCGGTTCCGGCCCAGCCTTTTGTCGCCGCGTTTGAAAAGACATCGTACAAATACAGCGACATTCCCGATTCTCAGGAAATGTTCGTTGTTTTTTCTGAGACGGCAACGGCAAACGGAACGGTGACCATTGGAATCACATCCGAAGAAGCCAGCTACGGAGTCGATTTTAAAACCACGCCGGAAGCACCGTCATTGACATTTACCTTACCCATAATCGCCGGACAGGATAAAACATCGTTCCTGTTCCAAAACCTTATTTTCCCGTTCGATTCAGACCAGAAAGTCGTCACATTCCAGATTCTTTCCATCGATTATGCCCGTGAAACGAATATCCAGGGTTATACGACCTCTGTCGTTTCATTCGAGGAATCTCTTGGTGGCGTATCCGAACCACATATCGGCGGGCCCAATCAGGGCAACCAGATTTATGTGGATTTAAGTTCAGAAACCACTACCGAAGTGTTCCGCGAATCGTGGGATTTAGGATTCTATTGCGGAGATGATTTCCGTGTCGGGCTCAACGGTTCGCTCTACATGGCAGCCAAAAAACTGGATGCGACAAATATCGATGCGGTCACTCAGGCCAGCGTTTCACAATATTTCAATCAGGTTGCCATCGGGACTTTCGATCCGGCGAATATGGATTATGTAGACGATCCGACGGGTGCTATTTCCGGAACTGCGATCGATGCGATATCGGTCAACGATGCAGACAACCATGTATACCTCGTCAATCTCGGATACACCGTAGGGACAACGACGCCCGTTCCCGGATCGGTCGCTATTGCAGGAAATCCAAGAGGGTGGAAAAAAATACGCGTGCTGCGCCAGGGCGACCAATACATTTTGCAATATGCCAACCTGAACAGCACGTCGCATCAGGAAGTGGTCATTGAAAAGGATGCCGCTTACAATTTCAGGTTCTTCAGCTTCAATACCAACAATACGGTCAGCGTCGAGCCGATGAAAGACCAATGGGATTTGAACTTTACTGTTTTCACGAATGAGATTGCGGGTTCGGGATCTTACGGGTATTCAGATTTCGTGCTCAACAACCTCAAAGGCGGTGCAAAAGCCTATGAAGTCAGTACGTCGTTCAGTTCATATGCCGATTTCAGTGTCGCCAACATCGATGAAAGCCTGTTCCAAAACGACCAGCGCGTCATTGGTGCCGACTGGCGCGACGTTTTCTCCGGAACCGTGTACACCAACAGATTCTACGTCCTCAAAGACCCTAACGGAATCTATTACAAAATCAGGATGCTCGGCTTTTTGAATACCGACGGCGTGCGCGGCTATCCGAAGTTTGAGTATGCGTTGTTGCAGTGAGATCGGGAGTTCAAGAGATCGGGAGAGTCGGGAGAGTCGGGAAAGACGGGAAAGTCGGGAAAGACGGAAGATCGGGGGTTCAAAAGATCGGGAGATCGAGAGAGTCAGGAAAGTCAGGAAAGTCGGGAAAGACGGAAGATCGGGAGTTCAAGAGATCGGGAGAGTCGGAAAAGTCGGGAAAGTCGGGAAAGACGGAAGATTGGGGGTTCAAAAGATCGGGGGTTCAAAAGATCGGGAGATCGGGAGAGTCGGGAAAGTCGGAAGATCGGGAGTTCAAGAGATCGGGAGATCGGGAGAGTCAGGAAAGTCGGGAAAGTCGGGAAAGTCGGGAAAGACCGAAAGAATGAAGATCGGGAGTCTGGCTGGAATACTAAATAATTAAAATAATAATAAGCAATAACTACAAATACCTCTAATCATGAAAAAAAGAATACTTCTTTCCGCAATGGGTCTTTTGGGCCTTACAATGAGTGCACAGTCCGTTCCCGGATCTGTAGCCATGGGCGCTGGATATGCCAATCAGGTGTATTACAAGCTGTCTAACCAGGCGACCAATTCGTATCCGTCATCTTCCTGGGATATCGCTTTCAACCGCCAGAGTGCCTTTGATATCGGCATCCGTTCAAACGACCACAAAGGAATTTCCGTGTTCGAAGCGTCGGCAGACCTTAACGACTGGGCAACCATCGATGTAACCCAGGAAGCCACATGGACGCATTTGTACAACAGCGAAACGGCTTGGGAAACAGGCTCATTCGATTCAGGTTCTGCAACATACGGTTGGGGCGAGTACAATTCCGTGACCCACCATGTTTATGGAACCGTGATTTTCGTTTTGAAATATGCCGATGCCACGTATAAAAAACTTAGAATCGATGATTTCTGGGGCGGATACACGTTCACGTATTCAAGCTGGGACGGAACTGCGTGGAGTGCCGATACGACTACAACCGTAGCGAATTCAACCAACACCACCCAATTGTACAACTATTTTTCATTACAGGATAATGCCGCTGTTGTTGCAGAACCGGCTTCTACCGATTGGGATTTCGTATTCACCAAATACCTTACGGACATTATGGGCGACGGTTCCATGATGTACTCAGTTACCGGAGCTTTGCACCACAAAGACATTCAGGTAGCCCAGAATGACGAGGCAAACGGAACAGATACATCTGCTTTGGAATATTCCGCCGATATCAACACTATTGGTTACGACTGGAAAACATTCAACATGGGAACATTCACATATGATGTCAACAGCGATATGGCATTCTACGTAAAATACCTTAACGGAACCGTTTACCGTTTGGTCTTCAATACGTTCGAAGGATCGTCAACCGGTGTCATCACCTTCAATTCGGAAGACGTAACCGACCAACTTTCAACAGTTGACCAGACAGCGGTGACTTTTGGAGTTTTCCCGAACCCGTCACGCGACAAAAAAATCAATATCGTTTATGATGCCGCTTCTTCAACCGCAAAAAACAGCATCAATATCTATAACCTGAACGGTTCAAAAGTATATGCTTCTGAACTCGCCTCGGCCGGCTTCAACAACACAAGCGTTGACTTGACGTCGCTTTCTTCAGGTGTTTACGTTCTTGAGTTCGTTTCCGGCGACTTCAAGGAAGTTAAGAAGATCGTGTTGCAATAAGTTGCTTCATTGTGTTAAGTCTGATTTGAAAGCCTCCTTTTGGGAGGTTTTCTTTTTTAGATAGTGTTGCACCCAGGCTTTGAAGTAAATAACGTGAGTTTGATATAAGGACAAAGCCTGGATTCCAGAAAATACATGGATTCAAGACGGATTTTTGGGTGATAGTGGTGCTATCAGCTAAAAATCCAACGCAGAAGACGTGTGTTTTGTGGAATTAGCTCACGATTTCCTTTTCAGAAGTTACTATTTCAAGCGTCAGGGGAAGTTCTTATGTCGAACTCACGTTAATTAAAAACAAAGTGTTACGTTATTTCCTGTTACGCAATTTTACGTAACACGAAATCGCGTAACACTTTTTGCTGTCGCTATTCAAAAACCATACATCCCGCCCGAAACCGAAAGCTGCTCTCCCGTAATCCACGCGGCCTCATCCGAGGCAAGGAAAACGACAGCTTTGGCAATGTCTTCGGGTTGTCCCCTTCGGCCCAGAGGCGTTTTGGCGATGAACATTTTTTCATGCTCGCTGCCTTTGGTGACGCCGGCACTTGTTGCGCCTTCTGTTTCCGTAGCGCCCGGCAGGATGGAATTGATGCGGACGTTTTTCGCGCCGAGTTCCTTCGATAAAGAAATAGTGATGGCATCGAGTGCCGCTTTCGTAGCCGAGTATAATGCCGCCGTCGGAAGCGGGTATTTACTGGCACCCGAACTGATATTGATGATGTTGCCGCCCTTGTCCCCAAATTGTTTCAATGCTTGCCGGATCGTAAGGACGGGTCCCAGAACATTGACGTTGAAATGTTGGTGGAAAGCATCCGTCGTTACATTTTCAATTGGTAAGTATTGCTGGAAGACGGCGTTGTTTACCAGAATATCAAGCGTGCCGAAAGCCTTTTCTGTTTCTGCGAACAATCGGATCACATCGGCTTCGTCAGATACATCGGCCTGAATTGAAATGGCTGTGCCACCGTTATCGGTTATGGCTTTGACCACAGTATCTGCCGCTTCTTTGCTCGAGGCATAGTTCACGACGACTTTTGCACCTTCGTTGGCAAAGTGTTTCGCGACGGATGCACCTATTCCTTTTGAAGCCCCGGTAACTATAGCTACTTTGTTTTTTAGTTTACTCATGATTTCCGTTGTCTTTATTTAAGGGCATAATTTGTCATTCCGCCATCGACCAAAAACTCGTTTCCGGTGATGAATCCGGCGCTGTCGGAAGTCAGGAACAGTACCATGTTCGCGATTTCTTCGGGTTGCCCCATTCGTTTTACCGCTGTCGATGCTATGATGTTTTCGGTAACCTGGATTTCCACCTCTTTCGGCATTCCTACTTTAGACAAAACTCCGGTATCTGTCGGGCCGGGCGTAACGATGTTGACGCGGATTTTTCGGTCTGCGAGTTCGTTTGCCGCAATCCGGGCAATGGTATTTACGGCAGCTTTTGTGGCCGAATAGACACTCACGTTTATGTTCGACAGATGGGCTGCGTTTGAAGAAGTGAATACTACCGAAGCTCGGTCTGCCAAATGCGGTAACATTTTTTGGAGCGTAAAGAAATATCCTTTCACATTGGTGTTGAACTGGGCATCGAAGTCTGCTTCTGTAGCGTGTTCGATTGGTGCGAATACGGCAATACCTGCATTCAGGAACAGCATGTCCACTTTGTTCCCGCTTTGGGCGACTGCATTTTCCAAAACGGTTATTCCGGCTAAATTGGAAGTGTCCGAAACTACCGTCTTTAATTTCGGGCTGTCGATCTGTGTTGCGGCTTTTTGCAGGTTGTCGGAACTTCTTCCCGTAATCAAAACATTCGCCCCTGCATTGATGAACGCTTTTGCGGTCGCCAATCCAATTCCGGTGCTTCCGCCTGTAATGACAACATTTTTGTTTATAAAATCCATTTTAAAAAAATATTGAGATTATTTAATGGGACAAAGCTAGAATGCTAAAGTTACTTTTCGTAACCTTGTGCCGGAAAATAACAGTTACACAGAGATAACCAAGTAACAATGGGCTGTAAAATAGAAGAGTTCAAACAGGAACAGAAGAAGCGCATGAGGGCGGTCCAGGATGCGATGGACGTGCTGAACGGGAAGTGGAAGATTGCCATTATCACCTCTATTTGCTGCTACGGCAAAAGAAGATTTTCCGATATTCTCAAAGACATTGACGGAATTTCCAACAGAATGCTGAGCAAAGAATTAAAGGAGCTGGAAATAAACGAGTTGGTCAAGCGGACTATCCTGGATACACAGCCTGTATCTGTTCAATATGAACTTACGGAACACGGCGATACGCTGCAGACCATCATAAGTAATTTAACCGATTGGGGAATGGTGCACCGGAAGAAGATTGTTGGGGGATAGTGCTTCAAAACAGGTCATCTGATATGGAATCATCAAAAGCAAAACGAATAAAATAGTTACATCCAAGTCCAGGCTTTGGCTGTTACGTTATTTTCTGTTACGTTATTTTCCGTTACTCAAAATAACGTAACAGAAAATAACGTAACAGAAATACATTGTTTACTTATTCTCGTATTTCAAAAACACAACTCCGGTCGGATAATTCCTGACTTCAACCAGTTTAAGGTTTGTGTACTGATCTGAAGTTGGAAATAACTTTTTTCCCTCACCTAGTACGGTCGGGCAAATCTGGATATGGTATTCGTCTATGAGGTTTTCCTGAATAAGTGCCCGGGCAATCGAGATGCTTCCCCAAAGTACGATGTCTTTGCCGTTTTGTGCTTTTAGTTTTTTGATTTCGGGAATCAGGTCGCCCGAAAGGACTTCGGCTTTTTTCCATTTTCCCCAAGGGGCATCTTTGAGCGTTTGGGAGACAATGACCTTTGGCAAAAGGTTGAGTTTGTCCGCAATGATTTCTTTATCGATAGTGGCTTGTGGCCAGAAATCCACAAACAACTCATACGTTTTTCGTCCCAGCAATATCAAATCGACCGATTCGAGAAACTTCAATTGATCTTCGTCTGAAAATTTATTTGCCTCTGTTGATGGGAAAAAATCGAGTGCATTATTCTTATCTGCCGCAAACCCGTCAAGCGACAGCCATTCTTCGAGGATAATCTTTCTCATGGAATAGTAATTACAAAAGAAAGTTACATAAAAATAACGGTTCAATATTTTAAAAAAGGCACCACAAGAAGGCAAAGGCCGATACGGCGCTCTAAAACAAATACGCCTTGATAATACTCACCACAGCACTTACTATGTACTGAATTCCAATGGCCACCACAATAAACCCGACGATACGCGAAATAGCTACAATACCGGAAGCTCCAAGTATACGAGACAAATAATGCGCTGACCTGAGGATAATGAAAATGACGAATGAAACCGCGAGGATGGCAAGTGATGAAACGCCCATTTCCCAATATTGGTGATGTTCCTGATAGAAGGCGATAAGCAGTGAAATGGAACCTGGGCCTGCGAGCATGGGTATGGCAAGAGGTGTGAGCGCGATGTCGTTGCGGTTTTGGGCTTCGTTCTCGACGCGTTTGTTGATGCCTCGTTTTTTGCTGAAGTTGCCTGAAAGTAAATTGAATCCTGAATTGCAAATGATGATTCCGCCCGCAATACGCAACGCATCTATCGAAATCCCAAAAAACGACAATACATATTGACCCACGAAATACGAAATCAATAAAATGATAGCCACGTTGATTCCGGTCCAGAGTGAAATTCGCGAGCGTTCGGCTTTGGGGTCGTCCTGGGTAAGCCCTACGAAAATAGGGACGGTTCCAATGGGATTGAGGACAGAAAACAGGGCAGCGAAGAGGTAAATGAAAAGTTCCATATTCGGGGCAAAAGTACATCAGGCAATTACGTGAAGCGTGAACTTTGGGTAAATTGCCAGTTATGTTTTGTGTTTATTTTAATATTGGGTGTCATATAAAGATAGTAACTTTAAGGGAGTCGGGAAAATTGGAAAGTCAGGAAAGTCAGGAAAGTCAGGAAAGTCAGAAAGACAGAAAAACAAGAACTTCAATTTTAAAATAGGGTTTCTATTCCGATTCAAATCCAAAAATCCATCCCGATAGCTATCGGGACCAAAAATCCAACAATCTAACAGTCCAACAATCTAATGATCATGTCAAAAAAGACCTTAGTCCTCGGAGCCTCGGAAAACCCAATGCGATATTCAAACCTCGCCATCAATTCACTTGTCCATCGCGGACATGAAGTGGCAGCAGTCGGGTTGAGGAAAGGTGAAGTTGCCGGAATCGAAATACATAATTCCAAACAGGATTTCGACGGAATCGATACGGTGACCCTTTACATGAACCCTAAAAACCAGGAGCCGTATTACGATTATATCATCGGGTTGGCACCCAATCGCGTCATCTTTAATCCGGGAACCGAAAATCCGGAATTGATACGCAGGCTTCGGGAAAATAACATTGAGATTGAAGTGGCTTGTACCCTGGTGATGTTATCGACGAATCAGTATTGATCCTGCGGCCTTTGATTCGAGGGTTTGTAAAACTTAAGTCCGAAAAAACCGGTATTGACGCACAGTTCAATCGAATCACCTGCTTTATGCGATGCGTTGAAGCTTTTTCCAAAACTCAATCGCTCTTCGCCATTCTCGCCAGTGACAAATACAAAATAGGCCGGTCTTCCTGAGTTGCTTTCGGCAAGGCTTTGTATCATATATGTTTTGCATTTGCTTTCCGTAACAGCATGCTCGTTAATGAGGCGCAATGTCCCGAAGGAAATCGCCACGAAAGAAAAAACCAACAAGTGGATGATTTTAAAACCGTTTGCATTTTTATAGGTTTTTATCTCCGGCGTAACAAGTGCGGCTAGTCCATAAACCAGTATTCCCGCGGTTATTCCCACGCAAACGCCTGTTACTATCAATGCCAGCCAGTTGATGTAATTCTCGATGTTTTTGATTCCGATAACCACGAAAAGCAATGAAAGGATTCCTAAACCGACTGGAAGCACCTCAGATTTATACCACGTTTTTCGCTTCACAGATGTACTTCATTTGATTTGTGGCTGATGGCAAACAACCCCAGAAAAGTCAATCCGCCATTTAAAATAATCAATTCCTCGGCAAACTGATACTGGCCGAATAATTCCACCGAATAACTTTTGACGATACCACAAATAATAGGCGCGGCCACACAAACCACAGGAACCAAAATGCCTTTGACGTTCCTGCCTTTGACAAACAACCCGAACGAATACAATCCGAGTAAAGGCCCATAGGTAAACGCCGCGATAGTGAAAATAAGGCTTACGACGGCATCGCTGTTCACCAGGTAAATAATCAGGATCACCAAAAACATCAGAAGGGAAAACCCAATGTGTACCCAATGGCGCGTGCGGACCAATGTTTTCTCGTTGGTCGTCACATTTTTGTCCATGCCGAGAAAATCGACGCAAAACGATGTGGTCAAAGCCGTCAAAGCCGAATCGGTCGTGGCGAAAGTGGCCGCCGTCAATCCCAGTAAAAATACGATTCCCGGAATGAGCGCGAGGTAATTGAAAGCGATATTCGGGAACAATAAGTCCGTCCTCGGTTTTCCGGTCACGGCATCGATCGGTATTGAGATTCCGTTCTTTTCGGCATACATGTAAAGCAACGCGCCAACACTTAAAAAGAACAGGTTGATGATGATGAAAACACCCGTAAACGTATACATATTCTTTTGTGCTTCGCCGATTGTGGCACAACTGAGGTTTTTCTGCATCAAATCCTGATCGAGACCGACCATGGCAATCGTGACGAAAATGCCTCCGAGGATCTGCTTGATGAAAAAGTTGCTTTTGAGCCAGTCTTCGTAAAAGAAAATTTTCGAGTAATTGCTTTGTTTGACCGCTTCGAATGCCTGGGGCAGATTGTAATCGAGGCTGTTGCAGATGAAGATTATCGTGAGGATTACAGATGACACGAGGAATAGCGTCTGGAGTGTATCGGTGATGATAATGGTTTTGAGGCCGCCTTTGTAGGTGTAGGCGAAAATCAGGGCAAGCGACAAAAGTACCGTCAGCCAGAACGGAACACCGAATGCATCGAACACGAACCGCTGCAATACGATCACAACCAGATACAGTCGTGCCGCAGAACCGATGGTGCGCGAAATCAGGAAAATCAATGCCGCCGTTTTGTAAGCGATAGTTCCCAGGCGCTGCTCGATATAGCCGTAAATCGAGGTCAGGTTGAGTCGATAATATAAGGGGAGCAGAACGCGGGCAATAAGTAAAAAGCCAATCGCGTTGCCAATGACAAACTGGAAATATTTGAACTGTACGTCTGGCGAACCAACCTGTCCCGGAACCGAGATGAACGTAACTCCGGACAAAGCCGTCCCAATCATCCCGAACGCTACTAGATACCATTTGGAATTTTTATTGGCCTTGAAAAACGCTTCGTTCCCGCTGTTTTCGCGGCTCACTACAAACGATATTAAGAAAAGCAGGCCGAAATAAACGGCCATGAGGCAAAGGATCAGCGTTGGAGTCATTACTATAAAATATGCTGCAAAATAGTCTTTAATCCCTAAAACCCAAATCAACAAATAAACGAATCAACCATTCCATTACCTTTGCCCAATGGAATTTCCTTCAAAACTTCTCGAGCGCGCCGTAGCAGAAATGTCCCAATTGCCCGGAATAGGTAAACGCACGGCGTTACGATTGGTGCTCCATCTGCTCAAACAACCGCCGGAACGCACGGTTTATTTATCGGAAGCTTTGTCCGATATGCGTGACAAGCTGCGCTATTGTTCGGAATGCCACAATATAAGTGATAATGAAATTTGTGAGATTTGTGCCGATGGAAGACGCGACCGCTCGCTGATTTGTGTAGTGGAAGACATACGAGACGTCATGGCCATTGAAAACACCGGACAGTATCGGGGCCTGTATCATGTTTTAGGCGGAAAGATTTCTCCTATAGATGGAATCGGACCGTCTCAATTGACTATTTCTGCCTTGGTGGAACGTGTTAAAAACGGAACTGTAATGGAGCTTATCTTCGCCCTTAGCCCAACCATGGAAGGCGATACGACGAACTTTTACATTTATCGTCAACTTGGCGACACGGGTATTTCCACGTCGGCCATCGCAAGAGGGATATCGGTAGGCGATGAACTCGAATATGCAGATGAAGTCACTTTGGGGCGCAGTATTCTGCAGCGCGTTCCGTTTGAAAATTCACTTCGTGGCAATTAACGCTAATTAGCTGGGTTTTTAAAAATGAAAAACTATATTTGTCTGCTAAAAAATTTGCCCTCGGCATGAACAAGAACGCCCTGATTGTATTGCTTTTCGCTTCGTTGTTTTTCACTTCCTGCATTCCGACCAAAGACCTGATTTATCTTCAGGGTGAAGAGTCGGCTCAGGTCCAGGCCATGAACCCGGTGGCGCAAAAGCCATACAGGCTTCAGATTAATGACGTCCTTTCCATCACAATAAAGGCTTCTGATGTAAAACTCGTTGAAGTATTTAAGCAGACGAATGTTGAAGGTAGCAGCATGCGTGATGAAAAAAGCCTCTATTTTGATGGTTTTATAATTGATGACCATGGAAATATCCGGGTTCCGGTTCTAAACGAAGTGAACGTTTTGGGTTACACGCTTGATGAGGTACGCCAAACCATAGAAAAAAAATTACTCGACGAATATTTTACCGAAGAAGCAAACCTTTTTGTAACCGTAAAACTTGCCGGATTCAGATATACTACCAATGGTGAAGTAGGAAAACCCGGAACACAGACGTTGTATCAGGAAAGGGTCAATGTCATGGAAGCCATTGCCAATTCTGGCGATATTACAATTACGGGCGACCGGAAAAGCGTCGTGATCATCAGGCAATTGCCTCAGGGGACAGAAATGCATACACTCGATCTTACAAATCGCGATGTGATGCAGTCTCCGTATTATTATCTGCAGCCCAATGACTACATTTACGTAAAACCGTTGCCTCAAAAATCGTTAGGTACAGGAACTACTGCAATGCAATCGCTTACTGCAATCATAACAGTATTGTCTCTTCTTGGAACCATTACTGTATTATTAACACGTTAACCGTAGCAGACAGATGATCGATACTAAAGATTTTTCGTTACTTGAGGTTAGCGACAGGTTTGATTTTAAAGGGTTTCTCATCAAGACCGCAAGCTATTGGAAATGGTTTCTGGTGAGTCTTTCCGTTTGTAGTTTTATTGCGTATCAGGTCAATATCAGAAAGGAGAAAATCTACAGCATGGATGGAATCATTTCTGTAAAAGAAGAGAACAATCCGTTTTTTACAAGCAATACCAGTCTTATTTTTAACTGGGGCGGAACATCTGATAAAGTCCAGGGAATTGCTTATGATTTCAAATCGCGCTCACATAATGAAAAGGTTGTATCCAAACTAAAGTTTTACATAGACTATCTCGTACAGGAAAAATATTACACCCGTGATGTGTATGGACAGGTGCCTTTTGTAATTGAACCAGATACATCCAAAGCTCAATTGTTTTCTTCAATTCTGCACATCAAGTTTGTAAATGCTACGCAATATCTATTAGAAACTGAATTTGCCTCTTCGTCCGCTCCTGTTGTTTATTATTCAGATAATTCGTTGGACAATGCATCTGTAACGCCGGGTAAGTTTTCGAGGAAGTTTACTGTAGGTCAGCCGGTAAGTTTGCCGTTTTTGAATGGTGTGGTCAATCTTAAACCAGATGCGGGAGATTATATTGGTAAAGAGTACATGATCCGATTCAATAAATTTGATGATGTCGTTTCTCTGTATCGGGGTATAAGAACAGACGTGAACGATCGAACAACATCGGTCATCACGCTGGGACTTCAGGGAACGAACAAGGCCAAAATGGTTGAATATATAAACCAATCGGTAGAGATGATGATCCGGAATGAACTGGATTATAAAAATCTATTTGCCGATAACACGATTGCCTTTATAGACAAACAATTAGCCGATCTCGATAAAGATCTCGACGCTTCCCAAAAGGAAATGCGGGAATTTTCCAGTGGCCGGAATCTACTCAATATAGAAAGCACAGACAATCCCTTTGCGGAACGTTTAAAGGAACTTGACCTGCAACGCGATGGCATATCAAGGAAGTTGGCTTATCTGGCCACACTCAAGACTTATCTTACACGCAGTACAGATTTTTCCAAACTTCCGGCTCCGGCAGTTGCAGGTATAGAAGATCCGAACATTACTGCGAATGTGACGCGGCTCATTACGCTTTCTACTGAACGGGCCGAATTGTCTTACAACGTAAAATACCAAAAGCGTTTTCGTGATTTTGACAGTAAAATGGATGCGTTGAAACAGGTATTGCTTCAAAATATCGCTACGGCTAAAACCGTGATCGATTACGATATGAATGTTGTGGTTGGCAAAATCAATGAAATTGAGGTCGATATCAAAAAATTACCACAGGATAAGCAGGAATACCTCAAAATAGAACGCAAGCGAGATTTGAGCGAAGAGATCATCATGTCTTTCCTTGCAAAACGCAATGAAGCCAAGATTGTCAGGGCGGCCAATTTAAGTGATATAAAATTCATAGATCCGGCTAAAGATGTCGGCGGCGGCCTGATAGGGCCAAACAACACGGTAAATTACATCATGGCCGTTTTCCTTGGTTTTATGATTCCGCTTGCACTCGTATTGGTTATTTTCTTTATGGAGAATGCCATCCTGAATACAGATGACATTACGCGGCTTACCCAGATTCCCTTAATTGGCGTCATTGGGCTGAAACATACGAATTCAAATCTGTCGGTATTTGAAAAGCCAAAATCGGCTTTGGCTGAATCGTTCCGGGGAATACGTTCTTCGCTTCAGTTTCTCTACAAGCGAAAGGCAGATAACAGCGAGGCTAAAACCCTTATGCTTACTTCATCCATCAGTGGTGAAGGAAAGACATTCTGTTCCATAAACATCGCCACTGTATTTGCACTAAGTGAGAAAAAGACACTTATAGTAGGTCTTGATTTACGTAAGCCAAAGATTTTTGACGATTTCAGAATCAAAAATGACATTGGTGCCGTAAACTACCTCATTGGCCAGAAAACCCTCGACGAGGTTACCCAGCCAACACACATTCCGTATCTGGACGTCATAACGTCGGGGCCAATCCCTCCCAATCCCTCTGAGCTGATCATGGGGCAGACCATGAGGGATTTTGTTTCAGAAATCAAGGCTAAATACGATTATATCATTTTCGATACACCGCCTATAGGATTGGTTTCAGATGCCATGGAGCTTTCGCAATATGCCGATGTCACACTTTACATCATGCGTCAGAATTTCACCAAGAAAGAAATGGTCACGTTGCTTAATAACCGCTTCAAACGAGGCGAACTTGCCAATGTGAGCATTATTTTCAACGGTTTCGAAAACAAAGCGAAGTACGGTTACGGTTACGGCTACGGTTATGGTTACGGCTACACGTATGCCACTTATGGCAGTGGTTATCTGGAAGAAGAAAAGCCGAAAGGATTTTTCAGTCGCGTATTCGGATCGTTGTGGCGTAGTTCATAAATCAAAAACAGATGGAGCAAAAAGCTGCTATACTAATCACGGGAGGTGCCGGATTCATTGGTTCCAACTTATGTGATTATTTTCTCTCCAAAGGTTACAAGGTAGTTTGTCTGGATAATTTCTCAACCGGACATCGTTCTAATGTGGAACCTTTTTTGACAAATCCCAATTTTACATTAGTCGAAGGCGATATCAGGAATCTTTCCGATTGCAAAAAAGCGGTAGAAAATTGCCAATATGTTTTACATGAAGCGGCACTGGGCTCTGTTCCAAGATCTATCAATGATCCCATTACCAGTAACGATGTGAACGTATCCGGATTTCTCAATATGCTTACGGCTTCGCGTGATGCCGGCGTGAAACGTTTTGTATATGCCGCGAGCAGTTCCACCTATGGAGATTCCGAATCGCTTCCAAAAGTAGAAGATGTCATCGGACGACCACTTTCACCTTACGCGGTCACTAAATACGTCAATGAATTATACGCCGATGTTTTTGCCCGGACCTATGGAATGGAATGCATCGGATTGCGCTATTTCAATGTTTTTGGCCGACGTCAGGATCCGAATGGTGCTTATGCCGCAGTCATTCCCAAATTCGTGATGCAGTTCATGAAGCATGAAAGTCCTGTAATCAATGGAGACGGCATGTACTCGCGCGATTTTACTTACATTGATAATGTGATCCAGATGAACGAACTGGCGCTGTTCACCCAAAATCCGAAAGCTGTAAACCAAATTTACAACACAGCTGCAGGCGACAGGAATACGCTTAACGATATGGTGCTTTTGCTGCGTGAATATCTGTCCCGATTCGATCCCGCCATAAAAAATGTTGAAGTAATATACGGGCCTCAGCGACTCGGAGACATTCCGCACTCGCTTGCCAGCGTTGATAAAGCACACGCATTATTGGGATATGATCCCAAATTCCGGTTTGCTGAAGGATTGTCACTTGCCGTCGAGTGGTACTGGACGAACCTCAAAACGTAACCCAGAGGTAACAAAATACCCCTATATTTGCAATTCCTGAAAAATAAACATGAAAATAACAAAGATTTGTTGCATCGGAGCCGGATATGTTGGCGGACCAACCATGGCTGTAATTGCACAAAAATGTCCTGATATACAAGTTACCGTAGTTGACTTGAACACAGATAGAATTGCCTTGTGGAACCACGAAGATCTCAATAACCTTCCCGTATATGAACCCGGCCTTGATGCTGTGGTAGCCGAAGCACGCGGCCGCAACCTGTTCTTTTCTACAGATGTTGATAAAGCGATAGACGAAGCACAATTGATCTTCATATCGGTAAACACACCTACAAAAACATACGGATCTGGCAAAGGAATGGCCGCCGATTTAAAATACATCGAACTTTGTGCACGTCAAATCGCAAGAGTGGCAAAGACCGATAAAATCGTGGTAGAAAAATCTACGTTGCCTGTCCGCACAGCCGAAGCCATCAAAAGCATCCTCGACCACACCGGAAACGGTGTGCAGTTCCAGATTCTTTCCAACCCGGAATTCCTAGCAGAAGGTACAGCCGTACAGGATTTGCTCAACCCGGATCGTGTCCTGATCGGTGGTGATCAATCCCCTGAAGGCCAGAAAGCGATAGATGCTTTAGCCGAAGTATATATGAATTGGGTCGCTCCGGCAAACATCATCCGCAGTAATGTATGGTCGTCTGAATTGTCAAAACTAACGGCGAACGCATTTCTTGCCCAACGCGTTTCTTCCATCAATGCCATTTCCGAACTATGCGAAAAAACGGGCGCCAATGTAAGTGAAGTGGCGCGTGCCATTGGAATGGACAGCCGAATCGGTTCCAAATTCCTCAAAGCATCGGTAGGTTTTGGCGGAAGCTGTTTCCAGAAAGACATACTGAACCTTGTCTATATCTCAAAATCGTTCGGGCTTGTTGAAGTTGCCGATTACTGGGAACAGGTCATCATTATGAACGACCACCAGAAACGTCGTTTTGCAAACCGCATCGTACAGACCTTATACAATACAGTCGCCGACAAGAAAATCTGCTTTTTAGGCTGGGCGTTTAAGAAAGACACGAATGATACACGTGAATCGGCAGCTATCTATGTTGCCGGACATTTGGTTGCGGAACAAGCCAATATTGGTGTTTTCGATCCCAAAGTGGAACAGCCCCAAATAATTTTTGACCTGGAAGAATCGGGTGTTTCCCAAAATTCACGAAAAAGGGTAACATCTTATGAAGACGCTTATCAGGCAAGTGAAGGGGCGCATGCCATTGCTGTCTTAACTGAATGGGATGAATTCCGCCATTACGACTGGCAACGCATTTACAACAATATGCAAAAACCGGCTTTTGTTTTTGACGGAAGGAATTTGCTCGATGGAAAAAAACTCACTGAAATTGGCTTTGTCTATCAAGCCATCGGTTCCTGAACCAAAACAAACAAACACTAAAAAATGAGCATCAGGATTGGCGTTATAGGATTAGGTTACGTAGGACTGCCGTTGGCGCGATTGTTTGCAACGAAATATCCGGTGATTGGTTTCGATATCAATCAAAAGAGAGTTGACGAATTAAGATTGGGTTCAGATTCGACGTTGGAAATAGACGACGAAATGCTTCGGAGCGTGCTTTCAGGTTCTGCCGATGCAGAGACAGGATTGTTCTGTTCGACGTCTGTCCACGATCTTTCAGATTGTAATTACTTCATAGTTACTGTTCCAACGCCAGTCGATAAAAACAACAGGCCAGACCTGACGCCACTTTACAAATCGAGCGAGACCGTTGGTAAAGTGCTTAAAAAAGGGGACATCGTTATCTATGAATCCACGGTTTATCCGGGGGTGACAGAAGAAGAGTGCATTCCCGTTCTAGAAAAGGTCAGCGGCCTGAAATTCAACGAAGATTTCTTTGCCGGTTATTCCCCGGAGCGCATCAACCCGGGCGATAAGGAACATACGGTCGAGAAAATCCTCAAAGTTACATCTGGCTCAACACCTGAAATCGGACAAAAAGTCAACGATTTATATAAATCTGTCATCACGGCCGGAACCTATCTGGCTCCATCCATAAAAGTCGCCGAAGCCGCCAAAGTCATCGAGAATTCACAACGCGACATCAACATTGCCTTCGTAAACGAGCTCGCCAAGATTTTCAACATCATGGGAATCAATACCAAAGACGTGTTGGAAGCAGCGGGTACCAAATGGAATTTCCTTCCGTTCAAACCCGGACTCGTTGGCGGTCACTGTATTGGGGTCGATCCGTATTACCTGGCGCAAAAAGCCCAGGAATTGGGTTATCATCCGGAAATTATTTTGGCCGGACGCCGCCTCAACGACAGCATGGGTGAATATGTGGCATCGTGCGTCGTAAAGCTCATGATCCGCAAAAACATAAAGGTCAACGGAGCCAAAGTACTGCTTATGGGCTTTACGTTCAAGGAAAATTGCCCGGACGTTCGCAACACCAGAATCGTGGATGTCGTCCATGCGTTGAACAGCTACAAACTTGACGTAACCATTTTTGATCCGTGGGCCAATCCCGCCGAAGTCAAAAAAGAGTACGGTCTTACCACAGTAGAAGAATTGCCGCAGGATACATTCGATACGGTGATTTTGGGAGTCGCCCATAAGGAATTCCTTGGGCTCGATCTGGCAAAAGTCCGCAAAGAAACATCGGTATTGTATGATGTGAAAGGCGTGCTGACAGAAGAAGTTGACGGACATCTGTAAATAAAACACATGAAAAATATTCTCATTACCGGAGGTGCAGGATTCATTGGGTCACATGTAGTGCGCCGATTTGTACAAAATTATCCTCAGTATCAAATCTTCAATCTCGATGCACTCACGTATGCGGGCAACCTCGAGAATATTTCAGATATCGAGAACGAACCGAATTATACCTTCGTCAAAGGAGATATCACCAATGAGGTTTTTATAAACGATTTATTCGACAAGCATCAATTCGACGGCGTTTTGCATCTGGCCGCCGAATCACATGTGGACCGTTCCATTACAGATCCGCTGGCATTTTTGAAGACGAATATCTTCGGGACCGTCAACCTGCTCAATGCAGCCAAAAGGATTTGGAAGGATGCTTCAGATAACAAAAGATTCTACCATATTTCCACCGACGAAGTTTACGGAAGCCTTGGAGCCGAAGGACTTTTCACCGAAACCACGGCCTACGACCCGAATTCTCCGTATTCCGCTTCTAAAGCCGGCTCGGATCATTTCGTGCGCGCTTACGGGGAAACCTACGGATTGCCTTATGTGCTGACCAATTGTTCGAACAATTACGGTCCGAACCATTTTCCGGAAAAACTGATTCCGCTGTTCATCAACAACATCATCAATAACAAACCACTTCCTGTTTACGGAGACGGAAAATATACACGCGACTGGCTGTTCGTAGAAGACCACGCACGTGCCATCGACCTGGTTTTCCATGAAGGAAAGAATCACGAGACGTACAACATTGGCGGTTTCAACGAATGGCAGAACATCGACCTCGTCAAATTGCTTTGTTCCATTATGGACGATAAGCTCGGACGTCCAACAGGCACATCGGAACAACTGATCGCTTACGTAAAAGACCGTCCGGGACATGATTTGCGGTATGCCATCGATGCAACCAAAATCAACAAAGAACTCGGTTGGAGCCCGTCGGTTACCTTCGAACAGGGACTTGAAAAAACCATCGATTGGTATCTGTCGAATGAGGAATGGCTCAGGAATGTAACTTCCGGACAATACCAACAATACTACGAAAAACAGTACCAACACTAAATGAATCCGTACGTCTACATATTCTCGACGATCGCCTTTACGGTTTACGGACAAATCATTCTCAAATGGCGGCTCAGCCAACTTGGAAGCCTGCCCGACGGAATGATGCAAAAAATCACGTTCCTGTTCAAGGCGGTATTCGACCCGTATATTTTTTCGGGATTTGCATCGGCGTTCGCGGCATCGTTTTGCTGGATGGCGGCCATGACGCATTTCGAGATCACAAAAGCGTATCCGTTCATGAGCCTTGCGCCTGCACTTGTTTTTATAATCGGAGTCCTCTTTCTGGGCGAGACGTTTACCATCGGCAAAGTCATCGGGCTTGGGCTGATCATACTCGGAACCATCGTAACCGTAAAATGGTAATATGAAGATCCGGACAGCGATAGCAGGAATTTTCAACACCAAAGTCGATGCTGTCGGGCTGTCGGTTTTTCGAATGCTTTACAGCGTGATGCTGATGGGTGAAATCACCGGATTGTATCGCTTTCGCCACATCATCTTTGACCGCGATCCGTTCGTTAACGCTGGGGAAATCGACTTTGGTTTCATCTATTTGTTCTGGATGATTTCGCTCCTTGCATTGTTTTTTGGTTTTAAGACACGGCTTGCGGCATTGATCAATTTTATTTTCGGCGTCATTATTTTTGGATCGGCGCTAAAGTTCGAATACCATATTTACTATTCCTACCTCGGTGTCAATTTCCTGTTGCCGTTCCTTCCGTTATCGCGTGTTTTTTCTATCGACAGCCTCATTGAAAAAGTTCGGTATACCTACATCGGCCGACACTTCAAACCGGACAGGACCGTTTTGGAAGTCAATTACCTCCTTCCTGTGTTTGCCGGAATCGGTTTGGTATACTTCGATTCGATTTTCCTCAAGCTCGACAACAACCTGTGGACATCGGGAATGGGCGTATGGCTTCCTACGAGCATTCCGCCTGTTGCATGGCACGACATGACTTTTTTGCTGAACCAGGAATGGCTCATGTATTTCCTCGGTTACTTTGTCCTCGCATTTGAAACCGTATTTATTTTCCTGTTCTGGTTCAGGAAATGGCGTATTCCATTGATGCTGATCGGGATATTTTTCCACATCGGAATCTTCGTTTGCTATCCGATACCGTATTTTGCCCTGACGTATGTGGTGCTTTATTTATTGTTGCTGCCGCCGTCGTTCTGGCTCTGGATTTCCAAATCGGTCAAATCCCAAAAACAGGTTTACACGTTTTACTATGATGCTGAATGCCCGCTTTGCAACAAAGTGGTCGTCGTCATCAGGCATCTCGATGTTTTCAACAGAGTCAAATGTCTGACGGTACAGGGAAATTACCAAAATGATCCCGCTGTAAAACACCTCGATGAAGAAACCCTGTTCATCAATATCCACGGTGTAACCGAATCCGGAAAAGTACGTGTCGGTTTCTGGGCTTATGTGGAATTGTTCAAGGCGATTGGTTACACGT
Organism: Flavobacterium silvaticum; assembly: GCF_012911565.1. Classification (GTDB taxonomy): domain Bacteria; phylum Bacteroidota; class Bacteroidia; order Flavobacteriales; family Flavobacteriaceae; genus Flavobacterium; species Flavobacterium silvaticum. The sequence goes on along the minus strand of NZ_JAAMPU010000108.1, from coordinate 382,198 downwards.
TTCCGCTTGGGTTGCTGATCTCACTTCCGGGAATATCGGCCATCGGCAAAAAAGTCTACGCTTACATTGCAGGTGAACGATTGACGGTTAGATGCACTTCTGAGAATTGTTCCATTCCGGTTATCTCTGAACCTGTTTCAGAAACGACCGATATTTTAGTGTCAGGCTGGAATCGGTTGGCCATTACCCAAAAATTCTGGAAATGGCTCATTGCGTTGTTCTTTATTTTCCAATGTTTGCTGATTGCACGGGTCGTTCCATCCGTGATTTCAGATATCACCACAAAATATTTAGGGCTGACACGACACACCGTATTTCTCGATTTTCATTTTGAAGGATACAACCACGAAATAAAAGTGATGTATGTAAGCCAGGACGGCAAAGAAATCCTGGTTCCGGTAATCAATGAAGACGGAACGCCTGGCGATTATTCCATGGGGCCGACGTGGCGCAACATTTCATTCGACGTGATTTCCCAAGTCCTTAAACCGGCCAAATTCGAAACCCGTATAAAGCCGTATCTGTTGTATTTTCTTGACGAACATGGCATCAACGCAGATGGTGCGAAATTCAGGTACTACATCAAGGAACTGGACACCCCTAAACTTTGGGAAAAGGATTTTCTGCACAAGCAGATGGAGAAACCATGGGTTCCGGCCGGTGAAAGCACGTTTGAAAAAAAGACGGCCGTTTTCACTTGGAATGCCCACATGCAACAGGTTTTTGAAAACGAAGCCAGATGAAAGTCCTGATTACGGGAATATCCGGTTTTCTCGGAAGTCATCTGGAGACGGCTCTTTCAAATGAGTTTGATGTCGTCGGATTATATCATTCAAAACCTGCATCCGGATTTGGAATTCCAATGTTTTCTAATCTGTCGGAAATCCCAACTGATGTAGATGCCGTCGTGATGTGCCACGCAGCGGTTTCATCAGGCACACATAAGGCAGATTCCAAATTTCTTTTTGAGGCGAATGTGGAACGGACACAGGAAATCGTATCTGCATTTCCCGATGCTTTTTTGGTGTATGTTTCCACGGTCGGTGTTTTTGGAAATACTGATTTCGTGATCGATGAAGCATCTGCCGTGAATCCGCAATCTGAATATACCGCTTCAAAATTAGAAGGGGAAACTAGTGTCCGGTCGGCAAAACAACAAGTAATCCTAAGGCTTTCGTCACTTTACGGACAACGGATGAAAGAAAATACGCTGATTCCGAATTACATCAACCAGGCACTTCAAAACGGTAAAATAGAAGTCTGGGGAAATGGTTCGCGTTTGCAGAATTATATTTTTGTGGACGATGTGTGCGCGTTGATCCGGCAAATGCTTATTTCACGTCCGGTTTCATCGATTCCTTTCCTGGGTGTTTCTGACAGAGAATATTCCAATCTGGAAATCGCCCAAAAAATTGCGGAACTGACCCATGCGAAAATTGAATTTGTGAACACCGATTCGTCACCATCCATACGATTTGATAATGCCTTAACGCGGAAAGCCGTAAATTGGCAGCCGGAAACCACCATAGAACAAGGCCTTCGGGCATATATTGCATGGAAGAAAAAACAGTCTTAGTTACCGGAACCGGAGGAAATGTGGGGCAGGGCGTGTTGCGCAACATCAGGTCTCTGGGCCGGAATATCCGGATCGTAGGCACCGATATCTCTGCATTCACGGCCGGAAATCATTTGTGCGATGTCACTTACGCCGTTCCGTATTCGTATGATCCCGATTATATTCCGGTGGTTGCGGAAATCGCCGAAAAGGAAAATGTCGACCTCATTATCCCAACTACAGATTATGAAGTTTTCTATCTATCTGAGAACAAAAATCATTTTAAGGCACAAGTCGCCGCGAGTGAAGCAACGACAGCAAAAAAATACCTCGATAAATACCTGACATACGAGTATCACGCACAACACGGAATTCCGTTCGCCAAATCGTGGTTGCCCAAAGATTACGACGGTTCGCAGCAAGATATCATACTCAAGCCGCGTGAAGGAAGAGGATCGAGGGGAATTGTCATCAATCCGTTTCACCCAAAAGAATTCGGGGACGGTTACATGGTACAGCCACTCCACAAAGGGCGCGAAATCACGACGGCTTTTTATGTGACTAAAGACGGTGAGCTTCATGGCTTGTTTACCATGGAACGCGAGCTTTCGAACGGTGCGACCCAAAAATCAAAAGTGGTGACTGAATTCGATGCAGAAGTCAGGGAAATCCTGCTTAAAATGATCGCTGTCGGCGGATTATACGGAAGTTTAAACTTGCAAAGCATCGTCACCGAACAAGGTGAAATTGTGCCCTTTGAAGTCAATTGCCGTATTTCCGGAACCAATTCCATACGGCACAACCTTGGTTTCCAGGACGTGAAATATACCATTCAGGAATATCTGTACGACGAAAAACCAGATACGCCGAACCCACAAAACGGCATAGCGATCCGCCTGCTTTACGACATCATTTACCCGGGTGCCACAAGCGAATCCGATCTCAATAACAACCAATCCGGCCACGTGGTCTATTAGCATGAAATATCTGTTGCTCGATGTAGCCGGAACGCTGTTGCACAAGCCGGTTTTTTATGAAAAGGTCCACGAGGTATTGAACGGATTCGGATATGAAGTTCCTTTGGAAACGCTCAAATTACGCCACAAGACGTTGTCCGAAGCCATATTTTTCCCAGACAGGACAAGCGCCGATTTTTACCGGACGTTCAATGCGGAGTTCATGTATTCGCTCGGGATCGTGCCGTCTGACCTGATGCTCGAAACACTTTTTACGAGCTGTTCGTATTTGCCTTGGGAGAAATTCGAAGACACTAAAATCCTTGAAACGCTTAATTGTCCAATCGGCATCATTTCCAATTTCAATTCGACGCTCAAAGACAAATTGAAGTCTTTTTTTCATGTGGAATTCAAAGACATCCTGGTGTCTGAAGAACTTGGTGTGGCAAAACCAAAAGCTGCTTTTTATCAGGCAGCAATCGACAGGATCGGTCTAGAGCCTAAAGATATACTCTATGTGGGCGATTCGGTCAAACTCGATCTGGAACCCGCACACAAACTCGGGATCAATGCTTTTTTGATTGACCGTGACAATTATTTTCCAGCCCAGCCGTCGCGTTTGGGCTCGCTGTCGGAACTAAAAAAATTCGTGTGATGCGCAAAAAACTATCGCTTGCCGTACCGGTTTATTATGAGCAGGAAGTCATACTTCAGTTTCTAAAGGAGACAAAAGAAGTCCTCGATACGCTTCCGGTTGATTACGAATATGTTTTTGTGGACGATGGCAGCAAAGACAAAACCGTCGAAATCATAAAGGAACAGGCGAAGACCAACGACAAAATCAAAATGGTCGTACTGTCTTACAATCACGGAAAAGCATTTGCGGCTACTGCGGCTTTTACCCATGCTTCAGGCGATTATATTTTGTATATGGACCCGGATTTACAGGATCCGCCTCATGAAATTCCTGTATTTTTTGAAAAGATCCAGCAAGGCTATGACTTGGTTTGGGGCATCCGGCGCGAAAAGAAAGACAAGTTCATCAACAGATTGTACTCGCGAGTTTTTTGGGGAACGCTGAACAAATACACGGGCCTCGAAATACCGAAGGGCATTGCCGTGATGCGCATGTTCACCCGTGAATTCGCCGATAATCTACTGTCGTATAAAGAGACCAACCGTTTCGTAGAAGGCCTTTTCATGAAGGTCGGGATGAACTACACCACCATAGAAATCGACCAACGCGAACGTTTCGCCGGTGTTTCCAAATTCAATTTCAAACGCAAGATGCAATTGGCTTTCGACGCTATTTTCGATTTTTCGGAATTACCGCTCAAATTTGCAGTAAGATTGGGCTTTTTCCTGATTCTGGGCGGGCTGGTCGGTTTGGTTGCGCTTGTCATCGCGAGGCTTTTCTTTATCGATTACCAGGCAGGCTGGCCGTCTCTCGTGGCTTTGATCGTAATGGGTTTCGGGCTTCAGTTGTTCTTTCTCGGCATCGTCTCGATTTACATTGGGCGTATGTACCGCGAAACCAAAAACCGTCCGTTGTTTTCGGTCAAGGAATATGTGAACCTTGGTAAAAAGGAATCATGAAAACGCTGGCTATTATTGGCGCAGGTCATTTGGGTCAGCAAATCGCCCATTATGCCATAAGCGATAAACACTACGATTCCGTTGTTTTTTTTGACGATGTGACTACCGAAAAAATGGTTTCGGGTTATCCTGTTTTAGGAAATACAGATACCGTTTCCGAAGCTTTTTCCGATGGCCTTTTCGATGAAATCCTGATTGGGATCGGTTACAAACACCTCGACGCCCGAAAAGCTGTTTTTGAAAAGTTCGATGGCAAAGTGCCGTTTGGCAAAATCATCCATTCCTCTGTGATTCTTGATGTTGATGCGACAGTAAATCCGGGCTGTGTGATTTATCCGGGTTGCCTTATCGATGCAAAAGCTGTCATTTCAGAAAATACGGTGCTTAATGTCAGTTGTACCATCGCACACGATACGGTCATCGGGAATCATTGCTTTTTATCGCCCCGTGTTGCCATTGCCGGTTTCGTAAACGTTGGGGAAAGATGCGTCATTGGTATAAATGCAACCCTGATCGACAATATTTCCATTGTTGAAAAAACGCAGATCGGAGCCGGAACCGTCGTCATAAAATCTATAGAAACAGCCGGATTGTACGTTGGCAATCCGCATCGTCTGGTCAGATAACCGAGTTACGCTTTAAAGGTTGTACTTTTAACCGCAAATGAACAAAACCACTAAACAATACCTGATTACATTCGCGGTGACAGCGGTGGTCCATGCGTTTTGTTTCGGTTTTTTCAACATCTTCTACAATACCAACGACGATGTCGGCATGGCGCTTATCGCCAAAGGGTATTTCACCGGATCGCCCGAAGAGCACCTGGTTTTTATCAATACGGTCTGGGGTTATCTGTTGAAATTCCTGTATCAGACTTTCCCGAAATGGGAATGGTATAGCCTTTTGCTCACAGGCGTACAATTTTTTTCCATCGCGGCCATTGCACGTATCCTCCATGGACGTGCAACGTTACTTTCACGGGCCGCTTTTTGGATGGCGGCTGTGTTTTTTATCGTCAACCTTCAGTTTACGCATGTGGCTTATTTGGCGTTATCGGCTGGATTGCTCATTTTGTTTACACGGACAAAACAAGCTCCGTGGTGGCAATTCGGAGTTGGTGTCGGCTTTGTTTTCATCGCTTTTTTATTGCGGATCGATGCCATTGCGACGGGTATTTTCATCAGCCTACCTTTCTTGCTACGCAAAGACAAACGGTATATTTTAGCTGCGGCAAGTCTTTTTGTGTTGTGCGCCGTTTCGTTTTGGATACACCTGAAATCTTACGACAGTCCTTCATGGCGGTATTTCCAGGAATACAATCTGGTCCGGGGCGCGCTCAACGACAATCCGAACATAGCTGATTTCTCCAACGATGCAAAAGCCCTCAAAAGAGCAGGAGTGACGTCTGACGAACTTGAGATTTTCAACAATTCAACGCCGCCGCGGCATTTTGATCTGGAACTTCTGAAGAAAATATACAGTGAGGTAAAACTTCCGACTGCCGCAAGATATATCAAGACCTTATTTTTGTCATACAACGCCTTGTTGGTTTTTATCGCCTTGGCATTGGTCGCGTTTTACAATCGGAGCCAGTACAATAAAGTCAAGATCGCGTTGATTCTTTTCAGTTTGATCGTTCTGGCCATTTGCCTCAATCATTATCCCAAAGACCGCGTCCTGATTGATTTATTGTTCTTGGTTTTTTTATTCTCATTAGTGTCTTCACGAGGGTTTTCTAAGAAGCCGTTGCAGCTATCGTCCATATTGTTGTTATTGTTCTTTGGCGTGTCTTCTGTGCTTTTTCTGGCCAAAGTGAATCCGAAGCTCGAATTTACGCAGCCACCCCAAAATAACACTATACCTTTGTATTCGAATTACCGCACGTATTTTGGCCGTGTGAAACCTTTCGATATGCCACAGAATTCAGATAATAAAATAATGGCCGCATCATGGCTGGTGGATTCCCAGGTTCAAATCGATCAATATGAAAAGGCTGGCGTCCAGGTGAAGCAACATTTTTCGCCTATGGAAAATCCGGAAATATATGGGAAGTTCCTGTTTTTGGCCGATACGACTTCCGGCAGCAGGAATTTTGTCGATGGCCCGATGAAACGCTATCTGCAGACCCAAAAATTACAAGTACACAAGCTCACAACCAAAGACGCATTTATCTTATACCACATCACCGCAAATGATACCGTTCAATAAACCGCACCTCACCGGAAAAGAAACCCATTACATCTACGATGCCGTAAGCACAGGGAAAATTTCGGGCAATGGCAAATACACCAAATTGTGTCAGGAATTTTTCGAGAAAAAATACGGTTTCCTCAAATGCCTTATGACCACTTCGTGTACCGATGCATTGGAAATGGCCGCAATCCTTATCAACATTGAGCCCGGAGATGAGGTCATCATGCCGTCTTACACGTTTGTAAGTACATCGAATGCCTTTATACTTCGCGGGGCTGTGATAAAATTCGCCGATTCCGAAGTTGGAAACCCAAACCTCGACGTTTCCAAAATCCAAAGGTTGATCACCGATAAGACCAAGGCCATCGTTCCGGTACATTACGCCGGCGTGGCTTGTGACATGGACGCAATCATGGATCTGGCGACCAAATACAACCTATTCGTGGTCGAAGATGCAGCCCAGGCCATCGACAGTTTTTACACCGGACGCGACGGAAAGAAACGCGCGTTGGGATCAATCGGTCATTTGGCGGCGTTTTCGTTCCATGAAACCAAAAATATCATTGCGGGCGAAGGTGGAATGCTGGCCATAAACGATCCGCAATTTGTACAGCGGGCCGAGATTATCTGGGAAAAAGGCACCAACAGATCGTCGTTCTTTCGTGGTGAAGTCGATAAATACGGTTGGGTCGATATGGGAAGCTCGTTCCTTCCGAGTGAAATCATCAGCGCTTTTTTGTGGGCGCAGTTGGAAGAACTCGATGATATTCAGGCGCGTCGTAAAGCTATCTGGAACCAATATCAGCAAGGACTTTCAGATTGGGGCAATGCAAATGGAATCCGTCTTCCGGAAATTCCGTCTTATGCCACCAATAATGCGCATATGTTTTATCTGGTCTGCAACAATCCCGAAGTGAGATCGGAACTGATCCAAAAAATGAAAAATCAGGACATTCATCCGGTATTCCATTACCTGAGCCTGCACAAAAGCCCATTTTATGCAGAAAAGCACCATGGAGCTGAACTCGCGCAATCAGATCGATACAGCGATTGCCTGGTACGCCTTCCGTTTTATTATGATTTGACCGATGCCGAACTGGAAGGCATCATCAAAGCGCTACGGTCTTAATCTACAGCAAATGAGCCAACTCAAAAAAGGCGCAATCCTTTCTTATGTCACCATTATCCTGACCAACGGGATTGGGATTGTCCTGACGCCTTTCATGATTTCGCGACTGGGCGACTCGGAATATGGCTTGTATACGCTTATCGGAGCTACGGTAGGTTACATCAGCGTGCTCGACCTAGGGCTCAACAACACCATAATACGGTTTACGGCGAAATACCGGGCACTTGACGATAAGGCGGGAGAGGAGAATTTCCTGGCGACCACCATGCTTATTTATTTGGCCATATCGGCCATATCAGTCATCTTGGGAATTTGCCTGTACTTCAACCTTGAATCGGTTTTTGACAAACTGACGCAGGTCGAATTGGAAAAGGCACGCATCATGTTCGTGATCCTGATATTCAATCTGGCCATAACGTTGCCCGGAAACGCATTCCAGGCTATTTGTTCGGCTTATGAACATTTTGTGTTTCCACGTGCGCTCAATATTGTCCGGTATGTTGTGCGATCCATAATGCTGGTAGCCATACTGTTGCTTCATGGTGATTCCGTTTCTATCGTAATTCTCGATACAATCGTGAACATTTCCGTTATCGGGCTTACGGCTTTTTACGTTTTCAGCAAACTGAAGGCACGGTTCCGATTGCATTCGTTTGAAAGACAGCTCATCCGGCAAATATTCAGTTACTCCATCTGGATTTTTATTTTCGCCATGGTCGCCCAGTTCCAGTGGAAGGCGGGACAGATCATAGTCGGGTCTATTTCAGGTACGCTTCCGGTTGCGGTATATGGGAACGGAATTTTGCTCGGTACCTACTACGGTGCTTTTTCGACGGCCATTTCAAGTGTTTTCCTTCCGAGGGCGACTTCCATGACCGTCAAGAATGCCACATCGGAAGAACTGACGACCATGATGATCCGGATTGGCCGTTTCTCTCTTTTATCGCTTTTGCTGATCCTTGGCGGCTTTTTGCTTTACGGCCAGCAATTCATACTGCTTTGGGTGGGGCCGGTGTATCATGAAGCCTGGGCGATCGCGCTCATCGTTATGTTTTCGTACACGATGCCGCTGGTACAGTCGTTCGCGAATTCCATGCTTGAGGCGAGAGGTAAATTTTCGTTTAAAGCCATCACATATATTTCGTTGATTGGTCTCGGAACCGTTTTCGGAACCTGGCTGTATTATCGCATGGGACTTATCGGCCTGATTCTGGGATCGACTTCCGGATGGGTTTTGAGCCAGGTCATCATGAACTTTTATTTCGACCGCGTACTCAAACTCGATATTTTACGATTTTTTAAAGAACTGCTTCAAGGCTTGCTGCCAGTGTTCCTCGTGGTGTTATTACTCGGATATCTGGTCAATATGATTCCGGGCAATGGGTGGCTCAACCTGTGTTTGAAGATTTTTGTGTTTCTTTGCATCTTCATAATCATGATGGGGCGTTTGGGCCTCCATGCATCGGAAAGGCAAACCTTGACAGGCATGTTGCCGGGTTTCCTGAGAAAGCGCTAAAATGGTCACAGTAAAAGGCATCAATTATTCTTCTGACGGTAAAACAATAACGTATGATTACGACGTTTCTGCCGCTGTTTCCAAATATTTCACATCTGAAAAACTATTTGTTTCTTTTGATGCAGATGTGTCTCAGGTTCCCCAAAGCATTGCCATAGTCCCATTGCTTTCCAACCTGATGCCCATTGCGTGGTTTGCAGGTTTTGACGTGGTTGTGGATGAAGTCGATGCTGATTTCTCTGACGCCCTGAAACAGTTGAAGCTCGAATGGCAAAAGCATTATCCGTTTGTTGCCGATAAAAAATCAAAACTCATCGCTTCCAATATCGTCCCGAATAAAATTGACGGTACTAAATCGGCCATGTTGTTCAGCGGCGGTGTTGATGCTTTTGCGACGTATTTCAGGCATTATGACGAAACGCCGGATTTGATTACGATTCAAGGCGCCGACATCGAACTCACCGACACAAAGCAGTGGAACGACGTAAAAAGCTTCAACCAAAACGAACCGATTCTAAAGCGGAATTCAAAGCATTACATCCAGACCAATTTTCAAAAGTTCTATACCTACAAGGTCGATTACTTATTGCCGAACCTGGGTTGGTGGGCAAACGTCCAGCACGGAATGGCGCTTATCGGTATTACGGCTCCACTCAGTTGGGTGGAAAAATACAACACGGTCTATATCGCTTCGACGCGTTCCGAACACATGGAATTCAACGCCTGGGGTTCGATGCCGGAAATCGACAACGAAATCAAATGGGCCGGCCTTAAAGTAATCCACGATGGTTTTGAACTCAGGCGGCAGGATAAGGTCGATGCCATTGTGGAAGCGGTACAGAAAATAGGTACAGAAACCACAATCCGCGTCTGTTATTCGGAATTCAAGGCCGATGCGCTCAATTGTTCGGAATGCGAGAAATGCATCCGGACGATTTTCGGGGTCATGGTTTCGGGCGATAATCCAAACCGTTACGGATTCAAGGCGGACGGTTCTGTTTACGATAAAATAGTCACGACGCTGAACCGAGGGTTCAAATCGCGAGGTAACCAGTTTTTTTGGGAGGAGATTTCAGATAAGGCGAAAGTTGCCGATACGATATTTTCTTTCACAGAAGATGCATCGGAACAAACCAAACGGCAAAAAGCGCTTGAGGTCATCGGCTTTGCCATAAAACAACCGTTACTTAAACCATCGCGCATCAAAAAATTAAAATACGCATTCATCCAAAGTTACCCTGGCTTATTCAGAACCTACCTCAATTTGAGACGAAAAATATAATGGACGACAACATGAAATTCGGATTGCTTAGTTACGACGAGAACAAACGTTTTTTTAACGTAGGAGACAACGTTCAGAGTCTTGCCGCCAAACAGTATTTGCCAAAAGTGGATACGTATATCAACCGCGAGAAAATGGCCGATTACCACGGCGGGCCTACCAAGGTCATCATGAACGGCTGGTTTACGCACAACATCCACAATTGGGTTCCGACCGAAGACATCGATCCGTTGTTCGTTTCGTTCCACATCAACAATACGGCGGCTCCGGCCATGCTCAGTGAAAAGGGAATTGCCTATTTAAAGAAGCATGAGCCAATAGGTTGCCGCGACCAGTTTTCTGCCGATACGCTTAAAGCAAAAGGAATCGACGCGTATTTTTCAGGCTGCCTGACGTTGACGCTCGATACCTATAAAGTCGATGATTCCGAAAGAGGAAACGACATTTACGTTGTAGATCCACTATACAGTTACCCGACGTTTGAAAAAGTGACGTATGACTACAAACGTTTCCTTCGTGCCGTGCAGAATGGTGATGTTTTCAAACTCGGAAAACAGAAAAAACACATCCGTAATTTCATTGATGACGCTTTACTCAAAGAAGCCAAATTCGTCAATCAGGAACCGCCTGCGGGCAAATATTCCGATGACGAGAAATTCGCGATGGCCGAGGATCTTCTGAATAAATATGCGCGTGCCAAACTGGTCATCACTTCCCGCATCCATTGCGCTTTGCCTTGTCTTGCCATGGGAACGCCGGTGATTTTCGTGAACGGATTCGATAAATTCGTCGATTCGTGCCGTTTCGATGGAATCCTGGAATTGTTCAACCGTATCGATTTCAATGTCGAAACGGGCGAATACACCTCCAACTTTGGGCTCGAAGGCAAAATCACCAAAGATACGATGGTCAAGAACCTTGGAAAGCACCACGCACTTGCCGAGCCTATGAAAGCTACGTGCCGCCAATTCATATCGAATGGATAAGCGGCTCAGCATAAAGCTGTCTGCACTCACGTTTTTTTTCCTGTGCATCGTCGTGCTAAGCCACGCCCAGAACATCTTTGCCGGAAAGCCGGGTTTACACGACCAGGTTTGGTTCGTCGAATCGTTTCTGTCGAACAAACTGGTCAAGATTTCGGTGCCGATGTTTGCCTTTATTTCAGGTTATCTGTTTTTCTTCGGATGGAATGCAGAACAAACCTTCGATACGGCAGCGTTTAAGAAAAAGATAGGCAAGCGTATGCGAACCGTATTGCTTCCATACGTTTTCTGGTGCACGTTCTGGTTTTTGTTTATATACGTCTTACAGATGCTTCCCGGAACGTCCAAATTCTTTTCGAGCCCGTTGTATAAAATGAGCGTGTTCGACCAGATAAAGAACTGGATCATCGAACCCGTCAATTATCCATTCTGGTATATGCGCGAATTGGTTTTTATGATTTTGATTTCGCCTTTGGTTTTCGTTTGGGTCAAATATCTCAAGGTTTTCGGTCTGATTATAATCTACATCATCGCGCTGTTTTCTAAAAACATCATTACGGTTTGGGACATCGATATGTTTAGATGGCATATGATTTTTTGTTTCACTTTCGGAACCTACTGCGCCGTAAACCGAAAGAATATGGTGTTACATTGGAGCGTCGCTGTCCAATATCTGCTGATTGTATTGACCGTGGCCGCATTTGTGTTGCTCACCTATCTCGAATATGCCCAGCCGCAGACAAGCCATACGTTTCCGGTGCGTACACTAGCCATTCTTTCGGCTCTTTTTGGCAGTCTTGCAGTTTGGACTGTTTACGACCGCATCGATTCCAAAAAACCGTTTACCTATCACAAATGGTACGATTACTCCTTTATTTTGTATGCCTGCCACGGTGTTCCGCTGGTTCTGCTCAATAAAGGGTTTGGTATTTTTACAGGCCAGAATCCGATACTGCTTCTCGTTTTTTATTTTGTATCGGCCATTTTGACTATTTTGGGCTGTATTGCATTCGGTTCGATCCTCAAAAAATATATTCCTACGTTTTACGCCATTGTTACGGGTAACCGATAAGCTATGAAAAGAATCCTCGTCTGTTTTGGAACCAGGCCCGAAGCCATAAAAATGTGTTCGCTTGTCCATGCTTTAAAATTGACCGATTTTGATGTCAAAGTCTGCGTCACGGCCCAACATCGCGAAATGCTCGACCAGGTTCTTGATTTTTTTGAGATCGTGCCCGATTATGATCTCAACATCATGAAACAGAACCAGTCGCTCAACGAACTCAGCGGCAGGATTTTCATTGCGATGGATGAAGTGCTTGTGGATTTTCAGCCAGATTTGGTTCTGGTTCACGGCGATACGACTACATCATCAGTTTGTGCCTGGGCTGCTTTCCACCGTGGGGTCAAATCAGGCCATGTCGAAGCGGGCTTACGGACGTACGACAAATACGCTCCGTTTCCGGAAGAAATCAACAGGCAGGTCACGGCAAGAGTCGCCGAATATCATTTTTCTCCGACAGATACGTCAAAGAACAATCTGCTGTCAGAACATATCAAGCCGGAAAATATCGTGGTTACCGGAAATACCGTCATCGATTCCTTAATCTGGACAGTCGGAAAACTCGATGCCGGATTTACGAATGATCGTATCGCGGAATTATCATCCAAAATAGATTCCGCCAAAAAAACAATACTCGTGACTGGTCACAGACGTGAGAATTTCGGCGATGGTTTTCTCAATATCTGTAAGGCGCTTGCCGAAATCGCGAAACGCCCTGATGTCGAGATCGTATTTCCAGTCCACCTCAATCCGAATGTACAGCAACCCGTGATGAGTCTTTTATCCGGTTACGACAATATCCATCTGACCGAACCGCTCGATTATCCGTCATTCGTATGGATGATGAAAAAAGCGCATATCATCATTACCGATTCCGGAGGCGTACAGGAAGAGGCACCATCGCTCGGAAAACCGGTACTCGTCATGCGCGAAACCACCGAAAGGCCGGAAGCTGTAGAAGCCGGAACCGTAAAACTAGTCGGCACCAATGCAGACGCTATCGCCAACGGCACTTTTGAATTGCTCGACAATCCGGCGGTTTATGATATTATGTCCAAAGCCTATAATCCGTATGGCGATGGAAAAGCCAATGAACGCATCGTTACCTTCATAAAACAACAGTTCGCATGATCCCGAAAATTATCCATTATTGCTGGTTCGGCCGAAATCCATTGCCAGCCCTGGCTGTGAAATGCCTCGATTCGTGGAAGAAATTCCTGCCGGAATATGAAATCCGTGAATGGAACGAAGATAATTTTCCGTTAGATGAATTCCGTTTCGCCAAAGAGGCACTCGAAAGCCGCAAGTTCGCTTTTGTAAGTGATGTGTGCAGATTGTGGGCGCTCAGGGAATTCGGGGGTGTCTACATGGATACCGATGTCGAAGTGCTCAAGCCGCTTGATGCATTCCTGCCGCTGGCCGCTTTTTCCGGTTTTGAAAACGATCATGTTGTCCCCACCGGAATTATGGCGAGTGAAAAAGGCGGGCAATGGGTCACGGAATTGCTGGCGTATTATAATGATCGGTCGTTTTTTTTAGCTGACGGATCTTTCGACGTCAAATCGAACACGCTTATCATTACAGACATGATGGTTGCCAAGGGTTTCGTGATGAACAATTCGTTCCAGGAAATCCCTGGCTATGTGACGTTTTACACCAACGATTATTTTTGCCCGAAGAGTTATAAAACGGGGCGCATCGAACGGACCAAAAATTCCCACACCATACATCATTTCGCCAAATCGTGGATCAAGCCTCATAAGAGGTGGCAGAATATTTTAAAGATGAAAGTCATGGCCGTCGTGGGATATGAAAATGTCCAGCCCATCATCGATTTCATAAAACGCCGCTGATGCGTATCGTGTATCTTACAGATCAGGTTTATCTGGCCGGTGGCGCCGAGAAAATACTTACCCAAAAGGTAAATTATTGGGCCGATGTGCTGGATTGCGACGTATTGCTCATCACCTCAGACCAACTCAAAAAGCTGCCTTTTTATAAGCTTAGTGAAAAGGTAAAGCACCACGATCTTGAAATGGGTTATCCGTCAGGGTCGTTGTATCATCCAAAGAACATTGGCAGGTTTAGGGAACAGTATCAGAAGCTTAAAGTTGCATTACAATCGTTTCAACCCGATGCTGTTTTTGTAGTCTCCCAACGCATCTTTCACAGCATCACGCCTTTCGCCGCAAAAGGATTTCCTACGTATTTTGAATACCACACCTCATGGTACGGATATAAGCTGACCAAAGAGCGATTGCCCCTGGCGTATCAAATAAAGGAAAAAGCAATACGCAAATGGTTGGATTTTGTCGAATCGAAATACACCCATATCGTTTACCTGAATCAATCGGAATTCGATTACTTCAAAAAGAAAAACGGGCTTATCATCCCGAATTTCTTCGACTATACCGAGCCACCTAAAAATGCAGTCCGTAAAAAAATCGCTGTTTCACTCGGTCGGCTGACTTTCCAGAAAGGATATGACCTGCTTATCGACACCTGGGCCGGGCTCGATGCTAAAGTGGAAGGTTGGGAAATGCATGTTTATGGAGAAGGAGAAGACAGGCAGAAGTTAGAGGCGCAACTGACACAGCATCAATTCCGGAATCCGTTCATATTCCAACCGGAGATAAGACACGTTGGGGAAAAGCTAGATGAAGCTGCTGTCTATGTGATGAGCTCGCGATTCGAGACATTTCCGATGGTATTGCTTGAAGCACTTTCACACGGATTGCCTGTGGTTTCATTCGATTGTCCTAGCGGGCCTTCGAGTATTTTGATTCCGGGCGAAGATTCAGTGCTGGCAGAACCAATGGATACAAAAGCGTTGGCATCGGCACTTATCACCGTGATGCAGGACGAAAACAAACGAGCCGTAATGAGTGAGAAAGCACTCGAAAACGTCAGGCGTTTCAGCCCGGAACACATCATGAAGCTTTGGTATGACCTGGTTCGGTCAAACAGTCGGGCAGTTTAAACTTTAATCCCTAATTTTGGCGCGGCTACAGCCTGACATAATCCTCAACACCATTTGATACCAGTAGAATTTTACAACGGGATTTACTACAACTTCATGTTGCTGATGGTGTTTATTACATTCGCCCAATCTGGTTCTACTCCAATAGAAAGCCCGCAGAATCTCAAGTCGAAACAAGGCTTTGGCGGATTTCTGGTTTTCTTTATCCTGATGTTCATGGGGACAAGGCCGGTCAGTGGCTATTTCATTGACATGCGCCGTTACTCGGTCATGTTTGAAGATTTCGAGAACGGAGGCCAGGTTGCGGAAGGAAAAGACGTGTTCTTTGATATGTTCATGCAATTCTGTTCCCAGATCATGTCCATGGAAATGTTCTTTTTCGTTTGTGCGGCCTTATTCATACTTCCCATTTACTTTGCGTGTAAGCGCATATTCAGTGAATATTGGTTTTACGCTTTTTTGATCACGGCTTCTTCGTATGTTTTCTGGTCGAGCGGGGTCAATGCAATCCGGACCGGAATAGGTCTGTCTTTTTGTATGTTAGGTATTGCCAACCACGACCGCAAGGGTAGAATGATTTTGGCGTTCATACTGGCTATGATGGGGCATAAGTCTATGATACTCCTCATATTGGCCTTTGTGATTTGTCAATACTACCGCAATACCAAAATGCTGCTTTACGGCTGGTTCGCTTCTATTTTGCTTTCATTGGCATTTGGTGGGTTGTTTGAAAACATATTTCTTGCCATAGGACTCGGCGGAGATGACAGGCTGGCCGTCTATTTTTCAGATGAAGTCGACGAAGCCACAGTCACCTACGTCATGGGCTTTCGCTGGGATTTCCTGCTGTATAGTGCCATTGCCGTTTTCGCTGGCTGGTATTTCATCATCAAACAGAAATTCTACGATGAATTTTACAATACACTTTTTGGGATGTTCCTTATGGCAAACGCATTTTGGGTGCTTGTGATCCGGGCGAATTTTTCCAATCGTTTCGCAGCGCTTTCGTGGTTTTTTATGGGTCTCATCGTGGTATATCCCATGCTCAAAAAGCGATTTTTCAAAAACCAGCATCGTATAGTAGGACTGGCTACTTTGCTGTTCTTCGGCTTCACATATATCATGCTTTTCATCATAGAATCGGGTAAAGACCAATGAAAACAATAACTGTATTTACACCAACGTATAACCGCGCCCATTGCCTTACTATTTTATATGATAGCTTGTTGCGGCAGACGAGTGACGATTTCGAATGGCTCGTTATAGACGATGGTTCGGTCGATGAAACGAAACAGTTGGTTCAGGGTTGGATTGATGAAGGACGGATTCCAATAACCTACAAATACAAGGAAAACGGTGGCATGCATACCGGCCATAATACGGCTTATGCCATGATTTCAACCGAACTCAATGTGTGTATTGATTCGGACGATTACCTGCCCGATGACGGAATCGAAAAAATGATCACACTCTGGAGACGCGACGGAAGTAACAAATACGCGGGAATGATTGGGCTCGACGTGACCATAAAAGGTGCCGTCATCGGAACCCAATTTCCCGAAGGCCTGAAAGAATGTACCTATTCTGAACTGGCACCGCGATACAAAGTGGTAGCCGATAAAAAACTGGTTTACAGAACCGAAGTCGTCAAAAAATACGAGCCGTATCCAGTGTTTCCGGATGAGCGTTTCGTGCCCCTGTATTTTCCCATCGTCATAGACCGCGATTACAAGGTGTTGTGTTACAACGAAGTGTTCTGTATTGTTGATTATCAGCCTGACGGATCCACAATCGGAATCTTTAAATCCTATTTCCGCAATCCCAAAGGTTTTGCCCATTCGCGCAAAATTGAAATGATTTATGATCCGTTTTGGAAGCGAAAAGTCAAAAGCGCCATGCATTACGTGGCGAACGCGATCATGACAAAAAATGCGAATTTCCTTTCGGAGTCACCAAAGAAATTGCTGACGTTTTTGTCCATTCCGGGCGGCGTCGCTTTGTATCTGTATTTAAACAGAAAGAAAAATCAGGATCGTGATATTTCTAAAGGGTACAAACGATGAACATACGTTTGGAACAACCTGCCGATGACGCCGCTTTTGAAACATTCAATGCAAAAGCATTTCCGGAAAGAGGAAATTCGGGTAAGAGACTTACAGATTTCCGTTACAAGAACCCGCTTCATCAGGAAGCAGACATATCGCATAATGTGCTGGCTTTTTCAGATTCAGGTGAATTGGTCGGCCAGGCGTTGTACCATCCCACAAAAGCGTATTACGAAGAAAAGATCATTGATGCCGAATGGGGCTTCGACTTTTTTGTAGATCCTGAGAAACGTGCCGATCTGGCCGGAGTACACATCCTGGAATTCGTCCGTGATCACAAGAAACCAGTATTTGCAGTCGGGTTGGGCGATAAAGCGCTCAAGATCCAGAAATATTTTGGCTATCATGTCATTGGCCACATCAAGAAATATGTAAAGATCAACCCGGTTTTGCTGCCTTTCGGTTTTGCGCGTCCGGCCCATATCAAAACATCGGATTATCCCAAATCTATAAAAACGGCTGACGGCATTTTTGAACGTATCGACACCCAAAAACTGCCTGATCCGTCGGAAGCTTACAACAAGGAATTACTTGAATTTTCGCGTGACAGCACCTTTCTTAACTGGCGTTTTTTCTCCGGATTGTTTCCATATGCAGTTTATGTATTGAAACCCAATTCTGAAAAACCGACCTATTTTGTCGTCCGTACAACCAAAATAAAACACGCGACGGCTTTGATCCTTGTGGATTATCGCTTTTCATCAGCAGCTGGTTTCAAGACGATGCTTTCGGCATTCCAAAAGTTATCCGTAAAAATGTTACTGCCGATAACGGTTTGTGGAAGTTCCTTGCAATCTGTCGATTCCGAGCTTGAAGCCGCCGGTTATAAAAGCCACGGGCGTGACAGGCCAATCGTTTCCAATCGTCCCGAATTCAAGATGCCGAAAGAAAAACTTGAAGCCCGCAATGCAGTTTTTGTCACGCTTGCCGACTCCGACGGTGAATACCTGATGTGATTCCGCCGCGGTTTCCTAACCATAATTTAAACACCCGGGTTGAATACCTGCCGCAAATTCACTACTTTCACGCTCGATTAAACCATACGAATGGGAGCTACAATTTCTGCCATAGAATATCATTTTCCGGAGCGTGCCTACACGAATGACGACCTCGGACTCGAATTCCCTGATTACGATTTCCAGCGGTTTGAAGAAAAAGTAGGTATTCGGGTGCGTTATCTGGCAGGTCCAAATGAGACCGCTCTCGATTTGGCGATTGCCGCCTGCGAAAAACTGTTTGCGCGTGTGGAACGCGACAGTATCGATTATGTATTGTATTGCACCCAAAGCCCCGAGTATATTCTTCCCACTACTGCCTGTATCCTTCAGGATAAATTAGGTTTGCGCAAGAATATAGGTGCTTTTGATTTCAATCTGGGCTGCTCGGGTTATACCTACGGTGTCAGTTTTGCCAAAGGGTTGATTGAAACCGGGCAGGCTGCGAATGTACTTTTAGTAACAGCCGAAACCTATTCCAAATTTTTACATCCGCTTGACCGATCGAACCGATCTATTTTTGGCGATGCGGCTTCGGCTACGTTGATCCAGCGATCGGAACAGGAAAGTATTGGGAAATTTTTATTCGGGACGGACGGATCCGGATACGACAAGCTCATCATCCGCAACGGAGGCGCTCGCAACCCGGTGGATTTTCATCCGGAAATGATTGTCTACGGAACAGAAAATACATACACCCACAACGATTTATACATGAACGGACCGGCAATCCTCGATTTTACGAACCACAAGATTCCCGGTTTTATCCAGGAAGTGCTTGCGGCCAATGGAATCGAATCTGGGCAGGCCGATCAGTTCATCCTGCACCAGGCAAATGCGTTCATGCTCAATTTTATCCGGAAGCGGCTCAAGGTAGATTCCGACCATTTCTACATCAATCTGGCCGATGGCGGAAATACGGTTTCATCTACCATTCCCATAGCGCTCAAAGATTACAGCCAGAACAACCAGAATAAACTCGAAAACATACTGCTCGTTGGGTTTGGCGTAGGCCTTTCCTGGTGCGGCGGACTTATTTCCATAGATCAAAAACTCTGACCATGACACGTACAGCTTTTCTTGAGGAACTTGCAGAAGAACTCGAACTCGACCAGCCGCTAATCGAAGCTACCAACCTCAAACAACTCGATTCCTGGGATTCCATGGCGGCGATGATTGTCATTGGATATGTATCATCAGGTTTCGGTGTTACGCTTACAGCAGATGATTTGAAGGGAATCGATACGGTGCATTCGTTGATCGCCCGCATCGGAACCGATAAATTCGAATAAATGTTGCAGCAGTTCCGCGGTATAGAAATCAAGGCATTGTCTGCCTGCATTCCCAAAAGGATTGTGGGGAACGATGCTTTTGAAGACCTTATTGCCGGAAAAGAACTGCGTATGTTTGAACGCACCGTCGGCATCACTTCACGTCGTTGGGCCGAAGATGGCGTCACGGCAACCGATTTGGGTTTTGAAGCCGCTTCCATTTTGTTTTCGGAACACCCGGAACTGAAGGAAAATATTTCAGCCTTGGTTTTCCTGAGCCAGACACCAGATTACAAGCTGCCGTTCAGTTCCAATATCTTACAGGACAAGCTCGGGCTCGGACGCGAATTGTTATGCCTTGACCTGAATGCCGGTTGCGCCGGTTTCGTGCAAGGTTTGGGAACAGCTTTTTCATTGGCCTCACCTGTTAAAAACGGTCGCGTCCTGTTGATCATTGCCGAAACCATGTCTCGTATGCTGTCGTATAAAGACCGTGGAACGACGTTGCTTTTTGGCGATGGTGCGGCTGCCATGATCATTGAAAATACAGGTGATGGATCTGTTGAATCAGCATTCGAATATTTTACCGATGGCGCTCATTTCGATGCCATCATGATCCCTGAAGGCGGTTATAGAAAACCCGCAACAGCCGAAAGTCTTATCGAAAAAGAAGACGCGGCCGGAAACAAACGGACCGGCCTGAATTTATATATGGACGGTGCGCGCGTATTTGATTTTACCTTACGCGAAATTGCGCCGTCAATCACTAAAATCCTTACTGACAGCGATACTTCAAAGGATGATGTCGATTATTTCCTCATGCATCAGTCGAATCGTTTCATAATCCAGCAGATTGCTGCACAATTGGGAATTCCTTCAGAAAAAGCATTGCTCAATATTGAGACTTCGGGCAATACGAGCGGTGTTTCGATTCCGTTGCTGATGTCCGAAAAACAGGAGCAGGTCTCGAAAGGCAAAACACTCGTTTGCAGCGGATACGGAGTCGGGCTTAATTGGGCCAACTGCATCCTCAAAAACCAGAAAATAAAATTTACACCGCTTCAGGAAGTATGAACCTCGAAGGAAAAACCATAGTCGTTACAGGTGCATCTTCGGGAATCGGACGTGCGATTGCCATTCATTTAAGCCGGCTCGGAGCAAAATGTGCCCTGATTGGGCGCGATGAAAAACGGCTTGAAGAAACAAAAGCGGCCTGTGCATCTGAAGCATTTTGTGTGCCTATGGATTTTACCGATTTTGCGGCACACGAACCGGCGCTTTCACAAATCGTGGAAAGACTCGGGCCTGTTTTCGGGTTCGTGCATTCGGCTGGAATCGAACAGACGGTATTGCTCCAATTCGTCAATCCGGAGCAATTGCGGCAGATTTTTGAACTCAATGTCTATTCGGCAATCCAGTTCTCGGGCTTGCTGACCAAGAAAAAATACCGCACCGAACAACAAAGCCTGGTTTTCATTTCATCGATAATGGGCATCGTTGGGAACAAAGGCTTGACGGCGTATTCGGCTACGAAAGGTGCTTTGATCGCTATGGTAAGATCGATGGCGTTGGAACTCGCTTCAAAGCAGGTTCGCGTGAATGCCATTTCTCCTGGGCATATTGCAGATTCTGGAATGACGGCACATATGGAGTCAACGCTATCTGCAGAAGCACTACAGAAAATAGAGGAAAACCATCCGCTTGGCTTGGGCAAATGTGAAGACGTGGCAGCTTCGGTTGCGTTTTTACTATCAGATGGCGCGCGATGGATCACAGGACAGAACCTTGTGGTAGATGGCGGCTATTCAATCAGGTAGCGCCTTCGGTTCCTTCTTCGCATTTCTTCTTCCGGAATAATTTCAGGATTTTTTTCGGCCATTGCGGATCCATGCAAGGGCGTTCTATCAGCACATAAAACAATAAGCAGATGGCACTCATCGGAATCATAATCAGTAGCGAATACATTCCAAGATTCAAAAGTTTTACGCCTGAAAACTCAACTTGCAGCACAAGATTTCCAAACGCGCTGATGAGGTAAAAATGCAACAGATAAATGCTGTAGCACATGCCGCCGATATTCGTGATCCAGCTTTTTGTAAGGATTGACAGGGATTTTTGGATCAGCACATAATAAAAGAACAGCGTCAGGCAAATCAGTTGAACCGCTTCCCATAAAAATTGAACGCCAAAAATCTGGAAATCCTGTTTTTTAAAGATCCATATGATGCCGAAAAACAACAGAGCCAATATGCTGTCAGCTTTTGTGGACGGAAGAAATTTTATCCCGCAAACATACCAATCGGCTATGAGGAAACCGATGAGGAAAAAGTGGAAATAGTCAAATATCGAAACAAAGCCGGGTGAGATGAAATACCTCAGAAGCAGGAAAACGAGGGCTGAAACGGCTAGCAAAAATCGTCTTGACAGTACATTTTTGATTCGGAAAACCAAAGCCAGGATTGGAGCGATGAGGTAAAACTGTACTTCAATCTCAAGGCTCCACGCCACACCATTCACATGTGCCCGTGGATAAACGAAATTGCTGATGTAGGCGAGCGAACTCAGGTATTTGGGCAATTGCTCTTCAAAAGTTGCGATTTTCGCGACATGGATAATCCCGAAAAAAAGCAGTGTAATTGAAATGAAATACGGGGGTTCGATTCTGGTAATGCGTCTGAAAAAATACTTTTTTATTGAAAATCCAGATGTGTTTCCAGCAAACAGAATTCCGAGGACGCATGCGCTGATAACAAAGAAAAAAGGGACGCCAAAGTCGCCGTGGGAAAGCAATGTGTCAAGTATTGGATAATTTTTTTTGCCTTGATACGAATGAAAATCCTTTTCGAGGAAAAAATGCCACAAATGATAAAAGACAACACTTGAAATGGCAAGAAACCGTAATCCGTCAATCTCCGGGATGAAATTTCGGGAACTCGTGATGCGTCGAAGCGAGAAAATCATACGGGAAATTAGCGAATTAATAAACAGCAACAGATAATCCTGCGGTATCGATTGACTACATTTGCGTCAAATAAAAAGAATGCCCAACGGAAACTTCATTATTTCACTCGACTTTGAACTGCATTGGGGTGCTCCTGAGGAATGGGACCTGAGCCAGCGCAAACCGTATTTTGATGCCACCCGCTTAAGTATTCCAAAAGTCCTCTCGTTATTTTCCCAATACCATATCCGCGCTACCTGGGCGACCGTTGGTTTTCTGTTCGCGAAGAATAAAGAACAGTTGCTTCAATTTTTACCTAAAGAGCGTCCGTCATATCTAAATCAGGAATTGTCGTATTACCGGTTGATCGATTCAGGTGAAGCAGGGAACGATGAATCAGATGACCCGTATCATTTTGCGTCATCACTTATCGAAAAGATTCTGGAAACAGAAGGACAGGAACTCGGAACACACACTTTCGCCCATTATTATTGTCTTGAAAACGGGCAGAATGTAACCCAGTTTGATCTTGACCTGAAGGCGGCACAGGCTATTTCCAGAGAAAATTTCAATACCACATTGCGATCGCTGGTTTTTCCGAGAAATCAGTTTAATCCCGAATATCTCGAAGTCGCGGCCCAAAACGGAATCAAAGTGGTTCGCACGAATCCGGATTTGTGGTTCTGGAAAAGCACTTCGAGATTCATTCCGCTTGCAAGAGCTGTTGACACGTTGATGCCGATAAGCGGGAGCACCGTTTTCCATGACATGAAAATGGAAAAAGGCGTTCAGTTGCACAAAGCCAGCCGTTTTTTACGACCGTATGCCGAAAAGGAAAAAGTCATTCGTGAACTGCGCCTCAAACGCATTTTTTCAGAGATGACGCACGCGGCCAAAACACGCGGAAATTATCATTTGTGGTGGCATCCGCATAATTTCGGGTATTTCACCAAGGAGAATCTGGTTGATCTGGAAAGAATCCTCAATCATTTCAAAATGCTGAATGAGAACTATGGCTTTTCGTCTAAAAACATGATCGACCTCAATGGCTGATAAAATACTTGTCCGTATCACGACCGTTCCGCTATCGCTTGACAAATTACTGCACGGCCAGCTCAAATTCATGCGCCGGTTCTATAAGGTCATTGGTATTTCCTCTGAACCGGAATATCTCAAACGGGTCGGGAAACGCGAAGGTGTCGAAGTACATTGCGTTGAAATGACACGACAGATCACGCCGTTGAAAGATCTGGTTTCCGTTTGGAATTTGTACAACTATTTCCGTAAAATCAAGCCGCAGATTGTCCATTCGCACACGCCAAAAGCCGGAATCGTCGCCATGTTGGCAGCTAAACTGGCAGGCGTTCCAAACAGATTGCATACGGTTGCGGGCTTGCCATTATTGGAAGCGACGGGAACGAAACGCAAAATCCTGAATGTGGTCGAAAAGGCGACGTATGGTTTTGCGACAAAGGTGTATCCGAATTCGTTCGGGCTGTATAACATCATCCTCGAAAATAAATTCTGTGATAAAAGCAAGCTCAAAGTTTTAGGAAACGGCAGTTCTAACGGAATCGACACGACACATTTCAGTCGTGAAAATTTCAGCCGGGAACAAATCGATTCACTAAAATCAGGACTTGGGATTTCAGCCGATGATTTCACTTTTGTATTCGTCGGAAGATTGGTTGCAGATAAAGGCCTGAATGAATTGGTTGCCGCTTTTTCAAATCTTTCGACACAAAATCCTAGGCTCAAATTACTGCTTGTCGGCGATTATGAAACCGAACTCGATCCATTGTCTGCTGATACGTTGCAGATAATCAATACAAACAACAAGATTATTTCGACAGGTTTCCAGCCAGATGTGCGTCCGTATTTAGCCATTTCAAACGCACTGGCTTTCCCGAGTTACCGCGAAGGTTTCCCGAATGTCGTGATGCAGGCTGCGTCCATGGATTTACCGTGCATTGTATCTGATATAAACGGCTGCAATGAAATCATCCGCGAAGGCGAAAACGGCCTTATCATCAAGGTTAAAGATATCTTGACATTGGAACAAGCCATGCATCGCGTGTCAACCGATGAAAATTTATACCTTTCGCTGCAAAAACAAGCGCGCTTATCAATAACTTCGCGCTTTGAACAGCAGTTGCTCTGGCAGGCTGTTCTTGACGAATATGGCAGTCTCGACTAACCTATACACTGCATTTTTCAAACGGCTCATCGATTTTGTGGCTTCACTTATCGTATTGCTGGTTTTGCTGCCCGTGCTTATCATCATCACTGTTTTTCTTTGGTTTGCAAATGATGGCAAGCCGTTTTTCATTCAGCCTCGTCCCGGAAAAAATACAAAGATTTTCAAAATCGTCAAGTTTAAGACGATGAACGACAGACGTGATGCCGACGGGAATTTATTGCCGGATTCCGAACGACTGACGTCAATAGGCGCTTTTATCAGAAAAACGTCACTCGACGAATTGCCCCAGCTTTTCAATGTGCTTAGAGGCGATATGAGCCTGATAGGGCCGCGTCCGTTACTCACGCATTACGTCCATTTATACAATGATTTCCAGAACCGGCGCCATGAAGTAAGGCCCGGAATTACAGGGTGGGCGCAGGTAAACGGACGCAATGCAATTTCGTGGGACCAGAAATTCGCCTATGACGTATGGTATGTAAACCACGTGAGTTTTACCACCGATTGCAAAATTGTGTTGAAGACCATAAAAAAAGTAATCGTAAGCGAAGGAATAAACGCTGCGGACCACAGTACAATCGAACCTTTCAATGGAGCAAACTAAAACCTGTCTATACGGAGCCGGCGGACACGGCAAGGTCATACTCGATATTTTTGAGGCAAACAATATTCAGATACAGGCTGTCATTGATGACAATGCATCGATTTCTGAAGTATTGGGCGTTCCGGTGATCCATAAGATTCCGGATGAAAACTGCCCGGTTCTGATTTCGATAGGCAATAACAAAACACGAAAAAATATAGCGGAAGTTCTGGGCTGCGACTTTTCTACCGCGATCCATCCGTCGGCAATCATTTCCAAACACGTGACCATTGGCGAAGGAACGGCTGTAATGGCCGGTGTCATCATCAACCCGGATTCGGTGATCGGCAAACATTGCATCATCAATACGGGCGCGATCCTCGAACATGACAATACCATTGGCGACTTTGCACATATTTCACCCGGAGCTGTCCTTGCCGGAAATGTTTCAATAGGACAAGGGACACATATAGGTACGAACGTATCGGTTATCCCGAATGTCAAAATAGGCAAATGGGCCACGATTGGCGCGGGTTCGGTAATCATTTCAGATGTTCCGGATCATGCTGTCGTTGTGGGAAATCCAGGCAGAATCATAAAATACAATTCACATGAGTAATCCAAAAATCTGGCTTTCATCCCCACACATGGGCGGAAGCGAACAAAAATTCGTCAACGAGGCATTCGATACCAACTGGGTCGCACCATTGGGCCCGAACGTCACCGGATTTGAATCAGATCTTGAAAATTATTTAGGCGGAACACATCATGTGGCGGCATTGAGTTCAGGGACGTCGGCGCTGCATCTGGCCTTAATTCTGGCAGGCGTAAAGGCAGGCGATAGTGTAATCTGCCAGAGTTTTACGTTCTCGGCATCAGCAAACCCAATTGTATATCTTGGAGCTGAACCTGTTTTTGTGGACAGCGAGGAAACAACCTGGAATATGTGTCCCGATACGTTGGAAGAGGCGATAAAAGCTGAAATAAAAACAGGCAAAAAACCCAAAGCGATTGTTGCGGTGCATTTATACGGAATGCCTTTCCAGGCTGACAGTATCCGGAAAATTGCAGATTCGTATGAAATTACATTGATAGAAGACAGTGCCGAAGCACTCGGAAGTTCGTTCAACGGGCAGCCTTGCGGAACGTTTGGCGATATCGGGATTTTGTCTTTCAACGGAAATAAGATTATCACCACATCAGGTGGCGGAGCTTTGGTTTCTAAAGATAAATCGGTCAAGGACAAAGCCGTGTTCCTCGCAACCCAGGCGCGCGATGCTGCCCCGCATTACCAACACAGTGAAATTGGCTATAATTACAGGTTGAGCAATATTTGTGCTGGGATAGGTCGCGGACAGATGGAAGTACTTGATAAGCATGTGGCCAATCGTCGCGAAATGAATGCGTTTTACAAGGAATTGTTCAAGCCGTTCGATTTTATAAAGGTATTTGCAGAAGCGGATGACCGTTTTGAATCGAACCATTGGCTCAGTTGCATCACGATTGATCCGTCAAGCGGAAAAAACCGCGAAGGAATGCGACTGGCGCTGGAGGCAGATAACATAGAATGTCGTCCGCTTTGGAAACCGATGCATTTACAGCCTGTTTTTGAAAATTGCCGTAATTACACTACCGGAGTTTCTGAAAAATTGTTTGAAAACGGGCTGTGTCTTCCATCCGGATCGAACCTTACCAATGAGGATAAAGACAGGCTTAAAACCAATCTTCTTAATTATATTCAGTATTGATTGCATTTTTTAACACAGAATCGCGCCGTTTTTGTTAAAATCATCTTAATTTTATAGCCCCGTTTAAATTTTTATGATGCCAGGCCTGTTTAATGGAATTTTTAGCGAGATGCTTGGAAAGCGTTTTCGCAACTTAGGATATCTTCCCAGATGGATCATATTTCTTATTGACGTATTCATTGTAAGCATTGCCAACGCAATAACTTATACCATTGTATCAAACCTGATTGAGCTTCAGCCCAATTACCACATACTCAACCTTCCGGTCAGGTATGCAACCATCATTGCCGTCAATGCGATTTTCTTTGTGTTTTACCGTACCTATTCGGGTATCATCAGGCACTCCACTTTTATAGACGGGGTCAAGTTGCTCGTTTCGACATTTTCGTCATTCGTAGTGTTGTTGCTTCTCAATTATGCGTGGAGTTTTTACTTCGGATATAAACTTTACCTGAGTACAGGGCTTTTCATCAGCTATGTCATCTCGTTCCTTTTGCTTTTCCTTTTCCGGATCATGGTGAAGTACGTTTTTGAAAAGTACATGAATATCGAAGACAGGAAGAAGCTCATTGGCGCCGTGATTTATGGTGCCGATGCCAATGCCATATCAGTCGCCAACGCACTCAACACAGAAAGCCCTAAACGATTCCATGTAATGGGCTTCATCGATAAATTCAACCAGACAAGCAATTATAAGCGGATATTGAATTTGCCGATTCTCAATCAGACCAAAAGCATACATGTCATTCTCAGGGCTATGAAAGCCGATGCGTTGATCATTGCAGAAAAGAGCATGACCAAGGCCGAAACGATCGCATTGGTAGAAGAATGCCTCGAATACAATTTCAAGGTGTATACGGTGCCGCTTATAACAGACTGGGAAGACGATCAGCAGATTTCCAATAAGGTAAAGCGTTTTGAGATTGAGGATCTTTTGGAGCGCAAGCCAATCGAGCTCGATATGAATACCATATCCAATCAGCTTAACGACAAGACGATACTTATTACCGGTGCTGCAGGTTCAATCGGAAGCGAGATTACGCGTCAGGTGCTTAATTTCAGCCCGAAGCGTATGATTTTACTCGATCAGGCAGAGACGCCGCTGCACACGCTGAGCCTTGAAATTGCCGAAATGAAGACCAGCGGCATTGAAATAGTGAATGTTCTTGCCGATATCCGAAACCGTGATTTCATTGAAAAAATCTTCGACCAATACAGGCCTGACGTAGTTTATCATGCCGCTGCCTACAAGCACGTGCCGCTCATGGAAGAAAATCCTATCCAGGCCATACACACCAATGTTTCGGGGACTAAAAACCTGGCTGATGCCGCGACTAAATTCCGTGTCGAAAGGTTCGTGATGGTTTCTACAGATAAGGCCGTGAACCCGAGCAGCGTAATGGGCGCGAGCAAACGCATTGCCGAAAAGTATGTACAGGCGTTGCATTTCAGTCCGCAGAATGCCAAGCGTGGTGTGACCAAATTCATTACCACGAGATTCGGGAATGTGTTGGGTTCCAACGGATCCATAGTTCCGTTATTCACGCGTCAGATAGAAGAAGGCGGTCCCATAACCATAACACATCCGGACATCATACGTTACTTCATGACCATTCCGGAGGCTTGCCAGTTGGTTCTTGAGGCAGGCGCAATGGGTAACGGAGGCGAGATTTTTATATTCGATATGGGCAAGCCGGTCAAGATTCTCGATTTGGCCAACAAGATGATACGACTTGCAGGTTATACGCCCGGAAAAGAAATCGAAATCAAAGTAATCGGACTAAGGCCAGGTGAAAAACTATATGAGGAATTGCTTAACAACAGCTCCAAAAATTTACCGACACATAATGAAAAGATAATGATTGCGGTTGATATTTGGGATGATTTCGAGTCCATACATACATCTGTTGATGAGCTCGGAACGAATTCATGTAACTGGACCAGTGAGGAAATAGTTACCCATATGAAAAAACTCGTTCCTGAGTTCAAGAGTATGAATTCCATTTTCGAGACACTGGACAAATAATCATGGATTAATATAAAATGTGCCGATGTCTGGCCAGAAACAGTATATTTGCAGACCAATAAATTGACTATGTCCATTTCGTTTCAGAAGTGCGTGGCAATAGCTGCCGTTACTTTCTTACTGGGTTCCTGTGCTTCCCCTAAAAAAATTGTTTACGTACAAGATATTGAAGGCAACGCCAGCTATGAAGCTTCAAAGCGATATGAAGCCGTCTTACAGCCTGACGATATTTTGGGTATATTGGTTACTTCGATCAGTCCGGAAGTGGCCGCTCCATTTAATATGGGGCCATCCGGATCAGGAGCTGGTTCCGCAGGTTCATCCGGAGTCTCGAGCTCTTCATCTTCCAGCGGATCTGATTCTTCGCCGAATCAGTCGGGTGGATTAAGGTCTTACCTGATCGATAATTCCGGATATATCGACTTTCCGGTTCTCGGGAAAATAAAGCTTGGCGGACTTACGAAAAGCGAGGCAAATGCGTTGATGGTCAAGAAAATATCGGAATATATCACAGATCCGATCGTCACCATGCGTATCCTCAATTATAAAATTTCCGTTCTTGGAGAGGTCAAATCCCCGGGAGTCGTAGAAAGCAGGGGCGAACGGATTACGTTACTCGACGCACTTTCTGCAGTTGGCGACCTTACGATATACGGACGCAGGCACAACATACTCATCATACGTGAAGTAGAAGGGAAAAAGACATACAATCGCATAGACATTACCAAGTCCGATTTCCTGAATTCCCCATTTTATTACCTTGCCCAGAACGACGTGGTTTACGTTGAGCCTAACCGGACAAAGGTAAATTCATCCGTGATAGGTGCCGATATCGGTACGTTTATATCGTTGACTTCACTTGCCATTACGATTTTTCTTCTAATAACACGCTAAGCCCCCGAATATGGAGGATCACAAGTCACCAGTTTCCACTTCCGAAATTCCCAAAGCCAAAGCATTTGATGGAGGTTTCAATATCAAGGAAGAAGTAATGAAATACCTTTTCCACTGGAAATGGATTGTGTTCAGCATTTTGGTTTGCATGTTGGCGGCAATCATGTATTTGCGTTATACAACGCCATTATTCAGTGCGTCTACGACTATTCTGGTCAAAGATGAGCGCAAAGGCGGATTGGATTCGGAATTGTCGGCATTCGAGGATTTGGGGTTGGGCAAGGGCGTAAAAAGCAACGTAGACAACGAAACCCAAATCATGACCTCGCGTACCATTGTCGAAAATGCAATACGGAGGCTGAACCTAAATATATCCTACTACACGCAAGGGCGCGTCCGCGTTACGGAAATGTACAATACGAGCCCTGTGATATGCACGGCTTACGATACTGACGGTCTTTTCTACGAGCGCTCAAGTGCCGTATCTGTGAATGGAATAGATGCGAATACGTACGAATTATTCAACGCCGGAGGTACTTCACTCGGAAAGTTCCGTTATGGTCAGTTGATTGGGATGAAGCATTGTAAAATTGCGATACAAAAGAATCCAAACAAAGGTTATTTTGTCAGTGATTATTCGGTTCGGATTGTTTTTTCAAAGCTGACGAATGTTGTCGCGAAATATAAAAACGGCCTTGATGTGGTTTCAAAAGTCCGTAATTCATCTGTCATCGAAATTACCCTTGCAGATCCTGTGCGTGAAAAAGCAGAAGATTTGCTAGATGCATTGATCCAGATCTATAATGAGGATGCCATTGCAGATAAAAACCTCGTAGCCCAAAAGACCGAAGAGTTCATCGAGCAGCGAATCGACTTGATTTCCAAGCAGCTTGGCGATGTGGAAAAAGATGCCGAATCCTACAAAAAATCCAACAGGGTCACAGATATCACCTCGCAGGCCGGCATGTATATGCAAAATGCCGTGCTTTACGAAAAGGCATTGATAGATGTCGGGACTCAAATAAGCGTGACCAAGTCGATGCTCGATTACATGAAAAAAATCGGGAAAGACGACCTGGCTCCAATCAACGTGATTCCTATTGAGAATATGGCTTCGACGCTTCTTGGGGAATACAACAAATCTGTGATCGATAAGATCAAACTGGCCAAGGCCGGGACAGAAAAAAACAGTACGATAATCAATCTGGAGAAGAAGATTGCCGAGATGCGTACCAACATCATCGAAAGTCTTGAAACCCAGATAGGTGTCCTGGAAATCCGCCAGCGCGACCTTCAGTACCAGAACAGTCTCATGACGGGGAAAATTTCCGAGATACCTACACAGGAGCGTGAATTCCGCATCATAGACCGTCAGCGCAACATCAAGGAATCGCTGTATTTGTACCTGTTGCAAAAGCGCGAAGAGATTGCCATTTCCCTAAAAGTCACGCCGCCGAACGCAAAAGTGATCGATCTGGCAAAGGCATCGGAATCGCCAATTTCCCCTAAAAGCAATATGATTTACCTGATTGCTTTTGGAATTGGGCTCGTGGTTCCGTTAGGCATCATTTACCTGATCCAGATGCTCGATACCAAGGTGCGTCGCAGACAGGATGTCGAAGCAGTTACCGATATTCCTTTTCTCGGAAATATCCCAAGGCTGGCCAATCCGGAAAATATCATCAACAATTCAGAGCGTTCCGGAGCAGCGGAAGCTATTCGTATCGTTCGTACCAATCTTGAATTCATGCTTGCCGGCAAAGGCGGTAACGGTAAAGCCAAGACCTTGCTGGTGACTTCTACGTTGCCAAAAGAAGGTAAAACTTCCATTGCTGTAAATCTTGCCGTGACCATTGCCATGGGTGGAAAAAGAGTATTGCTTATGGGACTTGACGTCCGCAATCCTAAAATCCAGAATTACATCAAGGTTCCGCCTGCAGGTTTTACGAATTTCATATCACAGGAAGGCGGTTCTATTTCTGATTACATCAATAAGGTTCCGGAATATGATAATCTTTATGTGCTTCCTTCCGGTGTCATTCCGCCAAACCCGGTTGAGTTATTGATGAACGATAAAGTAGACGCTGCTTTTTCTTTGCTCAAAGAACAGTTCGATTACCTCATAGTCGATACGGCTCCGGTATCATTGGTTACAGATACATTGCTTATTGCCAAACACGCCGATGTTTCGATATTCGTCATCCGCGCCAATTACTTCGAAAAACGATTGCTGCAGCTTGCCCAGACATTCTATGAAGAACACAAATTGCCTAATATGGCTGTGGTCCTCAATGATACCGTAAAAGGCAAGACCCATGGTTACGGCGGTTATGGATATGGCGACTACGGATATGGCTATGGTGCCACGGAAGTGGTGGCAAAGCCTTGGTGGAAGCAGATTTTTGAGAAAAAAGCTTAAAACAGGAACTGACGCGTATTCTCCAGGCTTTGGGAAAGTGCGTCGCTGTTTTTTATAAGAATCCGGGAATCAAGTGCCTGTGCGTGATTCAAATGGTGTAAATCGGAACCGGCAAAATCTATGAATCCGTTCCCGAGTAGTAAATCGGCTGTGCGCATTGCGGAACTTCCGTAATAACCCATAGTCGATAAAATATTTACCTGGAAAAAACACCCGGCATTTTTTAATTTTTCATATTCAGGCATGGTGTTGTTTAAAAAACCGTAGCGTTCCGGATGGGCAAGTACGGGTACATATCCGGCAAGTTGCAATTCGAACAGTATTTCGTACAGATTTATCGGCGGATTGATATAAGACATCTCGACCAATACCAGGTTGTCCTTTAAAGTCAGTAGTTCCTTTTTCTTTGCCAGATCAAGAAATCCGGTATCCATTAAATATTCTGCCGCTGCTTTGACTTTGAGTGTTATGTTGTTGTCGGCAAATAATTTTCTCGTGTCTTCAAGTCGGTCCAATATGCCTTGAGCCGTATTTTCCCAAATCGTATTCATGATATGAGGTGTCGCGATACAGTGTGTATAGCCGTTTTCGAGGAATTTGGCGGCCAGTGCCAGAGTGTCTTCAGGTGTTTTTGCGCCATCGTCAAGTCCGTAAAGCAAATGGGAGTGAATGTCTACCTGGCCTTCTGCAATTAAGGATGAAAGTTTTGGACGTGATTTGAATATTCCGAACACCTTTTATTTTTTCGGCAAAATTATCATATTTCCTGTGTATTCAAATCCAGATGACAACAATTTACAATATGGAAATCTTAACTTGCCCAAAGCGGTAAAAGTGTGGGTAAAACTGCAGCAAAAGACTTTAAATTCTCAGGTTAAAATACCTTAAATCATTTATATTTGCCGACAAAGTCACAAAAGCACATTACATGACCAAAAACGGGGAGCAAAACTGGGATCTTGTTATAACCGGACGCACATCCCTCTTCGACCTGAAATTTGCAGATGTGTGGAATTACCGCGATTTGCTGGTTCTTTTTGTCCGAAGAGACTTTGTCAGTTTCTACAAGCAAACCGTCCTCGGTCCGCTGTGGTTCTTTATCCAGCCTGTTTTTACCATGCTGGTTTACACATTTGTGTTTGGAAACCTGGCCAATATACCAACTGACGGTCTCCCAAAACCACTGTTCTACCTCTGCGGAATTACCGCCTGGAATTATTTTGCAGATTGCCTCACCAAGACCAGTACGGTTTTCAGGGACAATGCGAATATTTTTGGGAAGGTTTATTTTCCGAGGCTCATCATGCCCTTGAGCATTGTAGTGAGTAATCTGGCCCGTTTTGGGGTCCAGCTGATATTGCTTATCGGAATGATGGGTTACTATGCTGTTCAGGGAGTTCATTTACATATTTCGGCAGCTTTGGCATTGTTTCCATTTCTGGTTCTGCTTATGGCTGTTTTAGGATTAAGCTGCGGATTGCTAATTACTGCACTTACAACAAAATACAGAGATCTTGCCTTTTTGGTCACCTTTGGCGTCCAGTTGCTTATGTATGCCACAACGGTGATTTATCCGCTTAGCGAAGCCAAAGAAAAATACCCGGCTTATGCGTGGATCATCGAACTGAACCCAATGACCGGAATTATTGAAACGTTCCGCTACGCATTTCTTGGGGAAGGATCGTTCACGATTCCGGGACTTATGTATTCTACGGTGATAAGCTTGGTTTTGTTGTTTTTCAGCATTATCGTTTTCAATAGAACCGAAAAAAACTTCGTCGATACCATCTAATGAAAGAAACTGTAATTAAAGTAGAAAATCTTTCAAAGGCTTATCAGATTGGCCAGATTGGAACCGGTACGATTTCAAGAGATATCGAACGTTTTGTTCGTACGAAGGTACTGGGCAAAGAAGATACATTTTATAAAATAGGAGAGGCTAATGACAGGTCTGTAAAAGGATCAAGCGATATCGTGTGGTCATTGCGCGACATAAACTTCGAGATACAGCAGGGCGATGCGGTAGGTATCATCGGGAAAAACGGAGCCGGGAAAAGCACCTTATTGAAAGTCCTTTCCCGCGTAACCGGACCGACCGAAGGAAATATAAAAGTTAAAGGACGCATTGCCAGCCTGCTTGAAGTGGGTACTGGCTTTCATCCGGAACTTACCGGAAGGGAAAATATCTTTCTAAACGGAGCTATCCTGGGGATGCGAAAAAAAGAAATCCGGGCAAAGTTAGATGAGATTATCGATTTTTCAGGGGTGGAAAGATACATCGATACCCCTGTTAAACGATACAGCAGCGGAATGTACGTAAGACTTGCATTTGCTGTTGCGGCCCATCTGGATAGCGAGATTCTAATTGTGGATGAGGTTTTGGCAGTAGGCGATGCGGAATTCCAGAAAAAGTGCCTTGGTAAAATGGGCGAAATAAGCAAAGGAGAGGGCAGGACCGTACTTTTTGTAAGTCATAATATGTCTGCTGTGAGTCGATTATGTACCAAGGGTATCCTTATCTCTAACGGAAAAATTTTGCAAACCGGAAATGTAGAGGAAGTAGTCGAAACATATCTAAAAGTCGCTGTAGGGAATAAATCCGCAGATTCGTGGGATGATCTCTCAAAAGCTCCCGGATCTGAATTCTTTAAATTGCGCGATGTTCGCATGATTGGCCCAGCCGGTCAGGTTACCGGTTTTTTTGATGTAACCGAACCCGTACGGGCGGAATTTACGTATGAGGTACTCAAAGACGGAGAACGCTACACACATGGGCTGAATGTATTTAACGATCAGGGCGTCCACATTCTGAGTTCTCATCACAGTAATTCCGAATCTTTGGAAATTCCTTCAAAGAAAGGTGTCTATCGTACTTCAGTGGAAATTCCTGCCAATCTCCTGGCAGAAGGAGGCTACGAATTGAGTTTTGCAATAATGAAATACAAGCCGTTTGAGGTAATTTTCCATAAGATGGATATTCTGGGTTTCTCTGTGGTAGACGAATTACAAAGTGAAGACGGGCGCGGAAGCTATTCGGGTAAATTACCTGGTTTGGTGCGTTCTCATTTAAAATGGACTAATATATAAAGAATAGGATGGGTAAAAAAAATCAGTGGACCGGAGAACGTCTTGAAACGTTTATTTATGCGGACACGGCCGTCGACCATTTGCACCGATACGCCATGGCATTGATGCTTTCCGAAGGTAAAACAGTCGTTGACATCGCTTCCGGTGAAGGTTACGGTTCAGCTATTCTTGCCACTAAGGCTGCCACGGTAATTGGCGTGGATATCGACGCCCAGGCGGTTGCCCAGGCATCGAAGAAATACCGTAGGAACAATCTGGAATACCGCACCGGCAGTGCTGCAGCCATGCCTATTGATGATCAGAGTGTAGATGTTTTGGTAAGTTTTGAAACAATCGAACATCACGACCAACATGAAGAAATGTTTCGCGAAATCAGGCGGGTGCTCAAGCCCGGCGGCTTATTAATCATGTCTTCACCTGACAAAAAATACTATACAGACATTCCAAAACGGAACAACCCTTTTCATATCAAAGAATTGTACCTGGAAGAATTCGAGGCCTTGTCGCGTCAATATTTTCCACATGCCGATATTTATCTGCAACGCGGTTTCAATGGGAGCTCGATAATTGCTGCGACACAGGAATTTTTGTCGACACAGGTCTTTACAGGGGATTTTGATGCCATAGGAAAAAAGGAATTGCTCCCTTTATACAATATTGTAGTTGCCAGCGATAACCCGCTGCCAAAAATCCCTCTTTTTTTGTTTGACGGAGAAGTAATTATAAACAAGATGCAAAAGGAAAGCGTAGACTATGTCCGCAATTCTACAAGTTTCAGGTTAGGAAATTCCTTGCTCAGCCCTTTTATTTTTATTAAAAGATTGATTCATAAATGAACCGGGCCCGCATCATAGCTTATTATTTGCCACAATTCCACCCTGTTCCTGAAAACGATGAGTGGTGGGGAAAGGGATTCACGGAATGGACCAATGTGGGAAAGGCTAAACCGCTTTTTAAAAAGCATGACCAGCCAAAACTTCCTGCAGATTTGGGCTATTACGATCTGCGTATTCCTGAGGTCAGGGAGGAACAGGCCCGGCTTGCCAAATCTTACGGAATTGAAGGATTCTGTTATTGGCATTATTGGTTCGGAAATGGCAAAAGACTACTTGAAAAACCGTTTCAGGAAGTGCTCGAAAGCGGAAATCCGGACTTTGGATTCTGCCTGGCCTGGGCAAATGTAAAATGGGGAGGACTTGCCTATGGCGACCTGTTTAAAAGATTGCTTATAGATCAGGAATATCCTGGTATAGATGATTATACCGCGCATTTTAATGAATTGCTGCCGGCTTTCCTGGATAAGCGCTATCTGCGAATAGACAATAAGCCCATATTCACTGTTTACAATCCTGCCGGCTTACCAGACCCAAAGTTATTTACAGATCATTGGCAGAAGCTGGCCAAGGCAAATGGTCTGGATGGAATCTACTTTATCGCTTACCAGCATTTTGGTTATCCCTATTCCGAAAACGGGTTTGATGCATTGACTCCACCAAGCCCCAGTCACTTATTCCTTCGCATAAAGAGTACATTAAAAGAAAAAATCGTCAGGAAATTAACGCCGTACAAATGGCTTCAATATAAGTACAGATCCTTTCATCTGAGGGATTTATACAGGCATTCGCAGCTTGTTGATGCAAGTGATTATTCCGATGTTCCCAAAGACATCAAATTTTTTCCGAGTTGCGTGCCGAATTGGGATCATACGCCACGAAGCGGGCATAAAGGTCAGGTCATCGTTGAAGCATCTCCGGAACATTTTTACAGGAATCTGCAGAATTGTTATCGCAGAATCAAGGATTATAAACCTGATGAGCAGATTATTTTCATCAAAGCTTGGAACGAGTGGGCCGAAGGGAATTATCTCGAACCCGACCAGAAAACAGGCTTCGCAAACCTGGAACAGATACGTAAATTCCAGGATGGACTAAACAATCAAGACGTACCGGACAAGCGATAGAATTAAACAGCAAACTATGCGAATCGGTTTAAATCCGCACAAAGACGTTCCCCATAACCCGACAGATTTTCTGCATCAGGTAATCATTCCAGTCTATATTCCGAATTTTGACGGATATTTTGAAGAGGCATTCGAGATTTTTAGGTTATGTCTGTCTTCAGTCCTTTCTACATCACACGAAAGAACATATATTACTATTGTAGATAATGGAAGTTGCAGGGAGTTGTGCGAATTTCTCGATGCCGAATTCAAAGAAGGCCATATCCATGAAGTCATACATACTTCAAACATTGGAAAACTAAATGCTATATTCAAGGGAATTGTCGGGCATAACATGGAACTAGTGACCATTTGTGATGCCGATACTCTTTTTGTTTCAGGATGGCAGCAGGAAACCATAAAAATATTTGCAAACATACCCAAGGCGGGCATTGTTGGCATTGTTCCCCAAATGCGTCAATTCAATTACGCCACCGGACCTGTAATATGCGATAATCTTTTTAATGGTAAATTGAAATTCGTCGAGGTGCCAGATTCCGAATCCATGATGAAATTTTATGACAGTGTAGGTTGGAAAAGAGATTATCCGGAAATTTGCACAAAATTGTCACTTGGGCTTGAGTGGTCAGATGATTTGAAAGTACTCATTGGGACCGGACATTTTGTTTCAACGTACAAAAGGGATATTTTTAAGGAAGTCCAATCCTTCATTCCCTTTAAACTTGGAGGTATCAGCGAAAGATATCTCGACCATAAATTGTTGGAATATGGATACTGGCGGCTAAATACCCTGCATAATTACGCGTTCCACATGGGCAATAAAGTTGAGGACTGGCTGAAAGATTTTAAACAACCTGAACAGGAAATGCCCGTAATGGAATATGGGTTTCCGACGTTCAAAAAAGTTTCAAAAGTCTCACTTTTCTTAAAGAACAAATTCAGATACAGGATGTTCAAAAATGAATTCATATTCAATTCATTCCTGACTTGGGCAAAATTGCCTAAAAAGTACCATGACGCTTTTTCCATAAAATAAGTTGCATATGGATACACTTTCGCAGAATCTGAAGACCCTGACGCCGACAAAAAATACAGCTCCAAGGTTTGCCATCCTGATTTCCACCAAAAACCGGTGCCGTGATTTAGAAATCACATTGAAGTCACTATCGGCATTTCTCGACAAAGAAAACATTTCCTGCACTGTTTATGACGATGGATCAGCTGACGGGACTTCGCATATGATTAAAACTCAATATCCGGAAGTAACCGTATTGCGAAACGAAATCAGCAAAGGGTATCTTTTTTGCCGAAACCAAATGCTTAATGCTTCCAATGCAGACTATGCCATTTCACTCGATGACGATGCCAATTTCCTTTCGGCCGACGCATTGGGAACCATCTCAGCCTGGTTTGAAACGCATCCTGAATGCGGACTGATTGCATTTCGGATTTTCTGGGGGCTCGATTTGCCAAAAAATGAAACTGATTTGTCAGAGCCGCAGCGCGTCCGTGGTTTTGTAGGTTGCGGCCACGTATGGAAAATGACTGCCTGGAAGGCAATTCCAGATTATCCCGAATGGTTTGGTTTTTACGGAGAAGAGGAATTCGCAGCCCAACATTTATTCCTGAAAAGGCTGGAGGTACATTATGTACCATCAATACTAGTACATCATCGGGTCGATATGAAAGGGCGGCAAAAAGACAGTTCGTATAAAATACGAATGAGACGTTCGCTGGCTTCGGGCTGGTACTTGTTTTATTTATTCCTTCCGCCTGAAAAAATTGCCAGAAAAATGGCTTCTTCAATCACGGCAAAAATTAAATTGGCTTTTCGTGAAAGAACCATTGTTCCCATACGATTGTTGTTTCAGGCAACCGCAGATCTAATAGCCAAAACACCCTTCCTGATTCGCGAACGCAGTGCTTTTTCACGGTCGCAATACAAAGAATTTCAGCAAATTCCCGGAACAAAAGTATATTGGAACCCCAACGGTGATGACATATGAAAACAATAGCTATCATACCTGCCCGCGGCGGATCCAAAAGACTTCCGGGAAAGAATTTGCTTTTACTTGGTGAAATCCCGCTTATTGCCCACAGCATTCTGTATGCATTGGCCCAACCTGAAATTGAAGCTGTTTTTGTTTCTACAGATGATCCCGACATTGCCGCTACTTCGAGTCGGTATGGAGCAGAAGTCATTATACGTCCACACGAAATTTCCGGAGATCACGAACCGACAGTTACTGCGCTTCAGCATGTTTTGGAGCATACGGGTCTGGCCGACGTGGATGTGGTGTTGTTGCAACCGACGAATCCGTTGCGACCAAAGGCACTTTTTTCAGATTGTTTTCGGATTTTTTCAGAAGGAAACCATCCGGGTCTTTTTACCGTGAGTCGGCACCATCACAAACTCGGCAAAATAGAAGGTGAGCGTTTTCTGCCATTCAATTATGAGCCGGGCCAACGCAGCCAGGATCTCGAACCTCTGTTTTATGAAAACGGTTTATTGTATATTAGCCGGGCTGAGGTCATACGCGAATCCAAAGTCATTTCCGGCGATGCGTTCCCATATGTAGTCGATCATATTTTCGGGACTGTAGATATTGATACAGCTGATGATTTGGACTACGCGGCATATCTTTTAAAAAAGCACCAACACTAACAGCATGAATCCATTTATTGAAATTTCCGGCAGAAAGATCGGTCCAGATTTTCCGCCACTTGTCATAGCCGAAATAGGCATCAACCACGAAGGTTCGCTACAGACCGCTTTTGAAATGGTCGATGCCGCACACAGGGCAGGGGCCGAAGTGGTAAAACACCAGACCCACATTGTGGCCGACGAGATGAGCTCCGTCGCCAAAAAAGTAATCCCCGGCAATGCCGATGTCTCGATCTATGAAATCATGGAACGGTGTGCGTTAGACGAAGACGAAGAACTCCAACTCAAAAATTACGTCGAAAGCAAAGGCATGATCTTTATTTCGACACCTTTCTCAAGGGCCGCTGCCGAACGTTTAAAAAAGTTCGATGTCCCGGCTTACAAGATCGGATCGGGCGAATGCAACAATTATCCGTTGCTCGAACATCTGGCATCATTCGGGAAACCGATTATCCTCAGTACCGGAATGAACACGATAGAAAGTGTTGCAAAAGCGGTGGCCATTTTCGATAAACACAATGTTCCCGTAGCCTTATTGCATACGACGAATCTGTATCCGACGCCAATCCATTTGGTTCGTTTTGGAGCCATGACGCAACTTCACGAAGCATTTCCAGATAAAGTTTTCGGTCTTTCTGACCATACGCTGAATAACAACGCCTGTCTTGGAGCCGTCGCCCTTGGAGCATCGATACTTGAACGGCATTTCACCGATCACATGGCCCGCACCGGTCCGGATATTATCTGCAGCATGGACGAACAGGCTTGCCGCGAACTGATCGTTTCATCAGAAGAAATCTGGCAGATGCGCGGCGGGACAAAAGAGCCTGCAAAAGAAGAACAGGTCACCATAGATTTTGCTTTTGCTACCGTTTGCAGCATCAAACCCATTGCAAAAGGAGAGACGCTTACCAAGGAAAACATTTGGGTAAAGCGTCCCGGAACCGGAAAAATCCTGGCGGAACATTTCGATTCCTTGCTTGGAAAACAGGCGACC
Source organism: Flavobacterium silvaticum (assembly GCF_012911565.1). Lineage (GTDB taxonomy): Bacteria > Bacteroidota > Bacteroidia > Flavobacteriales > Flavobacteriaceae > Flavobacterium > Flavobacterium silvaticum. Next base: position 341,054 of record NZ_JAAMPU010000108.1, on the reverse strand, counting down.
CGCGACATTTCACAGGACGAACAACTTGATTTTTCAGATTTCAACTGACGAATAAGCATGCGTAAAGTACTTTTCCTCACCGGGACACGCGCTGATTTTGGCAAGATAAAATCCCTCATTACCGTTCTGGAAAACGAACCCGGATTTGAGGTATTTGTTTTTGTAACCGGAATGCACCTGCAAAAAGAATACGGATACACGGTATTGGAGATCGAACGCTGCAATTTCCGCCATGTCCATACCTTTGAAAACCATACGCATGAAACTACCATGGATCTTACTTTGGCCAGAACCATCGAAGGATTGTCGGCTTATGTAAAACAAAGTGAACCTGATATGATCGTAGTCCACGGCGACCGGGTTGAAACCCTTGCCGGCGCCATCGTGGGTTCGCTCAATAATATTCTTGTAGCGCATATTGAAGGGGGCGAATTGTCCGGAACGGTGGATGAACTGATCCGGCATTCGGTAAGCAAGCTGAGCCATGTACATTTCGTGGCAAATGATGAGGCACACAAGCGCCTGATCCAGATGGGCGAACTGGAATCTTCAGTCTTTATTACCGGCTCGCCAGATATTGATATCATGTTCTCTGATTCATTGCCGGAACTTGAGGAGGTCTTCAACTATTACGAAATCCCGTTTGATACATATGGGATAGTCATGTTTCATCCTGTCACTACGGAATCGACGGAGATGGAGCAATATGCCACTGATTTTGTCGATGCGCTTTTGGAAGACAATCGTAACTACGTAGTTATCTATCCCAATAACGACCTCGGTAGCCGATACATTCTCGACGCCTATAAAAAACTGACCGGTTCGCGCTTCAGGGTTTTTCCATCGCTGCGGTTTGAATATTTCCTGACATTACTCAGGAATGCCTCTTTTGTGATCGGGAACAGCAGTGCCGGAATACGCGAGGCACCATATTATGGAATTCCGGTCATAAATATCGGAACGCGTCAGCAGAACAGGGCTCTGAATGCAGATATTATAAACTGCGGATATGGTGCCGAAGAAATAGCCGCATCATTGCAGGTAATAGAATCCCATAATGTAAATCCTGTAAGCGAAGGTTTCGGATTGGGGAATAGTGCCAGGCTTTTTGTTGACTGTCTTAAAAATGAGGCGTTATGGATTGTGGATCATCAGAAACAATTCCGTGATGTCAATTGAAAAAATGTTTGAGCGATCTGGTTTAACGCGACTAGTGTGAATCAGGTAAAATTGTATCATTGCAAAAATTCCAATACATGAATCTTGATTCGATCCTGCCTCTGATTGCAAAAACACAAAGTTCGTTTTCACCAGAGGAATTCCATCACGCGGTAAATGTGACATTTCACAATATTGAAGCAGAATCTTATGATACGCTTCACGCGGGAATGTGGGAAAGCCTTTTTGAGCAGATTGATTTGTTGTCTTCAGATGCCATGGGTGCCACAAATACAGGTGACAACCTAAAAATGCTCGATGTTGGATGCGGAACCGGCCTTAGTTCCCAATTATTGCTTAGGACCAAGCTTGGAAATACAGTTTCAGATGTTACCCTGCTCGACACTTCTCAAAACATGCTTGCCCAGGCCGAGTTGAAATCGCGGAGTTGGGGTAAAAAAGTGGAATGTATCAATGATTCCATAGATGGTGTCGAAGGTGTTTTTGATATCATCATCATTTCATCTGTATTGCACCACATTCCGGATCTCAACAGTTTTTTCAGCAAAGTATCTGATTTGCAAAAAGCAGGCGGAATTCTCATTCATCTCCAGGATCCGAATGGAGATTATTTCAATGATCCGGAATATATCGAACGAACACGGATATTATCCGGACTCAACAGACAGGATTCAAATGAATCTGCAAGTATCTTAAATACGGTAAAGAAAATTTTACGTCCGTTATTCGGAAAGAAAAGTTATATAGACAGGGTGAATGATGATCTGATACGTCAGAAGGTGATAAAACGTCGCATGACTTCTGAGGAAATTTGGAGCGTAACCGATATCCATGTTGAAAATCTTCCGTTTTCCATCGGCAAAGGCATATCGATGCAGAATGTAAAGACGATGCTTGAACAATACAGGTTGGCATCTCAGCGGTCTTATGCTTTTTTTGGAGACCTTAAAAGCGATCTTCCAGCGGAATTGCAGGAAACAGAAGCAGCCCTGATAAAAAGCCGGGCTCTGAACGGGCGCAATGTATCGGCTGTGTGGATAAGAGAATAAACTACATTGTCTAATCTGAATGAACTACTAAAGTTTCAGCAACAGATTTTAAAAATTATCTTTGGCCCGCCATGATTCCTGATACGCAAAACAAGATAGTCATACTGCTTCCGGACGGGGTCGGGTTACGGACTTTTGCGTACACCAAACTGCCGCAACTTGCCACAGATGGCTCATGCGATTTGATTTTTTGGAACAACACGGCAATGTCACTGTCCTCTCTGGGTTTGAATGAGGTCATTTTTTCAGGGTCACGTCTACATCCTTTAACAGATTTATACAAAAACGCCCGTAAGGAAATCGAGCTGAATCTTTTTTCCGGAAGGTTCAAAGACAACGTGTATGATACGTATCGTTTTCCTCTAAAGGCCAGGAATTTCAAGTCAGGAATGCGCATCCTGTTCACAAAGTATCTGATAACACGCTTTGGTTCAGATACTGGGCTGGCAAAAATCAGGAGTCGCATTCATCAACTGGAAAGAAGTACAGAAGCGTATAAAAAATCGGTGGATTTTCTTAAAACGAATAAACCGGATTTGCTTTTCTGCAGCAATCAGCGCCACAGTTCGGCTATTGCCCCCATTCTCGCTGCCCGGGATTTGGGAATAAAAACAGCGACGTTCATTTTTTCATGGGACAATTTACCCAAAGCGACAATGGTACTCGAATGCGATTACTATTTTGTTTGGAGCGGGTTGATGAAAAAGCAACTTCTGGAATATTACCCTTACATAAGCGAAGAACAAATCGTGGTTTGCGGAACGACCCAATTTGAATCGCATTATGACGAAAACGAAATGCTGTCCAAAGAAGTGTTTTTCCGCCTGAACAACCTTGATGCTTCCAAAGAGTATGTTTGTTATTCGGGTGATGATATCACTACCTCGCCAGATGATCCTTCATATCTCAGAGATACGGCATTAGCCATCGAAAAGCTCAATTTACAAGGTTATCAATTGGGTATTCTGTTCCGGCGATGTCCTGTAGATTTCAGTTCCCGTTATGATGATGTCCTCAATGAATTTTCGCATCTGATTACTGCTGTTGATCCAATTTGGGAAGCTCGCGGGGAATCGTGGCAATCTGTCGTAGCCATGCCTGAAGATTCGAAGCTGCTTGCCAATACGGCCCGTCATACCTTTGGGGCTATAAATTTAGGGTCTTCTATGGTTTTTGATTTTGCGGCCCATCAAAAGCCATGCGCTTATATTAATTACAATCATCCGGAACGCTCAGACAAATCATGGGATATCGATAAGATATACAAATATGTGCATTTCAGATCCATGCCTTCGAAGGAATCGGTCATTTGGCTCGATTCACCGGAAAGCATAGCTGGCGCCATCCTGCAAATGCTCGAAAATCCAAAACCGACGATAGATCACGCAACGCAATGGTTTGAAAAAATCACATTGATGCCAGCCAATTCCGCATCAGAACGTATCTTTAAGGCCATGCAAGAAATAATAACCGGAGCATGACTGTAAAACAAATTCTTCAGCAGGATCTTTTACGCTATGACATACGTAAGCCCGTGAGCCTGTTTTTGCTTCTTAAATTAGCATTTACACATGTGGCTCCGGGTGTCAAATTCAGTATTGCATTCCGGTATTGCCAGCATTACAGGCGCAAGAACCGGGTGCTGTTTTATTTCTTCTTCAGATTACTCAGACGTGTAAAATACAAATATGGCTTTGATATTTCTTACAGGACCGTCATTGGGCCAGGTCTTTACATTGGGCATTTTGGAGGCATCGTGATTCACGGAGATACGGTAATCGGTTCTAATTGTAATTTATCGCAAGGAATGACCATTGGTGTTTTGGCCAGAGGGAAAAATGCCGGAATACCTAAAATAGGAGATCGTGTTTTTATTGGTCCCGGAGCTTTGATTCTGGGAGGAATTTCTATTGGTAACGATGTTCTTATAGGAGCAAATTCTGTTGTTACGTTTGATGTAGCAGATTTTAATGTTGTAGCTGCTCCGGCTTCCGCCGTCATTTCTCAAAAAGGCTCGGACGGATATATCATAAATACGCAATGACTACGACCGTAGGTTTCATCACACCGGAATATCCGCACGGTTCTGTTCGTCAAACCGCAGGAATTGGTACAAGTCTGGGCAATCTGGTACCTGAGCTTGTGAAAAAGGGCATACGAGTCATCTTATTTGTTTACGGACAGGATGCCGATGAGGAAATTGCAGAAGACGGTTACATTCTGTATCGTATCAAAAACAGGAACTATCGTTTCGCAGGTTGGTATTTCAACAGAAAATTTCTCCAGGATTTCATCAGCCAAAAAATAAGAATCCATACTATAAATATAATCGAAGCTCCTGACTGGACTGGCATTACAGCCTTTTGTAGTTTTCCGGTCCCGTTGGTAATGAGGTTTCATGGTAGCGATACCTATTTTTGCCATCTGGAGAAACGCCCGCAAAAATGGAAGAATCGCTGGTTTGAAAAAGTTGCCGCCAAAAATGCAGATGCTTTTGTAGCACCCACAAAATTTGCCGCAGAGCTCAGTGCATCGTTACTGGAAATAAAAAAGCCCGTCGAGGTAATTTACAATGGGTTGTCTACTGATAAATTCAAGAATCAGACTCCTTTGGATTTTGATTCCGGTTTGCTGCTTTATACCGGAACGCTGATTCGGAAAAAAGGAGTTCTCGAATTACCTGCCATACTAAAAGAAGTATGGAAAAAATATCCAAATGCCAGGCTCGTTTTGATAGGAGGTGATGCGCCTGACATAAAAACCGGACATCAATCTACCTGGCAATTGATACAGGAAAGCATAGATGCAGAAAAGCGACATCTGGTAGAATGGCTAGGAAAAATACCGTATCAGCAAATGCAGCAGCACATACTGAAAGCACAAGTTTGCCTATATCCAACATTTGCAGAAACAATGGGAATGGTAACTATTGAAGCCATGGCGATGCAAAAGCCGGTTGTGAGCAGTAATTTTGGCTGGGTCAGTGAAATCATGGAAGATGGCAAAAGTGGTTTTATGGAAGATCCGACGAATCACGGTGATTTTGCCCAAAAGATAGCAATGCTTTTATCTGATAACGAATTGTGTTACCAAATTGGAAAAAATGCACGCGAATTTGTTTCGGCAAAGTTCGATTCAAAAATGATTGCAGAAAAAAACATCGCTTTTTACCAACAGATTTTAAAGAATCTAACTCAAACATGAGGTCATGTTGCCAGAATCTGTTTCTTTTGCCACGGGCAATCAAAAACCAAATAATCCATTAGAATAGTTAAAAGAATGACGCATATCGGATTTTCCCGATTCACCACATCAAACGGCGAGACCATATTGTACAAAGGTTCACCGAATTTACCTATGCTCGAAATGCTTGCTGATGGCCCTGGAGATATTTGGCACAGTTCGTTGGATTTTGGATTCAGGGATGCTTTTCCGGATTTGGTGTACCAAACGGCTACGTTCTTTTGGTTTTTAAATGACTTTCACGGGCTCGACCAAAGCGTAAGCTGGCGCCTCGACCCGGATAATTTTGCTGTACGTGAAACGGTATGGGATCAGTTGGGAGGTTTTGACCTGATTTACACAAATCCGTTCATGCAAGCTCTTGATTTTGCCTATAATGCACTGCGGAATCAAGGTGCGGTTCCATTGTATCAAAAGGGGCTTTTTACAAATGCGGCTCTAAATACGCATAGCATCAGCAGAGAAGATCGCTACGGTTTTTTTGCCAGGAATTTTAAAAAACAACACTCGTTATTCATGCTATATCGCAAAGGTTTTTGGAATATAGCAGAATGGGTTGCGTTGTCAAAAGCCAGGAAAAAATATCCTTTTCGTCCAATGACTGCTTTTATTCCTTCGCGCAATCTTGAGCCATTGAAAGGAAAGCCTGCTGTAAGTTACATCATCCCGACCATGAACCGTCAGGATTACACACTGCAGTTGCTTGATGATTTGCAAAACCAGGAATATTTGCCTTTGGAGGTTATTGTGGTTGATGCAACCCAGCCGGATATGAGAGATGAATCGCTATATGATCCTTCAAAATACAGTTTTGACCTTAAAGTTTTCTGGCAGCAAACCAAAGGAAGTTGCCGCGCCAGGAATGAAGCAATAACTGCTTGTACGGGAGAATATATCCTGTTTGGTGATGATGATATTCGGATTCCACCAGATTTTGTCGAAAAACATTTGCGGTTTCTTCAGACAAATAAAGTAGATGCTTCCGGTGGCCTTGATATTCGGGCAGATGATTACAGGGATAACCTTTCACAGTTGACCAGCAAACTGGCCGGGTTGGAAAAACGGGAGTTTGCGGCTGGTGTAGTTCGGATTTTCAGTAATTCAAACGGATGCGTCAAACGCGATAAGGTTCTTGAAGTAGGTGGAAACGACATCAATTATGATGGAGGTTATGGCGAAGATGGAGATTTTGCCTATTCGCTGATCAAGCAAGGTACGCTTGTCCTGACGAATCCGTACTCAGTCAACCTACACCTCAAACCGCCCGCCGGAGGATACAGGGTTTGGGGTGCGCAGGCCAGGCAATTGGGCAAGACCAGAAAAATACAGCCTTGGGAATTGGATCATCCTGTAAAATGGCTCAGGCCGGCTCCAAGTCCTACGGTCATGTATTTTTATTACAAGCATCACGGGAAAGAACTGATCAAAGAGTATAAGCACAAATACTTCTTCACCTTTCTTTTTAAAGGATCGTTGACAAAATTGCCCAAACGTCTTTTCAACCTGCCGTACCGAATCATGCAGTTCAATAAATCTGTCGGATATGCAAAACGACTGGTTGATCTTGGAAAAAGAAGTTCCTGATGAAACTCAGCCTTATCATTTGTACATATATGCGGCCGGAGCCATGTAAGAACTTACTTGAATCCATTAAGGTTCAGACCTTATATCCGGACGAAATCCTGATTATTGACGGATCGAGAGACGAATTTACCAAAGGCATGATTGAATCATCTGGTTATGAAAACGTCCAATATTTTAAAGTCCCTGATGAGTCACGTGGACTGACAAGACAGCGTAATTATGGTCTCGATCGTGTGGATCCATCGTCAAAAATCATTTGTTATGTAGATGATGATACGATACTGGAACCCGATTATTTTGAAAATATCGTCGACACATTTGAGAAAAATCCTTTGGTAGCCGGAGTAGGCGGAGTTGCCATCAATGAAAACAAGTGGTTGCCGGCTATTCCAGGAAAGGCATATGATAAACACAAGTATTATTGTTTGGATGGATTCGTTTATCGTGACGGACAACGAAACGTGATTCGCAATTATCTGGGGCTTAACAGCCCTTTACTGCCCGGATGCATGCCGGATTTCTCACATGGGCGTACTTCCGGTTATCCGTTGAACGGCAAACAATATGAAGTGGATTTGCTCATAGGCATGTCCTTCGCATTCAGGCATGACGTCTTCAATCAAATACGTTTTTCCCAATATTTTGAAGGCTATGGCCTGTATGAAGATGCCGATTTTAGCCTAAGGGCAAAGAAATTCGGAAAAAACATCATCAATACCAAAGTTCGGCTGAGTCATTTTCACGATCCCGGAGGACGTCCGGATAAATATAAATATGGAAAAATGGTAGTGCGTAATGGCTGGTATGTTTGGCGTGTGGGCTATCCGAAACCATCTGTAAAAGCAAAAATCAAATGGCATGCAGTGACGCTTTTGCTCGCAACCATAAGATTGGGGAATAGCTTTACGGAGAAGGACAAGAAAGAAGCCTTTCGGGAGGCGATGGGACGATATTCGGCATGGTTGAAACTACTTATAATCAAGCCTCAAATAATTTCCTGAACAGATATTAAAATCATTTCATCTGTTAAAACAAAACAATTTATGCGAACCGTACTCATTGCCCATAATTATTCAACCGATTCGTTTGCGGCAATGAGCCACGAATTGGCCCATTATCTGGCACGTCAGGGTTTCAGGGTTATTTTTGTTTCCCATCGGCCTTATTTTAAAGAACCGTTCCATGCGAATGTTTCGCCGGGTGAAGTAATCGTTTATTCCTGGCCTACCCAAAATCGTCCCGGCTCAATGGCTGATTTTTACTGGTTTGCAAAACTATTCAATAAATACAAGCCACAAAACGTCATTGGGCATTTTGTGGGTGCCAATATTGTTATTCCCGTTGCCAAGATTCTGTCGCTGGGCAGATGTAAAACTATTGGCCATTACCATACAATACACTTTTTTGAAAAGTCCAAGTCACTCTTTCAGCGTATTAAGGAACTGCGCAAACGGGTTTTGTATCATGTTTTTTGCGATACCATAGTCTGTCCCTCGGCGGTGGCCCAGCGTGATTTAAAACAGAATTTCAATTACACCAAAACACATGTGCTGCTTAATCCGCTGCCAGATAGATTTAAAGGGTCGTCATCTGTAAAAAGCCAGGACACTATCATTCTGGTTTATTTAGGACGAATGCTACGTTCAAAAGGGGTGGAAGTGCTGCTCAAGGCATTTGGAAATCACATCAGGAAATTTCCCCAATCTAAATTGCGTCTGACTTTGGCGGGGCCGGGACAAAAGGAAGAAATAGAATCAATGCTTACATTAGCGCCAACGGCCATTTACGATGGAGTTAAAGATTACAGCGAGATTGATTCATATCTTCGCACAGCCGATTTTGTAATCTTGCCTTCACTTGCCGATACATTGCCGCTGGTTGGTGTCGAAGCACTTATGAACAAAGTTCCGTTGCTCATTTCTACGTTGGCCGGTATTTCGGAATATCTTGAAGAAGACCGTGAGTGCCTCAAATTTTATCCGGATGTCGATTCGATTCAAAATCTTTTGGAACGGGTAGAACTGGAATCTTTCGATTGGCATCGGCTACAAAGTAATTCGCGATTGACATATAAAGACCTTTTTTCAATGGAAAGTTATTGCGCTAAATTTCTTGGGTTACTTTCCTGATTTCGCGTTGATTTATTGTGTGTAAAGTGTGGTTTTATAAGCTCGGATAAAATCCAAAAGACTAAATTTGCCCGAATCTTCTTCTTTCTGTATACGCCACAACAATTTTATGGATTTGAACTTTATCAATACCTTTTGCCAGCGGCTGAACCTGCGTTTGCAGCCAGTTGTTCTCGTCTTAAGTGTATTGTATGTTGTTCTTATGGCACTTGTTTTTCTGTCACGGCCAGCCCACGGAGATGAATTTATCTTTATAGGCGATTTGCAATTTGTAATGGATAACGGATTTTGGGCAGCATCGGCCAGTCAGGTTTCATTACCCCAAATGTTACTTGCCTACCCCTTGGCATTACTGTTTAGCCCGCTTGTGGCATTGCGGACAATCAATGTATTGATTATGCTTTTTCTGCTGTACTATATAGTCAGAATTAGGAAACTCAATACAGACGTGGTCATTTATTTCCTGTTCTATTTCGGTACGGCCCATTTCTTTTTTAGCGGAATTAGCGATGTTTTATTCATTGCAGGTATGGTTGTCTTTTTTACCGAAACCATGCTGTATCTGGACGATACAAAGGACAGTAACCTTAATTGGGGGTTTTTAGGTCTCATTGTTGCTTTTTTTACCAGGGAGATTGTTCTTTTTTATCTTCTTGCAGTCATTCTGGGATGTTATCTTGTTTACAGTACCGGATGGCGCCCTCGATTGAAAAAGTCAATCCCACACCTTTTTCTGATAACATTTTTTGTGGTACTGAATATTCCCGGCATGCTGCGTAACGGTAAACTTTCCTATGATGACAGGGTTCCTGAAACAGTCAAAAATGCCAATATGTGGCAATTGAGGTATTTGTCCCGGATTATGATCGACCAGGGGTTTATTGCTGATTACACCTATGCAGACTGGGATGAAGTTTTGTATTACATGGAAGAAAACGGGCAGCAATCATTACCTTCAGATGCATTGGGAACACTTGTCACGAATCCCGAACTGACCATTATTGAATTCTTTCAAAACCTAGCCGACAGCGTCTTTTTTTCGGTACACGCTATTGGTTTTATGATGTTGTTTTGCTTTTTCTACTTTATGAGAGGCTACTTTTTTGGCAATGAAGGCCTGTTTGGATTGTTTGTTCCAATGAGTTTTGCATTTGTGATGATATTGGTTTCATTAATTGCCATATCCTTTATTGAATCACGTTGGTATGCGTCCATTCTGTTGCCGGTCACCATTTTTTTTTCAGAACAAGCCAGAAGAGAAAAATACAGTCATTCTTTTTTGACGGCAAATTTTGCCACACTTTGTCTCATGATGCTGTACGGAATGTTTATCTTACAATAAGCCACAATTCATGACTTTTGCCATAATAACCCATGTAGTGCATACAGAATACGGCTCCCAAATTTTCGGATACGGACCTTATGTACGTGAAATGAACTTGTGGAATGCCAAGGCCGATAAAATCCTTATTGTAGCTCCTATTTCCAAAAAAACGCCGGATCAAATCGATCTGCCTTATGACAAACCCGTAACGTTCATTTCGGTGCCGGCATTCAATGTCACTTCTGTAAAAGATTTTTTTTTGACGCTTGTAAATATCCCGGTTATTTTGTTCCGGATTTTTTCGGTCATGAGAAAAGCCGACCACATCCATTTGCGTTGTCCCGGAAACATGGGGCTGTTGGGATGTTTTGTCCAGATATTGTTTCCCCAAAAAAAGAAAACGGCCAAGTATGCAGGAAATTGGGATCCGGAATCAAAGCAACCGTTTAGCTACAGGCTCCAGCGATACCTGCTTTCAAACAATTTCCTGACCCGCAACATGACGGTTTTGGTCTATGGCGATTTTAACGACAAATCGGCTAACATAAAACCGTTTTTCACGGCGACTTACAAAGAATCAGATAAAGAGCCAGTTGCAATCCGGGAATTCAATCAACCCATCCGGTTTTTGTTTGTCGGCAGTTTGTCAAAAGGGAAACGACCAGAATACGCGATAGACATTGTGCGGAATCTGTATCGGAAAGGCAAAAATGTAAAGCTCGATATTTACGGAGATGGATTGCTACGCGATGATTTAAAAGCCTATATTCAGCAAAATAATGCTTCGGATTACATCGAACTCCACGGCAATCAGCAGGAACAGGTAGTCCGCAAAGCCTATCAGTCACATCATTTCCTTGTGCTTCCGTCAAAAAGCGAAGGCTGGCCCAAAGTCGTTGCCGAAGCTATGTTCTGGGGTTGTGTCCCAATCTCCACCAAAGTTTCCTGCGTGCCTTACATGATTGGAAATGGTGCAAGAGGAAATTTGCTCGAAATGAATTTATTGGCAGATGTCACTCAAATAGAAAATCTGTTGGGTGACGAAACAAAATACAGTAACATGGCAAAACAGGGCATTTCGTGGTCACGCCAATTTACCTTAGATTTGTTCGATAGCCAAATAGCGCAATTGATGCAGGAATGAGAATCGTCCAGATTATAGATTCACTCGAAATTGGAGGTGCCGAACGCATGGCTGTGAATTACGCAAACGCCATTTTCAAGAGAACCGGATTTTCTGCCCTGGTCAGCACAAGGCATGACGGGCCTTTGAAATCGGCTGTTGGTGATGATGTAGTAACGTTATCTCTCCAACGAAAAAATACGCTTGATTTTGGGGCGATTATGAGGCTTCGGAAATTTTGTGTCGCCCATAACATTACACATGCACACGCACACGGCACAAGCTATTTTGTGGCGGCAATGCTAAAATTCGTCTATCCGGGTATCAAAGTAATCTGGCACGATCACTACGGATTGAGCGACTTTCTCGACCAACGCAAATTTGGGCTTCTGAAAACATTTTCCGGATATTTTTGTGGAATTATTACGGTCAATGAAAAGCTCAGAGCTTGGGCAATCAATGAACTCAAATGTCCCAAAGTCATCTTTCTGCCCAATTATACAAATTTTGGAGTCGATGAAATCCGTCAGCATGAAACTTCAGTACTCTGCGGAAATCCCCAAAGTAAAATTCTGTGTCTGGCGAATTTACGTGAACAAAAAGATCATTTCCTGTTGATAAAGGTTGCGCAAAAGATTCGTTTGGCATTCCCTGACTGGAGTTTCCATCTGGTAGGAAAAGATTTCAAAGATGAATATTCGCGTGAGCTTCGGGAAACCATCCAAAACGAAAATTTAGAAGGAAGCGTCTTTTTGTACGGATCGCGTCCGGATTCCGCAAAAATAATTTCCGAATCTGAAATTTGTATCCTTACCTCAAAATCAGAAGGTTTGCCCGTGGCGCTCATTGAATACGGAATGCAGCATAAAGCAGTTGTGGCAACTTCGGTCGGTGATATTCCAAAAGTGATTGCCGATGGCGAAACTGGTTTTCTTGCAGAATCCGGCAATGAGGCGGAATTTTCGGAAAAACTTATAAAACTGATGTCTTCCCGCGAACTTCGGGCAGCGTTTGGATCGAAACTCAAAAAGACCATTGAGGAAAACTATTCTGAAAAGGCAGTCATAGAACAGTATTTTAAATTCATACAGCAGTCATGTCCGTAATCAAAACTATAACCCGGACAGAATTCAGGAAAATGATTTACGAGAAATTGAAATCGAAATACCTGGAATGGTCTGTATATGGAATGGTGCTTTCGTATTTCTACAATATGTCTGTCATAACGTATAGCGCTACAGGAAATAATGAATTGAGGCTGTATGATTTTGCAGGCTTTCTTTTGGTTTTTCATTACTTCCGGAATTTTGCCCTAATCAATACTTATATAAGAAGCGTAAAGGTTTTTAGTGCTTTGTATGATTTTCTGGTATATGCGCTGCTTACTCTTTTCTTTACTGCCATTTCAAGCATTACGTCAAATAAACTACTTTATATAATCCAGAGTTTTTTATACTACTATCATTTTTTTATTTTTTTCCTTAACGGCGTTTTTATTTCGATACTAATTTTAAAGCCCGGATTTATTGAAAAAATAACAAAATTCAGCCTTTACTTATGTTGTGCTGCTCTTTTGGTTGTAATTCTTCAGAATTTTGGGGTAATCCCTTTTTTATGGAATGAAGAATACAGGAGAAGTTATCTTGGTTTTATGTCTGGGACTTTTGGCCCAAATAAGATTGTGGTAGGGATGACCTGCGTGCTCATTTTGGGTATGTCCATGGGGCTTGTTAATGAAAAGCGCATCAAACTCAATAAAATTTTGCTGTTAATAACAATAGTGCTTTGTCTTATAACGCTTGTCATGTCCGGGTCAAGGACATCTTATGTAGCCGGAGCCATTTTGCTGGGATATTTTTCACTCAGGGAACCGTTAAGTTTTGTTTATTCGTCTATCGCAATTTTTTTTATTTCAATTGGGTTGGCAACATTTCAGCCTCAGGTTATAGAAAAGGCATTCGAAGTCTACCAGGGTAGGGTCGAAAAAAAAATTAACAACCCTGATGATATCCAAGAGGCTAAAGTGGGGGATTTATATGAAGATCTTGGTGCAGGTAGAAAGGAAATTTTTGTGAAATATATAGGGCTCATTGCAGAAGAATTTTATTACATCCCTTTCGGCAGGGGATTTAATAACCGTCTTGAAACCCGGTCGTCAGCACATAATATGTATTTAAGTCTTATATATGAGGTGGGATTGTTGGGAATGGTATTCTATTTCCGATGGCTTTGCATGTACCTTTTTGTTAAGATGCCACATTTCAGGAAGTTGCGTGTAGCAATGCAGGGATTGACAATATCTGCATTGGTATCGTTATTTTTTGGGGAGCATTTTTATGTTTACCGGGCTTTGTTTGGGCTGCTGGGATTATTTCTGTTTGTAATGACAGTAATGTCTTCCCCTATATTTTTGATAGACGAAGAAGAATAGCAAGATCAGGTTGGATTTTATGTGCTTTGCGGGATATTTCATCCTCGGAAATCAATGGAATCCCGATTATTTGAATTTTTCAAAAATCTTCATGTCTGTGTCCGGTTAATAGACCGTTTATTATATTTGCAAGTGACCTGATAAAACCCTGTATAAAAGTGATAATCTCAACTCTACAGTTGCCATTGCAAAGCCTTTAGAATGAAGAAAATTTTGTATATCGGCAACAAGCTAATGATTCATGGACAAACGGCTACTACAATAGAAACACTTGGCCCTATGCTTGAATCCGAAGGTTTCACGGTATATTATGCCTCAACGGTCAAAAATAAGTTCTTCCGGATGTGTGATATGATTGGGGCTTTGTTACGTCGGTCTTTCTCCATAGATTATGTCATTATAGATACTTACGGAGCTGTTAACTTTTGGTACGCGTTGATAATAAGTCAATTGTGCCGTATGTTGCATATAAAGTATATTCCTTTTCTGCACGGAGGTGATTTGCCCAAACGCCTCAACAAGAGCCCGTTCTTTTGCAGGTTGCTTTTCAACCATTCGTACAGGAACATTGCTCCGTCCGGATATTTGATTTCGATTTTCCAACAAAAAGGATTTTCAGATATTAAATATATTCCAAACACCATAGATATCGCTAATTATCCATTTAAAAAACGTTCATCCGTTCATCCGAAATTATTGTGGGTGCGTGCCATATCTACCATTTATAATCCTGTAATGGCTTTGGATGTCTATGAACAGCTCCTTAAGAAATTCCCGGGATCGAGCCTTTGCATCGTCGGTCCTGATAAGAATGGATATTTGCCTAAAGTTATTTCCCACGCCAATAAAAAGAATCTCGATGTGCTTTTTACCGGGCGATTATCAAAGCCGGAATGGATTTCCCTATCTCAGGAATATGATGTTTTTATCAATACCACGCGCTACGATAATATGCCGGTAAGCGTAATAGAAGCGATGGCTTTAGGATTGCCGGTCGTTTCTACCAATGTGGGCGGAATACCTTTTTTGCTTAAAAATGAAGAGACGGCTTTACTCGTAGAAAGCGAAGATGTAACGGCAATGGCCAATAGTATTTCCAGATTAGTTGAAAATCCAGAAATGTGTGAAAGAATGGTTGTTAAGGGCAGAGAAATGGTTGACGATTTTGATTGGAAAATTGTCCGTCAAAAGTGGTTTGACGTTTTAAAATAACCCAGAGGTCGGATATTATTCCTTAAATTGCGGCCTGAACGCCAAAACGACACTTTCACATGAACGCTAAAAAGATGCATTTCGAGATTTCGGAGCGCAAACTGCTTTTGAGGATCTTCGACATCCTGGCGGTTTTTGGAGTGCTCTTTTTTCTTGAAAGCGTCAGTCAGTTTGACTACCTTATTTTATCCGGAGAACGGTTGTGGCCATCCATTTTTCTGGCCTTTTACATTACCGTTGTCGGAAGTGTGTTCGAAATGTATAACCTTCAGGTAGCCAGCAATCAGTTCCAGATTACAAGAAGCATCATGCTTACAGCTTCGGTGACTGTCCTGGTCTATCTCCTTACGCCTATATATACCCCATTGCTTCCGTCGAACAGGATCCAGATTCTGTATTTTTATCTGGCTGTGCTTGGGGCGCTTTTTATCTGGAGATCCATTTATGTACGTTTTCTTGCATCGCAACGGTTTTTGAAAAAAGCGGTGCTTATTTGCGATGGGGCTCAGTTGAAAGAACTGGTAGCAGGGTTGAACACCACATATCCTCACTACACTATTGTAGGTTTTGTGAATACCGATAGCCAGGGCAGCAGCAATCCGGTCTCTAAAAATATAGTCGGAATAGATCCATCAGATTTGACTCTTTTCGCCCAGAAAAACTCGGTTTCAGAAATTGTTGTCGCATCCCAAAAGACAGATGGCATCACCACATTACTTTACAATCAGCTGATCCATATGCTCGAAGGAGGTTTCATTATTCGTGAATATACCCAGGTGTATGAAGAAATTACACAACGCATACCGGTTCAATATGTGTCTCAGGATTTCTACAGATATTTTCCCTTCAGCAGAAGCAACCAGAACCATTTGTACCTACTTATCATACGGATACTTGAAATTCTCTTTTCAATAACCGGAATCCTTATTGGTCTTAGCATTTTGCCGCTCATTGTAATTGGCAACCTCATTGGCAACCGCGGAAAATTATTCTACACCCAAGAGCGTGTCGGGAAAAACGGGGAAATTTTCAACATCCTGAAATTCAGGACCATGGTTAAAAATGCCGAAGCCAACGGAGCTGTCTTTACCACGACGAACGATGCGCGTATCACGCCTTTTGGCAAGTTCATGAGAAAGGCGCGTCTGGATGAATTTCCTCAATTCATCAATATCCTGAAAGGCGATATGGCCGTCATAGGTCCGCGGCCGGAACGACCTGTCTTTGTAAATGAAATCGCCGAACTCATGCCGTTTTATGAAACACGTCATGTTGTAAAACCTGGACTTACAGGTTGGGCTCAGGTCAATTATTCTTATGGGGATTCTATTTCGGACAGTCTTATGAAGTTACAGTATGACTTGTATTACATCAAGCACCGAAGCATTTTTCTCGATGTCAACATTGTGGTCAAAACGCTTAGTACAGTACTTTTCTACCGCGGTCAGTAGTTAATTGTTAACAGATAACGGTTAACAGTTACTTGTTTTGCAGAAAAGCATCCGTTAGTTAGTCTATATACTATTGGTTTTGCCTTATTTTGATTAAACCGAAACCAGCAGAATCAGTAACTTATTTTTAGAGATAACCGATAACTGTTATCTGTCAACCTTTAACCTTTTTCTAGATTGAAGTGCCCAAGTAAGCAGGATAATTCCGTGAGCGACTATCATAGGAAGCATGATTAGCAGATGGATTTTGGTAATCATGCAACCCAGATACAGCAAAAGACAAATCAGGTTAATCCAGCTCCATATAAATAGCTGCCTGTCTGATTTGCGCAGGTAAGCGATGACCAGTCCGAATAGCAACGGATTCACCAAGAGGGCGTTGTAATCCCATTTCAATTCTTCATGGAACGAGTACAATCCCTGAAAACAAAAGAAAGCACCGAGTAAGGAAACAATCGTAAAGTAAGACAGTACAAGGGTTTTATTGCGCCAGAAAACAAGCAATGCGAGGAAAATCAGATAAACAAAAACATTGTTCCAGATTGAAAACGGCATGACCGGATCGTCAAAAACAAGCCATGAAATGTTCTTTTCCAACAAAGGTTTGTTCCGATATTGAGCTGCATTCACACTTTCCCAAAGTTCGATCGGCAGGAAAATATTTTCGGCTTTTCGGTCTACTTTCGGCCCGAAGAACAAGCTCGTTCCCCATTGCTCGAAAAAGTGGCCTTCAAAACCAGTGTACATCAAATCCCGGTAACTGACTTCTTTGTTTCCAACTTTCTTAAGCACTTTACTTCCCAAAACATCATTGATCAATTCCATGACTTTGGTCGTGCAGTTGTTGTCGAGGAACTTGTAGGTGTAGAATTTTTCGGGTCCTTGGAGCGATTTATTCAGCCGGTCAAAAAGTACCTGTTTCTTATCCTGCGGAAAATTGAGCAACTGTTCGAATACCGATCGTTTGTCGTATTGGTATTCATATATAAAGTCATTGAACGAACTCGCCGACGCAAAGTACTGCATATCGCCCTTTACGAAACGCAACACGAAATTCGGTGTCCGGAAATCAAAAGTGCCGTAATTGTAAACCCTGTCGATTCCGGTTACAGGATCATTGATCCGCAAAGCCGTATGTCCGAAAAGCGAATACAATTGATCGCCCTTTCCACACGTAATAAGGCTTACGCGAGCTTTGTCCGATAAGGTCTGGGAAAAGGCCGATACAGTAAAAAGGAATAGCAAAAATGCCTTAAACGGGAATCGCATGGAAATAGATTTGCCGCAAGTTACGAATTAGCGGAAAATGCCAAGGTCAACCTTGACCGAAAAGATATTCGAATACAACGCCGCACTCTGGTCGCCCAAATCGGTGAGTGCATAATCGATTTGTATGCCTTTGTATTTGAAACCGACGCCCACATTTGGCTGGAAACCGATTCGGTCCGATCCGTCAAGCTGCGTCAGCGTCTGGAAGTTGCCGACACCTGCGCGTAAAAAAACCATGTCGATGTAACCGCCTTCGAATCCCAAAGCCGGATCGATACTTACTGCAGATGTGGAAATGATGTCGTTCGTCTGCTCAAAGCGTGCATTAAGATTAAACGCAGCAAGCAGTGTCATTTCATTATGGAATTCATATAGCCTTGAAATTCCCAGAGCTAATTTTGGCATCGTAATCTCGGCACTTTCCGGTAGTTCCTGATTTTCGCCGGGAATGGCACTGCTGATTTTCTCGTATTCCTTCTCGTCTATGGACCAAACGTTATATGTGGTGGTGATGTCGCGTGCCATGATCCCGAATTTCCAGTCGTTGCGCTCGAACTGTATGCCCACGTCAAAACCGAACCCCCACGAATTGGCGAATTTTCCAATGACCCGACGAATCACTTTTGCATTTACGCCGTATTGCCAACCCGGAACCTGGAGTTTCCGTCCGTATGAAAATACAAACGCATAATCGGCGGTAGAGAATAAGCTGATGCGGTTGTAATCGATGTTTCCCTGTTCATCTATGAGCTGGGTGGTATTCATGATGTCGTCGACCCCGAATCGCATGGCCGAAAAACCAAAGGCGCTTCGGTCGTCTATCGGCATTGCAAACCCAATATAATCGTATTGGGCAATGTTTGCGAAGTAACTTGCGTGCATCGCGCTGACCTGTTTGTCTTCGAGATTGATGAGCCCGGCCGGATTCCAATAGACCGAATTCACATCATTCGTACTTGCGACAACGGCGTTCGACATACCCAAAGCGGCCGCATCGACACCTATATTCATGAATTCATTGGAGTATTTCCGCACAGCTTGGGCCTGACCAATGCAGGCTGTCAGTAAAAGCAACAGCGGAAATTTTTTCAAAGCAGGTTTTTTTTAACTTTTTGGTCCGATAGTTCGGCCCGCGTGCAAAAGTAAGGTTTTTTTGTGTGCGCCAAAGACCTCCAAAAGCGCGTAAAATCTGATTTAAAACGGCTTTGGACCCACAATATTGTGCTACATTTGTACATCAACCTTAACTTTTGCGAATGCGCTTATTGTCCCAGCTTCCCAATTTGCTGACCCTTCTTAACCTGTTTTCCGGCTGTATCGCTTTGGGTTTTGCCTTTTCCTTCGGGCCTGAAAATTACTGGCTTCCGTTTGCATTTGTCGCCCTCGGGATTTTCTTTGATTTCTTCGACGGTTTTTTTGCACGTATGTTCAAGACCTCTTCAGAGCTCGGCTTGCAACTGGATTCATTGGCAGATATGGTTACAAGCGGCGTAGTTCCGGGATTGATACTTTTCAGGATGCTCGATCCACAGATTCTTTCAACATTCGGATTACCATTATGGCTTCAATATGCCGCATTTCTGGTCACGTTGGCTTCGTGCTGGCGACTGGCTAATTTCAACCTCGATACACGGCAGACGGTTTCCTTCATCGGATTGCCAACACCTGCAAACGCATTGCTTATCACAAGCCTTCCGATACTCAAATTCGAAGGCTCATTTATGTGGTTCGAACTTTTGATAACGCCATGGGTTTTATTCGGGCTGATTGTTTTCAGCTGCTACATGCTCAACGCCGAAATTCCCTTGTTCTCGCTCAAGATCAAAAAGACGGGCCTTAAGAATTATTTGCTGCCGATAGGATTTTTGCTGTTTTCATTGCTGATGCTGATTGCCTTCGGAATAAAATCGACACCGGCCATCATTCTCGCTTACATCGCAACATCCATCGTTTCCAATTTCTTTAAAAAAACGAATGGCAGCCACGCGTAAACGGTCTTCGGCCAAACCCGCAACCCGACGAGGTAAAAAAGGCTCCAGGATAAAATGGGGCTGGATTGCTACTTTGGTTTTTGTAATGGCATTGGCTTTTGCAGCCTGGCATTACAGAAGCGGGATTGCCTATTATTTCAGCTTTAAGTCGCGTTACGCAAACCAGCAAAAAGAAGGGACGCTTTCTGCCGTGCACACGATCCAGGTTTTGTCAAAACACGAAGGAAAATCCATTGGGTTCGATGTGTCTGAATACCAAGGAAAAATTACATGGGACGCGATTGGCAAAGCCGAAGGGAAATACCCGCTCGATTTCGTATTCATCCGTTCCACGGCCGGAAGCGACAAAACCGATAAAAAATTCGACGACAATTGGACGGGTGCCAAAAAAGCGGGATTCATGCGTGGTGCCTACCATTATTACCGTCCCAACGAAAATTCGCTTCAGCAAGCCGGAAATTTCATCCTCAATACACCGTTGCGAAAAGGTGATCTGCCTCCAATCCTCGATATTGAACAAATGCCTGAGAACCAATCTATGGACAGGCTCAAACTTGGGCTTCACAAATGGCTCGATGCCGTCGAAAAGCACTACGGCGTGCAACCCATAATCTATACAGGCGAAAAATACTATGATTCTTTTTTGGCCGAAGAATTCAGCGAATACACGTTCTGGATTGCGAACTACAACTTTTTTGTCGAAGAAATCGAATCCGGCTGGATGTTCTGGCAATTTACCGAGAGCGCTGAAGTTCCTGGAATTCCGGGCAAAGTAGATTTGAATGTGTTTAACGGACCAAAAGAACGGCTGGAGTATTTTGGGATGGAGTAGTTGGGCGTTATCGTTGCTGTCGATATTTCAACTCATCGACATAAAATTTTAGGTAACTTTACTCTCAATCGAATACTATTTTAAGCCTGCAACCAACGGCCATCCGCGAAATAGCTGCAAACACAATGATAGGAAAAACGACAACACATATTACTTTATCGGCTCTGCTTGTCTTCTCATTTTGCAAAGCCCAGAGATCTGATTTTATCGTCACCACATCACATGATACCATTTATGTCGATAAGACGGATCTGACCGATTTTGAATTCAAGACCGAGACTGCGGGCAAAAAGAAACGATACAGTTTTGATGAAGTAATCAATTATTACATTTCCAGCGAGGACAAACATTACGAGCGGATACCACTTGAAAAGAAAGAGCCCAAACCTGTAGACAGATATGATTATAAAGCAAATGACGATTCTTATGTCACGGATTATGACAGCCGTAAAAAATACAAGTACCTGCAAAGACTTACCGTTGGCAAAGTAAAATTATTCACCGAAGTGGTCATGGAAGGCACGCTTATCGTCGGCATTGGCGGTGCGTCCAGTGGTGTAGCCGCGCGCAAAAACGAAATTTTCTATATTTCAGTCTACGATTCAAAACCGGAACTTCTTAGTGACTATGGGAAATTAAAACTGACAAAGGAAGTAGCCGAATTGCTAAAGGTGTATCTGTATGGAGATGACCAGACAAAGAATCGATTGGATCAGTTGCTGTCAGCAAAGCCTGTCGCCGGCCAGGATCAGATTGTAAAGTTGATTAATGAGTATAATGCCAGGATAGGATTGGGCAAATGACGTTGGCAGCTGTTTCAACCGGTGCGTAAAGCAATTAAGAAAACAATCGCCTGTAATACTGAATGGTCTAGTGCGGGAAATAGGAATGGTATCGTGCTCAAAAAAGAATTATTCCTTCACGGAAAAATCAATCTTCTTCTTCCGCAACTCAAAATTCTGTCCTAAATAAACGCGTCGGACCATTTCATCCTGAACCAATTCCTCAGGCTGGCCGGCCTTTAAGATGCCACCTTCAAACATAAGATAGGTTTTGTCAGTAATGGCAAGGGTTTCCTGTACGTTATGGTCTGTAATGAGGATGCCGATATTTTTGTTCTTAAGTTGGGCCACGATGCGCTGGATGTCTTCTACGGCAACGGGATCGACACCTGCGAATGGTTCGTCAAGCAAGATGAACTTTGGATCGGTGGCCAATGCACGTGCGATTTCGGTGCGTCGTCTTTCACCTCCGGATAATAAATCGCCGCGGTTGGTGCGTATATGCTGAAGCGAAAACTCGTCGAGAAGTGATTCCATTTTGGCTTCCTGTTCCTGTTTGGAAAGTTTGGTAAGCTGTAATACGCTGAGGATGTTGTCTTCTATGCTTAGTTTCCTGAAAACCGATGCTTCCTGCGCCAGATAGCCAATTCCGTATTGGGCGCGCTTATACATAGGAAAGTCGGTGATTTCCTGATCGTCAAGCCAGATTGATCCCTGATTTGGCTTTACTAAGCCTACGATCATGTAGAATGAAGTGGTTTTCCCGGCACCGTTCGGCCCTAAAAGTCCTACGATTTCACCTTGGTTGACTTCTACCGAAATGCCTTTTACAACAGTTCTTTTTTTGTAGGTTTTGATAAGATTATCAGCACGTAGGATCATAATTTGAAAATTGGGTAATTTGAAAATTTGAAAATGACTCGCTATAATAATCAAATATCAAATTTGCTCACAAAATAACTGGATTTAAACGGTAAATCGTAAGATGTTAAGAAATATTTCTTAGGTCATTGCTCATAGTTAACTGACCGATTTACTCGTTTGCCCATTTCCAAGTTTTCAAATTTTCAAATTCTCCTCATTCTCCAAAGCCTCCCAAAACTCATAAGCGCGTCTCAAATGCGGGATCACGATAGTTCCGCCAACAAGCGTCGCGATGCTCATGGCTTCCATCATTTCCTGTTTGGTGACACCTTCTTTGTATGAGGTTTCAAGATGGTATTTGACACAATCGTCGCAACGCAAAACCGCCGATGCTACAAGCCCGAGCAATTCCTTGGTCTTAACATCGAGCGCTCCGGCCGAATAGGCGTTTGTGTCTAGGTTGAAGATGCGCTTGATGACAAGGTTATCGTCGGCAAGCAGTTTTTCGTTCATTTTAGAACGGTAGTCATTGAATTCCTGGACTTGGTTTGACATAATCTATTCGTTAACTTTTGCCTGATTTTCGGCGGCTAATTCAGCTTTTGTTTTTTTGTTCCCGACGATGGCTGCAATCCAAATGCTGGCTTCATAGATGAGCAACATCGGGATCGATACGATAACCTGTGAAACAACATCGGGAGGTGTGACGATAGCCGCTACGACCAAAACCCCTACGATAGCCCAACGACGGTATTTCCTGAGGAATGAGGCCGTTACCAATCCGAGTTTCGCAAGGAAATAAATGATGATCGGCAATTCAAAGAAAAGACCGGATGCAATCAGCGATGTCTTCACCATGCCCATGTAAGAATCAATGTTGAACTGGTTCTGGACTACGGCACTCACTTTGAATGTCGCGACGAAATTGACCGACATGGGAATAATGAGGTAATACCCGAACAAGACACCCAGGAAAAACAATATGGATGAAATGAAGATGAACGTCAGCGCTCCTTTTCGTTCCTTT
Source organism: Flavobacterium silvaticum (assembly GCF_012911565.1). Taxonomy (GTDB): domain Bacteria; phylum Bacteroidota; class Bacteroidia; order Flavobacteriales; family Flavobacteriaceae; genus Flavobacterium; species Flavobacterium silvaticum. The sequence continues at coordinate 317,564 of NZ_JAAMPU010000108.1, read as the reverse complement.
TCATACAAAGCCGGGCTGATGAAGCGCCAGATTTCCCAAAGAATGTACGGAAACGCAAGGATAAAGCCTCCGGCCACGCACATCCACACGAGAATGTTGACCTGGCCTTCCATTTCTGTATTCTGGATGATAAAGTTAAAATCGTCCGCGGTGATGCAGATATCGGATAAATTCCAGTCGTGGGCCAATTCACAAAAGTAAGTATAGGTAAAGAAATTGGCATTCAGCGGAGCAAAGACAATGTGGTCAAAGATAAAATCGCTGACAAAAAACACGACTGTGGCACCAATCAATACGCCGACGGTGCAACGAACCAGAATCCAACGCAGTACTTCAAGGTGATCCATGAACGTCATTTCGTCCATGTTCTTTTTTTCGCGTTTGGCCATTATACTACTCCTTCTTTTAAAATATCATGTAAATGTATCACGCCTTTATACTGGGAACCGTCGAGCACGATGAGTTGCGTGATTGAAAAATCTTCCATAAGGTTCAGGGCGTCGGTGACCATATCGGTCGGTTTGATGCTTTTTGGGCTTCTTGTCATAATGTCTGCGGCTCGTAAATCACTGAAATTGTCTCGGTCATTGAGCATACGCCGGATGTCGCCATCGGTAATAATCCCGACTACATGACCCTCTTCAACTACGGCAGTAACGCCCAATCGGTTTTCGGAAATCGAAACAATGACGTTTTTTATAGGTGCGTCACAAGAAACTTCGGGTTTGCGTGAACCGTCGAGCATATCGGCCACACGCAACAATAATTTCTTTCCGAGTGCGCCGCCCGGATGGTATTTCGCGAAATCTTCGGCCGAAAATCCCCTCATTTCCATCAGGCACACGGCAAGTGCATCACCCATGACGAGTTGTGCCGTCGTGCTGTTGGTGGGAGCGAGGTTGATGGGGTCGGCCTCGGCATCTACATGGGTATTTAAAATGAAATCCGATTGTTTCGCCAAAAACGACGTAGTGTTTCCTGTTATGGCGATTAATGTATTCCCGAATTTTTTGATGATCGGAACCAAAACCTTGATTTCCGGACTGTTCCCGCTTTTTGAAATACAGATGACGACATCGTCTGGCTGGACCATTCCCAAATCTCCGTGGATGGCTTCGGATGCATGCAGGAATACGGACGGAGTTCCCGTGGAATTCATCGTAGCCACGATTTTCTGGGCGATTATGGCACTTTTGCCTATACCGGTAACAACAAGTCGCCCGCGAGACTCGAAAATGGTTTGGACAGATCTTGAAAAATCTTCGGTCAAAAGTGTTGTCAAATTCGCAATCGACTGGCTTTCAGTAAATATGGTGCGTCGGGCCGATTCCAATATGTTATGAGAATTCATCAAATGTGATGCGGGGTAAAAGTTGTAATAATAAAAGTTTATCGTATCTTTAGGGAAACAAACGTACAAAAAATACCATTATTTCTCAGGATGACCCCACCCGAAATTGACATACACCAACAATTAAGGAAGTATTTTGGTTTTGGCCAATTCAAGGGATTGCAGGAACAAGTCATACGCAGCATTCTTTCCAAAACGGATACGTTCGTAATCATGCCTACAGGCGGTGGTAAATCCTTATGTTACCAATTGCCGGCATTAATGCAGGAAGGAACCGCGATTGTCGTTTCGCCCCTCATAGCCCTAATGAAAAACCAGGTTGACGCCATTCGCGGACTGTCTTCGGAAGACGGTGTGGCGCATGTGCTCAATTCTTCGCTGAACAAAACCGAAATCACCCAGGTTAAGAAAGATATAGAATCAGGAAAGACCAAATTGCTTTACGTCGCCCCGGAATCACTGACCAAAGACGAATACGCCGATTTCCTCAAAGCCCAGAAATTATCTTTTGTCGCCATTGACGAAGCCCATTGCATTTCTGAATGGGGCCATGATTTCCGTCCGGAATACCGCAATCTCAAAAGCATCATCAAATCTTTGGGCGATGTGCCAATCATAGGCCTTACGGCAACCGCGACGCCCAAAGTCCAGGAAGACATCCTCAAGAATCTCGATATACCGAATGCCGCTATTTTCAAGGCATCGTTCAACCGTCCGAACCTGTATTACGAAGTGCGTCCCAAAACCAGGAACGTAGAGGCCGACATCATCCGCTTTATACGTAACCATCGTGGAAAATCAGGGATTATTTATTGCCTGAGCCGTAAAAAAGTAGAGGCGATTGCGCAAGTCCTGCAGGTCAACGGGATCAGTGCGGTTCCGTATCACGCCGGTCTCGATGCCAAAACTCGCGCCAAGCACCAGGATATGTTCCTTATGGAAGATGTAGATGTGGTTGTAGCGACCATTGCGTTCGGAATGGGAATCGATAAGCCCGATGTGCGTTATGTGATCCATCACGATATTCCCAAATCACTCGAAAGCTATTACCAGGAAACAGGTCGTGCCGGCCGTGACGGGGGCGAAGGACATTGCCTCGCGTATTATTCATATAAGGATGTCGAGAAGCTGGAGAAATTCATGTCTGGAAAACCGGTAGCCGAACAGGAAATCGGCTTCGCGTTGTTACAGGAAGTGGTTTCGTATGCCGAAACATCCATGTCAAGGCGTAAATTCCTGCTCCATTATTTCGGAGAGGAATTCGACAGTGAAACGGGTGACGGAGCCGAGATGGACGATAATATGCGCAATCCGAAAAAGAAAACCGAAGCGCAGGAAGATGTCAAACTGTTGCTCACCACAGTCCGTGATACCAAGCATTTATATAAAGCCAAAGAAATCATTTATACGCTTACCGGAAAGATCAACGCCATGATTAAGGCGCACCGTACCGATTCGCAACCGTTTTTCGGAGCCGGGGCAGATAAGGAAGAACGGCATTGGATGGCTTTGATCCGGCAGGTTTTGGTTGACGGCCATCTGTCCAAAGACATAGAAACCTACGGAATCCTCAAAATCACCGAGAAAGGCCTCGATTTCCTCAAGCATCCGGTTTCGTTTATGATGACCGAAGATCATGAGTATGATGAGGATGAAGACGATTCCATCACAACAGCATCAAAAACGGCAGGAGCTACAGATGAAGTCCTGGTTTCCATGCTTCGCGAGCTTCGGAAAAAAGTAGCGAAAAGTGCCGGTGTTCCGCCATACATCGTATTCCAGGATTTTTCGCTCAACGATATGGCACTCAAATATCCGCTCACGTCAGAGGAAATGAGCAATGTTCAGGGCGTAGGCGAGGGCAAGGCCAAAAAATACGGAAAGGAATTCCTCGATCTTATCGGGAGATACGTAAAAGACAACGATATCACAAGGCCTGACGATCTGGTCGTGAAATCTACCGGTGTCAATTCCGCCAATAAACTCTACATCATCCAGAGCATCGACCGTAAGTTGCCGCTTGACGACATCGCTTCGGCCAAGGGCATGAATATGGATGCGTTGCTGAAGGAAATGGAGCAGATTGTCTATTCCGGCACACGCCTTAACATCAATTACTGGATACACGATTTGCTCGACGACGACCAGCAGGAAGAAATCAACGACTATTTCATGGAGGCTGAAACAGACGAAATCGAACTGGCGCTAAAGGAATTCGACGGTGATTACGACCTTGAGGAATTGCGTTTGATGCGGATTAAGTTTATTTCGGAAGTGGCGAATTGAAGATCGGAAGATCACGGGTTCGAAAGATCGGAAGTAAGAGCGTTATGGAATGTCTATTATAATGCTTCGTTCGTTTACGCTAAAAAAATCTCTGTATCTTGATGATGAAAGCGATAAGTTGCACCGAAGCATTTTCTCCCGTCAAAATTCAATGTTCTTCGTAAACTTCCCCCCGATGCGGCTTCAAAGCATCGCGAACGCCAATCATTTCGGCATCTGTCACCACCATAAAAGCGATTGCGTGCATATCGTTGAGGACCTTAAATCCTGTGATATTGAGCGGCAATTTCTCCATAGCGATATATTCCTTCAGATGGATTTCATGATGTTCTGCGGTTTTCTCCGCTGACGGCCCACGGAAATCCCAAATCAGTTTTATTTTTCTCATGCTGCAAATTTAAGGTCATTCCGGCTAATGGAAATACCAAATTGGCTACTTGTGAAGCAAATTGTTGACAGACCTTTGTCATCTTCACCCTCATTGTTAATTATTAATTATATGATACCATCCAAAGGATACGCCGCCCAAGGCCCGGAAACCAATTTAGCCCCATGGAATTTTGAACGCCGCGATGTAGGCCCGCACGACGTTTTGATTGAGATTGCCTACTGTGGCGTTTGTCACACCGATGTCCATTTGACGCGAAACGAATGGTTTCCCGGAATTTTCCCGATGGTTCCCGGCCATGAAATCACCGGACGCATCAAAGCCGTCGGAAATCATGTCAAAAATTTCAAACCAGGCGATCTGGCCGCAGTCGGGGTCATGGTCGATTCGTGCCTGGATTGCGAAGATTGCCACAACCATCAGGAACATTTTTGCCAGGTAAGTCCAGTGTTGACGTATAACAACCTTGATCACGATGGAAAACCGGCTTATGGAGGTTATTCGAATCTTATCGTAGTTCCGGAACATTTTGCGCTCCATGTTTCGGAGAAGCTCGACCTTGCTGCAGTGGCGCCTTTGCTTTGTGCCGGAATCACAACGTATTCGCCTTTGAAACGATGGAAAGTCGGGAAAGGCGATAAGCTTGCGGTCGTCGGTTTGGGCGGATTGGGTCACATGGCCGTTAAATTCGGGGTGGCGTTCGGAGCCGAAGTTACGGTGTTGAGTACGTCCCCAAACAAAGAAGAGGCGGCAAAAAAACTCGGAGCGCATCATTTTGTCGTCACCAAAGACGAAGCACAGATGGAAGCCGCCAAACGATCGTTCAACTTTGTCATAGACACGGTTGCGGCAGATCACGACATCAATCCGTATCTCGCGACTTTAAAAACCAACGGCGTTTACATTAATGTTGGAATGCCATTGAAGCCTTTTGAAATACCATCGTTTACCTTAGCGACCGGAAACAAAGTCGTGGCGGGTTCAGGGGCAGGTGGTATTCAGGAAACCCAGGAAATGTTGGATTTCTGTGCCGAAAACAACATCGTTTCAGATATCGAGCTGATTGATATCAAAACTATTTCAACCGCTTTCGACCGAATGCTCAAAGGAGATGTATTGTATCGTTTTGTAATCGATATGGCAACGTTATAAATTCTATCTTTACGACAGATGAAAGCATCCGAAAAGCCATTTTTCTTCGAATCGATCCCGGAATTCCACAAGGTCCTGGGTTTGCCGGCTCCGTTGCATCCGCTTATCAGCATCAACAATTACAAAGACATTACGGCAGATACGACGGAGATTGCCAAAGGAATGATCCTGAATCTCTACAAGATTTCCTATAAAAAAGAGTTTTCAGGAAAGGTGAAATACGGGCAGCAGCATTATGATTTCGACAACGGCGGATTGTGTTTCGTTTCTCCGAACCAACTGATTTCCGAATCACGACCGGCCCGGAATTACGACGGCTTCACCCTGGTTTTCCATCCGGATTTCATCCGCAGGTATCCGCTGGGAAAAAAGATAAAAGACTACGGGTTTTTCTCCTATTCGGCCAATGAAGCCCTGCATCTGTCGGAATCGGAACTCACGACACTGATGGAAATCTTCAAACATATCGAAATGGAACTGTCGCGTCCCATCGATTCGTTCAGCCAGGATATCATCGTTGCCCAGATTGAATTGCTGCTGCATTACAGCGACAGGTTTTACAACAGGCAATTCCTGACGCGAAAAGCGGTCAACCATGATTTGCTCACACGGCTCGATGAGGTCTTGTCTGATTACTTCGATACGGAAAAAGCGCTTGTCGAAGGTTTGCCATCGGTACACTATATTTCAGACCAGCTCAAAGTTTCGCCAAGGTATCTGAGTGATATGCTTCGGTCTTTGACGGGCCAGAATACGCAGCAGCACATTCATAACCGATTGATCGAAAAGGCGAAAGATATTCTGAGTAATTCAAATGCCACGATATCTGAAATTGCTTATCAATTGGGCTTCGAGCATCCGCAGTCGTTCAACAAAATGTTCAAACAAAAAACACAATTAACGCCAGTTCAATTCAAACAAACTAGTATCAATTAATGTCATACTGCACTGTTATCCCGAATATGCCCGAGCCGCGCCGCTCGTTACACGCCAACTACCATGATAATCATTACGGTTTTCCGATTCATGACGACAACGAACTTTTTGGTCGGCTGATCCTGGAAATCAACCAGGCGGGTTTGAGTTGGGAAACCATTTTGAAAAAAGAAGAATCGTTCAGAAAGGCATACGACAATTTCGATATCAAAAAGGTTGCGGCTTATTCTGAGAAAGATCGCGAACGATTGCTCGCCGATGCCGGAATCATCCGCAACAAACTCAAAGTCAATGCAGCAATTGAAAATGCCAAGACGATCCTGGAATTGCAGGCGGCATTTGGTTCATTTGAGAAATGGCTTGAATCAAACCATCCGAAGACAAAAGAGGAATGGGTCAAACTTTTCAAGAAGACATTCCGGTTCACGGGCGGCGAAATCGTCGGGGAATTTTTGATGAGCATCGGATACCTCAAAGGCGCCCATGATGCGCATTGTGAAGTGCAGGAAAAGATTGCCAAAACGAATCCGATGTGGGCCAGATGAAGCATTTTTTCTATTTGATGGTTCTCGCAAATCTGTCTGGTTTTTCACAGCAGCTATCATTGTCTGATGCCAATCGTCTCGCATCACTTCCACTCAAATGCATGCAGCAGCAGTATCCGAACAAAACGGGTCAGCTCATCAAGGATTCGACTGAAATTGCTTCGCCAAAGCAAATGCATCCGGCATTTTACGGTTGTTTTGACTGGCATTCGTCGGTTCACGGACATTGGTCGCTCGTATATCTGCTCAGGAAATATCCGCAATTGGAGCGTCGGGACGAAATCATTTCAAAGCTCAAAACCAATCTGTCCAAAGAAAATATCGATCAGGAAGTGGCTTACCTGATGCGCGAACATGAAAAGTCCTATGAACGAACGTACGGCTGGAACTGGGTATTGAAATTGCAATTGGAACTCGATTCCATGAACGAGGCTTGGGCCAAAGAACTATCCGATAATTTGCGGCCGCTTTCAAAACTCCTGGTGCAGCGATATGAAGAATTCCTTCCGAAATTATTATATCCGATCCGCTACGGAATGCATACCAATACGGCTTTCGGATTGACGTTCGCCTGGGATTATGCCGTGGCTACGAATGATGTGGTTTTCCAGAAAAGCATCCGTGACAATGCCATCCGTCTTTTCAAAAACGACGAGGATTATCCGTTCCAATGGGAGCCGAGCGGAACCGATTTCCTGTCGCCCGGAATGGAAGAAATAGCCATCATGCAACGGGTTTTGCCTCAAAAGGAATTCCTCGACTGGATCAAAAAATTCGCGAGGCCACTCACCAAAAAAGATTTTACGTGGGAAACTGCCAAAGTGAGTGACCGGACAGATGGTCATTTGGTTCACCTCGACGGATTGAACTTTTCCCGTGCGTGGAATTTTTACAGCCTGATCCGTCAGTATCCAAAAGAATTCGGGCATTTGAAAAAGCTGGCGGACGAGCATTTGAATTTTTCTTTGCCTGCCATAACCGACGGAAATTACGAAGGCGAGCATTGGCTGGCGACTTTTGCGTTACATGCGTTTGAGGAAAGAAGTTTCTTGAAAGATTAAGAATGAAGGAAGATAAATCGCCGTTTTGGAACAACCTGTATAACTATCAACAGTATAAGTTCGGAGTGGTGATCATTTTGCTTGCCATAGTCTTGCTTGCCGGATTTTTTAAATGGCTGATTGGGATACTGTGGCATTTTGAACTGTGGACTTTTAAAAATCTACAAGTTTAAAATCCACAAATTGGAAAAAGAAATGAAGCAACATACGACGAATCATATAAACACGCTGATCCTGCCGGCAGAAGATGCACCGGTGCATCATTCGGAATTGCCGCCAGTAAAAGACAAACCATCAGTCGCTAATTTGCAGTTGGAGTTGATCGCGGCAAATCCATATACATACACTTCGGACGATGTCTTGTTCACGGTTTTTGCCGACAGGAACAACATCCCGCAACATAAACGAAAGGAAGCGCGTGAAGAATTCTTCTCGAAAGGACAGGCCTGCCTGCGGGCTTCACCCTTGACCAAACGCTATGGGTGGGCCGTTCATAATGATGCGGAAGGAAAAGTGGCTCTGGTAGATACTTCTTCGCAGGAATTCACGGAGTTGAAATCAGACGAATCCATCCTCAAAGTAAAAGCAATGCGGAGTTCGAGAAAGTAAGTTTGTAACCATACTTTACAATTGGCTACTTTTGCCACATGCCCAAAGAACTTCTCACACAAGTCGCACCAGCTGTCGCCGCCGATTTAAATCAAGTCAAAGAGCACGTTTCCAAAATGCTGCGTTGTTCTCCATTTGATATTTCGCACCTTTCGATTCGCAAGCGTTCCATCGATGCCCGACAGAAGTCCATAAAAGTGAACCTCAAGCTTGATGTTTATTTTCAGGGAGAAACTTTTGTAGAACAAGCACCTGAACTTCCCGATTACCAAAATGTAGAAAATGCCCGCGAAATCATTGTAATAGGGGCAGGCCCGGCCGGTCTGTTCGCGGCTTTACAACTTATTGAATGTGGGCTAAGGCCGATTGTGATTGAAAGAGGTAAAGACGTTAGAGGCAGACGTCGCGACCTCAAAGCCATCAACCGCGACCATATCGTAAACGAAGATTCCAATTATTGTTTTGGGGAAGGCGGAGCAGGAACGTATTCCGACGGAAAATTATACACCAGATCCAAAAAGCGGGGCGATGTGGACAGAATCCTCGAATTGCTTGTCGCTTTTGGTGCTTCTGATGAAATTTTGATTGAGGCACATCCGCATATCGGAACCAATAAACTGCCTAAAATCATTGAAGACATCCGGAACAAGATCATCGAATGTGGCGGAAAAGTGCTGTTCGACACCAAAGTTGTCGATATTCTTACGGAATCGAATCAGGTCAAAGGAATCGTGACCCAAACCGGCGATAAAATCCTGTCGGATCATATCATTCTTGCCACGGGCCATTCCGCACGAGACATTTTTGAGCTGCTCGACAGAAAGAAGATTTTCATCGAAGCCAAACCGTTTGCATTGGGTGTTCGCGCCGAGCATCCGCAGACCTTGATAGATCAGATTCAATACTCCTGTGATTTCCGCGGCGAGTTTTTACCGCCTGCGCCATATTCCATCGTAAAACAGGTCAACGGTCGCGGCATGTATTCGTTTTGTATGTGTCCGGGCGGCGTGATTGCGCCTTGTGCCACAAGTCCGGGTGAAGTCGTCACGAATGGATGGTCGCCTTCCAAACGCGATCAGGAAACGGCAAATTCAGGAATCGTAGTGGAATTGCGGTTGGAAGATTTTGTTCCGTTTGCCAAATTCGGGGCGCTTGCAGGTATGGAATTCCAGAAAAGCATTGAACAAAAAGCGTGGAATGTAGCTGGACAGACCCAAAAAGTTCCGGCCCAGCGCATGATTGATTTTACACAGACGAAAGTCTCTGCAGATATTCCAAAAACATCTTACGTCCCGGGGACGACTTCGGTGGAATTGGGGCGGGTTTTTCCGGGTTTCATCACGCAAACGTTGCGTCAGGGATTTGTGGAATTCGGCAAGTCGATGCGCGGTTACCTGACCAACGATGCTGTTTTGCATGCACCGGAATCCCGGACTTCGTCGCCCGTAAGGATTCCGCGTGACGCGGTTTCTCTGGAACACGTCCATCTCAAAGGACTGTATCCGTGTGGGGAAGGAGCAGGTTATGCAGGCGGTATCGTATCGGCTGCCATCGACGGTGAAAAATGTGCACTGAAGATTGCCGAATCTATCCGTCGTTAAAATTTATCCCTGTATATTTGAGAGATACTCAATCGTCTTTCAATGAATTCAAAACTAGTCGCACTCGCTTTCTTTTTGGCATCGGCAGCACTTCATTCCCAAAAAACAAACAATTTAGTCCAGCCCAACGAAAACCTGGTTACGGTCAATATTCCGGAAATCAGCAAAGACCTGGCGGCAACTGTCAGAAAATATACCGAGGCGCGCTCTGCTGTTTTGGACGATATCAGTCCCGATGGAAAATCCATCATAATTGGAACCCGATTCGGGAACACGACACAATTGCATCAGGTTGTCCAGCCTATGGGAGCACGGACACAGCTGACATTCTTTGAAGAGCCGGTCAATTTTTGCTCTTTCGAACCGACTCAGGGAAAATATCTGGTCTATTCCAAAGACTCGGGCGGGAACGAATTCGGCCAATTGTACAAACTCGATTTGCAGACACTTGAGTCCACATTGCTGACAGATGGCGGACGTTCGCAAAACGGGGAACTTGTCTGGCGCAAAGATGGCAAAGGATTCTATTTTGCATCGACCAAACGCAACGGAGGCGACCGCGACTTGTATTACATGGATATGGAAAATCAACCAACCGCGAAACTGGTTCTTGAAGTCAAAGGTGGCGGATGGGGGATTTCTGATATTTCTGACGACGGAAAATCACTGCTCGTTTCGGAATACATTTCGGCCAATGAATCCCATATCTGGATGTTTGATACCGCGACAGGAAAATTGTCACAGGTGACAGACAGAAAATCAAAAGGTGTCGTTAACCAGGAAGCCAGTTTTTCATCTCAAACAGATTTGATATGGCTTATTACGGACAAAGACAATGAATTTCAGAGGCTTGCCACATATAATCTCAAAACCAGGAAATACGAATTTTTTACCACTTCGATACCTTGGGGCGTAGATAGCTTTATACTTTCTGAAGATAAATTCCATATCATGTTCGTGACCAATGAAGCCGGAACCAACAAAATGTATAAGATGGATACTGCCGATAAAAAAATCTCTCCGATAGCAGGAATTCCGGTAGGGCTTATTGGGAATATGCAGTTCACCCGCGATGCAAAAAGCCTGTACTTCTCACAGGCAACCGCAAAGAGTTCTTCGGATGTTTACAAAATTGAATTTCCTTCGGGCAAGATCAGGCGGTGGACGCAAAGCGAACTTGGCGGCATTCAGGAAAGTGATATCTCAAATCCGGAATTGATCGAATGGACGAGTTTCGACAAACAGAAAATCTCAGGGTTTTATTATCCGCCAGCTTCGAAATTTTCTGGAAAAAGACCTGTAGTCATCGTAATCCACGGCGGGCCTGAAGGTCAGTCGCAGGCAGCTTTTCTCGGCGGAAACAATTACTTCACGAATGAAATGGGCGTGGCCCTTATACTGCCGAATGTACGCGGATCATCTGGTTACGGAAAGACATTTTTACAAAAAGACAACGGGATGTTTCGGGAAGATTCGGTCAAAGACATAGGTGCTTTGCTGGATTGGATTGCACAACAACCTGGACTCGACAAAGACCGTATCATGATCATGGGCGGCAGTTATGGAGGTTACATGACGCTCGCGACGGCTTTTCATTATGCCGATAAAATTCGTTGTTCGATAGATATTGTGGGGATTTCAAACTACAATACGTTCCTCAAAAACACCGAGGAATACCGCCGTGATTTGAGGCGTGCGGAATACGGGGACGAACGCGATCCTAAAATGGCGGCTTTCTTTGATAAAATCGCGCCTTTGAACAACATCGATAAAATCAAGAAGCCGTTATTCATCATTCAGGGAACGAATGATCCACGAGTGCCGGTTTCAGAAGCAATACAAATGCGCGACAAATTACAGGCGGCCGGAAATACGGTTTGGTATCTGGAAGCCAAAGATGAAGGCCACGGTTTTAGAAAGAAGCAGAATATCGATTACCAACGTTTGGCCACTATTCGTTTCATGCAGGAATATCTGGTCAATTAATCAGCGCTTTGCCATCAAGGCATCGATTTTTTTGAGGACTGATGCATACGGCTTGAAATTCTGTTTTTCAATCAATCCGTACAACTGAAACAACGCGTCATCGCGTTGGGTTTTGTCCTTTTGATTAGAAAATATGCTGTCGCACATGGTGTCCAGCAATGCTTTCGACTGAGCCGTTTTGTAGGCGCAGACCGCATTTTGATAATCCTGGTTGGTATAGAATGACGGCGAAGCTTCTTTGAGTGTCCCAAAGAAACCCGCATCGGGAAAATAAGAAATCGCTAAATACGATTTTTCCTTCTGCTCTTTCAGGAATGTTACATCTGACGGATTTTTGAACCGCGCCAACGTAGCCAGCAATTCCTCGGACGCATACTTGCGGGCAAAGAATTTTATGCGTTCGTAGTTTTTGGACTTGTATTGAAGCGTCTCGAAAATCTGGTTCAGCGTCTGCGGATGTACTTCGTTTTTGGCCAGGGCCATCGCAGTCAGTTTCGGCAGGAAAGCATCACATTCGGCAACTGTCCATTTGGTGCTGTAATCGCGTCCGAACAAACCTTTAAGCTCGTTCTGGACATTCTTGGAATTCGTCTTTTCGTAGTATTTCTTGCGTTCGGCTTTTTCCTTCTGACGTGCTACGGCCGAAAATAACTCAGCAGCCGAAGTGGTTTCGTAAGAAATCGAACCTAGTTTTTGAATGACAGTCCGGTTATCTTCAAGAAAATCCCGGAACAATTGTTCTGTTTTGGGTGATTTGCGCTCGACGAGTTCGGTAGCGATTGCAATTTTTGTTTCGGAATCGGCATTTTTGGCTGCGAGAAGCAGTTCGTCATCTTTTGCCGTTTTGAGATCGGGTGTCGTAGTGGCTGTATGTTTCTGGATTGATTTTTCAGAATCGTCCGCCTGTGCAATCAGTTGTGCAGCTGCGTGATTCTTTTGGGAAAATCCGGCGACACATACTAAAAATAAACTGCAGGTAATAAATGATTTCATACGTTCCATGTAGGTTAAGATTTGGGTTTTTTAACGGTAGAATCGTCTTTTTCAATTAATTATATTCAGATTTGGGACTCTAAAACTAAACAAAAAATGCAATCGGCTATCGTACTCTTACATTTTTAACACTTATGTCTTGTCATAAAAACACCAAAAAAGGCCTTTCAATTTTGTATTTTTGAAGCCTATGTCTCAAAACCAGGAAGAAAAAGTAATACTTGTCGACACCCAGGATCGTGAACTCGGCTTGATGCCAAAACTCGAAGCCCATGAAAAGGCGGAGCTGCACAGGGCCTTTTCTGTTTTTATCCTCAACCATAAAAATCAGGTGATGTTGCAACAGCGTGCGGCCCATAAATATCATTCGCCTTTGTTATGGACGAATACCTGCTGCAGCCATCAAAGGCCCGGAGAGGGAAATGCCGAGGCAGGAATGCGACGACTTAATGAAGAAATGGGGTTTAGTGTCCCGCTCAAAGATTTGTTCCATTTTATCTATAAAGCACCTTTCGACAACGGTTTGACAGAACACGAACTCGATCATGTTTTAATTGGCTATTATGAAGGAGCGCCGGTTATAAATCCGGAAGAAGTCGCCGATTGGAAATGGATGGACATTGATGAATTGCGTCAGGATATGGAAGCTAATCCGGCAATCTACACGGTATGGGCACGTATTATTTTTGACGAGTTCTATCACTTTTTGGAAGAGCATAAAAGTTAACAGATAACAGTTAACGGTGAAATTCGGGCTGAAAAATCGAATTAATAAATAGGCTTTTTAATAGTGATAGCATATTTTGTATCTGACAATATTGTAGTTAGCAAATAGTAATGTAAGTTTTAATATAAGAAAATAAATTGTCTAACTAGATTAACTGTTAACCGTTGACTGTTAACCAAAACAAATGATAGTAACCGTTTCCCGCCACGCCCATTTCAACGCAGCCCACAGGTTGTACCGCAGCGACTGGTCTTTTGAACAGAACGATGCTGTTTTCGGCAAGTGCAACAATGCGAATTTCCACGGACACAATTACGAACTCATCGTCAGTGTTACCGGTGAAGTCAATCCTGAAACCGGATATGTCATGGATATTAAGATGTTGGCCGATATCATTCACGAAGAAGTGGAAATTCCGTTCGACCATAAAAACCTCAATCTCGATGTTCCCGAATTCGCCAATCTGAATCCGACAGCCGAACACATCGCTTACGTCATCTGGAACAAACTGCGAAAACGCGTCGACCCAAAAGTATCGCTGGAAGTAAAGCTCTACGAAACCCCCCGCAATTTTGTAACCTACAAAGGAAACTGATTCCAAAAACCCGAAATCAAATCAACGAATCAATACATCAACATCAATGTCCTTCAAATCCTATCCCTTCCAATTCCAACCCATCCTCAAAGAAAGAATCTGGGGCGGAACCAAATTAAAATCGGAACTAAATAAACCCATAACATCCAATATAACCGGCGAAAGCTGGGAATTGTCTACCGTAAAAGGCGACGTCAGCGTTATTGCAAATGGCGACTATGAAGGCAAATCACTTCAGGAAATCATTGAAAACTATCCGGCGGAGCTTTTGGGCGAACGTGTCTACAAAAAGTTCGGTGCCGAATTCCCGTTATTATTTAAATTCCTCGATGCGCGTGAAGACCTTTCGATACAGGTGCATCCGAACGACGAATTGGCCCAAAAGCGCCATCATTCTTTCGGAAAAACCGAAATGTGGTATGTGATGCAGGCCGATGCAGGTTCAAGAATCATTGCCGGTTTCAAACACGATTCCAATCGCGAGGAATTTTTATCGCATGTACACAACAATACTATCGTAGATATTCTTGGAGCCGTTCCTGCAAAGGCCGGAGATGTATATTTTCTCGAAACCGGAACTGTCCATGCCATAGGTGCCGGCGTTTTGATTGCAGAAATCCAACAGACATCGGACATCACGTACAGAATTTATGATTTCGACAGGGTCGATGCCAACGGAAACAAGCGGGAATTGCACCTCGATCTATCGCTTGATGCCATAAACTACAAGGCGTCAACGGCATTGCAGTCTCATACTGACGAAACCAATAAGGTCAATACGTTGGTCGATTGCCCCTATTTTACGACCAACCTTATTCCGCTTGACGGGGAATATAAATCGGATATTCCAGGTGGTACTTTTTCGGTTTACATGCTGGCCAAAGGAAATGCGACAATGACGGTTAACGGTTCGGAATATCAATACAATCAGGGAGATACAATCCTGATTCCGGCCGATTTGAAAGGTGTCAGCTTTTCCGGAAAGGCAGATTTGCTTGAAATTTATATTTCCTAGTTGGCCAAACTGTCGTACTTTTGCGCCAATCTTAAAAAGAAGCTATCATGGCAAATGTCAGAAATTTAAAAAAAGACATCAATTACGTTTTGGGTGACATCATCGAAGCGGTTTACATTCATGAGATGACAACCGACGGAAAACCGACACCTGCAACCAATGCACTTATCGATGAGGCGATTACCGCTTTTGATGATTTGATCCGCAAGGTGAACGCAAAAGGTGTTGAAAATAAAAAAGCACACTTCAAAGCAATTACTGCCGAGTTGGAAACGTCTGCAAAGAAACTAGTTGACAAAATCAACGCCTTGTAACATGATAAATTTTCCCGGATTTGTTGCAGAATAGAATCCGGGAATTTATATTTGCACCACAATTGAGTCGCCGGTGTAGCTCAGCTGGCTAGAGCAGCTGATTTGTAATCAGCAGGTCGTGGGTTCGAGTCCCTCTATCGGCTCAAAATAAAAACCACCTTTTTACGGGTGGTTTTTTTTATGCCTTATATTTTTGTCAATTATTTGGATGAGTTGGCTGCAGTATCTTCTGTCTTATGTCTTTCTGCTACATATTCCCCAAATATTTTCCCGTATTTCGATTTTGCGATTTTCGGCGTAAGTGATTTGTTTATCGTATCCATGAATTTCAATCCTGCATCAGGTATTTCAACGATAGCCAGATAAGGTGCAATTTCCTTGTCTTTATTGGTCATGATGAAATTGATGGTATACAAATAACGCCTGCGTATCAAAGCATCATATTTGGCTTTGTCTTCTGCCGGCAGTGTCGTTTTGTTTTTGAAGGCTTCAAGATCTTTTGCCGTAATTTCGAGTTCCTGGCCTACGAAACGTGACTTGATCACCTTGAATTTATCGTACAGTTCCTGATTCTTCGACCCGGTGATTTTGGCTTTTGCATAAAACGTTTCCAGATTGGTGTCGATGTTCATCTTTCCGGGTTCTGCAAAAAACGCAAGGCTGTTGTCTATGGAATTCGTGGTGCCGCGATCCAGGAATAAATACAGCATTTCAGGCTCGGCAATATCAATCACTGTCGAAAATTTTGAATCGCCGGCAATCTGGATACTGTCCAGGACAACAAGGCTGGTATCTTTTTTCTGCTTGATATAAAGCGTTCCTTTACTCAGGCCGTGCACGTCGCCCGTAATGGTAAGGTTACCTTTTTTTTCTTCTTTCTGACAAGCCACAAACAATAGAGCTGCGGCAAATACGGTGGTAATTTTCTTCATATACATTGGTTCGGGCGCAAAAATAAAAAATCCCCGACATCTTTGAGGTGTCGGGGATTAATATGTTGCTAATTTGGAATTATCCTTTGAGCCAGGCTTCACGAAGTTGTGCTTTCGATTCGTCTGAAATTCTGTAGCCGACGGCTTCTTCGTATGTCAATTTCACTTTTCCTTTAAGTGTGGATTCTGTACCGCCGCGTTTTACGACCATGGTAATATCGTCGTCTTCCTTCCAGCTCTGGCTTCCCATAAGCATATCATAGATGTTGTCCAGATTGTAAGCTGTCCCGTTTACAGATACCAAAATGTCGCCACCTTTAAGCCCCAATGATTTCATAAAATCTGTCTGTTCGATACCTTCGATCATGATGATTTCCTTGGTTGTCGGATTTACGGTAATCAAGGGTTGTTGCCCTTTGATGAACACGTTCCCCGGAACTTTGCGCGTCGACTTGGTCACCCCTACTTTAGCGAAAAACTCGTCATAATTGATAGGAGTCGTTCCCGCAACATAGGTTTTGAGGAATTCACCTACTTCCGGATAGGTCAATGAAGTGATTTTTCCAAAAAGATCGGCATCTTTGAACGGTTTGTCCATGCCGTATTCACGTGACAGTTTCTGCATCAGATCAAGAATGCCACGCTGTCCGTTGCTTTTTTCACGGATGATGATGTCGATGCACATTCCAATCAACGCGCCTTTTTCATACACGTTCAGGTATTGTGCCTTATACGGTTCAACCAAAACGTTTGCACTCATTTGGGTGAATGACATGGTGTCGTTCATTTTTGAAGCGTGGTCGATTTTGCCGGCCATCCTGTCGAAGAAATCATCTTCTGAAATCAATCCCTGGTTCACCTGGAACAAATTCGCGAAATATTCCGTAACTCCTTCGTACATCCATAGATGCTCAGACATCTTCGGATCGGCATAATCAAAATACTGGATTTGTTCTGCGTGGACCGTCAACGGCGTCACGATATGGAAGAATTCGTGTGAAACGGTATCGATAAGAGCGGGAAGCAACTGATCCTTAGGCATCGCTTCCGGGAAAACCACAGTTGTGGAAGTATGGTGTTCCAACGCCCCGAATCCTTGTGCATCAGGCTTGGTCATATCGCTCATATAAAGCAATACTGCATATTTCTTGGTTGAATTTACATTGCCAAGGAATTTTTTCTGTGCCTGCATCGTGCGTTCCAGTTCCGGCTTCAGCGATTCTGCTGTAAAAGCCCCGTTTGGCGAATACACAGCAAGAAGGATTTCCATGTCTCCGGCTTTGAACGTTACATAATCCGGCTTGGAATACATAATCGGGTGATCGCCCACTTCAAAATAGCGCGAATATTTGAACAGGTCTTTGGTGTCTGAACTATCGTCATCCGTCAGTGAAGTCGCACCCCAAAGTGTAGCCGGATGCGTAATGGTCACTTCATAAGGCAACTGATCCAATCCCTGGAAATACCCGACAAATCCGTGCATGTTGAGCATGAAGTTCTTCCCGGCATCAATGTTTGTTCCGGCAGGTGAGAAAATATCGTGTTCGTCTTCGATATCGTAGGTGTCGTTGACTAAATAGGTCACTTTTGCCAGTTTCTTCGCCCCTGAAATTTCCCAGGAATTATCGTCGGTTTTTTTGGTCTCGAGCGCTTTTCCTTTGGAGTCGAACGCTTTAAGGTCGTCGATGTATTTTCCGTAGTTGTCGGTGGAATACGTACCCGGAACTGTTTTAGGAATGTGGAAAACAGCTTTGTCCGATTTCATTTTAGGTGCATCCAATGTCACCTGTACTTTGTCATTCGTGACATTGTTCAGGTCGATGGCGGCCTTTACAGTCTCTTTATTTTGGGCAACGGCCGAAACACCGTAAACAGAAGCGGCCCAAACAAAGGCCAGAAGGATTTTTTTCATTAATTGGATTTTTTGAACCGATAAGTGCGCGAAGATAGAAAATTGTTACGCGTTAAATAGCTTTTAAGAATTGGTTAACTTGTGTAACGAGTTCAGGCGAAATGGGTAAAGTCGGATTATTGTAGGTCGCCATATTGTCCGCATCGCTCCCTGTCACGGTCTTGAGCACATGGTTCATGTTTTTGATGATGGCATATTTGGCCGATGGAGCCGCTTTTTTGAGTGCTTCCGCATCCGAAACAAAAACCTGCAAATCCTTATCGCCGTTTACGATAAGCACCGGGATTTTAAGTTTGGCGATTTCTACAACCGGATCGTATTTCATCCACGAAATCATATATGGCTGGACCGTTTCGCGGAAAATACTGTTGAGCATCTGGTTTTCGTTTTTAAAAGTTTGCCCTGTTTTAAGGATTGCAAAATCCTTTTCGACTTCATCTTTTAGCATTGGGGCATTTTTCCCGATTTGTTCGGTGATTTTTTTGTCGATGGATGTTGCCGGGCCGGATAATGAAATGAATGCATCGGCGGTTTCATTGGCGGCGACCATCCCAATCAGCGAACCTTCCGAATGTCCGGCGATTATGATTTTCTTGTACGGATATTCTGCCCTGAAAAACACGATGGCTTCTTTGCAATCGTATATATAATCGTCAAAACGCATCGACTTCTCATCGGCGGTTTTTTGCTTGATTTGCTGTACGATACGTTTGTCATAGGCAAATACGGCAGTTCCGCTTTGGGACAAGGCTTCGGCCAGCATCTTTAGTGAATTGTTCATCATATTTGGCGGCTGGTTTCCGTCGCGGTCTGTCGGGCCTGAGCCTGCAATCAGGATTACGAGGTAATCGTTCTGTGGTTTTTCAGGCGTGTATAATGTTCCCGTGCACATGCTGTTTACGGTAATTTCTTTTACGTTTTGGGCTTGTAAAATAGCCGAAAAGGCGAGAAGGAGTATCAGTTTTTTCATTGATGTTGGTTCGGTTTACGCAATTTGGTGAACGGCAATGCGATAAGTTTTTTTAAGTTGTTGTGTTCGGACGGATGATGGTGCGTATCGATTCCATAGACAATATCGGCACGGTCGCGTTTTTCAAATGTACCGAACAATCTGTCCCAAATTGAAAAAATATTCCCGTAGTTGGAATCGGTATATGGCAACTGGTAATGATGATGCACCTTATGCATGTCCGGCGAAACAAATACGTAGCTGATCCATCTGTCCAAACCAACCGGAAGACGCAGGTTGGCATGAGTGAACTGTGAAAAGACCACCGACAAAGATTGATACAAAAATACCAGCCACATTGGGCTTCCGCTGACCAGAACAGCCAAAACGGTAAACAAAAACCGGATCACGCTTTCTCCCGGATGATGCCTGTTGGCCGAAGTCGTATCGATCCACGTATCTGAATGATGTATCAAATGGAACCGCCACAAGACTGGAACCTTGTGCTGCACAAAATGGGCGAGCCAGGCACCTATCAGATCTAAAAGCAGCAATCCCAAGATCGTATAAATCCAAGGATACGATGATGAAATCCAGTTAAGTAAACCGAAGTCGTTTTCTGCCACCCAATGTGCCGTCAGCAATAAAACAAAAGCCAGAAGGAAATTGACCACAATGGTCGTGAACGTAAAAAAGATGTTTATCCCAGCATGCTGCCATTTTTTGTAATCCATCTTAAAAAGCGGAAAAGCGTTCTCTGTGAGCCAGAAAACAGTGATTCCGCCTGCCAGGATCAGCGCCCTGTGCAATGACGGAATCGTAGAAAAATAGGCAATAATGCTATCCATTTCTTTTATTTTGCAAACCGCACGCTGAATGTCGTTCCGCTATGGCCGTCGCTGCTTACCGAAATCTTGCCGTCGAGGTTCTCGATTTGCGCTTTGGTCAAAAACAACCCAATCCCTTTGGCATCCGGGTGTTTATGGAACATTTGGTACATCCCGAAAACCTTGTCGCCGTGGCGTTTGAGATCGATTCCGAGGCCGTTGTCTTTTACATGCAACACGACCTGGCCGTTAGATACTTCAGTATACACTTTAATCACAGGGTCGCGGTCAGGCGATTTATACTTCATGGCATTCCCGATTAAATTCTGAAGCGTACTTTCCAGATATACTTTTGAAAAAGCCACATGTTGGGCAGCGCTAAAATCAGATGTGATCGTGGCATTTGCCGTCAGTATATCACCTTGGAGCGTTTCGGTAACCTTGGTGAAAACATCCTCAAAAGTTACGATTTCTTTCTGGATTTCGACACTTTTTTTAACGCGGATCACTTCAATCAGTTCGTTGAGGGAGTCGTTGAGGTTCTGCGCTACTTTTTTGAGCATGCTGAAAATATTCCAGTATTCCTCAACCGTGCTGTCTTCTTCGACCATTGAAATCAAAGCCGTCATGTTCGCCGCACTCGAACGCATATTGTGTGAAGTGATGTTGGCGAAATCATTAAGCTGGCGGTTCTGGAAGGCCAACTCGTCGGTCAATGTCTTTTGTATTACATTGTCTTTCATAATGATTTTGGCACTTCTGCGAATACGTCTGTAGCCCAGGAATATCAGGATCAACGTGATGCCTGCAAACAAGAAAAAGTTTATGTTGCGCTGATTGACATTTTGGTCTGTTTCGGCCAATTTGCTTGAAAGTAAGGCAACTTGTTGGGACTGGTATTCGGCAATGGCATCGCGGATCGAATCCATGATGAGTTTCCCTTTTCCGGTTCCGACCAATTCGGCGGCCTGTTTCAAATCTTTGTTCTTTCCGGTTTCGAGGATAAGATCGGTAAAGGCTTTTTTGTCTTCGATAAGCTGATAAATCTTCTCGATGTGTGGATGTTCATCCGGCGAATTCTTCTTCAACCGCTGCAAGGAATCCTGCCACATTTTGAGCTTGGTCTTTCCGGAATTATAAATGTCAAGGAAGTTGTCTTTTCCCGTAATGGTATATCCACGCACGCCGGTTTCGATATCGATGGTATTTGAAAGGATTTTTTCAAGTACGGTGTTCGTAGTGTACGTTTCTACTATAATCTTGCGGTTTGCCGTGACTGCGCGCGCGCGATTATAAGTGGCATAGACCAGGACGGCGAATATCAGTAAGACCACGCCAAAGCTGATATCTATCCTGTTTTTTAGGGACAGGCTTTTCATCTTGTTGTTTGTTTTTGGAGTTTCTAAAATAGTTCAATTCTTTTGGTTACGAAAAAAAAGAATGTCTGGCTTTCACCGAAGCGGTATTTGTGAAAGAAAAATGAGGTGGAACGATGGTTTTATGAGGTTAATCAATTGATTTGTAATTCATCAGTACGATAGCAAAAAGTATTATCGATATGCCAATCCATTGAACCGGACTTACGGATTCCTGTAAAAAAAGCCAGGCCATTCCAACAGATACAGGAAGTTCAAGTGCCGAAACGATACTGCCAAGCCCGATTCCCGTTTTCGGAAAACCCGCATTGAGTAAATAAGGAGGCAAAATAGTCCCGAAGACAGACAGCAGGATACCCCATTTATAAAAAATATCAAAATTGTAGGGCGTGCGTTGCGTAGCCAATGCGAACAAGAGTACGATTACGGCACCACCACATAGCATGTAGAAACTGCGTCGGCCCGCGTCCAGATCTAATGCAATCCGGTTGGCAGAAAACATGGTCGCCGTAAATGATGCCGCGGCACAAAGGCCCAAAAGAAGCCCACGCCAGTCGAGTTTATCCAAATCCGAACTTAATTTTGCCGCCAGAACGGTTCCCGCAAGTACAAGTATGACCGATACTATTTTGATAACGGATGGCCGCTTTTTGTCCAATATCGCCTCGAGCAAAACCGCCATCCAGACCGTTTGCATGAGCAACACGATCCCTATAGACACAGGGATAAACTTAACCGCGAGGTAATAAAAAACACTAGTCAAGCCCATTGAAGTTCCGGCCAGCATCAATTGACGAATGTCTTTTGAAGCCGGTTTTGGAGTTGGCTTTTTGCGTCGGGAAATGGCATTGATACTAGAAACACCTATCAGTCCGAGGGCAAATTGTGATGTAATGACTTCTGCCGAGGTGAACGGTAAACCTGAAATTCCGATGTCGTGATACGCCATTTTTACAAAAGTCGCCAGCATGCCGTAACTGCTTGCGCCCAATGCGACTAAAAATGCGCCTTTCAGTTTGTTTTGTCTTTGTTCCATTGCGGCCGCGAAGATACTGATGGATTGACTTCAGCGCGCTATGGGGTTAACAAAAAGTACATTAAATTTAAGGTTCAATCGAAATTTGAAACTGAGACAAAAGTCCCGCAATTCCCGACTGTGAGAATTTTGCCTTTTTCAGTTTATTATTTGTCGGGTCAATAGTGTAGCCAGATGCAGATCTAAAGTCACATTGTTCCAGATTCGTCCGGTCAAAAACAGCCTGGTTCATATCGGAACCGGAAAAATCAGAACCGAAGAAATCGGCTTCACTCAAATCTGTTTGTATCAGCCTTGAATTGAGGAATTTTGTTTTTGGCAGCCGGCATTTGTAGAATGAAGCGTGGTCAAGCTGACACGAATCGAATGAAACCTGAAGGCCGAATGCGTCGCAAAGGTCGAATCGGAAACCAAGTAATTTCGATTCGGAAAACGAACAATCCCTGAAAGCAGTTCCTCGGCATTTGGCATTGCTAAAATTGCATGATATGAATTCACAGTTTTCAAATTCGGAACCTGTCAAATCCAGCGTTGCGAAATCACAGTTCCTCAAAACACATTGGTCTAAGCTCGCTTTTTGCCATGACTGTATTTCACTGTCGGCAGGCCCGAATTCCCTGTCGGTAAAAACTTTCATACTACAGATTTGAAAAGTTCGTACGATTTTTTGCGGTCTTCCCAGCTTTCGGCAGGTGTAGCAATCATGATTTCGTCGGTTTCGTATTTCTCCGAAAGTTTGTTCAATTCGGCTTTCATCTGATCCGGCGTTCCGGCAATGAAACGACCTTTGTTATACACCATCCGCGCTTGCTGTTGCAATGTAAAAGACATTTTTTTGATTTGCTCCAACGATGGGAATTCCCCTTGTCCGCCCATTTCTATGAACAACATCCGAAACTGGAAATCGGTGATCCAATCCCGCACTTTTTCTTCATCTTCAGAACAGAATCCAAAAATCCCGACATTGACTTTGGGTTCAGTAAGATATTCCGACGGTTTGAAATTGTGTCGATAGAATTCGGCTGTTTCATCGCCTCCGTTCGGGTTGATGAAGTGTGCGAAAGAAAGCCCCATTCCCAAATGTGCCGCAAATTGGGCGCTTCCGCCACTTGAAGTCAGCAGCCAGTATTCGGGTAAAATCTCGGGTTGCGGATATGCCTGTACTTTTTCCATGACGCTGCCATCTTCCTGGCTTCCCGAAAGAAAAGCCTGGATGTCTTTCAATTGCTGAAGGAAATCGGCTTCGCTGAACGTATTCGACGGATTGAGCAGATAAGCCGAAAGTCTGTCGCCTCCTGGTGCGCGCCCGATTCCAAGATCGATCCTTCCCGGAAAAAGTGTGGAAAGGATGCCAAAATTTTCAGCCATTTTGAGGGTGCTGTGATTCGGCAACATGATTCCGCCCGAACCGATGCGCAGCTTTTTGGTTAAAGAAGCGAGATAGGGAATAAGTACTTCGGGAGCTGTTCCGGCCACTAGTTTGAAATTATGGTGTTCCGAAACCCAGAACCTTACGTAATCGAGTTGTTCTGCGAGTTGGGCCAATTTTCCGGATTCCAAAAGTGCTTCGGCGGCATTCGAACCGCGTCTTATCTGGGATTGGTCCAGGACCGAGAGGTTAATTTTAGACATAAAGCAAAGTTACGCAACCGTCTCCGTAATAAACCAAAATTTGGGTTAAGGCTTGCTAACCGCCAGGTAACAAACTATACAAAAGTGCAGGAATCTTGGTTTACGAATTGAAATCGTATTTGCGTTCTACAGCGAACCGGATCAGATCTGTTTTTCCGTGTATCTGTATTTTGCGAAGAATGTTTTTTCTATGTGTATCGACCGTTGTCTTTCCAATGAACAAAGTGTTTGCAATTTCCATCGATGTCATTCCTTCGCCAATCAACCTTAAAATTTCGCGTTCACGCTGGCTCAGCAGGATTTCTTCTTTCGTGTGTTCGTTTTTGGCTGAAATGGAATCATCGTAGAATTCTTTGTTTACGGCAACAGCCCGAATCGCTTCGAGCAGCTTTTTTAACGGGGAATTTTTCATGATATATCCGCTGGCGCCCGCTTGTTTCATTTGGCTCACGGCTTCAGGCTGGTCAAACATGCTAAAGGCGATTACGCTGGTGTGCGGAAATTCTTTTTTGATGATTTTGGTGGCTGCGATACCGTCGCATTTTGGCATCCTTATATCTGTTATGACAATTCTGGGTTGTTTCAACCGCACGAGCTCAATCAATTTTTCACCGTCATTGGCTTCTCCTACAATGTGCATATCGTCTTCCGGTTCAATGTAAAGACGTATTCCGTCAATCAGCGACTGATGGTCTTCGGCGATGGCGATTGTGATCATATAGGTAAATCGATTATAAGTGTTGTTCCGCTCCCGGGAGTTGAATCAATTGTGAATGTCCCGCCGAGTTGCTCTATTTTCTTTTCTATGTTTTTGAGGCCGATGCCGTCTTTTCTCGTGATTTCAGATACATCGAAACCTTTGCCGTTATCTTCAATGAGAATGTTGAGCGATTCGTCTTCGTGCTGGTTCAGATATATGTTGATTTCACTCGCCGATGCATACTTCATGGCATTGGTACACAGTTCCATGATGATGCGGAATAAAGTGACTTCTGTTGTGTTCTCCAGCCTGTTGGTCAACCCGAATGGAATGACGTTTACCTGTAAGCTTCCCGGAATGGACATTTTCTCCGCCATTCGGTTGACAGATTGCAAAAGCCCTTCACTGGCCGCCACGCCAAGATTTTTCAAATGCGAAATACTACGGACTTTCTGGTAGGTTTGGTCTATGAGTTCGTCTGTTCTTTCGAGCCATTTTTTTTCGGCAGATGCCAAATCTTCACGTAGTTCCAAATGTTGGAAATTCATCTTCAAAGTGGCGAGCATGCTTCCGAGGTCGTCATGGAGTTCATCTGCAATACGCTGTCTTTCTTTTTCCTGGGTTTCGAGCATTTTATCAATGTGCTGCAATTCCTGCTCACTGATTTTGTTTTCAAGCCGTTGGGTCTCGATGATTTTTTGTTGCTCGGCGAGCTTTCTTTTGCGGGTGATGTTTTTGTAGGTGATGAAGGAGATGATGATGATACCGCCTAAGGTTGCCGCTATGGAATATGTTGCTATTTTGAGGCGAAGGTTTTCAGATTCACGTTCCTTTACAGCTAATCGGTTTATCAGGTTGTTGATGTAAAGTGTTTGGCCTATTTCACCAAGATTTTCATTGACTTTGACGTATTGATTTCGATATTCCAGCGCTTTTTCATAGTTGCCAATGCTATCAAAAAGACTTGATATATTTTCAAGGATTACGAGCCTCGTCTTTCGTTCATATTTTGGTAATGGTACAGCCTTGGCTTCAAAAAGTTTATCAAGAGCGATTTTATATTTTCCAAGTGAACGATAAAGTGAGGATTCATTGATAAGAATATTACAAAGAGTCCCCGAATCATTTTTGGGTCTGAAACGTTTGGCTTCCGCTATACATACTGCCGAACTTTCGGGAAGTTCAATAATGTCAGAGTAGACAATTGCCATATTGCAACGTATTGTGGATTCAAGTAGGCTGTCCCGAGATATTCTATTATATTCGAGTGCCTTGCGGAAGTGCTGCATGGCTGTTGTGAACTTTCCATCAAAAAGATCAGCCGTACCCATGGATTTATAAAGTTTGACAAAATTTATGGGTAATTTTGACTTGCGCGAATAAGATGCAAATTCATTCAGGTAAGACTTATACATTCTGTTTTCGCCTTCCATTGTCAATAATAGGTTGGCAAGATCCAGATTTGTTTCGGCAACCTTTTCTTCCAAACCATTTTCAATATATATTTGTCGGCTTTCAAGGAAATTACGCACAGCTTGGTCACCATAATTCAAATTGGTATTCGTTAAAGCCAGCAAGTGGTAATATTCTGCTTTCTTCAAATCTTCGAATTTATCCGGATCTAGGTTCAACAAAGCAGTTTTACAGTTATAAAAATCCTTTTTTTTAAAATAAAATTGTGCTTTTTCCCACGATTGAGAATAAATCGGGAAAAAGCACAAACAAAATGGTAGTAAAAACTTTTTTCTCATTGTGTAGTATGGGTAACGACTCCCGTACAGAATTTTCGGGGTTTAAGAACTAGTACAGAATCTTTCTTTTTATAGGCATAATAAACTTCGGATTCACATTTGACTTCACATTTGCACGGTTTTTTGGCATGCATAAGTACATCTTCGATATCTACTTTATCACTGTGGTGGACAATTACATTAATATCGTTTTGGACATCTAAATCACTTCCGAAATTTTCAATTTCCTTGAACTTTTTTGTAAACGTTATGGAGGTCAATGTTGAATCTTTAATACATTCATCGTCATCTACCATATTTCCATTGAGTTGTTTGGCTTTAGCTTTAATATAAACGATGAGCAGATGAGGGTTAGGGGATATCCAACGTAATGTGTCGAAAACCAATAATTCCCCTTTATCATTTTTTGCAGGTATACGCATTGTTAATTTGATAGAATCACCAATAACCTGTCCCCGGCTTTGATATTTACCCAAGCTTGTTTCTTGAGTGGGAATGGAACAGTCTGTCTGCATAATCTCCAAAGCAGTTTTTGCTTTTTTAGTATCAGTTTGCGGGTCTTTTTTGCATGAATACAATCCCATGCACAAGGCTGTCAATAGAATAATTTTTCTCATGATGTTTGTTTTGTTTCCTCAAATATCCCAAAAAAGCAAAAAAAAAATATCCCCAATAATAGGGATATTTAATGTCAACCGATTGATTTTTAAATATTTCTGTTTAAATCATTCAAAAAGACCTTTTACGGAAGCATTGTCGATTCCTATTTTAGAAGCGTCAAACTGTAACTTCTGTTTCAATATTGCCGAATAAACACTCCTGAAGTCAATCGAGTGTTTCAAATCGCCGTTGTCCAAATCGGCCAGGTCAGGATTATTACCGATGATTTTTCCGCTGTTGTTTCCGCCAATGACGAACATGGGAGCCGCCGTTCCATGATCCGTTCCGCGTCCGTTATCGTGTACGCGCCTTCCGAATTCTGAGAATATCACAAGAGTTATCTGAGACAATAATCCGGCAGATTTCATGTCCTGATAAAAACTGAAAACGCCATCGTCTACCATTTTTAGCGCATTCCGATGCAATGGAATCTGTGTGTCGTGCGTGTCAAAACCACCAATGGAAGTATAATAAACCCGTGAATTGAGTTTGCCTTTGATTAGTTTGGCAATCCATTCCAGGTTTTTTCCAAACGGATTTTTCGGATACGATGCATCAGGCTGAGGCGCATTAGCAATAGCTTTCTGTACATCATCGGCTCCTTCTGAAACGGATCCGGCCAGCCTTCTGACAAAATCGAGTTGAGGATTTCCCGACAACGAAATCGTATCATCTGAAGCGACATTGCGGCTCTGGAAAACTTTCGGATCGCGAATGGTCATGCTGTTGGGGTCGAAACCGCGAAGAGCCAGGTTGTCAATGCTGTCAATGTTTATGGCGCCTATGGGATTATGATGGTCTTTGCACTGGACGTCAAGATATCTGCCCAGCCAGCCTTCGTTGATATATTCATCACTTCCGGAACCTGTCTGCCATATTTCCCTGCTCCTGAAGTGAGATCGCACCGGATGCGGATAGCCTACATTTTGTAAAACTGCCAGATGTCCGTTCTGCTGAATCTGACTCAATCCTTTGAGCGTAGGATGGAAACCCATTCCATTTTGCGAGACGATAACTTCATTTTTTGGAATGGCTATGTTTCGCCTGGCATCGTAATACCTGTCATCCAAATAAGGTATGAAGGTATTCAGCCCGTCGTTTCCGCCGTTAAGCTGCAAAAAAACCACGCATTCCCCGCCGGTCACAAGACCCGGTTGCATGGAATAAGAATACAGGAAATCTGGCAAAACGAGCAAGCCTCCGGTAAATGTTCCTGTCAGGGTTAAAAATTTTCTGCGATCCATGGTCTAAATAATTTGGAATTCAGGGGTTTTTATCATGGCATTGAAAAGTCGCAGGACGGCGCTGTCGGCGCTTTCATCATCCGGATTGAAATCGTAGGGGAGCAGTTTTTCAAAATCGGCTTCAGAATCTGCATCCGTTTGGCATAAAAGCCGGCCTGAGAGTTCTGAGATCACTTTTTTATTATCGCCTTTTTCCCAAGTTAGTTTTCTGGAAAAGCCGCCATTTTCGTTGGGAATGATCGCTTTCCCTTTGATGTTTTTGCCCAGGCAGAGTAAATCGGCAACCTGATACCGTTGTAGCAGGATTTGGCCTGTAAGCCAGCTTCTGCCGCCATCCCAGCCTTTTACACTCGGCGGATTCAGTAAGTCCATGCCTTGTTTTTTAAGGAAAAGTCCTGTGAGTGCCAGATTGGGTTTAGCGACTTCGAGCTCATTATACAATTGCAGAATGTATGTAAGCGGATCTTTTATTCTCATGGCGACATTCGGTTTCTGGAATTCTTCGGTACAGATTTTTACCAGAAGCGGTTTGATTTCGAAATCTGATTTCCGGAAATAATCACCGTAATATGTAACCAGTTTTTCATCGGGATTGTCATAAATGAACCATTTCAGGATTTTACGGGTAAGCAGATATGGAATTTGAGGTTGTTCAAAAATCTGATCGATCATCGCATCAGATTTGAATGCTGCTGTTTTTCCCAGATAAGTAAAGGGTTCATTGTCGGCCAATAAAGGCCTGTATACCGCAGTCTCATCTCCCGGAGTGAGGCCTGCGAGTCCTTTGGCGCCGTTTTTTATGTCGTCTTCAGAATAATTGCCAATGCCTAACGTAAACAATTCCAGCAATTCACGACTCAGGTTTTCGTTGAGTTTGCCGCGGCGATTGTCAGTATTGTCCAGATAATGGACCATAGCATTCGATTTCACTACTTTTTTGGTCAGCTCACGAAAGTTTCCGAATGCATTTTCACGCAACAAGGAATTATATTGAAACAGCCAGTAATTGACCGGTACTTTGGCGGAACTGACCACAAAATGATTCTGCCAGAAACCGACCATTTTTTCCCTAAGCGGATAATCTGCGGCGACCATTTTTTCGAGCCACCACAATTTTACTTCGTTGATTTTGTTAATTTCCCTGAGCAATTCGCGTTTGCGGGTTTCGGGGTCAGATTCCTTGATTTTTTTTCGGAACTCTTTCCATTCCTTTATTGATTTGGGCTGATCCTGTAAAAAATCGGGCAGGCTGTTGTCAAATGATGATGAAAAAGAATCTTCAAGGAATCGCTTCAGGCCAGCCGATTCGATTTTTTTTGCTTCGGCCGATGAGAATCCAAGCCGTAAAGACCACAAAACAGAAAGTTCCATCAATTAATTTTTTTGGTCGGCTTCATAGAAGCAAGGCAAGGTAAATGGTTTAACGGAGTCTTTGGGTTAGAATTGTCTTAAAATATAAAGCCCGCTGTAAAAACGGGCTTCACGATGTTTCTATATTTTCAGGTTATTGATTCAGGTCGTCCGCAGAAAAATCTGTCTTTCTCAAAAGTTGTTTGTAAAAGATACCGCCGAGAATCGCACCCGCAATCGGAGCTACAATAAATAGCCACAACTGTTCAAGTGCCCAGCCTTGTACAAAAATCGCCTGACTGATGCTTCGGGCAGGATTGACCGATGTATTGGTGACAGGAATTGAAATCAGGTGAATCAGCGTCAGGGCAAGGCCAATCACGATACCCGCAAACGCTTCACGGCTGCGGTCTCTTTCAGTCGCCCCAAAAATGACTACTATAAAAATAAACGTCATTACGAATTCGGTTACAAAAGCCGATGTCAGATTGAATCCGCCCGGAGAATGTTCCCCATAACCGTTGGCCGCAAATCCGCCAATGTCGCTTCCGTTTCCTGTCGCAATCACGTAAAGAACGGCTGCTGCTGCAATTCCTCCAAGAATCTGAGCGGCCACATAAGGTAGAATCGTTGAAGCGGGAACACGTCCGCCGGCCCATAAACCAATCGTGACGGCTGGGTTCAAATGAGCTCCTGAAATACGACCGATAGCATAGGCCATAGTCAATACGGTTAAACCGAAGGCCAGGGAAACGCCCACAAGTCCAATCCCGATAAAGGGTTCCGATGTGAAATTAGCCGCAAGTACGGCACTCCCACAACCTCCGAGCACTAGCCAGAAGGTTCCGATGAATTCTGCTGCAAATGTTTTCATGTAGTTTGTTTATTTTGGTTTGACAGGACCGAATGTCCTGATATAAAGCTAGTTATTTTATTGGTTGTCAGGCATAAAAAAACCTGCTTCTTTTGAAAGCAGGTCTGTAAGAAAGATGTAAAAACTTTATTTAATCAGTTGGAAGCTGCGTTTTACAAAGGCTGTGAGTTCTTCTCCTTTTAGCAGGTTCTGAGATAATTTTGCCAGGTCAAGAGCCTGACGAACCAAACCGGTACGAACTTCGGCATCTTGTTCAGCGAGGATATTCGAAGCCAGTTCTGAATTCGAATTCACGACCAGGTTGTACATTTCCGGGAAATTTCCCATGCCAAACATACCGCCGCCGCCCGAAGCGCTCATTTCTTTCATTCGCCTCATGAATTCCGGCTGTGTTATGAGGAATGGAGCCGAATCTGAATCCATCGCTTCAAGCTGTACATTGTAATTTGTAGATGGGACTACTTCCTGGATTGCGGTTTTGAGTTTTTCCTGTTCTTCATCTGACAATTTCGATATCGCCGTTTCATCTTTCTGTATCAGTTTATCAATGTGGTCTGAATCGACACGGACGAATTGCAGGTTTTCATTATCACTTTCCAACTTTTGTATCAGGTGCGAAATAATCGGTGAATCGAGTAACAGCACTTCATAACCTTTTGCTTTTGCCGATTCGATATAACCATGTTGTGCCTCTTTATCCTGGGCATACAGCACGACTAACTTCCCGTCTTTGTCGGTTTGGTTGTCCTTGAATTTTTCTTTCAGTTCTTCGAGTGTGTAGAATTTATCGTCAACTGTCGGATACAAGGTAAATGCACCTGCTTTTTCATAGAATTTAGGTTCAGACAACATTCCGTATTCCAACACGATCTTGATGTCGTTCCACTTTTTCTCGAAATCTTCTCTGTTTTCGTTGAATAAAGATTTAAGCTTGTCCGATACTTTGCGCGTGATATAATTCGAAATTTTCTTCACGTTTCCATCGGCTTGCAAATAGGAACGTGATACGTTGAGCGGAATATCCGGAGAATCGATGACACCGCGAAGCATGGTCAGGAATTCAGGGACGATGCCTTCTACGTTATCGGTTACAAAAACCTGATTTTGGTATAATTGGATTTTGTCTTTCTGGATTTGAAGGTCACGCGACAGTTTCGGGAAGTATAAAATTCCGGTCAGGTTGAACGGATAATCTACGTTGAGGTGGATGTTGAACAACGGATCTTCAAACTGCATCGGATACAATTCGCGGTAGAACGACTCGTAATCTTCGTCTTTGAGTTCCGTCGGTTGTTTGGTCCAGGCCGGGTTTGTATTGTTGATGATATTATCGACCTGAATCTCTTCCATCTTTTCTTCTTCACCAACGCCAAATGCTTTTTGCTCTGTTTTCGTCCCGAATTTAATCGGCACCGGCATAAACTTGTTGTATTTGGTCAGTAACGATGAAATTCTGTGGTCTTCAAGAAATTCTTCGGAATCGTCGGCAATGTGAAGGATGATTTCCGTTCCGCGATCGGTTTTGTCCGATGGCTCCAATGTGAATTCCGGACTTCCGTCGCAAACCCAATGCGCTGCAGGTTCGTCTTTATAAGATTTGGTAATGATCTCGACCTTTTTGGCAACCATGAATGCAGAGTAGAATCCGAGGCCGAAATGCCCGATGATTCCGGTGTCTTTAGCCGAATCTTTGTACTTGTCGAGGAATTCCTCGGCTCCGGAAAAAGCGACCTGGTTGATGTATTTCTCTACTTCGTCCGCAGTCATCCCAAGGCCCTGATCAATAATATGCAGTGTTTTGTTTTCCTTGTCGATTTTAACTTCTATAACCGGATTGCCGTATTCGACAGATGCTTCCCCAATTTGTGTCAGGTGTTTGAGTTTGAGTGTTGCATCGGTGGCATTGGAAACGAGCTCACGCAGGAAAATTTCGTGATCGCTGTAAAGGAATTTTTTGATGAGAGGAAAGATGTTCTCAACCGAAACATTAATTTTTCCTGTTGTCATATGTAGTGATTTTTGTTAAATTTATTTGGGCCTGCGTTTGTCAAATGAAGTACCAATACTGCCGTTTCTGACAAATTGGCGGAATGTTAATTTTACAATAAAAAAGCTGGATTGTAAAGTAAATTGGAATGTCTGGATTGTATTTTTATCTCATAAACCAAAAAGCAAATCAGAATGAAAAAGTTATTTTTATTAGGTGTTTTGGCACTGATGGCAATCGGATGCAAATCCACATCGGCTACCACGACCAAACTCGACAGATCGTCACAGGTCAATATCAAAGGAACATGGACGGTCAGTTCCGTTTCTTATCCGGGATCAGAATATATCAAGGTGAATTCTTTCGGTTTGGCCGATTCCAAATGTTTTGTCGGAAGCAGCTGGAAGTTCATCTCAAACAATAATAAAGGCGATATGTCCTTGAACTCGAGCGGAGATTGTCCGTATTTCAGTTCTCCGATAACCTGGTTCGTCAACAAAGATGGGGAATTTGTCCTCAAGATCCTCAACGCAGGCGAAAAGGCTAAAAAAGTCCGCGACGGATACGTGTTGCGTGTGGCCAACCAGAGCGAAACATCGTTCCAACTCCTTGACAAAATTGACGTTGGCGGAAGCATGACAGATGTCGTTTACCAATTCAACAAAACAAATTAACCCTGAATCATCATGAAAAAAATAAGTAAAATAGCATTGATTTTCGCCATTTCGGGCGGAATTGCACTTGGAAGTTGTGAAGCGGTACAAAATACGAACAAGACCCAACGTGGTGCAGCCATCGGAACTGCTGGAGGCGCCGTAATCGGCGGGATTTTGGGGAATAACATTGGTAAAGGCGGCAATACCGCTTTGGGAGCCATCATAGGTGGTGTCGTTGGTGGGGTTGCCGGTGGCGTAATCGGTAATAAGATGGACAAACAGGCCCGCGAAATCGACAATGCAATTCCCGGAGCCGAAGTGGAAAGAGTAGGCGAAGGCATCAAACTTACGCTGAAGGAAAATGCGGTTCGGTTCGATACGAATAAATCCACTTTAACTGCTCAGGCCCAAGCTAACCTGGATAAGTTGGTTCCGGTTTTTAAAAGCTATCCGGATACCAATATCAAGATCTTTGGGTATACAGACAGTACTGGTTCGCCGGAATATAATCTGACACTTTCCGGGCAAAGAGCTGCTTCCGTCCAGAGTTATCTGTCTTCCAAAGGAATCAGCAGCAGTCGCTTTTCAACTGTCGGAATGGGAATTGCAGATCCGATTGCCACAAACGATACCCCTGAAGGTCGTACCCAAAACCGTCGCGTTGAGTTTGCCATCGTCGCAAATGACAAAATGATCCGGGACGCACAACAAGGAAAGTAAGAATTTGACGAATAAATCGATTTCGTTAAAAAACTTTGAATAATATTTAACAAAACATTCGATTCCTTTTAGGAATTGTAGAAATATCTTTGCCATGTGAATGTTTGTCACCACGCCCGACCGGGCAGTCTTTCATTCGCGAAACATTAGTTTGTTTATTTATTGGTTAGGTTGGCAAGAGCGTTTTCTTTTAGATCACGCTCTTGCTTTTTTTATGAAGTTTCAATTTTTTTGTTCTGATTTTTAACTTTTGTTTTCCAACGGATGTAATGCTGAACCTTACCTTTACGACTCAACTCAACTATCATGGCAGTAAAGAAAAATGTTGCAGGAACCAAAGCGCCGATAACTGAAACGACTATTATCGGGTGGTACGTACAATCGGTACTTGAAAATAACGGCACGCCACAGAATGTATATTCTTTTTGCAAGCAGAACGGAATCGAAGAAACTGATTTCTACAAAATTTTCGGGTCTTTCGACGCATTGAAACAAAGCGTGTGGAATGCATTTTTGAACAACGCGACACAGGCGATGCAAAACGAACCTTCCTACGCCACCTATACACCCAAGAACAAATTACTGTCACTATATTTCACCCTTTTTGAAATCCTGACATTGAACAGAAGCTACATCCTGTATTCGCTCAAAGACAATGGCGAAGGCCTCAAAAATCTTCAGGATTTAAAACAATTCCGCCGCCAGTTCAAGGATTTCGTGACCACATTGGTCCAAAACGCAAGTCCTGTCAGTGAACGCATCCAGAAAATAAAAGAGCCGGTTTATGCCGAAGGCGCGTGGGTTCAATTCCTCTTCATCCTTAAGTTCTGGATAGACGACAATTCGCCTGGCTTTGAAAAGACCGATATCGTCATAGAAAAATCAGTAAATACGGTTGTCGATCTTTTTGACACCAAACCGCTTGAAAACCTGTTCGACCTTGGTAAATTCCTTTGGAAAGAGGCTAAGATGAGATAATCATTTCCTCAAGACATCACCATGAAATCACTCGATAAAATTCCGACGGGTAAAATAGAACGCGCCAGCCAACTTGTAAAAACCGGTATCAAAGTCGGCGGAAATTACATAGCATATTACGGGGAGAAAATCGTCAATCCGTCGCTCAACAAAGACAAGCTCAACGAGAACAATGCCGAAGATATATACGACGGCCTCAAGAATCTCAAAGGTTCCGCCCTTAAAGTCGCCCAAATGCTGAGCATGGACAAAAGCATCATGCCTCAGGCGTATGTCGAGAAATTCTCATTGTCGCAATTTTCGGTTCCGCCTTTGTCCGCGCCACTTGTGAGAAAGACGTTCCGAAAAAGCTTTGGCAAATTCCCCGAAGAGATTTTCGATACGTTCACGGCTGAATCAGTCAACGCCGCAAGCATCGGCCAGGTCCACAAAGCCACGAAAGACGGAAAGAAACTCGCCGTCAAAATCCAATATCCGGGCGTTGCGGACAGCATCAGTTCTGATCTGGCTTTGGTTAAACCGTTTGCTATCCGGATGTTTAATCTCAAAGGCAATGATTCCGACAAATATTTCAAGGAAGTCGAAGATAAATTGCTCGAAGAAACCGATTACAAGCTCGAACTGAAGCAAAGCGAATCTATTGCCGCCGCCTGTTCCAAAATCGAAAACCTGCGTTTCCCCAATTATTACAAGGCGTTTTCATCAGATAAAATCCTTACGATGGATTGGATGTCCGGAGAACATGTCTCAGAATTCGCTGGCCATAATACCGACAGGGCAAAAGGCGACAAACTCGGCCAGGCGCTGTGGGATTTTTATATGTTCCAAATGCACGGATTGAAAGCTGTCCACGCCGATCCGCATCCGGGGAATTTTTTGGTCGATTCAGACGCCAACCTTATTGCGATTGATTTTGGTTGCATCAAGCAGGTTCCGGATGAATTCTATATTCCGTATTTCGAGTTAGCTCGTCCCGAAAATATAGACGATCCCAAAATCTTCCGCGAAAAATTATTCGAACTTGAAATTTTACTGCCAACGGATTCTGCGGAAGAATCGGCTTATTTCTCCAAAATTTTCCACGAATTGCTGAGCCTTTTCACCAAGCCCTTCCATGGAGATTTCTTTGATTTTTCAGATGAGGAATTCTTTGGTGCGATTGCCAATATGGGCGAGAAGTTTTCCAAAGACAACCAATTGAGAAAAATGAACGGCAACCGCGGCTCGAAGCATTTTCTCTATATCAACCGCACGTTTTTCGGATTGTACAATTTGCTTCACGATTTAAAAGCCCGGGTGAATACGAACGATTATCAAAAATATTTGGCCCGATAACCCAATCGGAACTTGTATTTTTGCCGCATGCTTGAAATTCGCGACATCTCATTTTCTTACGATCCGGATAAACCTACTGTAACTGGTTTTTCACTCAACGTCGAAGCCGGAAAACACGTGGCGCTGATTGGTGAAAGCGGCTCCGGAAAAAGCACCATTCTCAAGTTACTTTACGGACATTACGATTTGTCGTCGGGAAGTATTTCATACAAAAGCGATGCGATTACAGGCCCTAAATTCAACCTGATTCCGGGTGATGTACGATTCAAATACCTGGCCCAGGATTTTGGACTGATGCCGTACATTACGGCTGCTGAAAACGTCGGCAACTTTCTGTCGAATATCTACAAAGACAAGAAGAATCAACGGGTTTCCGAATTGTTGGAATTGGTTGAAATGACCGAATTCGCCAATGTCAAACCCAAATTCCTTAGCGGCGGGCAGCAACAGCGTATCGCTCTGGCAAAAACGCTCGCACTTGAACCCGAAGTCGTTTTGCTCGACGAACCGTTCAGCCAGATTGGGGCTTCATTGGCCAGTTCACTCAAACGCGATCTTTTTGGTTATTTCAAACAGAACAATATCAGCTGTATCGTGGCGACGCATGACGGAAACGACGTGCTGGCCTACGCCGATGAAGCCGTGATCATGAAAGACGGAACCATTGTAGAAACCGACAGGCCTAAAGCGATTTATGCCAATCCCGGTTCGAAATACATCGCTTCCTTATTCGGGGAAGCCAATGAAATCGCAATGCGCTTCTTTTCTGCAGGACAAGACGGCACGAGGCTGGTTTATCCGCATCAACTCAAAATTTCGGGTTCCGGAATTCGCGCTATTGTCAAAAAATCATATTTTCAGGGCAGTCATTACCTTATCAAAGCCGAATACGAAGCCGGGACGTTGTTTTTTGAAAACCGTGTCGCCATTATGGAAAATGAAGGCGTGTTCCTGGCCTTGTCAGTCTAATTGGTTTTTCCTTTCAGGTATTTCTCAAGAAACTGATCCTGTTCCCAAAGCAGATGCAGGATGTTTTCACGAGCTACATAACCGTGTGCTTCTTTTGGCAATAAAACCATTCTTGCGGGAGCGCCAAGTCCTTTCAAAGCCTGAAAATAACGTTCGGTTTGGAGGGTGAAAGTCCCCGGATTGTTATCGGCTTCACCATGGACGAGCAGTAAAGGCGTCTTCATTTTTTCGGCATTCATAAAAGGTGACATCTCATTATAAATATTCGGGACTTCCCAATAATTGCGTTGTTCGCTCTGGAACCCGAAAGGTGTCAGTGTCCGGTTGTACGCGCCGCTTCTCGCAATGCCACAGGCAAATAAATTCGAATGCGTCAATAAATTCGCCGTCATAAAAGCGCCATAGGAATGTCCGCCGACAGCCACTTTTTTACGGTCGATATATCCCAGATTGTCCACGGCATCGATCGCCGCCGCCGCATCATCGACCAATTGCGTGATGAACGTATCGTTCGGTTCCGTTGTACCTTCACCGATTATCGGGAATGAGGCATCGTCTAAAACTGCATAACCACGCGTGACCCAATACACGAAAGAGCCATAGTTTGGGAACGTAAAATCATTCGGGTTTTTCTGGCTTTGGCCTGCGCTGGCTTTGTCTTTGAATTCTTCGGGATAGGCCCAGATCAGAAGCGGCAATTTTTCTTTTTTGGTCCTGTCGTAACCTTTCGGAAGATACAATGTACCGGATAAAGCCACGCCATCCTTGCGTTTGTAATGGATGACTTCTTTGTACACATCTTTAATGCTCGCGAACGGATTCTCGACAAACGTAAGTTGCTTCAAATCGTTTTTCTTTTTGTAATTGCGCAGATAGGTATTCGGATAATCGGTGGCCGATTGGATCTGCACCAGCGCAATTCCTTTTTTGAAATCTTCTATCGAATAGATTTCCTCTTTTTTATCGGTGTATTTGGACTGATACAAACGTGTCGATTTTTTTGTCCCAAGGTCGATTTCATCAATAAACGGAAACTGTCCTTTTTCAGTAAACCCATCACCAAGCAGGAATGCGTGGTTGTTTTCCAGCGCCAGCACATATTTTCCATAGGAATTGCGGATGGTTTCAAAATTTCCGGGATCGGAATAGACATCCTGAGAGTTTCGGTCGAACAACAATTTCGGTTGCTTGTTTGGTTCCGACGGATCGATTACGAACGTTTTGGTATTGCGCGTATCGTACCATTCTTCCGACAAAATTGCCGTGTGTTCATCGCCCCAAATGATACGGTCGAAGCGTTGTGCCGTTTTCGCCAATGATACTGCCGTTTTGTTAAACGGCGCGTCCCAACTGAACAATTCATCGCGGAAATCCACTTTATTCGCCGGATCGCCATTGTCAAGTGCGACTACATAAGACAGTGTCGCAGGTTTGTCGTTCCGCCAGTTCATGTAGCGTTTTCCGTTGCGCACGGCCATGAAGCCTTTGGGCATGATTTCGGTCAACGGTACGTCATTGACTTCGGAAACCTGTTTTCCGGTTTTGTCATAGACGACGGTTTTGTTCGGAAAACGATTATATGGAACGATATAGGAAAAGGGTCGCGAAAGGGTTGAAATCAGCACATAATTCCCATCGGGCGAAAAATTTTCACCAACATACAGTCCGGCAGATTTAAACAGGTTTGCCTTGCCCTTAAGGTCTACCAGATAGAGTTCAGATGTCAGGACCGTTTCGAAATTCTGTTCGTCAATTGGGTTTTTGATCATGTCCGGATACGTCCGGTTTTGTGATTTCGTGCCGTCGGCTACAGAAATGGTCGGGCCTTCTGGCAATGCATTTTTAGTGTCGATGAGCTTCCTGCGGTCTTTCGGCAACATTTTCACCAACAGCGACTTACTGTCTGCCGACCAGGAAAACGGACTTCCGGCTACAGCGTTGAGGTTATCTTCTGTAAGTTTTGTGGCTCTCGCAGATGCAACATCCAGTATCCAGAGTTCGACGCCTTTTTCGGTTGTATTCGTGAAACCGATTTTAGACTGATCCGGCGACCATGACAAAAATGCGAGCTGCGGATTTTCCGGAAGACCGCTTACCTCCATTTCCTTTAATGTAGAAATTTTCTTGATTTTGAGATTGTTGACAAACGTAGTCGCACTGGGCATATTCGTAACCGGATTGATACGCAGGCCGCCAAGGCGCAGTTCTTCCTGGTTCAAATCGGCAAGGGTTTTATACGTGGGCCGATAACTGAGCAGCATGTATTCGAGTTTGCTGTCGGTTTGTGCCGATGGCGGGCGTACATAATCGGCAAGGTCCAGAATATTCTTGGGTGGAAGTTGGTATTTTAAATTTTCCTGCGCGAATGCAGGAACACAAATGAAAAGCAGAAACAGGTTGATTACTCTCATAAAATGATTTTTGATGAGCTTACAATATACAAAATCCAAAAGGGAAGTCAATCAAACGTGGTTCTTGTCCGTATTTTTGAAAGTTGCCAAAAACCAGTATCTTGTGCAGGTATTTTTTGCCGATTCGTTAAATGTCGGCTTCATTTTTTTAGAATTCCAGCTATGTACAACTCTCGCATCTCAGGCCTCGGATTTTACGTTCCGGACAATATCGTCACCAACAACGACCTCACCAAAATCATGGAAACCACAGATGAATGGATTGTCGAGCGCACCGGAATCAACGAACGCCGCCACATCACGAAAGGTGAAGATACCACGACTTCGATGGGTGTAAAAGCGGCAAGAGTAGCTATGGAACGTGCCGGTGTTTCTGCCACTGAAATTGATTTTGTAGTGTTCGCAACCCTGAGTCCTGATTATTATTTTCCAGGGCCCGGCGTTTTGGTCCAGCGTGATTTGGGGCTGAACACCGTTGGTGCACTCGATATAAGAAACCAGTGTTCCGGGTTTGTATACGCGTTGAGCATAGCTGATCAGTATGTGCGTTCCGGAATGTATAAAAACATTCTGGTCATTGGCTCTGAAGTGCATTCACAGGGATTGGACATGACAACGAGAGGTCGCGCCGTATCGGTGATTTTCGGCGATGGGGCAGGAGCGGCAATCGTTTCCAGATCTACCGATGATTCCAAAATACTTTCTACCCATTTGCATTCAGAAGGCCAGCACGCCGAAGAACTCGCCGTTACAGCCCCCGGAATGGGCGGACGCTGGGTTACCGATATACTCGCAGAAAACAATCCGGAGGACGTAAGTTTCTATCCGGTCATGAACGGCCAGTTCGTGTTCAAGAATGCGGTCCAGCGATTCTCTGAAGTCATCATGGAAGGATTGAAGCAAAACGGATTGCAGGTGAGCGACATCGATATGCTGATTCCGCATCAGGCGAATTTGCGTATTTCCCAGTTTATCCAGCAGAAATTCGGATTGACCGACGACCAGGTTTTCAATAACATCCAGAAATACGGCAACACGACCGCGGCTTCAATTCCTATCGCATTGACCGAAGCTTGGGAAGCCGGAAAAATCAAGAAGGGCGATGTGGTTGTGCTTGCGGCTTTCGGAAGCGGGTTTACGTGGGCAAGCGCTATCATTAAGTGGTGATTCATTATTTATTCTATCGACCACATAGAGATTTATAAAAGTGAGCGGCTAATGCTGACTTATAAAGGGACCGAACTTTTCAAAAGGTACCGGATTGCGCTTGGCAAGCAACCTATTGGTGCCAAGGAAATCGAAGGCGATAATAAAACGCCCGAAGGCACGTACTTCATCATTTCAAGAAATGCGAATAGCCGTTTTCATAAAAATCTCGGGATTT
The DNA here is from genome assembly GCF_012911565.1 of Flavobacterium silvaticum. GTDB lineage: Bacteria > Bacteroidota > Bacteroidia > Flavobacteriales > Flavobacteriaceae > Flavobacterium > Flavobacterium silvaticum. The sequence goes on along the minus strand of NZ_JAAMPU010000108.1, from coordinate 276,322 downwards.
CCTATCCGAACGAAGACGATTTGGAACGTGCAGCCCAATTAGGTTTACCGGCCGGAGGCGATATAAAGATCCACGGAATCCGCAACGGACAGGGCTGGAAAGGCCGATTCCACAGACTGCGCGACTGGACTGCAGGCTGTATTGCCGTAACAAATGAAGAAATGGATGAATTGTTTGAGATGGTGGCCGATGGGGCGACGGTGATTATATATCCGTGACCAATTAGGTTTTTCGACGACAAAATTTCTACAGAAAAATTTATCTACAGTTGTTGATGGCTTGAGATTCACAACACAGAATGACTACTTTGGCTTTATTGATTATTAGAAAGGCTCATTATGAACTGGAAGATTATCCTGGGTATTTTATTGATTTTTGGAGCTTCCAAAGAAATGATTTCAATTATTGCCGACTATTCTTCAGGGCAACTGGAATTTTGGCCTTTTGGTGCCGATATCGCTTGTATTGCCGTGATTGTATTGGGATTGTTTCTTATTCGGAGCGGACGAAAAAACAAGACATAGATAGTCTCTAACTAAGTTAAATATGGATTTTACGCCGTCTGGGATTCTTTTTATACCGATTGGATGGATGTACTTGTGGATCAGGTATCACAACAAACAGAAAATTGAAAAGGCACTCGTAGATAAATACGAAAGCAGTTATTGCGTTGCCGGAACTATGGTGGTTCTCAAATTGTTTGGAATACTCTTTCTTTGTTTGGTAGTGTCATTGATAATAGCTGCAATCATCGGAATATTCAGGTTTGGAATTTCATAGCTGATCGTATTGCAATAATAAAGGCCAAAAAGCTGCAACTGAAATTTCTGTTGAAACTACTGCCTAGCCCCGATGCGAGCGGCTAGCCCGGAAATACAAAAACCTGCTTTTTGCCAAGAGCCGCAGCGACCAACGGAAGCTCGCGGCACGACGGCTAAAAAGCGGTTTTTATATTGAGGACTAAAAGCGGCAGCGGGAACAGCTTCCCTATATTTCTATAACCGGGTCTGAAATCCAATCCATAAAAAAAGGGCCTCCTCTCACATAGAAGCCCTTTAGGGGAAATAGTTAAAATTAGTTTGGGGTTTTATCGTTTGAGCGAGAAATGCGCCTTGAATTCCTTGCGGGATCCGTTCTCGTCATAGTCTACGGTGAACCAGTAATCTGTTGACGGAAGCGGTTTTCCGTTCAGCGTTCCATCCCAGCCGCTGCCTGCAGGCCTGATCTCGGCGAGGTATTTCCCGTATCTGTCAAAGATTTTGATGATCGATGTTTCCTGCTGGTACAAATCGGTGATGTTCCAGGTGTCGTTGTATCCGTCTCCGTTCGGCGTGAAATAATGCGGATAGTTCACCAACAGTACGTTTATGGTCGCATTGTCACATCCGTTCAGGTCACGAACAGTCACAATATGCACACCTGATCCCATTCCTGCAAAATCAGGACTTGACTGCCAGGCGCCTCCGTCTATGGAATATTCATAGTTTCCGGTTCCGATGGCATGTATCGTCAGGCTTTGGTGTTCGTTGAACGAATCGCTTGTGCTGAATGTCAGCTCGGCAGGTTCAGATCCTGTAACCGTGATTGTAACGGGCAACGATGAACATCCGGTTGCATTGTTAACGGTAAGCAGCATATAATCTCCAGGCAACATAGCTGTGTAAGTGCTTCCGGTTCCGACCAAAGCTCCAGTCGAATCATACCATTCGAAGGTATGTGTCGAGGCACTTAGTCCGCTGTGGATGATATACGGGTTCAAAACCGTCTGCGTTTCCTGGTCGTAACACATGTAGCCATTTACAGCCGTAGGTTCGGGAAGACGATGAACGATCATCTGTATTGGTCTGACAGCATAACAATCCGGAGCAAGTGAATTCACTACCTTGGCATATACGATCGGCTCGTGGCTGATGGTGATTGCATTGGTTCCGGCGTTGGCATCGGCCATTGAATTGTAATACGTCACTGCGAATTCAGAACCTGTCTGTGTTCCGAGAACAGTCGCATTCAATTGTGTGAAATTGAAGTCCATAGCGCCGTCGTTGTTTCCGTCTTCGTCACAAAGCGTAACCAAAGATGGGCTTACGGCGTTAGCAACCGGTTGTGGCACGATGGTCACTTCAAAAGAACTCTCGTCATAACAAGCCGGGTTGAATGGCGATTGTGCATACACATATACAGTCCTTGATGTCGTGATCAATCCTCCGACCGGAAAATGAACTCCCGTTCCAAGTGATGAGGCATAATAGCCGCCAGCCGGAAGTGCCGGAAGCGCATAGCTTGAACACGATACCACGTCTGGCAATTCAGCCACATTGAAAATAGTTATGTCAAGAATGGCCTGATCTGAACAGTTTCCGTTTTCGGCATATATAAAAAGTGTCTGACTTGAGGTAAGGATATCTCCGGCATGCATCAGGGTTCCGGTTTTGTCGGCACCTGTGTAGTAATCGCCGAGTGCCAATACAGGCAATTCATAAGAATCACAAACCTTTACAGGGGCAAAAGCCGGAAGGACAGGTGATGCCGTAATGGTGATGTCGAATGTATTTTCGTCGAAACAATTCAATCGGTCACCAGATTCGGTGTAGACATATAATGTAGTGGTTGCCGTAATAGCATCTCCCGCATGTTTTTGTACGTTTCCTACTGTGGATGGCCCACCAGATAAAGTGTAATAATTTCCGATAGTCAACGCAGGCAATGTATAGGAATCACACTCGCTTACCGGAGCCGGGGCATCTGCCTCGAGCGGGAAAATATCGATAAGGAAACTGTTCTCGGCCGGACAATGTGCCTCATCGCCCGGAGCATAGATGTAAATGGTCTGGGTGGTGTGGATGATGTCACCTGCAAATAAAGCAGTTCCTGTTCCGCCCGGAGCGCTGAAATAATTACCCGCGGCAAGAGGTGTAAGGGTATAAGCGTTACACGGAGCAACGTTTGCACGCGATTCGATTTCGGCCGGTGGTTTCACCGTTACGATGAAATCGCTTTGGTTATAACAATCTACGCCTGCAGCACTGTAGATATAAATGGTTTTGGATTCTATGATAAGATCACCTGCATTCAGGGAGTTTCCTGTACCTTGAGGCCCATCGTAATAATGTCCGTTCGTTAGGGCAGGCAATTGATAGTTCCCACAAACCGTCTGGTCATCGAGTGAATCGATTGGCGGCTGTGCTATGGAGATATTGAAGTTAAGGCTGATGATGCAACCACCATTACCTTCAATGTAAACATATACCGTTTCGTTTCCGGTTATAGGCGTTCCTGCTTCGATTGGGGTTCCTTGTCCGCCCGGCTCGGTAAAATAACCACCGGCAGGAAGTTGCGGAAGTACATATGGCTCGCATTGTACGATATCGGTCGGGTTTTCGAATCCGATGACTACGTTGAAGCTGTCTGAATCGGTACAATTTGGGGTCGATCCTGTTTCTGCATAGACATAGATAGTCTGTGTTTGCGTGATTACGGTTCCGGCCTCTATTTCGCTTCCGGCCCCATTTGCCTGGTCATAATACTTACCGACTGCAAGTGGTGGCAACGTATAGGAAGTACAGTCAAAGATGTTCGGATGAGTACCTACTTCGATTCCCGGAACAATGCTTACCTGGAACGAACTGTCAACAATACAACTCGGTTCCGTATCTGTCTCGAAATAGTAATAAACGGTTTGGGTGGCAGGTATCACGGTTCCGGCATTTATGACAGTTCCGGCACCACCTGGTTCTGTATGGTATTCACCATATTCAAGCGCTGGCAACGGATAGCTTGAACAACGTGTTACATCGCTTGGAGTCATGTCTTCTGGCTTGACAACCGTAACTTTGAAGTTGCTGTTTCCGGCACAATTTGGTTCCGTACCTGTTGAGTTGTAAATGTAGATAGTGGCTGTTTCGGTAATCACATCGCCGGCATGCATTGGGTTTCCACCACCATTCGGTGCCGAAAAGTAATTTCCGTTTACAAGAGGCATCAACGTATAGCTATCGCATACAACCACGTCTTCAAACGAGTCAACAGGAGGAAGCGGTATAAGGTGAAGTGTAAACGAAGAGGTTACATAACAGTTTGTATCGGACGCATTCTGCACGCGGACATAGATTACGGTATTGTTGTTTCCTACGTAGCCTACACTCGACAATGGACTGGTTCCGGATTGTGCATTCGCCAATGAGGTATAATAAGAAACTTGCGTAGTTGCCGACGATTGTCCGTTCAGTATTATTGGTGTCTGGTCGTTAAAAGAGAAGATGCCATTGTGAAGCGTATAAGAGCGTTCACAGGCAGTCATATCCGGAGCTTGGGCAGCAGTAGGTCCTGTAGTGGTGTCCAAAACGAAAGATTTAACGATATAACAACCCGTAGTGGCATTCTTGATACGGACATAAACCGTTGTGCCCGGAGCGGCATTATAGTTCAAAGGTAAATTGCCTGTCCCTAAGTTGGCATTGGCTTCTGAGGCATGATAGGTGACTACCGGCGCAGGTGACAAAGAACCGGAAACGACAGGCGTATTCAAAGCAAGATTATAGGAATACGTTGCAGCTCCTGTACCACAACGGAACAGGTTGACTGGGTTAGGGGTTGTCATCGTCGGATAGTACTGTACCGTGATAAGGTCTGAAACCGGCGGACATCCGTCAGTAGTATTGTCATATATGACTTCATAGGTTCCGCCCTGCGTAATGTCAAGCGTAGATCCTGTCTGGCCGCTGATCAGTACATTGTTGCGTTTCCATGTAAATGTATATGGGCCGGTTAATCCTGTATCCAGCGTGGCGGTTTGCCCGGGGCAGATAGCTCCACCGTTGGCGATTGTCAAATCGTTACCCAAAACATCCTGTCCAATGTTGAAACTGTCAGATGCGATGAATATGGCAGAATCTGATTCATAGTCAGTCCTGTCTGCAATGACCAGCTTGATGTGGTAAGGCACATTTGGTGTAAGTACTGCCGATGCATTCATCAAAACCGTCTGTCCGTTAAAGTTTGTCGCCGATCCTGCTGCATTGGAGCCTCCGTTAAAACTTCCGAAGTACTGTGCATTGGCAGACGGGCAAGAAGAATTGTATAAGAAATCACGAATGGTAACAACAGATATAGGCGAATTACTGCCCGGAACTACTGCAAGGTTTGTGGTTATTCCGGTGTTGACATTGGTCAACAAAAAAGCAAACGCATCTGAAAATTGGCATTGGTAATTTCCGTATTCCTCAGAGGCGAACACGAAATCAAAGCTGAATTGTGCCGACATAGGCGTAAAGTCGAATTCCAGAACCGTTGCATTAACAGAGTTCATCGCAATACCTGAAGCGGCCAATGTGTTTTCCAAGCTGGTATCACCCGGCCAGGAGTTGTTTCCGTCGCTGAGCAAGGTAGTGTTAGGACCCGAAGCATTGGTCGCACTTCCCGTAGAAAGTACAACACCGGACTGAATTGGAAATCCGGCATTGGTATTCTGGAAGAACCCGATACCGTTTGTCGTACCAAAATTACTTCCGGTGCTCCAGGTCACATTCGTTGCTGAAACGCAGGGCGAATTGATAAGGACGCTGTTCACGAGTTGGGGAACCGTGTAGGAATCTGTGCTCACCGTTATAGGTTGAGACAAAACTGGCAAGCAAAACCCGACAGTTAGTAGGAGTAAGAATTTTTTCATAACATCTTGGCGATTTGAGGCGGTGCCGCGTGTTTTAAATTTGATTTATTTTTGACGAGGCAAATATGCGTGCGTAAATCGATTAAATGCAAATAATATCGATGAAATGCATAAAATAAATTAATTCACAAATAAAATTCTTACAATTTAATATTGAGTTAATGTTTGAGAAGGCACTACTGGATTATCAGATTTTCAGAAAGTTGGTATTTTTTTATCAGATTATCTGCTCCCGTTTATTTGTAAAAAAAGCAGCAACCATCCCGATTGTGCTTTTAAGCTTTGTCATGACAATTACGGCTCAGGTCGAGACTTTTAAGGCATTACCTAAGCTTTTACTATTTTCTGTCCAAGTTCTGATTCATACTTAAAATCTTACTGTCTTAAGGATTTTACCTCAAACTTTATGATTTAATATATTTTTCCTGTACCCAGCTTATCTCTGGAACTTGTACATTTCTACTGGGGAGGGGACAATGGTGTTCCCTACAAAATCCCGAATTGCGTCTGTTACATTTTTTATGTACTTTTTGTTAAATCTTTCAAGCTTTTTAAGTACCAGCCTTTTTTCTATTGCTAACAATTCCGAAGTCCGACTTCAAATAAAATTGGTTTGCCTGCATCCCAAGTCTTAACTTTCAAACTTTCCGTCTTTCCCAACTTTGGCTTCGCTCAGCTCCCTTCTTCTCATGTCCAAACTTTCTGAACTTTTCCGACTTTGCTGACTTTCCCGACTTTTCTGACTTCCAAACTCCCGAACTTCCAATCTCCCAACAAATAACCTATCTTTGCACGCTTAAATTTTGGAATCACCATGTCAACCCTTCAGTCGCTGCTGACAGCCAACGTAAAACAGGCCGTTTTGTCCCTGTATGGAATCGAAGTCGAAAGTCTTGAATTCCAAGCAACCAGACGTGATTTCGAAGGTGACATTACGTTAGTGGTTTTTCCGTTGCTCAAAGTGATTAAAGGAAATCCAATGGCAATCGGGCAGGCGATAGGCGATTATCTTGTTACCCATGTGGCCGAAGTGGTTCGCTACAATATGGTGTCAGGCTTTCTGAACATTGTGATTGTGGACAGTTATTATATTTCAGAATTCGGGCAGATTCTGGCCAATCATGAATTCGGTAGAAAACACGCCGATGCTTCTTCCAAAACAATACTCGTGGAATTCGCCTCGCCCAATACCAACAAACCGCTGCATTTGGGACATGTCCGCAATATTCTTCTCGGATATTCAGTGGCAAAAATCCTCGAAGCGGCCGGAAATAAAGTCGTCAAAACCCAAATCATCAACGATCGCGGCATCCATATTTGCAAGTCGATGCTGGCGTGGGAGAAATCCGGAAAGAACGAAACTCCGGAGTCGACCCATTTAAAAGGCGACAAACTTGTCGGCAATTATTATGTGGCTTTCGACAAGGCGTACAAAGCTGAAATCGATCAGCTTAAACTGAACGGATTGTCAGAAGATGATGCGAAGAAAAATGCCCCAATCCTTTTGGAAGCCCAGCAAATGCTGCGTCAATGGGAAGCCGGCGACCCTGAAACGCTCGTGCTCTGGAACAAGATGAACCAATGGGTTTACGATGGTTTTGCCGAAACCTACAAGTCACTTGGCGTTGATTTCGACAGTTATTATTACGAAAGCCAAACGTATCTTCTGGGTAAGGAAACCGTCCAATATGGCCTTGACAAAGGTGTATTTGAAAAAGACCCTGATGGTTCGGTATGGATCGACCTGACAGATGAAGGCCTCGACCGTAAAATCGTACTTCGCTCAGACGGAACTGCTGTTTATATGACCCAGGATATCGGAACCGCAATCCAGCGTTCCAAAGATTATCCAAACACAGGCGGAATGGTTTACACCGTCGGGAATGAACAGGATTATCACTTCAAGGTGTTGTTTCTGATTCTCAAAAAACTAGGTTTCGACTGGGCTGAAAACCTGTATCATCTGTCTTACGGAATGGTCGATTTGCCTTCCGGAAAAATGAAAAGCCGCGAAGGTACTGTGGTTGATGCAGATGACCTGATTGATGAAATGACGCAGACAGCCCAAACGATATCGGAAGAACTCGGCAAGCTTGAAGGTTATTCCGATGCCGAAAAGCAAAAGCTGTATCACGAAATCGGGCTTGGCGCACTCAAATATTACATACTTAAAGTCGATCCAAAAAAGCGTATCCTTTTCAATCCGGAAGAATCGGTGGATTTTGCCGGAAATACCGGGCCTTTCATTCAATATACCTACGCCCGTATCCAATCGATCCTGAGAAAAGCGACTGAGCCACAATCTGCCGGGTCAGCGGTTTTGGAATTGCACGAAAAGGAAAAGGAGCTTCTCAAAATAATCGGACAATATCCACAAATCATACAGGAAGCCGCGGCTGCACATTCACCGGCTCTGGTTGCCAATTATGTCTATGAGCTCGTCAAGGAATACAATTCATTTTATCAGTCGGTACCTATTTTGGGAACCGAAAATGAAAAAATCCGTGATTTCCGCGTGCGTCTTTCGGCAATCGTCGGTCGAGTCATCGAGTCTGGATTCGGATTGTTGGGGATTGAAGTTCCTGAACGGATGTAGGCTCAATTAATAATTAACAATTAATAATTAACAATTGGGGGCATCACCTAAATCATATTTCTTCTCATCTTTCCTGATATTGCTGCTATCCGCGGTGTTTTTCCTTGGGATCAAGCGTGTTTTGCCGGATAAGATTTTCTCGGACAAAGCCGGAACGACCAAGAATGTCCTGATTGACAGTATGCTCATCGATGCCTTTGAAGCGGCGCCGGATTCAATCGATAAGACACCGGAAGCGACTACAGGCGATCCGCTTGACGATCAGCCCGTAACGTATTACGAAACAAATGGGGTCACGTTCCCAGACGAGAAATTCGAAGATTACAAAGGCAATCAGTACCTGATCCCGTTTTTTGAAAAGTTGTACCAACTTGAAAACTCGGGTGAGGGCAATGTCCGGATTGCATATTATGGCGATTCGATGACCGATGGCGATATGATTGTTCAGGATTTCCGCAATGATTTACAGCAAAAATTCGGTGGTGAAGGCGTCGGTTTCGTATCGATTACATCTGAATCTGCGGCCTCTCGAAACTCCATCAAACACGATTATTCCGCAAACTGGAAAATGCAGTCGTACTTGAACGTCAAATATCCGAAGCGTCCTTTCGGCGTCAATGGCCATGTGTTTTTTGCGAACGATACGGCGCATACGGAATGGGTCCGTTACCAGATTGGTCGCGGAAAATTCAACAAAAGTTTAGGCAAAGCGACGCTGTTCTACGGAAGATCGGGCAACGATAAAGCAACGGTTTCCTATGTTTCCGGAAAAGACACCATTTATAAAAAGCTGACGATGTCCGGGCTTTTGAATACCGTCAACCTGCTCTCCGGATCATCGAAAGCCATAAAAGTCAATTTCAACCAGGCCGATTCGATTCCGGTCTACGGTTTTAATTTCGACGACGGAAAAGGCGTACACGTGGATAATTTCTCCCAACGCGGTAATTCCGGAATCCCGATTTCGATGTTCAATGTATCGCTCATGAATGCATTCCAGGCCAAACTCGGATACGATTTGGTCATTCTCCACTACGGAACCAATGTGCTCAATTACGGCACAAAAGATTACAGCTGGTACGAACGCGCAATGACCAAAACTGTCAAAAGATTGCACGACTGTTTTCCAGGAGCTGTGATCCTTGTGGTATCGACTGCCGATAAAGCCAGCAAATACGGAACGGAAATGAAGACCGATTCCGCTGTGGTCCCTTTATCGAATTCACAGAAACGTTTCGCCTTAAAGACACAATCCGGATTCGCTAACCTGTACATGCTCATGGGTGGGAATGGTTCCATGGTCAAATGGGTCGAGGAAGAACCAGCGATGGCCGGAAAAGATTACACACACCCGAATTTCAAAGGCGCTAAAAAAATCGCTTCGTTGTTGTACGGCCAACTGATACAAGCTTACGATCAATATAAAGAGTTGCGTAAAGCGGCCAAACCGGAAGTCGTTAAACCAGAATCGGCAGACACGATTTCAAAAAACACGGCCGATGAATAAGTTGTGTCTGTCACTTTTGCTTTTGTGTTTTGTCCCGATGATGGGCCAGACAGATACTACTTTGGTGGCTGTCGATTCCGTTTCGGTCGATACGACAGCCGTTGAGGTTTTGCCAGCCAATCGTATCCAATTCGCCGATAACATTTCATCGTTCTACGAAAAACTTGCCCAGCTTGAAGCCAGTAAAAACACGAAGGTCAATATTGTCCATATTGGCGATTCGCACATCCAGGCCGATCTGATGACCGATAAAGTCCGCAAAGTCCTTCAATCCCACTTTGGAAATGCCGGCCGTGGCTTCGTTTTTCCACACCGACTTGCCGGAACGAACGGTTCGTCTGACTACAAATTCACATCGAATGCCAACTGGAACGGCTACCGAAACATCAACACGCCTAACGGAAACCCGGTTGGGTTGAGTGGCAATGCGTTGACTACAAAAGCCCGTGATTTCGTAATCGAGTTCGATGCGAAGACTGATATAAATGCATTCAATACGGTCAAAGTGGTCACGCCTGACAACAAAAACCTATTCGATATTGCCGTTGCCAAACGTACCATTGTGCTGGAATCGACTGTTCCGAAAAAAATCACGCACCGCATCAAAAACGGGGAAGTGCTTGGAAGCATCGCTGAGAAATACAACGTCAGCATTTCGGCAATCAAAAAAGCTAACGGCCTTAAGAACGATCGTATCCGCGCCGGAAAAACACTAAAGATCCCGACGAATCAGATGGAAGCCAAAAAGGTCGAACGGTCTGAATTCATTCCACTCGTGATGGAAGCCGCGCCGGATTTCCATTTTTACCACAGCGATCCGGCTTTGGATAAAATTTACCTGCTTCCGGCAACTGGGGCTTCAGATTTCGCTTTGAGCGGATTGGTCCTTGAGAACGATTTGCCCGGACTGATCTATCACAGCATCGGTGTTAACGGGGCCAAGTTTTCAGATTATTCAAAGTATCCGGCATTTTTTGAAGAGCTTAAAGCGTTGCAGCCGGATTTGGTCGTATTGTCGCTCGGCACGAATGAATCGTTCGATAAAATGTCTGCTGCCGACTACATGATCCAGCTCCAGAGCTTTTTGCAAAGTGTCAAAAGCCAGCTGCCACAAGCGGTCTTCCTGATTTCTACGCCGCCGCCATCTTTATTCCGTCGTCGTTATGCCAATACGTTTGCCGAAGATTACGCTAAAAAGATCATCGAAATGGCTGCGACATCTGGTTATGCCGTTTGGGATTTATACGATTTGTTCGGCGGATCCAAAGGCGTGATGCGTAATGCGGCCCGGGGAATCATCGGAGGCGACCGCGTGCATTATACACACAAAGGCTACGACAAACAAGGCACCTTGCTGTCTGAAGCGATTTTAAATGGCTATAACGACTATAAAACCAACAAACCATGATGAGCTGGAATGACATAATGGTTTGGCTGTCGGCACATTACCAGGATTGGTTTGTCTTCAATCCAAAGGAACCGATTTTATTCAACACACCGGTTTTCCTGGGTATGTTCCTTGTTTTCTACCCTATTTATGCCTTGACGTTAAAGTCAAAGACACACGCGTTGCGTAATTTCTATGTCTTTGCTTTCTCGTTGTTCTTCTATTACAAATCGAGCGGATTGTATTTTTTCCTGCTCATTGTTTCAGGTGTCACAGATTACAATCTGGCTAAATTGCTGTATCAGGAAACCCAGCAGGCGTACAGGAAGTTTTACCTGGTTCTCAGTGTTGTCCTCAATCTGTGTTTCCTCGGATACTTCAAATACACCAACTTCCTCATCGAGAATTACAACGGTATTTTTGACGGCAACATCCCGTTCCATAAGATCATTTTGCCGGTCGGAATTTCGTTCTACACATTCCAGTCGATGAGTTACATCATCGACATTTACCGCAAGGAACTCCAACCGACGAAGAACGTTTTGGATTATATGTTCTTTGTGTCTTTCTTTCCGCAATTGGTCGCAGGGCCAATAGTCCGGGCTTCTGAATTTCTGCCGCAGATTTATAAAAAAATTACGCTGTCAAGGGAAGAAGTCAACTATGCTTTGTTCCTGATTATAGGTGGATTGCTTAAAAAGACAGTCATTTCCGATTATATATCGGTCAATTTCGTCGATCGTGTTTTCGATGCACCAAAGTTATATACGGCTTTTGAAAACCTGATGGCGTCGTATGGATACACCATCCAGATTTACTGCGACTTTTCAGGTTATTCAGATATGGCCATTGGTATCGCGATGCTCATGGGTTTCAGGTTGTCGACAAACTTCCGAACACCATACAAATCGGCTTCGGTCACTGAATTCTGGAGAAGATGGCATATATCGTTATCGACATGGCTTCGCGATTACCTGTACATTTCGCTTGGCGGAAACCGGAAAGGAAAATTCCGCACCTATCTGAACCTGTTCCTGACCATGCTTTTGGGAGGATTGTGGCACGGCGCATCCTGGAAATTCGTGATTTGGGGCGTGTTGCACGGGTTGGCCTTGGTCATTGAGCGTTTGTTCAAAGGCATTGTCCGCTGGCCGAAAAATCTGGTTTCACATGCATTTCAGGTTGTCCTTACGTTTCATTTTGTGGTGTTCTGCTGGATATTTTTCCGTGCCAAAGATTTTGCTACGGCCTTTGATGTGATTGGTATGATTGGTAAACTACAGTTCCATCCTGACGAATGGCTCACCGTGATTTCAGGTTACCGGAATGTATTTATTGTGATGCTGATAGGCTATTTATGGCATTTCCTTCCGTCAAAAGTGATCGATTTGATGAAGAATTCGTTTGATAGATTGCCTGTTGTCGGAAAAGCCATTGTGCTCTCATTGACCTATTGGGTTGTCTATGCTACGGCTACAAGCGGGCCTCAGCCGTTTATTTATTTTCAGTTTTAAAGGAGCTGAAAAGTTTGATGTCGGAAGATCGGAAGTCGTATATAAACCGAAAAAAACGGAATAATCTTTTTAACATTTAAGGTGGTTTTTCTGTATCTGACTGATTTCAGGAAGAAGTATCTTGCAACGGGGAGGGGCCGGTGTTGTCCCTACGAAATCCGGAAATAATATAGATACATTTTTTCTGTATCAAATGTTAAATTGAAATTTCAGGAAGAGTTGTAGAAGTCGGAACACGAGCCGAAGACGAACTGAGCGAAGCTATAGTCGGGAAAGTCGGGAAAGTCGGGAAAGTCGGGAAAGTCGGGAAAGTCGGGAAAGTCAGGAAAGTTAACGAGGTAGTTATAGAAAAATTCATAAAGGCGTGAAACAAGTACCGAAAACGAACGAAAGACATCAGACGGAAAAGTTCAATGGCTTTCAAAATCTTGACCTGGACAAATCTGCAATGCGAATCAATCAAATAGAGAATTTCAAGCTTATATTCGGCGTTCTCCCGAGTGAGTACGTATCAATACGTTCTATATTTTCAGTATCGTCCAATCTGTAATATCTGTTGATGACACATCTTGTATTCAAAAGGTTCATGATCGAAATGCCTGCCGATAGCTGACCTTTTCCTGAAAGTTGCCAGATATGCGTAGCTGATAAATTCATCTGGAAATAACTCTGCAACCGCGATGAATTTGGCAATTCGTAAAGTATGGTGCCATTATCGGTGCTTTCTCCAATCGGATATGTTTGTGGCTTGCCGGTAAACCATTTGGCGCCCAAGGCCACTTTAAATTGTTTGCTTTCGTAAATTCCTGCACAAGTGGCTGCATTCGCCAAATGGAAATTGTTCGGGAATTGTTGCGGATTGTACGTCTTGAAAGTATAATCGTTATGGTTTATTGAATAACTGAGCCAGCAACGTATTTTCCCCCATTGGCGTTGTGCGAGTATTTCGGCCCCGATAATATCATAGCGTCCTATAATCTTCTCGAATTCCAATTGATTCTGGAACGATTGTGTCCCGCTGTAAATTCCCGTCACCCGTTTGTAGTAGGATTCAACCGTGAACAGCCAGTTTTCCGGTTCATAAATGAGTCCTACGGAAGCCTGCATGCTTTTTTCAATCGGGATTTCCTGTTGATTCGACATCACCCACCGCCGTTTTTCAAGTCCGAGGAAATCCTGTTGTAAATCGATGATCTGGGCCGCACTCTGGCTTTTGAATTCGCCCATAAGCTCAAGACGCAATTTATTCTGGATTTGGTAGGATGAATTCAACCTCGGTTCCATCCGGAATAATCTGGCCCGACCGAAATAATTAAGTCGAAGTCCCGGACGCACAATCCATTTCCCAGACTCTGAAATCCAATTTGCCTGGCCCGACAACGCTTGTGAACGCATGACCCGTTTTTCATTGCGCTCAAAATCCGGTAGGGTAGTACTGTCATAATTTTCCATCGATGTTTCGGAAAATTCATAAGTAGCTGTTGCCGAAAGCGTTTCGCTGAATCTGTGATTGCCATGGATTTGCACATCGTTGCTCAACACCTCGTTTTGCTGGGAAAGCGATTGGTCGTTCTGGACAGAAGTATTTACCCCGTTCAGTACAAAATGCGAAAGCGCCCATTGTGCCCCGATTTCCGTATTTTCATTAATAGTGTAGGTGTATTTTGCAGCCGTTCCCCAACTCGATTGCTGCAAAACGCTTCTGCCGCTGAGTATGGTTCCATCCTGATAGCGGCGCTGGTCAATGGCGAGTTCGTTTTCAATAAGGATTCCGCTGAGGATAAAATCGTGCTTTTGGGCTATTTTCTGGTGTAGCTGAAGCGACAGGTCGTAAAAATAGAAGTCCTTGTCGGTTTCATAAGTGATGTTTTCGTCGTTTTGCAGATTTGTGACGACGGTATTCTGGAACACACGATCTGAATAACTTTTATAAGCCGGCGAATCGAAAAAATCGGTAAGCGATCGTCTTCCTGAAATCGTCACGGCTCCATTTTTCCACAATTTTGCCCTGACGAATGCCTGTGCCGCAATCATGTTCGCCCCGATTTCGGCCATGTCAGGAGCATTCAAATCGGTCTGGGTGACAATATCCGCGGTTCCTGAAACACTTTCCCCAAGACTGGCGGGTGTTCCGTTTTTATAGACGGTAATTTTTTGGGGAATCGTCGGATTGAAAGCCGAAATCTGTCCGAAGAAATGACCCGTCTGGAACATCCGGATTCCGTTCCATAGAAATAAATTCTGGTCGTGTGTGCCTCCGCGGATATTGATGTTCGAAATGGTTTCGTCAACACTTGTGATTCCGGGAAGTTGCTGCATCGTCTGCAAAACATCGGCCTCCGTAAGACCGGGAAGCAACCCGAATTTTGGAGGTGAAATTACTGTCGCTCCATCTTGTTTTCGACTGATCCCGCTTGTAAGGTATTGATGCACAACGACCTCTTCGAGTTTTTCAATCCGGATGGAATCTTTCTGTTCGGGTGTAAAGACAATTGGTTTGGTGATGGTGATGGATGCCGGCGAACTAAAGTCGAACTCAAGCCCGGTCTGGACGCGCAGCCATTGTATTTTGGCGCCAAGTGATAGTTTTGGATCAGGTGGGATTGCGAAAATTCCGGCAATGGTTTGATCCAGATAACTGAACCGGACCTTATGGTCAATCTCAATTTCAGCAATGATGTCAAGAAGTGGAATTCGTTCCTTGTTGCCGTGTTGGGCATGTAACCCGAATGCGGCAAACAACAGGAAAATCAGCCAGATCCTGAATTCATTCATTCCCCGAAAGTACCACTTTATTTTGAACTGTCCGGGCGTTTAGGTTGTAGGTTTTACAAAGAATCTGAAGTGCTTTTTCGAGATCGTCGGCTGGGAGTGAACCTGTAAAAGGGACGTCCGATTGACGTGAATTATCGGTGATTTCGATACTGTAGATACGCTCCAGTTCAGAGACGATGTCGCGTAATTTGCTTGAATTGAATCTGAGTTCGCCACGCATCCAGGAAGGACTCCCGGCCGAAGTCGGATAGGCGTCGACCTGTTTTCCGTTTTCATAGACCACGATCATTCCTTTGGTAAGTAAAATGCTGTTGTTGCCCGAAGCTACTTTGACTTTTCCTTCAAAACACTCTACTTCCAGTCTGTTGTCGCGTTCCCTTACATTGAATTGTGTTCCGATTACAGAAATAGTTCCGATAGAAGTCACTACATCGAATCGTTTTCCTTTGGCTACTTTAAAGAACGCTTCTCCGTCAAGAGTGAGTTTGCGGTGTTTGTCCCAACTTGCAACATCGTATTTGATTTCAGAACCTGAATTCATTGTGACGACAGAAGCATCGGGCAGGGAAATTTGTTTCTGGTGGCCGTTTGCCGCAATCGCATCGACGGATTTTTCTGTCGGATACAACGCAAAAACGCCCAGGCTAATCACAAGGATTGCGGCCGCAGCGTAGATCCAACGCATCGGGCGAAGTTGGCGGACAGGCGTCTCGATTGTTTTTTCTGACGAATAGATTTCCATCAGCCTTTCATCTTCATTGAAATCCGGCGCTTTTAAATGGGCGCTGGCCTTCGCGATCCTGTCATAGGTTGCATAACCTTCAGATTGCTCGAAAGCCGTACGTTCTGCGTCGGTCATTTCGCCTGAAAGCCATTTGGCAAGGTCGTGTTGTGATTCCATTTTCATATCTGTTTCGAACTTTTAGGGCAAGTTCATTTTATAAATTCTATTTCTCTTCTCAAGGCAACCAAGGCGCCACTGATTCTTTTTTCTACCGCTTTGACCGAGATTTCAAGCATCACCGCTATTTCGTGATACTTTTTTCCATCGATCCGGTTCAGCAAAAAAGCCGTCCGTTGTGCTTCGGTCAAATTCCCGATCGCTCTTTGCAATTTGTCTTCGAACTCAGATTCCTCTAAAATGAAATCCGGACTTTCTGCAACCTTATTCTTCATGGAACTTGATTTTTCAAAGGCAAGTACCACTTTGTCATGCGCAATCTTGTTCAAAGCTGCGTTGTTTGCCACGGTATACAAAAAGGATTTCGCCTTTTCTTTGGGCACATTCGCACAGTTTTCCCATAATTTCAAAAAGGCTTCCTGAGATAAATCATTTGCCTTTTCCTCGTTGCCGAACTTATAAAACAAATAGTTGCGCAACGTGCGTGCATGCGTCCTGAATAAAGACGAAAACACAGATTCTTCGCAAACACCGGTAACGGAACAATGGGCATCCATAAACGGAATTGCTGCTTTTTGTTGGTTATGGAACAGTTGGAAATCAATTTACCCTACCTTTGTGGCAGTTGTTCGTTTGGGCAGCAGTACAAAATTAGCTAATCGCAGTAGGGTTTTTCCATTCCTTTGTGTTTTTAACCAGGAAAAGCCAGCGGGAAAGTATGGGAAAGACAGGTAAAGGCTTCATTTTTAGTTTGATTGCATTGATTTTTCTTTCGTGCCAGGAAGAAGAAACTACTATTGTCGAAGATCCGTCGACACTTCAGCTTACATCCAACCTGACCGATCTGCTTGTCCATGTCACCATGAGCGAGACGTCTGTGGATAACGTGATCGACAGCAGCAATTGTGTCGAAATCCAGCTTCCGTACAGCGTCAGTTTTAACGGACTGCCAATCGAACTTACCAATACCTGGGCCTATTCGGAATTCGATTCGATTCCCTCCGGATTTTACACCGGGCTTGTTTTTCCGGTGACATTGGTTCGACCCGATCATTCAACCCTTATCGTAAACAACCAGCAGGAATTTGATGCCGCAGCTTCTGATTGTTCCGGCATAGACGATTCCGTCGACTGTATCAACCTCAATTATCCGATTACGGTTTATGAATACGACAGCAACAATCAGCTTCTCGATAATTATGCATTCACAAATGACGCGGAATTCTACTCCTATCTGACCAATCTCCAGGAAGGTTTTTATTTTTCGCTTGAGTATCCGATGTCGGCAACATATGGCAACGGAGAAACTATCGAGGTCAATTCCAACGAGGAACTTATAGCCGCAATAAACACGTCAGGTTCGCATTGCGAAGTTTCGCCAGATCCGGAACCATGCATTCCCATATATCTTCGTTCAGGCCTGATTGCATTTTACGGTTTCAGGAACGGAAGCCTTAATGATGAAATAGGCTCCATGGATTTGACAAACAGCGGTTCCGTTGTGTCTGCTCCGGATCGAAACGGGAACCCGGATTGCGCCATGCTGTTCAATTATGTCACGCAAACGTATCTGTCATCATCAAACACAACTGCGCTGGACAACCTCACCGGATTAAGCCTTTCGCTTTGGTATCAGCCGGCTACAGATTTGACCGATTATGAAGCGCTCATAAGCCGGGGCGAAGGATTGCAATGTCCGGACAGGTTCGGGCAATGGTCTGTTGGATTGTATGATAACCGTCGTGCTGTTTTCGGGGCTTACAATTCGGCCTGGTCCAACGTGCTTTCACAACAAAATACGTGGTATTATCTAACAGCAACCTGGACACAGTCAACCGGAAATATGTCCATCTACATCAACGGACAGCTTCAGCAAACGGTTACCGGATTAGCCAATTGCGGTGCTTCACCGGTGACGGTAGAAGATATCGGTAACTTAATTATAGGCAGAAATTATACAGGAAAAATAGACGATGTCGCCATTTACAACCGTGCGCTGATTCCATCTGAAATCCAGGCTTTATACGGATTATCGCCTTGCTGTGGGCAATAAATAAAAAATAAAAGCCGGTCTTACGATCGGCTTTCTTTTTCATTGCTTCGATAAAAATCAAAGGCTTTTAGCAATTTTCCCCGTTCCATTCGTGGCTCCGTTGGTTCCCGTCCTGTCCGATGCCGTTCCTTTGATGGATGAACTGCAGGCGGTAAGTAACGTTATGAATAGTACCACAAAAGTGGTCAGAAGGGCTGTCTTGAGTGTGATTGACGATTTCATGGCCAATGGTTTTTCTGTTCGATGTAAAACTACCTACAACGCGATTGGCTTGCCGTATAGCATTTTACGTAATTCTTACAGGATTCATAGCCATTGATCAATCACTCCAGGACGAAAGTGGCCAAAACAGAAACATTTTCAGCTACTTTACTTTTAACGACCGATGGAATTTCAATGTTAAAATCGGCCGGTTTTATTTTGAAATCGGATGTCAGTTTTGTTTTTCCCGATGCAGATGACAGTTGTACTTTGGTCTTGAGTTTCTTCGTTATGCCATGGATCGTCAAATCGCCTTCAAAGTCGAATAATACAGGAGCCGAGCCAATTTTTGACTTATCGAAATTCTTGATCGTTCCTTTGATCGTCGCCTTGGGGAATTTGTCCGATTCCATATAATTCTCGTTGAAATGCTCTTCCATCAACGGGACTTTGAATTTGAAGCCTTTGATGAGGACAAGTGATGCAAAATTCCCGCTATCGGTTTCCAATACGGCCGATGCGGTGTTGTTCTTCGCCGCAATTTCCTCAAACGCAGGCATGGAAGCCTCAAAATTAACCTGGCCGGAACGTGTACTGATTTTTTGTGCCGATGCAAGGACCGAAAAGCCACAGATCAAAGCAATAATCATATTTTTCATAACTGATATTTTAAGGGTTGAAGCCGGTTTGGGCCCAAATGGTAATAAGGTCAATCTGCGGCTGCGGCAACCGTAAATCCTGAGGCATTCCCTGGCCTGACGGAGCCGCGATCTGGTCGAGCAACCCGTGTTCTTCCACCGCATGCTTTACGTTTTCGTAGGTTTCAAGATTCGGTTCCTGATTGTCCGTTGCGACGCTGTGGCAACTGAGGCAGCTGTTTTCTATGATGGGTCTGACGTTGGCCGAATAGGTGACGACTTCCGGAACTTCCGGGGAAATGTCTTCGTAAGTCGCCGGATCACAACCCATAAATGCCACTATTCCGATTGCTGTAAGTATAATGCTGATTTTTTTCATGGTAC
Source organism: Flavobacterium silvaticum (assembly GCF_012911565.1). GTDB lineage: Bacteria > Bacteroidota > Bacteroidia > Flavobacteriales > Flavobacteriaceae > Flavobacterium > Flavobacterium silvaticum. The sequence continues at coordinate 256,701 of NZ_JAAMPU010000108.1, read as the reverse complement.
GATTTAAAAAACACGGTACATATTGAATCCAAAGAAAATTCCGCCACCGTCGAGTTTGGAAGCCGGATTTGCAAAAACACCCACATCGTTCATGAGCTGCGTATTTGAGAAAACGAGCTGGAACACATGTCCGCCGGTTTCAATATCGATTCCAGCCGTGAGCGGATTGTGTGTGATGGAACAATACGGATTGTCGATTTGCCAGCCGTATTCGAGGTTGATGCTGATGCGTTTGGCGACTTTCCAGCGTCCGCCGGTTCCAATTACGAATTGCTTCTGGTTTTCGATTGTAGGATCATACAGGTTTTTGTAGATGAACATTGGCGCAACTTCAAACGAAAGCTTTTCGCTTACTTTTCGTGAGATCAGCAATTGGGTCGAATAGGCGAACCGTTGGCTCGATTTGAGGTTCGGATACACATCCGTATCGAGTTCGGAATTGATGTCCATAGTATTGTAGCCCACGATCGTTACCGGAAAACCATCAATCTTTTGGCTCGCAAACCGATACTTCACGGCGAGTTCATAAACCTTTCCGGCCGTATGACGAGTCGCTGCAACCGAAAGCCAATCGGTAATCCCATAAATCGCCCCGAGTTTAGTATTGGCATCGTCCAATCCGAAGAAATTATCGAAGCCCTGGGTCAAGTCCCCGAACCGGTGCGAAATGATTACATACCATTCGCCTTTTGCCGTGAGTTTCGTCGATTGCATATTGCCAATCTGCAGTGCTTTGAATGCGGCGATTTCGACTTGCTTTTCAGCCGGTTTCACGGTGTCGAGTTGTTGCAGCAAGTCTTCCTGTGCAAAAGCTGCGAAATTGAATAATAGTAGTATCAGCAGAATCCGGTGCTTCATGGTTGTTGGTTTTCTAGTGCGCATTGGTCAAGTCGTATTTCGTTCATTAAATCGTCATAACCCACCACACGGCCTTTTATGGTTATTTTGGCACCTGTTTTCAGGTTTGGCGCTGTGCTGAAACTGCAGATGACGTTTCCGCCAACAGTTACATCAAGCGTATTGATTGCAGTAATGGTTCCGCTGACGGAAATAGGTTTTTCGAGGTATTTTTTATTGGCTTCATTGGCATTAGTGGTGAATTCGGCCAATAAGGTTTCGGGTGATATGGAATATGCCGATTCTTCGGATGCAATGTCGCGCCGGCCTCCGTTCATCATATAATAATAGCCTGTTGCGCCGGCAAGTACGACAAGCAGTAAGCCAATCAGCAGTAACAATGTTCTTCTATTCATATTATTCGATAAGGATTTTCCTGACGGTTTTATCTGATTCGTTCGAAATCTCAAGAAAATAAAGACCTGGATTCAAACCTGTCAAATCCACGGATTGATTCTCCTGATAGCTTAGGCTTTTTACGAGTTTAGCGTTGATGTCATATACGTTCAGGGCTGAAATTGGCGTCCGTTCATTTTTTGAAATCATAAAAATTCCTGTCGATGGATTCGGGCTGATGGTGACAGAACTTAACAGGTTAAAGTCTTCACCTCCCAAAACATTCGTAAACGGAGCGTTCAGGTTCCCGAAATTATCACCGTGCCCGTTGAGCGTATATCCCGATGTATTGCGGTGTGAAAAAATCAGGTTGATGGATGTCATGGCATAGGTAAAAGTAAAATCGGAAGTTTCTGCCACAAATGGACGGGTAGCAATCACGGTTCTTGTAGTGCCGGAAGTGGTGTTGCTTTGGATAGTCCAGTTATTTACCGCATCTGCCGCAGGGGCGAAATGACCGCCGGGAAGTTTCATATCAGACAAGATTGTGGCGCTTGTCATCACGACACAATCCGTATTGGCCGACATTTGGGTCGCGTTGAAGCCAAGCGCAAAAAACCGATTGGACGGCCCGGTCAAAGTAAGTGTGACCGTAGAAGTAGGTTGGTCCATATCGATTTTTGCGGTCATGGCATTGATCAGGGGTACGACTCCCGTGGTTTTTTGTTGTGCCATCAATAATGTCGGAATAGCGAGGACGATGTTAAGGCAGATCTTTTTCATAGCTGTGTTTTATTGATCGAGCAGAATTATCAGGTCGGTGTTCTTGTTGTATTGGGCGATATCGAGGGCACTTTTTCCGTCTTTGTCCTTGAGGTTTTTATCGGCACCTGATTTTACCAGCAGTTGGGCAATCTCATTTTTGTTGAAGAAAACAGCATACATCAAAGCGGTTTTTCCATGTACGTCGGTAAGATTGAGATTGGCTTTAAGCGAAATCAGTTTTTGGAGAACGGCTATATCTGCAGACATTACGGCTGCCATCACAGCCGTTCCATAACCGCTGTTGTAATCGATGTTTTTGACTTTATCTGCCAAAAACAAAGCGACGGCTGTGTTCCCAAGGTAAGTGGAAAGGATAAGCGGACTCGATTTTTTATCATTTACCGAATTGATGATTTCGGGTGTTTTTTCATATAACGTCCGCATTTGTTCAACGGTGCCTTTTCGGGCAATATCGAATACATCCGTTTGCTGGCTATAACTCCCAAAAAAAGTAAACAGTAGTGTTAAAATGAAAATGATTTTTTTCATGTCTGGCAGATATTCGTGATTTTTTATAATGGAATTTCTTAATTCACGATACTTCTGTTCTGGGTCAGAAAAATCGTTCACCTTGGGTAAAAGTAGAATTCCGCTTACTTGAAATGAGAAGCTATTGAGTAAAACCGCCATATGAATTAGAATTAGGAAACCTCAATCCTATTGCAAACAGCGCTTGATTGCTGCGCCTTCTTTTGTATATTTGCAGCTTCATTTTTATCTTATGTTCGATAATTTATCCGATAAGCTCGATAAAGCATTCCATATCCTTAAAGGCCACGGTAAGATTACCGAGATCAACGTAGCCGAAACCCTTAAAGAAGTCCGTCGTGCGTTGCTCGATGCCGACGTCAACTTCAAGATTGCCAAAGATTTCACGACCCGTGTCAAGGACAAGGCAATAGGTGAGAACGTACTTACCACACTTCAGCCGGGTCAATTGATGGTCAAGCTTGTCAAAGATGAGCTCACGGAACTTATGGGTGGCGACGTAGCCGGAATCAACCTTTCAGGAAACCCGACGGTTATTTTGATGTCCGGTCTGCAAGGTTCAGGTAAGACGACATTTTCCGGAAAACTTGCCAACTACCTCAAGACCAAGAAAAACAAGAAGCCGCTTTTGGTTGCGTGTGACGTGTATCGTCCGGCGGCGATTAACCAGCTGCATGTGGTCGGGGATTCGATTGGTATTGAAGTCTATTCGGAACCGGAGAACAAAAATCCGGTCGAAATTGCACTCAACGGTGTCAAGCACGCAAAGGCAAACGGATTCAATGTCGTGATTGTCGATACGGCCGGCCGTTTGGCTGTCGATGAAGAAATGATGACCGAAATCGCTAACGTCCACAAAGCGTTACAGCCACAGGAAACGTTGTTCGTAGTCGATTCGATGACCGGACAGGATGCTGTCAACACGGCGAAAGCGTTCAATGACAGGCTCAACTTCGACGGTGTCATCCTGACGAAACTCGACGGTGATACGCGTGGTGGTGCGGCCCTGACGATAAAATCCGTAGTCAACAAACCAATCAAATTCGTCGGAACAGGCGAAAAGATGGAGGCCATTGATGTATTCTATCCGTCCCGTATGGCCGACAGGATTCTCGGAATGGGCGACGTAGTTTCGCTTGTGGAACGCGCACAGGAACAATTCGATGAAGAAGAAGCGCGTAAACTCCAGAAGAAAATCGCGAAGAATGAATTCGGGTTCGACGATTTCCTTACCCAGATTCAACAGGTCAAGAAAATGGGTAACATGAAAGACCTCGTCGGCATGATACCCGGCGCTTCTAAAGCCATGAAAGATGTAGAGATCGAAGATGATGCGTTCAAGCATATCGAGGCGATCATTTACGCGATGACACCAAAAGAAAGAAGCAAGCCGTCCATTATAGATGTAAAACGCAAAAACCGTATCGCCAAAGGATCGGGCACCAAAATAGAGCAGGTAAACCAACTCATGAAGCAATTCGACCAGATGAGCAAGATGATGAAGATGATGCAAGGCCCGGGCGGGAAGCAAATGATGAAGATGATGGGTAAGATGCCTGGAATGAGGTAAAGCAGTAAGACGTGTGTGAACGCGTCTTTTTTATTTACAGATTTTAAAAACAAACAACTACATATGAATCTTCTCGACGGAAAAAAAGTCTCCTCTGACATCAAAAACGAAATAGCGGCTGAAGTTGCCAAAATGAAAGCCAACGGTGAAAAAGTGCCGCATCTGGCAGCTGTAATCGTCGGTAATGATGGCGCGAGCCTGACCTATGTAGGAAGCAAAGTGAAGGCCTGTGAAATGGTCGGGTTTGAATCGACGCTGGTCAAGATGCCAAGCACGACTTCCGAGACCGAATTGCTCAAAAAAATCAAGGAACTCAACGAAGATGACAATATAGACGGATTCATCGTGCAATTGCCGCTTCCGGAACAAATCGATACGCAAAAAGTCATCATGGCGATTGATCCGTCTAAGGATGTTGACGGTTTCCATCCGGAGAATTTCGGTAAGATGGCACTTGATATGAGTACGTTTATTCCTGCGACTCCGTTCGGGATATTGGAACTTCTCGAACGTTACGGCGTTGAAACCAAAGGAAAGCATACTGTTGTAATCGGCCGAAGCCATATAGTTGGAAGACCTATGAGTATTCTGATGGGGCGAAAAGGCTTTCCCGGAAACTCGACGGTTACATTGACGCACAGCTATACTAAAAACATTGCTCAGATTACCACTCAGGCCGATATCATTATCTCTGCCCTCGGCGTCCCGAATTACCTCAAAGCCGAAATGGTTAAGGACGATGTAGTCGTAATAGACGTTGGCATCACGCGCGTCGCCGATGAAACTTCGGAAAAAGGCTATAAAATTACCGGCGATGTGGATTTTGAAAACGTGAGTAAAAAAGCGTCTTACATCACGCCGGTTCCGGGTGGCGTCGGACCCATGACAATTGCCATGCTGCTCAAGAACACCTTACTGGCGCGCGAACAGAAACGCGAATTGAAAAAGTAATAGATTAAAGGCCCAATCGGGTCTTTTTTTATATCCTAAAATTTTCGCCTCCCGACCATTGGAAAAGGTAAATTGTTACATTTGCCGCAAAGCAACGCTTTCATTTTTAATGCTATGAATAGAATTCTACTTCCCATTATCCTGTTGGTTTCGGTTATCGGTTTCACGCAAAACCGCAAGGGACAATTTCATTTGCAAAAACCTGATGCCATGCATGATTTGTATGTGGCATTTGAGCCAAGTGATGTACTTTCTGCAGGCACACTGACGCAAACTCTCGTTTACCAGTTTCCGGAACTCGAATCGCTTCAGGCGGAATATCAGTTTACATTTGAAAAAGGTATTGCCATCAATAACCAGAAATTGTCAGAAATGGAAGCCGATGCCAAAAGATTCAAGGGCAATGCATCGGCTGTACACGTATTGAGGGGAATTTATAAAATCCATATGGCCAATGCCGATAATACCGAATTATTGGCACTTGCCGAAAAACTCGAACGCCTGTCAGCCGTAAGATATTGTGAACTGGTATCGAAACAACCCATTGTTCCTCCGGCAGATATCGCTCCGGCAACGCCGGATTTCCGTCCGCTCCAAACGTATTATGAAGCAGATCCTGGCGTCAACATGCAATATGCACACGATATGGGACTGACAGGAACGGGAATCAGGATACGCGATGTGGAATACGGCATGAACAAGCAACACGAGGAATTCGTGGACGTGGCAGCAGTACAGCTCGGACCGGACATGACTATTTCATCTGACGCGACTCCGGCTTACGTAGATCATGGAACTGCCGTAACCGGAATTATGTGTGCCGATAACGGAACCTACGGAATCACCGGATTGTCATACAATGCAGCTGAATTCCTGATGTTTCCGGAATGGCAGGAAACAGGCTATAATCGTGTTTTCGCCATAAGCCAATCGATTGAAAATTCAGTTGCGGGCGACGTTATCATTTTTGAAATGCAGACAGGCGGCCAAACCTCGACGGCTTATGTCCCGGAAGAATTCAATCAGGTTTCCTGGGATTTGGTCAAAGCAGCTACCGACAGTGGAATTACGATTGTAGCCGCCGCAGGAAACGGAAACCAGAACCTCGATGCTACATTTTACCAAAATTATATGAACCGCGGAGACAGCGGAGCCATAATCGTTGGTGGTGGAACGCCTAACACAAGCCACAATAAAATTTCATACAGTACGTACGGCAGCCGCGTCGATGTCCAGGGTTGGGCGAGCAATGTCTACGCGACAGGATACGGTGATGCGGCCGAAATAGGTGGCGATTATAATCAGCAGTATACCATTTTCAGCGGAACCAGTTCTGCGACTCCGGTGGTTTCCGGTTGTGTAGTCGCTTTGCAGCAATATTATTTTGAGCAGACAGGTTCCTATATGCTTCCACAAGATATCCGTACCTTGTTGAAAGACACCGGAATCGCACAGGGAAGTGGCGGAAACGTTGGTCCATTGCCAAATATGGAAGCGGCTATAACGGCATTACAGGAACAATTAGGGTTGAAGTCGGAACACGAAGTCGTGTTTTCGGTCTATCCGAATCCGGCTTACGAAACAGTTAATGTCCACGGTATTTTTTCAGCTTCAGCAAAAGCGGAAATCTTTACGGTTACCGGCCAGAAAGTCATTGAATCGAATCTTGGTTCACAAAATCAAATTGCTATTCCAGGTCTCGCTTCCGGTATGTATATCCTGAAGATTACCAATGGAAACGCGGTTACTTCCAAAAAGATCATCGTCCGTCAGTAATAGATCCACAACAGGATTTTTTTATCAGATGAATCAATGATAGGCTCGAGTCGTTTAAAGAATTTGGTGCTTACCATCGGGCATCCGAAACTTAAATAGACCGGATCCGTATTTTCTTCAGATGGCATGTCTTCATACGCATGCAGTACAATATTGCGGTCGAATGCATTGCTGTTTGTCTCGTCAAGTCCGTGAAGTTTATATGATTTTCCATATTTTCCCACATAGCTTACCCCAACTGAATACTTACCCAGCGATGTACAATGGGAATTGTTTACGTTGCTGAAAACCAAGTCACCATTGTCTTTATGTGATCCGTCTCCATGCGCGACAAGACCTAAATCAACGACTTTTTGCTGTTTAAGATTATACACAAAGAATCGATTTTTACGAATAGGAATTTTCATGTCGATCAAAAAAACCAACGAATCATTGTAGTCTTTTTTTCCGGTCACGAATTTCAAAGCTTTTGCCGCATTGTTTTGTAACCGTTGTTTGGCAACGTCCTCGATTTCGTGTTTTTTCACAGGTTTTTCCGTCAGCCGTAACGAAACAAACGCAACAGCAACAATAATTAAAACAGCCGAAAATTTAAGTAACGTATTCATAGGAAAAGGGTTATATTGGTGCAATAGTGTGTTTTTAGCGACAAGCATAGCTTGTTACTTTTGAGGATTGTCCGTTTCGGGACTATGATATTTAAATGGGATTATTCTTTATAATCGATGCGTACGCCGAGTGTTCCGGTTTGTTTGTTCAGCAATAAGACATAATCGTGTGAAGCCGATGAACCGGATCGGAAATACAGGTTTTCAGCGTTTCGCAAATCCGGATCGGTGAAAAGCGCAGTGGCTTTTTGGGCAGCGCGTTGGTTTAGCTTTAACCGATTCCGCTTTACATATTGGTCCATATCGACCACGGCGGTTGAGATATGGAAAAGGGAAGTCTTTTGCTTTTGCGTATCGTCATAATTGCAGTCACAATCGCGTATGGCCGGAATGTTTATGCGTGCCCTTAATTCGATATGATCGATATTGGCCCATTCGCAACTGCGGTTCGTATATATTTTTTTGGTAAAAGCCCGAAAGCCCATAATTCCGGCGAATCCGAAACTCACAGCTATGGCCGTCGCGCCCAAAGCAATCAGGGCCGTTTTCTTGATGTTCATGTTGGTCAGGTTGATTAACCCATGAACGCGAACTGTCTGTAGGATATTGTCTTACAGCTCGTCTTTGCCTTTGTAACGCGGATCGTCTTTTTTGATGATTTCAAAACGCTTTGGAGTTGTAAAGGTTTTTGGGCGTTGTTCGTCACGGGGTTTTGATTCGTCACGTTTGAATTTCTGGCGGTCATTATCGCCTTCATTGCGGCGAGGCTTACTGTAGTCTTTCGGTGCCGATACATCACGCGGTTTTTCGTCACGGTTGAATTTCGGACGGCTTCCGTCACTATTTTCAGTGCGTTTTGGACGGATGTAATCTTTCGGGGTCGATGCATCCCGAGGCGTGTCGTTTCTTGAAAAATTACGTTTTGGAGCATCGGAATCCGGTTTTTTGAAATCCCGTTTCGCCGGATATTTCTCACGTGGTTCCCGTTTGGTGAATTCTTTTGCCCGAGTCGTTTCCACTTTTGGCAGGCTCGCTTCTTCGGTCATGGAAGATGGCTCGATCAGCGTCTGCAATTCCGTGATTTCAGCGTCGGTCAGTTCGCGATGACGGCCCAATGGCAAGTCAAGTTTGATATTGATGATACGGACACGCTGTAACTTTTCAACTTCGTAATCCAGATATTCACACATTCTGCGGATCTGACGATTCAATCCCTGTGTCAAAATAATGCGGAATACGAATTCACTGATCTGTTCCACCACACATTTACGCGTCACCGTATCCAGGATTGGGATTCCGTTGCCCATTCGCGTAATGAATTTATTCGAAATGGGTTTGTTCACCGTCACGATATATTCCTTCTCGTGGTTGTTGCGCGCGCGAAGGATCTTGTTCACGATATCGCCGTCATCTGTCAGGAAAATCAGGCCTTCGCTGGCTTTGTCGAGACGGCCGATAGGGAAGATACGTTTGGGGTAATTGATATAATCGATGATATTGTTGCGCACATCCTGGTTCGTGGTGCATTCGATTCCGGGTGGTTTGTTGAATGCCAGGTAGATTGGTTTTTCATGACGTTCCTCAACCAGTTTCCCATCAATCCGGATCTCGTCTTCAAAACTCACCTGCATCCCCATTTCTGCAGGTTTTCCGTTTACGGTCACACGACCTTCGGTTATGATTACGTCGGCTTCGCGTCGTGAACAGCGGCCGGTTTCTGCGAGGAATTTATTGAGGCGTTTTTGCATGGGGCAAAGGTAATTAACAATGAACGATTAACAATTAATAATTGGGTTAACAGTTAACGGGTAACAGTTAACAGTTAAAGGTTATTTGGGCACAGAATAAAAAATAAAAATAATAATAAACAATAATTCAGGCCAACTGGCTTCATAATTCCCGAATTTTGTAGCCCTAAAAAGCCCGTCATGAAAACCAAAATAGATAAAGCCACCTGGAACCGAAAAGATCATTTCGATTTTTTCTCCCAATTCGAGGAACCGTTTTTCGGACTGACGTTTACAGTAGATTGCACCATTGCCTATGGAAAAGCCAAGGCTCAGGGCGTTTCGTTCTTTTTGGTGTATCTGCACAAGACTTTGCAGGCTGTGAACGCCATCGAAAATTTCCGATATCGGGTCATAGATGGCGAAGTTTTCCTGTTCGATGTGGTCCGCGCTTCATCTACTATTGCACGACCTGACGGCACTTTCGGTTTTTCCTATATCGACTACTACGAAGAAAGTGGATTGTTCTATGAAAAAGCCCTCAAAGTGATAGATGAGGTTAAGAATTCAACAAACCTGTTGCCTGCGGGCGGAGGTGACGATCCCATACATTTCTCCGCGATTCCGTGGGTCGATTTCACGAGTCTTTCGCACGCCAGGAGTTTTTTGAGAAAAGACAGTTGCCCGAAGATTTCAGTAGGGAAGATGATGGAAAAAGATGGAAAGAAATCCATGCCGGTATCAGTTCATTTGCATCATGGCCTGGCCGACGGCTATCACATTGGGCTGTTCGCAGAAAAATTCCAGCAATTGCTCAATGAGTAATCAGCGGGAATCGATCCGTACCACAAGGCTTACTTGCTTTCTTTGAAGTTCATGGGCAAGTTGATTCGCCGAAAGTGATTTTATATCCGGCAGAGACTTATTTCTGTACACAAACAAATAGTAGCCATTATAAGCTTGCCGCCCAAACCATTCGTTCAGTTCTTTTTTTTCGGAACCGGAAACCACGAAAACCAGCCCTTTTTCAAAAAGTAAAATGCCTGTTTTTCCGTTGGTGTTGTTCACAATGACATCGCCCGATTCCCCATCAAAATAGACTTGCTGTAAATCGCCATACTGATCTTCAACCTGCATCAGGTGATAATTATACAGCAAAAAAAGTGAGGTCAGAAAGGCGAGAATTCCAGAGGCGAAAAAGAGTATCCGCACGTTTTTCATATTGGTCATGACTTAATCAGGTTTACAAAAATCGTTCGTTGATCATTAAGAAATTCAATGCTTCGGTACTTACTTTCAGCATTTGTCTTTTGGACGAATCGGATGGAAATAGCAGAATCTGCTATGTTTTGATGGGTGTAATCGATTTCAGCGGAACCTCTGGACTGATTAGAAACCTCAAATCCGGAATCGTTTGCCATCTCGGTCTTTAAGCTGATGAAATCGGTTTCCGATAACTTTATTTGCGCACTTGAACCGTAATCTCCATGAAAATCCGGATAACTGGAATCTTTTGATATAAAGGCTGCTGATTGGGGTAATTCCCGGTAAGTTATGGTTTTGAATTCCTGTCTGTAAAAATCATCCGATGGAAAGATAGCTTCAAAAATTATAAAGATTTCGAACAATATAATCAAGGAAATATAGATCCTGCCGATTGTCTTACCATTTTCCGAAGTGATTTTTCCCGTCTTTAAAAGCAAGTTCCTTATGGGCAGATAAGGTAAATATAGCAAGAACCCAAAAGCAATGAACAGGCAACCGACGATAAATAGAAAAGCTAGAACTAGTACCATAAAGGATAAAATTTCCATTGCTCACCTGAGATTTAAAATGGCCGGCAAAACAAATTCAGTCATCATCCGGTCAACCTGCGAATGTGCGTAAGGCCTGTTGTAAGCAGTCGCCGTAATCACGACAGTCAAGGGCAGATCCTTAAAGATGAAAATTTTGTTGCCACCATTTCCGGCGCAGTAAGACACTTCGTATTCCTTTCCGTAGACTTTATAGGTTTTATTCCAGAACAGAAATCCGTAGAATTCATTGTCGCGATCCGGAATCTGTAATTGTCGGCTCAGTGATTTTTCAATCCAGTTTTGAGGCACAAGTTGTTTGCTTTTCCAACTGCCTTTGTTTTGATACAGTTGACCGATTTTGGCAAAATCAAGACTGCCCATTTTCAAGCCGCCAGCCGTATTCACCACTTTTTGGGGCGTGTATTCCCATTGGTACTTTGTAATTCCAAGCGGTTTGAACAGTTTCTCTTGTGCATATTTTTCAAGACCTCCCGGAATCGATTTATCGAGGATGTCACCTAGCAAAATGACTCCTGCCGTGAAATAATCCCATTGGCCGCCGTTCACTTTGGTTGCGTCAAGCGGCAAATCGAGCGCGAATTTTACCCAATTTTCGGTCGGGTACATATTTTCCTCGTTTCCGGGCGAGTCGCTTTTTTTATCGGAACCATCGAACGAAGAACTCATTGTCAATAAATCCCGAAGTTTGATATTGGCTTTATTGTCGGAATAATTGGCGAATTGTTTGAGGTCATAAAATTCACCCAATGTCTGGTTTTCGTCTTTTATGAAACCATCTGAAATAGCCATTCCCATCAGGATCGACGTAAACGATTTGCCGACCGATCGCGTGTCGTGGATTGTTTTCCGGTCGGCTCCGTTGAAATATTCCTCGATTAAAAGGTTGTCGTTTTTGATGACGGCGATGCTGGTGATCTGTCGGAATTCATCTGAAATAATCTTCTTATTGAGTTCGCGGATTTTTTTTTTATCGTACCATTCATCTGAAATGCCAAAACCGGATGCTGGTGGAATCGGCTGGATCGCAAGCTGTTTTTCAGTGATTTTCGGGGTTTTGATGACAAGTTCCAACTGACCTTTCGCAATCAAATCACCCACGATTGTTTTTTCACCGAGTTTTAAATATGGCCTGAGTTCGACCCGAAACCGGTGTCTTCCATCGGTCAGCGCTTTCTTTCCGCCATTATCCTTAAATCTGTCAAATAAATAAATAGACCACCAATCGCCACCATTGGTATCGGTAAACGGAACGCGGAAAGTTGTCGTTGTACTTTTTCGCAGACCGCAACCATAATGGATGTTCTCGGAATAAATAGGCTTATCATCTACAAAAAAGGAGAATTGGTAATTGCCGCTCACGTTCAGTTCTTCGGCAGATAGATTTGGCGCGAGCCGATGCTGGTAATTAATGACCGAATTATCCATAAAAACCCGAATGTTGAGGTTGGATTGCTTATTCAGGTCATATGTTTTGAGAAAATCCGTTTCAGACAAACTGTCAAGCGGGATGTTGCGGGAAAGGAACACGATTTTTCCAATGTTGTTTTGGTGGATTGGTGTAAAGATGCCATCGGTCTGGACCAGATCCGGAATTTGTGATACTACTGTGTTCGAAGCCAGCAGCATCAGCATGTATTTTATGATTTTCATGATTGTTTTTTTAGTTGATTTTTTTCAGATGCCACGATCAGCAAGCATCCGATGGTATAACAAAGCAGGTCATTCCACGAAAAGGAAGTTCCAATTACGGTTCGCGCCAAAGGTGATTCCGACAATCCGAGTTTATCGACAATGTTCAGGTATTGCAGGAATTCGACACAAAAAGCAAAGGCTAAAACACAAACGACAGCTGTGATTACTGGAAGTTCGATGAAACTTTTCACAAAGCCGTAAATCAGCATGACGACCAAAACATCGCCCACATACGGCCTGATAAAACCGTCATGGACAAATAGCGCAATACAGGCCTCGATGGCAAAAAGCACCACGAAAATGGCGAAATAGTTTTTACTGAAACTCATGCCCAAAAGTCTTTCATTTTCATGCGTTCTTTCGATAAAGGCGTCACAAAAAAGAACTGGTGCAATTCCCAGAACCAGACGCGTTTTCCAATTCTACTGTACCAACGCATGGCACTTCGAAGCCGTGCATCTCTGTGGAAAAATAACCGGATCAATGCTTTTGGTCGTGTCTGCATAAAGATTTCGATGGCTTTCACGAACAAAATTACGAGCCACGGCTTTACGAATCGCGTCGAAATCACCTGATGTTTGTAATCCCATTTTCGCTGATCGGTCAGGATGATTTCCTTGTCGCGTACTTCCTCGAAATAAGGCGTCCATTTGTGTGGCGTGGCGTATAAAAGCTGCACCTGATCTGGGTCGTAGGACAAAAGTTGCTTCAGGCTGTTGTAGAAATCACGCGGTTTTTCTTCGCCGAAACCTACAACATAAGTCGCCATGGACAAAATATTGTGTTGGCGTAAAAGCTGGATCGCTTCTTTGTCTTTTGAGATTTCGCCGGCTTTCTTGATGTTTTCGAGAATGGCTTCGTCGTAATTCTCAATGCCGAGCAGGAACCGTTCAAAACCTGCCTTTTTGTATAAATGCAGATAGTCGGCATCACGCACGATATTATCGGCGCGGATGGAAGCCACAAGGATCAGTTTCAGGTTCCGGCTGACCAATTCCTGTAAAAATTCGCGCCATGCTTTTGGGTTTGACGATGGGTTTTCATCGGCGAAATTAAAGACGATGACACCCATTTTTTTGTGTAGCATTTCCATTTCGTCTACGAGGGATTTTGCGCTTCGGTGCCGCCATTTTTTCCAGAAAAGGCTTTGCCCGCAGTAGGTGCAAGGATACGGACAGCCTCTTGAAAACTGGATGACAACGGCTTTTCGTTTACCCCAATAGGTGTAATGGTAGCCGTCCATCAATTCCCAGCCGATTCGAAAATCGTCCAGGCTTTTAATGGTAGCTGCAGGTGGCATTTTGATGATTTCACGGCTGTTCCGATAGGCGATTCCACGAATGTCATTAAGTTCCGATTGCTGTTCGATAGCCGATACCAATTTTGTAATGGTTTCTTCGCCTTCGCCACAAACAATATAATCTATTGATTCGTTTTTCTGCAGGATTTCCTTCCAGTGATAGGTCGGGAAAACGCCGCCAATGATGATTTTGAGTTCCGGATTCCGGAGTTTGACCATTCGACTGATGTCTTCTATTACAGGTTGTGCCGATGTAGAGCCCGAATGTCCCATGAGCAGGACTTCAGGATTTACTTCTTTGATTTTTTGAACGACAGATGGAATGCTGTCGTTGAAATAATCGGAATCGAGAAGTGAAACTTCGTGACCGGAATCAATCAAAGGCCCACCAATCGACAACAACCCGAGCGGAGGCAAATGTTCACCGGCCAATCGGCTTCCGATTGAAAGATGAGGCGGATTTACAATCAGGATTTTCATTAGAAATAACTGGTTTCTATTGCCTGTAAATTGGAAATATGGAATTCGGGTTGGCCTTTGGAAACAGGTTGTTTGACCCGACCGAAGTTTTCGTTGAATTTGACCGACATGGCTTTCAGGAATGATCCAAACGTGGGTGTTCCTTGTTTCAAAACCTTTTGATGCCCGAACCAAACCAGGCTTGAAGTCACGAAGTAAAAACAGCGATAGATTTCAAAGCGGATAGGTTTGAGCCAGTTTGGTGTAAGCTGGAAAATGGTGTGCATTCTTTCGGTCTGGAACTCGATGTGGAAGGCTTCATCTATCAAAATGTCCTCGCATATTTGCCTCAATAACTTACAATCGGAACTGTCGTGAAGCGATTGATAGAATAATTGAGCCGAACTTTCTACGGTGATGACGGCAAGCGTCCATAATTCCATGCTGGTGTTGAAGTACCTGATTTTTCGGAATAAGGTATCGCCCCAATCTTTTTCGATTCGTTTTTCGTCAATCAGGTCGAGGTATTTTCCCAGGTTGTTTCCGTGTTTTTGTTCTTCGCGTATGAAAAGTTCTACGGATATGGGATAGATGAAGTCGTTTATTTTGAATGCGTATTTTTTTGAGGCGGCCAGTAAGTGTGCGCCGTCCGAGGTTTCGCCGAGTTGCCACGCTTGGAGCGATTTAAGAATCTGATTTTTTTGGCTGGTTGTCAACTTTGGTCTGAGGCTCCAGTCCACACGGTGGTTTTTGGCATTTTGGGTGAAATGGCTGACCCAGTTTTCGGATGTGTTCATGGGATTGATTTTTTAGGATTTGATGCAGAAAAAATGTACTTGGGGCGTTGGTAGGATGGTTACCTTGCTAGGGTGGGAGGGACAACCTCTTTTTTTTGGCAACGCGTGAAAAAGGAGGCAAATCAACTTTTGACCATGCGCGTGCGTGAAGGATGGCGGGACTGTTGGAGCTCTTTTGACAACCTTCTTTAGGTTGCCAAAAAGCGACTCCCGCCAGCCTGACGGCGGAATAAGATGTGCAAAAGGATCTGGTGTTTATCTAATCTATTTGCTCCATAAAATCCCTAACCGCCGGCACGCCCAAATCATTTAACTGTTATTCGTTACCTGTTAACCATTAACTCAACTCCATTCCATTTTTCTCGAAACCCACATCACGCCTCCAAGTATGGCGAACAATCCGATGCTTCCGAACAAAAGCGCATAATCTTCCAGTTGGATGATGACATAAATGAAGCTATACAACACGGTCAGTGATATTCCGATAAGCGCCGGAAACTTGCGGTTTTTAAGAATCGAGATGGAATACAGCGAAATCATGGCGATTACCGCTGCCGATGCGACAAGATAAGCGAACATAAAACTGCTGTGTTCGGTTATGGAAATGAGCAAGGTGTAGAACATGATGAGTGCGAGGCCAATCATGGTATATTGGAAAATATGGATCTTGATTTTGCTCTGGACCTGAATCAGGAAGAAGATCAGGAATGTCAGGCCAATCATAAGGGAACCGTATTTTGAGGCGCGTTGGTTCTGTTGGTATTCGTCTACGGGAATCACGAATTTGACTCCGAATGCGAACCGCGCCAAATCTGGCAGGCTGCCGAAAGTTTGCTGGCCGAACGGACGGTTTACATGAAGCACTTTCCAGTTGGCGGTAAAACCTTTTTGGGTGATTTTCTTGTCGTCTGCCGGAAGGAAATTTCCGGTAAAGCTCGGATCCGGCCAGTTCGATTGCATGCTTACGGTGGTAGTTTTTCCAATCGGGACAAGCAATAGCTGACAGCTGCCGCGGTAGGTCATTTTGAATTGGAAGGTGCTGGCTGATTTGAGTTGGCGTGCATCAAAATAGCCGGTTTCAAGTGCGTCGACGCTGTCATTTTCGGCATTGTTGAAAACCGGTTCGAATGTCAGGTTTGAATCGCCAAGTTTGAGACGGACTTCATCACGGATGCTTTTAAGGTTTGTAGTTTTGATTACGACCGATGCCTTGTCCCATTGGATGTCTGCATCGGCAATATCACGCGAAGAAAAATCAGGCGCAGAAAATTTCCCTTTAAAGTCCATTCTGGAAGTATAAACGACAGATTCATAATTGCCATAATTGCGTTTATCGGTTTCGACTTTTGAATCGTTCTGCAATTCTTCCGGAAAGAAATAGGCGTATTCAGTGCTTGCGGTGCGGCTTGTTACGGTTTCTTTTGTTTTTTGGTTGACCGATACTGATTCTTCATAAACCGTGTATGGAATCCTGACGATAGGACCATATAAATACACATCTGTTCCCCATTTGTCGCTAATTTCCTTGACGACCTGCTGCTTTCGTTGGGATCTTTCCCATATGAGATTGTCGACGAGAAGCAATGGAATCAGTAAGATCAATGTCAATGCGCCGACCATTAAAAGACGTGCGGTTGTAGATTGCCAGAAAGGAGTTTTCGGCTGAAATTCCTGAGATTGGTTTTGTGGGTTTTCCATGATTATAAAAGGTTAGGGTTGAACAAATAGCAGAAATAAAAGAATGCGACCGGAATATTAGCCAGTACTATCAGCATACGGACAGAGAGCTGTTGCCGAAGCCCGGGTTTTATCCAAGCCAGGAAAAGTAAATGGAGTAAAATCAATGTGTTGGCAAATGCGGCGATTATCACGTAAATAAAACCGGCAATAAGAATGTTGTCGTCGGGAGATAGAATGTAGCCGAGAAAAAAAACAGAACCGATTACAAAAGAAGCAACGGCGACAGCTGTTGAATATTCACCGGAAAATGGCGGATTATATTCCTGTGTTTGAGTGAGTGTTTCCATAAGTATTGGATTTAAAATGTGATTTGATAAAGAAATAAGCCAGGTAAAACAGAAGCCCGAAACCAAGAGTAACACCGACACTTCTGGCAGTTATACAGAGTCGAATGATGTCAAATGCCAGAGAAAACGGATTACTTATCACATCCCAGCTGTTGTATCGTTCGAATCGGCCGAGGTAAATGCCAAAGCCTGATAAAACCGCTGAGAAGAATATCAGTATATCCGCCTGTTTTTTACCGATTCTCGAGTTCAGTATTTGCTGCATCCGAAACAAGGCGACAAGCCCGAAAAGCAATCCACTAATAGCGAAAGCCGACAGCAGCAATACATCGAACCAAGCTGTCATGTTTGCCGTGTGCCTGAAATGCAATAGATCTGTAATGAGATAAGGTGCGTTTGGCAGAAACAGCAGCCAGGTGATAAAAGTCAGTATGAGCTTGATTCCTTTAATGTTGCGTCGGTTTATTAAATAGTTGACAATGACAATCGGCACCCACGCCAGGAACAGATTCCAGATCAAAAAAGCGTAATGATGTGTCATTGTGAAACACATTCGGACAATCAAAAGGAGGAAGCAGAACAAAATCAGCAGTAAAATGCTGTCCCGAGAAGAATCGTTGAATCTGGAATTTATCATATAAAGTACTTTGTATTTCAAAGTTTAAAATCAAAAAAAAAGTTAGCTTTTGCGTATCAGTTTTTCGATAGCATCAATGTGGGCTTCAAATGCTTCCCGACCCGATTTTGTGGCCTTGTAACTGGTATTTGGTTTTCGTCCGATGAATTGTTTTTCCACAACTATGTAATTTTCGACTTCGAGTGCTTTTGCGTGTGAAGCAAGATTGCCGTCGGTCGTTCCCAGTAATTCCTTCAACGTCCCAAAATCGGCAGATTCATTCACCATCAAGATAGACATGATGCCTAATCGTATCCGGTGATCAAACGCTTTGTTTATATTTTGGATGATGTTTTTCACAGGGTCAATTAACAATGAATAATTAATAATTAAAAATTACAATCGATATAAATAAACTTCTGTACCAAGTGTTGTTCATTATTAATTATTAGCTCTCTTAAGATCATATTTATAATACATGATGCTTCCGTAAATGATATGGCATACACCAAAGCCCAGTGCCCAAAAGTATAAACCGTAACCTGAAAATTCGGTGCAGATGAGACCCAAAATAGTAATGCTGAGGCCAAGATAGCGAACATCTCCCATGGTATATTTACTGGCATTCACGCAGGCCAGGCCATAAAAGATCAGCGTAACTGGTGCAATCAAACCGTACACCTGGTGCCGTAGTAACAACAGGCAAAAAATGCCTCCGGTTCCAAGCGGAATCAGGAAGTTGAGCAACAATCGTTTAGAGGATGTGTTCCAGAAACTTTCGTTATTCTTTTTGGCTTTGGAAAAAGTCAGTGCCATGGCTGTGACGATGGAAAGGACAAGTACACCAAGTGCGATAAGTACGATATTACGGAATGTGGTGCTTTCCAGCGTGACGTAATAACCGCGGTGTTCATTGAGGATTTGTTTGGCGACAAAGGCACCAATCAAAGAGTAGCAGCCTGCAAGTATGCCTGCCAATCCGCTTAGGGAAAGGAATTGCGTACTCTGGTTCATCATGCGTCTGATGTCTTTGAGGTCGTCGAGGTACTGATTGTTTTCCATATTAAAGTACTTTGAATTGCAAAGTATGTAAATTTGTTTTGAATGGGCAAATTTTTTGGATTTTTTTTCTGACTGTATTTGTCTCGCGATAAATCAGATTATTTTACCCAAAAGTTACTTCGCGTGCGTGAGGGATGGTGGCATTGTCGGAGCTCTTTTGGCAAGCTCCTTTAGCTTTCCAAAAAGTGACTGCCTCCAGCCCGGCCTTCAGGACACGCCTAAAAAATTATTAATTATTAACTATTAATTATTCATTATTAATTGCTGATTATCTTTGCACCCATTTCCAACCCATCCCTATGTTGTTAATTTTACTCTGCGTTTTCATTGCCGTCGTTTTTATCCAACTCATTTATTACGTGTTGATTTTTGGAAAATTCGCCTATGCAAAGCCCCAGAAAAGTACGCCTAAACGCATCCCGGTTTCAGTGATCGTATGTGCCAAAAATGAAGAAGACCACGTTCGGGAATTCGTGCCGATGCTGGCCACCCAGGATTATCCCGATTTTGAAATTGTATTGATTGATGATGCTTCGAGCGATGGGACACTGGATTTATTCGAAGAATTCGAAAAGCAATATGCAAACGTCAGGCTTGTAAAAGTCGAGAACAACGAAGCGTTCTGGGGAAATAAGAAATTCGCTATGACGCTTGGAATCAAAGCCGCAAAAAAACCATATTTATTGTTTACCGATGCCGATTGCCGTCCGCAGTCGAACCAATGGATCATGGAAATGACATCTCATTTTACGCAGACGAAAACCATTGTCCTGGGTTATGGGGCTTACGATAAACTGCCTGGATTTCTCAATAAACTGATACGTTTCGAGACATTGCTTACAGCAGTCCAATATTTTTCATGGGCTAAAATCGGGAAACCTTACATGGGCGTAGGGAGAAACCTCGCGTATAAAAAGGAGGAATTCTTTAATGTCAACGGATTCATCGACCATATGAAAATACGTTCGGGCGATGACGACTTGTTTATCAACCAGGCGGCAACCGCTGCAAATACCGCGATTTGCTGGGCCAAAGAAGGTGTTACCTATTCCGAACCCAAGAAAACCTGGAAAGAATGGTTCCGTCAAAAGCGTCGGCATGTCTCAACTGCCAAGCACTATAAATCATTCGACAAATTCCAACTCGGGTTGTTTTATACCGTTCAATTATCTTTCTTTCCGTTGTTCGCTGTTTTGCTGGCGTTCCAGTTTCAATGGATTATCGTAGTTTCGATAATTGCTTTCCGATATCTTTTCACTTGGCTGACCATCGGATTAGCTGCGGGCAAACTCAAAGAAAAAGACACGATCTACTTTTTCCCGATTATGGAAATCGTCCTAATTTGGGCACAATTGAATATCTTTATCAGTAATATTTTCTCAAAACCAGTGCATTGGAAATAGGTGAGTACATCGAAAAGGCAAAAACAGGTGACCAGCCGGCCTTTACGTATGTGCTGAATTATTACTGGAACGAGGTGTACGGCTTTATGATCAAGCGCACCGAAAACGAAGCTGATACCGAAGATATCGTCATTGAAACCTTCGCGAAAGCCTTCGACAAAATTTCAACCTACAATCCGGAATTCCAATTCAATACCTGGCTCATCGCCATTGCCAAGAATGTCCATATCGACATGCTGCGCAAACGCAAAGCCCATTTTCTTGACATTGGTAATGACGACGACAATCCGGCTTATGACGTGGCTGATACAGAACCATCGGCCGAGGATCAACTCATCCGCAGCGAAAATCTTTCCAACCTGCTGCATTGCATCAAGCAGCTCAAACCGCATTACCAGGAAGTCATCCAGCTTCGTTATTTCCAGGAACTCAGTTATCAGGAAATCGCCGATGTGCTGGGTGAACCACTTACGAACGTTAAAGTTAAGTTGCTTCGGGCCAAGAAACTGCTGGCTGAGGTTATTGAGAGTAAGAAGTAGGGCGTTGTGTCGGCCTTAACCTTTCTGCTAAAAGGAACTTATGTCTGGCTGCCGCCGGGCTTGTTGGCACTCGCTTTTTTGCATCCGGTCATTTTCTACTTCTTGTAAAAATATCTACAGCCTTTTAACTTTCATCAGCGCAAAAAGAGCTCAGACAAAAATGTCTCAATCCCACACGAGCGATAGCGAACTGGCGAAGCAAACGCGAGCGGCTATTCCGAACCAACCTGATTTTCTAAAAATTTTATCTTTTTCCGTTTGAAATAAATCTGTTAAAATTCAATTCCGTCCCAACCTTTTCCCCAAAAGAAGCATCAATAAAAAATGTGTACTTCAACACAATTTTATGCACCATAATATAGTTGTTAACCTAAATCGATTTCGAACATGTAACACAGCTACTTAACCAATTTAAAACCTGTATCATGTCAAACATCAGTATTTTTGAGAAAAAGTGGATCGACCTTGTTTTTGAAGGCCGCAATCAAGCGTATGGAGCCTATCAGTTGCGGCAGGAAAACGGAAAGACCACTTTAATTGCACTGTTCCTCGGTTCCGGAGGAATTGGAATTGCCGTCGTTCTTCTGTCGCTTTTGAGTTCATTCAAATCTGTTCCGCCTGAAAATGATGGCACAGGGGCAACCCGTGATACTATCGTTGTTTCATCCTACAGATTTCCAGTCGAAAAGCCGAAACCAAATGTAGTACCTCCGTCAAAAAAGGTGGAGCGAACAGATGAAGAAATTCCAAAAGAAAAGCTAAAAAATCCTGAAATTGTAAAGCCGACTGAAAAACCTGTCGATATACAAACCAACAAAGAAGCCGAAAAACCAAAAGCGAACCCGGAAGGCTCTGAAAATGGCACAGAAGCAAAGAATCCGGAAACAGGGATTAACGGAACTGCTAGCCCGGGAACTGAAAAACCCGGTCTTGATCCTGCAATTGGCGTGGATGGTAAAGTGGCATCTGTTCTCTTAGATCGTCAACCACAATTCCCTGGCGGCCTTGGGAAGTTCTACGAAAAAGTCCGCGATAATTTCCATACGCCGGAAATGGACGACAGATCTGGCCAGGTCATGCGGGTAATGGTTCAGTTTGTGGTTGAGAAAGATGGTTCAATCACCGACATCAAAGCCCTGAATAATCCCGGTTACGGATTGGATAAAGAAGCCATCCGTGTTCTAAAAACCATGCGCGTCAAATGGGAGCCGGGAATTTACAAAGGACAAAAAGTACGGACAGCCTATACGCTTCCTATTTCGGTTCAAATACGATAAGAATCCCAAAATTATTAATAAGAAATCCAGCTCACGACGGGCTGGATTTTTTATTTGATCGATAAGTTCAGAGTCATTTTTCCTGCAAATAATTAAACTGTTAACCATTATCTGTCAATCGTTAACCATTATGCTTTCCTGACAAATTCCGTCCGCAATACCATAGCGGTTTTATTGACACGGCAATCTATTTCAGCAGGATCATCGGTCAATTTTATGTTGGTGACTTTTGTCCCGCGTTTGATCACATCTGACGATCCGCGCACTTTGAGATCTTTAATGACTGTCACTGAATCGCCGTCCTTTAAAATTGCACCGTTGCTGTCTTTAACGTCCATTGCTTTTTTTTGCAAAGAACGTAAAATCCGGCAATTGATACTATGGTTTATCGTTATCTTTAGAACCGAACCAAACATACAAAATGCCCGAAAACATCATCCAGACTTCGGGGCTCAATTTTCGGTATTCGAAAAAGCGCCCTGCGATTGAGAATTTGAACCTCAATGTCCCAAAAGGCAGCATTTACGGCTTTCTTGGCCCGAACGGAGCCGGAAAATCCACAACCATGCGACTGCTTACCGGAATTATCCCCGACGACTCCAATGCCATATCGCTATTCGGAAAACTCATCAACGAGCAAATGCCTGATATGTTTTCGCGAATCGGTGCATTGGTCGAAAGCCCGGCTTTATACCTGCATCTGTCCGGAAAAGACAACCTGAAATACATTGCCAGAATCAAAGGCATTTCAGAAAGCCGCATCGACGAAATCCTCAAAATTGTTGAATTGTACGATGCGCGGAACCGAAAGGCAAAAGCCTATTCACTTGGAATGAAACAGCGTCTGGCAATCGCGATGGCATTGCTCAGCGAACCGGAATTACTGCTGCTCGACGAACCCGTAAACGGACTCGATCCGGCCGGAATTGTAGAAATACGAATGCTTTTGGTCAAGCTGAACCAGGAACACGGCGTCAGTATTTTTGTGTCGAGCCATTTGCTCAGCGAAATCGAAAAAATGTGTACGCATATTGGGATCATCGCAAAAGGGAAGTTGCGGTTTGAAGGATCTATGGCGCAATTATCGTCCCAATTCAGCAAATGCCGCGTATCCTTGACGCTTTCAGATGCGGCTGTATGGAAAGACAAACTTTCCGGGACTTATTCAGAAGTCGAAATGATTTCTGCCGATAAACTCTCACTGCTGCTTCCGGATAAAGATTCCATTCCCGGTTTTATGCAGAAACTACTGTCTGAAGGAGCAAAGCTTTACGAAGTCAAAATCCAGGATGGGCTTGAAGAATGGTTTATGGAACTAACATCAGGAAAAATCGACTAATGGGAGCATTTCAGAATTTCGTCACTGCATTCAAAGCAGAACACATCAAGAAAAAAGGAACCGGAATTTATGTGTTAGGGTTGATTTTTGGGGCGATAGCTCCCATAATAGGATTTATTGCCTTGTTTTTCAATCCGCCGCTAAATACCCAAAATACGTTTCCGTTCAATCTGTTCGAAAAATTCATCTCGGAATTTTCACCTGCGTTCACCGGATTTTTCTATCCGTTGGCCATCATCATCTGCGTAAGCCGCATTGCCCAACTCGATCACAGATATGGCGGTTGGCAATTGATGGAAACACAGCCGTTGAACAAGTTTTCGATTTACTTTTCGAAGTTTTCAGTTATCCTCATCCACAACCTGATCACGATATTCAGTTTCCTGCTTGTGGGTTGTGCTCTGGTCGCCATTGGCACATTGTTCAAGGAACTGTCAAAAGGAGCTGAACTATCGGTTCCGGTTGTCTTTATTTTGCAGTTGTCACTCCGGCTTTTTGTGGTCGGATTGTTCTTTTCGGCCGTGCAATACCTGATCGCGGTTTTGGTGCCGAGTTTTATCTGGTCTATTGTCATTGGGTTTTTCGGGTTGCTGCTTTCGTCTGTTTTGGCCGGATTCAATATACGGATGGAGTGGAATCCGTTTACTATAATGGCAAAGACGGGCGATTTTACGCCTGGAAGCCAATTGGGTCATGTGATGCTTTACAGTGAATGGGTCGCCGTTTTATTGGGTTTGGTATTTTGTGCCATCGGTTTTCAATGGTATCGGTACAAATCATTCAAGGCCGCGTTTTTCAAAAAGAACTGTCCTGTTTTTGCGTTGGCCGTAGTCGCGATTGCTTCCGTCGGAATGTATTTTATGCTGAAGCCGTTGCAATACGAAGCGTATCCCAAAACCATCATCGACGGCAAAATTGAATCGGACAGGCAGTTTCGCGTTGCCTTTTTAATGGATCCGTTTACCGGAGATACTTTGGGGAAAAGCCTCGTAAATGACAAAAAGTTCAAGCTTTCCATGGATCGCAATATGCCGCTTGGAACGTATGAATTATACTTCCAGGGCGATATGAGTACGGGAATTCAGTTTGTGATGTCCCAAAACGACAGTTTGTATTTCGATGTCAAATCGTTCGCGAACAACACGGAAAGTACGATTACCGGAACCCGTCTGGCCGAAAACCAGGCCAAAGCACCAGGGGAATTTTCGTGGAGCATGGCCGAATACATGATGACGCAATCCAACGAATATCTGGATAAGCCGGGTGAAGTTGCCGAAACGATAGCATCGGAATGGAAAGAAGCCATAGACGAATCTGCCGGAAATAAAACCCGTGATAACTACATCCCTAAAGATGATTTCCTGTCGCTCGATAAAAAACGCATCCATTTGCGGTACCTCAATCTGTGGAATGCCTACATGGACAAACGAAAGGTAGTTTTTCCAGCGGCTGCAAAAGATAAAGAGCCGAAAGAAATTACCGAAATCAAGAAACAGATGCCGCTCAAAGACCAGACTTTGCTGGCCGACGATTCCTACATGCAATACCTGATTCATGAACTAACGGCAAAAGATACATCTGACACCGATAAAAACACACGTGAACTCAAGGCGATTTCCGCTTTAAAGCCAGATGCTTTCAAAGACCGTCTGTTATTTGCCAAAATGAAGCAGTCGCTTAGGGAAGCTTCAGGCAGTCCGGAACGCGCCGCTTTGATGGCCGATTATTCAAAAGGTATAGCAGATGTCAAATTGGGAACATTACTCACAAGTTTTTACACGGCCCAGGAACGCATTGCGAGAGGTAATCCGGCTCCTGATTTCATTGCGTCTGATCTTGATGGCAAACCCGTGAAGCTTTCAGATTTCAAAGGAAAATACGTTGCCATAGACGTGTGGGCGACATGGTGTGGCCCGTGCCGCATGCAGTCGCCGTTTTTTGAGACCAAGGCCATCAGCAGCAAGAAAAATAAGAACATTGTTTTTGTGGCGCTCAGCGTCGATAAGGACAAAGGAGCGTGGTTCCTTCAGGCAAAAACCAAGTCAAAATCGGTGAAGCAGCTGCATATCGGGCTCGATGATTTGTTTTCGAAAAACTACAGCGTGGAATCGATCCCGCGGTTTATCCTGATCGATCCGAACGGGAATTTCGTGAATTCACAACTGCCACCTCCGAGTGAAGCTGCATTTGGATTATTGCTTGCCAAAGAAACCGAGTCGGCCGTAAAAAGCTAAAATTATCTTTAAAAACGATTGGCTTAACGGGCTTTTCATCGGAAAAAAGTATCTTAATCCGAAACAATTCAACCTGTAATGGATTACCAGATTATCATTTCCCTGATTTCCCTTGTGGCACTCGAAGCCGTTTTGGGGATCGATAACGTCATATTCATTTCGATACTCGCGGCGAAATTGCCACAGGATCAACAAAAAAAAGCACGCCGGCTTGGGTTGATCCTTGCCGGCGTTTTGCGTTTGGTTCTGTTGCTGCTCATATCGTTCATACTCAAGCTTGACGAAGATTTGTTCACCATTGGCGGCAACGGATTTTCCGGTAAAGATTTGGTCTTGCTTTCGGGCGGATTGTTCCTCATCTATAAAAGCGCCAAGGAAATCTATCACAAAATGGAAGGCGAAACCGGCGACCAGACCAAAAATGTGGTTGCCTCGACATTTGGGCAGGTTTTATTTCAGATACTCATTATGGACATGGTTTTTTCGGTCGACTCGATCATCACGGCAATAGGAATGGTAAAAGAAGTCTGGGTGATGTATGTGGCTGTAATCGTGACCGTAATCGTGATGCTTTTTGCTGCCGAACCGATTTCGAATTTCGTCAACAGGCATCCGGCGTTCAAGATGCTGGCATTGTCGTTTTTATTGCTGATTGGGTTTTCGCTGATTTCAGAAGGTTTCGGCCTAGAGATTCCAAAAGGATATATTTACTTTTCTATGGCGTTTGCCTTACTTGTCGATATTTTCCAGATGAAGATGAACAAGAAACCCGAGCCGATCCAACCTCACGAACATTACAAAAAAGAAGAGGAACAGTCAACCGATAAAAAGTTCTGAAAATTAATAAGTAACAAGTAATGATTAACAATTGAATTTCATCTGCTATATAGTCAATTGCTCTTATTAATTGGAATTGTCCGTATCTTTGCACCCATGGAAACCATCCTCGAATCTACGCAACCCATTGCCAAGCCTAAATGGCTTAAGGTAAAGCTGCCGATCGGTAAGAATTACACCGAGTTGCGCGGCCTGGTCGACAAATACAAACTCAATACGATATGTACCTCGGGAAGTTGCCCGAATATGGGTGAATGCTGGGGCGAAGGCACGGCTACGTTCATGATATTAGGTAATATTTGCACACGATCGTGCGGGTTTTGTGGTGTAAAGACAGGTCGTCCGGAAACGGTTGATTGGGACGAACCCGAAAAAGTGGCACGTTCGATCAAGATCATGAAAATCAAGCATGCTGTCGTAACGAGTGTTGATCGTGACGATTTAAAAGACATGGGCTCAATTATTTGGTTTGAAACTGTCCAGGCCATCCGCCGCATGAACCCGAACACGACGCTTGAAACACTGATCCCGGATTTCCAGGGAAACACGAGAATGCTCGACAGGATCGTGGAAGCCAATCCGGAAGTGGTGTCGCATAACATGGAAACCGTCCGCAGATTGACGCGCGAAGTCCGCATCCAGGCCAAATACGACCGAAGCCTTGAAGTGTTGCGTTATTTAAAACAACAAGGAATCCGTCGCACAAAATCCGGCATCATGCTCGGCCTTGGTGAACTGGAAGAAGAAGTGATAGAGACGATGCGTGAATTGCGCGACGCCAATGTAGATATCGTGACCATCGGCCAATATCTGCAACCTTCAAAAAAACACCTGCCCGTAAAAGAATTCATCACGCCTGAGCAATTCAAGAAGTACGAAGAAATAGGGAAAGAAATGGGCTTCCGTCACGTCGAAAGTGGCGCATTGGTGAGAAGTTCGTATCACGCGGAAAAGCATATCCTTTGACGCTTACTTCTTTCTTTGACACGGCTTGCCTCTTAGACGCTCCGTTTTAAATACAGGTAATTGTTAATTATTCATTGTTAATTATTAATTGAATTGACCAGAATTGCCATTAATGGATTCGGGCGCATCGGAAGAACGCTGTTCCGGTTATTGCTCGACCAACCTACAATTGAAGTCGTTGCCATAAACGATATAGCCGATGCAACGACCATGGCGCATCTGCTCAAATACGACAGCATTCACGGTATTCTCGATAAAGAATGTTCATCAGATGAAACCGGAATCATCGTCAACGGCAAACACTATCCGTTTTTCCACGAAAGGACTACCGATAAGCTCGACTGGAAATCACTTGATGTTGATGTATTGGTCGAATCGACTGGAAAATATAAGACGTACGACGAAATTTACGGGCACATTGAAGCAGGGGCGAAGAAGGTGATTCTGTCGGCGCCATCTGAAACAGATAAGATTAAAACCGTCGTTCTCGGAGTCAACGAGTCCATTCTCGACGGGTCTGAGCCCATCGTTTCAAATGCAAGCTGCACGACCAACAACGCAGCACCGATGCTCAAGATAATCGATGACCTGTGCGGAATTGAACAAGCCTATATTACAACCGTCCATTCCTACACGACAGATCAAAGCCTTCACGACCAGCCTCATAAAGATTTGCGTCGGGCGCGTGCCGCTTCGCAATCTATTGTCCCGACAACTACCGGAGCTGCAAAAGCATTGACGCGGATTTTTCCTGAACTCGACGGAAAAATCGGCGGCGGCGGCATACGTGTTCCTGTCCCTGATGGTTCGCTAACAGATATTACGGCCTATGTGCGCCATGAAGTAAGTATCGAAGATTTGAATGCAGAATTCCACCGCGCGTCACAAAATGAGCTTAAAGGAATATTGGCCTATACGAAAGATCCCATTGTATCCGTTGATATCATCGGAAACCGGAATTCGTGCCTTTTTGATTCCCAATTGACTTCGGTAATTGGCAAAATGGTCAAGGTCGTGGGCTGGTACGATAATGAAATGGGATATTCTTCTCGTATTATCGACCTGATTCCCATCGTGTTTCCCAAATAATTTACCTACTTTTAACCCGGAATCGGAACAAATACTGCATGAACAGATTGCTACTGGCATTGCTATGCTTTTTATATTGCCTTTCAGGATCGGCCCAGAACAACGCCAATAAACCTGTTGACAGTACGGCATACTTCATTGAATTGGCCCAGTTCAATTCCAAAATCAACAACTACGCAAATTCGCTTTTTTATACCCAAAAGGCAATCGATTTTGCACACCGGAATAAAGACGCCAAAGCAGAGGCGGAAGCATCTTTATCGCTCGGAATCCTTTATATAGAAGTCGAAAAATACAACGATGCCACAGAAATGCTCACCCGAAGCATTGCCTTGTTCAATACCTTAAAGCCTTCTTCTCAACAAGCCTATGCCTACTATAATTTAGGGCTTTGCTATATGGAAAAGGAGAATTATACCGAAGCCGAAAATACCTTCGATAAAGCCAAGACCATTTACCAAAGCCTCCAGATTCCGGATGCCATTGATCTTTTGAATTTGCAGAAAGGTATCGTTTACAGGGCGAAAGGGAAGAACAAAGAAGCTGTGGAATTATTTAGCAGGCTTATTTCAACCCCTGACAAAGAAGACGACATCAAGATCAAGCCGGAAGCCTTATACCAACTCGGAACTATCGAAAGCGAGAACAGGCGAAGCACGTTGGCACTCAATTACCTGAACCAGTCGCTGAGCCAAAACCTGCAACACGCGTCGAATCTTGAGTTGCGGGCGCGCATTTTCAAAGCACTCAGTGTAGCTTATGAAGATATCGGCGA
Source organism: Flavobacterium silvaticum (assembly GCF_012911565.1). Lineage (GTDB taxonomy): Bacteria > Bacteroidota > Bacteroidia > Flavobacteriales > Flavobacteriaceae > Flavobacterium > Flavobacterium silvaticum. Next base: position 227,293 of record NZ_JAAMPU010000108.1, on the reverse strand, counting down.
CCTTAAGAAATCACACGATTATCTCAAAAAACACATTGAACTTTACACGGCGAACCAGGTGCGTAACAAGCAAAAGCTCGGTGCCGAGGATTATGCGAAGTTCAAGGAAGGTGAACGTTTGAAAACGATTGAACAACTCGACAAAGAGAACCGGGAAAAGGAAAAAGCCAATAAATTCGCCAAATTGATTACGATCCTGGCGATTGCGCTGATTTCGATTTTGTCTTTGTTGAGCCTGTCTTTGTATAAGAACAATATCATACGGAACCAATCCAACACGATCCTGAAAGACAAAAACAAGGAGCTTCAGATTGCCAAGGATAAAGCGGAAAAAGCCTCGAAAGCACGCGCGGAATTCCTGTCGACGGTAAGCCATGAATTGCGGACGCCATTGAACGCCATCAACGGAATCACCCACCTTTTGCTAGAAGAAAACCCTAAGAAATCCCAACTCAATTACCTGACGTCACTTCAGTTTTCAGGGAATTATCTGCTCACCTTCATCAATGAAATCCTTGAGATCAACCGAATTGAATCGAATAACGTGGTTGCTGAAAACATCAATTTCAACCTGAAATTATTGCTCGAGAACATCCAGAATTCGCTCAAGGAACACGCGACCAAAAACAACAATAAGTACACGATCGAGATTGATCCATCCATTCCGGATATTCTTGTGGGCGACCCGACCAAGCTGTCCCAGATTTTCATGAACCTGATAAACAACGCGTTGAAGTTTACGCAAAACGGAGAAGTCAGGGTCATCGTCTCCCAGTTGGCGCTTGAAAATAGCACGAGCATCATACGGTTTGAAGTGCTCGATACCGGAATTGGTATACCTGAAGACAAACAGGAAACCATTTTCGACAGTTTCGCCCAGGGTTCGATAGAGATCAACCGAAAATACGGCGGAACTGGATTGGGCTTGAATATCGTGAAGAAACTTGTAGATATCCTGGGTGGAAACATTGAACTCGAAAGCCGCATCGGGCAAGGTTCGTCTTTCTTTTTTACGTTGCATTTCAAAGTGAGCTCGGGCCAGCCGATCATGCAGGATGAAGATTATGACGAATCTGTCTTTACCAATAAAAAGGTATTGCTGATCGAGGACAACAAAATCAACCAGATGATTACGGCCAAAATGTGCGAGAACAAATTGATGCTTGTGGAAATCATCGACAATGGCGAAGATGCGATTGAGGCCGTCAAGAACAACTATTATGACCTCGTCCTGATGGATGTGCATTTGCCCGGAATCAATGGAACCATCGCGACCCAGACGATTCGCACATTCGACCAGCATACGAGAATCATTGCACTTACGGCTATTTCACTCAATGAAAATCGTGAGATGCTGTTGTCTTATGGAATGAACGATGTGATTACGAAACCTTTCGACCCGAATGATTTTTATCGGGTCATTGCACAGAATCTGTCGAATTAGCCTTTACGAAATCCAGTATTTTTTTATCGAAAATTTCCTTGTCGCTGAGGAATTCGCTTTTTATTGGGAGGTAGAAAAGATTATCGCTTATAAGTTTTTGCGATAACCTCACGTAATCTTTTTCGGTCGTGACGATAGGTTTTCCGGAGGAAGCCGATTGTATTCTAGCCACATCGGCATCTGAAAAATCATGATGATCGCTAAATTCCAGAATGGTGTCCGATGCATTTTTAAGATGATCGAAAAAGGGTTGCGGCTTTGCAATTCCTGCCACAAGGACTTTTTGTGCCTGAACGATATCTGAAACCAGCAATTCATCTTTTTCGGAATACACTTTTTCATCATAGCCAATTGATGTAAAAAACACCTTTTGCTTTGCCGATACGTTTAGTCTGATACAGATGGCATTCTGTTTTTGGATCGACAAATCCGGCGGACATTTGGTCACGACAATCACATTCGCCCGTTTTGCGCCGCGGCGGCTTTCGCGCAAATTTCCTGTCGGAAGTAAAAAATCGTCTTTGTACAAATCATTGAAAGCGGTCAGAAGAATGTAGAATCCGGCTTTCACACGCCTGTGCTGAAAGGCATCATCGAGCACTATTATTTCTGGTTTTGGTTCCGATTCGAGCAATTTATTGATCCCGTTGACGCGATCGGCATCTACCGCAACAGAAATTTCAGGGAATTTTCTATGGAACTGGAACGGCTCGTCACCAAGTGTTTCAGGTGTCGCAGCTGAATCCGCCAAAACAAAACCCGATGATTTCCGCTTATATCCGCGGCTCAATGTCGCCACCTTATATTGTTTGTGCAACAGCCGTATCAGGTATTCTACCATGGGTGATTTTCCGGTTCCGCCTGTGCTGAGGTTTCCAACGACAATTACAGGAACATGGAATGCGTACGATTTGAAAATACCTTTATCGTAAAAGTAATTCCTCAGACTTGTGATAAAATGATAGATGGCCGTAAACGGGAATAGTATTTTACGCAGTAGAAGCATGGTACTAAAATATAATATTATATTTGAAATCCGCTTAAGTCTGTAATTTATGAAATGGGGTTTTATATCTTTTTTGCTGCTGTTTCCTGTGGTTTTCTTTGCACAGCAAACAGATAAGGCAAGCATTCTTTCGGCAATCCTGTATCAGAATTATAAAAATGAGAAGCCTGTCTACAAAGGCCGCGGAAGCCAATATTTGTTCCTTTATTGCGACAAGACCAACAATAACGAAGAGATTTTCGAGACGGTAAATGCGATGAAATTACCGGCGGAAACGGTTAAGCAACTGCGGCAATCGGTGGCCAAAGATGTAACGGCCGAAACGTGGTCGACGGAACTCGAAACCATCCTCGCATTAGATAAAACCAATCTCAAAATCAAGATAAACGATTGTCTGAGCCTGGAGCAATACCAGGAAAGGCGCGCCCGGTTGAACCTCAATAACCAACGCCTGATGATTATCTACAAACCGCTTTTTTACGATAACGGCAATCACGCCCTGGTGAAAATCGTTTTTTACCGAAGCATCGAACACAACAGCGGAAGCGTGTTGCTTATGGAAAAAACACCAACCGGTTGGCTCATCAAAGACAACTTAAATCCGTGGTCGACGTAATGAAAATAAAGGATTTCCTGCCTTTGCTGGAACAAATGGCGCCTCTTGCTTATGCTGAGGATTTTGACAATGTCGGTTTGCTTACAGGTAATTTGGCCGACGATTTAAAAGGTGTCTTGGTCTGTCACGATGCCTTGGAATCGGTTATTGACGAAGCCATAGCCAAAGATTGCAACCTCGTGGTTTGTTTCCATCCGATACTTTTTTCGGGTCTTAAAAAGATTACGGGTTCGGATTACGTCCAGCGTGCCATTATCAAAGCCATTAAAAACGATATCGCCATTTATGCGGTCCACACGGCTTTGGACAACCATAAAGAAGGTGTGAACAAAATTTTCTGTGATGCATTGGGTATAATCAATCCTCAAATCCTTGTGCCGAAACAAAATTTCATCCGGAAACTGGTTACTTACACGACGCCAGAAAATGCAAATGTCGTTCGTGAAGCTTTGTTTAGCTCGGGTGCCGGAAGTATAGGGAATTATGAAAACTGTAGTTTTAATTCTGTCGGTACCGGAACGTATCAGGGAAATGCCGTCAGTAACCCCAAAGTCGGTGAGCGGGGCGAATTCGTTTCGGCAGATGAAACCCGAATCGAAGTGACATTTGAAAAACAGCTTCAATCCAAAATTCTTAAAGCGCTGTCTGAAGCCCATATCTATGAAGAAGTCGCTTATGAGGTGTACGACCTTAAAAACGAACACCAGAACATCGGTTTGGGTATGATAGGCGAGCTCGAAACGGCACGCAACGGCCAGGATTTTTTGCAGTTGGTCAAAGATAAGATGCAGGCCGAAGGTATAAGGCACTCGGAAATCCCGGATAAAATCATTCGCAAAGTCGCTGTCCTTGGCGGATCCGGAAGTTTTGCGATCAAGGCCGCGATTGCCGCAGGTGCCGACGCTTTTGTGACATCTGACCTAAAATACCATCAGTTTTATGAAGCGGAAGGAAAGCTGCTTTTGCTCGATATCGGGCATTATGAAAGCGAGCGTTTTACAAAAAATTACATAGTTGATTTTCTTATGGAAAAATTACCTAATTTTGCACCTGCCTTTCCAACAGGCAGCATCTTATTATCTGAAGTAAATACAAATCCGGTTAAGTATTTTTAAATATGGCGACTACAGCAAAAGAATTGAATGTTGAAGACAAATTGCGGGCTCTATATGACTTGCAACTCATAGACACTCGCATTGACGAAATCCGTAACGTACGTGGCGAACTGCCGCTTGAAGTGGAAGATCTTGAAGATGAAGTGATCGGATTGAGCACGCGTCTGGACAAACTCAAAAACGAGCTGGAAGTGGTCGAGGACAGCATCCGTAACAAAAAATCGGCTATTGAAGAGCATAAAGAATCTATCAAAAGATACGCGAAGCAGCAGGAATCTGTGCGTAACAATCGTGAATTCAATGCGTTGAGTAAAGAAGTCGAATTCCAGGAATTGGAAATTCAGTTGGCTGAGAAGCAAATCCGCGAAATGAAAGCTTCAATCGAACATAAGAAAGAAGTCATTTCGCAGTCCAAAGAGAAACTCGATACCAAGCATTCTCACCTGAAACACAAAAAGGCTGAGCTTGAAGATATCATGAACGAAACAGCTAAGGAAGAAGGTTTCCTTGCTGAAAAATCGGCTCAATACCGTGAAAACCTTGAAGAGCGTTTGTTGGGGGCTTATGACAGAATCCGTACCAGCGTTCGAAATGGATTGGCTGTGGTAAGCATTGAGCGCGGAGCATCTGCGGGTTCATTCTTCACGATTCCGCCTCAAACACAGGTTGAGATTGCTTCACGCAAAAAAATCATTACGGACGAGCATTCAGGCCGAATCCTTATCGACAACGTTCTTGCACAGGAAGAGCGCGAGAAAATGGATCAGCTGTTTGCAGAATTCAAATAATTATAAGAGTCCCAAAAGGGACTTTTTTTATGGCCGGACTTGATTGTTTTGCTTTTTCAATCGGCCAAAAAGCGGTATTTTTCGTTCCATGAAAAAGGTCAGGTTTTTTCTATTGACAAAATCCTTCGGGCTGTACATAAATGTGCTCAGTCGGTTTTCTCCGGCTAAAGCAAGGGCGTTGTCTTATAAATTGTTCAGTAACCCACGTTATGGGAAACTGGAAGCTGGAGATTTGCCTGAAATACTCAAATCTGTCGAAAAGCAAGATTTGAATCAGGGAGGAAATAAAATCCAGAGCTATGTCTGGCCCGGAAATCAGGAAACCATTTTGCTCGTCCATGGTTGGGAAAGCAATGCATCTCGTTGGGAATTATTGTTGCCTCACCTGAGTCCCTCCGGAAAAACCATTGTTGCCATTGATGCGCCTGCACACGGACTTTCCCAAGGTTCATTCAATATTCCAAGATACGCCGATGCGATTCACGAAGCTGTTTTGAAATTCCATCCGAAATACGTCATAGGCCATTCGATAGGAGGTGCCGCGATTGTCTATTATCAGCACGTGTACAAAAATGAGGCGATTGAAAAAGTGATCTTGCTCGGGTCGCCATCAGATTTCGATACGATTACCGATAATTATATCCGGTTACTTTCTTTAAATGAGCGTTCCAAAGAGTTGTTCGAATCCTATTTCACGCAGAATTTCAATTATCATCCAAAGGATTTTACGGCCCGTGAATTCGGTAAAAGCATGAAAATGAAAGGCATTATTGCCCACGATCAGGATGATGACATCGTGTTGTTTCCCGAATCCAAAAAAATCGCAGGTGCTTGGAAAGATGCCATTTTCATAGAAACCAAAGGTCTTGGCCACAGTATGCACGACGAAAAGTTGTATAAAGAAATTGCAAGGTTCCTGTTTGAAGAATAGTCGGCATTCAATCAACGTCGACTCGCTGTCAAATCACATTCACTTCCGCCTCTATCCCAATCCCGAATTTATCAAAAACCGCCTGTTGCACTTCCCGTGACAGTGCCAATATTTCCTGACCGGTCGCATTTCCATAATTTACAAGAACCAATGCCTGATTCTTGTGAACGCCAGCATCTCCGATTCGTTTTCCTTTATAACCCGCCTGTTCGATAAGCCAGCCCGCCGGAACTTTCACCTCGGTTTCGGAAACTTTGTAATGCGGCATTTCGGGGTAATCGGCTACCGCTTTTTGGTATGTTGAAATAGGAACGATTGGATTCTTGAAAAAACTTCCGCTGTTTCCGAGTTCTTTTGGATCCGGAAGTTTGCTTTTGCGGATGGCAATTACTGCATTGCTGACATCTTTTAAAGTCGGTTCAGAAATGCCTGTTTTTTCCAATTCCTTTTGGATGTCGCCGTAACCGGTGTTGATTTTATGGTTGTGTTTGGTCAGTTTGAAAACGACCGAAATGATGATGTATTTGTCTTTTTCCCTATGCTTGAAAATGCTTTCCCGATACCCGAAATCGCATTCTTCTTTGGTAAATTTTCTACTGTTCCCGGAGGTGATTTCCATAGCTTCACAACTCACGAAAGTGTCTTTGATTTCGGCTCCGTAAGCACCTATATTCTGGATTGGGGTAGTACCGACATTTCCCGGAATCAACGACATATTTTCGATTCCGCCAAAATCCTGATCGATGGTCCAAAGCACAAATTCATGCCAGTTTTCACCCGCCATCGCTTCGATCAAAACATAGTTTTCATCTTCATGAATGATGCGCTTTCCTTTGAGGTTTATGTGGATGACAAGGGCTTCGATATCTTGCGTCAGGAGCATGTTGCTGCCGCCTCCGAGGATGAATTTTTTGGCTGATTTATGTTCGGAAAGTACGTCCCGAAGTTCGTTTTCTGAACTTACAGAGACGAATGATTCGGCAAAGGCAGCTATTCCAAAGGTGTTAAATTCTTTTAAAGGAAAGTTTTTGGTGATGTTCATTAATCTTCTGGGTTTGAGAGCGAACGGCTCAAAAAATCATTAAGAGGTTTTGCTGCTGACAGTTTGTCAGCTATGGTTTTTTCGAAGTTTTTGTCGTCGAAAACAGCGTCAGGTAACGACTGTCTTGCAATGAAAGATTTAAGCTTGAGATGCTCGCTTGCCGGATGGTCTTTTTCGAATCCTTTCGGTGTCGTCTTGAGCGAATCTTCGGTGCTCAGCGGACCGAATTCGGCTTTGAATTTTTTCTCGTTCAGGATTGCTTCGAGGTCTTCGTGAAAGAACTCTATTTCCTTCCTGATCTTCTTCAGCGTTTCCGGAACCGGTTGCCAGATACCAGCGGCAATGAAACTTTTTCCTTTCTCGATATGGACATAATAACCCGGATTCCATTCGTGTTTCTGGCCGGCCATAATCCAGATTCCCATGTGGGTTTTATAAGGCGATTTGTCCTTTGAAAAACGGATATCGCGATTGATGCGGAACATACATTTTTTGGCGTCGACCTGAGCCAGGGATTCGTCCTTCGGAACCAGATATTTTAGAATGCCTTCAATCACTTCAAGATAATTTTTCTTGTAAGCCTCGTATCTTTTTTTGTTTTCCAGGAACCAGTCGCGATTATTGTTTTTGGCAAGGTCGCCCAGAAATTTCAAACTTTCCTTTTCAATCATTTGAGTTGCTTTTTTAAATCTTCTTCAGAAATATATCCGCTGTGTTTCCAGGTCTGCGTTCCTTTGTCGTAAAGTATCAGTGTGGGTAGTTCGGATATTTCGAGTTCTTTCATCATCGTTTTGTGTTCGTCGGCATTTAATCGGACAATCTTAACTTTCGAGGAATCTTTTTCCATTTGGGTCAGATAAGGCGCCATTTTTTTGCAAGGCTCACACCAGGGCGCATAGAAATCGACGAGGATTTTATCTGCAGATGCGAGCATATCTGAATATTCCGTCGGGCAGATGCCATAAATTTTAGCTGTTGCCGCATCACCTGAAAGTCCTTCGGCATTCCATTTCACAATACCGCCTTTCATATCGTAAACCTTTTCAAAACCCATTTCGCTGAGTTTGAGCGCGGCTTTATGCGAACGACTTCCGGCCATACAGTACACAAAGACCGGTTTGGATTTGTCGAGGTTTGCCGTTTTTTTGGAAAACGCATCCTGTTCGTACCAGTCAAGGTTCAGGGCGTTGTCAAGATGCTGTCCGTCGAATTCTTCCGGTGTACGCACGTCGAGAACCTGTGCGTCGGGGCTTTGTTTGATTTTCTGGGCGAAATCTGTCGGGGAAAGAAGTTCTGCGGTTTTAGCAGGTTGGCCGTTGCAACCTACGATCAGCAGGCCGGTCATGATCAGGCAGGCAATTCTATGTTTCAAGGCAGGTTTATTTTGCGGCCTGAAAGTTACAAAATTAACCGTTTGATGCTTCGGAGTATCGGCTTTCTATAAGATGGAAAAGCTTGGCATAAAATTCATCCTTATTGACTGGCTTGATGAGCAACGCATCGGCATAGGTACCTTCAAGATCAGATATTTCAGTATAATTATCGCCCGTAATGGCAATGATAATAGCTTTTTTATTGCGGTTATCATCGGACCGGATCGCCTTGATCAATTCATATCCGGAAACCCCGGATATGTTCAGGTCGATTATGGCTATTGAAAATTCTTCTTCGGCAATATGTTTCATTCCATCAGATACCGTTTTCAGTGTTGTAGCCTCAATCCCCAGGTCAGCGGTCATTTTTTTGATGATTTTGAGCGCAATCGGATCGTCATCTACCGCAAGCAATCTCATTGGGTTTGAAGCGACCAGTTCGGCAATCTTTTTTGGGATATCAGCCTGTGGATCATCGGCTTTGGCCAGCATCATGAAAAAAGAGATCTGTGTGCCTTTGCCCAATTCGCTGGCCACACTGATTTCGCCATCGTATAGGTCTATGATCTCCTTGCACAGGTTCAGTCCCAAACCTGCCCCAAAACTAATTTGTCCTTTGTGATGCTTGCTTTGGTAATGACTGTCGAATATATGGGCGATGTCTTCTTTTGGGATTCCGGCTCCGGTATCGGTTATGCTGACGTCGAACCGCAGTTTTTCGCCTTCGGGCTTGAGTGAACAGGCTACCGTAATTTGTCCTTTGTCCGTGAATTTTATGGCGTTCCCGATGATGTTGTAGAACAGCTGGTGTATTTTTCCGTTATCTGCCAAAACCGGCTGGCTTAACCCCGGCGAAAGTTGCATGACCATCGTAAGGTTTTTGTTTTCGGCCAGTAATTGCAGTGAATTCAAGACATCGCGAAGTTCCTCGTTGAGTTTTACTCTTCCGTTATAAGCTGTTAACGATGAATTTTCTTTTTTGAAGAATTCAAGTATCTGGCCCGCCGTAATCTGTAACGACTTCGAGGTAAAATGCATGAGGTTGATTTGTTTGTCGATGGCCTTGTCCGTATTCTTCGTGATCAGCCTGGCCGATATCGTGCTCAAAATCCGCAACGGCGCACGCAGTTCATGGCTCAGCATTCCCAGAATACGGCTTTTGAATTCCAGGTTTTGCTGCGCTTCGTGTTTTGCTGCTTCGAGTTCGGCTTCTCTTCTGTAACTGTATCTGGCGTAAAACAATAAGATGAACGTCAGCAGGATAAGCGTCGGCATTAAGAAGGTGATGAACATACGCTTGTCTTTCATGTCTTTCGATGCATCGGACAATCGTTCCGTATCAGCCTGTTGTGCATTCTTTAGGTAAAGCGCCAGAAGGTTCTGCGCATTTTTGAGGATAAGCCGGTTGACGACGAGCAGGTCACGGTCTTTTTCCCTCAAATTGGAATAGACGTTCCTGAGTCGGCCGAATTCCCTGTCGTAGAATTGTTGTGTGTTCTTGTAAATATTGGCCATTTGGTCTTCGACCGATCCGCGTTTGCGTCCGTCTTCAAAAACCATGGTCGTATAAATGCGTAGTTCTTCGCGTTTGAAATTGGCTTTTCCACGAATGGCATCGCCAATACGTCCAAGCATATTCTTACGGATAACGCTGTCGTTTATCTGGATGGAATCGTAACGGATCGATTTGAGGACTTTATGGAAATCGACGGCTTTCATATGGTAATCGGCCTCGTTCCATTGGGGTAGCAATATATTGGTCCGGATGTGCAGCAGGCTGTCAAGTTCCTTTCTCAATCGGATGATTTGTTGCGCCGTCTGTTTCTTTTTGCCGATTTCCTTTTTTAGATAACTGTCTTTTTTTGATTCTATTCTAAGGCTGTCCAAACGCAATAACATGCTGTCTAACGATACATTATAGCGGGAAAGCGATGCCGATTTGTAGCCGTTCAGGTATTCCATGAACGAATTCTCGGCCTCAAAGTAATTGTGCATCGAAGCATTGGAAAGGGCAAGCGCCTCGTTGCGGCCGGAATGTTCTTTTGGAAGCCGCTGATCCGAATATCGGCCGTACCACAAAACGAAAACTAAAATCTGGATTAAAATGGCAAGGAAAAAAAGGGCAAAATGGATTTGGCGTCTTCGGTTGAAAGGTAACGTCATTTGAGAAATATAAATGCGGCTGTTTGATTTAAAAAACTGAAACTCATTCCATGGCGATTGGCGTTCAAAAGTAGATATTAAATCGAATTCTCAAATTTGGCGGTTTGTTTTTGCGAAATATAAAATATCGTCTTAAATTCTCTGAAGAAAACACAGTCGAAATCGTAACAGCTATGAGGTGTTTCCAAACTGTAAGAAAAATTGTTGCGGAAAAATTAACAGGAAAAATTCCTATCCGAGCGAAATTATCTTAAAAGGCAGGCCAGTTGAGCGTACAAGTGCCTCAGTCCGTTCGCTATGTGTGTCAGATATAAAGATTTGTCCGAATACATCCTGGTTGACCATTTCAACTATTTTTCCCACGCGGTTTTCATCTAGCTTGTCAAAAATATCGTCGAACAGCAATATGGGCTTTTCTCCCGATTGCCGGCTCACGAATTCAAATTGAGCCAGTTTCAGGGCAATCAGGTAGGATTTCTGCTGGCCTTGCGACCCGAATTTCTTGATCGGATGCCCGTCAATCTCAAAATGAAGGTCATCTTTGTGTACGCCAGTCGATGTATATTGTAAAGCCCGGTCTCGCGTAAGGCTTTCCCTGAGCAGATTCAAAGTCCCGTTGTTTTCCAGATGGCTTTCATATCGCAGTGAAACAGCATCGGCATCTGCTGCAATACGCTGGTGGAAATCATGGAAAATAGGAGTGAAGTCAGAAACGAACTGTTTGCGTTTTTCAAATATCGGCTGCCCGAGCACATCGAGCTGTTCGTCGTAGACTACGAGTGTTTCGGCTTCAAAAGTCCGATTGGCTGCAAAATACTTGAGCAAAGCATTGCGTTGGGTCAGCACCCGATGATAGGAAATAAGCTGCTGGAGATAAGCTGGGTCGAGCTGGGAAATGACACTGTCGAGAAAATTGCGGCGGGTTTCGCTTCCTTCTGAAATCAAATCACGGTCATACGGCGACAGGATCACGAGCGGGATAAAGCCTATGTGTTCCGAAAATTTATCGTAAGCTTTTCCATTACGTTTGAGGATTTTCTTCTGGCCTTTTCGCAAACTGCACACAATGAGTTCGTCGCGGCCTGATTTCTCGAAAAATCCTTCCACTACAAAGAATTCTTCCCCATGTTGAATATTCTGGACGGCGACCGGATTGAAGTAGCTTTTCCCGAAAGCCAGGTGGTAAATCGCGTCGAGCACATTGGTCTTGCCGGCTCCGTTCTTGCCGACGAAACAATTTATGCGGGGGTCAAAATCAAATTGGGCCTGCGTGAAGTTCTTGTAATGGAGTAATGAAATCTTTTGTAAATGCATGATACTGCGGCAGGAGAGAGGAATTTGCGATGTTCGGAATAAGGACGCAAATTATTCAAAAATATACAAACAATTCCCTTTCAAATTTGGATAAAAATTTTATTTTTGCCCCGCATAAATTTTTACTAAATGGCGACTTACAATAAAAGAGGATATAAAGCACCAAAACCTGAGGTTGAAAAAACAGACGATGACGTATTTATCGAAGATGTAAATATCGACGACAAAGACAGTACCACCGCGGGCGTATTCAACTCGCTTGACGAAACCGCGTCTAAAACCGAAGATTGGGTGTTGCGCAACCAGAAAGCGATTTTCGGAATCGTTGGTGCCATCGCTCTTGCTACTGTAGGTTACCTTATGTACGGTAAATTTATCTCAGAGCCGAAAGAAGACAAAGCGTCCGAAGATATGTTCGCGGCACAGCAAAACTTCCAGAAAGCTCTTGACGGACAAAAAGCAGATTCTTTGTTCACACTTTCGCTTAAAGGATCTGAAGGAAAATTCGGGTTTGTTGACATCGCTGACAAATATTCGGGGACAGATGCCGGAAACCTTGCCAATTATTACGCAGGGATTGCTTACCTGAACACAGGTAAATATGACGATGCGATAAAATACCTTGACAAATTCAAGTCTAAAGATCAATTCCTTCCTGTTTTCGCATTGGGCGCAAAAGGAGATGCGTATTCCCAAAAGAATCAGCAAAAAGAAGCACTTGATTTGTATCTTGAAGCATCGAACACGAACAAAAATGATTTCACTACGCCAATGTACCTGCTCAAAGCCGCTAAAGTAGCCATTGCTTTGAACAAGAAAGAAGACGCATTGAAATACCTGAACGATATCAAAGATAATTACCCGTCGTCAAACGAGGCTTCAAACCTCGATGCCTGGTTCGGGTTAGCCCAGTAATATGGCCACAGCAAATAAAAGCCTATCGGAATACGATAAAAATACAATCCCGGATGCGAGTCAGTTCACATTCGGGATCGTTGTTTCTGAATGGAACGACACCGTTACCAACGGACTTTTCCAGGGCGCTTACGATACGCTTATTGATTGCGGTGCCAAGTCTGAGAATATAATCAAATGGGACGTGCCCGGAAGCTTCGAGCTTATATATGGCGCTTCACGTATGTTACAGACCGGAAATTATGATGCGGTGATTACCATCGGATGCGTCATCAAAGGCGAGACCATGCACTTTGAATTCGTCTGCGAAGGCGTAACCCAAGGTATCAAAGACCTGAATGTTAAAGGCGATGTGCCCGTGATTTTCTGTGTCCTGACCGATAACAACATCCAGCAATCGCTTGCGCGTTCAGGTGGCGATCACGGAAATAAAGGTGTCGAGGCTGGGATTACGGCGATTAAGATGGCGGAATTGCGCAGGCTTTCAAAATAATTTTTAAGTATTCGCTTTGGCGGTTGGACTACGACCTCGGGTTGCAAGCCAATACCATAAGGGGTAAGGCTTCCGTCACTCCTTCGCATCCATTGCCCTTAAGATTCGTCTTCAACGGAAACCATCTTTTGTGTGAAGTTTTTTGTGGGTGTCTTTTTTCACACAACAAAATTCACACGTTTCTTTGTTTGTGTCTTTCGGTACTAAAAAGTTGTCACACAAAGAAAAAACATAAATCCGTATCAATTCCGAAATACATCTTATACGTATTCATCCGGTTCACAGATACTCTATTGTTATCGGCTAAGCTAGCCGTTGTCCCCTTGTTGAAATCCCGCCTTTTTTGTGCAAAACTTTCACATTTCCAAAGCACTTCCGAACCTGATATTTCCGTTAATTGTACGTAATTTTGATTCCCTTTCAAACATGCTATGTCCGGTATAATCCAGCTACTTCCCGACCATGTCGCCAACCAGATCGCAGCCGGTGAAGTCGTGCAGCGTCCGGCTTCGGTCGTCAAGGAACTTCTTGAGAATTCGGTAGATGCCGGAGCGACAGAAATCCGGCTTGTCATCAAGGAAGCCGGAAAATCATTGATCCAGGTCATCGATAACGGAAGCGGTATGAATGCCTTCGACGCCAAAGCCTGTTTCCAGCGCCATGCCACTTCCAAAATCAAAATCGCCGAAGACCTTTTTGCTTTGCATACCAAAGGTTTCCGCGGGGAAGCCTTGGCATCTATTGCAGCAATCGCCCATGTAGAGCTTCGTACCTGTATGGAACACGATGAAGTAGGAACACAACTGACCATAGAAGGCGGCAAATTCATGTCCGAAGAGCCTGTCGTGGCTCCAGTCGGAACATCGATAGCTGTCAAAAACCTTTTTTTCAACATTCCGGCCCGACGCAATTTCCTAAAATCGGATCAGGTCGAGTTCCGTCATGTCATAGATGAATTCCAACGTGTTGCTTTGGCCCATCCGGATATTTCGTTCAGTATGTACCACAACGGGAGCGAGGCGTTCCAGTTGCCTGCGGCGAACCTGCGACAGCGAATAGTCGGTATACTTGGCGGAAAATCGAATGAAAAATTGGTCCCGATCCATGAAGAAACCGGAATAGCCCGTATCTACGGTTTTATCGGAAAGCCAGAATTCGCCAAAAAAGGCAGGGGTGAACAATTCTTTTTTGTCAACGACAGATTCATCCGCAATGGCTACCTGCATCATGCCGTCATTGCGGCTTATGAAGGGTTGCTACGCGATGGCAGCCAGCCGTCGTATTTTATTTACCTTGATGTAGCTCCGGGTTCCATCGACATCAACATACATCCGACCAAAACCGAAGTCAAATTCGACGACGAGCAATCGCTTTACGCCATACTGAGAGCTTCTGCAAAACACAGTCTCGGCCAGTTCAGTGTGGCTCCGGTGCTTGATTTCAGCCAGCAAGAGAATTATGATACACCGTATTCGTATAAAGACCGCGATGCCGTAATGCCTGCGGTTGAAGTCGATGAAGGGTTCAATCCGTTTGGTAATGCGGCGGTAAAGTCATCAGGGGCATCACATACATCATCCTATCGCAAAACCGAAACGGCTTCATGGGAAAGCCTGTATGCCGGTCTGGCATCGGAAGAAATTTCAATGCCGGCGCGCGAGATGGAATTTGAAAGCGATCCGCATCTGCCGTCATTATTTGAGGAAGCAGAAGAAGTCCAGGAGCAGAAAACCTATCAGATACATCGTAAATACATTGTCAATCCCATAAAGTCAGGAATGGTCATCGTGGATCAGCAACGCGCACACCAACGCATTTTGTACGAGCAATTCCTCGGGAACATGACCGTCCAACAGGGTTCAAGCCAGCAATTACTGTTTCCGCTGGAGCTGTTTTTCTCGGTATCTGAAATGTCGTCGCTGACCCAACTATTACCGGTTCTTGAAGCTACGGGATTTGCTTTTTCCAATATCGGACCTGACCATATTGTCATTGATGGCATTCCGGTCACGATGTCTGAAAGCGAAACCTCGATTGTGCTTGAAACGCTTATCAGTGATTTGCAGGACGGTTTTGGCAACAGCTTCAGTCAGAACGACGCAATCGCCAGGTCTATGGCCAAAAGTCTCGCCGTAAAAACAGGCACACTGCTAAGTAACACCGAACAACAACAATTACTCAATTCCCTTTTTGCCTGCCGTGAGCCGTTGGTTTCCCCATCGGGAAAGCCTACTTATATCACGATGCGGGTTGAGGATATCGATAAAAAATTTACTGCATGATCCAGATTACGCCAACGGTAAAGCAACTGTTGATTATAAATGTTTTGTTTTACATCGGCTCCCAGATTGTAGGTCCACCGGCTTATGATTTGCTTTCGATGTATTATCCGGAAAATCCGAAGTTTCATTTCTGGCAGATTTTCACGCATATGTTCATGCATGCGCCACCTCCAAATTACATGCACATCGTTTTCAATATGTTTGCCTTGTATTCTTTCGGTTCGGCTTTGGAGCAATTCTGGGGCGGAAAGAAATTTTTGTTCTTCTATATTTCGTGCGGACTGGGATCGGCTTTGCTGTATAACCTGTTCAATTTTTGGGAAATCCATCAGGGAATTCAGGAAATGATGAAGGCGAACATTCCTCATTCCGACATTGTGAATTTCATGACCAAAGGACAAACGGTAGGTAAGTACAGCCAGGAAATTCTGGGAAGCATTTCGATGGAAAAGGTTCAAAACATGGCTATTGCGTATAATGGTCAAATGTTAGGTGCGTCGGGCGCCATTTATGGTTTGCTCGTCGCGTTTGGTTTCATGTTCCCGAATGCCGAAATGTTCCTTATGTTTATACCGATTCCCATCAAGGCAAAATACCTGATTTCGGGAGTTTTGATCCTTGACCTGGTGCTTGGCCTTTACGGGAGTTCATTTTTTGGACCCGGAGGAACAGGAGTCGCCCACTTTGCTCACTTAGGCGGAGCACTCATTGGTTTTTTGATGATGTGGTATTGGAAAAAAAATCAGTTCAACGGAAAACGCTGGAATTGACATGGCAACTTTGTTAGACGATATCAAAAGAGGTTACCGCACCGGCGGGCCGGAAATGAGACTCATTTATATGAATGTGGCTGCTTTTGTGCTGTCGCTTGTTTTCTTCTATCAATGGAAATCGGCCTATTTTGACTATCCGGATTGGTTGGCTTTGAGTTCAGATTTTGCCGTTTCCTTCACGCATCCATGGACATACATTACGTATGCCTTTCTGCACGCGAGCTTTTTCCATTTGTTCTTCAACATGCTCGTGCTTCAATTTGCCGGGGTTTTGTTTGGGACCTTTTTCAATCCGAAACAATTTTACGGGTTGTATTTGCTTAGTGCCATATTTTCCGGATTGGTCTATAATATTTCGTTTTTGGTTCTCGGCCATTCCAATATTATGGTTGGAGCATCGGCGGCGATCATGTCGATTCTCGTCGCCACGGCCACTTACAGTCCCAATATGAGGATCAGCCTGTTTTTTATCGGCCAGGTGAAACTTTGGATTTTTGCAAGTGTACTGTTGTTTATTGATTTCCTGTATTTATTTGCGGACAATACAGGCGGTCATATTGCACATTTGGCCGGAGCCATTTTTGGTTTTGTGTATGTGAAAATGCTGAAATCGGGAACAGATTTAAGCCGCCCAATAACCTGGCTTTTTGATTTTATCGCCAACGGATTCCGTCCGCAGCAAAAAGCGAAATTCAAAAAGGTGCATCGGAACCCGAAACCTGAACCGCGTCCACAATCGTCGGAACCAAAAGACAAGACACAGCAGCAGATCGATGAGATTCTGGATAAGATCAGCCGTTCCGGTTATGACAGCCTGAGCAAAGAAGAACGCGACTTTTTGTTTCGCGCCGGAAATGACAAATGAAGAAATTATCGTGGTTTAACCGGATTGTTTTTGGGTTCAATATCCTCATTACGATATTGACCGTGATGGCGTATGCGTTGCCGTTCCTCGCCCCAAAACTGTTTCCGTTCTTCTCGGTGTTTACCTTATTCCTCCCTTTTTTCCTGATTCTTAACGGTCTTTTTTTCTGCTATTGGGCGTTGTTGTTAAAGAAACAGATTTTACTTTCGGCCTTGGTGCTTCTGGCTGGGATTACATTCATCAATAAATTCTATAAATTTTCGTCGACCAATCTGCCCGAAACCGAAAAAGATTTTACGGTGATGAGCTACAACGTCCGGCTGTTCAATCTTTTTAAATGGCTGCCCGATGATGCGGCAGGAAATATCCGCAGTTTCATTAACGAACAGAATCCCGACATCCTTTGTATCCAGGAATATTCCAACGGCGCAGGCATCGACCTTAAAGTGTATCCGCATAATTATGTGATGACGCAGGGCGATCATGTCAAGACGGGGCAGGCAATCTATTCCAAATTCCCTATCGTGAACAAAGGAAAGCTCGAGCTTCCGAATTCAGATAACAATGTTGTTTTTGCAGATATCCGGATGGGAAAAGATACCGTCCGTTTGTATAGCATGCACCTGCAATCGGTACGCATTACGCCCGATGTAGATGAAATCAATAACGACCGCATCGACAATATCGACCAGAAAAAGCGCAGTATCATCTTCAAAAGAATCAGTGAAGCATTTAAGCGCCAACAACAACAGGCCGAAATCATCGCCGATCATAAAAAGCAATGTCATTATCCCATTATCATTTGCGGCGATATGAACAACAGCGCGTTTTCATACGTCTATCGTCATATCAAGGGAAATCTCAACGATTGTTTTGAGGAGGCCGGAAGCGGATTCGGGCAGACGTACCGCTTCAAATATTATCCGGCGCGCATCGACTACATTTTTGCCGATCCGAAATTCCGGGTATTATCATTCCGCAACTTTCCGGATTTTAAGAACAGTGATCATTATCCGGTGATGACGCGGTTGGAGATGAAGTGAATTGCTGGTTAACAATTAACGCATAACAGTTAACAGTTGTCTTTTGCTTTTGGGGTGATGAATATATTATTGTGTTTAGCGTTGGATCTGCTGTCTTTTAAGATAATCCAAAGCATGCCTTCCTTCATTGAATAGTAAATCCAATATGCTCAAGTTGTTCAAAAAGCCATGTTTTTCATGAAAGACCTGATGGTAAGGCTCACATTCAAAGGTGTCTTTCTTTCCATTTGCCAAGTGACGTAAGTCTTGGTAATCGCTGACTTCGTGAAAGTATTCTTCGGTTTTTGAAAACTCAAACGGCAATCCAAGACATTTGTATACGATTTCCAATGCCTGGAAGTTAAGGTCCATCAAAAACGGTTGTTTCTTGAAATAAATAGGTGCGATGGCATCTTCGAAATATTCAAAATAGGGAGAACTGCGGTAAGCGGCCTCGAGAGATTTGAAATGGAGTTTTTGCCAGTCGAAATTCTTTTCTATACGGATGTCCTTGGTTTTCTGGTGTCCGTCACTTGAATGTTTGACAGGAATGTTGAGCAGCTGCCGACCGTTTGGGCTGTATATGTACATACGGTTCCGGTTGGTCTGCTTCTGGAAATTGTCTTCAGTTTCAAATGTTATGGAACCAGCTTGCACCATTTGGGCAAATTGGGAAATGGATGGGAAATAGGTTGGATAAACCAGGATGCTCATACGATTGATTTATGCGTCTGCTTTGGCTTTCTTTTTCTTCCAAAACGAATTACCCACAAAATAAACCGCCAGCAATATCAGGAAGTACTTAAAGTAAGAAACCGGTTCGCCATCGCCTCCAACTGTAGTGAACATTCTTTCCCAGCGGATTTTAGATAGCCCGGATTTATTTGGATCGAGGCTGAGCCAGATGAATACGGGTTTACCTACCACGTGGTTTTCCGGAACGAATCCCCAATAACGGCTGTCTTCGGAGTTGTGTCTGTTATCACCCATCATCCAGTAATAATTCTGGCCGAAAGTGTAAGAGGTAACTACTTTTCCGTCAATTCGGATTTCATTGCCTGCCGTTTTTAAATCGTGCCCTTCATATTCGGTAATGATACGCCTGTAAAAAGGTAATGAAGCGGTTGTAAGGGCCACTGTTTTTCCTTGTTCCGGAATATAGATGGGCCCGAAATTATCGATGCTCCAATTGGTATAGCCCGGACATGAGCCACAGTTCTTAGGGAATGTTTCGCTCGGACGGTGTTTTGGCATATCGAGTCTTGTAACCGAAGCGATCCCGGGAATTTTTTTAAGTTCTTCGGCACCGGCAATCGTAACGGCTTTTAATAAGACCGTATCTCGCGTCGCGCCCCAGAAATTTCCACCATCGGTTACATTGAGACGGCTCATGACCGCATTGAAATCTACTGGTGTTTTACCATCTACCGTAACTTTGTAGGCGTATTGAGGTTTGGCACGTTCGGGTAATATTAATTCTTTCCCACCTATGTAAACGATTCCGTCCTTGATGGAAAGACTGTCACCAGGAACTCCCACACAGCGTTTCACATAATTCGATTTCTTGTCTATCGGCTTATCTACGCGGTCTCCAGCTACAAAAAACTGAGTCACCGTATCTACCGGCCAGTTAAAAACCACAATGTCATTGCGCTCAATCTTTTGGAAACCCGGGAAACGGAAGCTTGGCAATTGCGGCCAGTTCGAATAGGATTTCTTTTTGGTCAGAGGAATCGTGTCGTGAACCATCGGCAAAGCAACCGTAGTCATTGGCGTGCGCGCGCCGTAATGGAATTTGCTTACGAAAAGGAAATCCCCAATCAGCAAAGATTTTTCAAGTGACGATGTCGGAATCGTAAACGGCTGCATTACGTACGTATGTACGACTGTGGCGACCACAACAGCGAATAACAGCGAACTTACCGTATCGCCAACCTTGGTGTGTGCCATGAGGTCACGGTCCGGAATGTGGTTCAGCGGTTGGGTATAATTGACATAAAAAATATAGAAACCGAGCGTGAAAAGCACCAGCAACGTATCTGTAGTGGAATTTTTTCCAAAGCTTCTTAGGGTTTCGACCCAAACGACGGGAATCATGATCAGGTTCACGATCGGGATGAACAACAACAGTGTCCACCAGGGCGAACGGTTGATGATTTTCATCAAAACCACTGCATTATAAACCGGAATCGCGGCTTCCCACCGTTTTCTTCCTGCAGCTTCATACATTTTCCATGTTCCCGCAAAGTGCACGACCTGCACGATCAGGAAGAATACAAACCATTGAATAAGCGTCATATCTGTTCCGTTTTTGGCGTAAGTCGCGATTTATGTCCGACGTTACAATTCAACTTTCCTCTTTGTTGTTATATTTTTCTTAATGGAACCGGATTCATTCGAGTTCCAGTACATCTTTCATCGTGTAAACACCGGTTTTCCCCACGAGCCATTCTGCTGCGATCACAGCTCCGAAAGCAAATCCTTCGCGACTATGGGCCGTATGTTTTATCTCAATCGAATCTACTTGGGAATCATAAAAAACCGTGTGCGTTCCCGGGACATTTTCTTCGCGTATGGCATCGATCTGAATCTCGTCTTCTCTTTCAGCTTTGAGCGCCCAACTTGAATAATCGGAACTTTCGATGATATCTTTTGCCAGTGAAATAGCTGTTCCGCTTGGTGCATCAAGTTTCTGTGTGTGATGCACTTCTTCCATGCGCACTTTATATTGCGGGAATTTTGACATCATTCTTGCCAGATAGGTATTAAGACTGAAAAAAAGGTTGACCCCAAGGCTGAAGTTGCTTCCATAAATAAAGGCCCCTTTTTTATCCTCGCACAATTTCGCCATTTGGGCGTAGTGTTCGAGCCAGCCGGTCGTTCCTGAAACTACAGGTATTTCTCCATTCAGACAGGCCGATATATTCCCCACAGCAGCATCAGGCACACTGAAATCAATCGCGACATCGGCTTTTTCCAATCCGTCGAAACTATCGGAACTGCGTTTTTGAAGCACGATTTCATGGCCGCGTTCCAAAGCGATACGTTCGATCACTTTGCCCATTTTGCCGTATCCGAGTAATGCGATCTTCATCTAGAATTTGTAGCTTAAAGTTAGGCCGACGTTGGGCTTGGAATAGATATCGGTCTGATATACGTCGGGTGCGACAGACAAATCGTCGCTTACATTGAACTGTTTCAAATGCGCGTCAATATTAGCTTCGACAATCTGAAGCACATAAAACAACCCGATGAAAAGTGCCGAATATTCCCTGTTTTTGCGATATAATTTCTGGACGTTTATCAATCGGTCGTCATCGAGATACGCCAGATCCGGATCGCCATAACCTGAATAACGCGCTTTGAGTTCATTGCGGTAAATCCTGTATTTCTTGTCGCTGTCGAGATAAAAATAAAGGCTGGTTCCGATGGCGCCATACACGAGCGGCACTTTCCAATACCGTTTGTTATAGACTTGTCCCATTCCCGGAAGGATGGCGGAGTAAAAGGCAGCTTTGGCCGGACGCAACGGATCGATTACCTTGCTTTTGGTGGTATCGGCTTTGACAAGTTCTTCCGCCGGCAGGACTTTTTGACCAGATGCCGTAAGGAAACACGCCGTAAAGGCTATGGCAATCAGGAATCTCACTGAAGCAATTTGATGATCCGGTTGAAATCTTCTTCGGAATGGAACGGGATCGTGATTTTCCCTTTTCCGTTTGCGGCAACTTTTACATCGGTCTTGGCACCGAAGAAACCTGAAATCGCTTTTTTGTCATCGGCACCTACCTCGAATCCGGACGTTTTGGAAATTTTTCCGGTCGATGGCGTGCCTTCATGGTATTGTTTCACCAACGCTTCGGTTTCGCGTACCGACAGGTTCTGGCTGACGATTTTCTGGTAGATCGAAGTCTGTGCGTCGTGGTCGTCTATGTTGATGATGGCGCGTCCGTGGCCCATGGAGATGAATCCGTCGCGGATTCCCGTCTGGATTATCGGATCGAGCTTTAGCAGACGCAGGTAGTTGGCGATTGTGGAACGTTTCTTCCCGACACGGTCACTCATTTGTTCCTGCGTCAGGTTGATTTCGTCTATGAGGCGCTGGTATGACAGGGCGATTTCAATAGGGTCAAGGTCGTGTCGCTGGATATTTTCGACAAGCGCCATCGTCAGTGATTCCTGATCGTCGGCAATCCGGATGTAAGCTGGAATTACCGTCAATCCGGCAATTTTTGACGCACGCAGACGGCGCTCGCCTGAAATCAGCTGGTATTTGTTGAAATCGGTCTTGCGGACGGTAATCGGTTGGATTACACCCAGTTCTCGGATTGAAGTAGCGAGTTCCTGAAGCGATTCTTCGTTGAAATTGCTTCTCGGCTGGAACGGGTTGATTTCAATCGCATTGATTTCAAGCTCGATGATGTTCCCTACAAGTTTTTCGGCTCCTTTATCGGCCACCGATTGTATATTGTTTTCAGGATCTTTGAGCAAGGCTGATAATCCTCTTCCCAACGCCTGTTTTTTAGCTGCCTGTGCCATTCCGTCTTATTCTTTTCTAGCTGTTCTTTTTTATGATTTCCTGTGCAAGGTGCAGGTAATTCGTTGCGCCTTTGCTGGTTGCATCGTAATTGATGATACTTTCGCCAAAACTTGGTGCTTCACTCAATTTGACGTTGCGTTGTATGATGGTTTCGAAGACCATATCGTGGAAATGTTTCTGTACTTCTTCCACAACCTGGTTCGATAACCGTAAGCGCGAATCGTACATCGTCAATAACAACCCTTCGATATCGAGGCTTGCGTTGTGTATCTTCTGGACACTTTTAATGGTGTTTAATAATTTTCCAAGACCTTCCAGGGCGAAATATTCACATTGGATAGGTATGACTACAGAATCTGCTGCCGTTAGGGCATTCAATGTCAATAACCCTAGAGAAGGCGCACAATCGATCAAAATATAATCATATTGTTCGCGGATTTCCTCAAGTGCCTGTTTGAGCATGTATTCACGATTCTCCTTATCGACGAGCTCTATCTCAATGGCGACCAAGTCGATGTGTGCGGGAATTACGGAAACATTCGGGGCCGAACTTTCAATGACAGCATCTTGGGCCGAAACACTATGCTCCAGCAACTGATACGTTCCGGCAGAAATGTTTTCTACATCAATGCCAAGGCCTGAACTTGCATTGGCCTGAGGGTCGGCATCGATAAGCAGCACTTTTTTTTCCAATACGCCCAAAGATGCGGCCAGGTTGACCGTTGTAGTTGTTTTTCCCACACCGCCTTTCTGGTTGGCGATGGCTATGATTTTGCCCATTCCCGTATTTAAAATTTGAGTGGTAAAAATACGATTATTTACGGGGGAGGCAAGGGGATTTTGTTAACATTGGGAGGATTTGAAAAGAGGGTAAAATCAACTGAAAAATCTTTTGGGAAATATCTTATTGTAAGATTTTTTTGCGGGAAATTTCAATGTATCCAATTGCAATAGGATGTGACAAAAATCCATTTGCCGTTTTCGTATTTATATAAATCCATTTGGCCGCCGGCGCACAAGTATCCGCAATGATAGGAGCTGTAAAACAAACAGCGCGAATTGTTCCTGAAGAATATTGGGCAGGAATACACATGGTATCCGGAACCAATGGCTTTTTTGAATTCCTTCCATGGATCGCCTTTTCTTTTTTTGAAGATACGTTCAATTAATTTGCCTTCTACCAGTCGGGCTTTGGGAAAATATGCAGTTGTCCATTTCCCGACCCGATTCGTTTTTAATCCATTCTGTATCTGGATCAATTCTTCTTTTGTAAACATTGTGGTATCATTCACATGTTCAAAACCGCATAATTGGGAATCAGAAAATTCGGCGGGTGAATCGGAAATGATCAGCGAATCTTTTTGCCGGAGACTTATATCCGACAGGAATTCCGAAACCCGTGTTTGGTAACCCTGTGATACGGATGGATTTTTTGATGGGATATATATGCAGAGTAAAATCGAAGATATAAGTAATGAAATAGTCCTCATTTGATGCTGGAGAATTACAGATAAAAACGTTAGATGCTAAATTATCGATTTTCTTACGGCTCGCAGTTTTTTGTGAGGCCTTCATTTCCTATTGATTAAACCTGGGAACAAGGTCTTTATATGTTATTCCGCATCATTTGCCACATTCCTTCGGAACCTGCCCGGTCAAATTGAAGCGCATGAAAATTGTTTTGCTATACGTCGTGTAAATTTCCATATTGGTAATTAATGTGTCGCATCAATTCGGTATAATTTTCATAACAATCTGAAGAGATGACTAATACCTGGCCATTTTTATAAGTAATGGAACTTACCGGATATCCATCATTGATATAGCCACCTTTGGATTGACTGCGTGTTATGCTTAATTCAATTTTTGTAATTTCACAATAGGGCAAAACAGTGGTTTTTTCTAAAAGAACAGTTTTATTTTCGATTGCTTCAGGCGTTAATCTGATTCTTGCCAACAGAAATAATTGGTGTAAGCCTGTCAGAAAGAAGAACATTGTTACGATTCCCACAAAGAAAGCAGTTCCTCTGTAATTGATTTTTCCATCTTCAAAAGCATTCACAATGCAAATCACAAGCATCAGTATAGCTAAACCAAATCCAAGTATATTTTTTGTAATTACTGCAGTTCTGAATTTCGAATGTACTATCATATTCTGAATTGTGGAGGATGTTTCGGAACAATGGTTTTTATCCCTTACCTCGCATCATCTCCAGCATATCCCACAATTCTTTCGGAACCTGCCCGAGCAAATTGAACTGGCCTGCGCCCTGAAGCCATTCTCCACCGTCAATGGTAATGACTTCGCCATTTACATAAGAGGAAAAGTCAGATACCAGGTAAGCCGCGAGGTTCGCAAGTTCCTGATGTTCGCCCAATCTCCTGAGCGGAACTTTTTTGGACAGATCGAATTTTTCTTTCAGATCACCGGGAAGCAATCTGTCCCACGCGCCTTTGGTCGGGAATGGCCCGGGAGCAATCGCATTCTGGCGGATACCGTATTTTGCCCATTCTACGGCAAGGCTTCTGGTCATGGCCAATACGCCAGCTTTTGCGGTCGCACTTGGAACCACATAAGCCGAACCCGTCCATGCATATGTCGTGACGATATTGAGGATCACGTTGTCCTTCTGGCCCGAATCGATCCAATGTTTGCCCAACGCCAGCGTACAGTTTTTGGAGCCTTTGAGTACGATGTCGATGATGGTATCGAACGCATTCGCCGATAATCTTTCGGTGGGCGATATGAAATTCCCGGCAGCGTTATTGACCAAAGTATCGACACTTCCGAATTCAGAAAGTACTTCGCCGAGCATCGCTTCCACCTGATCGTAATGACGCACATCACAGGCAACCGGAAAGCATTTTCCAGTTACGTCTTGCGAAAGTTCTGCGGCTGTGGCTTTGAGTTTTTCCAGATCGCGGGACGTTATGGCAACGTTTGCCCCGAGTTCGAGAAAATAGCGTGTCATGGCTTTTCCAAGGCCGCTTCCGCCTCCGGTTACAATGATGTTTTTTCCGAGAAGCGCATCGTCACGCAGCATTTTTTTGGTAAGATCAGCCATGATGGTTTTTATTTTTGAGAGAGGATTTCGAGGATTTTTATGGCGGCTTCGGCTATTTTAGATCCTGGTCCGAACACGGCTGCCGCGCCTGAATCAAACAGGAACTGATAATCCTGGGCCGGAATTACGCCACCTACGACTACCAATATATCTTCGCGCCCGTATTTTTTGAGTTCTTCGATAACCTGGGGAACCAGTGTCTTGTGTCCGGCCGCCAAAGACGATACGCCTAAAATATGTACGTCGTTTTCAACGGCTTGTTTTGCGGCTTCGGCCGGTGTCTGGAATAACGGCCCGATGTCAACGTCGAATCCTACGTCGGCATAACCTGTGGCCACGACTTTGGCACCGCGGTCGTGTCCGTCCTGTCCCATTTTGGCAATCATGATGCGGGGCCTGCGTCCTTCGGATACGGCGAACTCGTCGGCCATCTGCCTTGCTTTTTCAAAGAACTCGTCGTTCCGTATCTCTTTGCCATACACGCCGCTGAATGTTTTGATTTGTGCTTTATACCTGCCGAAGGATTTTTCCATGGCATCTGAAATTTCGCCTAAGGTAGCCCTGTTCCGTGCTGCTTCTATGGCAAGTTCGAGTAAATTTCCGGTTCCGTTTTTTGCAGCTTCGGCCAGTTTTTCAAGTGATTGTGAGACGGCGTCTGGGTTACGGTCGGCTTTTATCCGGACCAAACGCTCTACCTGCTGCCGACGCACCATCTCATTGTCCACATCGAGAATCTGCAACGGATCTTCCTGCTTTAGTCTGTATTTGTTGACTCCGACGATAATATCCTGTCCGCTGTCAATACGCGCCTGTTTCTTTGCCGCGGCTTCTTCGATACGCAATTTAGGGATTCCGGCTTCAATGGCCTTGGTCATTCCACCCAGTTCTTCGACTTCTTCTATCAATGCCCAGGCTTTGTCCATGAGTTCCTGAGTCAATGCTTCCACATAATGGCTGCCGCCCCACGGATCGACCGTTCTGGTAATTCCGGTTTCCTGTTGCAGGAATATCTGGGTGTTGCGTGCGATTCGGGCAGAAAAATCGGTAGGCAAGGCAATGGCTTCGTCGAGTGCGTTGGTGTGCAGCGATTGTGTTCCGCCAAAAGCCGCCGCAGCCGCCTCGATACAGGTTCGCGCCACATTGTTGAACGGATCCTGTTCGGTCAGGCTCCAACCCGAAGTCTGGCAATGGGTTCGCAGCGCGAGAGATTTTTCGTCTTTCGGATTGAATTGTGAAACGAGTTTAGACCAAAGTACACGTGCGGCCCGCATCTTGGCAATTTCTGTAAAATGATCCATCCCGATAGCCCAGAAAAAGGAAAGCCTTGGCGCAAAATCGTCTATCTGCATTCCGGCGGCGATTCCCGTACGGATGTATTCCAATCCGTCAGCCAATGTATAAGCGAGTTCGAGTTCTGCCGTGGCTCCGGCTTCCTGCATATGGTAACCCGATATGGAAATCGAATTGAATTTGGGCATATTCTTACTCGCGTAAGCAAAAATATCGGCTATGATTTTCATCGATGGCGCAGGCGGATAGATATAGGTGTTCCGAACCATGAACTCCTTCAGGATGTCGTTTTGGATGGTTCCCGAAAGTGCTTTTGGAGAGACACCCTGTTCTTCTGCAGCTACGATATAAAAAGCCATGATTGGTAGGACAGCACCGTTCATAGTCATCGAAACCGACATTTCATCGAGAGGGATCTGATCGAATAATATCTTCATGTCTTCGACTGAATCTATCGCCACGCCGGCTTTCCCTACATCGCCGACTACCCGTTCGTGGTCTGAATCATAGCCACGGTGCGTCGCCAAATCAAAAGCCACCGATAATCCTTTTTGACCTGCCGCAAGATTGCGCCGGTAAAATGCATTGCTGTCTTCGGCCGTGGAAAAACCTGCGTATTGGCGGATTGTCCATGGGCGTCGGACGAACATGGTGGTGTATGGGCCGCGCAGGAAAGGAGGGAAGCCTGACGAGAATTCAAGGTTTTCGACCGGGCTTTTTTGAGGATCGGTTCCTGCTTCCGGCAATTCGAGTTTTGAAAGGTCTTTGCGGCTCATGGGTTCAGGGTTTCGGATTCTTCTTTTTCAAGACGGGTCATTTCGGATTCTTCTGCCAATCGCTTTTCGATGATGGGAATCACAAGTGTCTTGCGGCCTTTTTTCTTGACGAACGGATAGAGTTCCAAATTCTCTTTCATTCGGTTTGAAGCGTCCGGATATTTGTTTGTCCCGACCAGTATGGTTTTGCCCGAGTCGAAATCCTGTTGCTGCAAATCGGCTTGTTTTTTTATGTTTTTCTGGATGATGCCTTTTTTGAGAAGTGCAAGGAAACCGCCTTCCGCTTCAATTTCTTTTACCAGAACCAACGCTTTTTCGGCCAGTTGCTGGGTCAGGTTTTCGATAAAATAACTGCCTTTTGCCGCATTTGATGCCTGGCTGAAATGACTTTCGTTCTTTAAAATAAGCAGTTGGTTGCGCGCAATACGTTCCCCAAATTCATTGCTTTTGTGGTAGATGAAATCATACGGTAAATTACTCACCGTGTCTGAGCCGCCAATTATCGCGCTCATGCTTTCGGTTGTAGTGCGCAGCATATTGACATTATAGTCGTATAGTGTTTTGTTTCTTAAACCTGGAGACGCATAGATATGGCAACCGGCGGGATGTCCGAAGGCTTTGGCAACCGTTTCAAAAACCAGTCGCAGTGCACGGATTTTGGCAATTTCAAAAAAGTAGTCCGGCCCGATCGCCAATTCAAAAACTACAGGCTTTGGTGTTTTGAATTGGTTCAGGTATTCTGCCGAATGCGCCACGGCATAAGCGATTTGCTGTACAAGATTGGCTCCGGCATTAGCATACAATGAAACATTGATGCTCATAAAACCAGCATCGGGATATTCGCGCTGAAGACATTCAAGCATTTTGAAATTATCGCCTCCGTTGAGCCAGTTTCCTTCTTTGGCGAGCCGGTGGATTGGATCAATGAGGAAAAAAACTTCGGCTTCCTTACCTGCAAGTTTGTCCTTTACAGACCGTACGAAATCGATTGAAAAAAAAGAGATGTCAAAAAAAAGGCGACGGTTTTCGAGCGGGATTCCGTTCAAAAGGGCTGTGATATCTGTTTCAGGATTACTGATGCGCAACCGAAGGCAATCTGCTCCGCGTTTAATGCTGGAGTTGGAACGGCGAACGGTTTTTTCTACATCATGTACAAAAATGTCCTGGCAAATCTGGAAGCTGTCATGTTGCAGGGCAGGAACTTCAATTTGCGGAGATTGGCTGTAAATGGGGTTGACGCGGATGCCTTCCGGCGAATCCCAAACGAGCGCCTGGAAGTAATCTTCGCCCTTTAGTTCATATTGTACGCGCTGTTTCCATTGCTGAGCGCTTACCTGAGGGAAATCCTGAAAAGGAGTGGGGTTTTCGGCCACGGTTTAAAAATTGAGACGCAAATATAGTGAACCCGATTTGAAGGCTGGTTAATTAGGAATGAAGGACGTCGAATCTTTCTTTTCGCCTTCGTATTCGATGATGTAAATATCTTCGGAGTCGCGTTTCATGTAGTATTTTTCACGCGCGTATCGTTCCACCTGATCCGAATCACGCAGCTGTTTGATATGCTGCATGTCTTTGTTTATTTCTCCCTGATAATACCTTTTGTTGGTTTCGAGTTCGTCTATTTCGGTATCGAGCCTGCGGTGGACGAGCCACGAATAATTGTCGAGGAACAACATCCATACGGCGAAAAAGACCAGTGAAAGCACATACCTGTTGCCGAAATAGCGCAGCCACCACGATCTTTTTTTAGGTTCTTTTGGTTCGTTTTCGTGTTCTGATGGTTCCATGTTCACTGTTTTTCCATTTGTGGGACGCGGCCCTGGCCCGGATGTAAGCGTAAAGCTCTTTGAAAAAGACCGCTTGTTTTTGCCCGTTTTGCGGCAGCGACAAACGGAAGCTCGCCGGAAGCGGTGTAAAAACGGCGGGATTTGAAAAGACTTGCAGCGTGCAGCCGGATTAAGCCCCTAAAGTATAAAAAAGTTGGTGTTGCAGATTGTGGATTTTAGGAATTGAGGTAGAAAAAATGTAGTTGGGGTGTTTTGGAAAGGCTTACCTTGTAAGGGTGGGAGGGGCAACCTCTTTTTTTGTTGATATATTCAAAAAATATTCCCGTCTCAAACGATTCTCTGGTGAATCACAGCCCGCACCACATCTATCGCTACCGTATTGTATTTGTCGTTCGGGATAATGATGTCCGCGTGTGCTTTTGTAGGTTCGATGAATTGCTCATGCATGGGCTTTAGGGTTTTTTGATACCGCAACAGCACTTCTTCCATATCGCGCCCACGTTCGGCGATGTCGCGTTTGAGGCGGCGGATAAGGCGTTCGTCCGAATCGGCATGGACAAAAATCTTGATGTCGAACAAATCCCGCAGCTCCGGATTGGCCAGAATCAGGATGCCTTCTACAATCATGACCTGGCGCGGATGCGTAACGATGGTGTCGTCCGTCCGGTTGTGGGTCACGAATGAGTAGACAGGCTGCTCGATGGTTTTTCCGGCTTTAAGCTCTTTCAGGTGAGAGACGAGCAATTCAAAATCGATGGCGCGCGGATGGTCGAAATTGATCAGGGCTCGTTCGTCGTAAGTCAAATGATGGTTGTCCCTGTAATAGGAGTCCTGTGAAATGATGCCGACACCTTCGTCCGGTATTTCGTTCATGATCTGACGGACCACGGTTGTTTTTCCGCTACCAGTTCCTCCGGCTATACCAATGATGAGCATATAAATTTCAATTTTCTGGGTTCACTTTGGCTTTTGCCTCGTGTGGGCCAAAAGTAGTGATTATTCGTATTATGGACTCGCTAAAAAACGATGCTGTGAATTTCAGACTTTTTAAAATTTCAAGGCTATATTCCGAACTTCGTAAATGTTAAGAAAAGTTTAATTTTTATGTTGTCCGGTAGTATTTTTTTTACGTATCCTTGCGGCCTAACTCCAAAAGAATAACCAAAATGAAAAAGCTAATTAAGTCCATCGGACTCATGGCATTTGCCGGTCTTTCACTTGTTTCTTGTAGCAGCGACGATGACGGGTTTTCGTTCTCAGAAGACCAAATCACTGGACAATGGGCATACAGCAAACAACGTTATGCGATCAACGGCGTCTGGTCTGAAGAAATGGATTATGAAGGGAACGAATCAGCTACATGCCCAGACTTCTGGCAACTGAATGCAGACCATACCACGCTTGAAAGAGACTATTGGTCTTCTGAATGCGATTATTATGATGATACGGCAACGTGGTCCAAATCCGGAAATACCATAACTATTGCCGATGGTGATCTTTCAGGATCCTATAACGTAATCAGCCTGAGCTCTACGTCACTGGTTATCGAAGAAACATATTCAGAAGAAGGATTTACGTATATAGACCAATATACATTCGTAAAAGCAAACTAATCTGGTTACATTGTGTTATTAAGAAAGCCGGTCGTATGATCGGCTTTTTTATTTGGTAAATCAAAATCAGATTCGGATTTTTTCCATGTTTAAAATAAGGAAATTTACCACTATTTTTTTATATTTGCCTCATGCACGACCACTTACCTATAGAGACACAGCGTTTCAAACAACTTAGGCAGGAATTCAACCTGACACAAATAGCGTTTTCAGAAGCGCTCAACATCAAAGGAAGCCTGGCCGACATCGAACGCGGCAAAACAAGGCTTTCCGGTGCGACAATAGCCAAATTGCTCCAGGTGTATCATGTGAATCCGTTGTGGATGTTCGGCGAAAGCCAGCAGAAATTTCTATACGAATCAGAATCGGTACTTCCCAAAGTCATCACACTCGACAGCGACAAAAACGAAAATATCGCCTTGGTCAACGTAAAAGCTTCGGCAGGATATGCCCACAACCTGCAGGACACCGAATGGTACGAATCGCTTCCCGCTTTCAGCTTGCCGCTTCCCGAATACCGCAATGCGAGTTTCCGGGCATTCCAGGTTCAGGGTGATAGCATGCTCCCATCCCTTCAACCTGGCGAATGGGTGATCGCGCGTGCCGAGGAAAAATTGGCCCATGTAACCAACGGCCATATCTATGTAGTGGTACTGGCCGATACGGTAGTGGTCAAGAAAGTGGTCAAAACAACAAAAGGAGTGCAGCTCATTTCGCTAAACACCATCTATCCGGTTATAGAAACCACGTCGGCGGAAGTAATGGAAATCTGGAAAGTCACGGCTAAGATCACATCACACTTAGACCAACCGGCCGGATCTATAGAAGACCTGACACGTGAAATGCGTGAAGGTTTCGTGAGCCTGAAGTCTTTGCTTTCGTCAACGAATAAATAAATGATTAAGAATAAATAATCAGTAGCTAATCCCGCTGCCCGCTCCAAGATTTTCGGTTCAAGTCTTTTGTCGCTTTGGCAATACAGGAGCTTCTGAAGTCGCTCTGTAAAGCCGGCGCCAAATAGACTTAACCCATCAAATGCTTTTGCTCGCATCGGGGCTAGGCATTCTTCATTTGATCGCCACGATTGTCTCCGCAGGTTCCTTTATCCGTATCTGAACCAAATCATAGTGCCATTTCCCATTGACCTTGTGGGCGTTGACATCCATCTTGGCCTTTCGTTTTTCACCTGCAACCCGAACCGTAACTGCCACAGAATCTTTATGGGCCGAATATTTCGTATTGCCTTCAAAGATTGCCATTTTATCTAAAGGGTTCAATTTTCCGGTTTTCTGTAAAACATCGGGATTAGCGTTTGCTTTCTGAAGTGCATTTTCGTACAAATCATTTTCTGTATAAGCCATAGCGGCATCAGAAAATTCGGAGCTTCTGATTCCGGATACAATGACAAAAGTTACCAGGAAAAATAGCGGAACAAGCCAGATCAAAGATCTTCTGAACCAGCTTTTGCGAAGAATCAAATCATCCATAATAGTCAATCAGGGAATCAAATACCAGAAAATACCAAAAAAGTGAAAGGCGCTTCCGCCCAAAACGAATATATGCCATATGGCGTGATGGTATTTCTTTTTATCGTTGGCGTAAAAGTAGATGCCCAGGGTGTAGCATAATCCGCCGGCCAGTATCAATAGCAAAGCATTATGGTCTACATTTTCCAATAAAGGTTTTATGGCAATGACGGCCATCCATCCCATGATTCCATATAATGCAAGCGACAGTTTTTCTGATTTTCGCAACATAGAAAACTTAAACACAAATCCAAGAACAGCAAATCCCCACGCAAGCCCGAACAAAACCCAGCCCCATGTGCCTCGCAATCCGAGCAAAGCCACGGGCGTATAGGTTCCGGCAATGAGTATGTAAATGCACAAATGGTCAAGGCGCTTGAAAATCCGTTTGTATCTCAATGAAGAAATCGCGTGGTAAATGGTAGAAGCCGAATACAACAAAATCAGGCTGAATCCAAAAATGGATGCGGCGACAATTTCCATCGCACTTCCGCGTAGAGCCGCAATAGCAATTAGCACTGAAGCCGCGGCTATCGATAGTATTGCTCCGGTTCCGTGTGTGAGAACATTGAAAAATTCTTCTCGTGGTCTGTTGAGTTTGGTCATCGGTAGCCGTTTTATTTGTCTGCACATTTCTGTGATTGGTAAAAATAGCAAGGACGGCTTTTTAAAGTTTTAAGGAAATGATAAATGTTAGGGAGTTTCGGCATATTTTGTTTTGGGACTGTCAATTGGCTTTATGTTGTCTGTTTTTGTAGGTTTTGAACCGCCGTAGGTTTGAAGGTAGTAGCTGTATTTGAAGACAATGAAATACGGTTCAAGTGAGTTCGGCAGGATTATCTCGGCTGCGCTGCGGCTATCCTCTTTGGGGTTGCGACAAAGAAAATCTTCCGATGGTTTGCAGACGTCAGGGTATTTGTCGGGAGGCGGTTTAAAGTTGGGGCAGGATTACCTTCGCTTCGCTACGGTGATCCTCAATAGGGTGAAGACAAAGAAATCCCTTCCAACGCTTTGCTGGGATCGTGATATTTGTTTAAGAATGGGTGCAGTAGAACTTGGCAGGATTACCTTCGCTGCGCTTCGGTGATCCTCGGTTGGGTGACGACAAAGAAATCCTTTCCAACGTCCTTTGGACGTTGCGGTCTTTTTTGTTTAGGGCGAAAGCTCAAGCGAGCTTGGCTTTCGTCCTAAACAAAAAATCCCTCCACACTTTGTGTGGAAGGATTTCTTTGTCGGGGTGGCAGGATTCGAACCTGCGACCTCCTGGTCCCAAACCAGGCGCGATGACCGGGCTACGCTACACCCCGAAACTTCAAACAGACAGAGCCGTATTGAAATCAGGCTGCAAATATAGTATTAATTTCAAAGGTTGCAAGTAGCATCGGCAGAAACTTGCGCAAAAAAATAACGGGGCGTAAACCCCGTTATTTCCACTAACCCAAAAAAACACTTCTAAACAAATTTTATTTTGCCAAAGGTGTAAATCGTATGGCCGTTCCGCCTCCCGCAGCGAGAGAAAGGTTCAGCGTTGTATTCTTGTCGACAGTCTTTTTACTGATGGTTACCGGATACGGATTCGTCTTGAAATCGGCTCCGGGGCCATCGGCATAAATCTCGGCCGTGTATGTTTTTCCAGCGTCGAGGAAATCAAGTTTGACGGTAAGGTCACGCTTTTGGGAATCAGTGACACTTCCCAAATACCAATTTTGTCCTTCACGGTCTTTGCGGGCGATGGTTACAAATTCACCAATCTTCGCATCGAGTACATGGCTTTCAGACCAATTCGCAGGCACATCTTTGATAAACTGGAATTCAGGTTTTCCTACATAATTCTCTGGTAAATCAGAAGCCATCTGCAACGGACTGAAAATAACAACATAAAGCGCCAATTGATTCGTCAATGTACTTTTTACGGTTGCGCCCGAAGGTACTTTATAGTTAAAGTCAAAATTTCCCGGAGTATAGTCGAATGGCCCGGAAAGCATCCGCGTGAATGGCAGTGCCGCCGTGTGTTCCGGTGTGTTCCCGCCATCCACAGACCAGGCGTTGTATTCCTGTCCGCGGCCTCCTTCCTGAGACATCAGGTTCGGATAGGTGCGCTGCAAGCCTGTGCCTTTGACGGGCTCGTGATTGTCGATCATGATTTGATATTTGGCCGCTGTTTCTACAACTTTTCGGTAATGGCGCACACCGTACTGGCTGTCATGCCATTCTTTTTTGTCCAGATATTTATTGACATATCCGGTTTTTACGGTATGCACGCCGATTTTCTGATATAAGCGGAACGCATCTTCCAACTGGCTTTCATAATGCCTGGTGGCGCCGGCCGTTTCATGATGCCCGATAAGCTGCACGTGTTTCTTTGCGGCATAATCGCCCAATGCCACAAGATCGAAATCCGGATATGGCTTTACAAAGCTGAACGCACTTCCATCGGCAGTCCAATCTCCGTCCCAACCCCAGTTCCAACCTTCTACAAGAACGCCGTTGAAACCATTTTCGGCGGCAAAATCAATGTATCTTTTGGTGTTTTCGGTAGTAGCTCCGTGTTTGTCTCCCTGTCCCCACGAATATTTTTCAAGATGCATGCCCCACCAGATCCCAATGTATTTTGACGGTTGGATCCATGAAATATCTTTGATTTTACAAGGTTCGTTGAGGTTTAGCATCAAAGTCGATTCGGCCAAGTCACCAGGTTTATCTGCAATGATGACGGTTCTCCACGGACTGACGAATGGAGCAGAAGCGTAGACTTTTACACCGTCACGCCACGGAACGAGCTCGCTTTTGTATTGGTTCTGTCCACTTTTACGCAATGTCATCGAAGCAAAATCGGTTAGGTTGGCTTCGTGTATCGCCAGATATTTTCCGGTTTTGGTTTCAAAAGTAGCAGGCGTGTTAATCGTGTCGGTGGCGCTGATAGCGGTCTTTCTGTAGAAACTTTCGTAATAGCTGTTGTCTGAATGCACCGGAATCCACCACACATTCTCATCGTTCGAAAATGTAAATTGGGTGACTTCGTTCGCTATTTTGACCGATTTTAAATTCGGTTGTTCCGGAAACGAATATCGGAAACCGAGTCCGTCATGGAACAGGCGAAAGGCAATATCCATTTTGCGTTTTTTCCCGGATAGTTCCTGTAAATGTACGATAAGTTCGTTGTGTTCGTCACGGACGGTTTTCACTTCGCCCCATGGCTGTTCCCAGGTTTCATTCTTTTTATTGGTGTCAGATGAAACGATTTTAAAACCCGAAACCATCGGTTCATTATCCTGGAATTCAAAACCGAGCATCGATTTCTCCAGTACCGATTTTGAATCGGAAGTCAATGAATACCAGGGCTCGCCTTTATCGGTCAGCCCAAAAGTAAGGCGATGCTCTTTTTTGGGTGACTCCAGGCTCAATTGTTTTTGGGCGTTTCCGACGGAGAATAGCAGTAGTATGGCCGGAATGATAAACCGGTTGTTGAAGTAGATTTTCATGATGTAGGTTTGGACGTTATTCGATTCCGTCGAGTTCTAGAATGGCTTTGTCAGGTTGCATGGAAGCAAAGTATTTGGAAGCTTTTGTCAGTTTTTGCTGAATGGTGCTGTTGCCGCTGTATTGTTTGCGATACTCGAACAATCGGCCAATGTCTTCAAAAACATTCCCGGTATTCTGTACGCCGGCGAACGTCTTGATCTGGTTTACATAATCGTATCCGAATTCCACGGTCGGCTCGAGCATGGTTCCTTCGCCAAAGTCATTCCACGTGACCAATTGCAGCATATCGACGCCGGCTGTCTGCGCCATTTGCAATGTGGTTTGCAATGTTGTACCATGAGGAATTGTCCATCCGATCACCGTCGATGTGCCACCTTCCTGATAGAAGTCATTGAAACCGGGATAAGCCGATCCCATGGCAACGTCAAGTGTCGGCATACGGTTCTGGTAAAAATTCTGGAGGTTCGTGTTGTTTTCATAAACCCACGCAAATTCTCCGGATGCGTTGTTTCCGGCCGCCGTATTATTCCAAAGGGTCAGGAATGTCGGTTTAGGATCGAGGTTGGAAAAGGCGGTTGTCCATTCGGTTTCCGTCATCAATGTGATAGGCCCGAAATTGAGCAATAAGGGTTTTCCGTTTACGGCGATGTAATTGTCCTGTGAAAAGAAATTGTTTTTTAAATAGGTCATATCGGTCCGTGCGCCAATGGCTCTTGTCCCTGCCAATCCGGCATTGACGATATCGTTGAGAAAACGGTCTTCATAGACAATGGCATATTCGAGCCCGATTTCGGCACAAACGGCGACAATCTGTTCCGTGTTTTGTTTGAGTGCCGCAAAGTCATTGATGTTATAAGTTCCGTACCAGTCGATAAGAATTCCGTCTATTCCCGAATATTTCATCAGCAGCAAATGGTTTTCGATCACATCATGATCGCCCGAATGATACGGCCCGATAAGCGGATAGTAATGAGCCGCAATCTGACGTTGCCCGTTCGGGTTGATGATGTCCGGATTCTGGTTGGCCATTGTCCAGTGATAGCCCCACTGATTGTTCCCGCTGCTTTCCTTTGTCTCGAACCACGGCATATAATGGGCATACAGTTTCATGCTGTTGGTCTTTGTCGCCGGAACAGGATCGAGGTTTTCAGGCTCAGGCGTGGTTCCGCCCGAATCTTTGCTGTCACAGCCAAAAAGAAGTGTTATCGAGAAAAGCAGCATCAGGGCACTGCCGATAATTTTTTTCATGTCAAATAAAATAACCGGTCGCAGCTACTCCTGCGACCGGTGGGTTGTGTTTGGTTTTTAATAGCCCGGATTCTGGCTCAGGTTCGTATTGGCCTGTAACACGGTTGACGGAATCGGGAATATCGCTTTGAAAGGTTCGGTCGCCGGTTGGTTCCAGTTGGGCTGGAAGAACGTTCCGAGACGGATGTTATCGGTACGCCTGTGGCCTTCGAACGTAAATTCACGAAGCAATTCCTTGTTGATGAAATCAAGGTCGATGGTCGCCGGCATGTCGACACCGGCACGCGTTGCGATTTGCTGGACCAGAGGCGTGGCAAGGTCAGGCGAACCTAGTCTTACGTAACATTCGGCCTGCATCATCAGGATTTCGGCATAACGCACCAATACCAGATCGTGATCGCGTTCCCAGGTTTCACCGGCTTTCATTTCGTATTTGCCTAATCGGACACCTTCATTTTGAAGCGCGTTCGTGAAATCACCAATTTCTTCGGTATAGGTCAGCGGTTGTCCGCTGTCCATGACGATTACAGATCCGGTCGCAAGGCTGATCTGGTCGCCGATGAGCATGCATTCGCGACGGCGGTCTGTTTCTGTAAAAGAGGAATAAACGCCCGGTTCAGCCGACATTCCATTCGCGCTCCACGGATAATCTCCAGTAGCCGATAGCGTGAACCGATGCATATAATGGGCACTCATGGAAGACATGTAGTTTCCTAAAGTTCCTGCCTTTGAATCGTAAGGGATGGAAAGGATAATTTCCGGTGATGTCTGGTTTTCCGTAGCAAAGTTCTGGAAGAAATCCGGTGCCAACGTATATCCGCTCACATTCTGGCACATATTGAGGCAATCCTGCCATCTGGCAACGCCAACGAACGCTTGTGAATTCAGGTATAGACGTGCGAGAAGTGAATACACTACATTCTTGGTGAATTTCGAATATACGACTCCTGAAGCCAGGTACGGCAACGCATTTTGCCATTCGCTTTCCACAAAATTATAGACTTCCTGACGGCTTGATGTGCTTGGCAACGTCAGGTCGTTGAAATCTGTTACAAGCGGCACGTTTCCGAACATATCCAGAAGCATGTAATAGTAATAGGCACGGATCGCTTTGAGTTCTGCGTAGATTGGCAAACGTGCCTCTTCACTCAGGCCGGAACGTTCGACCTGGTAGATAATCGAGTTGATCTTTGCGATTCCCTGATAGCAGTAACGCCATGCCGAAAGTATCTTCGGATTGTCCGCACGGAAATCATGCATCTGCAATTGCTGATAGACGCCACCGTCATACCAGTCTGTTCCTCTTGTCGGGATGACGCATTCATCCGAAGAAACTTCATTGAGGAAAAACACGAATTCAGATGTCGGGTAGGATATAGTGATACCGTCGTTGAAACCTCTCAAAGAGGAATAGGCGCCACCCACCAAAGCCTGGACTTCTGCCGGTGTATTCCCGAATTCGGTATCGGGAACTCTGTCGTATAGGTCTTCGTCCAGATCCGTACAAGAGAATAGGAACAGGGCGCTTACAAAAAGCGTGGCCGTTAATTTTATCTTCATCATTTTCATTTTTTTGGACTTAGTCGTTTAGCGTGATGTTCAATCCGAAGGAAACCGTAGTCGGTCTTGGATAATTGTTGTAACGGTCGATGCCTGGAGCAGAAAGACCGGTATTGTCAACTTCAGGGTCAGTTCCCTGATAACCGGTAAGTACGGCAAGGTTCTCACCCATCAGGTACAGGCGGATTTTGCTTTGTTTCAGGTTCATGGTATATCCCAGCGTCATGTTCTGCAATCGGAAGAACGAACCGTCCTGAACCCAATAGCTGGAATAGGTAGGAGGAGAAGTGATTCCGGATGAAAGGAAAGCGTCAGGGACATTGTAAGACGGAAGGCGGTTCGGATCGTTGATCATCATGCCTGTCGCGTTGAGTACTTTTTGTCCGAACATGCCATAACCGGAAATACCCAAATCCCATTTTTTATAGGTGAAGTTCATGGTAGCGCCCAATGTAAAATCTGGCTGTGCGCTTCCAAGATCGCCTTTGATCACGTCTCCGTTTTCGTCGGTAGGGATAATGAACGCCCCGTTTTCATCAAGGCCGCTTGTTGTCGGGCCCCAGAACGTTCCGACCGGATAACCTTCGGCTATGATTTGGGAATATTGGTTCGAGAAGCCTGACAATCCGTGCAGAGAACCGCTTGGAATGGCATCGGTACGATACAGGTCGTTCGACAATTTTTCGATTTTCTGCTTGTTTTTGGCAAATACCACACTGGCATCCCACGTAAAATCGTCACCTTTTATGATGTTGGCATTAAGGCTGACCTCGATTCCTTTGTTGGAAATCTCACCAACGTTGGCAAGCATAGTTCCTACCAGAAATGGCGGTTGTGGAACTTCATACGTGTATAGCAAATCCTTAGTCTGTTTGTTGTAATAATCGATGCTTCCCGTTACGCGGTCGAATAATGTAAAGTCGATACCAATGTTCGTCTGGGCCGTAGATTCCCATTTCAGATC
Organism: Flavobacterium silvaticum; assembly: GCF_012911565.1. GTDB lineage: Bacteria > Bacteroidota > Bacteroidia > Flavobacteriales > Flavobacteriaceae > Flavobacterium > Flavobacterium silvaticum. The sequence goes on along the minus strand of NZ_JAAMPU010000108.1, from coordinate 187,299 downwards.
CGGGTTCGGGTTCTGGACAGGCGAGTAGGCAAGACTCCAGCTTTGGGTCGCCGGATCGTAATAACTGTCCGATCCTACTCCCAAAATCGAAAGCGATTTGTATTCGCCAATTCCATCCTGGTTACCCGTAACGCCGTATCCGACGCGGAGTTTCAAAGAAGAAACCACATCTTTGACTCCGGTCATGAACGATTCGCTCGACAATTTCCAGGCAACCGAAGCAGACGGGAACGTTCCCCATTTGTGATTCGCCCCGAATCGGCTTGATCCGTCACGACGCAAGGTTCCGGTTACGAAATACTTGTCGTCGAACGAATAATTCAAACGGCCGTAAAACGATACCAACCGTGATTTCCCTTTATACGAATACACGTCGCCCAAACGATAATCCTGTCCGGCGCCAAGGTTGTTGTACGTGAACAAATCGGTCCCGAAACCACTTCGCTGCGCACCGAAACCTTCGTATACATTCTCCAGGAACGAATAACCGGCAACGGCTCCAATGCTGTGCTTGTCGAACGTTTTGTTGTACGTGAAATACGTTTCCATTTGGGAATTCGTGTAGTCGCCGTAAATTTTCTGGGCATAACCGTTTTCCGTCATCCCTTCCATCATGGCATAGGATGGTTTGTACGTGCTGCCTTTCATGGCATTGTGCTCTAGTGAAAAGTTTCCAACTGCTTTCAATCCGTCGATGATCTGGATTTCAGTCTTGAAATAGCCGAGCAATCTGTGGCGCTCATTATCGGCGATGCGATTGGTCATGATTTCCACCGGGTTTTCGTTCAGCGTTCCGCCAACCTGGGTAAAGTTGCCGTTCTGGTCATAAACCGGAATGGTCGGATTCAGGTTGAAGGCGCGTTCGAAAATGCGGTAATCGAGCGGATGCCATTTGTCGACGTTGGCGAAAATCCCAACATCAAAACGGAATCTTTTCTCCAAAGCGTACTGATACATGCTCAGGTTTCCGGCCAAACGCTCCATTCCTGTCGTCTTGATGATACCTTCGTTGTCAAAGTAATTGATCGAGGCACGCACGCCGCTGAGTTCTTTTCCGGAATTCAGGCTCAGTGTATGGTTGTGTGAGAATGCGGTCTGTTCGAGTTCTTTTTGCCAGTTCGTATTTGCACCGTAATCTACGGCATCCTGAAGGTTGTTGTCGCGAACGTAACCACGCCATTGATCGCCGGATAGCAGATCTACATGGTTCTGTGCGAATCCAACGCCAGTCAAACCGGAGTAGTTTACCGTAAGCCCTTTGGTGTTTCCTTTTGTGGTGATGATGATGACACCATTTGCTCCACGGGATCCGTAAATAGCTGTGGCCGATGCATCTTTGAGTACGTCAATCGATTTGATGTCAGATGGCTGGACGGTGTTCATATCGACACCCGGAATCCCATCTACGACAATCAACGGATTGTTGCTGGCAGAAAGCGATGTTCCGCCACGAAGACGAAGTGAAGCACCGCTGCTCGGATCGCCTGTTCCTCTTACCAACGTCAAACCGGCTACTTTTCCTTGAAGTACGAGTTCGGTCGAGGTAAGGTTGCCTTTGTTGAGGTCTTTGGCACTTACAGATGACACCGCTCCGGTCAAATCGGAACGTTTTTGTGTTCCGTAACCTACTGCCACGACTTCCACATCTTTGAGCATCATGGCGTCTTCTTTAAGGTTGACGGTGATTTCAGCTGTATTGGCATCTACGGTAACCTGTTGTGTAACGAAACCCACGAAACTTATTTCGAGGACTTTTCCGGTTTCTGTTTCAATGGCGAATTTTCCCTCGGCATCAGAAAGCGTCGATTTGTTTCCGCCTTGTTCGCTAACGGTAGCTCCGGGCAGTGACTGACCCGAAGAGTCGTTGATGCGGCCCGTGACAATCTTTTTTGCCTGTCCGAACGAAGCCACACCAAGCAGCAGCATGAGCAACATCAGGACAAAAGACATCCTGTGGCCCAAAGGCCGTTGTGTATGAATGTGATTGATCATTTGTATTTGTTTATTGGTTTGGTTTTAGTCCAGCGTTTTTAGCGGAATGGTCGCTTCTGAAATTGTCCGGTTGGTATTGTCTTTCACCAGAACATGGATTTCCGTAGCTGTTGAATTCTGTAAAGCCGACGGAAGGTTTATGAATCCTTTGATTTCAGCCGTTCCTCCGGTAAATGAACCTTCGACTGTTGTCGTCCCGGCTGTGACCGTGTACAATAAGGTGTTGATTCCGGGTTCGTTGTTGTTTCGGATGATGCCGAGGAAATCCTTTTTGGAAACCTGCATCGGAAAATAACGAAAAACCGGTGGCGGTGGCGGAACAAAATCACCCGCATAAATCACAAGATCCGGAGATGGGGTCGTACCTGCCCAATTGTCCTTGACAAAAATGAACGTGATGTTTTCCATGACAAAACCATCGGGAATGTTGTTGTAATACTGGCTTGGGATCAAATCCATTTTCCAGAAACCGTTACCCATATTCTTGAGTGCCGTCTTTTCAACAATTTCCGGTAACCATGCCTGATATTCCTGAAGTACGGACCACGTATTCATGCCTGAATGCATGTGAACGCTTGTCGCGTCGGCAAAACCCGGAGCGAGATTGGCGTTGAAAAGGATGCTGATTGGAGAATCGATAAGCGGATGTTCCGGATACGAACGCATAATTTCACCCGCTGTAAAAAACGAAGTGTATTCGGCGTTGTACGGAAAGTTTGCTACTTCCGATTGTTTTGTACCTGCATCATCTTTCAACCGGAACCAGAAGCCTGCGCTCGCTGCAATTTCTTCTGGTGTCCTGTTGAAATAAACGGTCGGAGTCAGCGTGAATGTCCAGATAAAATCATGTGACCATGTAAGTTTGGCAAAGTCCGATGAATTTTCCCAGTTTCCGGCATCGGGTTCAGATGGCGACCAGATCCAGATATATACGTCTTCTCCCTGGGCGAACGTTGTTCCTGATAAATCGAAATTCCAAGTGACTTCTTCATCGTATTGATAAATCACAGGGAAAGACCACATATTGGCAATGGTTCCGGCTGCTTCCTGAGCTTTTGCAACGGGCAGGAACGCCACGATTGCGAGTATGGTGTAAAGTATTTTTTTCATGTCGATCAGTTAGCGGTTAGTTTGAATGCATAGCTCACGAACGGAACGCCGCCTGAAGTACGTACCAGCTGTAATTCCATTTCGCCTGTGCTACCGGGAACTGCCGTTACGCGTAATTCACCTGTTTTGGCTGTCAATGCGGCATCTGAATACAAATAGATTTTAAGCGGATTGGTGGCCATTGGCTGATAATCGCTGCTCAGTTTGTAGTAGCCGTTAGCTTCGAACAAAGGCGGCACGTTTCCGCTGACTTCATACGTAGTCGGCTGCATCTTTTCATCTACGTTGAACGAAATCTGCATCTGGTCGTAATTGAACTGTGTGGTCAGGTTCTGCTCAAAGACAGGTGCGCCTCCAGCCTTGGCAACTTCATCTGTCATTTTAACATTTGTGGCGCTCCAGCTTCCTGCGATCTTCTCATAAAGGGTGATTCCGTCCACGTGATTTCCATCGTCGGTTTCGTTACACCCGAAGGCCAGCAGGATGGCGCAGCACATCCAATAGATCTTTCGGTTTTTCATTGTTTAAGTTGGTTTAGTTAATTGATTTTGATTTATCTGATAAAAGATTCGACGAAGCTACCGGATATGTTTCCAGACAAAAAAATGTTGGTAAAAAATCAAGTGCGAAAACGATTGAAAAATGAATTAAATAATTGTAATTCAGTTATTTGAAAATGTTAAGTTTTTGTAAAAATCAAGTCGTTTCTTCAAAAAATCAAGTCAAAATTTCAATCGTTTTCGTGAAATTTCGCAATTTTGCGCCCGATTAATTTTGAGATTGACGGGAATTGATGGTTTAAATTATCCGATGTGGAATTTTCGGCTATCTTTAGCACCCGATAGCTTCCAAAAAAGGTTGCATCACCCTTAAAACAAAACGAATTTATGCTTCGGTACTTCCTGATTTTTGTATCTGTGATTTCTTTCGGATATGGCGCGCCGGCTAAATCGGGTTCGCTAAAGGAACTGGAATCGGAATTGGGGCAGAAGGAAAAATACATCCGCCAGAAATATGCCCGCATACATGAACTCAAACAAACGGTAGATAAATTCACGCTCCAGAAAAACCAACGCGGTCTTTATGATAACTATCTCAAACTTTTTGACGAGTACAAGACCTTCAAATATGATTCGGCGTATTATTTCCTGGAATTGGCAAAGACACAGTCGTTTGGGCTAAAAGATCCGGAACTTATTGCAAAAGCCCGCATCAGGGAAGGCTTTGTGCTGCTATCATCCGGCTTGTTCAAGGAAGCTATCGATACGCTCAATATCATCGACGTTCCCAAATTGAACAATCGGTTGCAGTTTGAATATTATTCGGTAAAGGCACGTGCTTACTATGATTTAGCCGATTATAACAAAGATCAGCGCTACAACATCCATTATCTGCAGCAGGGAAACGTGTATCTTGAAAAAGCACTCGCTTTAGTCCATAAGAATACCAATGAGTATTGGGCGACCGAAAGCCTCAAGCGAATGAAGCAGCACGATTTGAAAGGGGCACAACAGGCCTTCAGCTATTGGATTTCGCATTTTAAGCTGCCTCCGGAATATTACGGAATTGCAACGTCTAGCCTCGGCTATATTTATTCGGAAGAAGGAAATTCGGAAATGGCCATAAAGTATCTTGCGATGGCCGCGATTGCAGATGTCCGGAACGCGACCAAAGAAACGGTGGCACTTCGGAATCTTGCGAATGAATTGTATAAAAAAGGCGACCTCGATACGGCGAACCGATACATCAGCCTGGCGATGGACGATGCGACTTTTTATGACGCACGCCACCGCAAGATCGAAATTTCGTCCATTCTTCCTATCATCGAAAAAGCCCAGCTCAATAAGGTAAAGGCCCAGAACGATATGCTGGAAAAAATCGTAATCCTGCTGACGGTGCTGGCACTTATCATCATCTTGTTCCTCTTTATCATCTTCCGTCAGCTTAAAGAGCGGAATGCGTCGCGAAAGGCAATGGCCGAATCGTATCATAAGCTTGAGGAAATGAACAAAAGCCTTTCCGAAGCCAATACGATCAAGCAGGAATATATTGCCTATTTCATCAAGGCGACATCAGATTTCATCAATAAAATCGACCACATCCAGAAAAGCACGATACAGAAAGTCATCGCGAAAAAGACGGACGATTTGATTTCGGGCCTCAAAAAATACAATGTCAAGGAAGAACGCGAAAACCTGTTCCATCAGTTCGACGAGATTTTCCTCAAGCTTTTCCCGACGTTCGTATCTGAATTCAATGCGCTTTTTCCAGATGGCAACAGTCCCCTCATCAAGAAAGGGGAGTTGCTCAATACCGAACTTCGTATTTACGCCTTGCATCGGCTTGGAATCCAGGATGCACACCAAATTGCCGATTTTCTTGAACTTTCGGTTTCTACGGTTTACACCTATAAAACCCGAATCCGCAGCCGAAGTGATTTCAAGGATAATTTTGAGGAGAGAATTATGGCGATCGAAACCATCTGACACTTTCCAACTATATGATTTTTTGAGAATTTCGCCGTACTTTTGCATCCTAAACTACAAACAATACCATGTCTGAAACCATAGAAAAAATAAAATGCCTGATCATTGGGTCAGGGCCTGCGGGATATACCGCCGCTATTTATGCCGCGAGAGCCGATATGCATCCGGTGATGTATACAGGAATGGAACCTGGCGGACAACTTACTACGACTACGGAAGTCGACAACTTTCCCGGTTATCCGGAAGGTATTGACGGACCGACCATGATGGTCCAACTGCAACAGCAGGCGGAACGATTCGGGACGGAAGTACGTATCGGGATGGCGACCATGGTACAATTCCATCATGAAATTGGCGGTTGGCACAAAGTAATCATCGACGGCATCAAGGAAATCCATGCGCGTACGGTGATTATCGCAACCGGAGCTACGGCAAAATATCTTGGTCTTCCGAGTGAGCAGAAATTGCGCGGTGGCGGTGTTTCTGCCTGCGCGGTTTGTGACGGATTCTTTTACAGAGGCCAGGATGTAGCTATAGTTGGAGCAGGCGATACGGCTGCCGAAGAGGCGACTTACTTGGCGAACATCTGTAAATCGGTGACCATGCTGGTACGTAAAGACCAGATGCGTGCGTCAAAGGCCATGCAGCACCGTGTCAATAATACGCCGAACATCAATGTGCTTTACAATTCGGAAATCGATGAGGTTTTGGGCGATATGGTCGTTACCGGAATCCGCGTTTATAATAATGCGACGACGGAAAAACACGAAGTCCCTGTAACCGGATTGTTCATTGCCATTGGCCACAAACCGAACACAGACATTTTCAAAGGACAACTAACTATGGATGAAACCGGTTATCTTATTACCGAAGGCAAATCGACCAAAACCAATATTCCAGGTGTCTTTGCATGCGGAGACGTTCAGGACAATATCTATCGTCAGGCCGTGACTGCAGCCGGAACCGGCTGTATGGCGGCTCTTGATGCGGAAAGGTATCTTGTTGAAATCGAAGATGTCGTTTCAGTCGAAAACTAATACAAATCAAGTCATAAAAATCCCGGTCCTAACGATCGGGATTTTTTTATGGGATTGGTGTTGTAAAATTTCTGTTGTAAATTTTTTACAACGGAAATTTTACAACAAAAAATATAAATTGATTCCAAATGCATATCAGTTACACAACTGGTGAAAATTGCGTGGATAGGATACACATCGGACAAAATATCCGTTACCGCTCCGTTTAAAAATAAAAAGATCCTGATTCCATTTAGAGTCAGGATTTTTTATTCGGTATTATTTTCTATCCAGTCTTGCTTCTGGCACGGCAACGATCTGAAATTTACTTCACCTTATTGTTCTTCTTTGAAATCACAGCCGAATCACTGAATTTATTGATTTCGATTTTCTGTTCACCGTACAATTCAATCGACGATTTCCCACTCGCGGAAATTATGGCTTTTTCAAGCACTTCGACAGCTGTTTCACTGTAGCCTTCCGTCGTAAGTTCGACTTGTTTTCCTGTCATGTTCTTTCCGGTGAATTTGGCGTTGTTGTCCATGCGCAGGCGGATTGAATTCGAGTCGCCTTCTATGACGGCCACAGCTTTCTGATACATATCGAACGTAAGTTTTTCAGAAGAAATCAACGCTTTCATGTTGGCGTTTCCCGTCATTTCGATGGTGCTATCGCTTCCGCTGATGTTGAGTTCCGATTTGCTTTTCCCATCGGCGTTGAAAACCAGTTTATCACATTTTATATTCCCATATAGTTTGCCGTTGTCCTGGATTTTTACTTCGAGGTTGGGCAACTGGATGTCATTCATTGCAGTAACCTTCGCGTCTCCTTTGATGGTGATTTTTTTGAGATCGGGCGTATACGTCAGTTTGAGGCTGAATTGCCTGAAGCTTGCGACAGGTTCAGAGGCAGAAATATACAACGTTCCCGCGCTGACCGATGTCTTGATGATTTCGTGAAGGTTGTCATCGGCTTCTATTTCGGCAGATGCATCGGTGCCTAACGTCAGGAAAAGATCGATGTTATCGGTAATTTCGATCGCATCATATGCCTCGATTTCAACAGGTAAGACCGTTACGTTTTTGGAGCCTTTGAGTTTTTGGGCAGAAACTGAAATAGCAGCGGCCAAAAAGAGGAAAAGAAAAGTTTGTTTCATTGTTGTTCGGTGATGAAGCAAATATAAATCTTAGGAATCAGCGGAAATACTATTCCCGGAATTTTTTATGTTGAAGCAAAAAAAATCCCACATTTCTGCGGGACTTATTTTGAACAGTTATTTTTTGGAAACCGAACCACCGCTCGACGTATCTTGTTTAAAGCTTTTTGGTTCATTGTTGTATTGGACAGATCCGCCGCTTGAAGCTTTCCCGATGAGTTCGATAACCGGATGCACAACCATTGAGCTTCCGCTGCTTGCCTCGGCCCTGACTTCATTGGCAATAAGTTCGCCCGATTCGATATGGCTTCCGCTTGAAGACGAAGCATCGTATTTGATTGCTTTGCCGCTGAGTTCCATATTAGAACCGCTTGACGAATCTGCTGTGAGGTCGTCGGCTTCAAATTCACCTTTGAGGGTTGATCCGCTTGACGATTCAAGATCTAAATCTTCTGACCTCAAACTTCCCATTGTTGTCAGCATGACGCCACTTTCAGAGGACAAGCCTTCTATCTTCGGCATTTTTACGGTGATTTTTTTGGCACCTACGTTAATGAAAGAATTGTATTCGCAAAAGATTTCAAGCGTGTTGCCTTTGACCTCTGTTTTGATGTGAGGCTGCAGGTTATCATCGGCTTCCACCACAACCGAAACTACATCTGATTGGACAATCACGACATCCAGGCCATTTTTAGCAACGACTTTGGTAAACTGTCCGCCCACATTGCGGGTTTCTGAAACTATTTTGCCACTACCCGTGATTTCTTTGATGTTCAGGTTACACGAGGCCATGAACAGGCATACAATGGCAGTAACGATAATTTTTGTGATGGAAATGATGATCCGTAACATATTATTCTGATTTGATGATTACTCCGTTTTCGTTAATTTTCAGTTCTTTCAGCCGTTGTGGTTTATCTGTATTATGGCTTTGGCCTTTGATGACGATACTGTCTCCGTCTTCATCCACGATGACACCTGAGATTTTTACACTTCCGACAGACAAGGTGTCGAGATCCTCATGGTCATTTTCATCGGCCGGGCAATCCAGGCATCGCACTTTATCTGAATCCACACGGTATGAATACTGTCCCGAGAAATGCAGGTTGAAGAACGAATCGTCTGACCAATCCCAATTTTCGAGGCTCTTGTCTGGTTTGATGAACATTCCTTTTGGAACAAAAATGTAGATGGACACTTCTTGCTTGCGGAATTTCATCTCGCTGTCTGTCAGGAAATAATTGTCTAAAGTTACGTGATTTCCTTCCAGGTTGTAAGTGTAGACTATTTTTTCTGCACGTTTTTTAGCTTCACCAACAGATTTTCCCCTGGCTTCGCGCTCTATCTGGATGTACGGTTGTTTTTCATCGGTCGGAAGGAATTCAAGATGGACTTCGTTTGAAAAGATCAGGTTTTTGCCTTGCTCGTCCTGAACGAAGCGCATTTCGTTTCGGTTATATAAATCCTTGGCGTAGTAGTCGTTGTATCGGAACTTGACATGCAACGTATCTCCGGCAGCGGCATTGATCATTTCCTTTTTGACCGTTTTTCCATCCAGAGCCACTTCAGAAGCTTGTTTGACACCGAATGCAATCAGGATCCCAATCGACACCAGCCAGATTCCAAGCAGTGCATATTTGGCGAAATTCCCAATCGACCTCAGGTTTTCCACAAGCAATTTCAATCCTAAAATAAACAGGAAGAACAACGGGATGGCCACGGCAAAAAACACAAGTAACGCAAGCGCCCAGATTGGCATGTCGGAATAATTGAACGCATCTCCATACGCTTCAAGCGGATAGCCGAACATAGTCGTAGAACCCAACGTAACCAGAGCGATTACAGAACCCGTGAGCATACAAGCAGCAAATACTGCGATGATAGCACCGATGATTTTTGCGATTACCTTAAAAATCTTTCCGAAAACATCGAGAACATTGCTGGCGACACGTTCGGCTCCGGTCTGGAACTGACGGCCCATTTTGTCGTAATCGGCATTTTTGAATTTTTCCGAAACCATGTCGAACTCCTCACGCACTTTTCGTTCGATATTGGAAATGTTGACGGGTTCGCCTGTCATCTCAAGTTTTTCAGATGTGGTCAGTGCGGCAGGCGTAACGATCCAGAGTATCAGGTAAACCAGAATCCCGGTTCCGAAACTGATGATGGCGATAATGATGAGAAGGATTTTTATCCAGACGGCATCGATTCCGGTATAGTGTCCTAAACCTGTGGCCACACCGCCAATCATGCCTTTTTCTGTATCGCGATAGAGCTTGCGTCGTTTTTTAGGTCCGTCAAAAGAGGAATACGCTTGGTTTGCAGTTGGTTCTTCATCTTCAATCCGGTAATCTTCCGGCTGGCCCATGATTGAAATTACATGTTCCACATCGCGCATCCCGACAACGTGTTTATCGGTTTCGTTGCGCTCCAGCAGGAGTTCCGCGATCCGCATTTCGATATCTTTCATGATCTCGTCCTTACCGGTTGAATTGGAAAGCGAACGTTTGATCGCATCGAAGTAGCGGTTCATTTTCTGGTATGCATCTTCATCTATGTGAAAGAACATTCCTCCTAAGTTGATGTTTACCGTCTTGTTCATGATTTTGTTTTTTGAGTGGTGATAATGTTTACGGCATCAGACAATTCCGTCCAGGTTCCGTTGAGTTCGTTGAGGAATGTTTTCCCGATTTCGGTCAGCCCGTAGTATTTTCGTGGCGGGCCGGAGGTGGATTCTTCCCAGCGATAGGTTAGCAATCCGTCGTTTTTGAGCCTGGTCAGCAGCGGATAAACCGTTCCTTCCACCACGAGCAGCTTGGCGCTTTTGAGTGTGTCCAGAATTTCGGACGTATACGCCTCGCTCTCGCGCAACACGCTCAGAATGCAGAATTCGAGTACGCCTTTCCGCATTTGGGCTTTTGTGTTTTCAATATTCATAATTCAGTTTCTATTTAAATTAAACGGCTTGGGGAAACCGTTGTTCCGTTTAGTTTGCGAATACCACACGCGCTTCCGGTTGCATTTGCGGTTTGCGGTCGATTGGTTTTCCGGAAGACGTCAGGCGGCTTTCCGGATCAAGTTGTGCCGTGATCTGTCCCGAAACATTGGAGCGGACGTTGGCAGTTCCTTCTGTGGTTATGGTTGCCCGTTCTGTTCTCATGGCAATTGCGTTTACGGTCGAGTTGCTTTTTGCGGTCAGGTCGGTTGATTTTACATTTCCCGCAAACCGTGCCCGGACATCTTTCCCGATCATTGCCACAAAATCTTTTGAATCCAGCGTTGCGTTTACCACCGAACCGTTATCGGCATATATACTGACAGACGGACTTTTCAATTTTCCCGAGAAGACAGCTTTTTCGCCCAATTCTATTTTTATAGGTTCCGATTGTTCCAGTTTCTGGATCGACAAGAGCGCGTATTTCTGCAATTTGACTTCTGATATTTCCATTACGTGGACTTCGGCGCGGATACGATTTTTTTGATTGGCAGAAAGCTTTAGTGTCCCGTTTTCAATGGTGACGATTCCGTCTGATGTAATAGGCTGTCCGTTGTAGAAACAATCTACTTTGTTGGTGTTGTCCTGAATGATGGCGAGTTCCACGTTACTTCCGGCTTCGATCCGGTTGAATGTTCCAGATGCTGTTGTTGATTCCTGTGCGAGTACCGTGATGAGCAGTGAACTCAGCGTTGCGATGATTTTTAACATGTCGTTTTTTGATTTTTTCCGCGGCTATCCAGTTGATTAGGCTGAGCGTTGGCTGATTGATGATTGAAACTATTTAGTAAGGTGAATCCGGAGGGCTTATCTCAACTGTCTGTGCCAATGGTTCTTCCGGCAAATATTTGAGAAAGACTATGGTTGCGGGATACTGATACACTTTTGCGTCGACGGCTTTGAGTGCGGCAATAAGGCTCAGGAAAAAGGAGACGGCGTACATCACGATAATCAATAAGACGCATAAAAAAGCAATAATGTTGATTCCGGTTATATTTTCTGGTGATATGTCTGAAACCATATGGAATGATCCGTCCCAGTAACTATTTATAGGAATGTGTTTCAAGACACCGAACAAAAGAACCGGAATGGCAAACGCGGCAAGGATGACTGTGTAAACCAAAATACTGATTTGGAAATTTAGTACACGGCGCCCGTGGTTGTCCAGATAGGCCGAATCGTCTTTTACCATGCTCCAGAGAACCATCGGCACAACAAAATTCCCAAATGGAAAGATGTACTGGCAAAGGCCTCCCAAATGAAGGAGCATCGCTTTGATATTTGTAGATTTTGATTCCATGATTGATTAGCCTAGTAATTTCTTATGCAAATATATATTCAAAAACAGGTAGTTTGTTTTGCATAGTACTAATATTTAAGAAAATATTAACAAATGTATACGCCTGAAAAAAACTACTATCTTTATCCAAATTCCCGAATATGTCTTTAAATACAAGCACTCTGAATAAATTATTACTATTCAAACTTCCATCGGCATACCTCTGTGGCGTACGGGCTAAAGTGCTGGAAGAAAATCAATGCGTGACGTCTGTAACTCATAAATGGATCAACCAGAATCCGTTCAAATCCATGTATTTTGCCGTTCAGGCAATGGCGGCTGAATTGTCCACCGGCGCCCTCGTCATGTATCATATAGATAAAAGCAAAGCCAATGTTTCAATGCTCGTGGCCAGTTGTCAATGCAGTTTTTCCAAAAAAGCAACCGGAAAGGTAAGCTTCAAATGTGTGCAGGGAACAGAAGTGGAGCAGGCCATACAAAAAGCAATGGAAACGGGTGAAGGAATTCTGTGCAGCCTGATTTCTATTGGAACAGACGAAGCCGGTGATGAAGTTTCACGCATGGTTTTCGAATGGACATTCAAACGGCGCAAGCAATGATATGAAGTTAAAGCAACCTTAATTAACAAAAGGTTTCAGCCCGAATCGCCTCGCGGGCCGTATCTTTAAGAAAAGCTATATCATGAAGATTCTGATTACCGGCGCTACAGGCCTGGTTGGAACGGCACTTACAAACCGACTTTTGGAAAGCGGGCACAATGTCAATTATCTGACTACCGGAGATAAATTTCCTTCGTCAATGAAGGGCGCACACGGATTTCATTGGAATCCGGAAAAGGAAGTATTTGACGATGCAGCGCTCGAAAATGTCGATTCCATAGTCCATTTGGCCGGAGCAAACCTGAATCACAGATGGACTTCTGCCTATAAAAAGAAAATCATTGAAAGCCGTGTCCTTACGGCTAATTTAATTTACCAAAGGCTGCAATCGTTAGTTGACAAACCCAAGCAATTCATCACAGCATCTGGTGTGGCTATCTATCGCGACAGTCTCACTGATATTTATACAGAAAAAAGCAACGAAACAGATCCTTCTTTCCTTGGGCATGTAGTCCAAAAATGGGAGTCGGCGGCAGACAGGTTCGCCCAATTGGGAATATCCGTCTGCAAATTGAGGACAGGACCTGTTCTTGCTAAAGAAGCCGGAATGCTGAAAGAATTGGAAACTCCGGTAAAATTTGGTTTGGGTGCTGCATTAGGTGATGGTAAGCAGTGGCAATCCTGGATACACATAAATGACTTGGTCTCGATGTATCAACAGGCAATCGAAAAAAACTGGAGCGGGATTTACAACGCTACTGCACCGATTGCTGTAACCAATGAAGCCTTGATGCAAGCTCTCGCGAAACAGGCCGGTAAACCCATAATCATCAAAAAAATCCCAAAGTTCCTGCTCAAAATCATATTTGGGGAAATGCACCAGATGCTCTTATCAAGCCAACACGTTAGGCCCGAAAAACCAAATGAAAAGGATTTCCATTTTTCGTTTCCAACGCTTGAGAAAGCGCTCGGTGATTTGATGCCAAAATAAAAAAAGCTCCGTTTATCGCGGAGCTTTTTCTATTCAAAAGGTGTGAATTAATAACTAAGCTTCAAGGATTGAAGTATTACTTACTATGGTTGTAACAAACATAGCCAAACCGAAATCGAAATAGTCACAAAAAAATATTAAAATTGTTTTGGGCGATGTAAATCGATTCCTTTTTTCTTTCTGACAATTTGACATTTTTTCATAAAAGGGCAATACTTTTGCCAACCGCGAAGCGCAAATGAAAAAATACGACTATGTCTGCCGAAAATAATAAAGAATACAACGAAGAAACGAACGAATTAGACAACGCAACGCTTGAGGCAAATGCGAACGGAGAACAATTGGTAGTCGATGAACAGGCTGTTGAAGAGCAACTTCGTGACGAGATAGGAAAAGAGAAAGAAAAATTCCTTCGTCTTTTTGCCGAATTCGAGAACTTCAAAAAACGGAATGCCAAAGAACGCATCGAGCTTTTCAAAACCGCCAATCAGGAAGTTTTGTCAGCGCTTTTGCCAGTTCTGGACGATTTTGACCGGGCCATCACAGAGATTGGCAAAAACGGTGACGAAGCACTTTTAAAAGGTGTTTCGTTAATCCACGATAAATTCAAAAATACGCTAACTTCCAAAGGACTTGAAGAAGTTACTCTGAAAGCCGGCGATGCTTTTGATGCCGATTTCGCCGAAGCCATTACCCAAATTCCGGCTCCTTCTCCGGAATTGAAAGGCAAAATCGTAGACGTAATAGAAAAAGGATACAAGCTTGGCGACAAGATCATCCGTTTTCCTAAAGTGGTTACGGGGCAATAAATTTCCCCAAGACCAGACAAACCTTTTGACCCAGACCTGATTACGATGAAAAAAGATTATTACGAGATATTGGGCATCAGCAAAAGCGCAGATGCCGCCGAAATCAAAAAGGCCTATCGCAAAAAAGCTATCGAATACCATCCCGACAAAAATCCGGGGGATAAGTCGGCCGAGGAAAATTTCAAAGCGGCAGCTGAGGCATACGAGATTTTAAGCGATCCTGATAAACGCAGGCAATACGACCAGTTCGGTCACCAGGCATTCAGTGGCGGAGGAGGCGGATTCCACGGAGGCCAGGGAATGAACATGGATGATATCTTCAGCCAGTTCGGTGATATTTTCGGAGGTGCGTTCGGTGGCGGTTTCGGATTTGGTGGCGGTGGCGGCCAGTCCCGTCGTCCCAAAGGAAGCAATCTTCGTATCAAAGTCAAGATGACGCTCGAAGAAGTCGTAAACGGTGTCGAGAAAAAAGTCAAGGTAAAACGCAAGGTCCAGGCCGATGGCGTTACTTACAAAACCTGTCCCACATGTAACGGCCAGGGTCAGGTGATGCGTGTTACGAACACTATCTTGGGTAGAATGCAATCGGCGTCTACGTGTCCCCAATGTAATGGAATCGGCCAGATTATCGAGAAAAAACCTGCTGCTGCCGATGCCTACGGAATGATAACTTCGGAAGAAACCGTTTCCATAAAAATTCCGGCCGGTGTTTCAGACGGAATGCAACTCAAAGTTTCAAATAAAGGAAACGATGCTCCGGGCAACGGGATTCCCGGTGATTTAATCGTTGCTATAGAAGAACTCGAACACGAGACACTCAAAAGGGAAGGCGAGAATCTTCATTTGGATTTGTACATCAGTTTCCCTGAAGCAGTTCTCGGAATCAGTAAAGATATCGATGCCGTAAACGGAAAAGTCCGTATCAAACTCGAAGAAGGAATACAGTCGGGTAAGATTCTTCGTCTTAAAGGAAAAGGAATTCCAAGCCTGAACGGATACGGAAGCGGAGATTTGCTGGTACATGTAAATGTCTGGACACCAAAGGAACTCAGCAAAGAACAACGTCAGTTTTTTGAAAAATACCTTACCGATGACAGCTTTGTGCCTGCGCCGGAAAAGACCGAAAAATCTTTTTTTGAAAAAGTAAAAGATATGTTTTCGTAATTGAAAAAACATTTTTACATTTGGAAATGTTACTAGGTAACTAGTAATTTCTTTTTCATAGCAATTTTTCCCATCCTTGTGCAAATAAGGGTGGGTTTTTTTTGCCCCCTAACCCCCAAAGGGGGAATTTTGGATCGGAAAGGTAGAAGTGTCAAAAAGACGAAAAGCAAATGCCGATTTGAAACCACGAAAGTCACAAAACAATAAAGATCCAAAAATCAGAAAAAGGACGAATTTTGAATATCAATTAATGCGTAAACGTCTGGATATTTAACCAAAATCGCAATATTCCTTCAACTCTTATCTTTTATCTGTCAACCGTTGCCTATTTTTACGGGAAATAAAACAACGCATGTCAAACATTCTCGAAGTCCGCGATGTCGTAAAAAAATATGGCGACTTCACTGCCCTCAATTCCGTTTCACTGAGTGTTCCGAAAGGAAGCATTTACGGTTTATTAGGCCCAAACGGAGCCGGAAAAACCTCTCTCATCCGTATCATCAACCAAATCACATATCCAGACAGCGGGCAGGTGCTTTTAGACGGCAAGCCACTCAGCCCGGATCACATACGCGACATTGGTTATCTTCCGGAAGAGCGCGGATTATATAAAAGCATGAAAGTAGGCGAACAGTGCCTGTACCTTGCCCAACTCAAAGGCTTGTCGCATTCCGAGGCCAAAAAGCAACTCGAATTCTGGTTCGACAAACTCGATATCAACGGTTGGTGGAACAAGAAAATCCAGGAACTTTCAAAAGGGATGGCACAAAAGATCCAATTCGTCGTGACGGTGCTGCACAAACCCAAACTGCTCATTTTCGACGAGCCGTTCTCCGGTTTCGATCCGGTCAACGCAAACATAATCAAAGACGAAATACTCGAACTCAAGAAAAACGGAGCTACTATTATTTTCTCGACCCACCGAATGGAAAGCGTAGAGGAATTGTGTGACGATATCGCCCTCATCCATAAATCGAATAAACTCATCGAAGGCAAACTCAACGACGTCAAGCGGAACCATCGGACGAATAATTATGAAGTCGGGATATTGACAGACAATGTCGAAGGCCTCATGTATGACCTGACCCAAAAATTCATGATTTCCCAGGCCGATTTCAAATCACTGAACGACGAACTCAAACTCAGTATCCAGATTGGCGAAACGCGTCCGAACGATTTATTGTCTGTACTGACCCATCGCGGACAGGTGACACATTTTGTTGAGAAAATCCCAAGTGTCAACGATATTTTCATCAATGCTGTCAGTGGCCCGACCAATGAATAATAACAATAAAAAATAAAAAATTGTCAGTAATATCACTCGTCATAAAACGCGAATTCATCGCTAAAGTCCGGAACAAATCGTTCATTGTGATGACGTTCCTGAGTCCGTTGATATTTGCCGGAATCGCTCTGCTTATCGGATATTTAAGTACGATGAAAGCAGATGTCAGGCAGATTGCCATACACGATGAAACCGGCTGGTTCGTCAATTCGTTTAAAAGCGATTCGGAATACAGATACATAAACCAATCGGATACACCGGTCAAGACACTGACTGATAGCGTCAAGTCCGGATTTTACGAAGGTGTTCTGGTCATCCCGAATTCATCCGATCCCAAATTCCTTGAAAAACACATCCAGTATTTTTCAGAAGAAAGTCCCGGAATCGGCTTTATTGAAGATATCGAAGACCTGATTTCAGACCGGCAGACAAAATTCAATTTAGAGAATGCCAAACTCGATACGCTGGCCATACGCAAAGCCGAATCTAAAGTAAGTTTGTCCATCGCCCGCGCATCCGGAGAGGAAAGCGTCAAAGGTCTCAACGAAATCAAGATCGGGATCGGCGGCGCATTTGGTTACCTGATCATGATGTTCATCATCATTTATGGAAACATGGTCATGCGAAGTGTCATTGAAGAAAAGACGAACCGCATCATCGAAATCATCATTTCATCGGTCAAGCCGTTTCAGCTGATGATTGGCAAAATCATCGGGACATCGCTCGCCGGATTGCTTCAGTTCGCCATTTGGGCGCTGATCGGGATGGCTATTTTGTTCAGTGCCAGTTTGTTTTTCGATGTTACTCCGGCCACACCAATGACATCTGTTGCGGCTACGGCAATGCAACCTCAGTTGAGCAACGCCCAGTTATATCTGACAGAAATCTGGAAACTTCCCATAGCCACGACTTTGATCGCTTTCCTGTTGTATTTCATTGGCGGTTACTTTTTATACAGTTCGTTTTATGCAGCCATCGGGGCGGCCGTCGATAGCGAAACAGATTCACAACAATTTATGCTGCCGATCATACTTCCGCTGGTTTTGGGTGTCTACATTGGATTCTTTACCGTGATCAATGACCCTCACGGAACCATAGCCACAGTATTTTCATTTGTTCCGCTCACTTCGCCAATCGTGATGCTGATGCGGATTCCGTTCGGCGTTCCAATCTGGCAGATTGCGTTATCGATAACCATTTTGTTCGCAACATTCTTTGGCGTAGTTTGGTTTGCGGCAAAAATTTACCGTATCGGGATTTTAATGTATGGCAAAAAACCGTCTTGGAAAGAGATGGTCAAGTGGCTTAAATATTAAGATTAATGGATTTTTTTGAACAGATAAAAGACTTCCTCGGAAGCAACATGATCCGCACAAAGGATATCCATTTTACATTTGGAGCCTTGATTGCGTTGATTGCCGCTTTTATCGGGACGACTTTTTTTCTGAGATACCTAAGAAAGTTCATCACCAAAAAAATTCCTCAAGGTTCCAAAAGCCGCTTCATAAGCCTGTTCCAGTTCCTGCAATACCTGATTTACATTCTCGTGATTTTTTTCACGCTTGATATTTCCGGAGTCAACATCGGGGTTTTCCTGACGGCATCGGCGGCTATTTTCATAGGCCTTGGTTTTGCGCTCCAGCAACTTTTCCAGGACTTGATTGCGGGTGTGATGATTATCATAGACCAGTCGTTATCGGTGGGCGATATCATCGAGCAGGACGGAAAAATCTGCCGCGTAGAAGAAATCAGCCTTCGATCGACCAAAGCCATCACCAAGAACGATCGCGTCATGATTATCCCGAACCACAAGTTTATGAACGACATCCTTTTCAACTGGACGCAAAACGGTTCGTTGGTCAGGGAAAATATAGATGTTGGTGTGGCCTACGGAAGCGATACTGCCCTGGTCAAAAAAGTGTTGCTGGAAGCCGTTCAGACGCATCCGAAAGTCGTAAAGGAAAATGCATCGGTTTCGTTTACGGATTTTGCGGAATCGACCCTGAGGTTTTCCGTGTTTTTCTTTGTGACCGATGTCTTTGAAGGGCAAAGCATCAAAAGCGACCTGCGGTTTGTTATTGACGATATGTTCCGCAAAAACAATATATCCATGGCATTTCCGCAACGCGATATTCACATCATACAGCAATAAAAAATAACAATAGTAATAAAGAATAAGTTGTCAAAAATACTACTCATAGAAGACGAAGCCGCAATTCGCCGCGTCCTTGGGAAAATCCTTTCCGAAGAAAGCAGCACGTATTCGGTCGAAGAAGCCGAGGACGGAATAACCGGACTCGAAAAGATAAAACAGTCCGATTACGATCTTGTGATCTGCGATATCAAAATGCCCAAAATGGATGGAGTCGAACTACTCGAAGCCGTCAAAAAAATAAAGCCGGAAATCCCAATCGTGATGATTTCGGGACACGGCGACATGGAAACGGCAATCTATGCCATGAAACTGGGCGCTTTCGATTTCATTTCCAAACCGCCAGATTTGAACCGATTGCTCAATACCGTCCGCAATGCGCTCGACAAAAAGCAATTAGTCGTCGAGAACAAGGCGCTCAAAAAGAAAATCGGGAAGAATTTCGAGATGATCGGCGAAAGCGATGCCATTTCCCAAATCAAGGACATGATCGAAAAAGTCGCCCCGACCGAAGCCAGAGTGCTCATCACCGGCCCAAACGGAACCGGAAAAGAACTCGTCGCACATTGGCTGCATGAAAAAAGCGAACGGTCTGGTGCACCTTTGATCGAGGTCAACTGTGCCGCGATTCCATCGGAACTTATCGAAAGCGAATTGTTCGGTCACGTCAAAGGTGCCTTTACATCGGCGGTTCGCGACCGGGCCGGAAAGTTCGAAGCGGCAGATAAAGGCACGTTGTTCCTTGATGAAATAGGAGATATGTCTTTATCGGCACAAGCCAAAGTACTGCGGGCGTTGCAGGAAAACAAGATTGCTCGTGTAGGCGACGAAAAGGAAATCAAGGTTGATGTTCGCGTTGTCGCTGCGACAAATAAAGACCTCAAGCTTGAAATAGCCGAAGGTCGTTTCCGTGAAGATTTGTATCACCGTTTGGCCGTGATACTCGTAAAAGTTCCGGCCCTTAACGACAGGCGTGATGATATTCCGTTGCTGGTAGACTATTTTGCATCAAAAATTGCCGACGAGCAGGGAAACGCACCAAAGTCTTTTTCATCGGAAGCCATCAAATTGTTGCAGGAATACGACTGGACGGGAAATATACGAGAACTCAGGAATGTGGTGGAACGATTGATTATTTTAGGGGGAACGGAAATCTCGGAGAGCGACGTGCGGTTGTTTGCGAGTAAATAGTTAACAGATAACGGTTAACAGATAATGGTTAAAAGTATGAATCAATAATTGTGGAACTCAAAAAGATAAACCCGAACCTGCAAAAAGCCCTCGCGGAACATAACCTTGTCCATGCGAACGAACTGCAGCAGGAAACATTCTCAACCATAAAATCAGGGGCGGATTGTATCATTGCCGCTCCGGACGGTTCCGGAAAGACAACGACACTCGTCATCAATACGATCCAGAAATTAGGCAAACCGGAAGGTGAGAGTACACGTGCGCTATTGCTTGTCGAAACCAAGGAAGATGTCTTGGAGATGGTGGAATTATTCGCGAAATATGCTACGTATACCGGCCTGCGTTTTATAGGTGTACATGAAAAAGGCGATATCGATTTTGACAAGAACCAGATTTCACTGGGAATGGATATCATCATAGGAACTCCGGAGAAGGTTAATCAGATGTTCTCATCTGCTGGCTTCAACCTGAATACAGTGAAATTTTTTGCGGTGGACGATGCCGATGTACTGTTCAAGAAGCGACAGGACAGTATTGTACTCCGACTCAGTGCCAGCGTGGCCAAAACCCAATATGTGTTTGCCTGTTCGCAGGTTACCGAACGCGTCGAAATCATCGCCGACAAAATCATGACCGAACCTTTATTTTTTGAATCCGAAGAAGACCAGGCATGAAGTGGAAAAAGTTTGTTTTGAGGTTTTCTGTCGGATTTGCCATTTTCTATGTGGCGATTTGTGTCCTGGTGTATTTTTTCCAGGTCAAGCTGATTTTCCACGCGAACCCGTTGCCCAAAGATTTCAAATTCAGTTTTGAAGGAAAATTTGAAGAACTCAATATTCCATCTTTCGACAAAACGCCAATCAACGGCATCCTTTTTCACGCCGATAATCCCAAAGGACTTGTCTTTTACCTTCATGGTAACAGCGGAAACCTTGCAGGCTGGGGAAGCATAGCCGATATTTACACCAGTCGCGGTTATGATTTGTTCATCCCCGATTACCGCGGATTCGGGAAAAGCGGCGGCACGATAGAAAGCCAGGATCAGGTGTATAAAGATTTGTCTGCGGCTTATTCCGAAATGAAAAAGCGGTATCCCGAAAGCAAGATCATCGTTGCCGGATATTCAATCGGCTCCGGATTGGCTGCCTGGGTCGCGAGCCAGAACCATCCGAAGGAACTTATGTTGCAGGCGCCGTACTTCAATTTGCTGGCCATGGCGAATTACCGCTACCCGTTCCTTCCGACATCTTTGTTGCAATACAGATTTGAAACCAATACGTATCTGCCCAACGTAACCTGTCCCATCTGGATTTTCCATGGAGACGAAGACCAGATTATTCCCGTCGTGAATTCGTATCAGCTGGCCAAAATCTTGAAGCCGTCCGATCACTTCAAAATCATCAAAGGACAGGATCATTTTAAGTTCAACCTGAACCCCGAATTCCAATCATATCTCGACGAAATCCTGCGTTGATTCTTTTTGTATAATTAATCTTTTGATAATCCGGAATTTCGCTTCAACGTACTATATTTGGCGGCATGACTCCAAAAAACATTGAAACCGACCGACTGTTTTTCCGCGAATTGCAACCTGATGATGATGCAGGAATGTTCGCCCTCGATTCAAACCCGAACGTGCATCGTTTTGTAGGGAACAGACCACAAACCGAAATCCAGCAAAGCCGTGATGTAATCGCCTATGTCCGAAGCCAGTATGAAACTACAGGCATCGGCCGTTATGCCGCCATTGAAAAAGCTACGGGTGAATTCATCGGGTGGGCCGGACTGAAAGTGGAGCGCAATGTCAACGGACGCGGCAAGTTCTGGGACATCGGATATCGCCTTCGTGAAGAATTCTGGGGCAAAGGATATGCTACCGAAGCAACGATTGCGTTCCTGGCTTACGGCTTCCACGACTTCAAGGCCGAAAAGATCAATGCGTATACAGATTCGGATAACAAAGCATCCCAACGGATTCTTGAAAAATGCGGGCTAAAGCATACCGAAACCTTCGAGCATGAAGGCAAGCCCTGGTTCTGGTATGAAATTACCAAAGAAGAATATGAAAAATGATAAGGCCGGTCTTCCGGTCTTTTTTGTGCAAGCCATGTTACGCAATTTGCCGTTACTTAAAATGACGTAACACGAAATTGCGTAACACATAATCACGAAAATAAAAAGGCCCGACATCGCGTCAGGCCTTCGTTATTTATATGGTTATGCGACTATCGGATTACAAATTTCTTCACCGTTTTGCTGTTACCAGACTGAAGCTCCAATAAATACATACCGCCAGATGCCTGTACATTGATCTCTTCCTGAAGCATTCCGCCAGTTGACGAAAGTTCTTTCTGGAAAATCAACCGGCCGCGCACATCAAATATTCTTGCGGTGTAGTTTGCTGCCGATGCCTGATCCATACGCAGGGTGAAGCTTCCGGAGTTCGGGTTCGGATACAGGGTAACTGTTCCGACAGATTGTTGGTCGACTGCAAGTGCCGATTCCAACTGGCACAAATTCAGGCTCCAGGCTTCGATCGACCCACCGTCCTGCGCAAATTCATCGAACACCTGCAATGTCCATGTTCCGGCTGATGCGTGGTTGTCAAAAGCAGCTAAAGGCTCGTCAGGACGCAGCGTACCAGACAATGCGATGGGTGAACCGCATGCCTGTTCGGTTCCGTCATCGCTGAAGGTAGCCACCACATCATCCCCATCCCAACATTCCTGGGCGAAAAGCTGGACAGCCGTTCCATCAGGCCCGATCAGGGTTGCCCAAAGATCACCGACCCATGCGTGCGGGATGTTGACAGAAACAGTCAGGTCTGTAATCTGGAAATTTTCGGTAACCGTTAAGGTAGAAGTGACTGTTTCCGATGTATCTTCCGGAATAGCAACAGGCACATCGGCCGATTCAAAAACCGAACAATCGGTGACGCCTGTCGTAAATTCCCGAATTTCACTCGCGGCTCCTTCACACGAAGCGTTCTGTGGCGTGACCATCCAATAATAATGGATGCCTTCTTCCAGGTTTTGGGGCGTATAGGAATTGGTAAATACAAGTATATTTTCAATGCTGTTGGCCATGCCCGGATCCGTAGCGATATCCACAACATAACGGTCTGCCGTTGCATCTGCCGTCCAGTTCAGTGGGGTTGAAGTGGAAACGACATCTGCATTATCCTGAGGAGAAACAAGTGTCGTGCCTTCGAATTGGGCATTGAGCAGATTGAAATAGACCGTAACTGTTTTTACGATCGAACCCGATGTTCCGGTGACTGTAATCGGATACAATCCCGGCGTAGCAGCGGTCGTGCCGGAAATAGTTAATGTAACCGTGCCATTATCCTCAACTGAATTGGAAGAGAAAAAGGCATCGGTTCCAATTGGCAATCCTGAAAGTGACAGGCTCGTCACCGCATTAAAACCATTCAATTCCTGATAGTTGAGCGTATAGATAGCCTGTTGCCCCTGGCACACCGAAATATTCTGGTTTGCAGAAGTGATATCGAACGTACTTCCTGCCGGCGTAATCGCAAAATTCTGGTTCGAGACATCGTAGAAGATATTGTTGTGTCCGCGCACCATGATACGGTTCGCCGTTCCCGGAATATTCGGGACAAGGATGGTTTCGCTGCCATCATTCGGGACTTCCGAAGCGATTATCGTATTGAAATTCAATCCGCCGTTTGTCGATAACAGAATATCCACATAAGGTGTGTTGACCCCGTTTGCCGTAGTTCCGGCCACATCCCAGGTTACGGTTTTGTTTGATGAGGCCTGCCATGTCACGGCTGAGTTCGGGGCAAGCACAACAAAAGGGCCGGCGGTTGCAGAAGCGGTGACTTTCATGAAATCGGTAGCCGATTCGCCACCATTGAGGTTGTTGTCGCGAACGGTAAACGCAAAATTGTACTCACGCCCAAAGTTGGAAATCACTTCCCAGACAGAAGCGAGGTTGTTGTTGAGTACATCTGACAATCTCGGGCAATACCGGACAGGTGTATCCGTGATGACCTGGATGCGGAAATTCGGGCCTTCTGTCGCATCCTGTGTCGGCGGTTGCTCGGTGATTTGCCTGTCGTATTGTTCCCACGTATAGGTTAGTGCCGATGGAGTCGAGTCGGTAGCCGAACCGGTCAGGATAAAAGCGGTTCCGTTCGGGATTACGTAATCAAGGCCGGCATTCGGAACAGGTGTATCGTTGTTATTTGATGTCTGTACGGCGCAATTCGCTTCCCCGTTGATCCGGGCGCGTATCTGGGCGACACTTCCCGCGAAAAATTGGGCATCGGAATTCGATTGGACGTTAGGATCGCAGATTCCCGCATAAGCCATGATGGAAGAACCGCTTCCGGGTTCGTAAGACCAATTCGTGTCTACATTTCCGCCGCAACTGTTATTGAACGTATGTGCCGCACCGAATTGGTGGCCGACTTCATGCGCGACATAATCGATATCGAACGGATCGCCCACAGGTGCGCCTGTTCCGGTTGCCCCGACCGCTTTTCCATCGGTACACGGGCTTCCGCCTCCGAGCCCGCCGCCCGAAGTTCCTACGGTGTGTCCGATGTCATAATTGTCGAATCCGATGATGTTGTTCATTTCGATGGTTCCCTGACCGATCATGGATCCTACATCTTCGTTGTCAAAATTGTCCTCGCCAATGAAGATAAGCTGGTCGTTGTTGTCTACCAATTGGAACGACATGGACAGGTCGCGCTCATACATGGTGTTCAGGCGCGCAATTGTTGTGGCCATAGCTGCCAAAACCGCAGCCCGTTGTTCCTCGATTGTCCCATCTTCCAAGCCCGCCTGCGCAATGTGGAACGCTGAATATTCAACCGTGCACGCCATGGCAAAACGATACGTACGGAAAATGCCGTTGTCCATTGTGGTTGGCGGCGACGTGATCCTGAGTTCAGGTTCGTTTGGTGGTTGTACCAGGCAATGGAATTCACGTGAAGAGGTCAATCCCTGTCGGTTATAGGAAATGTAATAATTGCCTTGTTTGGAATACGGGTCGATGTAGGAAGTTCCATTGTTCGGAGCCAGAATCATAGCGTGCAGCCCGAACAAGGTAATGCTGATGCGGATTGTGGTTGAAGGATTTTCGATTCCCTGTCCGACATACGATTTGATAGTGGGATATTTTGCCGCAAGTACAGGAGAAAGTACCGGTGCTTCGAACATGCGGAAGTTTTGGATGACACCGTTTCCGTCCGGAAAAGGAATGATTACGGGTGAAGTTGCTGAACCGCGCATGGGAGCATTGCCTAAAGCTGCTTTGATCCCGTTGAGGTCGAGCTGGAAATACGTTTGTTTTTCCGGAGTCGAAGTCCTTGTCAGTACTTTTGAATTTTCGGCTTGTTGTGGTGTTGCCTCCGTCCAGAATTGGGCCTGTAACCCTGTGGACGCTAACAGTAAAAGGAGTAGTAGTTTTTTCATGGTTGTGAGGAAAGCAGTAAAGATAGGATTTCTTTGGAGCGTTCCATATAGCCGCTGCTTCAACTTTTTACACTACTGGATCGGAAAGAAATGGTTTGCCAATCGGATTAACCAGTTGACCTGAACTGCGACTTGATTTGAAATCGGGTTCTAGTCCTTTTCTATTAATTCAGATACATTCCGTGATGTGAATAAAAACACCAACGCTACAAAAACGGACCAAAGCGTGACCAGCATCGGCGATCCTAAAATCCAGTATTGGTCCAGTAAGCCTTGGCCTAAAATTGAATTCATGATGATCAAAACCATCCACTGATCGATATAGGTCGGAAGTATAAAAAAAACAAGGAACCATACGATCGGGCTTTCATTTCCTATCACCTTGAAACTTTTGTAAAGCGGGTAAAAAGTGATTGTCAGTATAATAACCAGGCCTGCTAACCAGGCCAGTCCGTGGTTTTGCCAGATCAGGTTCAGGCCCCAGACTTCATCGCCACCGCCTGTAGCCGCCCCGAATATCCTGGCGAATGGAATGTTGGCGAAGATTAGGGAAAACCCGAACGCTTTTTGTCGGTTGTTTTTTGCTTTCTCCATCATGAAAGTTCCCATCCAGATCATGGTGAACGTGAAAGCCGGCCCGGCAAACGTCGCCAATACGGCTAATGGATTTTGTTCCGGACAGCCTTCACATAAATCCCAGACATTGAAGTCACGTTTTCCCCAACATCCGCAAATCAGCCTGCCGACAGCCGTGTGTACGATTTCATGTGCTTCATGCATGACGAATGTCAACGCCAGAAAAGGCAACACGAATGTTGGGGTCAGTTGCAGTTTTATTTTTTCCATTGTCGGTTCTTTGCAGCTTAGTTTTCCAGATAATCGATTGCAAATGAAATCCAGTCCTGTACTGATTTATCCAGATAAATATCCGGTTGGATCCCGATATTATCGATGGGGTAATCAGGCAGGCGCAGCGCCCGATAAGTAGGTAGTGAGACCTGATATCCGGAACATTCCAGATGGCTCAGGTAGGCATTGCCGTAATCCAACGCGCCGTAACTGGGTTTGCCCAACACTTTGACCTTTTTGCTTTGTTTGGCGATGAACAGGAAATATTCAGCCGAACTTCCGGTAAGTTTGTTTGCCAGAATCACGATTTGACGTGGGCTTTTTGACGCTACCGTTATCTGTTCGGTGTAATCTCCCACATTTCCAATTTCATCACGGGTCACGAAATGCCCCAGGTTATCCTTCAGTTTTTTGATGTAGTTGTCTATCTCTGCAACAGGAGTGTTGGGGGCGAGTGTTTTTTTGTAGGCTTCGAGATTGTCTATGTATGTTTGTGTGGCAAGGAATTCGGTTCCGGTGTGGCGTATGGATTTTCCTGAAATGTATGGAAGCAGTTTTTGATAGGCATCGGTGGTGCCGCCGGGATTGCCGCGCAGGTCGATGATTAGGTTTTCACTTTCTTCGAGCAGCGATTTGTTTTGTTCCAACAGGCTGTCGATTGTTTTGAGGTATTGGTATTCAAAACTCGGCAATTTTAGTATCGATGTTTTCGTAGTTACTTTTTTAAAATAAAAGCCATCGAGTCCTTTCAGCCTGGTTTCTAGTTGTTCTTTGTTTAATTCGGGAAAAGGCGTTTGCTTTACCAAGGCAACACTTACATCTTCAAGATGGAGTATGCTTTTGTCGATGAGCTTGAAATCTCCGGTTTTTAAAGTCCGGTCGAGTAAATAATATTCGAATGCGCCGGTTGTGTATAATTTGAATTTGATGTCGCCGGGTTTCCATTCCGTGTATTTAGAGTCGATGATAAATCCGGTATATTCATTCGCATTCGTTTTTTTGATGCCGAACGTATATTGTCCGTTTGACCAGATGCCTTCGTATGCATCTTTGGTCCTGCCGATTTTATTTTTAAAATCAGTGATATCCAGATTGATGGTGCCGACTGACGATATTGTCGAAGTTGCGGTGAATGGAACTCCGTTGGCACCTGCCCACAAATGAGGATCTTTAAAGAAATCGGTATATGTTTTTAATAACTGAGGACATGGAGCGGAATTGGCTTTTACAGTTTCTTCTGACAGCTTTTGTTTAAACAGACGATATGCGGCCGTGTCTTTTGTTTTTGCCGAAAAACCCGGATACTCCGTTTCGATTTTATGCGTCAGTTGATTAAAAACCGTCTTGCAATTGCAGTCCGGAGACTGTGCAGAAAGTAAATGGGTTACAATTATGCAACAGGTGACATGCCACTTTTTCATTGAAAATGTTTTTATGCCAGCAAAAGTAAGGGGATGAAAAGTGTAAGAATTGTAAAAATGTAAAGCCTAAATAAAGAGCCAGACGTTTTCTTTTTCTACATCTACGCTTTTAAAAAATGCTTGAGGATTTGATTTCGTGAGTGCCTTGAAATCTTTTACCATATGGGATTGGTCATAAAACAGGCTTTCGTAGGTAAGATGGGTAAGGCTTTTTGTCGTTTTCTTTTTTAGCAGTGCGGCTCTGAACCGGTGGATTTTTCTATATTCAGATGGTGATTTCCCAAGGTACTTCACAAACAGCGTGTTCAAGTGTTGTCTTGAAATACCATGCTTTTCTGCAATCTCATTTATTTTCAGGTCTGCTTCCACATCCCGTAAAATAAATTCTGCCAACTGAAGGTCTTTGGTTATAAATTTCGAAAGCCAGTACTGTTCGAGCTTTTCAATTTGTATCGACCTGTCTTCAAGCCTGAACAATTCTTTCATCACAGTGTAGAAATCAGGAAAAGGATTAAAGCCGACACCATTTTCCTGTTCGAACAGCAAATCTGTTTTTGGTATGAAATGATGGATGCCTAAAGGTTTGAAATAGATGGTTATTTCCTGAATCACATCTTTGTAAATCACTTCGATAGGCTTGGTATATCGGGTGACGAAATCTGCGGTAACGCTATCTTCGCCAGAAGATGCAATATAGATTTTGTCCTGACTTATCTCGACGCGGGCTCCGAGGTTGACCGAAACGATAAAAAAATTATTGGGAAATGTCCAATATTCGATTGACTTGTGGTTTTCCTGCCGTTGAATGAAATAATATCCCTCGATGTACTTTTTCAGTATAGCGTTTTTGGGTTGGTAAAAGTCTAATTTCATTCTGGAAGTTGTAATGTGGGTATTCGCAGCCAAAGGTAAGCAACCCGTTCACGATCCTGTAGCCCCAATTTAGGTTTTTGAGACTCATGCTGCAATTTTGGTCGCTCCGCTTCATCTTTTTGGAACTTCTGCTACAAGTTGACTACTTTTGCCGCTTCAAAAAATACATCATGATCACGGTCAACGACATCTCAGTTCAATTCGGCGGAACAACCCTGTTTTCAGACGTTACTTTTTCTATCAACGAGAATGACAAAATTGCACTTATGGGCAAGAATGGCGCGGGAAAATCCACGCTGCTCAAAATTATCGCGGGTGCAAATAAGCCGTCTTCAGGCAATATTTCGGCTCCAAAAGAAGCGGTGATTGCGTACTTGCCTCAACATTTGCTGACTCAGGATGATGCCACGGTGATGGAAGAAGCGTCGAAAGCATTTGCCGAAGTGTTCAAAATGAAATCGGAAATAGATCATTTGAATGAGCAACTGACTGTTCGCACCGATTATGAAAGCGACGACTACATGAAGCTGATCGAGCGCGTATCTGAATTGTCGGAAAAATTCTATTCAATCGAAGAAGTGAATTATGAAGCCGAAGTGGAAAAGGTTTTGAAAGGTCTCGGGTTCGAACGTGAAGATTTCGGGCGCCCTACTTCGGAGTTTTCGGGTGGCTGGAGAATGCGTATCGAACTCGCGAAGATTCTGTTGAAAAAGCCGGATCTGATTCTTCTCGATGAGCCTACGAACCACATGGACATCGAATCGATCCAATGGCTGGAGGAATTTTTGGTGAATCAGGCTAAAGCGGTGATCGTGATTTCCCACGACAGGGCGTTCGTCGACAATATTACGAACCGCACGATCGAGGTGACGATGGGCCGTATTTACGACTACAAAGCGAAATATTCGCATTACCTCGAGTTGCGCAAAGACCGTCGTGCGCATCAGCAAAAGGCATATGAGGAACAACAAAAAATGATTGCGGAGACGACGGAATTCATCGAGCGTTTCAAAGGAACCTATTCGAAGACGCTCCAGGTTCAGTCGCGTGTAAAGATGCTCGAAAAATTGGATATCGTAGAGGTTGATGAGGTCGATACATCGGCTTTGAAACTCAAATTCCCACCTTCACCGCGTTCGGGCCAATATCCGGTCATCGTGAATGAACTCTCAAAAAAATATGGCGATCATGTGGTTTTCAAAGATGCGAACCTCGTTGTGGAGCGCGGACAAAAAGTGGCTTTCGTAGGAAAGAACGGCGAAGGAAAATCGACGATGATCAAAGCCATCATGGGTGAGATCGATTACGATGGCGGAAAAATGGAAGTGGGACATAATGCCCAGATTGGATACTTTGCACAAAATCAGGCGTCGTTGCTCGATGGGGAACTGACGGTTTTTGATACCATTGACCGTATTGCCGTTGGTGATGTTCGCACGCAGATCAAGAATTTACTTGGTGCTTTTATGTTTTCGGGCGACGATATCCAGAAAAAAGTGAAAGTGCTTTCGGGCGGTGAAAAGACACGCCTGGCCATGATAAAATTGTTGCTTGAACCTGTTAATGTCCTGATTCTGGATGAGCCGACAAACCACCTCGATATGAAAACCAAAGACATCATCAAAGACGCACTCAAGGATTTTGACGGTACTTTGATCTTGGTTTCCCACGATCGTGACTTTTTGGACGGGCTTGCGACAAAAGTTTTTGAATTCGGTCATAAGCGGGTCAAAGAACATTTTGAAGATATCAAAGGCTTTTTGGCGATGAAGAAGATGGAGAGTCTGAGGGAGATCGAGAAATAGTTTTGGATTGAGTCGGAAAAGTCGGAAAAGTCAGGAAAGACGGGAAAGTCTGGAACGACCGAAAAGTCGGAAAAGCTTGGAAAGGTCAGGGAGTTTGGGAAAGTTTGGAAAGCAATCGTTGGAAAAAGGCTGCGAATAAAGACATAATAAAATGAATCGGGTGATTCGTATCATTTGTAAGAGCTTGATGATTCAGGCTCTTTTGTTTTTTTGGCCGGAATTGAGGAGTTTGTTAAAAAGTTGACTATTCGATAATCTATGCGATTCAATTTGCGCATTGGCAGATAAGTGTATAATTTTTTAAGGATATCGACGCGACATGGGAAATCGTTTTACACAGAATCAAAAACCTTGATGGGCTGTATGCTTTCAGAGCTATTTTTTTGTTATTTTTAGCGACTTACTAAACCACGCAATTCGTTAGAAATGAAACAAAAACTACTCATTCTCTTATTTCTGGCTTTTATCGGTGTTTCCCAGGCGCAAAACGTCGGTGACACGATTCACGTCCAGACATTCAACCACAACAGTACATCCCGCGATACACTGGTCCATTTTCCGGATACACCAGGGCTGACTTTTGAAAAAATCCTGCTTAAATACAATTTGCGTTGTAAAAACGGAACCATACTCAACGGGTCTGATGACGGCGTCACAGGCTGCGGCGAATGGGATTATTCGTGCAACACTTTTATAGCCGATAGCGCCAAAGTAGAAAAAGTCTCCGCGAACTGGCCGGACTATCAGATTTCAAATTTTACAGGTACATCTTTTCCATATACGACACAGCAGACATATGACCATTATGATTTTGCCCAACAACAGGTAACCATCAACAGTACAACATCCGAGACTTCAAATACGGTCGGTTCCGGTTCAGAAGCGATGACGAGCCTGTTCCGCACAAGTCTTCGCAGCGGGCGTTCGCATTTGTTGTTTACCGCCGCTCAATTGACTGCCGCAGGTTTTTCAGCCGGAGAAATCGACGGATTGGGATTGAATGTGACAAACGCGGGCGGACTGGCAAAATTCCTTCGCGTCAGTATCAAGACGACTGCATTGACGAGCCTTCCGGCCCAATCGGTTGGATTCACAGGCTTCACCGAAGTTTTCTTCAGCAATTACACTTTTGTTCCGGGCGCGAACCGCATACAATTCCACACACCGTATAATTGGGACGGGACAAGCAATATTATCGTTGAATTTTCTTTTTCGAACGATACGACTGCCCCGGACATACAGGTTTCGGGCTTTTCGAACAGTGAATTGCGAAGCCTGAGTGCGAGTAATATCGCTTCGATTGAAACATCGGCGGGTGATGTCGATATCAATACCCAATTCTTCAACACCATTTCAAACGAACTTTCGGTGACGTTCTGGGCCTATGGCGATCCGGTTACGCAACCAACGGATTGTAGCATTGTTTACGGCTATTCTGACGATGTCAACCAACGCGAACTCAACCTGCACCTGCCTTGGGCCGGACAGATTTATTTTGACTGCGGATATGTCGATGGAGGTTTCGACAGGATCGAGAAACCATATGGTCTGGACAGCAATATCAAAGGACAGTGGAACCATTGGGCTTTCGTCAAAAATGCGACTACCGGATCCATGAAAGTGTATCTCAACGGAGCTGTCTGGAATACAGGGACAGAAAAAACCCGCGCGATCCAATTGCTCAAATTCTACCTCGGAAAGATGATCGATGGTGGTGTCGACCGTAATTTCAAAGGAAAAATACGTGAATTGACTGTTTGGGACAAGGAGATTTCGGCTGCGAATATCCTGGCGTGGAAGAACAAATCGATCGATGCGACACATCCGGATTATGCCAATCTTGTCGCCTACTATAAACTCGATGAACTTTCCGGGCAAACGGTTTCAGACAGCAAGCACAGCATCACATCGCCGGCAAATAATATCAGTTGGGGCTTTGAAAGAGGCGACCAGCTCACGACTACGTTTACAGAATCAACTTTGCTCCCGAACCTGACATTCTATCGTGGTGTTTACGACCAAACGAATACGCCGGTGACGGAACGGTATTCATATCCGCGAGCGGCGAGAAGCGTCAGGCATTATTCGGTTACGTCCAATGAAGGTGTGGTTCCTATGATGGATGATACATTGAATCTGTTATCGACCCAATATCTTTTCGATGCATCGCCGGAAAATGTGTACAACGGATTGACCGGAGAAGTTACTTCCACGCTTCCGGTAACTGCCGAAGGAACCATTACGGTTACATCATTGGCTTACTTCAAACGCTATCCATTCTATAACGAACTCGTATCGTTTGTCACGCCTTATGGAATCGGGCTAGATTTAGGTCCTGATGGAAAGAGTTGGTTTTTCGATATGTCCGATTATGTGCGTCTGTTGAAAGGAAACAAAAGGATTATCATCAGTATGGGCGGTGAACGTCAGGAAGAAATGGATCTTGAATTTTTGTTCATCGTCGGTACGCCTCCAAGAAATGTAGTCCAATACGAGCAGTTGTGGCAAGGTGGCTATCGCATGGGTGGAATCCCAATCGCCGACATCAACAGCGGAACAAAATTGCCTACGAATAATTTTGCTTTCAGCAGTGAAGCCGCTTCGTTCAAGTTGAAATCTTCAATCACCGGTCACGGGCAACAAGGTGAATTTTCGCAGAGTGGAGGCGTTATCTCGCACCGTATCCGTGCCAATAATACACAAGTTTTGAGTTGGACGATTACACAGGATTGTTCCGAGAACCCAATTTTTCCGCAAGGAGGGACATGGGTGTATAACCGCCAGGGTTGGTGTCCGGGTCAGAGATCTTTATTGAAAGAACAGGACATCACCTCTTTTGCGACTCCTGGAACTACAGTGGCTTTGGATTACCGTACGTCGAACCCATCGGTTTCTAGCGGTGATTACAGATACATAGTCGCACATCAGGTCATTGGTTACGGAGCGCCGAATTTTACAACCGATGCTTCTTTAGAAACCGTAAAAGCGCCAAATAATGTCAACGCAGAATATTCACGTATCAACCCAATGTGCGAACAGCCGCGTATTTTGTTGCGCAATACCGGAGCCAGTGCGATTACGACCGTGAATTTTGAATACTGGCTCAATGAATCGACAGAACATCAAACCTATACGTGGAACGGCACACTCGCTTCCATGAACGCTACCGATGTGGTATTACCGACACAACAGTTATGGGACAGCGGAGTCGCGGCTTCATCTAACAAGTTCCATGTCCAGATTCTTACCGTGAACAATGCGGCTGACGGATACAGCAATAACAACAGCTTTACCTCTTCATTCAGTTTGCCCGATGTTTTACCTACGACGTTCAAGATTCGCCTGAAGACCAATTCGGCCCCGACTCAAAACAGTTATACGTTATATGACGATGCCGGAAACGTGGTCGATTCCAAAACCTTCACGGTGGCTAACACGGTAAACACCTACACCTACACGGCTCCGCAAATCACACCGGGTTGTTATCATTTGAGAGTCGAAGATACCGGAAACAACGGACTTAGCTGGTGGGCCGATACCTCTCAGGGAACAGGATATATGCGTCTGCTTGACGAAAATAACGCCATCATCAAAACGTTCAATCCGGATTTTGGCGGCGGATTCGACTATAGCTTCTCGGTGAATTCATTGCTTTCAACTGGAACTTTGGTTGCCGATCATTCCATCAGGTTATATCCGAACCCATCGAAAGGACAATTCCGTGTGGAAGGCGACAATCTTATCGATTCCAGAATCACGTTGGTCGATATGCTTGGAAAAGTCATCCGTGAAAAAATGGCAGACGACACTATTGTCACATTCGACGAAGGCCAGCTCAACGCCGGAATGTATCTGGTCAAAATTGAAAAAGACGGAAATACCGAAACCAAGAAACTGGTTATCCAATAAAAAAAAACGGGCTTCAAAAGAGGCCCGTTTTTCGTTTGAGTTAGTTGTTATTTAATTTTGCGCCAGGTAAGCTGGAGTTTCGGTTAATCTGATGAATTCTGCTTTGTATCCGTCCGGATCTTTTGTCAATCCCTGGCTCGCCAATTCACGGATGGCCTCGACGGATTTACTTTGGATATATTTAGATTCTCTGAGAACCAATCCGAACCAAGCGACTGCCGAGACGAATTTCATGTCTGCCGAAGCTTTTTCCATTGGAACCGAATTATGTGAAACCACTTTTGAGATTTCAGTACTTACGTCACCGTCTGGTTTTTTGTAGCGGAACTTTAAGGTTGCGAGTTCTTCGGGAAATTTGTTCAGAGATGTTTCGGTTTTGGTGTATTTTAGGTTGGCGCTATCGATGACAAACGGACTTTTTACGCCTGTCGGGACAATTTCATAAAGTGCCGTTACCGTGTGCCCGCTTCCGAGTTCGCCTGCATCGATGGCATCGTTTACGAAATCTTCCGGACGCAATTTCCTGTTTTCGTATCCGATGAGTTTATAACTCTGCACGAATTCCGGATTGAACTCGATTTGGATCTTTACATCCTTTGCAATGGCGAACATCGAACCTTTGAATTCCTTTCCGAGAAAACGGTTGGCTTCCTGGATGTTGTCGATGTAGGCGTAATTGCCGTTGCCTTTATCGGACAGGATTTCCATTTTAGAATCTTTGTAATTCCCCATTCCATAACCCAGAACAGTCAGGAAAACACCGGATTTTCTTTTTTGCTCGATCAATGTTTCCATATCAGAATTCGAGGATGAGCCTACGTTGAAATCTCCATCGGTTGCCAAAATCACTCTGTTATTTCCGCCTTTGATAAAATGTTCCTGTGCGGTTTTGTAAGCCAGTTCGATACCAGCGCCGCCCGCAGTGCTTCCTCCGGCTTCCAGTTTGTCGAGTGCGGCAATGATGGTTTTCTTGTCCTTGCCTGAAGTTGGTGGCAATACGAGTCCGGCAGCTCCGGCGTAAACTACCATGGAAACCCGGTCTTCATCCCGTAATTGTTTGGTCAGTACTTTAAGCGATTCCTTTAAAAGAGGCAATTTATTCATGTCTTGCATAGATCCCGAAACATCGATCAGGAAGACAAGGTTTGATGCCGGAAGATTTTCAGTCGGCAATACTTTTCCCTGAAGCCCAATGCGTAACAACTTGCTGTCTGTATTCCACGGGCAATCGGAATATTCGGTATTGATCGAAAACGGTCTGTTGTTTTGAGGCTGCGGATAATCGTATTTGAAAAAGTTGACCATTTCCTCGGTGCGTACAGCATCGACCGGAACGCGCTGGCCGTTGTTCAAAAACCTGCGAATGTTGCTGTAGGAAGCATTGTCAACATCGATTGAAAATGTGGAAAGCGGTTCGCTCTTTGGACTTGTGAACGGATTTTCGATGAGTTTGCCATAGTCTTCGTCGTTTGGAGAAGGGATGGTTTTTCCTCCGTAAATTTGTCTATTTGTAATATCATCGCGACTATAATTCATTTCTGAATTTGATGAAATACTTACTCCGGCAACACGGGTCTGAAGTGCACTGACAACCGACGACTTTTTATCATATTTTTCATAACCGACCACTACAACTTCATCAAGCGAATTTGCATCCTCCTTAAGCATAACATTTATTTTGGATAGGGCACCAACCGTAATTTTCTGGGCAACAAACCCGACAAAAGTAAATTCAAGCACATCGCCCGTTTTGGCTTTGATGCTGTATTTTCCATCAACATCAGTGTTGGTTGCGGCTTTTGTATTCCGGTTGACGACAGTTACCATGGGTAGTGGAAGTTTGCTGTTGTCAACCACAGTTCCGGTTATCGTTTTCTCTTCTTTTACAGAAGTAACAAGGCTGATTCCCGTGCCAAAAGACAGGAACGTTACAAGCATAAGAATGCCTGCCGAAAAGGTTTTGAACTTTTTCATGACGTAAAGATTTATGTGAGTAAGATTATTTTTGCTCCGTCGGAGCTTTGGATGCAGGTTTTTTGGAAGTGATGAGAATAACCCCGTCTTTACCCTTGTCGCCGTATAGAGTAACGGCCGATGAATCTTTGAGTACGTTGATCGATTCTATATTTTCAGGTTTGAGTTCCGATATTGCTATCTGTGTAGACTCTTTTCCATCCAGGATGAATAAGGGTTTTTTTGTAGTTGCCTGAAACGGTTTTGCTTCCTGTTTCGGGATTTGGTTTTTGAAGTAGATGGTGCTTCCATTATTTT
Organism: Flavobacterium silvaticum; assembly: GCF_012911565.1. Classification (GTDB taxonomy): domain Bacteria; phylum Bacteroidota; class Bacteroidia; order Flavobacteriales; family Flavobacteriaceae; genus Flavobacterium; species Flavobacterium silvaticum. Next base: position 150,478 of record NZ_JAAMPU010000108.1, on the reverse strand, counting down.
GTTGGGCATAAATCACAAACGATGTAAAAAACAGGATTGTAAAGAACAGGATTTTGACTTTTTCCATGAGAGTTATTTTTTTAGCGGTTTACCATTTGTCGTTTTGATTACTACGACACCTTTTTTTCCTTTGGGCCCGAATTTCTTCACAGCTTCCGTTTCCTGGTATATTTTCATTTCTTCGATTTCCTGCTTCTGTAATGGGGCGTACGGACTTGTGGGTTTGTCGCCGAAAAGTTCATACTCGCTGTATTCCACGCCATTGATTATATAAAGTGGTTCCTTTAAATGTGTAACCGAGTCAATTTCAACTCCTTCCGGAATCATCTTTTTCTTTTTGCGGTCGTATTCTTTGTCATTTTCGGCTGTAATGGCTTTGCCGTTAACTACATAGAGCGGTTCTTTATCTTTTTGCGGGCTGGCTGAAGTGGTTTGATAATCGTCGTTAGAATTAAAATCCAGGCGACGGTTGGCGTTTGGTTTATTCACCTGTCGATTGCTCGAATATCCAACTATGGCGTCCTGCGTTTCTTCGGACTTTTCTTTTAAAATCGATTCTTCTGATTGGGGAATTTGAGTGGTGAGCGGGGCAGAGGCAACAGTTGAAACACTCGGTGCCACAAAACCCTGGATAGCTTTGGCATCGGCTTTTGCATTTGGAGAAACGAGATTCAGTTCAACCACTTTAGTTGCTGTTTTAGTAGAGACTTCCGGAACCAGGGAATCCATCTGTATCTGGGAATTTGTTCTCTTATCTTCCGGAATTGTCGATTTTTTTTCCAGTCTGATTTCAGATGGCACTTCATCAATCTTATCCTGCCACAACTGGAAACCTATCGAAACAAATAAAAGCAAAGAGGCTGCGACGGCCAGTTTCTTCCAGGTGTTTTTTGATTTCGACAGATGTTGCTTCTCGAGTTTTTCCTCGACGCGGGACCACAACTTTTCGTTGATCGGGAAGTCGTTGGCCGGTTTTCTATCGGCTTCGCGGAACAAGTCGTCTATGTTATTTTTATCCTTCATCATTTGGCTTGTCTGTAGTAATGGACGTTTACCAGATTTTGTAATTTGGTACGTGCCACATTGAGTTGTGATTTTGAAGTGCCTTCTGAAATTCCCAATTGTTCCGAAATTTCCTTGTGTCCGTATCCTTCGATAGCATAAAGGTTGAAAACAGTCCGGCAACCTTCCGGTAAAATATCGAGCAGTTTGAGTAAATCTTCTTCCTGTATTCCGGAATCGGGTTGTGTCGAATGAGCAGAATCGACGTTCGATTCTTCAATGTAAATGTTGAAATTGACCTGTCTTCTTAAACGTAAAAGACATTGGTTTACGGTTATGGTCCGTGCCCATGCCTCAAAAGCATAATCTTCGCGCAATTGATCGAGTTTGGTGAATAGGGTGAAAAACACTTCTGCGAGAACGTCTTCGATTTCTTCCTCTTTTTTGAGGTAGCGTTTACAGGTCCTGAAAAGTATCGGCCCCATAATCTCATACACCTCGCGTTGCGCCTCACGGTGCATTTTGCGGCAGGATTGTATGAGTTTTTCGCTAATCATGAAGAGTGCTTTTTTAGATAGAGTACAATTGTTGCAAAAAGGTTGGAAAGAGGTTTAAAAATTTTTTGCTTTTTTTGCGCCCGAGCTTCTTTTTTTTAGTTTTAATTATTGATTTTCAGTTGTTTAAAATTTTATTTTTTTTTGAAAATATTTTTAAATAATAATACGATGCCACAAAAAACAGGAACAGGAAAACCTTCATCAACATGCCCAAAAAGAAATTGGACGGATAAATTCCTGCGTCCGAATACATGGTCCATGAACTTGGCAGGTAATCCCGATGCAAAGAAGTTATAATGATAATGATTCGTTCAATCGACAGCATCAAAAAGAAAGCAGCGGTAAGTCGTGAAAGTATGTTGCGACGTATTTTTATGAACCTAAGGAGTTGTGTTATCAAAATCCATAAAAACGGTTGAATCCAATAGCCAAACCAATATTTCCCGAAAATCCGGTTTTTGACATCGTACAAGTCTTGTTCTGCGGACGAAGTAAGGATTATTCCCAAACCAATCAGCCAAAGAACACCATATACAATTCCGATCAAGGAAATGAGTTTGGTCGATTCCACATCGATTTTTTCGAGAATCGGGTTCGTGATGAAAATCCGGCAGGCAAGGTATAACAGGGAATACAGTCCGTAAGCGAGAAAGAAATCTACAGTGATGACCTGAAGCGTAAACGTGAGATTTTCCATCAATGAGAGATTTTCAGCTCATATATCCGGGCTTCAAGAACATCGGAATCATTGTCTTCACAAAGCAAAAATGAAACACTTCCCAAACCTGAAGCGTAAAAACTCAATCCTTCAAACTTATGGTCGTCAGAAATAATGGTAAAGTCTGTCAGTTTTCCGGTTTCCAGATTCAGTCGGCCAATGGCACTTCCGGCTACATCGCCATCGTCATATGTCGATGCGGAATTTTCGGCAGAAGCCAGGAACCAGCAATCGCCATCGACCATAACAGCATCGGTAAAGCCAGAACCGAATCCATTGATGTCAGGCAATTCCATCTCATAAAAAACAACCGTGGCAGAAGTATGGAAAAGGTCGTCAATGCTGAAAAAGCCATTTTTAGCCAGATTCCCGTTGCCGCGCTGGAACAAGAACCAGTTTCCATTAGCCCAAAAACCGCCTTCGATATTGAAATTATGTACGTCTATTCCTGAAACCGTACGCATTCTCTGATACAGAAGTGTGAGGTCGTGGGATGTGACCGATTCCGTTTTGACATCGATACAGAACAAACGATTTCGCTTAAAAGTAGATCCGGAACCGAAAGCATACAGCAATCCATCGTGAAAGGCAAGCGCTTCAAGGTCCGGTTTATCTTTTTTGGGAATGTTCTCGCAAACGGCAGCAGCATATAGCGGAATTTGTGAAACCGTATCATCTTTCGGTACATATCGGTACAAAACGGAAGCATTGTCAGAAATTACAAACAATCGGTCGTGATCAAAATATAATCCCGAGGAGGATCCGATTCCGGCAAGGGTATATACTACATCGAGTGTGATTTTTTCCATAACCTTCCATATGCTTTGCCCGAATGTAGTACATTTAAGTAAACAAGCCAACCATGAAAAAGATCAATCCCGATGATTTCAAGATAACGTCCAAACTGAAACTCAAGTCCACAGATACGTTGCTGCAGCTTTCTGCAGACGAAGCCGAAATCGAAAATGAACTCGCCGAAGTACGCGAAAAGCTCAGTAAAATACAAGATAAGATGTATGCTGACGACCATTACGGCGTTCTTATCTGCCTTCAGGGAATGGACACATCCGGTAAGGACAGCCTGATCCGTGAGGTTTTTAAAGAGATAAATCCGCGCGGTGTCGTCGTCCATAGTTTCAAGACGCCGAATACTACCGAACTCGAACACGATTACCTGTGGCGTCATTACCTCGCGCTTCCCGAACGTGGCAAAATTGCCGTTTTCAACCGGACGCATTATGAAAATGTGCTTGTGACGCGGGTGCATCCGGAATATATTTTAAACGAGCGGATTCCGTCGGTCACTTCTGTAAAAGACATAGACGATACATTCTGGGAGCAACGGTTCAAATCGATCCGCAATTTTGAAAAACACATCGCTTCAAACGGAACCATCGTGCTTAAATTCTTCCTGCATCTGTCCAAGGAAGAACAGCGCCAGCGTTTATTGCGTCGGCTGGAAGAAGAAAAACACAACTGGAAATTTTCCGCAGGCGATTTAAAGGAACGGGAACGTTGGGACGATTACCAAAAGTGTTATGAAGATGCCATCAACAATACGTCGGAGGATTATGCACCGTGGTTTGTGGTTCCAGCAGATGATAAACCATCGGCCCGATACATCGTCGGGAAAATAATCCTCGAAGAACTCCAGAAATACAAAGACATCAAAAATCCGGAACTCGATGACGAAATCAAGGCGAATGTGGCCGAATACAAAAAGCAGTTGGAAGGTGAGGGGTAATGGTTAACAGTTAACGGTTAACAGTTCAACTAGAGTTATTAAAGTTCGAACAATAAAAAAAAGCTGCCCTAAAGCAGCTTCTTCCGTTTTGGTGTTTTGAATCCTTAAAGCCTGAATCCATAGGCAAACCGCAGGGCAATCTGACCGGTGCCGTTGCGGTAATCGTTATTCCTGATTGTCGGTACATCTGAATAATATTCGTATCTCAGGCTCAAATCGAATGATTTATTAGCCCATCCTATACTTGGCGAGAGCACCGCAGATACATCATCATATCCTTTAGTGACCGGAATCGCGGCACCCGCTTCTCCCATCACATAGAACTGGTCTTCCCAGAAGAACGCTTTGAAACCGGCTTTGACGGGAATCATTCCGAGGTCTCTGGTCGGGATGTTGTTGTAATCGTCTGCGAAAAAATGATCGTAACCTGTAGTCAGCGTGACCGAATATCTTTTGGAAAAATCATATTGTAAACGAACGTCTCCACCTAATGCGAAACCATACGGGTCATCAAAAACATATCCGGGACTAACCCCGAAACCGAGGCGGAAACCTTTATCGTAATTCGCATCGCTTCCTGCCGTATCCTGTGCCGAAACCAAGGTTGAAACTCCCAGGACCAAGGCGAGGGACATCAACAGTTTTTTTACTGATTGCAATTTCATGAGTTGAGTTTTTTGAGGCGATAGTGTTTCGCCTTGTTAGTGATACAAATTTAAAAGCCGCATCAGTAGCGGCTTTACACGATATCGCTTAAATTTTATAGGGTAATTTCTGATTAAAATCCAATCTTTTGAAAAACAGTTTTTTACCTATGATGCCGCATCCGGATATTCAGCCTACCTTTGCACCCGATTTCAAATTATGGCACTTTCAAACTACACCAAAGAGTTTTCATATAACCTTAAACTGGCTTATCCGGTCATTTTAGGCATGCTCGGACACACGCTTATTGGTATTGTGGATAAACTGATGGTTGGCAGGTTAGGTGTTGCCGAACTCGCTGCGGTTTCACTGGGCAACAGTTTTGTGTTCGTTGCCATGTCAATCGGAATCGGATTTTCAACGGCTATTACGCCAATCGTAGCACAGGCCGATGCGGAAAACGACCATGGCCAGATCAAATCAGCTTTCCATCACGGATTGGTACTTTCTACTTTAATGGGTGTGATTCTTTTTGTCGCAGTCTTCTTTTGTAAACCGCTGATGCATTTTATGGGACAACCTGAAGCTGTCATCGAACTGGCAACACCATATCTCGGTTGGGTCGCTTTTTCATTGATTCCTGCCATTGCTTATCAGGGCTACAAACAATTCGCCGATGGTATGTCCATGACCAAATACCCCATGTATGCTATCGTCATGTCCAACATCATCCATATCCCGCTTAATTATTTCCTGATCTACGGCATCTGGATTTTCCCAAAAATGGGCGTCACCGGAGCCGCTATCGGAACCGTGATTTCACGTATCGCGATGGTCGTTTTCATGCACTTGCTGTTGGCTAAAAGAAGTAAGCTCAAAGAATATTTCCACGATTTTTCCTTTTCGGAATTGAAGTCGGGAATGACCAAAAAAATCATCGGGTTAGGTTTGCCTTCCGGAATGCAGATGCTGTTTGAAGTCGCGTTGTTCACTTCTGCGATCTGGCTTTGCGGAATCATTGGTACGGCAAGCCAGGCGGCGAATGAAATCGCGTTGACCATCGCCACCACAACCTACATGTTCGCTATGGGAATCAGTGTCGCCGGAACTATCCGCGTGAGCAACCAAAAGGGAATTTCAGATATTCCGGGATTGATCCGCATCGCGCGTTCGGTGTTTTTATTGGCCCTGATCGTTGAATTCGCGTTTGCGCTTATCTTTATCGTTTTCAATCAGGCATTACCCGCATTATTCCTCGATTTGCACAACACCCAGCATCAGGTAGAAAACGAGCACGTTGTTGAAATTGCCGCAAAATTGCTTATCATTGCAGCACTTTTCCAACTTTTTGACGGCGTACAGACGGTTGTCCTCGGGGCTTTGCGCGGCGTTCAGGACGTAAAAATTCCTATGTACATTGCGTTTGCATCGTATTGGGTTGTCGGGTTTCCGTTGTCGTATTATCTCGGCCTCAGGACCAATCTGGAAGCTCAGGGCGTATGGATCGGACTGCTCGCAGCTTTGGCTTGTGCGTCGGTATTTTTGTACCTTCGCTTCAATTACGTCACAAAGAGATTATCGGTAGTTTCCAATAATCCAAAAGTCCAATAATCCAACCATCCGATCAAATGACTCTACCAAAATTCGTCCTCGGCGACAATACAGATTTTCCGGAAGATATTTTTATCATCCACCTCGAATATCCGCGTTTCATCATCAACCTCAAAGATGACGAAATTGAAATAATCGACGAGGTAGAAGAAGATGAAGAAGCCGAACTCCAGGAAGAAATGGAAAGGCTCGTAGCAATGGCAAACGAGTTTTATGATAGGGAAGTAGCGCGTTACGAAGAATAATCTGGAGCTGTTTCCGGCTCTGCGCTTTTAGCTTTTCCGTTTGTCAGCGTCGTTGCAACTTCGCAGCCGGGGCTTCCAGGGTCGCCCGCCGCTCAGGCAACGTCTGCCGCCATCCGTTCAAAGGCTAATCGCTGCGATCCGGGCTAGGGCTTTCGGCCTTTAAGGAAATCTTCGAGTAATCGTGAAGCCGCGATAAAAGGAGAAATTTTCTTTTCCAAAACCTTTTTTTTCATTTGTTCCAACGATTCATTCAGGTTCGCATCCAGTTCAAACTGTTGCAGCAATCGATCTTTAAGGCTTTGGCTGAGCCATTCCAAGTCCTGTAAATTGCGTCTTTCCAAAAAGTATCCATTGGATTCGGTCAGCGATACATAATCTGAAATCGTTTCCCAGACTTCCGGAATTCCATCATGGGTAACAGCACTTGCCGTCAATGCTTTTGGCGTCCAGCCTGAAGACTGTGGCGGAAAGAAGTGCAACGCCCGCTCAAATTCCGTCCGGGCTAGTTTCGCTTTTTTAATGTTGTCGCCATCGGCTTTATTGATTACGACCAAATCTGCCATTTCCATAATGCCGCGCTTGATGCCTTGTAATTCATCGCCGGCACCTGAAATCTTGAGCAGCAGGAAAAAATCGGTCATCGCATGAACGGCGGTTTCAGATTGCCCTACGCCGACCGTTTCGATTATGATCACATCAAACCCGAATGCCTCACAAAGCGTTATGGTTTCGCGTGTGCTTCTGGCCACGCCACCCAAGGTTTTCCCGGAAGCAGACGGCCTGATGTAGGCATTTTCGTCTTTCACCAATTCTTCCATTCGCGTCTTATCGCCCAGAATGCTGCCGTGGGAAATGGAACTGCTGGGATCTACAGCGAGCACGGCCACCTTTTTTCCGAGCGCTGTCAGATGCTTTCCAAACGCTTCTATAAAAGTGCTTTTTCCAACGCCTGGAACGCCAGTAATTCCAATGCGGATGGAGTTTCCTGACTTTGGGAGACAGGCCGTAATAATTTGTGAGGCTAAATCTGAATGGGCCGGATTGGTGCTTTCGATTACGGTAATGGCCCGGCTCAGGTAAGTAATGTTTCCTGAAAAGATACCTTCTGTAAATTCATTGGCAGATGGGAATTTATTCTTCCCGACAAAAGATGTCGCCTTTGGATTGATGCTATCCGGAGATTCCACACCTTTAATTTCCTGCAATGCACTAGTTTTTTTTTCAGGCTCCACGGTTGGTAATTTGAATCCCGAAGGTAGTATAAAAGCATTGAACCAAAAAAAACAGCCCACCAAATCAGGGGCTGTTTTCCAATTTCAGGCTTATGAAATTTAATTGTGTTTTAAAAGGTGTCGGCAAAATTCAATAGTGAAACGCCGCTCAGTTGTCGTGTTACTTTGTGGTTTATGTCGCTGTATAAGCTGGTGAGGTTGTTGTTTATTTTTCGTCCGATTGGGCAACGCGGGTTTGGCTTATTGCGGGAAAAACCAAGCGATACCGATTGGAATGTCATCCGGAAAATCTCATCAAGCGTAATCCCATCGGCAGGCTTGCACAATCTGGTTCCTCCGTTTTTTCCTTCGCGGCTTTCGACAATATCAAAACGTTTGAGATTGGCAATTTCCTTTCGTACAAGAACAGGGTTCATATTCAGGCTTTCGGCAATGTGGTCAGATGACAGATACTCATGGGAATGCCTCGAAAGCAAGGTGAGTATGTGTAGTGAAATAGCAAATTTTCCAGAAATCATAACAGTTGTGGTTGTAGTTGGGTACTGCAATTTTACCGATAAAATATGGTCGTTAATCGATAATTTGTCAAAAAAAAGTTAAAATCGATGAACTGCATAGTTATAGAAACGACTATTTTTGCAGTACATGGACAGTATCCTGCTTCTTTTCCTGTGCCTCATTTCCGGCGTTATCCTGCGCCGTTTCAAAACGTTTCCGCCTAATGCACATCTGGTTTTGAACCAGTTCGTCATTTATTTTTCACTTCCGGCCGTTGCGTTATATTACATTCCCAAGATCAGGATTTCAAGTGAACTTTTATATCCGTTGGGAGTCGGTTGGCTCAGTTTCGCCCTGTCGTTTGCTTTTTTCTTTCTTATAGGAAAATGGCTCGGTTTTTCAAAAAAGCTCACCGGTTGCCTGGTTCTTATGTGCGGTTTAGGGAATACCTCTTTCGTCGGTTTCCCGATTATTGAAGCCCTGTATGGAAAAGAAGGCTTGAAAACCGCCATCATCGTAGACCAACCCGGATCGTTTATGGTCATGGCAACGTTGGGAATTCTGGTCGCATCTGTTTATTCCTCGGGAAATGTATCCTGGAATGCAGTCGGTTCAAGAATCCTGAAGTTCCCGCCTTTTTTGGCATTTGTGGTCGGATTGACATTAAATATCTTATCGGTTGATTTCCCCGAAATCTTCCAATCGGCTTTCCAAAAACTCGGAAATACGGTTTCACCTTTGGCTTTGGTAGCTGTCGGATTGCAATTGAATATTCAAAGAAGAAGCAGCCATTGGGGCGTTCTTTCTCTCGGATTGGTTTTTAAACTGATGCTGATGCCGCTGTTTTTCTATCTGCTGTACTACAAAATTTGCGGCGGAACCGGACAGACAATAGGAGTTTCAGTCATTGAATCTGCCATGGCACCCATGATCACGGCCGGCGTTTTATGCCATCAGTACGGACTAAAACCCAAACTTGCGTCAATGATGTTGGGAATTGGAATTCCGCTGTCGTTGCTCACTGTGGCTTTTTGGTATTTTCTGATAGGTTAGATTGTCCGGACCGATGGTCAATTGAATTCAGCCGTTTTATATTTTTTTTAACGAATTGACACTGATTACTCTAACGTCTGTTTTTTACTTTTAAGACGTAACCTTTAATCATTCCATTATGGCATCATTACGTTTGGGCGACATAGCCCCTGATTTTACGGCAAAAAGTACCGAAGGCACTATCAATTTCCACGAATGGCTCGGCGATTCCTGGGGAATTTTGTTTTCGCATCCGGCCGATTTTACGCCAGTTTGTACCACAGAACTCGGAACCGTCGCCAAATATATTCCTGAATTTGAAAAGCGCAATACCAAAGTCATCGCTTTGTCCGTCGACAAAATCGATTCGCACTACCAATGGGTCAAAGACATCAATGAGACGCAAGGTACGACCGTAAATTATCCGATTATTGCCGATGAGACCAAACAAGTGGCACTGCTCTACGATATGCTTCACCCGAATGCAAGCGAGAATTTCACCGTTCGTTCCGTCTTTGTCATCGGACCAGATAAAAAAATCAAACTGACCATGACGTATCCATCCTCAACCGGAAGAAATTTTGATGAGTTGCTTCGTGTCATTGACAGCCTGCAATTGACGGCTTACCATCAGGTCGCGACACCTGCAAACTGGAAAGACGGTGAAGATGTCGTCATCATTCCAGCGGTTTCAGATGAAGATGCATTGCAGAAATTTCCTAAAGGATTTGAAACCGTCAAACCGTATCTGCGTGTGACGCCTCAGCCAAATAAGTAGTAAATAAATAGTATTTTTGGGATTCGGAAACGACTCTCAAACTATGGAATTTACAGAATTGAATACCCAAATGATCGCCCGGCTTGAAGCCATAGTCGGACGGTCATTTTTATTTTTGGACAATGAAACGCGAAACGATTATGGACACGACGAAACCGAAGATTACGTATTTCCGCCGGCCGTCGTTTTAAAACCCGGAACGCCGGAGGAAATTTCATCGATCCTCAAATTCGCTTCTGAAAATCATATTCCGGTGACCCCGATTGGCGGACGAACTGGATTGAGTGGTGGTGCTTTGTCAATTCACGGCGGCATAGGGTTGTCTATGGATCGGTTTAACAATATCATTCATATCGACGAAAATAATCTGCAGGTCATAACCGAACCCGGTGTCATCACCCATAACCTTCGTGAAGCTGTCGCTGAAAAAGGATTGTTCTATCCACCGGATCCAAGTAGCCTCGGTAGTTGCTTCATTGGTGGGAACGTCGCTGAAAATGCGGGTGGCGCACGAGCCTTGAAATACGGTGTGACCAAAGATTATGTGCTGAATCTTGAAGTGGTTTTACCAACGGGCGAAATCATCTGGACGGGTGCGAATACACTAAAGAATTCCACGGGCTATAATCTGACGCAATTAATGGTAGGAAGTGAAGGAACACTGTGTATCGTCACCAAAATTGTCATGAAACTGCTTCCGGCCAACACGCATAATGTGTTGATGCTGGTTCCGTTTTATGACGAGGCCGAAGCCTGTGAAGCCGTCGCCAAAATCTTCAACGCCGGAATCACGCCGAGTGCATTGGAATTCATGGAAAGAGACGCAATCGACTGGACGCTAAAGTTTGTTGATGGCGTCAATCTCGATATAAAGCCTGAAATCAAAGCGCATTTGTTGATAGAGGTCGATGGTAATTTTCCTGATGTCTTGTTTGCCGAAGCCGAAAAAATCGCAACCGTTGTCGAACAATTCCGGATTGATGAAATCCTTTTCGCCGATTCAGAAGAACAGAAAAATGCATTGTGGAAATTGAGACGAGCCGTTGGTGAAGCGGTAAAGTCGAATTCGGTTTACAAAGAAGAAGATACGGTGGTACCGAGATATGAATTGCCGACACTTTTAAAAGGCATCAAAGCAATCGGAAAAAAATATGGTTTTTCCTCTGTCTGTTACGGTCATGCGGGTGATGGAAACCTGCACGTCAACATCGTAAAAGGTGACATGACCGATGAAGCATGGAAGTCTGAAGTTCCAAAAGGAATCCGTGAGATTTTTGAACTAACGGTTTCGCTCAAAGGAACCTTATCCGGCGAACACGGAATTGGGTATGTTCAAAAGAATTACATGGATATTGCTTTCGGGCCGGCCCAGTTGCGGTTGATGAAAGCAATCAAAGAGGCTTTTGACCCGAGTGGGATAATGAATCCGGGGAAAGTGCTGCCGGATTGGGTGAATGGTTAACATTTGACAAGTATCAGGATTAAGCGTTTTATTTTCCGTTCTGTTGTAAAAATTCTGTTGTGAAAATTTCACAACAAAAATTTTACAACATTTGTAACCTGATCTGAGCATCAACCTTTAACGCCGCATCGTCATAAAAAATAAAACCCGAGGCGCAGCCGGCCCGAAGCTTTAGCTGAATTGGCGAAGCAATTGTATGGAGCGCAGCGTAATAAATAAGAATAAGAAATAACTAAGAATACGTCAAATGCCTTATTGACAAAAGGTTGTCTTGGGCATACTTTTAACCTCTCAAACCGCAATGGTTGAGACATAGTCAAGACGGAAGTCCGGCGACTATTTTGTTTTAGTTTTTAAAGAAAAACCACCGCGACGTGCAGTGGTTTTTCTGATTTTAATCTTTTTTGTTTTTCTTCTTTTCCTGTTTTTCGAGTCGTTTTTCCTTTAGGGTTTTCGTAGACTCTTTCTTTTGTTCTTTCCGGGCGTCGGTTCCTTTTGCCAAAGTTTTTGAGTTAACGGGTAACAGTTAACAGATAACGGTTACCTTGGTTAGTGAAGCCAATTTAGTAAAAAAGGAAATTATTTCGGTTGTTTTCAAATTTCGTTAACCAAAAAGTCTTTCTGCTTACCGATTCTAGTCTGTTATTCCCTTGTAAGAACATCTCATTTTTCAATTATTTAAAATAAAAAAAGCCGGTCCAGAAGTGGACCGGCTTTAACTGTTATCCGTTAACTGTTATCCGTTAACCAAAACCCATTCACCAGACTGAATCATACCCTCAGCCTTCTTGAATTTCATGGTTTCGGTTTTCCCGCTCATGACGTGTTTGATGGTTACATTGTCGTTACGGTTGATTTTCGGCATTTCACGAACGATGGTTTCGGTCACCTGGCGTTGTTGCGTATTTCCAGCTTCGCGGGCTTGTTCGGCCAATTCGTCTGTGTTGTCGATATCTTCTTTGGTCGTCTTGTAATTTTCTTTCGGACGAGGCAATTCACGCGCTTCTGAAATTTGTTGGTTCTGCTGAGGCAAATCGCCTTTGAACAGGAACGACAGCACTTCTTTGTTCACGTTGTTGATCATATTACTGAACAAATTGAAAGCCTCGAATTTATAGATAAGCAGCGGATCTTTTTGCTCGTGTACGGCAAGTTGTACCGATTGCTTCAATTCGTCCATTTTGCGTAAGTGCTTTTTCCAGGCTTCGTCAACAATGGCAAGTGTGATGTTCTTTTCGAAATCGGCAACGAGCTGACGACCTTCAGATTCGTAGGCTTTCTTCAAATCGGTAACAACATTCAATGTCTTTACGCCATCGGAGAACGGAACCACGATTCGTTCAAAACGATTGTCCGGTGCTTCATAAACGTTCTTGATGATCGGGAAAGCTTCACGCGCATCGCGTTCGTTTTTCTCGGTGTAATAGGCCATTGCGGCTTTGTAGACTTTACCGGCGATTTCCATTTCGGTCAGCTTTTCGAATTCACTCTCAGAAACCGGAGACGTGATCGAGAAATAACGGATCAGTTCAAACTCGAAATTCTTGAAATCTTTGGCCTGCTTGTTTTGGGAAGCAATGAGTTCGCTTGTGTCGTACATCATGTTGGCGATGTCGAGTTTCAGGCGTTCCCCGAACAAGGCGTGGTGGCGGCGTTTGTAGACCACTTCACGTTGGGCGTTCATTACATCATCATATTCAAGCAAACGTTTACGGATACCGAAATTGTTCTCTTCCACTTTTTTCTGGGCGCGTTCGATGGATTTCGTCATCATCGAATGCTGGATGACTTCACCTTCCTTAAGCCCCATTCTGTCCATGATCTTGGCGACACGGTCAGATCCGAACAAACGCATCAGGTTATCTTCAAGCGACACATAAAACTGCGAGCTTCCCGGATCTCCCTGACGACCGGAACGACCTCTGAGCTGACGGTCGACGCGGCGTGAATCATGACGTTCGGTACCAATGATGGCCAAACCTCCGGCAGCTTTTACTTCCGGCGTGAGTTTGATATCGGTACCACGACCGGCCATATTCGTTGCAATCGTGACTACACCGGCTTTTCCGGCTTCCTCGACAATCTGTGCTTCCTGTTTGTGGAGCTTCGCGTTTAGGACGTTGTGCGGAATGTTACGCATTTTAAGCATACGGCTCAGTAATTCCGAGATTTCTACAGATGTCGTTCCGATAAGCACCGGACGGCCTGCTTTTGACAATTCCGTCACATCTTCGATTACGGCGTTGAATTTTTCACGCACTGAACGATAGATCAAATCCTGCTGATCCTTTCTTGCAATTCCTTTATTGGTAGGAATTTCGACGACATCAAGCTTATAGATTTCCCAAAGTTCGCCCGCTTCTGTAACGGCTGTTCCCGTCATACCGGCGAGTTTGCTGTACATCCGGAAGTAATTCTGAAGTGTAATGGTGGCAAAAGTCTGGGTAACCGCTTCGATCTTTACATTTTCCTTGGCTTCGATCGCTTGATGCAATCCATCAGAATAACGGCGTCCGTCCATAATACGACCGGTTTGCTCGTCAACGATAAGGATCTTGTTGTCCATAATTACATATTCCACGTCTTTTTCAAACAACGCATAGGCTTTGAGCAATTGTGTCAGCGTGTGGATACGTTCACTTTTGATGCTGAAATCCTGGAACAGTTTTTCTTTTTCCTCAGCTTCCTGATCTTTTGGAAGACCGAGTTTTTCAATGCGGGCTATTTCAGTTCCGATGTCTGGCAACACGAAGAAATTATCGTCCGTTCCCTGTGAAAGATATTTGATTCCGTTGTCTGACAATTCAACCTGATTGTTCTTTTCCTCAATCACAAAATACAGCGCTTCATCAATCAGGTGCATGTCGCGGTTGTTATCCTGCATGTATTGGTTTTCCGTTTTCTGCAGAATTTGCTTGACACCTTCTTCAGACAGGAATTTGATAAGTGCTTTGTTTTTTGGAAGTGCCCGATAAGCGCGAAGCAGGTTGAAACCTCCGTCTTTGGTGTTTCCTTCGGCAATAAGTTTTTTCGCATTCGTCAAAAAGCCGTTCGCAATTTGGCGTTGCTGGTTGACAAGCGTCTCGATTTTCGGCTTCAGTTCGTTGAACTCATGACGATCGCCTTGAGGAACCGGACCGGAAATAATCAGTGGTGTACGTGCATCATCTACAAGAACCGAATCGACCTCATCCACAATAGCATAATTGTGTTTGCGCTGAACTAAATCAGATGGCGTATGTGCCATGTTATCCCTGAGATAATCGAAGCCGAATTCGTTGTTGGTTCCGTAGGTAATATCGGCATCGTAAGCCTTTTTACGGCCTTCTGAATTCGGTTGGTGGTTGTCGATACAATCAACAGTCAATCCGTGGAATTCAAACAAAGGTGCTTTCCAGGTGCTGTCCCGTTTGGCGAGGTAATCGTTGACGGTTACCAAATGAACGCCGTTTCCTGTGAGTGCATTAAGATAGAGTGGAAGCGTGGCTACGAGGGTTTTTCCTTCACCCGTTTGCATCTCGGCGATTTTTCCCTGGTGAAGTACCATTCCACCAATAAGCTGGACATCGTAATGGATCATATCCCAGGTAATCGGTTTTCCGGCAGCGCTCCAGGAGTTTGCCCAGACCGAAGTTTCGCCTTCAAGGGTAATATAACTTTTTTCAGCCGAAAGTTCGCGGTCAAGAGGAGTCGCCGTAACGCGGATTTCGGTATTTTCCTTGAAACGTTTTGCCGTTTCCTTTACGACTGCAAAAGCTTCCGGAAGTATATCATTGAGTACTTTTTCAGATATTTCATAAGCGTCTTTTTCAAGCTTATCGATAGTCTGGTAAATGTCTTCTTTTTTGTCGATGTCCTCGATGGCGTCCGCTTCCAATTGAAGTTTCGCGATCTGGGCGTCTTTATCGGCACGTGCGTCTTTTATCTTTTGTCGGAAAGCGGCCGTACGGGCACGCAGGTCATCATGGGATAAGCCCGATAGTTCAGATTCGAATGATTTGATCTTATTGATCGATCCCTGTAACGCTTTAACGTCTTTCTGCGATTTATCGCCTACGAAAACCTTCAGGACACTATTGATGAAACTCATGATGGATGGTGTATTCTGTTATAAAAAATTGCGCAAATTTAAGCAAAAAAAAAGCCTCCCTAAAGAGACTTTTATGATAGTTTATTTTTTTTTAGTATTCGTCCTCGTTCCACAGATAATCTTCATCCGTCGGATAATCAGGCCAAATCTCTTCCATGGATTCGTAGATTTCGCCTTCGTCTTCTATGGATTGCAGGTTTTCCACTACTTCAAGCGGAGCACCGGCACGGATCGCATAGTCAATCAGCTCGTCTTTTGTTGCAGGCCACGGGGCATCGCTCAGGTAGGATGCCAATTCTAATGTCCAATACATCTTTTAGGTCGATTTTTAGTTTATGCAAAAATAAATTTTAAACTCAAAAAGTCAAGTAAAAATTGAAAAAAGTCAAGAACGTAGTGTCAGAGCATGCTCAGAATAAAAAATCCCAATAAAAAATAATAATAGATAAGTTTATTCTGATTTTTCAGGAATCCATTTCACCTCTTCGGCTCCGAGCTCGCTGGTCAACTTCCTTGCCAGCACAAAAAGATAGTCAGAAAGTCGGTTTAAATAACGGATTACAAGCTCATCCACCACATCTTCATGTGACAAATGGACAGAAAGACGCTCCGCACGTCTGCAAACACATCTTGCAATGTGACAATATGACACAATAGGATGTCCTCCGGGTAACACGAAATGCGTCATTTGCGGCAACTGGCTATCCATAAAATCGATGGCGCGTTCCAATTGCTCGATATCTGTTTCAGAAACTTTTGGGATATTGAGCCTGTCTTTTCCGTTCTTCAGGGTTTCTTTTTCAGGCGGCGTAGCCAATTGTGCACCGGCAGTAAACAATCTGTCCTGGATACGGATAAGCAAATTGATATGGATTGGGTCGATTTTCTGGTCACGTATCAAACCGATATGTGAATTGAGCTCATCGATGGTCCCGTAAGCTTCAATCCGGATATGATCTTTGGGAACGCGGGTTCCGCCAAATAATGCGGTGGTTCCTTTATCGCCTGTTTTGGTATAAATTTTCAATTCAATGAATGATTAACAATGAACAATTAATAATTAATAATGTAGCACGTCAAGGGATTAAAAATAAAAAGGAACAATCAATTAGTCGAATCGCTTTCGATCAACCCGTCGCGTAAACGGATAACCCTTTTGGCATAAGCGGCGATATCTTCTTCATGAGTCACCAGAATCACGGTGTTTCCGTTGTTGTGGATTTCTGCAAACAGGTTCATGATTTCTACCGATGTCTTGCTGTCGAGGTTTCCTGTCGGCTCATCGGCAAGAATAATTGACGGTTTATTGACCAAAGCCCTTGCAATGGCCACGCGCTGACGTTGTCCGCCGGAAAGCTGGTTGGGCTGATGGTCCATCCGATCCGATAATTTTACCTGGTCGAGAACTTCGGTCGCGCGAGCGTTGCGTTCCGATTTCGAATAACCGGCATAAATCATCGGAAGCGCCACATTATCCAAAGCCGTCGTGCGCGGCAACAGGTTAAATGTCTGGAATACAAAACCGATTTCCTTGTTTCGGATTTCGGCCAGTTCGTCATCATGCATTTTGCTGACGTCTTTCCCGTTGAGAATATAGGAGCCGGAAGTAGGCGTATCGAGACATCCGAGCAAATTCATCAGCGTCGATTTTCCGGAACCGGACGGCCCCATCAATGCTACATATTCGCCTTTATCTATTGTCAGGTCGATTCCTTTGAGGACGTTCACGATTTCGCTTCCTAAGACAAAGTCGCGCTTGATGTTTGTGATTTTTATCAGATTTTCCACTGAGTACATATTTCGGAATTACAAAAGTGAGTCGATTTTTTCAATTTAGGTTACGTTGGTTTACACAATTTTCTGCCGACGTTTCAGGGTTATACTATTTTTGGAAGTAATTATTGATTATTCCGGATAATTTCGCAACCTTGTATATGAATTCGTCAATTGATGCGTGTGAATTCTGTAAATAATTTAATTAATCGTAAAATATTCAACCATGAAAACTAGAAATCTGATACTGGGAATGGCCGCAATTGGAGCCACATTTACGTCGTGTAAAAACGAAGAACAGCAAAAAGCCGACAAGACAGTCGATATGCAAACTACTTATGTGGATTCGGTCGCTTCAATTTCTGCAGATGAAGCACAGGCTAACTGGGCCGCCATCGATGCCGCTTACCAACAACACACTATGGATGCGGAAGCTGCCGTCGCCAATGCCGCAGATAAAGCCAAAGCCCAGGAAAAAGTAGACAAAAGCAAAGCTAAATATGAAGAAGTGAAAGCAAAAGTCCAGGCTGCAATGCCACCGCCGGCGCCAACCGTTTCAGATGCGACAGGTCCGGCACGAATCCAGGCGTTGCGTGATTCTTTCTTTGGAGCCGGAAAAATTGGTTCCGATGTAAGTTTTGCGTGGGTCAATAAAGATAACATCGTTTCGGTTTACGAAAACTTCTACAATACGTTCGATAAAAACCAGGATTCGTATAGCCGTGAAGACCTTGATGAAATCAAAACGTTGTATGAAGCTTTGGACACACGTAAAAATACGGTAGAGAAAGAAGGGCTTTCCGGGCCGGACAATCGTAAAATCGCTGCGTTGAAATTGAAATTCGCCCCTAAATTCAAATGGGACAGGGTAACTTCTAAAGGAGAAGAGAACAAAGAAGCCAAAAAAGAGGCGAAATAATTCCTTATACATCAAATCGTTAAAAGGCAATCTGTCATAGATTGCCTTTTTTGATTTAAATTTTATCGATAAACGGCATATAATTAAGCGATTATGGTTGCATATCGCTAAATCAGGTTATTTGTCGAAAAAATTATTTCGTATAAATCCGATGCCCTTATTTTGACCCTGCCTTAATAATCTACATTATGAAAAACGCCTACTCTAAGATACTTTTGGTATCCTTATTATGTTGCGGTTCAATTTCCCAGGCACAATGCTGGGAATCTGTCTCTGCCGGAATCACGCATAATTTAGCCATAAAAGCAGAAGGCTCGCTTTGGGCCTGGGGTGAAAATTACGATGGCCAGCTTGGCAACGGAAATTTAGAAACCGCCAATTCCCCTCAACAAGTTTCGATTGCGACCAATTGGTCGAAAGCATCTGCGGGCGTTTCGCATTCTTTGGCGGTAAAAGACAATCATACACTTTGGAGTTGGGGTTCGAATACAAGCAATGCACTTGGTGTGGCTGTAGGGTCTTCGTCCGATGTTCCGGTCCAGGTCGGTTCAGATTCAAACTGGGCGAGTGTAGCTGCGGGTGCGTTTTGTTCATTCGCCATCAAAACGGACGGGACCTTGTGGGCTTGGGGCGATAATACCAACGGACGTTTGGGTGACGGTACAACCATAAACAAAGCGACTCCTGTACAAATAGGTACAGATATCGACTGGACTTTCGTGGATTGCGGCGGATTCCACACCGTAGCCATGAAATCAAACGGAACCATCTGGGGGTGGGGCTTGAACGATTACGGACAACTCGGTCTCGGAAGCAGTTCCGGAAGCAACGTTCCCGTTCAGCTCAGCGAAGATGCCTGGACTATGGTTTCGGCCGGAATGTATGATGTAATCGGGATAAAATCAGACGGATCTCTTTGGGGAACAGGCGTTAATGAAACGGGTCAGCTCGGTGACGGATCGGCTGAAAACCACACCGAATTCACCCAAATCGGAGCCAATACTACCTGGGTTTATGTCAATGCAGGCCAGAACCACACCATGGCAATCCGCGCCAACGGAAGTCTTTGGGGTTGCGGGCTCAATTCTTACGGAGCGCTCGGAACAGGTGGGACATCAGACAAATTTTCATTCGTACAATGCGGCACGGCTACCAACTGGGAAGAAGTATCGGCAGGCGAATATCATACACAAAGCATAAAAACGTCAGGTGATCTGTTCGCTTACGGATTGAATTCTTCGGGCGAACTTGGCACCGGAAATACATCGAATTCCACAAGTCCGGTCCAATTGCCATGTCCGCTTTTGGGAGTCGAAGAAATTGAAAACCCAGTAACTATAGATTTGATTGTGTATCCGAATCCGGTCAAAAACATGCTCAATTTCAAAATTTCGAACGGTTCGGAACCTGAAACCATAGTGCTTTACAATATGTACGGCAAACGCATACTCGAAACCAAATACCACGAAAATATCAATGTCAGTTCACTGTCGACAGGGCTCTACATAGCCGATGCAACCGTTGGCGGTAAACATTTCACAAAAAAAATTAGTAAGCAGTAAAAACAAGTTGCAATTCACTCAATGATGCGCGTCATGGCTTCCCTAGAGTCGTGGCGCGTTTCTTTTAGATCAAAAGTTCATGGATCGGGAGTTCGGAAGATTTTAGATGGAATCAGGTATTGTGTAACTGATGGGTTAATATTAAAGATTATGTGTCTTAACATTTTCGGCAGAAAAAATGTAAGGTGGTAATTTCGGCAAAGTATATCTTGCAACGGGGAGGGGCCGGTGTGGTCTCTATGAATTTCGGAAAAAATTATAGTACATTTTTTTGCTCTGCACAGTTCGCTGCGCTCGCGTCTGCCGAAAATGTAAAAAAAACTATTGGTAAATTTTGGATGTGTAAAGCATGATCCCCGGTGCCCGCTCATAGCTTTTTTAAAACATCACGGTTTGCAGGTTTATTCCACGAGCCTTTACTTCGTACAGTTTGCTTTGCTTGGCCATTGGTCGCTGCGCCCTAAACGCAAATCCGAGTTTTTTTTCAAAAGGCTAACGGCTAGTCCCGATAGCTATCGCGAGAACTGGCTTTACGTCTTGAATTGATTAAGACCGGATGGTGAAATGCTCTTTTTCCTGTTCTTTCCTGAAAAAGACCAAACCCCATTGAAAAGTGTCGATTGTCACGGTAACTTTAGGGTGATTCTTTATCGTTTTCCAGGCTTCTTCCATTTCCGTCGACCAATGGATGTCGTCAAAAATCCATACGGAATTGTTGGTTGCAGATGGGAGTAACTTTTCAAAATAGTCGAGTGTAGCTGCTTTTTGGTGGTTGCCGTCAAAGTATATCAGGTCGAATGTCGAATGTTGCAAGCCAAAAGAAAGCAATTGATTGAATTCGCCAATTTCAAATTTGATGTTTTCCAGTGCGGATTTTTCAGCCTGAAATTTTGCGACAGCAGCAGTTTCAGGACAACCTTCGAGCGTCGTTACTTGTGCCGATGCATTTCCAAGGCTCAAAGCCGAAGTTCCGAGGCCTAACGATGTCCCGACTTCCAGAATTTTCGTCGGTTCAAAATAACGGACAATCCGAAATAACAATTCAGCCCGTTTTTCTGTAATTCCGGCCGTTTTGGCAATCCGTGAAACTTGGCGTCGGTTAGATTTGAAAACTTTCGATCCCGAACCAAAATCGGTCACTTCAATAAAATCCGTATTATCGAGAAGCTGTTGCCGGTATTTTTTGAGCAGTTTGTATTCCGGGTATTTGCGTCGGTCGTAAAAACATTTCGTGACCAAATCAAACACAAAGGGCGAATGTATTCCGTGTTGATTGTTTGATGCCAACATGAAACGTAAATAAGCTCTTATGGAATGGAATAGTGACAAAGCGATGTTATTCCATTTTCAAACTCAATTCCAGCCAGCGTTCTTCTTTGTTTTCCAATTCAGATATCACTTTTTGCAATTCCTCAGCTTTTTTCTGGATATCATTTTCGGCGATGGTTCCGTCTGAAAACAAGCTCTCGATTTCCTTTTTCCTTTTTCCAAGGTCTTTGATTTCCTTCTCGATTTTGGTAAATTCCTTTTGCTCGTTGAAATTCAAACCTCCCGATTCTGATTTCTGCTTCCAGTTATTCTTTTCTTTAGGAGAATCATCTTTGACTGGTTCGGCACTTTCTTCGTAAGTCCGCCAGTCTGAATAATTCCCTGGAAAATCCTCAATTTCACCTTGTCCTTTAAATACGAACAAATGGTCAACGATTTTATCCATGAAATAACGGTCGTGCGAAACAACCACAAGGCAACCCGGATAATCGAGCAGGAAGTTTTCGAGCACGTTGAGCGTGACGATATCGAGGTCGTTCGTCGGCTCGTCGAGAATCAAAAAGTTTGGGTTCTGGATCAGAACCGTACACAAATACAGTCGCTTCAATTCACCTCCGGAAAGTTTCTCGACATAATCGTGTTGTTTTTTTCTGTCGAATAAAAAGCGTTCAAGCAATTGTCCGGCAGATATGGTGCGTCCTTTCGCAAGTGGTATATATTCACCGAATTCCTTGATGATATCGATTACTTTTTGCCCCACTTTCGGGTCGATGCCGCTTTGGGTGTAATAGCCGAGTTTGATGGTATCACCAATGACGACCTTGCCTGAATCCGGAGCCAGATTTCCGGTTACCATATTGAGAAAAGTCGATTTTCCCGTTCCGTTTTTTCCAATAATGCCAATGCGTTCGCCTCGCTGGAAATCGTAATCGAAATTGTCCAGGATCACTTTTTCCTTGAATTTTTTGGATACTTTGTGCAGTTCAATCACTTTTGAACCAAGGCGTTCCATGTTGATTTCGAGCTCGACCTGATTTTCCTTGCGTCGGCTTTGGGCTTTTTCCTTGATGATGTAAAAATCATCCTGACGCGACTTTGATTTGGTAGTCCTGGCTTTTGGTTGGCGTCGCATCCAATCGAGTTCCTTGACGAACAGGTTCTGGGCTTTGTCGATGCTGGCATTTTCAGATGCAATCCGAAGCTCTTTTTTTTCTAAATAATAAGAGTAATTTCCTTTGTACTGATACAGCTTTCCGTTTTCGAGTTCAATGATTTCATTGCAGACGCGTTCCAAAAAGAATCGGTCGTGCGTCACCATGAACAATGTCATATTCTCTTTGGAGAAATAATTTTCGAGCCATTCGATCATTTCCAGATCCAAATGGTTGGTCGGTTCATCAAGAATCAAAAGATCGGGACGATTTATAAGAATTATGGCAAGGGCAAGGCGTTTTTTTTGTCCACCCGACAGGTTTTTTACTTTCAGCGTCAGGTCGTCAAGTTTCAGTTTGAACAGGATTTGCTTGAATTGCGTCTCGAAATCCCAGGCATTGTGACGGTCCATGTCATCGAAAGCCTTTTGGTATTTCTCGGCATCTTCCGGATTTTCAAGTGCTTTTTCATAACGCTCGATCACATGGAGAATTTCGTTGTCCGATGCAAAAATGCTTTCCTCTATAGTCAGTTCGTCCTGAAGGTTCGGAACTTGTGACAGGAATGCCATTTTGATGTCTTTGCGGATGACGACCTGGCCCGTATCGGCTTCATCGGCTCCCGTCAAAATATTCATAATGGTGGTCTTTCCGCTTCCGTTCTTGGCGATGAATGCGATTTTCTGGTCTTTATTGATCCCGAAAGAGATGTTGTCGAACAACGTGCGTTCGCCGTACGATTTGGAGATGTTTTCTACTGATAGGTAATTCATGCGGCAAAGATAGTTTCAATTAATAAGTAACAATGAATAATTAATAATTGATTGCGACCCACATGAGGTTTGTATTTTTTTATGTTGTAAGGACGTGTGAAAAAAGCACGAATGACATTTTGACTTGTTAAAAGACAAAAAGTCAGTTAAAATTCCATCGGCATCAAACTTGACAAAGGCGGATCAAATAAGAATGAAAAAAAATAATAACAATAAAGAATAATCAAAATGACACATTTAAAAAGACACCACAACCCTTTTTTTCCTGCTTTAATGGACGAATTGTTGCGTCCGGATTTAGGAGGAAGACAAGCAAATTATAATGTTCCGGCTGTAAATATCCGTGAAACCGAAAATGCTTTCGAAGTCGAATTGTCGGCTCCCGGAAAACCAAAAGAAGATTTCAATATTGAACTGGATAAGAATTTGCTGACCATTTCAAGTGATGTCAAAAACGAAACTACCGAAGATAACGGAAAATATACACGTAAAGAATTTACGGTTTCGTCTTTTAAAAGATCGTTTACGCTTCCGGAAACCATTGCGGCCGATGATATAAAAGCGGCATACGAAAACGGAATTTTGAAACTGACGTTGCCTAAAAAAGAAGAAGCACTGCCGAAAGCTAAAAGGTTGATTGATGTATTGTGATGATCGGCAGTGTTGATTGTTGATTGAGTTTTTAGTGGAAAGCGCCTTGAGAGAGGCGCTTTTTTTTTGCTCTTTGGGAGTTGAAATTTTTTTGTTGGACTGGATTTTTTTCGTTACCATAGACCTTCCAGGTTTTATAATCCTTCCAGATTTATAAAACCCGCAAGGATTATAAAACCTGGAAGGTCTTAACTGGCCTTTTCCTACAACAGATTCACACAATCCGCATCCCAAACAAACGCTATATTTGCCCATGCAATTGTCAATAATAATCCTCAACTACAACGTCCGTCACTTTCTGGAGCTTTGTTTATTAAGTGTCGAGAAAGCCATTTCGGGCCTGAATGCCGAGATTATCGTGGTCGATAACAACTCCCCGGACGACAGTTGCAAAATGGTGGAGCGCAAATTCCCTACTGTCAATCTGATTGAAAACAAAGAAAATTCCGGTTTTCCAAAAGGCAATAACATTGGTGTCGCAGTTGCAAAAGGAGAATATATCTGCATCCTGAATCCGGATACGGTTGTGGCTGAAGACACGTTCCGGAAAGTGCTGTCGTTTGCCCAAACCAAGCAGGATCTTGGAATTGTAGGTTGTAAATTGATAGACGGAGTGGGGAATTTCCTGCCGGAAAGTAAGAGAGGTGTTCCAACTCCTTTTGTGGCTTTTACCAAAATCACTTCGTTATATAAAATAGCTCCTAAGATTTTTGGTAAATATTACGCCCAGCATCTGACAGAAAACCAAACCGGAAAAGTGGAAATCCTCGTCGGTGCTTTTATGCTGATGAAACGTCAGGTCTATCTGGATGCCGGTGGATTTGATGAGGACTGTTTTATGTATTCGGACGACATAGATCTGTCATACACCATCCTCAAATCCGGAAAAGATAATTATTATTTTGCCGATTCGTCTGTAATCCACTTCAAAGGGGAAAGCACGGTGAAAGACGGTTTGTACATGCAGCGTTTCCGTCAGGCGATGAATTTTTTCTACAAAAAGCATTTCAGGGTTTCTGCTTTGTTCGATGTGTTCATGAAAGCAGGTGCGTGGTGGTTTGCCCGAAAGAAAAGAGCCCAGACCGTAAAAGTTGTTGAGCCGTTGACGTATGTGGTGGTTTCTTCTGATGGCGGACTTGTAAACAATGCCTCGAAATTGTTAGGAAAAAAGGTCGTCCAGACACTGGAGTCAGATCAAAAAAAATTAAATTCGCTACGTTCCGGACCGACGCAATTTTGGTTTGATGTTGACCTTTTGGATTTTAAAACCATCATCGGGCTAATGCAATCGCTGGCCGGAAAAGGAATAAGTTTTCGATTCGTGACAGATAAAACCGTGATTGGCAGTGATTCAAGCATGGATCGTGGCGAAGTCCGGATTTTATAGATAGGCATTTGAGCGAAATCGATTGCAATTCACCTTAAAATTATAGTATCGTTAGCATTGTGAAGTTTAATTCGGTAATTTCGCAAACAGAATTTAAATTTTACCTCTTGGCTTAAGAATATGGCAAGATATGAACTGAAGCTTCCTAAAATGGGAGAAAGCGTTGCCGAGGCGACAATTACAAATTGGTTAAAGCAACCGGGCGATCATATCGATACAGACGAAGCTGTCCTCGAAATAGCGACCGACAAAGTCGATAGTGAAGTTCCGTCTGAAGTTTCCGGTAAATTAGTCGAAATCCTTTTTCAGAAAGACGATATCGTAAAAGTCGGGCAAACAGTGGCAATCATTGAAGTCGAAGGCGGTGTTGTCGTCGATGCGCCTTCCCTGCCTGAAGCCGCCACAATTCCGGTCCAGCATTTTGCCGCTGAAGCTGAAAAAACAGTTGAAGCTGCACGCCAGTTTACAGCCGCTCCTATTTCATCTGGAAACCCTCCATCTAAAGAAGAATACCATAATTCAGATAAGTTCTTTTCGCCTTTGGTTAAAAACATAGCCAAAGAAGAAGGTGTTTCAATGGCCGAACTCGAAAGTATTTCGGGAACCGGAGCGGAAGGTCGCGTGACCAAAACCGATATTTTGGAGTATGTGGAAAATCGCAAAAAGAACCCGGTAGCTCAGGCAACTCCGGCTAAGCAACCTGTTCCAACCGAACCAAGGTCCGAACCGGTACAAACCCAGAATGCCGCCCAGCCACAATCATTGTATCAAGCCTCAACTACTCAGCAACCAACACCAGACAGCCGACAACCGTCGTCCAATCAGCAAACGGTCAAAACACCTCCGTCTGTGAACGGACAGGATGAGATTGTCGAAATGGACCGTATGCGCAAGCTCATTGCCGGTTATATGGTGCAGTCTGTCCAGACATCGGCCCATGTGCAATCTTTCATCGAAGTAGATGTGACCAATATTTGGGACTGGCGCGAAAAAAATAAAAACGCATTCGAAAAGCGGGAAGGCGAGAAGCTGACTTTCACTCCGATATTCATGGAAATCGTGGCCAAAGCGCTCAAGGATTTCCCGTTGATGAATATTTCGGTCGAAGGGGATTACATCATCAAAAAGAAAAACATCAACCTCGGAATGGCTGCTGCATTGCCGAACGGAAACCTGATTGTTCCGGTAATCAAAAACGCCGACCAATTGAACCTGATTGGAATGGCCAAAGCGGTAAACGATCTGGGCAACCGCGCCAAAGCCGGAAAACTCAAGCCTGACGATACGCAGGGTGGAACTTATACCGTAACAAACGTCGGTACGTTCGGATCTGTTTTCGGAACGCCGATCATCAACCAGCCGCAAGTTGGGATTTTAGCTCTCGGTGCCATCCGGAAAGTACCTGCGGTAATCGAGACGCCGGATGGTGATTTCATCGGAATCCGCAAGAAAATGTTCCTGTCACACAGCTATGATCACCGTGTTGTAGATGGTGCCCTTGGCGGAAGTTTCGTTAAACGTGTTGCAGAATATATGGAAGCTTTTGATGTGAACAGAAGTTTTTAGTAGCAATCGATTATAAAAAAGCCCCTCGGAAACGAAGGGCTTTTTTTTGATTTCAGGATGTTTCAGAAAATAACTTTGCGATACGTTATGTTGTCTTCAGAATCGATGATCCTTACAACAAGAACCTGATTGGATTGGTCAATGATCGCTGAAAATAAATTGGTATTAATATTTTCTTTTGACCATAACTGCTTGCCTGATAGATCGAAAACACTGACTGCCTGTATTGCAGCTTGTTTTGAATCTATTATCAGTTGTTGATTTTTTACGAATATGACAATTTTTTCCGCGATTACATTATCAGTTGTTCCTAAAGTTGACAGGCCCAAAATGACATTCGGACGTTCCCAAACGGGTTCCATTATAGAAGCCGACGTCCACGGATTGTTTCCGCCGCAGCCAATAGTTCCATCGTCGTAACCGGCAGATAGTTTATTGTTTGCGGTAGTCGTATATCTGTATTGCGGCCTTCCGGATTCGATGCAGGTTGATCCAACGACCAGTATCGCCAGGTTTTTAGATGTATCGGAATAAGCGAATGGTGTATCGAGAGAAACTTCTTTCCAACCGTTCCCATTGTTAGGAATGGTGCCATCGTAAACTAAAACGTAGCTGTTGAAACCTGTTCCTATTGCATAGTCTGCAGATAAAACAGAAGTTGTCGTCATTTTCATATAAATTTTGACTTCGGGGGAAACTGTACTTGAGCCTGATGCTTTGTCAAAAGAGATTTTGGTGATGAGACCTGTCACCCCGATTTCCGAATTCATATAAATGCTTTCCGTTGCCGAAGATTCGTACCAACTGGCGATTGGGGCATACGTTCCGGAACCTGTTCCGTTGCCTATTGTGATAGTGGATTGTGCAACAATCGTATTGATCGTGCCTGCCAAAAGAGCAGCTACTAGTAAAACTTTTTCCATTCGTTTAAATTACCTTATTTATAATCATTAAAAATAAGAGCAAAAGTAAACGATGTTTCTGCTGTCTGCAAGTCAAACTGAAAAGAAAATCATGCTTTGATCCGTGCTGTTTCCGAATAGGCCGAAGCCGCTTTTTCCAACCGCCGCTTAATGCGCTGCGCCAAATGCCTAGGCCCAAGCACCTTGACAAAATCAGCGAAGCCCAAAATCTCGCGTTCCAGCTCAAAGTTCAGGCAAACATCGAGGCGAATGATGGTGCTGGCAACATCCTGTTTCAATATTTGTTGCGATTGATGTATGGGTTTGGTCAATATGTAAGGCGCATGACTACTGTCGAATTCCAAAACTACTTTACAGGCTCTGTCCCGCTCGGTTTTTGTCACGCCAAGCAAATCGCCAAAATACCGTTCAAAGTCAACGCCTTGATATTCTATAAAGGTTTCTTTTGGGATTTCCTGAAACTCAATAATCCTGTCGAGTGCCATAGTTACCAACGCTGAACCTTTTTTGGGCAATGCCAGCAAAAACCAACGATTGCGATATTCCTTGAGCAAATACGGATAGTAAATTTTGGTGTGCGATTGCAATGCCTTGAAAGACTTATACTCTATCAACAGTGGAATACGCTTTAAAATGGCCTGATAAATCGGGTTTATGTGCCCAAGGCCTTTGAGTTGCGCATTGCTTTCAAACTGGATGTAGTTTTTCTTTTTATCGCCCGATTTTTGGATGTTGTTCTCCAGTTTGGCAATCATCTCGCTCATCTCATCAAAATACTGAAAGCCATTAAGATGCTTGAGAACACTCACTATTTCCTTCATTTTTTCCATGTCCGATGCATTGATGGGTGAATTCGTGATGCTGAAATCGGCAGTTTCATAGCAATAGAACTTGCGGTCGACAATGACAATCGGCGCGTTGTAACCGAGTTTGTCGCTGCGCATCATCTGCAAATCCCCCTGGATCGTGCGTTTGCTTACTCCTGACGTAATGCCTTCATATTCATAAAGCGCATCCGAAACCTTTTCCATCAAATCCTCAAGCGTCCATTTGCGGAACCGGTTTTTCAGACAATCATCGATTGTTTTATAGCGAATCAACGCCACTTTATTTGTAGCCATAATTATTTCTTTTTGGGCGTTCCCCTTGTATAAAAAGCTGATCGCATTTTCAAACCCGCGTCAGGCTATGCTTCGCGAGTTCGGCTAAAGCCTAGTGTCGGCATTCTCTTTCTTACATCTGAACCACCAAAACCTTAAGTGTCTTTTGCGAAAACAGCATCTGAAAGTCCGTTTAGAGCAGTTTGTGAAAAAGAGCTCAGGCAACTGCTTCCATCCTCTTAATGCGACAATCCATGGGAAACCATCTGCTAAAAGTAACAAATCTTCATTCGACTACGCAGTGTATTTGCGTACTAAACCGATAAATAATTGAAATAAAAAATATTATGCATACTAAGCCATTGATTGTCAAAATATAATGAAAATAAATAATAAAAATAATCGACTGCGCAATTCCCTTGCACACTGAAGCGGCCATCTTTGCCATGTCAGGAATCGACAACGACACACGTTTAAAAATATATACAATTTCAATCAGGTCTTGTTGGGTGTTTCGGTATAGCACTATTGCGACAGGTTTTGCCAAAAGGTATCAAATGCTGTTGTCCAGCTTGGTTTGAAGGTTTTCGGGTGTTTCCTTAAATATCCGCACGCTATGTGTCGCGGGTTCGAATCCCGCTCCGGGAAACCGGATAGCTCAGTACGGTTAGAGCAATAGGAAGTTGAAGGTTCGAATCCTTCACGCATTTTAGGTATGCGTTAACTCAATTGGTAGAGTGCTACACTGTTAATGTAGTTGGAGCGGTTCACTCCTAAAAAGAATCAAAAAATCAGAAAGCGAATTGCCTTTTCCTGCGTCTAGAGCGCGAATCGGGTAAAGGCCTGAAGCCGGGAAATCACAACCTGGCATCACGGATTTTTTCTATTGCAGCGGCGGTGATTAAATAGAAGGTTGCCGCCAAAACGAGAGAACATTTTCATGAGCCACTTGTGAATCCTGCCTTCCGCACGAACAAGGTGGCAAAAGGCAAGACGTTTTCTTTAATACGTAACATAAAAAAATAATAGTCATGTTAAACCATTTCAACATCAAAGCAAACAAAACAGGTTTGGTTTTCAAAAACGGAAAATTGATTCGGGTTTTAAGCTCAGGCTACCACTGGACATTTTTTGGAGAAAGCATTGAAATCCATGATATGACGCAGCCATTTTATGCGTCGGCAGATTTGAATATCATGCTTCGCAATCAGGATCTGGCCGCAATGTTAGAGGTGATTGAAGTCAAAGACGGTGAAATAGTATTGCAATTCGCAAATGGTATCTTTAAAGAAGTATTGACCGCCGGTCGCTATGCATTCTGGAAAGGCATATTGGATTACACTTTTACTAAAGCAGATATTTCAACCGTTTTCATAGACCAGCAAATACCAAAATATGTACTGGAAACGGTCAAAGTTCGGGCATTTATAAGAAAATTTGTCGTTGCGTCAACAGATGCAGGAATTTTGTTCATAGACGGAAAATTTGAGAAACAAGTGGTTTCAGGAACATATGCATTCTGGGCTAACTCTACATCTGTAGAAATAAAGACAGTCGATTTAAGAACGCAACACCTCGAAATTTCCGGTCAGGAATTGTTGACCAAAGACAAAGCGGGTTTGCGTATCAATTTCTTTGTCCGGTTCAAAGTAACTGACGTAATCAAAGCTTTGGTGGCCAACAAAGAACATGAAAAGCAATTGTACATTTTGATGCAATTGGCTTTGAGGGAAAGCGTCGGGGCTTTGGCACTGGACGAATTGTTGAGTAAAAAAGAAACGTTGGGCTCAGAAATCATAGCAATCGTTTCTGAAAAAGCAAATGAACTGGGTGTCGAAGTCTCTGATGCCGGAATACGTGACGTAATCCTGCCAGGAGATATGAAAGACATTATGAACCAGGTTCTGGTGGCCGAAAAAAAAGCACAGGCCAACATAATCATGAGACGGGAAGAAACAGCTTCTACCAGAAGTTTGCTGAACACCGCAAAGCTGATGGAAGAAAATACTATGCTCTTCAAATTGAAGGAAATGGAGTATGTAGAGAAGATTGCAGAGAAAATCAACAACATTTCATTGTCCGGAAGCGGCCAGATTGTGGATCAGCTGAAGCAGATTTTTGTAAAATAGTCAACAATTAATAGTTGTGGAAACCCTGTCGGGCATTGGATTCCGGCAGGGTTCGCGAAAGCAAATCAAAGGTCTTGTAACTTAAAAGGAAAAGTGGCGGAAAAATATTGAATAACTTAAGATTATGAAAACTAAAATTACCGGAACAGACCTGATGTCCATCGGATATAAACAAAACGAAATATTGGGGTTGGTACTTAAGGTTGCGAACTCCAACTACGAAGAATTAAATTCAGACGAAATACTGGCGCTTTTCAAAAAAGTGCTCGATTATCCCGAAAGTTTTCTCGACGACGAAATCCTTGAAAATCTTGCTGCAAAAATGATCGGAGCCGTAAATGCTCCTGCAGACGAAACGATTGCCCTTAACGAAAATCCAAACGATTATGTCGTTTATGGAAGCCAGCATATCGAGCAAGGTGCGCACAACCAAATGAAAGTCGCCATGCAATTGCCGGTAACTGTCGCCGGAGCGTTGATGCCGGATGCGCATCAGGGTTATGGGTTGCCGATTGGAGGTGTTTTAGCCACAAAAAACGCAATCATTCCTTATGGAGTCGGGGTTGATATTGGCTGCAGGATGGCTTTGTCAATCTATGATATTCCGGCCGATCACTTTGAGGAAAACAGATCGAAGTACCAACGGGAATTGATTGCCCATACCAAATTCGGCGCGGGCCACGGATTCCATGGTCAGCATAAAGCGGAGCATGAGGTTTTGGATAAGTCTGAATTCAACATGACGCCAATGGTGAAACAGTTGAAAGATAAAGCCTGGAGCCAGCTCGGAACATCGGGCGGCGGAAACCATTTCGTGGAATTCGGAATCCTGGAATTCGATGAAAAAGATGAAATCCTCGGCATCGAAAAAGGAAAATACGTGGCTTTACTGACGCATTCCGGCTCGAGAGGATTCGGGGCGACATTGGCCGGACATTATACCAAACTTGCCAGACAATTGACCAAATTACCTGCTGAAGCACAGAATCTGGCGTGGCTTTCCCTCGATTCGCAGGAAGGCCAGGAATACTGGATGGCGATGAATCTGGCTGGTGATTACGCTTCGGCCTGTCACCAGATTATCCACGATAAAATGGCGAAGGCAATCGGTGCAGAAGTTCTGGCCAAGATAGAAAACCACCACAACTTTGCCTGGAAGGAAATCTGGAACGGAGAAGAAGTCATCGTACATAGAAAAGGCGCGACCCCAGCCGGAAAAGGCGTTATGGGAATCATTCCGGGCTCTATGGCCGCACCCGGATTCCTGGTCAGGGGAAAAGGCGAGGAGCGGGCGATCAATTCCGCTTCACATGGAGCCGGACGACAGATGAGCCGAACCCAGGCCGTGAAATCGATCACCAAAAACCAAATGCGAGAAGTCTTGAAGGATAATAATGTAACCTTAATTGGAGCCGGACGCGATGAAGCGCCAATGGCCTACAAAGACATCACGGTTGTCATGGAATCCCAAAAGGAGCTCATTGATGTAGTGGCGAAATTTACACCTAAGATTGTACGGATGGCCGATGATGGAAGTCGGGAAGATTAAGGGAAAGCGGCCTTGCGGCCGCTTTTTTTATTCCGTTTATTTCAGGTTTTAACCCTGTTCCGGTTTCAAAATCAGGCAGGGCTAATTATATTTTATCAACGGCAATTGATATCCTCAAACCCTTATCTTTGCCTTCCAACAACAAACTATGGAACTCAAATTAAGCCGTCCTATTTGCTTTTTCGACCTTGAAACTACAGGAATAGATATTTCAAAGGACAGAATCGTGGAAATATCGATCCTCAAAGTTTTTCCCAACGGAAACCGCGAAAGCAAGACCTGGCTCGTGAATCCGGAGATGATGATTCCGGCAGCCTCTACGGCTGTGCATGGGATTTCAAATGAAAAAGTGGCAAACGAGCCCACATTCAAAGATCTCGCTTCTGCCGTTCATGCCATGATCAAAGACAGTGATTTGGCGGGATATAATTCCGATAGATTCGACATTCCGTTGCTCGCAGAAGAACTGTTGCGCTGCGGGGTCGATTTCGATATGAAAAGCCGTGTGGCCGTTGACGTCCAGACTATTTTCCATAAAATGGAAGAACGGACGCTGAGTGCCGCTCTTAAATTCTATTGCGGAAAATCACTTGAGAACGCACATTCAGCAGAAGCCGATACTACTGCGACTTATGAAATCCTCAAAGCCCAATTGGATCGCTACCCGGAATTGGAAAATGACATGAGGTCTTTATCCGAATTCACGACGCGGAAAAAAAGCGCCGATTTTGCAGGGTTCATTATATACGATGAAAAAGGACGCGAGACGTTCGGGTTCGGGAAGCATAAAGGCGTTTTGGTAGAAACGGTTTTTGACAACGAACCCGGTTATTACGGATGGATTCAGGGAGCCGATTTTCCGTTGTATACCAAAAAGGTGCTTACGGCAATTAAACTGCGTAAACTCAATACTAAATTCTAGGCTATGGCAACCCAAATTTGTTCCTGTGAAGGCCTGAATCCGAAGTGTCCGATATGTTTCGGCAGTGGTTATGTTGAGGTGAAAGATTCCGGAAAAACGGCACAAGCGGCAAAGGAAAAAACCAAAAAGGCCAAACAGGAATCTGCGTTGCCAGAAAATTTAAAGTCGCTACAGCGGAACGAAATAGAAAATATTGCCCTTAAGATTATTGAATCACTCGATTTGAAATCGAAGAAACAAATGCAGGTTTTGAATTCGATCCCGTTTAGTACGACAACGTTCAGACGCGATTTCAAGCCGAAGTTTGAAAGTCTGGCCATGCTCGAAAACCAGAAGCGTTTTTTGAGGAGCGAACTCACAAAGATTCTTCAGGAAACGGCTGAGAAGAAATATTTCCAGAGTTTCAGCTTTGGACATTATTTATCGGACAAAGAAATTGACGTGACTTCGAACCGACAGCTAAAGGAATTGATACGTGGCTATAAAAAATCAAAGGCCCAGCCCTGATGCGAGCGTTTAGCCCACAGTTTTTAAATCCAGTTTTTTGCACATTGCCGTAGCGACCAACGACCCGAGCGAAGCGAACTGTACGAAGTAAAAGCTAACGGGAATTTGACAAAAAACGGTTTTAAAAACGAGGACTAGAAGCGGGCAGCAGGTTTCCGGCTCCAAATCAAATCAATGCATCAACACCCGAGGCGCAGCCGAATTGTATGGAGCGCAGCGGAATAAAATCAACACATCAACATCAAGTGAAAATCATCTGCATAGGACGGAATTACGCCTCCCACATCTCGGAACTCAACAACGAACGCCCGGACGAACCGGTGATTTTCCTTAAACCCGATACGGCCATCCTGCCAAAACAGTTTCCGTTCGTGATTCCGGAGTTTTCCAGCGACGTACACCATGAAGTTGAAATTGTGGTTCGCATCAATAAGGTAGGGAAATACATTGACGCCAAATTTGCACATAAATATTATGATGAGATTTCTGTCGGGATTGATTTTACGGCCCGAGATGTACAACAAAAGCTGAAAGACAAGGGGTTGCCGTGGGAGAAAGCCAAGGCGTTCGACGGATCGGCAGTGATTGGCGACTTTGTTCCGAAAAATATTTTTTCTTCGACGGAAAGTCTTACATTTGGCCTTACCCGAAACGGTGAAACGGTCCAACAGGGAAATACCACACAAATGCTCTGGAAGATTGATGAAATCATTGCTTATGTTTCCCAGTATTTTACTTTGAAGACAGGCGATGTGATTTTTACCGGTACGCCACAAGGAGTTGCGAAAGTGAATCCGGGCGACGTACTCGAAGGGTTTATAGAGGAAAAAAAACTATTCAGGATAGCAGTCAAATAATGGCCCTACATTATAATCTAGCAAAAGTTCACGCCCTTAGCGATAACGATGAGGAGTTCGTGATGCAAATCATAACGTTGTTCGTAAGCGAGGTTCCGCAGGATATGATCCAGATCAAACTCGGGATCAAAGCCAAAGACCACAAGCAGGCCTATGCTTACGCCCACAAAATCAAGCCGACACTGGACTTGCTCGGCATGACCCAGGCTTTTGAGGAAATCCTCGAAGTCGAAGCCTGGACCAAACGCGAAGGCAAGCGCAAGGAAATCGAGGAGATTTACGAAAGCGTGGAAGACCAGGTGGAAAAAGCCATCAAGGAAATCAAGAAAGATTTTAATTTGTAGGTTAAACAGTTAACGGATAACAGTTAACAGTGGATTCGGATTGTCATCAATTGGTTTCAAATCAACAATTTTCATAAATTAACCGGATGAATCTCACTCGTCCGGTTTTTTATTTGCTTTTTCTGTGGCTGTTTTTCCCATTTACGACATTCGGTCAACATTCATATACTTTCAATAAGATGATGGAATTCGAATACCAGGATTCCCCGGGTTCAAAGGTCACGGCCGATTTCTTTTTGATGGATACATTGAAAGGCGGTTATAAAATGCAATTGTTCGAATCGTCTGAGCCCGATAAATGGCTGATCATCTTTAAGGATTTCAAGGGATCGGCCTTCCGGACAAAATTATCCAAAGCTACTTTTTCAAAAGTGGAAAAAGTCAACGCCGATTGTGAAGGTGTGGTCAAAACCCAGCGACTTGAGAAAATCAAAGATCAAAAAAGGATCAAGGATTCCATTATAGACGGAGTCGTTTGTTCCCAATTCGATTATACGTTAAAGGTCAGGCGCAATGGCTCAAAGGTAAAAGCACATTATTCCGTTTGGGTCGAAACGAAACGAAAGACAGGTGACAATCCGTTGTTTGTGAATTTCGGCGAAAATAAGGACCGCGATATTCCGGCGGGTCTGGTGAGATATACGTATTGCCGTTACAATGACGATCCTCATAAGTATCGCATAGTGCGTTACAAGGGAAGCTCGATTGTTAATAAGACAGTCGTTATTCCTGCCGATTGCGATTACGCCAAATAAGCATTCTATCAAAGTCAATAGATGCGTAACTTTGCCCTATGACAGCAACGATAGTTACCATAGGCGATGAAATTCTCATAGGCCAGATCACCGACACCAATTCCGGATACATTGCCAAAGCGTTCGATCATATTGGTATAGAAGTGCATGAAATGTTATCGATTTCAGATGACGGGAAGCACATCCTCGAAACATTCTCAAGGCTTCAGGATAATACCGATTTCGTAATCATCACCGGTGGCCTCGGCCCGACAAAGGACGATATCACCAAAAAGACATTGGCCGAATATTTTGAAGACGAACTGGTTTCAGATCCCAAAGTCCTGGCCCATGTGGAAAACTTGTTTGAGCAATTCACCGGAAAACGCCAGCCGCTGCTCCAGACGAATATCGATCAGGCGCTCGTTCCGTCAAAGGCTGAGGTTTTGTTTAACCAATTCGGCACCGCTCCGGCCATGTGGCTTCAAAAGGGCAAAACCGTTTTTGTTTCCATGCCCGGCGTTCCGTTCGAGATGAAAGGCATTGTCGATAATGTATTGATTCCGAAAATCGTCCGTGAGTTCAAGCGTCCGTACATCATCCATAAAACCATCATGACCTACGGAATGGGCGAGAGCATGCTGGCTGATAAGATTTCAGATTGGGAAGACAACTTACCAGATTCCATAAAGTTAGCATATCTGCCATCGCCCGGACGTGTGCGTTTGAGGCTGTCGGCGCGCGGGACTGATAAAAATATACTGGAAGCTGACATCGCTTCTCAGGTCGAAACCCTTCAGCAACTACTCGGAAGTACCATTGTAGGTTTTGAAGAATCCGAAAGCCTGGAGGTGGTTCTTGGGAAACAAATGACGCAACGCAGACTCACGTTGGCTGTGGCAGAAAGTTGCACCGGTGGGAAAATAGCCCAGACGTTGACGTCGGTTCCGGGTTCGTCAAAGTACTTTAAAGGCGGAATCGTGTGCTATTCCAAGGAAGTCAAAACGCAAATCCTAAGCGTATCGGAACTGACAATCGCTGAATATTCCGTCGTAAGTGAACAAGTCGCGATCGAACTCGCCCAAAATGTTCGTAAGCTGTTAAAAACCGATTATGGAATCGGCGTCACCGGAAATGCAGGCCCGACGACTGACGATACGGATAAGTCCGTGGGCATTGTCTACATTGCCATTGCATCGGCACAAAACACTATTGCCATGGAGTTTAACTTTGGCCAACCACGTGAAAAAGTCATCGACAGG
Source organism: Flavobacterium silvaticum (assembly GCF_012911565.1). Classification (GTDB taxonomy): domain Bacteria; phylum Bacteroidota; class Bacteroidia; order Flavobacteriales; family Flavobacteriaceae; genus Flavobacterium; species Flavobacterium silvaticum. Next base: position 113,486 of record NZ_JAAMPU010000108.1, on the reverse strand, counting down.
GCCGTCGTTAAATCACTTGAAATGCTCCAGAAAGAAATTTTAAAAAATGTGGAATAAATGTTTTGTGCGAAGGCTTTTTTTTCTTTTCTTTGCACCCTGATTTTGAATAACGATAAACGAGAAGTATAATGTCTAGAGTTTGTGACCTTACCGGTAAAAGAGCGATGGTTGGAAATAACGTTTCCCACGCGATGAACAAAACCAAGAGGAAGTTTTCGGTAAACCTGATGAAAAAACGTTTCTATCTTGCTGAAGAAGACAGATGGATAACTCTACGGGTTGCTGCCTCTACAATCAAAACGATTAACAAAAACGGGATTGCCGCTGTTTTGAAAAAAGCAAAGGCTGACGGATTCATTAAGTAATTCGCAACCCCAAACAATAAAGCACGATGGCAAAGAAAGGCAACAGAATCCAGGTGATTTTAGAATGTACCGAGCATAAAGGGACTGGTCTTCCAGGAACTTCACGTTACATCACTACTAAAAACAAAAAAAATACTCCAGACCGTTTGGAGATTAAAAAATTCAACCCGATCTTGAAAAGGGTAACCGTTCACAAAGAGATCAAATAAGTAAGTCATGGCAAAGAAGACCGTAGCAACACTACAAACTCAGTCAAAGAGATTGTCAAAAGCCATCAAAATGGTGAAATCTCCAAAAACAGGCGCTTACACGTTCGTTGAGTCTATCATGGCTCCTGAACTTGTTGATGAGTTCCTGAAGAAAAAATAAATTGGCATTTTGTGTCGATAACGAAGCTGCTTCTTTACGGAGCGGCTTTTTTTGTTTTAAGGAAGTTCAAAAAGTTCGGGAGTTCGGGAGATCGGAAGATGGTAAGATACGTAGTTTCCCTAACTTCCAATCCAAGAACTTCCAATTTTAAAAATTAACTTTTTTTACATTTTTTCTGTATCTGACGGATTTTGGAAAACGTTACCTTTCATCTGGAGAGGGGCCAGTTGTGTCCCTACAAAACCCGAATTACAAACGGATACATTTTTTATGTACATTTTGTTAAAGTTTTAAGGCTTTTCTTCAAGATAAACAACATCTTAAAAGTTTTTGACAATGTGAAATAGGAAGTAGGTTTGAGATATATTCTTGTCAAGTCCCGAACCAATTACTTCCAATCTTAAGGAACTTCCAACCCCATGAGGCGTAATCTTCCGAACTTCCGAACTTCCGAACTTCAAACTTTTCTATATTTGCAGCGATTCCGGCTGTACGCTATTAGCTTTTTAGAAAATACTGGGTTTTGTAACGCCTTCCATAAGCTTCAATTGGTAGCTCTGGCAAACGAACAAAATAACGTTGTTTTCATCAAAAGGCTAGCCGCTTACATCCAGGCTAATAATTTGAAAATTTGAAAATGAGATAATTTGAAAATGCATGGCGTTTTCTTGGAACTCATTTCCAAACTTTCAAATTTTCAAATTTCAAATTAACTATGTCATTTTTCAAAAGAATATTTTCATCCGAAAAAAAAGAGACCTTAGACAAAGGCCTCGAGCAAACCAAAACCTCTTTTTTTTCCAAACTCACCAAAGCCGTTGCCGGTAAATCCAAAGTAGACGAAGAAGTTCTCGACAACCTCGAAGAAGTTCTTGTTTCCAGTGATGTTGGCGTTGAAACGACTCTGAAAATCATCACCCGAATCGAAAAGCGCGTCGCCGAAGACAAATACCTCGGAACTGATGAACTCAATAAAATCCTTCGCGAAGAAATTGCAGGATTGCTGTCTGAAACAAACCATGGAGACGAGAGTGAATTTTCTGTTCCAGCCAATAAAAAGCCGTACGTCATTATGGTGGTCGGTGTCAACGGAGTCGGGAAAACAACAACCATCGGAAAACTCGCAAACCAATTCAAGCAAGCCGGACACAGCGTCGTTCTTGGTGCGGCAGATACGTTTCGTGCAGCAGCAATCGATCAGCTACAAATTTGGGCAGATCGCGTTGGTGTCCCAATCGTCAAGCAACAAATGGGGTCAGATCCGGCATCGGTCGCGTTCGATACGCTTCAATCTGCGGTTTCGCAAAATGCCGATGTCGTCATCATCGACACTGCAGGCCGTCTGCACAACAAAGTCAATCTCATGAACGAATTGACTAAAGTGAAGCGTGTGATGCAAAAGGTCATCCCCGATGCTCCTCACGACGTACTTTTAGTGCTTGATGGTTCGACGGGACAAAATGCTTTCGAGCAGGCCAAACAATTCACTGCTGCGACAGAAGTATCTGCATTGGCTGTAACCAAACTCGATGGAACGGCAAAAGGCGGCGTGGTTATCGGTATTTCAGATCAATTCCAGATTCCGGTAAAATATATTGGGGTAGGCGAAGGCATCAACGACCTTCAGGTGTTCAATAAATTCGAATTCGTCGATTCTTTCTTTAAATAATGGCGGCCACACGAACCAGGAAACCGGCATCGTCCGCTAAAGGAAATCTGTCTGCTGGCAAATTATATATATTATGTGTGCTTGCGTTTCTGGCTTCTTCTATTTTCCAGAAAATGGGGATTGATATAGCCAATTATATCTGTGCGCTTACCGGGCTTGTACTTTTTGTACTGGCTGTGAGGAAATATTTCAGGAAATAAAATTTCCCTGTTTTTACATGTGATATGTCAACCCTGATTGGCATCCAATCGTTTTTCTAATTCCCGGATTATAAACGCTATTTGAGAATCATCCAACTGATTGAATAATCTCACTTTTTGATTTTTATAAGTGAATCCGATTTGACCAATGGTCATTAGCCACATGATGGCGCGGATAATTCTCTGTTTTTGTAATCCTTGTAAAACGTATTTGTTCAGTTCATCTGTCGCATAACCCAAATAGTGCGTTGGATTTTTGATGTCGCGTACATTTCTGATCTGTGATAAATCGTATACCTTTTTCTTTGTCAAAAAAGTCCCGGATTTTTGATGTGTCAGTTGCTTTCCATCAATGATGATTTGTTCCTTTCCCCTAATTAGCCACAAAAATTTCCGTAATCCGATTATTCCAAAAATTGGTACTACCAGCCCGAAGTATATCAGAAACTCAAGATTGACTATTGGCTTATCTGCAAAGGCCTGAATGATATTCAGTGGCATAACGGCCATGACAAAAAAGAATAGGATTGAAAAGTAACTGTTCCGTGAATTATTTTTGGCGATGAAAACACCATCACGAATTTCAAAATGGAAATATTTTCGGTTTATTCCACTTAACATTAAGTCGGCGATTGCCATTTGAAGCTTTCCAAAAATCTGGAACATGTAAGCTGTTTTAGGATTGATGCGAATCAGTCAATCACCGCATTTATTTTCTGCCACAACTGATCGTCGAAATCTGAAAGCGCAAAATTAGTCCCGTCCGCAGAATCTCCCATCCGAACGATTACCAGTTTTTTAGATGGAACAATGTAGATTTTCTGGTCGTTTTTGCCCAAAGCCATGAACAGATCGGCAGGCGCATCCGGTATCAGGCTTCCCGGTATTTCGAGTTGGGATTGCGGCAAATGATAACTTTCTTCTCCGTTGATCCACCATAAATAGCCGTATGATTTATTGATTTGCTGGGACGTATGTGTCGCCTCGTCGATATAATCGGATGGGACAACTTGTTCGTTTTGCCATTTTCCATTGTTCGAAATCAACAGGCCGAAACGTGCCATACTCCTCGTCGTGCTCCAATATACACTCAAATCGCCGGTCTGTATCCAGCTTCCGCTCATGCCTATTTTGTCCCGGAGTTGTGTGTTGAAGTAATTGGTCCAGCTTTGTCCAGAAGCGGCAGCCACAACATCCTGTAATTTCACATAGACATTGTCATAGGCCCAACGAGTTCCGGCGTCGGCAGCATATTCAAGGCAATCGGGCGATACACAATCATCGTTACCTTCGTCCATGATTCCGGAAGACATGGTCAGCAAATGCCGCAAAGAGATTTGGTTTTCCTGTGCCATCGTTTCGCTTGTCCAGCCTTGCCCCAGATAATCGGAAACCGGATCTGATATTGAAAGAAATCCTTGCTGCTGCGCGATTCCTGTCATCGTAGAAGTCAGCGTCTTTCCGGCGCTTGCCCAATACCACGGTGTTACTGCCGAATGATCGTTGAAATATTCTTCTAAAACAATTCTTCCATTGTATAAGACTATAAAACTTTTGCTGTGTTTTAGTTCAAGAAAATCGAGTAGTGGCTGTACTTCTGCCTCGTTCCAGCCTAAGGTGTCCAATGATTTTGTCTGCCAGGTATCAGATCCAATTGGTGGGAAATAGATGGCTTCTTGAGGAGTTTCCGATGTTGTGGTTGTATCGTCGGATGAACTGCAGGACAAAAGGGAAAGCAACATCGCGGGCACTAAGATCAGTCGTTTCATAACAAAATTTAAAGGCAGACAGGTAAAGATAACAAAAGGTTTAAGTTGGCGGTATTTTTTGCCGATGTTCATAAATCGGTTCCCCATATTCCGAATCTGCCAAAGTAACAACGTACTTTTGCGACATGAGAAAATGCATTGCAATACTGGTCGTTTCCCTGATGTTGTCGTCTTGCGCAAAAGTCAGCAAGGAAGATTTGTCGCTGCTCAACGGCTACTGGCAGATTGAAAAGGTGGTACTGGCAGACGGAACCGACAAAGACTACTCGGCCAATACGAGTTATGATTATTTTGAGATCAAAGGAACGTCGGGTTTCCGACAGAAAGTAATGCCTCAGTATGACGGCTCTTTCCTGACCAATACGGTCAAAGAATCATTTACTGTTGTGTTTTCAGATGAAGTGCCGCGCATGGATTACAAGACAGATTTCGCCAAATGGAGCGAGCAACTCGAAACGTTAGATAAAAATCATCTTGTTGTGAAGAATTCGGCAAACATCGAATACCACTACAAAAAAGCGGCACCGATAAATTTACTTGGAGATGGCAAAGCGACTAAGTAACGACAGCCCGATAGGCGACGTGCTCAAACAAATCATCGACCAGAACAAGCTGCAACCCGGAATGGACCAGATTGCCGTGGAGCAGGCGTGGCTGACGCTTTTGGGTAACGGCGTCAAAAGTTATACGCGCAAAGTCACTTTCAGGAACGGAACTATTTATGCCGAACTGACTTCGGCCGTGCTTCGGGAGGAATTGTCTTACGGCAAATCAAAAATCATCGCGATGATCAATGAGGAACTGAAGCGGGAAGTAGTGAAGGAAGTTGTGCTGAGATAGAAGTAGTTGCTTTTAAACGATAAATAAAAAACCTGCTTGAATAAAAGCAGGTTTTTTTGTGTCTTTCGTCTTTCGTCTTTCGTCTTTCGTCATTCATCATTCATCATTAAAGGCTTTCATACGTACTCGAAAACCCGTCGGCAAATTCATCATTGAGGTGAAGGATGTCATTTGAGATTTCAAACGATTGTTTCATGTCTTCGGGGAAAATCAACATCGTCGCTTCTCCTCCAAAAATAGAAGGCTGGATGTCGATGGTGTAAGCAGATTCAGAGGCAAGTGTGCCGTTTACATAACGCTTGACGCTTGTATCTGAAATAGTCAGGGTGATTGTATTCCCGGTAGATTCAGGCGATTCAGTCACACCTGCCAAACCTCCCGTCGATTGTATCCAGTTCCATTGTCCGATGATTTGGGTGTTTGCTGCAACCGGATTTGAATTGTCATCGCTGCTGCAACCCAATATGGTCATCAGCAAAGTGAGTAAAATGAGTGCGCATAGGTTCTTTTTCATGATTCGATTATGTATTGGTTTGAAATACAGATTGTGGAATCTGCAATCCGTTGCGTGACAAAAATTAAATTGATCCGCGGCAAAAGTGTGAAAAAGTGTTTTAGAAATTCTATTTCACAACCCTTTTCGTGTTAAACGTAATTTCAATCCTGAATTAACACAGATTCCGTGTTAAATGGTTCCTAAACTTAAGTTTAACACGAATCCGGTGTTAATTTGCTTTTCCAATACAATTTAACACAAAAAATCCCGCTTGAAAAAGCAGGATTTTTATATTGTTTGCCCATAAGAGCGAGGCAAATCGAATTAGAACTGCTCGCGGCCCGCAAAATGAAATGCGCCTTCAATAGCTGCATTTTCATCGCTGTCAGAACCGTGAACCGCATTCTCACCAATTGATTTGGCGTATTTTTTACGGATAGTACCTTCGGCTGCATCGGCAGGATTTGTCGCGCCGATCAAAGTACGGAAAGCTTCAACTGCATTGTCTTTTTCAAGAATCGCCGCCACGATTGGGCCACGTGTCATGAATTCGACCAGTTCTCCAAAAAAGGGACGAGCATTGTGTACGGCGTAAAAAGCCTGCGCGTCAGCAGTAGTAAGTTGGGTCAGTTTCAACGAAACGATTTTAAAACCAGCTTCGGTAATCATATTCAGGATTCCGCCAATGTTTCCCGCTTCAACGGCATCCGGCTTAATCATGGTAAATGTTCTGTTAGTAGCCATAAGAGTGTTTAGATTTAACTTGTTTTTGTCGGCCTTGGTTTAAAGCGCGTGCAAAAGTAAGGTTCTTTGGGCAGAATCTAAAATGTATTTATGGCAGAATATTTCCCTTAGATATACGTTGCAAAATATCTTTCTAACATTTAACATTAGATACATAAAAAATGTATCACGCAATATTCGGGATTTCGTAGGGATGGCATTGGCCCCTCCCCGGTTTCAAGGTATGCCTTTCCAAAATTCCACCATTACACAAAAAATGTATAAAATGTTAAACTTTCACAAATGGCCATATCGCTATTAAGACAGACAGAATCTGACTGAATCAAATAACTAAAACAGCGAACGATTGCGAAAATGGATCGAGTTCTTCTATTAATTTCGGAATCAGCCCGCTACCGGTTTCAATGAAGATTTGGGAGAAATTCGCCTGCCGCTCCTGAAGGCCGCGGTTCGGGAAAAGCTCATCCTGCAAAGTCGATACCCGTTCCAGATGGTCTTCGAATTTGCGTCTCTGTGCCTTGAGAAGCCGTTTTTCAAGATTGTCCAATCCGTGAAGCTGTTTCTTTTCCTGGGCTTTCACGGCACCTGAAAAGGAAGGGTCGGTCTGGTCTGCCAATTTGAAGAGATAGGCGAATTGGTCTTCGAGTATTTTTTTCTGAGGACTCAAATCGACTGGAAATTCACTCAGGTTCTTGGTGATTTTGTTTTCGAGGTCGATGCGTTTGAGGAATAAATCAGGCCAGTTTAAATGCAGTGCCTTTAATTTTGTATGTTGTTTTTCAGATGCGACCAACACGGAATTCCGAACCATCACTATAGGAAAAGGAACTTCCTGGCTTTCAAAAAAAGCTTTGAGTTCTAGCCAATAGGCAATTTCTCCGCCGCCGCCAATATAGGCCAGATTCGGCAAAATCACTTCCTGATACAGCGGGCGCATGATAACGTTAGGGCTGAATTTTTCCGGATAAGCCATCAGTTCATCCCGAAGCTCCGTTTTTGAAAACCATTTATTGGTCCCAAAAATCCGATAGCCGTCGTTTTCTTCCACAATCCGTTCGCGAAGACCGTCATCGAGATAGAACAGGTTGATTTCACGCGGATTCACCTGAACCGTATAACCTTTCATGGTCCGGATCGATTCGTTCACCACGCCGTAAGCCGTTTGGTTCTCCAGATCGTTTTGCATGTATGGGATGAATTCACGCTTTAAATCGGTATCATCTCCATCGATGATCACGAGTCCGTATTCGCCAAAAAGCTCGTTTGCCAACCATCGCGTAGCCCTGGCCAAATCTGGATTTTCGAGATACGCTTTGGTAAATAATTTCCGCAAGGCATCGGCGTTTTTGGAAATTCCCAATTCCAGCGAAAACAATTCGAAGACACTTTCGAGGTCTTTTGTCGTCAATCGTCCAACGGCACCAGAACTTTCACGGTTCCAACGGAATTTTTTTCCTTTAAAATTGAAGTAATTGATTTCCTCGAAATCGTGGTCTTCGGTCGCCATCCAATACACCGGGACAAATTCGTTTTCAGGATATTCCGCTTTTAATTTTTTCGACAGATTGATTACCGTCACAATTTTGTACAAAAAGTACAATGGGCCGGTGAATAAATTCAGCTGATGCCCCGTGGTTACGGTAAATGTGTTGTGATTGATAAGGCTTTCAAGGTTCTGCCGTGTCTGGAGTGTTGCATCTGTTTTTTCGTATTGACGTCTTAAAGAAGCCACAAGAACCGACCTTTTTTCAGCCGTAAACCATTCCTTTTTTTCCTCGACCTGATACCGGAACGATTCCACTTCCGGAAACCGTCCGGATAAATGTGAAACCGATGGCTTGCGGTCCAGATAATCTGTGATAAGTTGGGTGAAGTATCCGGAATCTTGGTAGGAAATACAGTCCGAGGGCATAATGCAGGCGTTTGGCCCCAAAGGTACGAAATGACGTGCGTAATTGAATTACCGTTTCAATGCAAAGTGCCCGCGGAATTCATGTCCGTTTCTGTTTACGAGAAACCAATAATCTTCAGACGGAAGCGGCTGGCCGTTGAACGTGCCGTCCCATCCAGGACTAGTTGGACTGAGTTCGCGTAATAATTTTCCGAAACGGTCGAAAATGCGTATTTCCATTTCAGGTTCGGTATCGGACAATTTTATTTTCCAGAAGTCATTGTAACCGTCTCCGTTCGGCGTGAAAAAATACGGATACATCAGGAGATTGACGGTTTGGGTGACAAATCCGCAATGGTATTTATCATTGACATACACTGTATACTGTCCGCTCAAGAGATTGGTAAACAGGTTGGAATCCTGATAATTCAGGCCATCAAGCGAATATTCATAATTACCCGGGAATTGTGTTTCAATAGCTACAGTATTTTGGTTTGCGGTCCAATCGGAAATAATGACTTGTGAAATTACAGGCGCTTGCGAGGCTATTACGGTGAAGTTTGAACTATCCGAACAGATTGTTCCGCCTCTAAAATCTTTGGTTACAGTGAGTGAGTATTCTCCCGGATTTGAAATCACTAAGGTAGGTGAAGTATCTCCGGTAGACCATTGATACGAATCATAATCAAAATTTGGGACGATTGTCACCGATTGTGACTGACAAACCGGAATGATATCCGGGATCAGTATTGGTGCGAGCGTGTGTAAGGTCAGGGTTATTTGAGCAATGCCATAACAATTCACGTTTGGTGGCATGACGCGGACATAAATGATGTTTGGCCCGGTTTGCAATTGAAAATGGGAGAAATCTGTTATTTCATCAGCAATAATTTGATTTTCTGCCGATTCATGGCTTGTGTAATAGGCAAACTGATAACTGCTGTCAGGATTAATTTGGGAATTATAGTCAGATAGATCTGTTTCCTCTGTTCCGTCACTTCCTGAATCGCACAAAGCAGCATTAACGTCAAGTGCCGGAATAGATGCCAGGAAAGAAACTGTGACGGCAAGCCTTTGGAAACTTTCGCAAGTATTGACGGTCTGTGAGGCAAAATAACTATTTCCATCAATCAATGGTGTGGATGAGGCAAGAACATTCCCTCCGTTACTCGCATCATGCCAAATGACATTGGTGCCGGTGGCTTCAAGATCTGCAACTGTCGGATTCTGGTTCGGGCAAAAAATCTGGATATTATCACCGGTCGGGGCTTCATCTGAAATTATGACTGTCACACTCACGGTGGTATCACATCCCGGATTTCCGGAAATAGTACATCGATAAACACCACTGTTTATGCTTTGTGCGTTGCCGATAACAGGATTCGGGCTTGTCGAACTGAAATTGTCAGGCCCCGTCCACGAATAACTGACTCCGCCCGACGCCTGTAATTCGATTGGGTCGCCTGCACATACCGGTGAATTACTGGACGAAGAAACATGGAATATACATTCCTGGAATTTGACTAAAAAAGAATCCGGAGCACCCGAAAGTTGTTCCTGATGTACCCCAGGCGTCGCGATCTGTAAGGTACTTGTGGTCATTCCGCCAATATAAAAGGTATCGCTGGCACGGTCAAAAGCAATCCTGCTCCCGGTATCGTCTTCTTCCCCTCCGTAATACGTTCCCCAAATGTGTTGTCCGTCGGAATTGAATTTCTGTATAAAATGATCTTTCATTCCCCCGGAAACTTCCTGATAAGTATCCGGCGTTGAAATCCCGTTTGTCAGTTCTGTTTGGCCTACAAAGAAAATATCGCCCGAGCCATTATGTTCCAATTCGGTTATGCGCTCCGGAAAATACGTGGACCAGAACCTGTTTCCGTTTGCGTCAAACCGGGCTACGAAGCCATCATATCCCTGTGTATTCAGTTGGGGGAGAGTTTGAATGAATGCCCCGGGACTGGAAATTCCGGATAGGCTGGAGGTGATGCCTCCTATAACAATGCTGTCAGCCGAATCCAGAGTTACTGCATTGGCATAATCGTAACCTTCGCCTCCAAAATAACTTCCCCAAAGCCTGGAGCCGGATGGAGAAAATGCGGCAAGAAATCCGTCTGGGAATAAGTTGCCCACTTCCTGAAAAGTTCCGGGCGTGGAAATACCATCGGGACTGTTTGTTTGCCCTACACAATAGATGTTTCCGGCAGCATCGGTTTTGCAATCAAGTATGCCATCTTCATTTTGCCCTCCGTAATACGTTCCCCAAAGACGCACGCCTGCACTGGTGAATTTTGCAATGAATGCGTCGCTTTTGCCAAAAGTGGAGAGCTGGTCCTGGTAACTTCCCGGAGTAGAAATATTGGTTCCGCTTTCTGTATTGCCGCATAAGATGATGTTATTGGCACTATCCGTCGTCACCGCTCCGGCAGATTCGTTTCTGACGCCTCCATAAAAGGTGCCCCATAGGCGTTGACCGTCAGGATTGAATTTTATTAAAAAGCCCTCGTAAGCTTCTGATCCATTCTCGAAAGTAAAATGCGTTTCGGGTTGATGGCTGCCGGGAGTGGATATATTGGCATTCTCACTAAAGCTTTCGCCGGCAATAATAGGGTTTCCTAATCCATCGACCGTTACGTCTTCCATTAGGACGTTGCCGTTGCCGCCAACATAAGTTCCCCATAATTGGTTTCCATCCGGCCCGAACTTTGACAAGAATCCATTGAAATAGTCCGGGGAGAAACTTATTTCAAAAGCGCCAGACGTAGCTATGTTATTGCTGCTGGTGGTATTTCCGGAGATAAAGGAATTGCCTGACTGGTCGCAGGCAACGGAGACATTATTTTCTCCCTGGTATCCTCCAAAGTAAGTAGCCCATAGTCGTATCGGAACAGGGTCGACCACTACTGTCTGATCGGTATTTTCATTTGATTTGAATCCGTATACATTTTTCGAGATCTTACGGTATTCCACGCGGATCTGTCTTTCATTTTCTCCTGCGATCCAACTCGAAGGCAATGTTTCATGCATACTGCCAAAGCGCGTGAATATCTCGATGTTTCCATTGGTTATTTTTGTCTTTGCACCTTTGAATCTCATCCGGACATCACTCAGCTTGCCACCTTTGCGTACTATGAGGTTATACTCGACAGGTTTGGACGGATCATCGGGGATAACGAATTCAACATCTATATAAGGATACAAATCCACGTAGGTTATTTTTTTGAATGACCTTACGTTTTCAATCCCGGATTTTCTTTGGGGCAAATAGTAATTTTGGTGTGTCGGCAACTCTTGTCCGGCTACCAATCGGGCTTTTGGATCTGAATCGATAAATTCGACATCGATCCGGTGATATAGTCGGGAAACAAGGGTCGTAGAAGATTTTATAAAATCCGGTGCCTGTCCTTTCTCAGGTTGCATTTTATTTTCATAAATGTCATATGAGAATCCGTTTTGCTTTAATTGCACATTCAGGCCGGGCATGTTCAGCAAAAACAGTACGTCGGGATTTTCCCTGTTATTCTGGTCGACGATCTGTCCCTTGTTTTGCGTAAAACCAAATCGGCATACAGCCTTTTGCCCCCAAATCAATATGGGCAGCAGTAAACAGGCAATGAATGCTACTTTTTTCATTTTCAACAGATGAAGGCTTCACGTTCTGTAAACGGCCATAATAACCTAAATTAGCAGAAAAAAATTGAATCCCGGAATTTTTCTCCTTACGCCACCATTTACCCAGCTCAATACACCGTATCCGGCCACGGCGTACCTTAAAGGTTTCCTGAATACCAAAGAAATCAATTCGGTTCAGGCAGATTTGGGTATCGATGTAATTCTCGGACTGTTTTCAAAACCGGGGCTTCAGCGGGTTTTTGATACGGCTGATTTGACTGATAGTTCCGATAATTCCAAACGAATTTTTGCACTTAAGCAAGAATATCTCAAGACAATAGATTCCGTAATTCTTTTTCTGCAGGGCCAAAACCCGACACTCGCGCTTCAGATATGCCAGGAAGATTACCTGCCCGAAGCCTCGCGGTTTTCACAGCTCGAAGAACTCGATTGGGCGTTCGGTGCCATGGGATTGCAGGACAAAGCCAAGCATCTGGCGACATTGTATCTCGAAGATTTGTCTGATTTTATCGTGGAATGTGTCGATGAAAATTTCGGGTTCAGCAGATACGCTGAACGTTTGGGCAGGAGCGCGAATTCGTTCGATGAGATTTATAACGAGCTCGATAGCCCGCTGTCATACATCGATACTTTAACCATCGAAATACTTGAGGCAAAACTTCAAACGGTAAATCCAGATTTGGTGCTGATGTCGGTTCCATTTCCCGGCAATCTTTTTTCGGCTTTCCGATGTGCCCAATATATCAGGGAGAACTATCCGACGGTGAAAATTGCCATGGGCGGCGGTTTCCCGAATACGGAACTGCGATCACTTTCCGATTCCCGTGTTTTCGAATTCTTCGATTTCATAACGTTGGACGATGGTGAACTGCCTGTCGAGCTGTTGATAGATTATGTCCAAAACGGCTCGGGTCAATTGAAGCGGACTTTTTTGCTGGAAGATGCGAAAGTGGTTTTCAGGAACGATTCAGCTAAATCAGATTACAAACAAAGCCAGGTAGGAACGCCGGATTATTCCAATCTGCCAATGGACAAATACATTTCCGTCATCGAAATCGTCAATCCAATGCACAGAATGTGGAGCGACGGCCGATGGAACAAACTCACCATGGCCCACGGATGTTATTGGGGAAAATGTACGTTCTGCGATATTTCGCTCGATTATATCAAAATCTATGAGCCCGTTGCCGCTAACCTGCTTTGCGACCGAATGGAAGAACTGATAGTCCAAACCGGCCAGAACGGATTCCATTTTGTCGATGAAGCTGCGCCACCGGCTTTGATGCGGGCTTTGGCTTTGGAAATCCTACGGCGTAAATTGTCGGTTACCTGGTGGACGAACATCCGGTTTGAGAAAAGCTTCACGAGAGATTTGTGCGTGTTGCTCAAAGCATCGGGCTGCATTGCGGTTTCGGGCGGACTTGAAGTCGCTTCGGACAGATTGCTTCAGTTGATAGATAAAGGAGTTACAGTCGCCCAGGTTGCCAACGTCACGCGTCATTTCACCGAAAACGGAATCATGGTGCATGCGTACTTAATGTATGGCTATCCGACTCAAACCGTTCAGGAAACGGTCGATAGCCTTGAAATGGTGCGTCAGTTGTTTGAAGCGGGCGTGCTGCAGTCGGGGTTTTGGCATCAGTTCGCGATGACGGCACATAGTCCGGTGGGTTTGTATCCGGAACAATTCGGTGTCAAAAAGAAAACAGAAAAAACAGGTGCTTTCGCCAATAACGACATTGATTTTAGCGATGCTACCGGAATCGACCATAATCAGTTTAGCTTCGGACTCAAAAAATCCCTGTATAATTTTATGTACGGAATCGGTTTGGATTTTCCTTTGAACGAATGGTTCGATTTTAAGATTCCGAGGACGACGATCCGACCAGATTTCATCGAAAGTAGTTTTATGGATGAAGATGAGCTGAATATGAAACCTACGGCAAAAATTGTCTGGATAGGAGGAAAGCCACAGGTTTCATCGGAGATCAAGACTAAAAAAGGCAGGACTTTTACCAATGCCGTATATTCGTTCCATACGAAAAAAGATTTTTTTACAATCCGGGTTTCCAGTGAGGAAGGCGAGTGGCTTGAAAAGATACTTGATGTCATTTCAGTTTCAGAAGCAAAGACACTGACGTTAGGTCAGTTTAAAAACGATTATGAAAATTCGGGATTGGAAGATTTTGAATTATTCTGGTTTTCCAAATCGATACGGGCGATGAGAGCTAACGGACTTTTGATCTTATGATTTTACGGTTAATCGTAATAAGAAAATATCCCAGACGGCCAGCGTCTTTGGGAATTTGAGATTGTTTTGGCACCTACCTTTCAAGGTTCTGTATTCTCGTGCGTTCTTTTGAATTTGCTTTCTTCTGGATTTGTTTAAAGAAACTGTGTGAATTTTTCTGTGTGAATAATTTCGCGCACAGAAAAGTTCACACAGATGCAAAAAACGGAAGATTTTCGGGATGCCTTTTATTTCGCCCGGTGGAACTTCGGGTTGCATTTTATAATGATTCATTCAGGGAAATTATTACGCACGGCAAAGTTTATTCGGTGCTTCCGAAAAAAAATCCAAGGAAATTTAAGCGAATCCCTTAACCACGGTTTCTATTCCTGAAAAATGTTTTCAGCTGAACTTTTTTGGTTTTGGAGTGAGAGAAATTTAACAACTGATACATAAAAAATGTATCAAAGTTATTTCAGGATTTTGTAGGGAACACCACCGGCCCCTCCCCGTAGCAATATAAGCTTTCCCAGAATCAGGAGGATACATTTTTTCTGCATCAATTAGCTTCGCTCAATTCGGCCAAAGCCTCGGGTGTTAAAAATGAAACCATATATCACTCTTTCCGCTTGTCATGAAGTATGTATAATCCTCCCTGATTATTTTACAACAGCTTTCAGAATGTTGGAAATTTTAAGTTTCCCTTCATTTCAACAATCCACTACTTTTTCTCGCTGAACCGAAATCCAATCCCGTGTAAATTCTCAATCGAAATATTTTCTTCCGATGCCAATATCTTCCGTAAACGCGAAATAAATACGTCAAGGCTTCGTCCCATAAAATAATCATCGTCGCCCCAAAGTGCTTTGAGGATTTCTTCGCGTTTTAAAACAACATTGCGGTTATCGAGAAACAGATGTAGTAATCCGGCTTCGCGTTGGGTTAAAACGATACGCCCTGAATTTGATTTGAGTTCAAAATTGGCGCTGTCAAAAACAAATTGCCCAACGTTATAGGTTGTTTTTCCTGTGGTGGTAAATCGTTGCGACCGTTTGAGGAAGACTTCGATTTTCAAAACCAGCTCCTCAATGCTGAACGGTTTGGTCAGATAATCGTCGGCACCCAGTTTTAATCCGCGGATGCGATCTTCCTTCAGCGATTTAGCCGAAAGGAAAATGATCGGGATATCAGGATTTACTTTCCGGATTGCCGTCGCGAGGTCAAAACCATCCATTTTTGGCATCATGATATCCAGAACGCAGACATCGAAATCCTGATGAGCCAATGTTTGAAGACATGAACTCCCATCAGGACAATGAATCACTTCATACCCTTGTTGTTCAAGATTGTCTTGTGTTAGGAAGGCAAGTGTCTGGTCGTCTTCGGCGTAAAGTATTCTTGGCATTGGCGGCATTTTAATTCGGTATTGAAAGGATTACTGTAATTCCTTTTGATGGATTGTTGCGGACGGAAATCTTCCATCCGTGAAGCAGGCAAATTTTTTTGACATAGTATAATCCAAGGCCAAATCCGTTTACTTCATTGCTTCTTGAATTTGGGATACGATAGAATCTGTCAAAAATATTCGGGATTTTTTCTGTTGGAATCCCGATTCCGTTATCTGAAAATTCGAGCTTTGTCAATTGTTTTTCGGATAAAATCCTAATTGAAATTTCAGGTTTTCCGTCGCAATATTTTATCGAATTGTCAATCAGGTTGTAGACGATATTGGTGAAATGGAATGGATCTGCCTGGATTGAAATGTCATCTTTCGCATCGATTGAAATGTCGGCGAGAGTGTGTTTGAGTCGCATTGTTTCCGCGGCTTCATTCAAAACCGATGCTAATTTGACGGGTTTCTTATCCAACTCCATCGGTACCGAATCGCTTTTTGCAATAGTCAGGATTTCGCCTATGTGGCTGTTTAGTTTATTGCTTTGCCCGATGATGATGTTGGTGTATTTGCTCAGTTTTTCATCGCCGGAAATTTGCGGTTGCCGGCTCAGGTAATTCGATGCGAGCAATATGGACGAAAGTGGCGTCTTGAACTCATGCGTCATGTTGTCGATGAAGTCGCGTTGCAGTTCCGAATATCTTTTCTGTTGCAGGATGATGACGATTGAGTAGACATAAATCAATAAGATGATTACGAGAGCCACGGAAAGACCAATCCAGAAAAGCAGCGATTTGAGCAGATATGGGCGTTCGTTCGGGAACCGTATCGCAAAATAATAGACGAGGTTTTTGTGCTTGGGGAAATAAACGGATTTTTTTCCTTCGGCTTTGTTCGATGCCGATATATAGTTGCCGTACACCATTTCATCACTTTGGCAATTGTACATGGCATATTCAAAGTCGGTGCGGATGTCGCTTTTCTCGAATTCGCTTTTGAGATAGAATTCAAGGATATCGGGTTCAAAATCGTTGTTGATATTTACGATGTAATAGTCGTTCGAAACTTTTACAACGGGGTTTTCACCAGGCAATTCAATCTTTGTCCCTTCATATAATTTACGCGCGACTTCGAGTAATGCAATGTGTACCTTTTGTGAAAACTTCTTTTCCTCAAGCGAGTATGCCTGGCGCGTCCAAAGCAATTGGGCTATGAGAATGCCAACGATAGCGACAAGCCCGATAACCATGATGAGATTGAATTTCCGCAGTTTCATGTTGCAATAGTAGGCAAAATCCTGAGCCGATTTTTCGCTTAACAAGTCGTTAACAAACGTTTGAATCTGATTAACAAGGACCAATAACAAGGCCGGATACTTTTGGCATATAAATCATCCAGGAATTATAAACTTAAAAGTATCCTTATGAAAAAACTTTGCGTTACCCTGTTTTCAGCTTTCGCGCTGATGTCATTTACAGTGAAACCTATGGCCGGAAATCCAATCGTCAAAACTTCTACTGCGTCTGCAGTTGCTTGGAAATCAGAAGCTATCAGTTTGGGAGACATTCCCCAAGGCAAACCCAAAGAGGTTGAATTCTCGTTCACAAATACCGGAAAGTCAGATGTCATCATCACCAATGTCAAGGCTTCGTGCGGGTGTACGACTACAGATTACACCAAAACACCGGTCAAACCAGGCGAAACGGCATTTGTAAAAGCTACTTTCAATGCTGCGAATAAAGGAGCCTTCTCTAAAACACTTACCGTAACCACCAATGCAGATGCCGAACCGAAAATCCTGAATTTCAAAGGCACGGTTATCTGAAATTACTTCTGGAAATAAAAAAGGCGCTCCGTAATGGGCGCCTTTTTTTGTATTATCTACTGATTAGACAACTTCTCCGTACAAGTCGAATTCCGTTGCATCACTAATTTTAATCATCGCGAATTCTCCGGTTTTCAAATAAGCAGATGACGCATCTATCAAAACCTCATTATCTACATCCGGACTGTCGAATTCAGTTCGTCCCACAAAATATTGTCCTTCTTTGCGGTCAATGATACAACGAAATGTCTGCCCGATTTTTTCCTGGTTCAAATCCCACGAAATCTGTGATTGCAACTCCATGATTTCATTGGCGCGCTGTTGTTTTACATCTGCCGGAACATCATCTTCAAGCAAATACGCATGTGTGTTTTCTTCATGTGAATACGCAAAACAACCTAGACGTTCAAAACGCATTTCCTGTACCCAATCCTTTAGAATCTGGAAATCTTCTTCGGTTTCACCTGGGTAGCCTACAATTAAAGTGGTGCGTATCGTCATACCGGGAACAGCTTCGCGAAATTCCTTGAGCAATTTTGTCGTCTTTTCCTGAGTCGTTCCGCGACGCATTGATTTCAGGATTTTGTCAGAAATATGCTGCAATGGAATGTCAAGATAATTACAGATTTTTGGTTCGCGTTTCATCAGTTCGAGAACATCCATTGGGAAACCTGTCGGAAAAGCATAATGCAAACGAATCCATTCAATGCCTTCGATAGCCGCAAGCGCTTCAAGAAGTTCAGAAAGATTACGTTTCTTATATAAATCCAAACCGTAATAGGTCAAATCCTGTGCAATCAATATCAATTCCTTAACTCCGTCTTTTGCCAGATTCTGGGCTTCTTTGACCAGTTTTTCAATCGGTTGTGAAACGTGTTTTCCACGCATGATCGGAATGGCGCAAAAGGAGCAAGGCCGGTCGCAACCTTCGGCAATTTTAAGATAAGCGTAGTTTTTTGGTGTCGTCGTCAATCTTTCGCCCAATAACTCGTGACGATAATCGGCGCCTAAAGCTTTGAGCAATAATGGCAATTCCGTCGTTCCGAAATATTGGTCAATGTTCGGGATTTCCTTTTCAAGATCAGGGCGATATCTTTCTGACAGACATCCGGTAACGAATACCTTATCTACAATGCCGCGTTCTTTTTTGTCGGCATATTCCAGAATGGTATTTACTGATTCCGCTTTTGCATTGTCAATAAATCCGCAGGTATTGATTACAATGATGTTGCCTTCATTGGCTTCATGGGAAACATCTTTGCCGCTTGCTTTGAGCTGGCCCATAAGCACTTCACTGTCATACACATTCTTGGAACAGCCAAGTGTGATGACGTTTATTTTATTCTTTTTCAGCGATTTGGTCCTCATGATACAAGCCTTTTTGGGAGCGCAAAAGTACGGATTTATGTTTAATGGGGAAATTAGTTAACAGAATGAACAATTAATGATTAACAATTAATAATTAATCGTGTTCGGGAATTTTTAATTGTTCATTATTAATTATTAATTGATTTGGAGCTTTTTCCTGCTGCCCGCTCTTAATCTTTCTTCAAAGACCGTCTATTTGCAGAACTGCCGCACGAGCTTCCGTTGGTCGCTGTGCGGCAGTTGCAAATCGTACGCTTTTTGTGCAAAAGGATAACCGCTTGCATCAGGGCTAATCACGTATCAAATAATCCGGTTTTAGTGCAATGATACTGGGGTCATATAATGATTCAACGTCATAAAGAAACCAATGAAAAGGCCGATTCCGCCTATAAAGAAGACACTTTCGGCAATGCGGAATTTTCTGGGTTTCAGATTGAAAAACAAATTGACGGCTATTCCAAGATAAATGATAAACAAAAAGGCAGTCAGGTCTGTCATCAGGATTTTGTGGGCTCCAAGTATTTTGGGGTTCATTTCAAGCATTTCGGTAATGGTGATTCCGAAGAACACAAAGGTCCAAATCCAGAAAAAAGCTATTCCGGCATTCTTTTGATTACGTTTCATAATTGAGTGGTATATACTCAAATTTACGACTAAATCGATTTAGATATACTGAAAATTCTCATAAAAAAACCCGCCCCTGAACCGGAAAGCGGACTTTTTCTCAGAATTGATGTAAATTTTTACAAATCGAACATCAAGGACATGGTTATATTGTTGTTTTTGATAGTTCCTGACGCGCTATCGGTCAAACCTGTCTGGTAAAATTGCTGCTCGAAATCACGTTGCCAATAGGAATAGGCAAAATCAAGTTTGGTCCGTCCGAAGGTAAATCCCAACCCACCGGAAAATCCGTTTAAATCGCCAATTGTCCTTCCGTTTTCATAAGGACTGGATTCATTTCTATAACCGCCACGGATGCTGACAAGTCCAATCCTGTATTCGGCACCGACACGAAATTCGCCAGCAATTCCCAGTTGATTGGAAATAGATGAATTGATCGGGCTGAATTCACTATCTCCACTGAATCTTGAATTCCCGTAATCTTTAAGTGAGTAATCGGCACTTATCAAACCGCTCTTTCCAAAAATGTAGGCAAGGCTTCCGGTCCATTTTCCAGGATTGCGTAATCGGTATGTTTTGTAAATATTAATTACATCGGGCGCTACAAGGACACCTTGTACCTGATCTGAGCCTTGGGTGTAATCGGTCTGGAGGGTTTGGACAAGTTTATCATTGAGCCACATCCATGTTGGTGACTGATAGGAAACTCCGGCGCGGAATGCATCGGTGATTTTATAAATGGTCCCAACCTGAAGCGAAACCCCGCTGCCGGTAGTAGTATATTCGTTGGTGAATCGCAAAGCCTGGACTCCATTTTGAGGATTGTTGCCGTTATCCTCGTAAAAATCCGTCCATTGGTAGTAATCGGTGAAATGGGCATTTATGTTAGCCCCGAAAGACCATTTGCTACCATATTGCATCGCTAGGTTTGCAGAAAATTTTCCGTTATAACCTCGGGTTTGCTTTGTATATTCCTGATAATAATTTCCCCCAGAAGGAATATTGCTGAAATAGGTGTTATTCTCTGGATTGGTATCATCCATAGGATTTATCACATAGGCCTGATACCCCAAAAAGGCTTGTTGTGCCGGAAATCCTAAACCGCGTGTCTCACCAAGATAAGCGTAAAGATCATCGATGGATTCTCCTTGCATCGTTTGGAGATTCGACAGCGCGACACCTCCATTTGAGTTTGCATAATTGGTGAAGTAGGAGGCAATTGAATTGGTTGGGTTTGTGCCATACGCGAAAAAGTCGTCATCGAAATTATTTGTATTTTCGTAGTTGAAAGAGATGGCGAGCTTTTTCCATTTGCTCGACTCATCCTGATTCTTTAAAACCCATGACCCGCCAAGTTGGTTCAGGTCGAAAGAACTGTGGCTGTCTTTTGACGAAGTGCCAAAATAGGTACTTGTATTTTTCGAATTGTAATTGGTTAAAGAGCCGCCCACAACACTATTGGCAAATACGACAGACCCTGCCGGATTTATCATTATGGCAGACAAATCGCCGCCAAGTGCCCCAAACGCACCGCTCATTGCCCGGAATCTGGCAGTTCCCGTAAGTTGTTCCGATGAATAATTCAAGGCATCATCAACCCCGATTTCCTGTGCTTGAACGCCAGTCATCCCAAAGGCGGCCAAAGCTATATATAGTATTCTTTTCATTATCAATTTTTTATTTCTGTCCAAAAAAATACCTATGCCATTCTGGTTTAGATCAGACAGTCATAGGTAATTTCATAATGTAATTCGATTATCGGCGACCTCCGCCACCGCCACCAGAGCGACCTCCGCCGCCACCTCCGCCACCGGAACGACCACCGCCGTAACCACCACCACCATAACTACCTCCACTAGAGCGGCTTGGTGTATAGCTAGAGTTTGATGAGCCTCGGCCGGAATTTGAAGGAGTGTAAGAGCTGTTGTTCCGTCCTGAATTTGAATAAACAGGACTAAATCCTCTTGATGAAGATGAATTATTACGCCCAGGAGTGTATTGTCTTGTAGAAGTCGTTGTGTAGGTGCGTCCGGTTCGTCCGGCAGTGTTGCTGTATATGCTGTTACGGCCACCGGTATTGACATATGCAGCAGATTGTCTTCCGCGGCTCGGGGTGCTGTATCGGCTTAAACTATTGCGTCCTCCGGCATTATAGCTGTCGCCGCGTCCGCCACGGATTCCTTGATTGTATGAAGGTTGATAATAATTTCCATATCCGTAACCATATCCGTAATAAGGATATCCGTAACCCCAGCCGCCATACCAGCCGCCGCCCCAGTAAGGACCGTAAAAGCCGCCCCAGCCCCAATTCCAGCCCCAGCTATATCCCCAATAAGGACTATACCAGTAGTTGTTCCAGTAATTATATCCCCAATTATTGCCGTAAACATTCACGACAACCTGATCTGTTTCGCTTCCCCAGCTCGCATTTCCAGTTGAATAGCTTTGATTTTGGTTTTGTGCGATTGTATCCTGGACTGATGAATATTCATTTACATCTGTAAATACTTCGTCTTCTCTGAGGGATTGGAAATATTGCTTATAGCCGTTGCCAGATGAAGTAGTGGCTGTAGCAGTATTTTTTTGCTGGTCGCCGTAAATGCCGTCGTTGGAAGCAGTTTGTTTGGAGGCTCCGCAGGAAACCAGTAAAAGACCTAGAAGACCAAGGCCGGCACTGGTATATTTTTTTTTGAGTAATGGGAAAAGGGTTTTCATGGTAGCATTTTTTATAGGTCGAGAACATTGCTGTCCTAACAAATTTACTTAGTTTTGCCGGACTTTTTAGTTAAAAAAATCGAAACAATTTTTGTGCCAATTAAGTTATGAGCAAGCAGTTGACAACGCGTCAGGAAGACTATTCCAAATGGTATAACGAGTTAGTCGTAAAAGCCGATCTGGCCGAAAATTCCGGAGTTCGCGGTTGTATGGTCATAAAGCCCTATGGATATGCCATTTGGGAGAAAATGCAGGCCGAATTGGACCGCATGTTCAAAGAGACCGGACATTCTAACGCATATTTCCCGCTTTTCGTACCTAAGAGTATGTTTGAAGCAGAAGAAAAGAACGCCGAAGGATTTGCGAAAGAATGCGCCGTCGTTACACACTATCGCCTCAAAAATGATCCGGATCGTCCGGGGAAACTTATGGTTGATCCGAATGCGAAGCTGGAAGAAGAGCTTATAGTTCGTCCAACATCTGAAGCGATAATCTGGTCAACCTACAAAAACTGGGTACAATCATATCGTGATTTGCCATTGCTGATAAACCAATGGGCTAATGTAGTTCGTTGGGAAATGCGGACGCGTCTGTTTCTTCGTACTGCCGAATTTTTGTGGCAGGAAGGACATACGGCTCATGCGACAAGATCTGAAGCAATCGCCGAAAGCGAAAAAATGATGGAAGTTTACGCCGAATTCGCCGAAAATTTCATGGCAATGCCGGTCATCAAAGGAGTAAAGACAGAAAGCGAGCGTTTTGCCGGAGCTGTCGAAACCTATTGTATCGAAGCATTGATGCAGGACGGAAAAGCGTTGCAGGCTGGAACATCGCATTTTCTCGGGCAGAATTTCGCCGAGGCTTTCGATGTGAAATTTACATCTGCCGAAGGAAAGCAGGATTATGTCTGGGGAACGTCATGGGGCGTTTCGACACGTTTGATGGGAGCTTTAGTCATGACGCATTCCGATGACAAAGGATTGGTGCTTCCGCCGAATCTTGCGCCAATACAGGTTGTCATCGTCCCTATTCACAGAACCGAGGAGCAATTGGAGCAGATTGGGTCCGAAGTAAAAAACCTGATGGCTGAATTACGTAAACTAGGCGTATCTGTCAAATATGACGATCGGACTACACAATCGCCGGGTTTCAAATTCAACGAATATGAGCTTAAAGGTGTGCCATTACGTGTCGCTATCGGTCCGAAAGATTTAGAAAACGGAACCTTTGAAGTTGCAAGACGAGATACATTTACAAAAGAGTCTGTTTCTAAAGAAGGAATTGCCGCTTATTTGAAAGGATTGCTTGACGAAATTCAGAAAAATCTGTTTACCAAAGCATTTGATTATCGCGAATCTCACATCACCGAAGTAAATAACTTTGATGAATTTAAAGATTTGCTTGAAACCAAAGGTGGATTTATATCTGCTCATTGGGATGGAACTCCGGAAACAGAAGAAGTCATTAAAGAATTGACTAAAGCCACGATACGCTGCATTCCGCTTGATGCGAAGGAGGAATCCGGCGCTTGTGTGTACTCTGGAAAACCGTCAAATAAGCGTGTGCTTTTCGCAAAGGCCTATTAAATTTTTAAAAAAGTTTGACTGACTATTGCGCGAATAAAAAATAGTTGTATTTTTGCATCCGCAATAGAGTAAGGCCCGTTCGTCTATCGGTTAGGACGCCAGGTTTTCATCCTGGTAAGGGGGGTTCGATTCCCCCACGGGCTACAAAGTTCTTAGATGGACACAAGGAAAGGATGAAGGTCCGTTCGTCTAGGGGTTAGGACGCCAGGTTTTCATCCTGGTAACAGGGGTTCGATTCCCCTACGGACTACAAAATAATAACACTAGTTAAGAAAAGAAAATGGCAAATCATAAGTCAGCTTTAAAGAGAATCAGAAGCAACGAAAAGAAAAGGGTGTTGAACCGTTACCAGCATAAGACTACCCGTAACGCGATCAAGGCACTTCGTTTGGCTACAGAAAAAAACGATGCGGCTGGTAAACTGTCTGCTGTAATTTCAATGATCGATAAATTGGCTAAGAAAAATATCATCCACGATAATAAAGCAGCCAACCTGAAATCAAAACTAACGCGTCACGTTGCTAAACTGGCTTAATTAGTTTTACATACTGAATAAAAAAGCTCCGTCACTAACGGAGCTTTTTTTATTTATGATTTCCGGCAAATCAACTCAAATGAGCGAGTTCAGACAGCATCTCCTTAGAAATAGGTTTTGACCTGAAGCCAATGACCATCGGGTAAGATTTAGACTTCTCTATATCAGCTGGGTCAATAGTGGACGATAAAACAATCACCTTGCATTCCGGAAAGTGTACATATTTTTCACGGGTAAACAAATCGAGGAATTCCCATCCGCTCATAACCGGCATATTCAGGTCTAGAAAAATCAGGTGTGGGTAATCTTCGTTCTGTTCAAGGAGTTTATCTAAATAATGTAAAGCTTCTTCTCCGTTGTGAGCCGTATCTACATGGCTTGAAAAACCAGATTTTGAAACGACCATTTTGTATAGCATCAACGTGATGGGATCGTCATCGACGCAAAGTATTTTATTCAGCATAAGCGCGCATTAGTTGGCACCACTAAGTTACGTTTGTTTTTTAAATGTAATAGTAAATGTGGTTCCTTTATCAACAGCACTTTCAACAGCAATTTGTCCGCCCATACTTTCAACCTGGGATTTTACCAGATATAGTCCCAATCCTTTGCTGTCAGGATAATTGTGAAAACGCTGATACAGCCCGAAAATCTTGTCGCGGTTGCGTTCCAAATCGATACCTATTCCATTGTCCCTAAATACCAGTTGAATGGAGTCGTTGACAATTTTGGACGATATGAAGATGCGTAATTTACGGTCAGATGATCTGTATTTTATGGCATTCGTGAGCAAATTCAATAATATGCTTTCCAAATATGCCTTATTGATGTTGAGGATCGAAACACGTTCGAGTTGCAATTTGATGACCGGCTTATACATGCTGATCATGAAATTAAGCTGACTGAATACATTTTCAAAAACATCTTTGATAAGTACTTCTTCTTTATGAATCGACGGATTGTCTTTGATGATCACGACTTTTACTAAATCGTTGATCGTCTCATTGAGCAAATGTGTCGACTTATGGAAGCCGTTCAGGATATCGCGGAGTTCAGGGTTATCAACGGGAATGTCTTCTATGAGATTAATCAATCCCGTCAGATTCGATAATGGTGCCCGGAGGTTGTGCGAAGTGATGTAGGAAAACTGCTTTAAATCTTTATTGTTTTGTGTAAGTTCCCGAATCAGTTGTTCCTTCTCACGTTCCTGGCGCTTTTCGTCTGTAATGTCTCTTAAAATTGAAATCCAATGCGAATGATGGCCTTCTTTATTTGTAATGGGAACCATTGAAATATTCATCCAGTAATCTTCCCCATTCTTTTTCAGGTTCAGCGTTTCAAACCGGAATTCCTGACGGTTCTTGAGCATCTGCATCAATTTCCGGAAATGGCTGTGAATGGATTTCCTATTGAGGAAGACCGTTGGTGATTTTCCCATGACTTCCTGGGCGGAATAGCCCGTCATTGCCGTGAAAGCAGGGTTAACAAATAATATTTTTGGAATGGAATCACTATTTCTGCCGGCTTCTGTAATGATAACCGCATCCTTCATTTGCGTGATTACGGTCTCAAGGAGTTTCAAGCGTTGTTCTTCGGCCTTTTGGCGTGTAATGTCCTGCATGGCACCAATCATCCGTATCGCTTTTCCATTGGCATCTTTTACCAAAAAGGCCCTGTCGTATACGTATTTATAACTTCCGTCAGCAGTTGCAAATCGGTATTCATCCTGCCATTTTTCGGTTTTTTGTTCGAGGAACGAATATAATTTGACCGACATCCGGATACTGTCTTCCGGGTGAATCCGGTCAAACCACCATGATGATGTGTCGCCAACCTCATTTCGCTTGTAACCAAAAACGCCGCGTATTCCTTTATTCCACTCGAATTTATCATCCTTGATATTCCAGTCCCAAATAGTGTCGCTTGTTGCTTTTGCTACAATATCGTATCGTTCTTTGGCGCGATCTGTTTCAATATGGGCAAGCCTGCTGTCGAACAAAACGCCTAAAAGGTTGGCCGCTCGTTCAATAAGCGTTATTTCCTGGCTTTGCGGAATCCTGGTATTTTTAAACAGGGCATTTATGCTTCCGATTATTTTACCGGAAGATTTGCGTACAGGGAATGACCAGAGTGACTGTGTATTGTTTTTGCGGGCGAATTCCGAGAAATCTTTCCATCGCGCATCTGATTCAAAATCCTGTATGATGACTTTTTTGCCGCTTGATAATACGTTGCTCAACGGATGGGGATTTTCCGATGCTTTTTTCCCGAGGATGCTTTTGCTGAATTGTTCAACATGGTCATTGCCGGACATAAAACCAACCGTTCCGTTTTCTTCCAATGTCAGGATTCCACAGTAGGCATGCGTAATTAATTTACAAAGCGAGCGGATCATTTTTTCTATGGCTCCCTCAAAACCAATTTTCGGGTTGGCATTCGCCTGATAGATGTCCTTCTCAAAATTAAGGATGGTTTCCTGGAACTTGCGGGCACTGATATCCTGCATGGCACCCACTTTCCGAACGGCACGTGTGTTATTGCGTAAGATTTCGAACCTATCGAGAATATTGGCGTAGGTACCGTCTTTTTTGAGGAAACGGTATTCGAGTTCGTAATGATTCTTTTTTTGGCTATGGGTGGCCTTGTCCATAAATCGGATTACGCGTTCCTGGTCGTCAGGATGCAGACCCGATTCAAAAAAGCTGTAATCGGCTGAGTTATTCCGCAGCTTATGGCCAATCAACGAATGATAGCCGGAACCTGCAAAACTGATACGGTTCGAGGCATAATCGTAATCATAGATAGCATCGCTTGTCGCATTGGATAAAGCGGTAAAGCGTTCGCTCATTTGGGCTATGTGTTCTTCGTTTTGGACACGAGCCGTGATATCGCGTGAATTTAAAACAAAACCATTGACGGAACTGTCATCGAGAGCATTTGTGGCAATGGTTTCGATCCAGATATAATTGCCATCTGCACGTTTAATACGATATGGTTTTGAATACAAACTGGATTGTTGCGGTAACAATTTGAAAAAAGTTGCCACTTCTTCCTGATCGTCAGGGTGAATGAGTGTTTCGAGTGAATGTCGTTTCAAATCTTCATCAGTCCAGCCCATGATAGCAAGATGATTCGGGCTGGTGTAAGATAGTTTGCCATCCGGATTCAACACGCCAATGAGGTCGCCACCTGCATGTACCAATGTCTTGAAGCGGCCTTCGCTGGCAAGTATAGCTTTTTCAATGCGCCGCTTTTCAGTTATGTCTATGACAATTACAGCGCGTGCATTCTTTCCGTTGAATTCAACCGGATTTCCCTGGACTTCAACATCTATGATTTTTCCGCTTTTGGTTTTATGGCGGACGTTGGCAATCCCGACAGGTTTTTCGATATTATCCTTGAGTGCCTGCATGAAATGTGGTATTTCATCGGGAGTCCTGATATCGAGCAGCGTCAGTTCCATAAATTCTTCCCTGCTGTATCCATAGGTTTCTATGGCGGCATTGTTTACTTCAAGGAAGCTAAGGGTTTCTACTTCATAAATGAATTTCGGCATCGGGCTTGTCTGGAACAGGTTCCGGAAATCCTCAGCCTCATTTGGCCTGTGCAGTTTGTATTTTTCAATACTGAAGGCAATGCTTTTTTGCAATAAACCCGGAGTCAGGTCTTCAATAAAAATATAATCGGAAAAACCACGTTCGACAGCTAGTGCCGCCAGCTTTTTATCTTCAAAACTTAAAATTGCGATTAGTGGTGCGACGGACGAAAGATTAGTCATTTCTTCAATGATACCACTGTCCTTACCGTCAAGATTTACCAGAATTACGTGTGCCGGGTTCCCTGAGTCGACAAAATCTTTTGCCTGGGAAACCGAAGTGGCCCGATGATAACCGGATTCGTCAAAATAATCGGACATATTTTGTCCTTTGAGTGCATCGCTTGCCGGATTTCCCTCTATAATCAACACATGTAATCCGGTAGTTGTATACTCCATTTATATTTGGTTAAGCATTGGAGTTATGAATTTGGATAGCCGAATTAGGGATTTCGGGATTGGTCCTATATAAAAATGAATTTTTCCGAAGGAGTCCATACCAGTAATGGCACAGGCTTTCGCAACTATCAGTTCCCGATTGCCTTCGGTTGGCAACGCAGCAATAGTCATCATTTGTTTGGCTTAGGATTAACACAAATATATAAGAAAGTATTAGAAAAAGAGTGCTCAATCCAATGTTCTTTATAAAACAGCGCGTAACTTGTTAATTCTTAAGAATTCGCCTCATTGTTAAGCCAATATTATTTGAAAGTTGCAATAGCCAAATTCCATCGAGAATTTCAAAAAATAAAACGTACCTTTGCCGCTTCAAAAATTGAACATGGAAGCTATACGCAATATTGCCATCATTGCCCACGTTGACCACGGAAAAACCACCCTTGTCGACAAAATCATGTACCACTGCCAGTTATTCCGCGATAACGAGAATACTGGAGATTTGATCCTGGACAACAACGATTTGGAACGCGAACGCGGAATTACCATTACCTCCAAAAACGTTTCGGTTACTTACAAAGGAACAAAAATCAACATTATCGACACTCCTGGCCACGCCGACTTTGGTGGGGAAGTAGAGCGTGTATTGAACATGGCCGACGGTGTTTGCCTTTTGGTCGATGCGTTCGAAGGCCCAATGCCACAGACACGTTTCGTGCTGCAAAAAGCCCTTGACCTCGGATTGAAGCCTTGCGTCGTAATCAATAAGGTAGACAAGGAAAACTGTACACCGGAAGAAGTACATGAAAAAGTGTTCGACCTCATGTTTGAATTGGGCGCGACAGAAGAACAGTTGGATTTTCCTACCGTTTACGGTTCAGCCAAAAATAACTGGATGAGCGAAGATTGGAAAAACCAGACTACCAATATCGAACCTTTGTTGGATATGGTAATCAATAACGTTCCTGCGCCAAAAGTTTCAGAAGGAACGCCACAAATGCTCATCACGTCCCTTGACTTTTCATCTTTTACAGGTCGTATCGCAATCGGTCGTCTGGAAAGAGGTGTGCTGAAAGAGAATATGCCTATTTCTTTGGTAAAAAGAGACGGAAAAATAATCAAGACCCGAATCAAGGAACTTCACACGTTTGAAGGTCTCGGCCGTAAAAAAGTAACTGAAGTAATTGCCGGTGACATTTGTGCCATTGTCGGTATCGAAGGTTTTGAGATTGGCGATACCGTTGCTGATTTCGAAAATCCGGAAGCATTGCAGACTATCGCAATCGACGAACCTACCATGAGTATGTTGTTCACTATCAACGATTCACCTTTCTTTGGTAAAGAAGGGAAATTCGTTACATCGCGCCATATTCGTGACCGTTTGACCAAAGAGCTTGAGAAAAACCTGGCCATGAAGGTTGGCGAAACGGATTCAGCCGATAAATTCATGGTTTTCGGACGCGGTGTATTGCACTTGTCGGTCCTTATCGAGACCATGCGTCGCGAAGGATACGAATTGCAGATTGGCCAGCCACAGGTCATCATCAAGGAAATCGATGGCGTTAAATGTGAGCCAATCGAAGAGCTTACCATCGACTTACCTGAAAATCTTTCTGGCCGTGCCGTTGAATTCGTAACGATCCGTAAAGGAGAAATGCTTTCCATGGAAGGTAAAGGCGACCGTATGATCGTGAAATTCAACATTCCGTCACGCGGAATCATCGGACTCAGGAACCAATTGCTTACGGCTACGGCAGGTGAAGCAATCATGGCTCACCGCTTCATTGGTTACGAACCGTACAAAGGAGAAATTCCGGGACGTAACAACGGCTCATTGATATCCATGGAAAACGGAAAAGCGATTCCATATTCCATCGATAAGCTTCAGGATCGCGGTAAATTCTTTGTCGATCCAAACGAAGATATCTACGAAGGCCAGGTTATTGGTGAAAATACGCGTAGCGACGATATGACTGTGAACGTGACCAAAACCAAAAAGTTGTCAAACGTACGTTCTTCCGGAGCAGATGATAAAGCCAGGATCATTCCGGCCATCAAATTCTCCCTCGAAGAAGCATTGGAATATATCCAGAAAGACGAATATGTAGAAGTTACGCCAAAGTCGCTTCGTCTGCGTAAGATCTATCTGAGTGAAACCGACAGGAAGCGTTTCAAAATCGCTTAATCGCTTACAATCAATTAAATGAACCATCGCCCCAAAAGCGGTGGTTTTTTTTTATGGATTTTTTTTCAGAAGTTATTTCGTCGTCGCACTTCCCATTTCTTTCCCGAGTTTTTCATAAGCCACGTCATTCGGTTCCCAAAGCTCGATTTTGTTTCCTTCGATATCCATGATATGGACGAACTTTCCGTAATCGGCGACTTCGATTTTGTCGGTGATCGTCACACCTTCTTTTTTAAGTTCATCAACAAGGGCTTCCAGATCCGCCACCCGGTAATTGACCATGAAATCTTTTGTCGACGGTTCGAAATACTTGGTCTTTTCACCAAACGGGCTCCATTGGGTAAATCCTTTTTTGAGTGAATCGGCACCTTGTCTCCATTCGAATACGGCTCCATAATCATTGGTTTTCAAACCTAAGTGTGTCTGATACCATTCACGCATTTTCTTCGGGTCTTTACATTTAAAGAAGATGCCGCCAATTCCGGTCGCTCTTTTTAATGCCGTCTCGTTTTCGGATTTTTCGGTCAGTACAGATTTGACGGCAAAGCCAAAACAGAATGATGTTGCTACAGCTAAAATTGAGAGTGTCGTTTTTTTCATTTGTTGTTTTGCTAATTGTATTAGGATGACTGCACTGTTTTTTGAGCAGTTTGTGATCATGATATATTAAGGAAGTATTGTTGCCTTCGCAGTTTGTTTAATCGACAGAAACATGATTTCTTATAAATCAGTTTATAAATACCGATAGTAAAGCCACAAGTACAATCAGCATTATCATTTCTTTTAAACGTATGAAAAATATTTCCCGGATTCCTTTTGTACATATGGCCACAAGGTTTCCTGTAAAAAATAATAAAACGAGTAAATAAGATACTGGTGAAGCTTGGGGGAATATAGAATTACCTGAAAACCCTGTTTGTTGCATATTCCAAACAAGAAGAAATATCCTGGCCGTAGTAAAAACAGAATAGGTTAAAAAGCCAGCCAGTAGCACCCAACCCATCTTTTTTCGTCTGAAAAATAATATCGTAGCCAATGGAACGACCAGCAGCGGCATGAAAAAAAGAATCATTTCCATGTCTAACTTGGTTTGATCCTCACTGATTACGAAACGCAACATTCCAAATTTTTTGAAGACTTCAATCAGGAACAGGACACCAAAAACAACGCTTATGAAATTGATGATTTTCTGCAATCCTAAATTTTCGGTTGGATTCATAGTAATCGGAGAAAAAACAGTATCGGCAATATGTTCCATTTTATTGCCGATATCCTTTCTCTTTTGAATTTGCTTTTCTTTTTCTTGTTTCAGATTAGCTAATTCTTCTTGGGCAATCTGAATATCAACTTCACTGAGTTGACGTGATTCCCAGATGGTTTTGGCCGTTTCGACAGCCAAGGGTTGGTATCGATCCGGACTATCTATTATTTGCAGTAATTCCAGATTACTGTATGTGGTGAATAATTCTGTGAAATTCGTCATATTGGTTGATGTAGACCCACAATATACGACTATCTCACCAACGAAAAATGTCCGGTCGCCGTCCGACCATTCTCAAGCACAATACGATACCAGTAATCATCTGCCGGAAGCGGATGCCCGTTGAGGCTGCCGTCCCAACCTGCACTAAAGCCGGCCAATTGCTTTATCAGTTTTCCGAATCTGTCGAAAATATAAATATCCGCGTTGGCATTATACAAATTACTGGTTCCTTTGAGCATCCACGTATCGTTATATCCGTCGGAGTTAGGACTGAAAAAAGGCGACACGCCAAGCACATTGATCTGTTGTGTCGCAAGGGCACATCCGTTCAGATCTTTTACATAAACCGTATGGATTCCGGGAATCACATGAGAAAACTGGTTGCTGGCCTGAAAGAAATTCGGTTCGTCGATGCTGTATTCATAATCACCGAGGCTTGCCGGATCTAGTACGATCGCAACCGTATTGTTCTGGGATAAATCTGTAATCGCAACATCCTGTATTAGGGCCTGGCTTGAAGCCGTTACGGTAAATTCACGGGTCTTGGTACATCCATTATTTCCGGTCACGGCGACCTGATACAGACCGGCTTCTGAAACGGTTATCTGTGGGCCATTCAGTCCCGGTAAGACTTGTCCGTCAAGTGTCCATTGATACGTATAGGACAAAGGTGAAGACCCGTCGAGAATAGTGGCTTCAAGAGTTACGGTCACGTCAGGTTCATTTCTACAGACGATGTGCGGCCCCAGATCTGGCGTTCCATCTATTGGTGGTAGTTGCAAAACCTGTATCGGGAAAGAGTAGAAATCGCTACAGATATTGGTGTTTTCGCGTCGCACATAAATGGTTTGCAGCACATACGGATTCGTATTCGTAAAGGTAGCAGGTGAAGCAATCGGGTTCAGTTCAAGAAGCGCATCGGAAAGACTCGTGAAATAGGTGAGTTCCGATAAATCCCCGCCAAAACCTGCCGAAGTCAGGTCGAAGGTTTCAAAACCATCCTCCTCAAGCTGATTCTCACAAACCGGGGCAAAAGTCAACGGTTGTACCGGCGTGCTGATTACAGTTAATTGTAAATTGCTGAAACTGCGGCATCCGGAATTGGTATAAGTGACTTCTGCAATGAGTTGCTGCGGATTCAGAGTATTATTGAAGATGTTGTTCAGCGGAGAAGTTCCGGCCATAGCTTGTGGCAAATCAAGAAAATAACGAACGGAATACGGTTCGGATGGCGACCCAAAGTATGCATCGGCTTGTTGCAGATTGAATGTCGTCAACCCGTTGGGAACCAAATCAGGTTCGCACTGTATAAGTTCTGCCGAGATTATTGAAGGAGGCGTTTGTACCTGAAGCGTAACGGCTGATGAAATTTTCCCACACGCATTTCCGGATCTTGACAAATTAGCACGAAATTGGTCGCCGTTCATGGAAAATACAGGCCATAGCACTGTAAATTGGGAAGAATCGGAACCCGAATAAAGCACCGGATCTGTTGCAGCCGTAAAGTTAATCCCGTCATGACTGACTTCCCATTGTATGGTGACCCCAGCATTCACCGTAATCCCGAATTGGGCCGCCTCGCCTTCACAAACAGGATTTACGGGTTGAGGCTGCTGTGAAATGTCAATTGGGGAAATAATGTTAATATCGGGATTTGGGGTGGTGTATCCTGTTGCAGCTGTTACGACACCTTTGGGGTTGACCGTTACAGGGGAAACATCTTCGAGGAAACCATCGGCATTGGCATCTGAAAAACCGGCTTCTATCACATCGTTGCAACCATCTCCGTCGTTGTCACTTGAAATAAAATCAGGAATCCCATCAGAATCTGTATCTGTTATCGACTGAACCGGAGTTCCGCTGTCCGCAAATGTTTCTATTGAATCAAGCAATCCGTTTGTCCCAAAGTTACTTCCGTCGGCAATGCCATCTGCATTCGCATCAGGTATTGGCAATCCGGATTCGGTCAAATCATAGACGCCGTTGTTATCGCTGTCAAGATCGAGATAATCGGGAATGCCATCGGTATCCGTATCTACAGCCGATGTAATGGAATTGAAGGCATCATCGTGTCCGTCGGCATTCGAATCTGTCCCGGAAACAGACAGGGCATTCCCGCCCTGAATTTCATACAGGTCCATGATTCCGTCGTTATCGCTGTCGAGGTCTTCGGCATCAGGAATTCCGTCTGCGTCCGAATCTTTGGGAAGACACGTGGCTACCAATTTCAATGTGCTCGAATTCGCAGCTGTTCCGGACAAATTGATATGCGTCACTTTAAGCTGCGAAGCCGAATGCGACCGGATCTTAAACGTACCTGCACCCGCTGCTATCGGGACGCCGGAATTCAATCGGAACCGGATTTCAAAAGACGAATGACGCAACACACCGTTTTCAAAAACGCCATCGCAATTAGTGTCTATTAATAACTGATGATCTGGGTCGTCGATAGAAATAGTTTGTCCGGCGGGAACGGAAATCCGGTATTCGGTTGCATCATTAAAACTTTCTGCAGCCATATCTTCCATTGGATATTGTAGCATAATTGGCATTGGCGAAGCAAAATTGAATTGGATTATCGAAGAATTTCCTTCGCCGGCCGTTGTACGGGTCGTGAAATTTCCGTTTGCATACCCGCTGTATGGATTTGTAGCTGCAGTTCCGGTTCCTGAGGGAAATGAAAGTGTAAATGTATTTAAATAGTTTCCGGCTGCGATGGTTCCGCCAGAAGCTGTAGCCAAATTTACATTGGCATCGCCAAATGATTCCGTACAATTCAAAAGCCCGTCGTTATCCAGATCCAGATCGAGGTTGTCGTTGACGCCATCGGCATCTGAATCAGGCGCACAGGTACTCACGGGCAGTTTTTCAGATTCGAGTTCCGTATTACAAGCGCTGATTGCCGCACGCACATAATAATATCCGGGGCTGGTAGGAACATAAGTAGATTGAGTGGCGCCGGTTATAGCAAGCTCGTTGAAGAACCATTGATAGGTGTCAAATCCGGTGACTTCGTTTACGCCAAGTTGTAGATTAGGGAGGCAATTTTCGGAACTTGTATCGAGTGATTCCTGTGAAATTTCAGGCCGGAACGTAAAGCCTGAATAATAGCCTCCGAATGTTGCCGCGTCGCTCGAACCATAACTTGCCAAATATAGTTGCGTGGTTGATGTTACCGCTACATTCCCGCTTAAGCCGCTGATGACGTAGGTTTCGAATCCTGCATTTCCTTCCACACTCAATGGTCCGGAAACGGTTGCGCCAATTCCTATCAATCCTCCGAGCGTGTAGTCGGTGCCATCGTTGTTGAAAGTAAGTGTCGAGCCGGCTTCGGTCACCAAAGTGATGCGTCCGGTGAATTGTCTGTTGCCTACAAGGTCGATCAGTGGGATATTGTCGATAATCCTTGGCGTTTCACAACTTAAAGGCGGGACAAAGAAAAGTTCCTGGTTTGCCTGATCCGGCCTGCCATCGTCACCTATGCTTTGATAGGCAAAAACGTTTTTTGAGGAATGGACAAACAGGTTTCCATTCGGGCCGAACTGAAGTCCGTCGATAGTGATATAATCGCCTGCATTCATCGTGTAAGATGGAGTCGCGTTTCCGGAAAGGAAAATTTCGGTGTTGTTTTCGTTGGCGACGAGCAGGATTTTCTCTACGGGGTCGCTCCCGGTACTTTTGATAAAGATGTAATCCTTACCGGTCCTTTCACTTGAAACAATCTGGTCGAACCCTAAATCCAGGTTGAACAGTTCGCCGTTGGTTCCGCCAAAAGAACCACAGTTTACCGCTATCGGTTTGTCAGATTGGATGTGCATGCCAATCAGGGCATCACGATTTACATTCAAAGGTCCTTCACAAGCGGCAACATAACTTTCTCCACTGTTGAGAGTTATCGAAAAAGTGTTTGAGCCAGTACTACTGTTTACCAAACTTGCACCGGGCTTAATATCTGAAAAAGTGACAACTGTATTGTTCTCGGTAGCCAGTACAGAAGCGAATGTATAATGAACATCGGAATAGTCATCCATAAGTGTATTGACCATTGCACCTACGCGAAAATCGGTTCCGAGTGCGGCCAATCCTTTTGATACGAGTTCACCGGCCTGGTTTCCGTTTCCAGCTATCAGGCGGATGGATGCATACACCAAATCGTCCGCCTCAATGATAATTCCTTTATTGGATAATATCTGATCTGCGCCAAATGAAGGCACAAGTATCTGGGAATTGTTTTCTATCACAAAACCCATCGAAAGGACATAAGGCGTATCGCGTGAAACCGTTCCTTCTATGATTTCACCGCCCAGATAAATGACGCGGAAATTTACGGTAGCTACACTTGGAGTCGAAACATATAGAAACTGTTCTTCAGAAAGCACATTATCTGACCCCGACAAAGGCGGAATGTAATGCGTCTTGCTAAATTGGGCCTGGCCTGAAAGCCAGAGACACAGGCATATGAACAGTAAAATTCGTTTCATGATTTAAAAGTAGGAAATCAACGCTATCGTTTTAGTGAAAAGTGCGCTTTTAACGCAGGTTTCCCAATCCGGTCAAGTACAAACCAGTAATCTGTGGAAGGTAAAGGCTTGCCAAGATAGGTTCCGTCCCAGTATGATGTGCCTGAAATTTGCTTCACCATTTTACCATAACGGTCAAAAATAGTTACGGTGCTTCCGGCTTCAAGGTTTTTGATTTTCCACACATCGTTGTATCCGTCAGCATTCGGGGTAAAAAAACGAGGATAATCCAGAATGGTTACGGCATACGGTCCAAAAAGATTTCCGCATTCATTTTCCCTGATGTAAACGGTATATTCTCCGGCAGCCAAACCTGTAAATGTTGGATTTTGCTGGAAAGTCGTTCCGTCGATAGAAAACGAATAATCGCCTGTCCCATCAAAAATAATTGTCAGTTGATTGTCAAAGCCAGAAAATTCGACGACATCAGAAGTCACGTAAACCGGATTTTGAGGTTGGTTCACCACAAAATTTTTGGTGTAAGTACAACCGAGAGTCGTAACCTGAACATTGTAATTTCCAGATGTCGAAACCACGAGTTGATTGCCTGTGGAAGTATCAGGCCACAAATAAGAGTCAAAAGTCCCGTCAACGGAAAGTGTCGCAGGTTGATTGTTGCAGATGGATAAGGTATCTGTTTCCAGAATATCCGGGTCGATGGAACGGACTTCCAGTTCAATCGGGATGATTCCGCCACAATCCACGCCATTGGTGATTTTAGCAAAAATCTGCTGCTGATCCGGGACTGAATTGGTAAAAGAATCGGCAAGTGGGTTTAGGTTCGAATCGGCATCAGCAACTGAAGAATAATAGGTGACTGTCGCCGAAGAGGGAAACGTCAGCAAAGGCGTAATTTCTGAAGAAAGGATGAAATTTGAAATCCCGTCCTGGAAATCAGTGTCACATTTGGAATAAGAAACCGGCGTTGTTGGAACAGAGGCGAGAGATAATGCCAATTCGGAAACACCTACGCAGCCGTTATCGTCGGTAGCTCGCACATAAACCGTGGTTGGAGCGCTGCTAAAGGCCGTAGGATTCTGGATTTCTTCATTGACACCGCTTACCGCATCGGCATAAGTGGTAAAGAATACCATATTTACGACATTTGTCGGGACGGAAAGAATTTGCCCTGCAGCCGATGTCAGGTCAAAAACTCCGATTCCGTCAAAATCTGCATCACATTGCACCAGCGAAGCATTGTTGATCGCAGGCCCGGAACCATATTCGACTTCAATTTCACCCGTTTCATTACAACTTGTATTGAGCCCGATTTCAACAGAATAATTTCCGGCGGATGTTACGGTATAAGTAGCCGATGTCTCAAACGGAAGCGCTACGTCATTTTTAAACCATTGATAGGAAGTAGCTCCTGTTTCAGTCGCGTCGAGCAAAAGTGTGGCGTTCGGACACAATGGATTTCCGGTTGCGATTAACCGGTCGGGGCCAAGGTCTTTGGTCACTTTGAAGCTTCCGCCGCCTAGGAACAAAGCGGAATCATACAGGTTATTTCCCTGATCGGCAATCACGATTTTGATATGATAGAGCTCATTTGGGACGACGGATGCGCCAGCCGTCATGATTTTCGTTTGTCCGTTATAATTGGTCTGATGGTTTGAACCATTGAAGGCATCGAACCATTGCGGATTTGCCTCAGGACAAATTGTTCCCGGCCCACGAACCGTATTTACAAGTACCGGAGTCGTTGTATTTGGGACAAGTGCGAGGTTTTGATACGGGTCGGACGTGTTCGCTTTTTTGAGCAGGAAGGCAAATCCATCTGTATAATTACATTGATTTGGAGATGGGTTCGTCAGGTATTGTTCCGATGAAAAGATATAATCAAAACTGAACTTATTCGCCAGCGGCAAAAAGTCGAATTCAAGAACCGTGGCATTTATGGTATTGCTGACACCAAGCGCATTTTCCAGATCGTTATCTCCGATCCAGTTGGTCGGGCCGTCACTCAAAAGGCTGTCATTCGGGCCTGGAGCTGCGGCCGCACGTCCGGTAGTAAGGACAACGCCGTTGGCAAAAGGAAATCCGCTGCCGTTATCCTGGAAAGCGCCAAAGCTGCTTCCGGAGGTAAATGTCCAGCCGCCTCCAACCACGTTAGAGGCAGATGCACATGGATTGTCAATGAGAATGTCGTTTACAAGTTCCGGAACCGTATAGTTCTCCTGGACGGAAATGTATTGGGCACTGAGGCTGATTGAGCTCAGTATCAGTATGAAAACAATGGAAATTCTCTGCAGGCGCATGGCCGGCAAAGATACTTACAAATCACGTTTCTGAAGTAGTCGGTATGAACTTAACACAAAAATAACTATCCAGCATAAAACAATGAACATGCTAAGGAAACTGACACCCGGATCTGCAAATTTCGGAACTCCCATAGCCTGACCTGCAGAGCGAACGATACCTATTTTAGTGAAGGGTTCATCTATGAGATTAGACATGGATTCCAACGGAAAGAATCGGGAAAATGCGTCTATCTTATCGCCGCTGTGGAAAATGAACCATAGGGCCAGGGTCATCAGCTTTTCGATTATCCACCAAACGAAAATGGCACCCAAAGCAAAAGCCGATCTTTTGACAAGGATTCCGGCGAATAGGCATATCGAATAGAATCCGGCGAGTTTTAGAAAATAAGCGGGAAGATATTCCATTCGCGAAAAGACAATCGAGGTTTCGGTAAATGAAGAAAACGAATATCCCAAAACAAGGGTTATCACAAAAACGAAAAGTGTAGAAGTACCTGAAAGCAATAATACCGTAAAGCCTTTTGAAGCGATGAATTCTTTTTTGGTCAGGCCGTCAATAAGGTTTTGTTTTAAAGTTCCATAAGAATATTCGTTTGCAATCATGGATATTATGACAATGGCCAGGAAAAGCTTGAACCACGAGGCGAGATAGGCAGTAATATGCCAGATTATCGGGAAATTGAGAATCCCCAGGTCTTTTACACCGAGTTTGATGTTCCCAAAGTCAATATTGATGGCACCAAGCAATGCCATAAAGAAGAGCAGGGAAAAATAAATGATGATGAGTACACGACTGGCGCGACTTTGCCACAATTTTTGGAGTTCTATAGATATCAGTCGTTTCATTTCTTTGATTTTTCGGTAAGGTTCAGGAATTGTTCTTCAAGGCTGGTTTTGCGTTTTACCAGATGGCTCACGGTGATGCCTTTTTCAAAAAGATAGCGGTTGATGTCAGATGCTCCGACAGCTTGGGTAAGAACTGCCGTAATCTTTCCGTCTTCTTCTGTGATATTCCCAATTCCGGGATGATCAGAAAGCGCACTTTTGAGTGCTTTGCGATCGGCTGAATCTATTTCCAGAAACCCTTCTCCAGATGACATGGCGTCGACCCTGCCCGAATACAGTATAATTCCCTTTTGCAAAACAACCACGTGTGAACAGACTTTTTCTACTTCATCGAGTAAATGCGAAGCGAGTAAAATTGTAGTTCCTTTTGCGGCTATAACTTTTATGATATCGCGAATCTGGTGAATTCCCTGGGGATCGAGACCGTTGGTAGGTTCGTCAAGAATCAGTATTTCAGGATCGTTAAGAAGGGCAGAGGCAATCGCCAGACGCTGTTTCATTCCAAGGGAAAATGTCCGGAAGTGGCTGTCTTTTCTTTCAAGCAACCCAACAAGAGCGAGTTTTTCATCGACCTTTTCAAACCCTATTCCCTTGATCTTGCATACCAGTTGCAGATTCTGGACGGCGGTCATGTACGGATAGAAATTTGGCCTTTCAATGATGGCGCCTACTTTTTTGAGCGCTTCGGAAGTAGTGAGTTTTCCCGAAAACCATTCAAAATCGCCCGATGTTTTATTGACTACATTGAGCACAATGCCAAGAGTTGTTGATTTTCCAGAGCCATTTGGCCCCAGGATTCCGTAAACATTTCCTTTTTGTATGTCGAAAGACACGTTGTTCACGGCATGCACATATTTGTATTTTTTGTGCAGGTTTTTAATGGAGAGTATTGTTTCCAAAGAATGTCTGGTTTTGGTTCCGGCTGTGTGACGAAGCCCATGGTTTTTTGTTACTCGATGAAGGTACTAAAAAAAAGCGCCTCACATTCAGCAAGGC
Source organism: Flavobacterium silvaticum (assembly GCF_012911565.1). Lineage (GTDB taxonomy): Bacteria > Bacteroidota > Bacteroidia > Flavobacteriales > Flavobacteriaceae > Flavobacterium > Flavobacterium silvaticum. Next base: position 72,952 of record NZ_JAAMPU010000108.1, on the reverse strand, counting down.
GCTTCCCCGAATTAATAACCAAAAATCAATAACCTAGTTTTTAAGGATAAAATACCAATCCCAATCGGCCGGGTTACCGAAACCGACACTTGGTGTGTACAGAAAGAATTTTACGGTTGCCGTTGGATTGGCGTTGAGATAATCCCGAACGATTCGCAATCCCTGTACATGACTCCAGATAGCGTCGGAGTTGAAAGGTTCGTTGTTTGAATTGAATACGTTTTCAAACCCGGAAGCCGGAGTAATATAATCTTCGGTCAGTACATATTCGAATTCACTTGCATCTGTGAAATTTTGAGGGAATATCAATGAACCGGTTCCGTTCCAGATAATTTCACCATGGAATAATAAAGCTTCTTTTTCGTCATAAGACAATTTGAGATACCCGAAATCCCCCGGTGATACATATTCATTTGAAACGGTAAAAGTGGTTTGTGGCCCTTCAAAACTGAGTTCCTCGCCAGCTTCGAAGTTGTTTGTAAGATAATCGACACGGAGTAAAAGAACTTTGTCGGTTGTGTCGGTAAGGGGTTGGTTGTCGTCGTTGTCAGTGCAGGCTGATAAGAACACGACTGGAAATAAAAGGAATAGCAATCTCATTTTCATAACGGGAAATTTATTGGTTCTGGTAACGAGATAAGATTTGTTGGAAATGGTTGCGCGAAGAGGCGAGAGGCGAGAAGCAAGACCGCTGCGCTGCAAGAAGCAAGAGGCAAGACACCAAGAGTTTTTTTTGCTCCGGTTTCTTGCCTCTTGCTTCTTGCTTCTTGCTTCTCGCCTCTGTTACGACTTCTGCTCCTTGTTAAAATACACCAAATAATAATACATCTGCTTTTCCTCGTCCCAGCCTTTTTCGACGAATTTCTCGGCGCTTTCCGGATTAATGAAATCGAGTTTTATCTGGATGTTTGTGTCGAGGTTGATGACGTTCTTGATTCCTTTTCTGGCATCTGTTACGGCTGCGTTTGCGATTGGAAAGTTCGTGACGTCTTCTATAGAATATTTGGCGCCTTTGTCAACCTTGTAATTCTTGAATTCAGGTATAAGTTCCGGATTGTCGAGGACTTCATTGAGGAAATTGGTCTCTTCGAATTCATCGTTCTTTGCGAAATAGTTGACCGAACGGTTCATGAACATAACTTCCTCTTTCTTGTCTTCGGCTGGAAAAACCACATCTTTGGCAAAGCCCTGGCAGAATTTGAGATATTTTTTGGTCATGAAGTTTTCGTCTTCAAAAGCATCGACAGACAGGAAATGTTCGAGCCAGTAACGCGCATCGTATCGATTACTGTCGACAGATAAAATCTTATAACCTTCTTCTTTTTTATAATTGAAGATAAGACAGCCTTTGTCGAGACGGTTCAGGCTGATGCCGTGCTGCAATAACATTTCGAGCGTCGTGCCTTTTTCCTCGAACTGCAAAAAGTCGCTCTGGACTTCGCTTTTGAAGATTCCGATGGCATCGACCGGATTATTGTCAATGGTCAGGTGTGTGAGATAAGTCACATAAACTTCCCCGTTTTTGATGTGCGGATGGTTCGATTGGTCGTACAGCAACTGGGTGATTTTCTTTGATACTTCGGGAGCTGAATCCGGATTCGTGAAAATCTCGGTCGCGAGCTTGTACATATCGTTGTATTCCAAATCGACTTCGTGGGCGAACCGATAATAGTTCTCTTCTTTCTCACGGAACGGCTTAAAGAAAAATTCCTTGATAAGCGGCATGAGTTCGTCGCTTACAGTTGTTGGTTTTTCAGAAAGGAATACACCTTCGTTACGGCTTTTGTTGCCCACGCGGTGAAGGGAAAGGGATTCGATTTGGGTGTTGTAGAGGTTGATCATGTTGAATTAACAATGAATAATTAACAATGAATAATTTGTAGGACAGGTAAAAACGTCGAAACTTATTGAGGCAAAAGGCTATCTGAGGAAGAATTAATTAATGTCAAATCATTAATAATTACTTGTTTAGCTGTTAATTGAATCAGTTCCAATTCTCCTCAAACCCATAGTCCTCAAAATTCCCGTGGTCGCCGAATTCATCCAGGTCGTCTTCATCAAGTTCGTCTTCATCAAAATCCATATCGTTATCGGCTTCGAATTCTTTATCTGGTGCCGATGCAGGCATTTCCCCATGAGAAAAAAGCAGTTCCGGATAGGTGGCTCCGGGTTGTTCTTCTTCTATCGAAGCAAGCTCGACAAGGAACGTCCACATATTGAGGAAATCATAAACGTAAATGATTTTGGTAGATGCTTCGTCCAGGGTTGCGACAAGTTGATAATCTGCCATAACCATTTGCTCGCCGGCAACGTCGCCTGTATCGAACAACGGAATTTCATCTTCCTGGTTCCAGTTCTCGTCACAGGTGTAAAAGGAAGCCATTTCTGATCCGTCAAAACCAAAGGCATTGACCAATACGTTATGAAGGTCTTCAAGTGTGTCTTCGTCTCTTATGGCGATATCGCGGAAAATGTCTTCTTCTGCATCCAATATCGCCCTGAATTTGTAAACCATTTGCTGATAAATTAGGAAGGCAAAGGTAAAGTTATTTCATAAAGCCGCACTAAAAAGTAATCAACAAAAAATAAAGAAGCCCGCTATTAACGGGCTTTTGTTTACAGACTGAATCAGCTGTTATTTTTTGGCTGGAGTCGCTATTTTGGCAATGAGGGTTTTGATTTCCTCAAACTGGGCTTTTAGTTGTTCCAACGAAGTTTTGCCTTTGGAATCGGCGCTTAACTTTTCAGTTTTTGTTACCAGATCAGCAACATTTTTCTTGATATCGTTTGATGCATACTCTTTCGGGATGTTACTTTGGGAAAGCTTTGCCGAGCTGTTGGCAAGTGTTTCTGCAAAGTAGAAAGGAGTCTTGTTGTTGGTCTCAATATTCATATTGATTCGGGCAGCAACATCCTGTACCGATTTCAATTGCGGCCAATTCGTAGTTTTTTGCTGTGCATTAACTGCAGTAACCGCCAGAAAGAATGTCAAAGCGGCTATGAATTTTAGGTGTTTCATAGTTTGTGAATAGTTTTAGTTTCAAATATAGTAAGAAGTGGGTTAATGTTTTTAATTGGAATGAAAAAACGTTTCAACAGTAATCCACTATATAAAAAGGCAATCGTTCAAAACCCTAAGCTGATGGCTAAAATAGCCGGTATTTAAAAAAAACATCGGTGGCAGAGAACTTTGACGATTGAGAATTGTAATTAAGGATGTCGCGTTTCAGGTTGTATCTGACACCAAGCGAAAAGCTTTTCCATGTAAAACCACCTCCTATGAAAACACCGGTTGAGTTAGAAATATCGAATTGAGGCGACGAATACTGAGAGTATACATAACTCAGCTTCGAGTCCAATGCAATATTCAGGCTGAAACCAGCTTCAATCGTAATTTTGGATTCTTTGCCCACGAACATGCTGTGGCGGACGCCGACCGGTATAGGAACAAAAGAATATTCAAATAGATTTCCATTATCCTGAACTTTGGCATCCTGATATCCGGCACCGACAAACATGCTCCACTTATGACGGTTGAAATTGAATACATATTCCATTTCGAGCTGAGGCAAAAAGGAAGTGCCTGAGGCCGAAACATTGCGTTCTCTTGAGCCATCGTGAAAATCGTTACCAAAAAACGAGGCTCCTACTGAAACATTGAGGTGTAACGGATTGCCAGATTTGCCTGCTTCTTTCTTCTCTTTTAATTCTACCGCACCGTAACGGACGAAGAGCGCGATAAGTTGATTGTCCTGATAATCGACAGCGTTAATTTCAGGAACTGTAAGCCCATCGGCCAGGAACAACTGCAGCAATTGTTGCTTATAGGCATTGTTCTGGAATACCTGCTGTCCGTTGCCTTTATATTCCTTGTACACGAGTTGTTCTGCGTGGTCGTGTGGTTCTTTGCTAAAAAAATATCGTGTAAGTCCGTGGTCACGATAGTAATAAAGCGCTGACTTACCTGTCGCTAGTGCCTTAAGCAATGCACTTTCTTCACGCCATTCCGGCGCGGGGCTAACGGTTAGGTCGTTGCTGTTCGTAGCGGACGTGTCTACCTTGACGTAGAATCTTTTGTAGCGATGAACTTCGCCTACAGAAAATTCCTGGATCTCGCTTTTGTCTATAGTTGTTGATTGGGCTGTTTCTGATGATTTGAATTCGATTGATTCCGGATTGTTGAGCCAATCTGAATTCTTTATCCAACCCTCAACTTTCTGATTTTGATTATTGATGTAATAACCAGGTTCAAAAGCTATCTGTCCATAGCAAGAAAAGCCTATGAGCACTGTAAGCAATAAAAAATGTTTCATTTTGTATTAGTTAGGTCGCCAAATATAAAGATTTATTCGGCTATGCGATTGGTCTTCATATTTCGACAATTCAGCCAGTTTTAATTGTCCGACTTACCAGATATTTTGCAAATTCGCATCAAAATAAACCAACCATGAAAATTTTTACGCTGCTGTTTCTTATTCTCTCAGCGAGCCTTGTGGCACAGGTCAACGTCGGCGGAACCATTACAGACGCAAAAGGAAATCCAATTCCCGGGGCCAATATTTTCATTGAAGGAAGTTACGATGGCGCGACTTCTGCCGAAGACGGAACTTTCAATTTTACAACGTCTGAAACAGGCGTAAAGACACTGACTGTCAGTTTTCTCAGTTATGAAACCCAGCAAATCAGTATCGACTTGGGCAATGTTCAGCCCATAACGGTAAAACTGCGCGAAAGTGTCAATACGCTCGATGCGGTCGTAATCAATGCCGGAAGCCTTGAAGCAGGTGACAAAGCGAGGAATTCGGTGTTGAAACCTTTGGATATCGTCACCACGGCAGGTTCCGCTGGAAATATCATTGCCGCATTACAAACGTTACCCGGAACGCAGAATGTAGGCGAGGACGGACGTTTGTTCGTCAGAGGGGGCGAAGCAGATGAAACCCAGACTTTCGTCGATGGATTGCGTGTCGCACAGCCTTATAATGCCACCACGAATAATTTGCCAACGCGTGGCCGTTTTTCTCCTTTTCTTTTTAGTGGAATCGCTTTTTCTACCGGAGGATATTCGGCGGAATACAGTGAAGCCTTGTCAAGTGTTTTGTTGCTCAATACACAGGACGAACCGGATCAGGACAAGACCGATCTTTCCTTTATGACCGTCGGGTTGGGTGTGGGGCATACCAAAAAGTGGGAGAAAAGTTCCGTGAGTGCCAACGTGGCTTATATCGATCTGGCGCCATATCAGGCATTGATCCCACAAAACGTAGATTGGAACCGTCCGTATCAGTCAGGTTCGGGAGAAGTGGTGTATCGGCGTAAATTTGAAAATGGCCTGTTGAAACTCTATGCGGCTTTTGATGCTTCTCACTTCGATATTAATCAGGACAGTATCGGCGCCGTCCGTCCGACACGTATCAATCTTAAAAACAACAACCTGTACGTTAATACTTCTTACAGGGCAAATCTGGGAAGTAACTGGGATTTTTTCACGGGCTTTGGTTACGGATTGGCTAAGAATGACATCAGAATTGAGTCGGACAGAGTCGAAAACGAGGAAAATGCCGCTCACTTCAAAGCCCGTGTCCAAAAGAAATTCAGCGACAGGTTCAAACTTTCCATGGGAGGTGATTATTTCCTGACCCATTTCAACGAAACCTATCAATTCGAACGCGGCCTTGTTTTGGGAACCGATTATAAATCCGGAATCGCAGCAGGTTATGCCGAAGCCGATATTTTCTTTTCAAAGAACCTCGCCCTTAAAGCTGGTGTCAGGGCATCGCAAAATGATTTGCTCGATGAAGGCAGTATTTCTCCCCGCATCGCACTCGCGTATAAAATTCCAAAACGCGGACAGTTTTCATTCGCATATGGGGAATTTTCCCAGTCGCCGAATCAGGGTTATCTCAAGTTTTCAAAATTCCATCAGTTTGATAACGAACACGCCACGCATTATATCTTAAACTATCAGTATACACGTGACAAGCAAACATTACGAGCCGAATTCTATTACAAAAAATACCGCGACCTGGTTCGTTACGATTCCCAGACCGCCAGTTACGATTCGTTCTATTCAAACGATGGATTCGGATATGCCAAAGGAATCGATTTGTTCTGGAGAGACGGCAGAAGCATCCGCAACCTCGAATACTGGGTTTCGTATTCGTATATCGATACCAAAAGGTTATATCGCAATTTTCCCGTAGAAGCCACGCCGTCATTTGTTTCAGACCATACGCTATCTGTCGTCACGAAATACTGGGTCGAGAAATGGCGTTCACAAATCAGCCTTACGAATTCGACAAGCAGCGGGCGTCCGTATGAAAATCCGAATCTTCCGGGTTATCTTGAAAGCAAGACCAAAATGTACAATAGTCTTAGCCTGAGCTGGGCGTATCTGTTGAGTCAGCAGAAGATTTTGTATTTTTCAATGTCGAATGTCCTCGGAACGCAGAATGTCTTTGGATATGAATATTCCCGACGTCCGGATGCCAACGGAATCTATCAGGGGCGTGAGATTACACCGACGGCCGACCGGTTTTTCTTCATTGGCTTTTTCTGGACTATCAGCAGCGATAAGAAGAGCAATCAGTTGAATAATTTGTAGGAAGACGAATGACGAATGATGAATGATGAAAGATGAATGATTGCTTATTAATATCCCGATTCGTCACCAAAATCCGGCAACTCATCCTCATTTACTTTCCAATCTCCAATAACACCAATACTTTTGAATCAATAATCAGCATAAAAATCAATCTCATGAAATCAGTACTTTACATTTTTACGTTTTTTATCGCCTTTTCTATGCAGGCTCAAAGCAAATATGAAGAAGGCATGAAAAAAGCCTTTGAGCTTTGGGGGCAGGGAAAAGATTCCGAAGCATCGGCCATGTTCGAACGCATCGCAGCCGCCGAAAAGAACAACTGGCTCCCGAATTACTACGTGGCATTGGTCAACACGACAGCTTCATTCAAGACAAAAGACCGCGCCCAGGTTTCCGCCTTGCTCGATAAAGCCCAGAAAGCACTCGACATCGAATTCGACAAACAACCTTTGAATTCGGAACTTTTGGTGCTGCAGGCACTTATCTACACCGGCTGGGTTGCCTTCGACCCGATGACATACGCCATGAAATATTCGGCCCAGGTTACGGATTTATATGATAAAGCCCAAAAAGCCGATCCGACAAACCCGCGTGCCGTTTTCGGAAAAGCCGAATATGAAATGGGGGGCGCCAAATATTTCGGGTCAGATACGGCTCCCATGTGTGCCGAAGTCAAGCGTTCGATAGATTTGTTCGGCAAGTTCAAGCCGGAAACGCCATTCCATCCAAAATGGGGCTTGGATCGAGCCATTGAAACATTGAAGGACTGTAAGCAATAAAAAAAACAAGGAGTCATGCAGGATAATTTAAGTGCAATGAAGCTGAGTTTCCGGGTCGTTCCCAGGTTGCTGCTGTTGAGTGTCGGGATATTCTGCATTTTGCTGACTTACAATTATGTGTTCGGTTATCGCGACTATACCGCGGCAAGGCTGGGGGCAATTTTTCTCTACACCACACTGTATACGTTCGCGCTCTATTTTGCCAATGCCTGGTACTTTTGTCTGCTCGATAAGAAATTTGAAGGCAACAGGTTTTCGGTCAAAAGAGTAGGGTTGGGTTTTGCCGGTTCGTTCCTTATTTCGCTTACGGTGATTTTCGGGTTGCGGTTTTTTGAAGATGTTGTCCTCAAAGGAATCGATGTGAATCAGTTCATCACAGAAGAATCGGCAGGCAACTACATGTTCGCTACCGTGATGACGTTCATAATCACGCTGTCGCTGTATTCGGTCGGATTCTATCGCGCTTATCAGGAGAACCGCGTCAATGAGCAGAAGATAATCGCGGGCACGGCATCGGCTCGTTTTGAAAGCCTCAAGAATCAGATCGATCCGCATTTCTTGTTCAACAGCTTGAATGTACTTACCTCTTTAATTGAAGAAAATCCGGAACAAGCCAGAAAGTTTACCATTTCTCTTTCAAAAGTTTATAGATATGTACTTGAACAAAAAGATAAAGATTTGGTTCCGTTGTCGGAAGAGCTTTCGTTCGCCAATTCATACATTCAGTTATTGCAGATGAGGTTTGAAAGCGGGCTGGTTTTCGAGCTTGGTTCAGGTATGGAAGATGAGAATCTCAAGATCGTTCCGTTGTCGCTCCAGTTGCTTTTGGAAAACACCATTAAACACAATGTCGTCAATTCAGATAAACCGTTGTCGATCCGGATTTTTCAGGAAGGCGGCATGCTGGTCGTGCAAAACGGGCTTCAGCCCAAGCAATCCCTGAATGAAAGTGCAGGTGTGGGCTTGAGAAACATCATCGACAGATATGCGCTGCTGACTAAGAAACGAGTCGTCATTGACAATTCAAACGGATATTTCACGGTTAAATTACCGCTTTTAACACATAGAGTGCATATGGAAACTATTATAGAAAACAATCAATCAGAACGTTATCTGATGGCTCAGAAACGGGTTGAGGACCTCAAATCATTTTACGGAAACCTAGGGTCTTACCTGGTTATGAACACCGGCCTGGCCGTCTTGAATTTCATGACCTCGCCACAATACCTTTGGTTTTTCTGGCCGCTCGCCGGTTGGGGCCTAGGTGTTCTTTTTCATGCCATCAAAGTCTTTAACCTGGTTCCGTTCATGGGTCGTGACTGGGAAGAGCGCAAGATCCGTAAAATCATGAATCAACAAAAAAATCAAAACTGGAACTGAAATGAGTACAGAAGGAATAGAAACGAACCGCCAGCTGCGTGAGGCGAGAAAAAAAGTACGCGAAATACGTGGGTTTTATATCCATTTGACAGCATATTGCATCGTAATCCCGATATTGATACTCATCAATGTGCTCACAGTGCCGGATTTTTACTGGTTTCCGTTCTCGATGATCGGATGGGGCTGCGGCTTGCTTTTCCACGGCCTGCAGGTTTTCGGATACATTCGTCCTGACTGGGAGCAGCGCAAGATGAAACAGTTCATGGGGTCAGATTACAATGGGGCTTATGATACCAAATCGTCTTATCAATCCATTACGGAAACGGCTCAGTTTGCGCGTGCCCGCAAAAGGGTTCAGGCATTAGCCGGATTCTATAAGCATCTCGGCATTTACCTGATTATAAACGGTTTCAACCTGGCTTCCAAATATTTCAGGCTCGACGACGGAGAAGCTTTCTTTACATTCGGTAATTTCTCGCTGGCGTTCTTTTGGGGAATCGGATTGGCAATACACGCCATGAATACTTACGGCACGGCGGTTTTGTTCGGGCCTGATTGGGAAGAACGCAAAATCAGGAAGTTCATGAATGATAGGGATAAGCCCGAAACCTGGGAATAATCTGCCAAAGAGCTAATACTATGCGAATTGTAATCATTGAAGACGAACTTCCCGCCGCACGTGCCTTGGGCAGAAGATTGGAAAAGCTGGGTTTGCAGCCTGAAACAATGCTGCATTCGGTTGAGCAATCGGTAAATTGGTTCGGCCGGAATCCGCAACCCGACCTGATTTTTCTCGACATACAGCTTTCGGACGGTCTTTCATTCGAGATATTTGAAAAAGTAGACATCTCAAGTGCCGTAATCTTCACCACGGCTTACGATGAGTATGCGCTGCGGGCTTTCAAGCTCAATAGTATCGATTATTTGCTCAAGCCGATAGACGATGACGAACTCGCGTCGGCAGTGGAAAAATACCAACGACAGAATAAACCTGCGTTGCCATCTGAAATAGATTTTGCCCAAATACGGAAGTTATTGTCGAATCCGGCAGAGAAGCAATATCGATCACGTATAACAGTTAAAGTCGGAACGAATCTCAGGGTTATCCCGATAGCTGAAGTAGAGTGTTTTTACAGTGAGAATAAAGGTACTTATCTACATACATCGGACAATCGCGACTATCCGATAGATCTTACACTCGATGCTTTGGAAGCCGAACTCGATCCGTCGGAATTCTTTCGCATCAGTCGCAAATTCATTGTTCCGTTAAGGTCAAGTCGGGAAATGTCGGTTTACAGTAACTCGCGCTTAAAGCTCAATCTGCCTACTTACAAAGCAGAAGAAGTTGTCGTCAGCCGCGAGCGGGTACAGGATTTCCGGAATTGGCTCGGCGGATAGGAAGCGTGTGGTGCAGCGAAAGCATCAGTTGTGATTTCGAGGTTTTTTCAAGCATCTGGTTCATCCAGCCCAGTTGTATTCCAAAGTTTTTCGTCAGCCTGTAACCTGCGCCAAGATAAATGCGGTCACGGTCGAATACAGATGGTGTATCGTCATTCCGTTTTCCGTTAATGAAAATCTCGTTGTATAAAGCCGCGTAAATGGTTTTCTCTTTGATCGACGTGTTGTTGAGTGGAATGTCGATAAAAAGGCAATAGCGGTATCGGGTGTTGAAATCACGGTCTTCCATAAACCGTTGTTCGTAACGAAAACGGTGACGGATTGCCACGCGTCCAACTTCCTGTCTCAGGATCGCTTCCTCGTAAATACGGTTTTCACGATGCGGATTGTCCGGCGTTTCTTCTGCTTCAGATAAAACATAAGCGTATCCGGCTGCTATTGAAAAATTCGTTTCAAGATTATATCTGATGGCTGGGCGAACAAGTAATTGCTGTAAATCTCCGCCTAAATCGTGATTGCGAAACTGGATTTCAGGCTCAAAAGACCATTTTGAATTTTCAGGTTTGATCGATCCAAAGTAAATATACCAGGCACCAAGGTCAGATTGGCCATAAAAGACAGGGCAGGCGAGGAGCATCGCCACGCAAAGGAGTTTTTTCATGCGTGCAAAAATAAAAATCCCGGAAGATTCATGATGAACATTCCGGGATTTCCTCTTTAAAAAAATAATTACTCAAAAAGGGACATTATTTCTTTTTTCGTCTTGCCGATTTTTTGTTGGAGTCGGCCCCACATTTCGTCGTCTTTTCCTTCTTCGTATGTTAAATCATCGTCGGTAAGTTCGGCGTATTTCTGTTTGATTTTGCCTTTCATCTCGTTCCAGGCACCTTTGATTTCGGTTGAATTCGGCATGATTTCTTTTGCTAAGATTATACCGAAAGTTAGTTTTTAGATGATTGAAGTTGTTATACGAATACGGGCTTGTATTGTAGAATGTGTTGGTTCTTATATTTAATCTATTGTTTATATAGATTTACTTATGTATTTGAAAAACAATAAAATAAATTTACACTATAGAATTTAATTATTGCTTTTGAATTGCGTATTTAGCGATAATTTAAAGATAATTCCAAACAGCAAAGATGCTAAAACAAGATGTGCGGCCTGTGTGCCGAACGGGAATCCGGCATATGCCATAGCAATGCCGGTAAGGCCTTCAAAAACGAGAATGAGAAAAATGTTTCGGGTTTCATTTTGGGCTCGTCCAATCTGCCTGCTTCTTTTGGCAAGCAAAAAGGCGCAAAGCAAAATGATGATTGAAAAGCTGCGGTGGAAATAAAAGACGAATCCCGGATCGGTCAGCACCTGGAACATGTTTTCTTCGCCGACAATTTTAACCTGCATATCTACAAACTGCCTCAGTTGTGTGCCGGCTATAATCTGAACCAATATAAGTGAAGTCGTTATCCATGTGAGATTGCGAAAGCGTTTATCTGTGGTTTTTCCCGATGTTTCCCGTGAATCTAAATGAAGGATGTAAATCAGCGCCGCGACAATCAACAATGCGACAATCATGTGGATCGTAATCTTAATCGGGTTTAAAACCGAATAAACCACCGTTGCTCCAAGCCAGCCCTGGAAGCCCATTAAAAACACCGTAAACCAGCTTAACGCAGTAATTGAAGGCTTTTTCTTCCGAAGCCTGAATGACAGAACTGCCGTAATAAAAACAGCGATCCCTGCCAATGCGCCCGTAAGTCGGTTCAGGTACTCGATCCAGGTGTGTGTCGGATTGAAAATAGCGTAATCGTGTTTGGTGTAGGCGCGCCAGTCTTGAGGGTTGTAGTTTTGCCCTGTGGTTACGTCCGCTTTAGCGACCCAAAGTGCTTCGTCGTGAATGATGACCTGGCCTTTTTCAAATACTTTTCCGGGACGCCAGGTAAGTTGTTCGATGTCGTCCGGCGGAATCCAATAGCCAAAACATTTAGGCCAGTCCGGGCAACCCATACCTGATCCGGTCATCCGAACCAAGGCTCCGGCTAAAATAACGCAATACACTAAAAATAAACTCATTCTGCCCCATGATCTAAAGTTTTTATTTTCTTTTTCAGACAATCCTGATTCCATGGTAAATGTATTTTGCAGATTAGTGTTTGACTTCAATTCCCATTTTTTTTGCCTTTTCGACAAGGAAAGAAAACGCGGCTTCATAGTCGTTTTGGATTTCTCCTTCGAGTATCGCTTCTTTGATGGCTTCTTTCAAAACCCCGACTTCGCGCGAAGGTCCGAGCCCGAATCGCTCCATGATTTCCTCACCCGTAACCGGCGGCTGGAAATTGCGGACACGATCGCGTTCTTCCACCTCGATGATTTTCTTGCGAACGAGGTCGAAATTTTCATGGTATCGTCGGAATTTCTTGGGATTTTTGGTTGTGATGTCGGCGGAACATAAAGTCATCAAGGCATCAACGTCATCGCCTGCATCAAAAACCAATCGACGCACGGCGGAATCGGTCACTTCTTCCTGAGCCAATACAATCGGTCGTGAACTCATGCTGACCATTTTCTGGACGAACTTCATCTTCTGGTTCAGCGGCATATGCAATCGTTCAAAGATCTTTTTGGCCATCTTTCCGCCAACGAATTCATGTCCGTGGAAACTCCAGCCGTTTTTCTTGTGATGCCGCTTTGTAGGCGCTTTTCCAATATCGTGGAGCAAGGCAGACCAGCGTAGCCAAAGGTCGTCTGTGTTTTTGCAGATGTTGTCGACTACTTCAAGCGTATGATAAAAGTTGTCTTTGTGTGTATGTCCTTCAGATTCATCGACGCCTTTGAGTGCCGTAAGTTCCGGAAGGATTATTTGAAGCAAGCCCGATTGTTCGAGCAGTAAAAAGCCAACTGATGGTTTGTCGCAAGCCAGAATCTTATTGAGTTCTTCGGCAATACGTTCGCCGGAAATGATGTTGATTCGGTCTTTATTTCGCGAAATCGCATCAAAAGAATCTTTTTCAATGTCAAAACCAAGCTGGGTCGCGAATCTAATTCCTCTCAGCATACGCAATGGATCGTCGGAATATGTGATGTCAGCATCAAGTGGTGTACGGATGATTTTGTCCTCAAGGTCTTTGATTCCGTCGAATGGATCTACAAGTTGTCCGTAATCATGCGGATTTAAAGAAATCGCCAACGCATTTATCGTGAAATCGCGTCGGTTCTGGTCGTCGGTCAAACTGCCTGATTCCACAAAAGGCTTGCGGCTGTCTTCTGAATACGATTCTTTTCTCGCGCCGACAAACTCAATGTCCGTATCCTGGAAACGAAACATCGCCGTTCCAAAGTTTTTGAAAACCTGGACTTTCGGTTTTTTGGGAATCAGTTCCGATGCCTTTAGGGCAAGGTCAATCCCGCTTCCTGCTGCCACAATGTCGATATCTTTCTTGAAATCGCGTTTGAGCAGATAATCGCGGACGAATCCGCCAATGACATACGATTCAATGCCAAGTTCGGCCGAAGCGTTCGAAATGATTTCAAATATGGGATGTTTCAGTGCGTCCTGGTAATTCGCCACTGCAAAAAGGTATTCGTTAGAGCTTGTTTATTTCCGGATGACCTTTACCTGTAAATCGCTTCCGAGTTTGATGATCGTCGACGATTTTACGGCTTTGGTTTCGCGCTCCAAATTTACAACATAGTCCACGCCGTTTATAATACGCGGGTCAATTTCTTTGAACGACATGGGCGTGGGTTCGCCGGAAATGTTGGCTGATGTGGAAACGAGCGGTTTTTTAAGCCGTTCCAGCAATTTGAAACAAAACGGTTGTTTGATGATGCGCATGCCAAGTGTGTTGTCCGGAGCGATGATGTTTTTGGCCACATTACGTGGATTGTCAAGGATTAAAGTCGTCGGTTTTTCAGATAAGTCGAGGATTTGCCAGGCTACTTCCGGGATTTCATTAAAAACCTGATACAACATTCTGTCTCCGTTGACAAGCACAATCATGCTTTTGGATTCTTCGCGTTGCTTGAGGTCGTATATTTTCTTCACGGCCTCTTCGTTCGACGCATCGCACCCGATTCCCCAAACCGTATCGGTCGGGTATAAGATGATGCCGCCGTCTTTGAGGACTTCGTAGGCTTTGTGTACTTCTTGTGAAATATCCATCTAGATTTCTGAAATGGTTTGTTTTTGTTTGAGCGATTCCTTTAACGGCGCGCCTTTGAGCAATAAAACGAGCAGGGGGAAATTCTTCGGTTTGAGCAATCCGCTGAAACTATATTTTACTGATAAAAATAGCCAGACGCTTAGCCAGCCAAAGAATCCGTAGTGTTTCCGTATGATATACAGCAATGAAATTTTCAGCTCTTTTTTAATCCCGATGCTTCTCGGTGTGCTTATTCCATGAAAATGCACGAATTCCGCCGATGGGATCAGCCAGGCCGTTTTCCCTTTATCGGCAAGTCGTTTGCACAAGTCGGTTTCTTCGTAATACAGGAAAATATTGGTGTCAAATCCGCCCACTGCGTAAAAATCAGTAGCGCGTACGAACATGAAACTTCCGGGAACAAAGCCGGTTTTTACAGGTTCGGTGTATTTTTTCTTTCGGTTCGGATACTTTTTGGAATCGATTTTTTCAAGCATGCTTCTGCCGAATATTTCGCGTCCGGGCGAGGCTAGATGATCGAGTGAAATCAACTGGCTACCGTCTTCTTTATATGCCTGTCCGCCAGTGATTCCGTAATTGGGGTTGTTTTCCATCGCCTCAAAAAGGAGCGAAAGACAATCGTTTTTGAAGAGCGTATCGTTATTGACGAAAGCCAGATATTTTGCTTTTACGGCAGACAAAGCTTCCATGTTTCCGCCACCAAATCCTGTATTGATACGGCTTCTAATCAAAGTATGATGCGAATCTGCCAATCCGTTGATTCCATTTTCCAACATCGCGAAATTGTCGTAATGCGAATTGTTATCGACAATCACAACCTGATAATCCAATCTGTCCGAAGTATGTTCGGCAATAGATTTCAGGCAATGCAGCGTATGTTCCGCAGAATTGTAATTGACAAGGATGACGGCTACCTGATGCATCATAAATATTGGCTGACGCCTTTTTCAATGAACTTCACTTTGTTGAGCGTAATTTCATTTTCAATGGCGTGGTTGTGGGCGACGTGTGTTTTGGATTGTTCCTTATGATAAATATGGAAGGCGATTCCGCAATGTTTGAGCCGTCGGCCTTTGATGCCAATGTTGTGCAGCCGCTGGATCAGTTCCGAATCATCCTGTCCCCAACCGGTAAGTCCTTCGTTGAATCCGTTGACCTCGATCACGTCTTTTCTCCAGAACGACATATTGCAGCCGCGTAATTTGGATGATTTTTTATCGATGCGTTCTTCAAATAGCATAAACCACGGCATGCGCAAAGCCCGTGTCCGTTTTGAGATATGTGAGGAAAAAAAGTTGAATTCGATTAGCTTTTTCGCGAACAATTCCGGCAGTTTTTCCTTGTTGATGGTAACACGGGAACCAAACAGGTACAATCCGGGTTCGGCAAACGTGAGGTGATCTTCGACAAAATTCGGCTGCATGATAATATCGCCGTCGATTTCAATAATATAGTCGCCTTTCGCCTGAGCCAGCGCTTTGTTCATGATTGCGGGTTTACGGTTTCCGTGGTCTTCATGGAAAATGTGGATCAGCGGAACGGGAAAATCCTGTTGAAACTGTTTGATAAGCAGCGAGGTTTCTTCGCGCGAACCGTCATCGGCAACAATCACTTCATCCGGAAGCACCGTCTGGTTGCGTACGCTGAGCAAAAGCAACTCAAGCGCTTCGGGCCAATTGTAAGTTGGCGTAATGAGGGTTGAACTCGGAAAAGGCTTCATTCAGATCGCGTCTCTATAATTTATTATACAAAGAAAGCCCAAAAGAAAGTATTTTTGCAACAAAAGGAACCGAATGGTATACGATTGCTTCATTTTTTTCAACGAGCTCGATTTGCTCGAAATCCGTCTTAACGAACTCGATTCCGTAGTTGATAAATTCGTTATTGTTGAAGCCGACAGGACGTTCCAGAACAAACCAAAGCCATTCATCTTTGAAGAGAACAAGCAACGGTTTGAGAAATTCCTAGACAAAATCATCCATGTCAAACTGACGAAATATCCGTTGTTCCTGCCAGTAATCAATCCGCGGACGGCCTGGAAAATGGAATTCTATCAAAGAAACAGCATTGTAAAAGGGCTTCGCAACTGTCGGCCGGACGACATAATCCTGATAAGTGATGTGGATGAAATTCCAAAAAAAGAAGTTATTCGCAAATTCTCGCTACATGGAATTGACCGGATTTTTGGGGTAAAGATGGATATGTTCATGTATTTTTTCAACCATAAACTCATTTTCGATGGTGGAAGCCAAATGGACAGGCTGGAGTCAAAGAACGGAATATGGCATTGCATGGTTGCACTTCCTTACCGTTTGCTTCACGAAGCCCCGAACCGCTTGCGCAAAACAGTCATGCGAACTGTAAGACGTGGTGCAAAGTATCCGATCATTCCAAATGGCGGCTGGCATTTCAGTTATATGGGCGGATTTGATAAGATTGTCCAAAAACTAGAATCTTTTTCCCATACCGAATACAATCTGGATCAATACAAAAAGAAAGAAGTTGTCGAAGAGCTGATCCACAGCGGAAAAGATATTTTTGGACGCGACCTGGAATTCAAGGTAGTCGACAGAGTGGAAAACATGCCGGACTATTTTTCAAATCCGGACGTGCAGGAACGGTTCAGTGATTATTTTCTTGAATATAAACCTAAGCCATGAGTTTGAAATTTGTGGTTTCTCCGGCTTTTTCGGCTTATTCAGATGCTGTCCGGAAGTGTATCCAAAACTTCTGGTCGACTGGAAAAGTGCTTGCTTCCGGGCGGAATACCATCCGGATTTTTGATATTGACGGACTACAGGTAAACATCAAAGCTTTCAAACTGCCGAATCTCGTCAATCGATTTGCATACAGTTATTTCCGGAAATCGAAGGCACAACGTTCTTTTGAATTCGCGACCAAATTATTGCAGATGGGAATCGGTACGCCAAAACCCATTGCTTATTCCGAACATACAAACTGGTCCGGACTTCGCGAAAGTTTTTATGCGAGCGAACACCTCGATGCCAAACTGACGTATCGCGAACTGGTCGAAATCCCTGATTATCCGGATCGCGACAACATCCTGCGCCAGTTTACCAGATTCTCCTATAAATTACACGAACTCGGCATAGAATTCAAAGACCATTCGCCGGGAAATACACTAATCCTGGAAGATGCTCCCGGCCAATACAGTTTTTATCTCGTCGATTTAAACCGGATGGAATTCCACGATAAAATGCCGTTTGAATTGCGTATGAAAAACCTGAGCCGCCTGACGCCACACAAAGAAATGGTCGCCACGATGAGCAATGAATACGCCAAGGCTTCAGCAGAAGACGAAACTGTGATATTTGAAACCTTATGGCGTTTGACGGCCGCGTTCCAGCACAGGTTCCACCGCAAAAGACGCCTCAAAAAGAAATTCCTTTTTCGCAAATAAATCCGCTAAAAAGTGGTATTATTCGCCGCTCAAAGAACGCAATGAAAGTTTCGGTTATTATTTCCACATACAATAAAGAAGAATGGTTGAGAAAAGTCCTCGTTGGCTTCAGTGTCCAGACCGAAAAAGACTTTGAAATTGTAATTGCAGACGATGGTTCGACCGAATCCACCAAAGCCATAATTGATTCCTTTAGCGGAAAATTCCAAAACCCGATTATCCACGTCTGGCAGCCTGACAACGGTTTCCAGAAACCCATGATACTGAATAGAGCCATTGTAAAAAGCAATGCGGATTACCTGATTTTTACAGATGGCGACTGCATTCCGAGAAATGATTTTGTCGAAACCCACGTCTCTTTCCGTCAAAAAGGCCATTTTCTTTCAGGCGGATATTTAAAACTTCCGATGCTGGTTTCAGAAGGTATTTCAGACGATGACATCAGGAACCAACACTGTTTTGATCTGGTTTGGCTACATCAGAAAGGCCTTCCAAAATCGACCAAGAACAACAAGCTCGCCGCCAAAGGACAATGGGCAAAATTGATGAACCATATCACACCTACGCGCGCAACCTGGAACGGCCATAATGCGTCCGGCTGGAAATCAGATCTGGTAAGCGTCAACGGATTCAATCAGGATATGGCTTACGGTGGCGAAGACCGTGAATTGGGCGAAAGGTTGTTCCATATCGGGATCCGTCCAAAACAGATACGATACAGTGCCGTTGTAGTCCATTTGGACCACGAGCGCAAATACGCGACACCGGAAGCCTGGGAAAAGAACAATGCGATACGGAAATACAACCGCAAGCATTCGGTAAAAAGAATAGAAAACGGAATCGACCGGCTTTAAAGCACGGCCTTGAAGAAGGTGTCGAGTTCGCTCAAGATATGTTCCAACGGATATTCCGCGAAGAACTCAAATGTATGTTCCTTGATATATTTTTCGTCATGTGCCTCATAGATTTCAGGCCTGATGTCTTTGAGATGAATTGAAACATTCTTTTCATCCTCAAAAATCTGCCAGGTTTCCTTATCTACCGACGGTGAGAAAATCGAAAAGGTCGGTATGTCAAGCGCCTTGGCCATATTGACCGCGCCGCCTTCGTTGCCGATCAGCATATCGCATTGGGAAAGCAACCCGATAAAATCACGCAGGTTTTGGGCATAAAGGTCAAAGAAAATGTGGTCGCGCGTTTTTTGGGAACAGAAGTCGTACAGCTTTTTCGCATCGTCCAATTGGGATGGAATGTAATTGAACAGCAATTGTGAGCCGGTTTTCTCAACGGTAAAGTCGAGCAGTTTTGCCATTTGTTCAAGCGGATAGGTTTTGTACCATTCACTTCCGAGGATGCCGATCATGGCCAGCGGTTTCAATGGATCGACCGAATTTGCGAGTAATGTCGATTTGGCTTTTGAGATTTCGGCTTCCGCAAGGAAAATTTTCGGACGGAAATTGGTTATGCGACCAGCGATTAACGGTTTGAGTAAACGAAGCCGGTTTTCTATCGCCGCCCCAAGTTGGCTTTTTGTCCATTTTTCGACACGTTCAATATTGTGGTTGTAGAAAATTGCGGAATAGCCTTTTTTGTATGAAATTCGGGTGGTTGCGCCAGAAAGTCCCGTAATCAGGTTTGTTTCGAGCTTGCTGTAAACGTCGATGACGATTTCGTATTCACGCTTTCGGATGCCTTTTATAAAGTCCAGAAGCTTGAGATATGACTTACGGACGGGATTGCTTAGTGTAATGATCGATTCGATATTCGGATTGTGTTCGAGGACAGCGGTGCAATTCGGGTAACACAAAAAATCGATGTGTGCTTCAGGGTAATGTTCTTTTAAGATATTACACAGAATGCTTGAGGTGAGCACATCACCGATACGTTTTTGCTGAATGACCAGGATTTTCATAGTGCGAATTTACAACCTATCAATCGTTTCAGATGGGGCAGACGAATAAATAATAAAAATAGACAATAAACAATAATTTTAGCCATGGCTATCAGCGGATTGGTAATTACGTTTAACGAAGAAAAGATGATAGGAAAGTGTGTTGAGGCACTTTTCCGGGTTTGCGATGAAGTGATCGTGGTGGATTCGTTAAGTTCAGATCGCACCGTCGAAATCGCCACATCTAAAGGAGCGACTGTCATATCGCAGGCTTTTCTTGGTGATGGGCCGCAACGGACGCATGGTCTTCCGTATTGCAAAAACGACTGGATACTAAACCTCGATGCCGACGAATTCCTCGATGCCGATGCCGAAAGATTCATTCTCGACAAAAAATACCTTTCAGGCAATGTCGATGCGTGGAGTTTCCGTGTAAAGAATTTCCTTGCAGACAAACTTATCGATTTCGCAGGCTGGTATCCGGACCATAAAGTTCGGTTCTTTGATAGGCGTACGGCGCATCCATCGGCGGCACGTGTCCATCAGCATATCGAAGCGACAAACGAAAAACGTGTCCCGGTCCATATTTTACATTACGGATGGGACTCATACGACCAGATCATTTCCAAAAAGAACCAGTATTCCGGTTGGCATGCCCAGCAATTGTACGATCAGGGAAAACGAATCGGGCCTTTTAAACCTATCTTGAATGGCTGGTGGGCATTTACCAGATGTTATTTCTTTAAAAAAGGATTTCTGCACGGCATCGACGGATTCACGATTTCACTCATACAGGCTTTCTTTTCACATATGAAGTATGTGAAGCTTTTGAAATTGCAGAAGAAATACAGAAAACAATGAGACTTTCCAGAATACTTATTACAAGGTTTGCGATGCCTGTCTTGTTTTTCACATCGTTAAATGCATTCAGCCAGGTTGAAAATTCAAAGCTGATCACCGGCTGCTGGAAAGTCGTCGAAGTACATTATGATGACCCGACAGATCAAACCGAAAAGTGGAAAGAACGGCTGAATGCCGAATTATGCTTCTCAGATTCAGGGGTATATTATTCCCCTGACGAAAAAGACAGTGAAGACACATATAAAGTCTGGCAGATTTCAGATTCTGGTTCGACCATTTTTCTGAGTAATCCGGATGTAATCGATTCTTTTGCCCGTTTCAAAATCTCAATGCTGACCGAAAAAAAACTAGTATTGGAACAGGACAAAAACCGGACTGTTTATCAAAAAGTAAGCAGATAGAAACCTAAATTCAAGGGGACGCAAGGTTCCGTAATGCAGTTTCAATGAGTCTCAAAATCCCAGACTCCTAAACCGCCACGCCGTACTCTCTTAAAGCATCATTCAAAGATGTCTTCAAATCTGTCGATGGCTTGCGTTTTCCAATGATCAGCGCACACGGAACCTGATATTCACCCGCTTCAAACTTTTTGGTATAGCTTCCCGGGATTACGACGGATCTGGCAGGTACGACGCCTTTCATTTCTACAGGCTCGCTTCCGGTGACGTCAATTATTTTGGTCGATGCGGTCAGGCAGACGTTGGCTCCAAGTACCGCCTCGGTTTCTACGCGGACTCCTTCCACAACGATACAACGCGAGCCTATGAAAGCACCGTCTTCGATGATTACGGGAGATGCCTGCAGCGGTTCGAGTACGCCACCAATTCCAACACCACCGCTTAAATGCACGTTCTTTCCAATCTGGGCACAGCTTCCTACGGTTGCCCAAGTGTCAACCATGGTGCCTTCATCGACATATGATCCGATGTTGACATAACTCGGCATCAGGATCACGCCTTTTGAAATATAAGCTCCGTGACGTGCGACGGCATTAGGGACAACGCGGATACCTTTCTCTGCAAAACCTCTTTTCAACGGAATTTTATCATGGTATTCAAAGATCCCGGCTTCAAGCGTTTCCATTTTCTGGATTGGGAAATACAGAACGACCGCTTTCTTTACCCATTCGTTTACCTGCCAGCCATCCGGTGTAGGTTCTGCGACGCGCAATGTTCCTTCGTCCAAGAGGTCGATTACTTTGCGTATTGCGGCAAGCGAATAGGCATCCTGAAGCAATTCACGGTTTTCCCAGGTTTTTTCAATGGTTTCTTTCAAGTGGTTCATTCCGGATATTTTTTAGAGTTGTGTCCAGCACAAAGATAGGCTCAAAAGTGATTTACCCCAAGTTCCTTTTATGCAGACTATGTAATTTCTAAGATAAATAACTTAAACCGTCCGTTTCATTTTTTGGTATATTTGGACAACGCTCAATGATTCAGCAATTTTGGCAGGTGAACCAACGTTATGTCGAAAAATCGCCCTCACTCAAATTTACACCATGAAAGATAATTTTTCCGAGCAATCGGTTTCTTATGCGCGGTTTCGGCCGTCTTATCCGGAAGAAGTTGTCCAATACATAACATCATTCACAAAACATAAAAACACGGTTCTCGATGTAGCTACCGGAAATGGCCAGCTCGCTGTAAAACTCGCCGATCTCTTTGAAAAAGTCATCGGTATAGACATCAGCGAAAAGCAACTTTCGAATGCCACGCTCAAACCCAACATAGAATATTTATTACGACCGGCGGAAAATTGCGGTTTTGACACGGCCACCTTTGATTTGGTCACCGTTGCCCAGGCCATTCACTGGTTCGATTTCAACACGTTTTACCCTGAAGTCTATCGGATACTTAAGCCTGATGGTATTTTTGCCATCCTCGGTTACGGATTGTTCTCTACGAACTCGCGTGCCGACAAAATCCTCAAACATTTCTACAACGACATCATCGGCCCATACTGGGACAAAGAGCGCAAATATATCGATGAGAATTATGAGACGATACCGTTTCCGTTCGACGAAATCAAAGTGCAACATTTTTCTGCCGATTACGAATGGAGTTTCGCGCAACTGACAGGTTATTTAGATAGTTGGTCGGCGGTGGCGCATTACAAGAAAAAAGTGGGTATAGATCCGGTCGACCTGATTCGTCACGAACTGGCGTTGGTTTGGGAACTGAGTGACAGAAAAGTTCATTTTCCTTTATTACTGAGAATAGGAAAACCATACAAACGCGGGTGATATGAACCGATTACTATTTCTGGCGGTATCGATACTAATCGTTTCCTGCCAGCCAAAGAAAGCCAAAGATCCGGAACCGGCACCGACTGAAATTGGTGACACATCTGCCCAGCCATTAGATACTACAGCACAAAATTCGCTCGATTACCTTGGATTGTACAAAGGCAAATTTCCTTGTCCGGATTGCAGGAACAGCGAAGTTCTACTCGAACTGGCCGAAGATTTCTCGTACGTTTTTTCCAAATACGGAAATGGGAAAACAGATAATAAGATAGAACGTAAAGGCAGTTTCAAATGGGACGCGGAAGGAAAAGGCATTATCCTGTCTGGTTTTGGGGAAGCATACGATCATTTTCTGGTTACGGATCAATCGCTGGTGGCTGTAGATGAGCACAATATAAAGATGCATCAATACACCTTGAAAAAACTTCCTGAAGCCGAAGCCGAAACTACGGACGAAGCCCCGCAAGATAAAAAAGCGCCCAAACTGACCGGAATCCATTGGAAACTGACCGAGATAAACGGAAAACCGGTTTCGATTCCTCAAGGAAATGAGTATTTCATCGAACTCAAAAAAGACCACACGTTTTCTGCTTTTGCAGGTTGCAACAGAATGAATGGTAAGTATGAGATTACAGCAAGCAAGGCCAGGTTATTTCAGATTGTTTCAACCATGATGTCGTGTCCGCACATCGAAATCGAAAACCAGATGAAAGCGGCTCTCGAATCTGCCGATAATGTTGTCGCCAACGAACAAGTGCTGCAATTTCGCAAAGGCGGAACCAACCTGATCAAATTCGAAGCGGCAACCAAATGAAATTTACCGAAATCGCATCACAACGGCTCATCAACCAGCAACTCATCAACCCGGAAATCAAATCCATTAAAACTTTAGTTTCTCATCTTGGAGCGATACAGGCACAGGATTTTTCCATGTCAAAATGGGCAATCGGTGTGCGTATTCCGGGGATTTCTGAAGATGATGTCGAGAAAGCTTTGGATGATGCCGATATTGTCCGAACCCATGTATTGCGTCCTACGTGGCATTTGACATCGGCAGACGATATTCCGTGGATGCTTGAACTCACGGGAAAAAACATCCGCAGGTTGATGGGAACGAACGACCGCAAGCTCGGACTTGATGATGCGATTTTCAAAAAAGCTTTGAAGCTGATAGAAAAGGCATTGTCCGATGGTGAACACCTGACGCGATTGGAACTCATGGAAATCCTCAATTACCATAATATCAATACATCTGAATACAGAAGCGGGCATTTTATGATGGCTGCCGAACTCGACGGGCTTGTCATTTCCGGAAAGAAAAAAGGGAAGGAGCAAACGTATGCCTTGCTTGCCGAACGTGTAAAAAATCCAGTTAAATTTTCAAGGGAAGAAGCCTTGGCGGAATTGGCCAAAAGGTACTTCACAAGTCACGGCCCGGCAACATTGCTTGATTTCATGTGGTGGTCGGGCCTTTCCAAAACCGACTGCAAAACGGCTGTCTCATCAAATGAAAAGATGTTGGAAAAAGCCGAAATCCAGCAAAATACCTATTATTTTGCAAAGTGGCATGATGTAAAAGCAGGCAAGAGTTCGCAGTTGCTTCCGGCTTTTGATGAATTTTTTGTCGGATACAAAGACAGATCGGCTTCATTGAATCCGGATCATCACAAACATACGTTTACAGCAAACGGGATTTTCAGGCCCATACTGGTTCTCGACGGTCAAGGCTGCGGCATCTGGAAACGTGTCAATGGAAAAGCAACGGTAACTGTCGAAACGACTTTTTTGGATCAGATTCCGGAAAGCCGGAAAGCATCGTTTGAAAAACAGGTGAAAGCGTATTCGAATTTCATCGGCCAAAAAATCAGTTACAAATCTTCTGAGTAATTTTGCCCAAAATTGAATTGATATGAGACTCCTGGCTCTCGATTACGGAAAAAGACGGACCGGTATTGCCATCACCGATGAACTCCAAATTATCGCTTCTGGCCTGACGACTGTCGATTCCGAAACGCTTATGCCATTTTTAACCGATTATTTTTCAAAAGAAAAAGTGGCGAAAGTCATTATCGGCGATCCGAAACAAATGGATGGAACACCGTCTGAAAGTGCCGAAATGATAAATGCTTTCGTGTCCAAATTCGAATCGGCATTTCCGCAAATTCCTGTGGTTCGGGTTGATGAACGGTTTACTTCCAAAATGGCGTTCCAGTCTATGATAGATTCCGGTCTGTCCAAAAAACAACGTCAGAACAAAGGATTGATCGACGAGATTGCGGCGACTATTTTATTGCGTGATTATCTGACGAGGAAGATGATTTAATTATCGACACTTCTTTTTTCGCGTATCAGGAACAAAGCGTCACTGTACCAATAATCTGTTTGTTTTTTAGTGACTTTCCTGTTTATCGAAGAAAAAATGATCTTTACATGATAGTTGCCCAGGTCGAATTGGGCATGCAGGCTATCTACCTCAGGCGCATTTTCTGATGCCGGATATTTTTTGAAAAAATCTGAAATTTGAGGTAAAAAGTCAACTTTTTCTTTACCGTTCAGGGTAAGTGTCGTAAATCTTTGTTGTGTTCCTTTTGCGTTTGATTTGAGCGTAAACCTGTCTCCGTTGATAAGGATTTCCTGGTAATTCAACTCCTCTGATGAAGCCATGTAGTCATAATCACTGATTTTCGTTACCGTTTCTTTTGCATACAGTGATTCATAGTTATTTCTGTTGTCGTTCGTGTCAGCTACGATATTCTGGAAAAGGCTGCGGATATACCACTTGTCTTTTTTATGATAATCGACAAAAGAAGAATCAATGAATTTTTTGAGGAAATCGTGTTGCTGTCTCTCACTCAGGTATTCGAATTTGTCGGCCACATTCGATGCGGTTTCAGAGGAAACACTTTTCTTGAAATCGATTTTTCCGTTTTCAAGCAGACTTTTGTCTTTCAGCACCAATTCAAGCTCGTGTTCCTGGCTTCGGATAGATGTCGAAAACACATTCACATAGGGAAATACAAGCGCCAAAAGCCCAAGCGTAAACAATGAAATCGGAATAAACTTGATTGTTGATTTCCTGATGAATGTAAAATAACAGACTATTATAAGGAGCCAGATGGCCATAAGCAGCACAAAATACCTCGGCTCGGTAAATCCGTAATCGAGTAATCGTGTGAAAATGGCCGTAAAAAGCAGTATAAGTAACGGCATAAGAGCCAGATAAAAGGCCTTGCTGAAAATACGAACCCAGGATTTTGCCGAATCGTCTTTAAGCGGATGGACCAGCAGCAATGCCAAAATGCCCAGGATCGAGTAGGCAAGGATCAGATACGAAACCCAGCCTTCCGGCAATTGCCATTTGATCAGGATTTTCCCCGAATAGAAGTACAGGATTACGATGTAAATCAGCAACAGCGGGATCAGGACGAATTGTGTGAAAAATTTGAGTACGACGGGATAAGATTCATCTCGTTCCAATTGACCGAGGCCTTTTTCATTGAACAGCAAAAAGATAAAGGTGCTGCCAAAAATGGCTAGTGTAAAGAAAGTTTCCGGATAAATCCTGTCGTCAAAATCGACGGAAAACAATTCCTGTACGGCCAGTATCGCAAGCATGACACCTCCGGTAAGCACGCCTGTGAAAATGACGGTAAGGAAGAAATTAATGAACAGGTTTTTGTTGTATTGCCAGAAACTGATTTCGGGATCTTTTTGGAAATGGGGAGCAAACGCGACAAACAGATGAGATAACAGTAACGAAGGAAAAATCACAAACACGTAAGCATCGGTAAATTCTTCTTTGGTCGATGGGGAAATCAGGAAATACAGTACCAATACCAAAAGACCCAATCCATGCAGCAACAACGATTTTCCAATTCGCTGCGAAAGCATTTTGATTCCGAACATAAGTGAAATGCCCAGCGATGATACAAT
This sequence comes from Flavobacterium silvaticum, assembly GCF_012911565.1. Classification (GTDB taxonomy): domain Bacteria; phylum Bacteroidota; class Bacteroidia; order Flavobacteriales; family Flavobacteriaceae; genus Flavobacterium; species Flavobacterium silvaticum. Next base: position 46,277 of record NZ_JAAMPU010000108.1, on the reverse strand, counting down.
GATGAGCCGGGCAGGTAAAAACGGCTTATATGTCGAATATTCGAATTCGAGTGAATATATGATTGACGAAACCATCAGCAGCGACATAAAAAGGACTGCCGGGTATTGAATTAAAACGGAAAGTATCTTTTGAGAAACGGCCTTGATTTTTCCTTCCATAATCTTCTAAATGCATTAGGTTCTGCACGCTGCAATAAAAATAAAAAATACAAATAAATAATAGATAGCCCCTCAATCGTTATCGTAATTTCTCTTTTAAAACCATTCTAAATAGCCTTGGAATCTGTTGGATTCAAAGTATCTTTGCGCTGCGGTAGACAAAGATAGCCGCCCAACTTTTTTCGCCATGCCCGATACAACCATACAGCCACACACCGATGTGGTCTTAATTGGCGCAGGTATCATGAGTGCCACCTTAGGCCTCATGCTCAAGGAACTGCAGCCTGATATCAGAATACAAATCTTTGAAAGGCTCGACCACGCTGCCGCTGAAAGTTCCGATGCATGGAACAATGCCGGAACAGGACATTCCGCTTTTTGCGAACTCAATTACACACCTGAATCCAAAGACGGAAGCGTCGATATTTCAAAGGCACTCAAAATTGCCGAATCGTTCGAGATTTCACGCCAGTTCTGGAGCTTCCTAATTGAAAAAGGACTGGTTTCGAATCCGGAGGAATTTATCCGCAGCATCCCGCACGTGAGTTTTGTATGGGGAACGGACAATGTTTCGTTTTTGCGTAAACGATACGAAGCACTTCAGGCCAATCCGCTGTTTGCAGACATGGAATTCAGTACAGATCACGACGTCCAGAAACAATGGATGCCGCTTGTGATGGAAGGACGCGACCCGAATGAGGTCAATGCCGCAACATTCATGAAAATTGGTACCGATGTCAACTTCGGGGCGTTGACACGTTCGATGTTCAATTATTTAAAGGAACAACCAGGCATTTCGATTTTCTTCAACCATGAAGTGCGTCGCCTCAGGCAAAAGGATAACGGGGAATGGAGAATTACCGTCCGCAATCTCGATACGAATGAAAAATCGGTGACACGCACGCCCTTTGTATTTATTGGTGCAGGCGGCGGATCTTTGCCGTTGCTTGAAAAAGCCCATATCCCGGAAGGAAACGGTTTTGGCGGATTCCCGGTCAGCGGACAGTGGCTGCGTTGCACGAATGAAGAAGTCATTGAAAAACATTTTGCCAAAGTCTACGGAAAAGCGTCTGTGGGAGCACCGCCAATGTCGGTTCCACACATTGATTCACGTATGATCAATGGGAAAAAAGAATTGTTGTTCGGCCCTTATGCCGGTTTTTCGACTAAATTCCTAAAGAACGGATCGTACCTCGATTTGCCGTTGTCGATCAAAGCCAACAATGTAATCCCGATGCTTTCGGCCGGTTTCCACAATCTGCCGCTAACCAAATATCTTATAGATCAGGTTCGACAGAGCGATGATGACCGCATGGATGTGTTGCGCGAATACGTTCCGGATGCAAAAAGCGAAGACTGGATCCTTGAAAATGCCGGGCAGCGTGTACAAGTTATCAAAAAAGACGAGAGCGGACGCGGAATCCTTGAATTCGGGACAGAAGTCGTGACCAAAGCCGACGGTTCGCTTGCAGTGCTTTTGGGAGCTTCTCCAGGTGCTTCGACCACAGCTTCGATCATGCTCGATTTGCTTGACAGATGTTTTTCGGAAAAACATAAATCCGGTGAATGGCAATATAAATTGAGGCAGATGATTCCATCATATGGAGTCAAACTAAACGACAAACCTGCTTTGCTTAAAGAAGTCCGCCAAAGAACGGCTTCGGCATTAAAACTGGAAAACTGATGATCAAGCTGATAGTGACCGATATGGACGGAACTTTGCTGGACGACACCCGCAAACTACCCGACGATATCTGGAAAACCATTGAGGAACTTCATAAAAAAGGAATCATGTTCGCCGTGGCAAGCGGACGGCAATACCAAACGTTGGCCGATATCTTCGACAGGGTCAGCGATGAAATGCTGTTCATGGCAGAAAACGGAACCTATTTGGTCTACCACGGAAAACCCATCGCGACGAATCCGATTGAAAAGCTTCTGGTAAAAGAACTCATCGAAACCGGCCGCAAAATCCCCGATGCTTATATTTTGCTTTGCGGAACCAAAACCGCTTATGCCGAAAGTTCAGATGAACGTTTCCTGAGCCACGCCCGCAAGTACTTCAACCATATCGAAATCGTCGATGACCTGATGGAACTCGATGAAGAAGTGCTCAAATACACGATTGCAGATTTTCGCGATCCCATCCACAACAGCATCCATTATTTCGATTCGTTCCGCGACCGTTGCAAACCTGCCGTTTCGAGCGATTTGTGGCTTGATGTGATGGGATTGACCGCCAATAAAGGGACGGCTCTTAGAACCATGCAGGAAAAACTTGGGATTTCAAATGATGAAACCATTGTCTTCGGCGATTATATGAACGACTTCGAAATGATGCAATACGCGAGCAACAGCTATGCGATGGTCAACGCACATCCGGAAATCCTTGCGGTATCAAAGTTTGTGACACGGCTTGATAATAACAATAATGGTGTTATTGATACGCTGCGGTCATTGGAGTTGGTTAACGGTTAACAGATAACGGTTAACAGTTACTGTCGGGAAAGAACTACCAATCTTATTGTAGTGAAACTTACTTGTTTTATTTGAATTGATGTATTTACGGAATGTTTAAGTGACTTGTGAGGGTTTGTCAATATAAAAATGCAAATAACCACCACGTTTCCGGCATGAAGCTCAACCGTTAACCGTTAACCGTTATCTGTTAACCGTTAACTGTCTGACAACAACTTCTGCGTCGTCTTCAAAATATTCTCCGATAAATTCGACAGGTTCACCAATTGCTCGATCACCAATTGTGCTTCCTGCATCCGCAACCGGAATTCATCGCTTTGTTCGATTCCTTCGGCCAGTTCCTTTTCGCGTATTTTTTTGAGTTCGATGAAACGCAGGGCCATATCTTCCTTTTCTGGCGATAGCATTTCGTTGCCTTTTTCCTGTATGTTGAGCAACGCCAACGTCTTGTTTAGGTTTTTGATGACGACATCCGATACCCGATTGAAAGCGTCGGATGCCTTTGAGGTTTTGTGCGATTGGATATAGGTTCCGAGCGATGCCGAGGCAGATAGTAAGGTATGGTTCAATACGGCCAGTTTATAAATATTCGGCAATTGCTTCTGTTTCGACTTCGGTTCCTGTGACATGCGTTGGAATGATGCCATGAGGTTTCCGGTTTCAATGAATGCGTTTTTTCGAGCGAGCCGGTAATCGGTAGTCACATCGCCTTTGGCATTGTAGAATCTCGAAATCTCACTCAGGTAATTTCTGTTCGCTTCGATACTTTTGCGTAAATGCGCCGGGACACTCATGTATTCCCAACTTGGCCACAGGAAGTAATTGGCGATGAAGGCCAATGTTGCACCGGTAACCGTGTCGAGGATCCTAAGTTCAATGACTGTATTCACATCAGGTTGGAGTAAAGCATACAAAAACACCACATACATGGTCACGAAGGTCACCCCAATCTTGTAATTGGTTGCCGTAAACGTAAAGCCCAAGATCATGCTCAGTATTGTCAATGTGCCAATAGATACCGAATCGTGGACGAAATACAGAATGCCAAAAGCGACGATGCCGCCAACCACAGTACCGATGATCCGTTGGAACGTCCGGTCTTTCGTCATGCCGTAACCCGGTTTCATGATGACGACGATGGTCAGCAAAATCCAGTAGACATTGTCGAGTTTGAAGATTCCGGCAATCAAAAAGCCGAACATCATGGTAACGGTGAGCCGCAGCGCATGACGAAATATCGAAGACGAAAAACCCAGGTTTTCCTTTAGCGTACTCCACGGATAATACGTCGGGGCGAGGAATTTCTCCAGATCCTTATCGCGGTTGCCCATGAGTTTGGTTTCGAGTTTTCCGCCAGAAAAGACACGCTCCATGAGTTTGATGCGTTCGACCTGTTTTTCGGCGTAGTGCAACATACTCGTCAGGAGATAGACACCTTCGGCAGCTTCAGATGCGCCGAGTTGTGTTTCATACTCTTTGATCGCCGTTTCGAACGCCTGCAGATCCATGAACAAATCGCTTTCTATCACATACTTCTGGCCTTTTTCAAGGCTTTGGCGTATTTTCTTCAGATGCGCGGCTAAGTTGTAAGCGAGATTCTGATAGGTTTTCAATACGAATTCATTGCCTTCGAATTTTTCATGCAACTTCCTGTGGTCGAAAGAAGTCGACAGCGCCAGTTCCATGATCTCGACCAACGAGATAAAAACAAGAAGCAACTTTCTGTTCCGATCTGAATGACCTGAAGAAAACCGCGTCCGGATCACGACTTCACGGATATTTTCGTGTATGGTGTTGAGTTCTACCTGAAGATTGAGTTGCTTTTCGATGATTTTGTTCCGATTGGCTTCTTTATCCCATAAATCACCGCGTAACTTCAGGTATTTTGAGGTTAGCCGCATACACTCAGCCAGTTGGAGTTCCGTGTATCTGTGTGGCCTGATAAAATGAAACGCGAGTGAAACCAATAGATAAAATAAGCCGCCGGCCAGCATCAAACCAGATTGTTCCAGCATCTGCCAACCTGTTGTGATATGCCCGAATGCGAGGGAAACAGCCAATAATCCGGCAAAGGCAACCATATTCGCGCGGTTACCGTAAACCGGGATCATCGCCATGAAAAAAATCAGTAATGAGGTAATCGGATAGAGTATAAACGGGTACGGATGCAGTACATTGATGAGCAAGGTGCTTCCGGAAACGATCAATGCGGCAACCAAAACCCCGTTGATTTTATGGCGCAGGCTGCTCGGAATGTCGCTCGGGTAGGTGAGGAAAGCTCCGAGCGCAATGGTAAAACCGGTCTGGAAAATTCCAAAGTGCGAACAGATCAATACCGGAACCGCCGAAGCGAACGTGACTTTTATCGCGTTTTCAAAATTGGTCGTGTCGGTGAATTGTCGGATTCGGGAAATCATTGAGTAAAGATAGAAGGGTAATTAATAATTAACAATTAATAATTAACAATGGGCAATGGGTTAACGGTTAACACCCGATGCTTTGCCGAACTGTTTGGAGCAACGCGTAAAAAGATAACGGTTAACGATTGCTTCTCGTGGTCCAGATAAGGCTTTTTAGGCTTCATGTTGGTAATGGCTTGTCTATGTATCAGACAGGGTAAAAACGAAATAAGATAAAAATTTATTGTTTATCAATAAAAATATATTACTTTAGCCTCAATAAAAATTCTTCTTATGCAAATCACAATCACTTCAAAGCACATGCTGACGGTCTTGTACTGGCTGTCCTGGATTATTCTTACCGGTTTATGTGTCGATGCCGGAAGTTTTATTTTCAACGGGATTTACACAACGACTTTCAATCCTGCAGCGGCCGATTATTTCAAGCTTTCGGAATTATATCATTTCGATGCCGGGCACTATCTGGTCCAATTGACTTTTATGACAATCGTCGGATGCATGAAAGCACTCATGTTCTATTTGATTGTAATGATCCTGCACGATAAGAAACTTGATTTATCGCGACCGTTCACGCCTGAGACCGGACGTTTCATTTCGAATCTTTCGTATCTGTGTTTCGGAGCCGGATTATTTTCAGATTGGGGCAGCAAATATGCGCTGTGGCTTTCTTCCAAAAATATAACTATGCCAGATTCACAGGCGTTGCAGCTTGGCGGAGCCGATGTTTGGTTATTCTCCGGAGTTTTGCTGCTAGTCATCGCCCAGATTTTCCGAAAAGGAATCGAGTTGCAGCATGAAAGTGACCTAACTATTTGAGCCATGCCGATAATCGTAAACTTAGACGTGATGATGGCAAAGCGAAAGATGTCACTCAATGAACTCTCCGAGAAGGTAGACCTGACGCTTTCGAATTTATCGATCCTCAAAACCGGCAAGGCCAAAGCGGTTCGGTTCAATACGCTTGAGGCGATCTGTAAAGCTTTGGATTGTCAGCCCGGGGATATTCTGGAATATCGGGAGTAGTTCTCATTTAAAATTTGTGTGAATTTTTCTGTGTGAAGATTTTCTCCCACGGAAAAGTTCACACGATATTGTTTTTTAAGGTTTTACATATAAAAATGTACTTGGGTGTTTTGGGGAAGATTAACCTTTATAGGGTGGCAGGGGCAACTTCTAAAAAAAAGGTTTTACGAAGTCTGTCGCCTAGCCCCGATGCAAGCGGCCAGCTTTTAGAAAAGCCGGTTAAGAAAACTGATAGCGGGCAGCGGGAACAGCTGCTGAAAAAATCTATCTGCAATCATTACAGCTCTTTACGACTTTATGGGCTGCAGGCTTTAGGACTTTACCCTATTTCCTTATATTTGCGCCATGATTTTACCTATCATAGCTTATGGCGACCCAGTGCTGCGCAAAGTGTGCGAGCCCATTTCTGCCGATTTTTTGGGACTGCAACAGCTGGTGGCCGATATGTACGAGACTATGTACAATGCTTACGGCGTCGGGCTGGCTGCTCCTCAAATTGGGCAATCGGTGCGTTTGTTTGTGATCGATACGTCTCCATTCGGGGAAGATGACGATTTGCCTCAGGAAGAGCAGGATTTGCTAAAGAACTTTAAAAAGACATTCATCAACGCCAAAATCCTTAAGGAAGAAGGCGAGGAATGGGGGTTCAATGAAGGCTGCCTGAGTATTCCCGAAGTCCGTGAAGACGTCTATCGGCACGAAACCATCACGATTGAATATGATGATGAGAATTTCAACAGAAGAACCGATGTCTATTCAGGACTGATTGCGCGTGTCATCCAACATGAGTATGATCATATTGAAGGAATTCTATTCACCGACCGGATTTCCGGGTTGAAAAAACAGCTCATCAAACGAAAGCTTCAAAACATCATGGATGGTAAAACACGTCCGGATTACAGGATGAAGTTTGTCGCCAAAAAAGGAAGGTAATTAATAAGTAATAAGTAACAATTAATAATTAAAGCTCGCTGTCATAGTCTTTCGACTTTCGACTTTCGGCTTTCGACTTCAAGAATGAACGTAGACAAAATCCTCGCAATTTCCGGAAAACCGGGTTTATATGAATTGAAAATCCAAACCCGTACAGGCTTTGTAGCCGAATCCTTGCTCGATGGAAAAAAAGTAACAGTCGGGTTGCGCAATAATGTAAGCCTGTTGTCGGAGATTTCGATGTATTCGGTTTCTGGCGAAAAACCCCTGTCCGAAGTAATGCGCAGTATCGCAAAAAAAGAAAATGAAGGACCTGCTTTGTCCCCAAAGTCAGACAACGCCGAATTGCTTTCCTATTTTGGAGAAGTTTTCCCGGATTTCGACCAGGATCGTGTTTATCCCTCCGATATCAAGAAAGTATTGAGTTGGTACAACATCCTTCAGGCCAAAGGAATGGTTTCCAAAGAAGAGCCTGTTGCAGCTGAAGCTCCAAAAGCAGAAGAGGCAGCTGTGGTAGAAGAAAAACCAGTCAAAGCTAAAAAGGCAAAGACGGAAGAAACAGCCGAAGCTCCAAAGCCAAAAGCCAAGACAAAAAAGAAGGAATAGTTCACATCTTTTGATAAATCATAATCCCGCGGCCGTTAATTGGAAGCGGGATTTTTTATTTTTAAGCTTTAACAAAAGATGCAGATTTTATGTAATTGAAATTGTGCCGGATTTCTTATCATAGACCTGGAAGGTTTTTAAACCCTCCAGGTTTACTAAACCATGCAGGTCTAAAATCTAAGGAAAACCCAATTTCACTGCCCAATACTAATAAAAATAAAAAATAAATAAGATGTCCCGCGACTTCCAACTAACGGCTTTCTCCCGCCTTCTCGACATCATGGACGATCTTCGAGCCAAATGTCCGTGGGATAAAAAGCAGACGCTGCAATCGTTGCGTCACCTGACCATCGAAGAAACCTATGAACTCGGCGATGCCATACTTGACAACAACCTGCAGGAAGTAAAAAAGGAACTCGGGGATTTATTGCTGCACATTGTATTCTATGCCAAAATCGGGAGTGAAACCGGAGATTTTGATATAGCCGATGTCGCCAATGAAATCTGTGACAAACTTATCCATCGCCATCCGCATATTTACGGAGATGTCGAAGTAAAAGACGAAGAAGAAGTCAAGCAGAACTGGGAAAAGCTCAAACTCAAAGAAGGCAAGAAGTCCGTGCTGGAAGGCGTGCCAAAAAGTCTGCCGGCTTTGGTAAAGGCCTCGCGAATACAAGATAAAGCCAGAGGTGTCGGTTTCGATTGGGAACAACCGGAACAGGTCTGGGAAAAAGTACAGGAAGAACTTTCGGAATTTCATGAAGAAGTGACCAACAGCGATAAGGATAAGATTGAAGCCGAATTCGGTGACGTACTATTTTCACTCATCAACTACGCCCGATTCCTCGATATAAACCCGGAAGATGCCCTCGAACGCACGAACAAAAAATTCATTCATCGGTTCCAGCATCTCGAAAGCCGCGCCTCCGAAATCGGAAAACCACTGAGTGAAATGACACTTGCGGAAATGGATGTTTTCTGGAATGAGGCGAAGAAGCTGGGTTGATTAAATACTAATTAACAAGTAATAATTAATAATGGTTTTGGCATGTCGCCGGCTAACCAAAACTAAGGCAGAGCCTTGTTTTGCTAAGCCGCCGCCGCGCTGCCCGCTTCTATCTTTTGTGCTGATTTTTTTTGACCGTCAAAATAAAAATAAGCAAAAGGAATTTTACAGGCATTCAGTTGTCACAAAAGGATAACCGCTCGCATCGCTCATGCGGGAACTTTATTCAAATCATCTTTCAACCATGTATTACGCCGTCATTTTCAGATCCACAAGAACCACAACCAACGATGGTTACGCCGATACCGCTAATCGAATGGTCGAACTCGCCCGCGAACAATCCGGATTTCTCGGCGTCGAATCGGCCCGGAATGACATTGGCATCACGGTTTCGTATTGGAAAGACCTCGACAGTATTTCGGCCTGGAAACAAAACGCCGAACATTTGCTGGCACAGGAAAAAGGCCAAACCCAGTGGTATGAAAACTACATCGTCCGCATAGCCAAAGTGGAGCGTGAATATTCTTTTGGTGATTCAGGCATATAAAAAAAGCCGCCCGGTTAAAGAGCGGCTTTCCTATGGTAAAGTATTCACTTACTTGAACTGGAACTGGATTCCCAACCGCAATTGATTTTCCCATTTAAGCGGGTCGATGCTTTCTTCTTTGATGATATTGAAGTATTGCAGTTTCACCATAGCATTATAACCCTGGATCTGATAAGCGATAGCTCCCGAAATACGCTGTGAATTCCCCGGATTCAAATCGTTCAAATCCAATTCTTCATAACGGGCCGACAGGATTGTGCGTGCACTTTTTACAAAATAGTTCAATTGGGCCACATATCCACCCATAAGCACATAGCCGTGATTCTGGTCAGGAGTCGTATTCAGGAATAAAGGATCGTCGGCATGCTGAGGTTGTGCTTTGATCTGATGCATTTCAAATGATCCGCTAAAGCCCATGTACATAAATGAGGCATCGAATCCGTAGACATACCTTTTACCATCGACCACTTTCCATCCGTATTCGCCATAGGCATCGGTAGGGAAGACTTCTCCATCTGGCAATTTTTTGTTCATGAATCGCCCGTTTACACCTAACGCAAATAAAGGAATCGGCGAATGTCTGTCATCGATATCGCGAAAACGGGCACGTGCCGGATAACTCACATCGACACGTCCGATAAATTCCGGGTTTCCACTCGGGTCATTATCACCTCCAAGCGATTTCTCACCCAAACCGGTGTAAGCGCCCAGATAAATGTTCGCACGTTGTTTCCAGAAATTCTTCATCACGGTAATACCTACATCGCGCTGGGAAAAAATGGATCCACGGACCAATTCCGCACGCTGCCAGAATGCGGAATAATCAAACGGGACAAGTGAAGCACGCGAGTAATACAGTTTCCCATATCCGACCTCGACATCCATGAAACGCAATCCTTTGTACTTGATACGGGCTTCCATCAATCCAGGGTTTTCAGGGTCGAATTCTTCGCCGTTGTTCTGGGCGGCCATATCGGCAAAATCCACCTGAAGCTCGTAATTCCAGTCGCCGCCTACGCGACCTTCGAGTTCTATTTGGGCATCGCGCAGCTTGAAACGGTCTTTTTTGTGGTCGAACTCACCACTTTTAAGTTCACGATAATTATAATAAGCCGAAACTTCACCCGTAAGTTCCAGTACGTGATGTCCGTTGGAAAGGGTAAGCTGGGCAAAAGAAGTGGCCGTTGCAAGACTGGCCAAAGCGAGTATATAGTTCTTCATGATTATTTTTTCTCCGGGTTTTCAAAATAATACAGGCGCTGCATATCGTCGCAGGTCACCAAGAGGTTGCCGTTTTCATCAAAGGTGATTCCTTCCGGATTCAGTACCGGCAAGTACCATTTACCTTCTACGGCATATGTCTTAGGGTTGATTTTAAACAGGATCATATCCATATCACTCATCAGCCAAATGGCATCATTATACCAGGTCGCTGCTGAAATATCTGTCGCAATCTTAGAAAGATCGACTTTGTTCGTGATACGGAATTCTTTATCGGCCTCAAATAGAATCACGGGTTCGCGTTCAGTTATCAGGATCCAGCAGTTTTTTACCTTGTTGTAAACCATAGCTTCATAACCTTTGTTGCGTCCGCCGGAAAAAGGTACGTTTACGACACGCTCTATGGCAAGCGTCTTTGGATTGAAGAAGTACACATCGCGTCGGGTTTCATCTATGGCGTAAACGAATTCCCCATCTGTGGCGACGGCCTCAAAATCAGATACCATCAAAGGTGTTTGCTGAAGCACTTTTCCGTCTCGGTCAGTCTCAGATAAATAACCGCTGTCACTCGCTATAAAGTAAGATTTGGTTACAGCGGAATAACAAATGTCAGACGGTTCCGGGACATTCAGGGAAACAAATGAAACCGGTTTGAGTTGGGTTGGCTTTTGTGCAAAAAGGCCAGATACAGCACAAACGGATAGGGCTGTGGCAAAAAAGAATAGTCTCATAGTGCGTTTCCTTCAAAGGTTAGGTTATCGAAACGGTTGTTTCCGCTGCTTCCGGCGGCTTCAGATCCGGCAAAACTGATCTTGACACCGAATGAAGCATTATTGTCAGCTCCTGCGATTGACGTAAAATCGAGTGTTACTACAATATAAGCAGGGTCGATATCCGGACTAAAGGTTACAACCGGAAGATTTGCAGTGATGTAATCGGTTCCGTTCAATGTGTAGCTATAGTTTTGGACAGAAGCTCCGGATGCAGAACTTTTTGCGGTAGCAAATTTTACGATGATATTCTGATAACCCGTTGTTGGTGCAGAAATCACCATGTCGCGTGTGTTGCTTGGGTTACGCATTCGTATTCCGCCACCTGCAACATCACCGTTACGGCTGTTCTCCGCAGAACCCGGATCAAACCCATCCATATAACCGGCACCCGTTCCCGGATAGGTTATCGCGGCACTGCTACCGGTAATAAGCGAACTGTCCGGAGCAACGGAAGTCAGTGTTCCGGAAGGCAAGGCATTGAAGTTCCAGTAATGGAATAAGTGAAGTGTCGGGTCCGGGCCTGGTCCGGGACCATCGGTCAACGGAACGCCTTCAAGGGTCACGTTGTCAAAACGGTTGTTTCCGGATGTGCCTGCTGCGGCATCACCGGTGAACTGGATCCGGAACGTAAAATTTGCATTGTCGTTTGCGCCCGTTACAGACGTGAAATCAATCGCTACGATATTGCTCATCGGATCTTCGGAAGGAATAAAAGAAGCGACAGACAATCCTGTGGTTATAAAATTAGTGCCGTCAAGTGAATAGGAATATTCCTGGGTTGTTGCCCCAGATCCGGTTCGGGCTGTAGCGAATTGTAATACGAGGTCTTTGAAACCTGTTGATGGCAAAGAAAAAATAAGGTCACGCGTATCGCTTGGGTTTCGTGCCCGGATTCCAGATCCCGCGGCATCACTGTTTCTCGCATTCAAATCATATCCCGGATCAAAGTCGTCCATATAACCGTCGCCGGTTCCGGGATAGGAAATCTGGCCGCCGCCAGCAATTAATGAGAAGTCGGTATCTACCGATGTGATTGTTCCGGAAGCACTGTTGAAATTCCAATAGTGGATTAGGACAGCTTCCGGATTTACGGGAATCTCAGTTGCTGGAAAATCCCGGTCATCGGTACAGGAAAAAAACAGCAACGCCATGACGGCGCCTAAAGAGTAGATTTTTTTCATTGAGATAAATTTTGTGCAAACTTATCGTCAACGCATTAGCATAATGTAGTTTTAATGTTACGGTTTCGTGTTTTTATCGAATTGGAAATAGTATTTTAAAAAATTTAAAACATTGAAAATCAAAACACTATAAAAAAAAGATGGTTTACAAAAAGGTAACGTTAAGGGAAAGTCAGATACTTGTAATGAAGCTACATTTGCCGTGAGAAATAACATCATAGAGTAGTTTAGTTTTTATTTTTAGTGATTGCCGCTTTGAGAAATCGGGGCGGCTTTTGCTTTTTGGTTTGGTTCGGAAGATTGGGAGATCGGGAGATCGGGAGATCGGGAGATCGGAAGATCGGAAGTCGGGAAAGTCAGTAAAGTTGGGAAAGTCGGGAAAGTCAATATAGGGGCAGCAATTTCCGTCTTCCGCTATTATCTTGTTTGCCAAACTCCGGCATCACTGCGGCCCGGACGGGCTCATAAAATCGCCGTCCGTTTCCGCGTGATGCACGGGTTCGGCTGCGCAAGGATAACCGCTCAAGCCGGGCTGCACTCGCGGTAAATTGAGACAATAATTGTTTAAAGTGCCAGCATTGCGATTGCCATGAGTATCATCAATCCGTCTTCTACAATCGTGACGGTACTCATCGGCAGTTTGAATATATCGCCAAGGCAGGCGCATTGGATTTTCTTTTTATTCAGCACCGTCTGCAAAACCCCGATTATGGAAACCGACATCACCAAAAGATTGATGGTATTCGTCACCACAGGGTTGAAATCGACCAGATAGGCAATGCCAAGTCCTAATTCCACAAACGCGTATAAATATCCCCAGACCGGAAATTTTCTCGCAATGACATCATACATTGCATAACTTTCTGCGAATCCTTTAAGGTTTAATAATTTGAAAAAGGAAAAAACAAGAAAGAAACCGGCCATAAAGTGACGCATGGCTTGCATGGCGTTGAAAGCATCATTCCGGAATTGGATCAGCAAAGTCACAACCAAAATATACCCGAAAATCAACAAGATAGGTTTGTATGTCTCAAACCAACTGCGTTGCATAAGCTGTTCAAAATCAGTGGCGTTTGTATTCGTTTGGGCAGGATCCTGTAACTTATATTTTGAATTCGGGCCACCAAGCGATTCTGTGATTTCAGTTTCAGGAACGTGCCTATTCATATCTACTGTCGCGGTATTGTCTTCAAGTGAAACCTTAACATTCGTGACACCTTGAATTTGTGACAACAAATGTTCGACTTTGTATAAGCAGCCTTCGCAGGTCATTCCGGAGATTTTATAGGTGTGGGTCATGGAATTAACAATTAATAATTAACGATTAACAATTAACAATGGACATTCTGGGCGTAGAAGCGCAGATCCAACGATTCAATGATCCAAAAATCTAAAACCCGAGGCGCAGCCGAACTGTACGATGCAAAGCAAAGTAAATCCCAAAGAATCAACTGATACAATTCTAGAAAATATTTTCCTAGATATTATCGATGGAAGTTCTGAGCTGGTTATGCGTCTTGCGGAATTCACTCGGTGTCATTCCAATGGTAGCCTTGAACTGGCGTGATAAATGCGAAGGGCTGCTGTAACCAAGGCGGTCGGCAATTTCATTGAGGTTGTCTTCGCCATAAGAAAGCAGCTCCTTGACGCGCTCAATTTTTTGGAGAATGTAGAATTGTTCGATCGTGATGCCGCGCGTCTGTGAAAAAACGGCGCTTAGAAAACCGTAATCACGGTTGAGCTGTGAAGAAAGATAAGCTGAAAGTGTTCCTGAAAGTTCATTGTCCTTTCTGTAAACCAATTCAATGATGAGCGTCCTGATGCGCTCGACTAGCTGTGTGTCTTTGTCATCGAGTAATTCAAATCCTAACTTTTGAAGTTCCTCCTTCAGTTTGTTTTTCCGATTTTCGGAAAGTGCTTCAGATAATTCGATTTCACCCAGAGAAACCTTGGCATCTGTAATGCCTGTTTGATCCAGAACCTGACCGACGGCAGAAATGCATCTGGGGCAAACCATATTTTTAATCGAAAGTTTCATTGTTCCTGAATTTTGAAAAAGCAAAAAGGTTCAAAGCCTGATTTCGATTTTAAAATCGCTATCAAAACCCTGAACCTTTCCAATAAATGATTAGCTATTGTATACTGCGCAGTTGTTTTAGTTTCTGCTTCAATGTATCCAGTTCTTCCTTGTGCTTTTCTATGTTCCTGCGTACTTCGGCCACCATAGGATTGTCTTTTTTGGCGTTGGCGAAGAACTGTATGTTGTTCTCCAATTGGAAAATCTCGCCTTGTACTTCTTCTATCTTACGCATCAAAAACACTTTCTCATTATCGAGTTTACGTGTGTCGTCGCTGGCAGACAAGGATTCGATACGGTTGTTGAAACGGGCCATATCGGTGTCTTTCTTGCTCAGGCTCAGTTTTTCGAACAAGGCATCGAGGATTTTATTGAATTTCCCTTCTATGTGACGCTTGTTAAAAGACACTTTACCCAAGCCTTTCCATGTTTCTATGTGGGCCTTTATCGCATCGAGATCGGTTTTGTGGACACCGGTCATTTCAAAGTTCCGAAGCTGCTCGAGGTAATTTTTCTTGTTCTCGTAAGCGGCTGTTTCCTCGTCGCTCGATTCGTTACGTGATGCTTTGAGCTTTTCGAAATAATGGTTACAGGCTTCGCGGAAATCCTTCCAGATTTTGTCGGAATATTTTCTCGGTACGTGACCGATAGTCTTCCATTCTTCCTGAATCTGCTTCATGACTGGTGTCGCAGCAGCGAAATCTTCACTTTCCTGAAGCGCCTTTGCTTTTTCCACAAGGGCCAGTTTTTTATTCAGGTTGTCCTGTTGTTCTTTTTTGATGTCCTTGTAGAACGAATTCTTGTTGACATTGAAGTTGCGGACGGCAGTCTTGAAATCAGCCCATGTCTGTTCATTGACTTCAGGCGGAACTTTGCCAATAGCAAAAAACTCGTTACGCAAGGCTTCGATTTTATCTATTTGCGGCTGCCATTGTGTATGTATTGTGACAGGTTCGGCAGTTACCGCTTCGATACGGGCAATGATATCTTTTTTCTTTTCGAGGTTTTCGGTTTCCTTTCCGCGTTGCGATTCGTAAAGCGCCTCACGTTTGTCATGCATCAGGCGTGTGAGTTCACTGAAACGGTTCCAGATTTCCTCGCGGTTCTCGCGTGATACAGGCCCGATTTCTTCTTTCCAGATACGGTGCAAATCCTGCAATTCACGAAATGCCTTGCTGATGTCGGTTTCATTGACGAGTTCTTCGGCCCGTGCGATGATTTTCTGCTTCTGCTCTAAATTATGCTTGAAATCCTGGTCACGCGCTTCGCGATCAAGATGCAGGTAATCGTAGAAATTCTCTAAATGGAAATGATAGTTGTTCCAGACGTGGTTGTATTTGTCCTTCGGAATCGGCCCTGCATTTTTCCAACGTTCACGAATGTCGTTGAAATGCTTGAGCGCATCCTTCATGTTCTCCTGTGGATTGAGAAGATTCTTGAGTTCCTCGACCAAAGCCAGGCGATTCTTCAGGTTGGCTTCGAGGTTATTCTGGATATTCTTGAAATGCGCGTTTTTCTTGTCGCGGTATTGATTATAAGCGGCATCGAACTTTTGCTTCAAAGGAAAGTGATACTCGAATTCTTCTGTGGTTTCCGGATTTTCGGCCTTCCATTCTTCACGCTTTTCGTCGATGAAATGATAATATTTGGAAAGGAATGCCGAACGGACCTGCTCGACGTGATCTTTAACCGACATGACTTTCTCGACAGAAGCAAGCTGCTCCAATTCCGCTTCAAGCTGTTCCATGGTCAACGATTCGTAATCTTTTTCAGGAACATCATGACGTGCGGCGATCGATTCGTCTTCACCATCGGCGGCATTTGATTCAGATATGGCGGCTACGGCGTCAGAAGTATCGGTAACGGTTTCAACTGAACTTTCAGTCGGTTCTTCACTTGAAGTATCGGCAGGTTCAGCCAGTTCGACAATCGGATCGGGTTCTCCCAAAATAGCGGAATTGTCTTCTACGACCAAACTGTCATCGGCTACTTCTTCATCTGTCAGCGTGACGACATTCGGAGCTTCTTCCTCAACTTCGGCATCTTTGGATTCAGCCAGCAACGCTTCTCCCGGGCCGTGGGTTTCTTCCGGTTCAGATTCGGCTGCAGGCTTTTCCGCTGCAACTTCCGTTTCCGGTGCTGCGACTTCTTCCGGTGTTGCCATCTCTTCGTCTTCGGGTTTTTCCGATTCGGCTTTCATGGCGTCGGCTAGAGGCTCGTGGACTGCTTCGGCAGGTTCCGTTTGAGGAGTTACAATTTCGTTTGTCGGGATTTCGTTTGCTCCGTCTGCCAATGGCAGGTTATCGTTCTTTTCTTCTGACATGCGTAATACTGATGATGTTCGTAATCAAATTGGGGCTCTAAGGTAGTAAAGCCATTTTAAAGTACAAAACAAACAAGGGAAGTCGGTAAAAGCAAAATCAAAAGATAATATAAAGGTTTGAATGAATCCTGAAACTTCCGTTGGCTCCTGTTATGCTTAATTTACGATTGCTATCTGAACGTCAGATTTTAAACATAAACAACAAACCAATGAAAAAAATTATGTTATGTGCTGCAGCAGTTGCAGTTGGATTATTTGCTTCGTGCAAAAAAGATGTCGTTACGCCGGAACAGGATAACAATCAGGTTATCAATGACACTGCAGTGGTAGCTCCCGAAGTCACGCCAAAACAAGCCGCAAAGACAGAAACCGTCGGCTTAACGTGTGATAACGCTTATGAGATCAATGTGGACTGGCCAAAAGAAAATGCTGCCGATTCGATTACTGTGGACGTGGTAAAAGAAGGTAAATCTGAAATTTTCAGGATGGCGAAAACGGAAACGGTCAATAAATATCAATCTGCCGACGGGCATTTTATTTCAAAAGCAGATACGAAATATACGTTCGGCCAAGGTGATAAGACACTTTGCAACTGTACCGAAAAATAATTATTTGTTCCAGATTCTCCAGGCTTTTTCGGCCTGATTCACCAACATGGCGTAACCGTTCGAAACCGTTGCGCCATGTTGTTTAGCACGTCTCATGAATTCGGTTTCCGCCGGATTATAGACCAAATCGAAGGCGATATGTTTTTCAGTGAAGAACTGATACGGCAAAGGCGGACAGCTTTCCACATTCGGAAAAGTTCCCAAAGGCGTGCAATTGATGAGAATCTGATAATTGTCGAATGTGGTTTCGTTGATGCGGTTGTAATCTATCATTCCGGGTTTTTCCTCACGTGATACGATCGTGTGGGCGATTCCCAATCTGTTCAGGGCAAAAGAAACAGCTTTCGAAGAGCCGCCGGTTCCAAGTATCAATGCCTTTTGATGATGCGGTTGCAGAAGTGGTTCCAACGCTTTTTTGAATCCGAACCAATCTGTATTATAGCCTTTGTGCGTTCCATCGGGCAGAATCCGGATGGTATTTACAGCGCCAATCGCAAGTGCTTTTTGGGAAAGGCTGTCGAGTTTAGGGATGATTTCTTCTTTGTATGGAATCGTTACGTTCAATCCGCGCAGGTTTTCGGTTTGAAAGACATCCGATAGTCCTGATAAATCTGCCAAATCGAAATTCCGGTATTCAAAACCTTCAAGTTTGAGCGATTCGAATTTATCGGTGAAATAATTCCTTGAAAAAGAATAACCAATGTTTTTTCCAATCAATCCGTAAACGCGTTTTTCTATTTCGGTGCTCATTCGTCAAAAGTAACAAGAATCTCATTGGTTTAGATATTTTGTGCTTGCTGCGAAACCAGTGGAAAAGAATAAGCCCGATTTGGGATCGGGCTCATCAAGGTTAAATATGGCAGAAAATTATGCGTTTCTGTATTTTTCAATCAGGTTCTGGACCATTTTTCTGTCCCAGGCCGCGGGGAATAATTCTTTCAAAAGCGTATGATGTTTGAAATTCGTCCGCAGCGCGTTGCTCAAATGATATTTTCCTTTTTTATCGTCGCCTAGAATAAAATGGATTCCGGCAAGACGATATTCTATTTCATAATGATCTGGGAAATAATCCATGGCCTGGATCAACGTCTGTTCAGCCGCCTGGAATTCTCCTAAATACTGAAGGATGTCAACCCAGAATAACCACGTGTCCAATTGGGAATCACCGAGTTCCACGGCTTTCCGGTAGCCCATTTCGGCTTCTTCCCAAAAATTCATTTCCTTGTTAATCACCGCGTAACGTTTCCAGTACAATCGGTTTGAGTTGTCGATGTTCAACGCCTTGTTCACATAGAATAACGCCTTTTGAAAGTTCTTCTCGCGAACATAAAAATCAGTTATCGCAATCCAGCCTTTGTCCAATAACGGATCTTCGTGTACGGTTTTGTTGTAGAACTTAAGTGCCAGGGCTTTCTTTCCGAGTTTTTCGTAGCACTTTCCAATTCGCATCAAGGCATAAGATGTCGGGTCGTCAAGTTCAATCGTGCGGTTGTAACTTTCGATCGCTTCGTCGTAACGCTTCAGTCGTTCAAGCGATTTTCCTTTTTCCATGAAAGCGCCAAGGAATTCGTCATCAACCAAAGTAGCATAATCAAAGGCACGCAAAGCCGCTTCGTATTCTTTCAGTCCGTAATGCAAACGTCCAATCTGGTGCCAGGCAATTTCAGAATACGGATTCGAATCTATATAACTTGTCAGGAATTCGATAGCCTCGCGGTTTTGGTCCAAAAACTCAAAGCAATACACTACATTATATAGTGCCGCCTGGTCTTCCGGATCTTCTTCGAGGCATTTGATAAAGTTCTCCTTAGCCAGTTCAAGATTGTCCATGAACAAATATTCCATTCCCATCAGGTTGTAGACGTCGGCGAAATCTTCGGTGTATTGTAAGGCGATTTTCAGCTCCTCGACAGCTTCCTCATGCTTGTCGCGTTTGGAATGGATGTTGGCGCGCTGAATGTAAATCTCTTCGTTGTGAGGTTCAATGGCATAAAGCTCGTTGAGTAGTTTTTCTGCCTGATCGAGCTTGTCATCGTAAATAAGCATTTCCACCTGTACCAGTTTAAGGCCGGTCGATCTCGGGTGTTGTTCCAATGCCAGTTTGAGTGCTTTTTTTGCCAGTGAGGCTTTACCCGTATCGAGGTAATGGAGAATGATGTCTTCAAATTCTTCCGAATCAAAGAAAAGTACTTTGTTCGTTTTGAGCATCGATTCGAATTTAGATAAGGATAGGTTGTATTCTTCTTCTTCGTTGCTAAGCTGCATACTCAATATTTTAGAATTATCCTGCGATTAAAATTAGCGAACAAGGGTTCGGTTGATTTGGGAAGCAGGCTATTGTTGTGAACAATTTAATTAACAGAATTTTTAGAGTTAATAGTTAACTGTTATCTGTTAACCGTTAACAAAACCTCATCCATCACTTCCAAAAGAATCTTGCATCCTTCCCGGATCTCGTCTTCAGAAATCGTCAGCGGCGGCGTTATGCGAATGGCCCGGCCTTCAAAGAGCAGCCAGAAAAGGATCAATCCCTTATCATGGCATTTTAAAATTATAGAATCAGTGATTTCGGGAGAAGCTGTCATTGCTGCGAGCATCAGGCCTTTTCCGCGAATTTCGGTTATCAAAGAATGTTCCAGTAAACTCCGGAACAGTTTTTCCTTCTCAAGTGTTGCCGGAATCAGTTCTTTTTGAGCGATTTCCTGTAAAGTTGCCAGTGCTGCTGCCGCAATGACAGGATGTCCGCCAAATGTCGTGATGTGTCCGAGCTTCGGATCGTGGCTTAAAAGATCCATCTTCCTTTCATCTGCAACGAACGCGCCTGCCGGCATTCCTCCGGCCATTCCTTTACCAATGATAAGTACGTCCGGAACGGCATCGTAGTTTTCAAACCCGAACCATTTTCCGGTTCGGCCAAAACCAGGCTGTATCTCATCGACAATCATCATCGCGCCAACTTCGGTACAACGTTCACGGACTTTTTTGAACCAGCCGTTTTCAGGTTGTATAAAACCCGCGCCGCCCTGGATGCTTTCTAAAATGACCCCGGCGGTTCTGGTGGTGATCTTCTGCAAATCTTCTTCGGAATTGAACGTAATAAAATCCACATCCGGTATCAATGGCCGGAAAATCTGTTTGCGTTCCTCATGACCCATAACGCTCATCGAACCCATCGTATTGCCGTGATACGCTTTGTGGCAGGAAATCAACTGACTGCGGCCCGTTGCGCGACGCGCGAGTTTGAGGGCGCCTTCTGTAGCCTCGGTTCCCGAATTGACCAGATAAACCTTGTTTAGTGAATCGGGCAGGAGTGAAGCCAGTTGTTTGCAATACTCGGTCGCCGGATTTTGAGCGTATTCGCCATAGACCATCACATGTGAATACTTGTCCAGCTGATTTTTGATGGCATTGTTGACGTATTCATTCCTGTGTCCGACGGAAACTGCAGAAACACCTGCGACAAAATCCAGGTGTTTCTTTCCGGAAGTATCGTAAATGTAGGAACCATCAGCATGTGAAATTTCCAATCCGAGTGGATGGAGCGAGGTTTGTGCCTGGTATTTATAGAAATCGGTGATCATGGTCGATTAGCGGATGATGTAATTAGCAGATCTAAACTTCAGGAGGAATGTTGAAACGATTTGTGAACAACGCAACAATAGCTGCAGTTGAAGTTTTTATTGGTAAGTCGGCGTATTATTAATTTCAAATTTTAACAAATGATATATTTTTTCTGTATCTGATATTTCCGGAGAATTCGTAGGGACACCATTGGCCCCTTCCCTGTGAAAAGATAGTTGTTTCTGAAATATCCTAAATACAGAAAAAATGCCTGAAATGTTAAATTAAAGATTTACAATTCCGGTCATTTCTTTTTGCCTTTTTTATTTTTAGGTTCCGACTTTTCCGGATGCTTTTGAATCTCATCATAATTCAACGTTTCCTTGCGTGGCTCCATTGGAACATCTGGTTTTGCAGCGTCTTTCTTACTTTCTTCCTGAGCCTGCCGCTCGATTTCTTCTTCCTCAGGCGGAAAAATATCGTCTTTGGTTTTGATGCGTTCCTCTCCGCGCCAAATAAAACCGCGCAACTTTCGGGCATTTTCGGGAAAATCCTTTTCAGGTAAAATGTCTCCGGCTGGTTTGTCGAAAACCGTCATCGTCCGGATTTTGTTTTCTTCAATGATCAGATTGATACGGCTTCCTGCGCTTTTGTTGATGCCGATGAGGTCGTGGGTTTCGTCGTCCCTCATGTAATAAATAGCCTCTGTATTTTTTATCAGGTCGACTTCAGACAGCTTGTTGTCCTTGAATTTTCCGTACAAATTCGCGCCCTTTACCTGATTATAGCCTGTTCCTACCGTGTCCTTCGACACCACAAAAGCGTTACCGAGCACTTTTAATGAATCCAGTTTCTCCGTCTTGCTGTCGCCGAGCAAATGCATGATGTCGCCCGTGAGCTGGTTGTCGAAATTCCACAAAACAGGTCGTCCGATCATTTTTGTGATTCCGGTCAGTTGGCTCGAATGGATCGAATCGCACTTTCCGCTCAAATCTACTTTGAAGATACGGGCGTTCGGATAAGCCCTGATAATCCTGTTTTCAGCCGGTCCTGTCAACACCAGGCGTTTTCCGTGTATGTAAACCGAATCTTTTTCCACAAGATTTATCGCAACCGCGTGCCCCGTCACAAAACTCGAATCCTTTGCCTTGTACACTTCACCGTATTGACCCTTGACCAAACCTTTGTTGATGGTATCGGTAATCTTGACATTTCTTGTAGCAGATGCAAATTCCCTCGTACGGTCGTAATACAGGCTGTCGCCTTCAATTAATCTATCCTTATACTTTATGTAGGATTTTCGTAAAAAGTGACCGATGTTGCGTTTGCTGTCATAAAACCCTTTCTCGGTGTATATAAAATTATCCTTGCTCGTTATGGTACTTGGGCCAAAGAGATAGGCGTGGCCGGAGTTGTTGTAATAATCGAGATGATTTGATTCCAATACATATTTGGGGTTCGTCACCACGACTTTGGTCAAAAACTGGAACTTTTTCTGGTTCACATAAAAACGGCCGGTGTTGCTTTTCAGGACATTGTCCTTGTTGTAAATAGTGCCCGGTGAACGATAATACGCTTCCTGGATATTGCGGTCAAAATAAATAGTGTCAGTAACCAAACGCATATCAGGCGAACGCATATTGACATTCCCGGTCGCAAAAGCCTGTTTGTTCATACCGTTGTATTCGGCGTAACGACTGTCAAGGAATAATGTGTCTCCTTGCACGATGTGGACGTCACCAAAAGCCTTGAGGTAATTTTCATCCTCATACACATACGCTTTGTTGCAGGTCATGATGGCTCCGTCGTGACTCACGCGGACATTACCTGTCAAAAGGGCGACACCTGGCATTTCGATTTCATTCCTGTCGGCAAAATCTGAATGTTCAATGATGATTTTTTTGGCTGCGGGCTGTGCTGCTGGTTTTTTGGGTTGGGCAATCAAAGGCAAAAAGCCTATCAGCTGTATCAGAAGCACGAAAAGGAAGCTCTTTTTCAAGTAAGCGAATTTTCGCCAAATTTAGGAAAAACTGTGGTTGTGGATTGTGGTTTAAGAATTAATTGTCAGAATGCCCGATAAAAAAACTTCCGCCAACTGCAAGGACGGAAGTTCCAACTAACCTAACCACTTCTATGTTTGATGTACTTATTTATCAGGAGTATTTTGCTTTTCAAGTCTGCGGATGCGTTCTTCCAGTTTTTCAATCAGTTCCTGTTGTTCCTGCATGGCTTTGACCAACGGCACGACGAATTCGGCATAACGTAAGGTGTAAGCGCCTTTCCCGTCTGGTGGAGGAACCAATCCGCTGAAATCGTAACCGGATTCATTGGCGGCTTTCTCTACTTCCTGTGCGATGAAGCCTGAGAATTTTATCTTTTCAATGTCGTATTTCCCGTCGTAAACCGCGGTTGTATCTTTCTTTCCGTTGTTCAATAAGGCAAATTCCTTGTCGTAGTTGAAATGATAGGTCACAGGGCGCAATTTTTTAATGAAGTCCAGACCTTTTACTTCTTCTGAAATCCGGTCTTTGGTACGCGCATCAGAGAAAGTTCCCCAATTTGTCTGACCGCCAATCCACAACACCGATCCGTTCCCGATATTGATATGATTGGTAACTGTAGTGCCAAAGCCCGATCCGTTGCCAATACAGGTGACATTCTGGACACCACCACCCAGAGCGACACCTGCATAATTCCCTACCGCAGTATTGTAAGTGCCAGTCGTTATATTCCCAAGCCCGCCATAACCGATGGCTACATTATTACCGCCTGTGGTATTGCCAACCATGCAAAGGCTTCCGATAGCCACATTGTACGAGCTTGTCGTGCTTACATTCAAGGCACCCCAGCCAATCCCGATATTTTCCCACCCGACCGTATTATAAAGTAGTGCGCTTTGTCCGATACCAACATTTCGGATACCTGTCGTATTGCCGGCCAATGCACCATCTCCGACAGCCGTATTGCTATAGCCAGTAGTATTCGCAGTTAAGGCAGATGTGCCTACAGCCGTATTTCTTTCGGCCGTCGTGTTTGACCTTAATGCCCTGTATCCGAAAGCCGTGTTTCTTATGCCGGTCGAATTAAAATATAAAGCAGATGCACCCATTGCGGTATTCTGAATTCCGGTAGTATTCTGCATTAAGCTCTCGTATCCAAGGCTAGAGTTATAAGTACCGGAAGAATTGTTTCTCAGGGCATACGTTCCAATTCCAGTGTTAAAACTCCCGGTGTTGTCTTTCAGTGCCCAGAAACCAAATGCCGAGCAATACATCGTGTTCGGAGGATCGGCGGCTTCTCCGGCGGAGTGACCGAAATAAACGCTGCCACCTACTTTTTCGATTTTCCCTGCGGGTATGTTACTCATCCTGAAACTCAGCGATTTTACATCGGTCGTGCCGATAAAATCTGTCGTTTCATTTGTGCCCGAATTTCCATTCACAGACCAACCAGTTTTGCTTCCCACGGCAACCCAGCTTCCGTCCCAATAATAAAATCCGGGAAGGTTCGTGCCCGATGCTGTGGTCAGATACACCATCATTCCCGATTGTGCTGTAGTAGGGTTTGTTGCAGGAAACGAATTGATCCGCGGAATCAGGATGCCGTCTGTATTGGAAGGTGCCGTAGCACTTGAAGCCGTGACATCGAGCATAGCCGCAGGTGTTGTCGAATTGATCCCAATCTGCGCAAGCAAACCCTGAGAAAGCAATATCAAAAGGATGGAAAAGGATTTCATACGGTCTTTTACCTCAAATTTACTTTCGCATAGGTGGCTGATCCTGGCGATTTTTACCAACGACAGTAAATCTGTACAGACAACAATATTTTTAACTTTTATCACTACATTAGCCCTTGACCCCAATCTGATGCTTTGGAAGCCAAGTGCCT
Organism: Flavobacterium silvaticum; assembly: GCF_012911565.1. Classification (GTDB taxonomy): domain Bacteria; phylum Bacteroidota; class Bacteroidia; order Flavobacteriales; family Flavobacteriaceae; genus Flavobacterium; species Flavobacterium silvaticum. The sequence continues at coordinate 21,473 of NZ_JAAMPU010000108.1, read as the reverse complement.
TATCATAGACGATGACGACCTGGACCGGATCATGATCCAGTCGTTTGTGAAGCGTGTTCCCCAATTTACGTTGGCCGGAAGTTTTGCGTCTGCCGAAGAAGCTGAGAGTACGTTAAAAGATTCCGCCATTGACATCATGTTTCTCGATATCGATATGCCCGGAATCAGCGGGCTCGATTTAAGACGCAGGTTCCCCGATATTCCTGTCTGTATCTTTGTTACGTCACATCCCGAACACGCCGTGGAAAGCTTCGAGACGAGTGCCTTTGATTTTTTGGTCAAACCCGTCAAATATGACCGTTTCCTGTCTGCTGCAAACCGTGCCATTTCCTATCTGGAACTGCTTCACCGTGCCGCTCTCGTCGAATCGGTAACCGGTAACGGAACTGTCCTTATTCGTGAAGGAAAATACGACCTGAAGATTCCCGTGAGTGAAATCATGTACCTCGAAGCGCTCGGAAATTACACGCGCATCGAACTGACTGATACTACGCATCACATCCTGTCAAGTATTGGAAGTGTCCTCAAAGAAGAAGACTTCGCCTCGTTCGTCCGCATCCACAGGAGTTATGCCGTCCAGAAACATTTTGTCGCCAGATTCAATTCGCGTGAAGTAGAGTTGTCGAACAAAGCCCTGATTCCAGTCGGCCGGGCGTATAAAAAAAGCATTGATTCGTTCCGATGAAAAAATGGATGCTGATTTTGCCAATGCTGATGCTGTCGTTTTCCTTCTTTGGACAAACGGAAACAAAGCTTACAGATACAACACAGGTTTTCCAATGGATCGAAACGGCCCAGAAAACTTCAGATCTCCATGTCAAAGATTCGCTTGCCCGTCTGGCTCTTGCGCGTTCGTATAAAATGGCGTACCCGAGAGGTCTTGCCCTGGCGTATTCAGTTAAGGCGAAAGTGTTTATGATAAACGGCGATTATGCCTCGGCTGAATCGTATTTCAGGAAATCGGCAAAATTACTTCTCGACAGCAAAGATTATAAGGAATACGGAAAGACGTTATCTAACATTGGGGTGATTGGACTCAACAATAGTGATTTGGAACTGGCTTCGAAAAGTTTTTTCGGCATACTCGAATTCTCCCAAAAACACAAAATCGACCAGGCTTATGCCTTGGCGCATGAAGGTGTTGCGACGGTATATTCGCGCCAGGAGAATTATGTGAAGTCAATCGAATACGCCAAAAGAGGTATCGAACTTTACCGGAAATTAGGGGATAAACTCCACGTGGCGAGTTGCGGCCATTTGCTCGGTGTGTTGTATCATCTGCAAAAAAACGAAACCGAAGCACTCAAATACTATCGGGAATCGCTTAAGAATTATTCAGAGATTGCTGATTCCGTGGGCATGGCGACCGATTATTCACACATTGGGCTCATTGAAAAGGAAAAGGATTTCGACACCGGAATCAAAACATTGGAGAAGGCGCAGAAAATCTTCGACACTAATTTCCCGAACCATTTCAATTCCATCCAGAATCTGGGAAATATCGCTAAATCGTACCACGATATTTATGTGTCGGATAGTTTACAGAAGGCTACGGGAATCAGCAAAAAGCTGGCGTTGGATTTATCCGAAAAATACATCGTCCGGAATATCAGGCTCGGACGCGAGCAACAGGATATCCAGAACCTTATCGAAAACCTCGAAACGTACAGCGATGTAGAATTCGAACGCGGGCGTTTCCAGAGTTCGCGTGACAAACTCAAGGAATACCAACGGCTTAAGGATTCGCTTTTTTCACAGGACAACAAAAACCATATCGCCGATCTGGAAACCGCACAGGCCGTGGCATTGAAAGACCGCGAATTACGCATCAGTAAGCTCGAGCTTGAAACCCGAAACAAACAACGGTGGCTCCTCATTGCATTGATCGTTTTCCTGTTGATAATCGGGGGATTGATTTTGTGGCAGGGCCGAAACAGGAAAAGAACGAACCAAAAATTAAAGCGCCTGAACTCCGAGCTCGAAGCCGCCAACGCTGTCAAGACAAGGTTCTTCGCTATCCTGAACCATGACCTGAGAAGTCCCGCGGCAAGTGTTGTCAATTATCTTCAGCTTTCTGAAATGGAAACAGATATCCCGGCAGATGAAAAGGCGCAATACAGAAAGAAGATCCAGGATTCGGCTGAGTTTCTTTTAGAAACGATGGAAGATTTGCTGTTGTGGAGCAAAGGCCAGATGAAGCAGTTTGAACCATCATTTGAACAGGTTTCCGTTTCCGAAGTGTTTGAAAACATGGCCCAGCTTTTTCCGCTTGCCACATTTGAAAATGCAGGTGACATTAGATTGGAAACCGATATCGATTACCTCAAAACCATTCTGCGCAACCTGACATCGAATGCCGTCAAAAATCTCGATCCGTCAAAGCATCCGGAAGTTGTCTGGCGTGCCGGGGTTGAAAACGGTTCCGTGATTCTTCATCTGACCGATAACGGAAAGGGTGCAAAACCGGATGCTTTCCGTGCGTTGTTCGATGAAACCGTCATATCTTCAACGAGAAGCGGCCTGGGGTTACACTTAGTACGCGATTTGGCCCGGGCGATTCATTGCAGTATCTCAGTCGATACGGAATTAGGAAAAGGAACACATTTCCGTTTAAGATTCAGTTAATTAACGTGAGTTCGATGTAAGAACTTCCCTGACGCTTGAAATAGTGAATTCTTAAAAGGAAATCGTGAGCTAATTCCAGAAAACACACGTCTCCTGCGTTGGATTTTTAGCTGATAGCACCATTATCACCCAAAAATCCGTCTTGAATCCATGCGTTTTCCGGAATCCAGGCTTTGCCCTTACATCGAACTCACGTTAAATAGCATCTTCACTTTCCCGTAAAAAACCGAAAGCCTATATTTGGGCAACAAAACCAAACGCCATGAAAACAATAGTTCTTTCCCTGTTGGCCGGCTCGGCGTTAGCCATACAGACCCAGGCCCAAAACAAAAAAATGACAGAACCCAAGCCTGCCGAAAGAAAAGTAGTTGTATACCAGGTATTCACACGCCTGTTCGGAAACCAGAAAACAGCAAATAAACCGTGGGGAACCATAGAGGAAAACGGAGTCGGGAAGTTCAATGATTTTACCGATGTCGCCCTCCAGTATGTAAAATCGCTCGGCGTGGATTATATCTGGTACACCGGCGTGCCGCATCATGCGGTTGTGCGCGATTATACCAAATACGGTATTTCGAATGACGACCCGGATGTCGTGAAAGGCCGTGCCGGTTCGCCTTACGCCGTAAAGGACTATTACAATGTCAACCCGGATCTGGCCGTCGATCCGTCAAAAAGATTGAAGGAATTCGAAGAGCTGATCAAACGGACGCATAAGAACGGATTGAAGCTTTTGATCGACATCGTCCCGAACCACGTCGCCAGAAAGTATGAAGGTGCGAACAACCCGAAAGGTGTCCGTAATTTTGGGCAGGATGACGATACATCTGTCGAATATGCCAAAAACAACAACTTCTATTACATTCCGGGCCAGGCTTTCGAGCTTCCGGATTATGGCAACTACAGGCCGCTCGGCGGTGAAGCCAACCCGTTGTCGGACCATAAATTCGTAGAAAACCCTGCCAAATGGACCGGAAACGGGTCGCGCAGCCCAAAGCCGTCGATGGATGATTGGTATGAAACCGTAAAAGTCAATTATGGCGTAAAGCCCGATGGTTCCAAGGATTTTCCGGAATTGCCGGAAGGATTTGGCGAAAAAGATTACAAAGACCACTTTGCTTTCTGGAAAGACAAAGACAAGGAAGTTCCCGATTCGTGGAAAAAGTTCCGTGATATTGCATTGTATTGGCTGGATAAAGGTGTCGACGGTTTCCGTTATGACATGGCCGAAATGGTTCCGGTTGAATTCTGGAGCTACATGAATTCTGCAATAAAGACAAAAAATCCCGATGCTTTCCTGCTTGCGGAAGTGTATAACCCAAAGGAATACCGCAATTACATCAAGCTGGGCAAAATGGATTACCTGTACGACAAAGTCGAATTGTACGACAAACTCAAAGACGTGATCCGCGGACATTCCAATCCGGACGGCATTTCCGATATTCAAAATGGATTGGCCGATATCGAACACCACATGCTGCACTTTCTCGAAAATCACGATGAGCAGCGTCTTGCTACGCCCGATTTCGCCGGAAATGCATTCAAGGCAAGGCCGCTTATGGTGCTTTCAGCCACTATCTCCACGTCTCCAACCATGGTTTATTTCGGTCAGGAAGTAGGCGAGCGCGGTGCAGAAGATGGCGGTTTCGGAAAACCTTCGCGGACGTCGATTTTCGATTACGTAGGCGTTCCGGCACATCAGCGACTGATGAACGGCGGCAAATTCGACGGTGGCCAATTGACTCCGGATGAAATCAAGATCATCGATTTCTATCATCATTTGCTTACGGCTGTCCAGGCCAGCAGTGCCATGACGGGGAAATTCTTTGAAATCCAGAAAGTAAACCGCCAGAAGCCAGATTATCCGCAGGAAGTCTATTCGTTTGTGCGTGCTTCAGATAAAGAGCAGCTCATTGTGACGTGTAATTTTTCTGCCCATGCGAGCAACTATTTTGAATTGAAGATTCCTGTCGATATCATTAAGGAAATGGGGCTCAAAGACGGAAAATATATGCTCAGGGATTTGTTGTTCGAAAAGAGCAAGTTGTTCCTCAATGTGGTCAAAGGCGAAGGAAAAGTCGGGATTACGCTTGGGCCGAGCGAATCGTTCATCTATCAGTTGCAGAAATAATATGGACGAAATCCAATTACTTACATTCGACCGTTTTCGGGATAAGGCGCAGGCTCTGGAATTACAGCAGCTCTTTACCCAAAACGGCATTCCGTCTGAAGTTGAGGACGATTCCAAAGTATTCGACCCGAATTTTGCTTTCGGCAATAACACGACGACCTACAGCCTTAAATTACATCCGGACGATTTCAATAAAGCCGAACGATTGATTGAAAGCCTGGTTTTAGGTGATTTGGATGATGTAGGCCCTGATTACTACCTGTATTCTTTCTCTGATTCCGAACTCAAAGACATCCTTGCCCATAAGGACCAATGGAGTCCGTTTGATTTTGTGCTGGCCCAGAAACTATTGCGTGAACGCGGACATGAAGTATCCAAAGAGGAACTTCACCAAATCCGTGAGCAACGTTTAGAAGAATTGGCTGCACCGGAAAAAGGACAGACAGGCTGGATCGTGGCCGGTTATATTTTTGCCGTGTTGATCAGTGTAGTCGGAATAATCATTGGCTGGCATTTGAAATCGTATAAAAAGACATTGCCCAACGGAGAATCTGTTTTTGCTTTTTCCCAAAACGACCGCAAAAACGGGAAGGTGATCTTTTACCTCGGTATTTTCTTCTTTGCCCTATCTGCCGGCTATTGGTTTGTCCGGGAAATCGTCAGGCCGTAACCGTTTTTTTCTTTTTTCGGTTTTTCGTCAGCATCCGTCCCAACACAATATAGCCCAATATTCCCGAAATGAGCGAAGCAATCAGGATGCAGATTTTGGCCGATGCAATGAATTCCGCTTCATCAAATGCCAGCAGTGTAATGAATATGGACATGGTAAATCCAATTCCGGCAAGCATCCCGACCCCAAATATATGTTTCCATTTGAGGCCCAAAGGAAGTTTGCAAAAACCGATTTTTGCCGAAAGGTAACTGAAAAGCCAGATTCCGACAGGTTTTCCAACCACAAGTCCGGCAATGATGCCAAGCCCGACCGGATGAATAATCCCTTGCAGCCAATGTTCTCCCAATTGTATGTCAGTATTGGCCAAAGCGAACAGTGGCAGTATAAAGAAAGCGACAGGTACGTGAAGCGCTTGTTGCAGCAGGTAAGATGTCGATTTTTCATCCCCATTCCCAAACGGAAGTGCAAACGCCAGTAAAACACCCGTAATGGTCGCGTGGATTCCGGAATGATGCATAAAGTACCACATGGCTATTCCGCCGATGATGTATGGAATCAGGTTCCGGACTTTCAATCTGTTCAGTAAACACAGAAAAGCGAACAGGGACAGCGAAATGCCAAGGTTCATCCATGAAATCTTTTCGGTGTAAAAAGCTGCTATTACCAGTATGGCGCCCAAATCGTCGATAACGGCAAGCGCGGTGAGGAAAACCTTCAATGAAGTCGGTACGCGGTTTCCCAGCATCGACAATATGCCAACCGCAAAAGCGATATCGGTAGCCATTGGAATTCCCCAACCGTGTGCCGAAGGTAATCCGGCATTGACTGAAAAATAAATCACTGCCGGTACGATCATTCCCCCAATAGCACCAATAATGGGCATTGCCGCTTTTTTGATGTCTGATAATTCACCAATGTAGATTTCCCGTTCAAGTTCAAGGCCGATAAGCAGGAAAAAGATGGCCATAAGTGCATCGTTTACCCAGCTGAGTATAGATTCTCCGCCTATCTCGGTTGCCCAGAAAGCCGAATACATCTCATTGAAAAAACTGTTGGCTATAAGCAGCGAAAAAATGGTAGCACCTAATAAAACGATACCGCCTGACCGTTCTGATTCAAAAAAGGTATGGAAGATTTTGGTGATACGCATGACCCGCAAGATACAGCTTTAGGCGGGTTTCATTGATAAAGCTTGGGCTGCTTTTTGGCCTTCCACTCCAATGTAGGCAATATAGTTATCGGGCCTGACGACCACAAAGAAATCCGATTGTGAATTGAAAACTTCCGGAATAGCATTGATTTCCATAGGTTCAATATCGGCATATCGGTATTTTAAATCGGCAAAAGCCTGATTGTTTTCAGCGCCGAACCAAAACAGTTTATATCCGGGCTTTTTGAGGAAATCATCCAGTTTTTTATCTGTCGGAAAATAGGGGAAACGATCGCCGGCCTCGATTTTTCCAACACTGCTTTTTAGGGTCAGCGGACTTTCCGGATATTTGATTCCGATTTGTGAAACCGTCTTGAAGAAAAACCGCATGATCGATTTTATCTTCGAAATCTGTCCGATGAAGAACGGAAGCATATATAATCTCAAAAAATTACTCAACGCACCGGTTCCGGCTAAAAGATCGAACATCCTGTCGGTTGTTTTGAGCAGGTGCTTTGCATTTTCGGTACGCTCCGAATCATATGTATCCAATAGTGAATCTGTCGCTTTTTCGGTTACCGCGAAAGCCAGTTTCCACGCCAGGTTGTACGCGTCCTGCAGACCGGTATTCATGCCCTGTCCGCCCGCTGGTGTATGAATATGGGCTGCATCTCCGGCAATAAAACAACGGCCTTTTCGGAATTGTCCTGCCATACGCGAATGCACTTTATAAGTCGAAAACCAATATTCTTCCGGGAACGATGCCGGAACGCCAAGCTGTTGTGTGATTACATTCTTGATATCGGTAAAAGACAACTTTTCCTTTGAAGCGATTTCATCGGGAACGGAACCTATTACGCGGTACCTGTCGGTTTCGGCCATCGGGAAAAACAACACGAAACCTCTTTTTATCATGGCGAAATAGGCATCTTTAGAACCGGTGATTTCACTCTTCAGCTTCACATCGGCTACATAAAACATACGTTCCTGCGTGTCGCCGGAAAACGATAATCCAAGCTGATGACGCACGAAACTCGAAGCACCGTCACAACCCACAAGATAATCGGCGGTAATCAAATGCTCCACGCCTGAAGCATCTTTATAAGATAATGAGACTCCATTTCCGGTGTCCTCAAATCCAAGCACTTCCGAAGACCAATGGATTACGGCTCCTTTTTGACGGATGTGATCTGCCAGCAGATTCTCGGTCTTGCTTTGTTCGAGAATAAGTGCAAACGGAAATTTGCTCAGTCCGTTCCCAGAACCTTCAAGGTCTATGCTTCCCCGTGCTTTTCCCCGTGCAAGCATGGTGATATGATGTGCGGGCCGACCCAATTGTATCGCTTTTTGGGCCAGCTCCATTTGATCGAGTATTTCAAGTGAACGCGCATGCACAATCATGGCTTTTGAAAGCGGCGATGTTCCCGGATTTCTGTCGAGCAGCATAAAGTCGATGCCGTATCGTTGCAGTTGGGCCGCAAGCATCAAGCCTGTCGGGCCGGCCCCGATAATGATTACAGATGTTTTTATAGGTTCCATGGTGAATTAAAGATAAGTTGTTTTATCAAAAGGAATAACCGACACTGATATTTAAGACGACAGGTGAATTTGCAATCCCTATATTGGGTGCCTTGAATCGTTCGGTCGCATTCGTCCGGGTATTGAAATAACTGAATTCATTGTTTGGAAGCGTGCTGTCTATTTTTTGCCAATAGCGAACACTCGGGACAACGGTTATGCCTTTGAGCCAATTTTCGCGGTTTTCAAACGGAAGCCAGTTGTAATACGCGCCGATCCCTAACGTGTAGGTGGTAAAATCTGCAAGGCTGTTCGGGCTTTTCTGTGCATCGCCTGTATAATAGGTTTCGTAAAAGTGGACTTTAGGTTCGAACCGGATATTGAATGATTCGGTCAGCCGATACCCGATCCCAAAACCCGCCGAATGTGAAATCCGGAAATCGAGTTGCTGCTTTTCATAGGAATCACCAAGCGTATTCCCGTCTACATGAAGCCCGATCCCATGTGAATAATCAAAAATCCATTTGTTTGTGGAATAATTGACTTCGAAATTAAAGCCCCGCAGCACAATAGGCTGGTTGAGCCCAAAGAGAATACTGAATCGATTTTGGGACGCAGACAGGGTGTCCGGTTGTTGTGCCTTTGCCACATAAACAGAAGACAAATAAAGACATAAAGTGAAAAATAATTTTGACATCGTTTTGAATGTTACTGATTTACGCCGCAAAATTAAATGGGCGCCCACTGTCAGTTCATTCACATTTGTTAACTAATGCTATGGTTTTATGTTTTTCCGGATGCGGCTCAGCGACTGAGGTGCGATGCCCAGGAAACCGGCGATGTAATATTGGGGAACACGCTGTACGAGTATGGGGTGGCTTTGGAGCAAACGCTTATACCGTTCGTCGGCTTTGAGGTTTTGGAAGCTGTCGATACGCATCAGGTTCATCATAAAGAACTTTTCGACGATTTGCCGGGAGATGCGTTCAAATACAGGAAGTTCCGCATATAAGGATTGCAGGGCTTTTGCAGATATCTGGTAGACGATGGAATCTTCAAGCGCCCTGATGCCAATAGGTGAAGGTTGTTGGGTGATGAAACTCTGGTATTGGGAAACCCAATCATTTTCCATGGCAAAGTCACAGCTGATTTCGTCCCCTGATTCACCAAGCTTGTAATACATGAACAGGCCTGATTCCACGAATGATACCCATTGGCATACATCGCCTTCACGCAATAAGACCTGGTTTTTCTGGAGCGATGTGATGTTTACAAAAGAGAGAACCTGCCTGATTTCTTCGGCGGAAAGATTTTCATAAGAGGTCAGGTGTTTGATAAACAGCGATTCCATGCAGACAAGTTACTACAAATCGAATGGAACGCCACAAAAAAAAGCCCCCGAAGGAGCTTTCATTATTTCAATATCGTCTGTTTCCTGTCCGGTCCTACCGATATGACCTTGATAGGCACTTCGACTTCTTTTTCGATGAACTCGATGTAAGTTTTCAACTCAGACGGAAGTTCGTCGTATGTGGTCATTCCAGTCAAATCGGCCTGCCAGCCTTTCAGTTCGGTGTAGACGGGCTGTACGTTTTCTTCTTCTATGTTGTAGGGCAAATGATCTATTGGTTGTCCTTTGTAGGTATATGAAGTCGCGACTTTCAATGTCTCGAATCCAGACAATACATCGCCTTTCATCATCATTAGTTGGGTTACACCATTCACGCGGATTGCATATTTAAGGGCGACAAGGTCAAGCCATCCGCAACGTCTCTGTCTTCCTGTAACAGACCCGAATTCGTTTCCTACGCGGGCCATAGTAGCTCCGTCTTCATCGAACAATTCCGTAGGGAACGGGCCGCTTCCGACGCGTGTGGTGTAAGCTTTGAAAATCCCGAAGACTTCCTTGATTTTGTTTGGTGCGATGCCAAGACCTGTACAAGCTCCGGCAGCAGTAGTATTCGATGACGTCACGAACGGATACGTCCCGAAATCCACATCGAGCAACGAACCCTGTGCACCTTCGCAAAGTATTGACTTTCCTGCTTTTTGTGCCTGGTACAGATATTCTTCCGAATCAATGAACTGCAATTTCCTGAGGTCTTCAACCGCTTCAAAGAATTCCTTTTCGAGTTCTTCAAGGTTGTATTCCATGGCGACCCCGTAGAATTCGATCATGGCTTCGTGTTTGTCTGCCAGATGGCGGTAACGCTCCTTGAAATCCTCAAGCTCGATGTCCCCGACGCGAAGTCCGTTACGACCGGTTTTGTCCATATAGGTCGGCCCGATTCCTTTTAACGTGGAGCCAATCTTGGCTTTTCCTTTCGCCGTTTCAGATGCCGCATCGAGCAAACGGTGTGTAGGTAAGATCAAATGCGCCTTTCTTGAAATAAGCAGGCGGTTCTTGAAATCGATGTTGAACTTGGCCAGGCCTTCGATTTCTTTCTGGAAAACCACAGGATCCATTACCACTCCGTTTCCTATAAGATTGATTGAATTCTTATGGAAAATCCCCGAAGGAATAGTTCTTAAAACGTGTTTGATCCCATCGAATTCAAGTGTGTGTCCTGCATTCGGGCCGCCCTGGAAGCGTGCGATGATGTCGTATTTAGAGGTAAGTACGTCTACGATTTTTCCTTTTCCTTCGTCGCCCCACTGGAGGCCGAGTAGTAAGTCTGCGGTCATGTTGGTTGTTATAGGTTAACGGTTAACGGATAACAGTTAACGGTTACATTACTGTGCTTAATAAACAAAGCGGCAAATGTCGGAATTTGATTGGGATTGGGCAAATGAAAACTGTCATTTCGACGTCAGGAGAAATCTCAATAGTAAAGATAGATTTAGCTCCGCTCAGTTCGGCCACTCGCCTCGGGTCTCCTGACGTCGAAATGACAATTACGGAAACGGGCCGCGTTATGGATGGCAGTTGTCTGAGCTCTTTTCAGTGAGAAACGAGGTGAAAAAGCGAGTGCCGACAGCCCTGGCCTTCGTAACGCCCAAAACTTAATTATCATAGCGACAACCGTTAACTGTTAACCGTTAACCGTTAACTGTTATCCGTTAACCTCTTTTTTCTTATTCCCGTACAAATACAGCGAATGATTATGGATTTCGATATCAAAAATCTCCTCAATGGTCTTTTTGATGGTCTGGATGCGCGGGTCGCAGAACTCGATTACTTCGCCCGTATCAGTCATGATGATATGATCGTGCTGTTTGTCGAAATAAGACTTTTCGTAGTGCGCCTGGTTCTGCCCGAACTGGTGTTTGCGCACCAATCCGCAATCGAGAAGTAATTCGATAGTATTGTATAGCGTGGCCCGGCTTACCCGATAGTTCTTGTTTTTCATCTTGATGTAGAGGTTTTCTATATCGAAATGATCTTCGCTATCGTAGATTTCCTGTAAAATGGCGTAGCGTTCCGGCGTTTTGCGGTGGCCTTTGTTCTCAAGATACATTGTGAAAACGTTCTTGACGATCTCTTGATTTTTGGTGTTATCGGTGGAGATGAGTGTCATAGAGGCAAAGATAATTAATAATTAACAATGGACAAGGAACTATGACTAAGGGAAAGGAAGTTGTTGCAGCTGGTTAAATCAGTTTGATTTTTATTGGATACTTAAAGTGGAGGGAAGTGTAATATTGGGATAAATAACAATTGACAATGGTTAATCGGCATCCGGGATGCAGCCGAACTTTACGGAGCAGGACGTAATAAATGGACAATGATAATCCAACGGGAACAAAAAAGTTTGCATTTGGTAAATGAGATTTGGATTTAGTCGGTATGATTGAGGGTTATATAATTTAACACCCGAGGCTTTAGCCGAACTGAGCGAAGCTAAATGATACAGAAAAAATGTACTTGACTTATTTCGGAATTCATTAGGGAACACCAATGGCCCCTCCCCGGAGCCAATGTAACAATCTGCAAAATACCCTTGTTACATAAAATCTACCGCAAAAGTTAAAATTTAATCAGTATCAGCCATTGTTAAACATCTTAACTAAGGCAGAAATGTTTAGAATGACACAATAGCCGCTATCCATAAAATAAATGAATAGTACTAACAAAATCTGTATAAATGAACCCCAATTTACGTTAACTGTCTAAAGCTAAGGGATGAAAAAACAAATGGTAAAGATGACATAAAATGTCGACTTTATCCAAGACTATTTCTTTTCCAAAGCCGAAACCCGCTCCAATAAATCCTCAAGCAATTCCTGTTGTTTGGTTATTTGATTCTTGAGTTGCGCATTTTCGTTCTCAAGATTTTTGTTTTTCTGGTCGAGTTCCTTCAAAGCATTGACCGATGCAATCAGGATAGGGTGGATGTTGAGGTTCAGATACCCGTCATCGTCGGTTCCCACGGCTTCCGGGAAGATTTCCTTTACCTGTTGGGCGGAGAATCCGGAATATTCGGTTTTCAGGACTTCCGCATCAAATGTTTTATCGCGGACGTTTTTATAGTTATAACTGATTGGGTTGAGTCGGATGATTTCCGGAAGACCTTTCTGATAAGAGCCATGGATGGTTTTTAGTCGTTCATCTGATGCGATCGTCCAGGTATTCGTACCGGGTTTGCGGCCCTGGTCAAGTGAAAGCTGGAACTGTCCGCCCGGAGCCGTCAACCCGATTCCCACACGCACGTTGTCCGTGGCCTCATTTATTCCGGCAATACTTCCCAGGACAATGGTATTGCTCGCCGTAACATAGGCGTTAGCGCCAATCGCTGTGGCATTGGTCAGGTTTCCCGTAGAAACGTCGGCATTATATCCCAAGGCCGAATTATCTGATCCGGTCGTATTGGTCAAAAGCGTATGCCGCCCGAATCCGGAGTTGAACATACCTGTCGTAGTCCCGCCAAGCGAAAGCTGGCCGAATGCGCAATTCGATTGTCCTTCCGTGATATTATGGGCAGACTGACACCCGAAAGCCGAATTGTAAGATCCATTTGAATCCATGAGGGACATATACCCAAAAGCACTGTTGAAATTTCCTGTAGTGGCCTGGTAAAGCCCGGAATAGCCGAAAGCCGTATTTTGATTATCTTCAGAATTGGCAAGCGCACTTCGGCCGAACGCACTAAGTGTATTTCTTATTTGGCCGGATACCAAATTGTTTCGCTTGAAAATCAGGTCTTCATTATCAGTGGTTCCAATAAAGTTGGTTCCGGCTGTAGTTCCCGAATTCCCGGTAAGGCCCCAACCGCCGTTTGCCTGAACCCATTCCTTTGTGACGATTGCCTTTCCGGTAGTTTCGGCATTTATCAAAGCATTGGTTACGGAAGGCAACGTCGCGAGGCCATTTTTTAAGATAGTAAGCGCATTGGATCTTACTGTAGCGGAAGTTCCGTTCCCAACCGAAAATAACCTGTCGGCCGTATTCCATGCCGAAGCAGACAAAGGGGTGTATGTAGTATTGAATCTTCCCAGAGTAGTCTCACTAAAAGAAAGCGCGCTCGTATTTTGGCCGGCCGCGAAAGAAGTGTTGCCCGATGCCGTAGAACCAAAACCTAAAGCCGTGCTGTATTCGGCAGAGGCAATCGTATTTCCTCCCAAAGCTGTGGCGGCCGTTCCGGAAGCGGCACTGTTTGAACCAAATGCTACGGATGCACTCCCTATATTGACATCGTCCCATTGAGAAGCAGTGACGAGACCTGCCCGGAATGCCGACTTCCTCGGATAGAAAAACATACGCGTACCCGCTCCGGAAAGTGACAAAGTAGCTCCCGCATTATTCGTTCCCGTGACCTGAAAGCCGTCGGTTCCGATAATAGATACAGCACCCGCATCGGCAGTTATTGACCTTCCGGCACCCGCTCCGCCATGGTCATAAGCCTCATCAAGCGTAGCTCCGCCATTAGCCGCTAAATACTCTTTCGTAACAATCGCCTTTCCGGTCGGTTCGGCAGCTATCAAAGTATTGGTTACAGATGGCAAAGTAGCCAGCCCGTTTTTTAAGATAATCAGGGCATTGGAACGGTTCGATGCATCGGAACCATTTCCTACGGACAGAATACGGTCGGTCAGGTTAAAAGCATTTGCCCCATTCGTTCCCGGTGTATAGGTTGTGGAAAAGCGACCCAGTGCCATTTCGTTCAGTGACCCAGCAGTGACGGCCGTTCCAATTGCGGCTGAAGCATTGCCCGAAGCCGTATTGGTATTCCCGACAGCCAATGACGAACTACCGGACGCTACGGACTGTGTACCCATAGCCGTAGCATCGGTACCTGAAGCTGTAGTCTGGTATCCGAATGAACTTGAAGTCGTTCCGGTGGAATTCGTATTTTCTCCCATTGCAATAGCTCCGTACCCCGAGGCGATATTGGATTTTCCGAGTGCGGTCGAATATTGACCCGATGCCCGCGTACTTTCGCCGGAAGCAAACGAATTGGCTCCTGTATTGGCATCGTCCCAATTCGTTCCGATGACTCCTCCCACGCGGAATGCTGCCTTTCTCGGATTCCATAGCATGCGTACACCGGTTCCCGCTACGGTTATAACTGCTCCCGTATTTGCCGTTCCTGTAGAAATCAATCCGTCTGTTCCGGCTATGGTCACCGCGCCGCCATCTGCGGTGATGGTTCTACCTAATCCGCTTCCACCAAAATCGTATGCCCTGTCCAGACTTCCGGAATTGGCGCTGACCCATTCTTTGGTAACGATAGCTTTTCCGGTCGGCTCCGCATCAATCAAGGCGTTGGTTACAGATGGCAATGTGGCAAGTCCGTTTTTTAAGATGGTAAGGGCATTGGATCTTAGTGTATTTGAAGTTCCGTTGCCGATCGAAAAGATACGATCCGTGGCATTCCAGGTAACAGATCCGTTAAGACCGGCGATGTAAGTCGTATTGAAACCACCAAGAGCCACTTCGGAAACGGTTTGTGACAGTACTGCATTCCCAATTGAAATTCCACCAGTTCCGCTAGCCCCTGATCCGATTCCCATAGCCACCGATCCGCTTCCATTGGCAGACGGTCCCAAACCGAGCGAAGTAGCGTTAGCTCCCGAAGCAGTTGCACTGTATCCCATTGCCGTAGCCGAATCTCCCGAAGCTATCGTGCCCGGGCCCATGGCAAAGGAGGAATAACCGGTTGCCTGGCTGAACCTGCCCAAAGCTGTAGCATACTCACCCGAGGCGATTCCGCTGTCGCCCGCTGCAAAAGAACCTAGTCCCACATTGGCATCGTCCCATTGATCGGAATACGCATGTCCGACCCGAAACGCCGCTTTCCTCGGATTCCAGGTCATCCTTGGTCCGGAACCCGACATGAATGAGATTCCTGCACCCAGAAACCCGGTAGAATGTAAGCCATCATATCCTGAAATCAATACCGGCCCTGAATCGGCCCAAATGGAACTGCCACTTCCTGGCCCTCCAAAATCATACGACTGATCCAGTGTCGCCCCAAAACTTCCCGTCGCTATTTTTACCCAGATGTTGTAAACGCCATCCCAATAATAGAATCCGGGTAAATTGCTCCCGACATCCTGGGTCAGGAAAACCATCATCCCGTTTTGTGCAGCCGTAGGATTGACTGCCGGAAAAGCCGTCACACGTGGAATAAGGATTCCATCGGTGTTGGAAGGTGCTGCGGCATTGGTTACAGGAATATCCAATAAGGCCTTTGGGTCGGTCGTATTGATGCCGACCTGTGCATTGGCCCAAAAAAACGTGAATAAAACCAGTAATAGTGTGTGTCGCTTTTCCATCCCGTTCGCTTTAAATAAAATCCTCCCGTGAAAACAGGAGGATTTATAGACCCTAAGAATTACCACCAACTTTTGGGTCGACTACTTATTTTTTATGACGATGTAAAGGTGCAGATAGCGAATATGTCAATCAATACGTAATTGAGGGTAGGTAAAAACGCACATTGGATTGGTTTATTGTAGATTGTCTGGCGGAAACGCAGTTAATTGACGGAATCAGGGAAGGGAGATACGCCGTTTGACGTAGTCGCTACATACGGGTATCAGAAAGGAATCGTAAGCCGCGTCTCGAGTCCGTCGCCCGATTCCATGGCAATGGTTCCCTCAAGCAATTCCATGCGTTTGCGTATGTTGATGAGGCCGTTGCCGAACGCATTCTCATCCTTCAGGCCAATGCCGTTGTCGGACACGATCACGGTGAGTTGTTTTTTATCTGCACGGATATCTATGGAAACATTTGTCGCCCCTGAATGTTTGAGTGCATTGTTGAGGATTTCCTTGATACAAAAGAAAAGCTGCTTGCGCACCTGTCCGTTGAGAAAGTCGGTATGGGCGCTGCCAATGTCTTGTGCATAGTGAAACGTTACCGAAGTCCCGTCAAAATACGTATGTGCATAATGGCGTACGTATTCGCAAAAGTTGCGCAGTGAATTGTTCTCGTTGTTGAGCGACCAGATAAACGTATGCAATCGTTGGGAAACTTCCTTTCCGGTAGCGGCTATTTTGGCGCTGAGCACTTGCTGTCGTTCGCTTTTTTCAGACAGCTTGCCCAACAGGTCGGCGTTGATAAGGATGCTGCTCAGGCCGCTGCCGATATCGTCGTGAAGGTCTTTGCTGATTTCATTCTTTTGCCGAAGCAGCATTTTCTGGTGTTTGCTTGTGCGCCGGATACTGATGACCGCCAGCAACAATACCAACACGCCCAACAAGGCCGCGAACAATTGCAGCAAGGCGGTTTTGCGCTGTCGGTTCAGTTCTTCGATACGCAGCAGCAACACCCGGTTTTCGCTCCTGATATATTGGTTGCTGATGGTCTGGATCTGTTCGTTTCCGTGTAGTCTTGTCTTTGCCTCAAGCCCGATGATGACGTCCTGGACCAACATGATCTGTTTGTCCATCTTTTGTTTTTTGAAAACATCGAGGGCCGTAGTGTAGAATATCTGCCGGTATGTGTCGTTGACGTTCTCGCGTTTAAGGATTGCCTGTGCCTTATCGAATAAGCGCTGGATCTGTGCCTCATTGTCGGAACATTGCATCAGCGAACCCAGGTTGACCACTTGTATGTCGAAAAAGTTGGATCGTAAAGCGGCTTCGGTACTTCTGTCAAAGTACATACGCGCACTGTCGGTCTGTTTCTTTTCCAAATAGATCAAACCCTGTGTCTGCAAGGTATTCGGTATGCCGCGCGGGCTTTTGTTGGCTTGGGCAATACGCAGTGCTTTCTTGATATACCACGAAGCCGAATCGGGTTCATGTTCGACTATTTTGAGCTGGGCGATGTTGTTGAAGATATGCTCGTCCCGGATAATGTACCGGATGCGCGGCGGTTGTTTGGCTTTCGGATATATTTTCTTGGCATCGAACAGGTACTTGCCTGATTGGCTGTAGTTCTTAAGTTCGAAATAATTGATACCTATGAACATATTCGCATCGTCCATCAGAATGCTGTCGTTCAGTGTCTTGGCAATGATAAGTGCCTTTTGTCCTTCGTGTATGCCAAACTGGTGCAATCCCATGTAATAGAACAGTTCCGATTGCAGGCTGTCAATGTAATACGATAAGGTATCGGGTGTTTTGGACTGATGCAACTCCCTGACGCGTTCGAGCCATTGTTGGGATTTGGTCAGGTCATCGTCCTGTTGTAAATAGTACTCGGCCTTCAGGAATGCCTGTTTGATGCGGCAATCGTCTTCAATGCAGTTTTGGGTTGTTCCCGACGCCTTATCGGCCTGGCCCGAAACCAATAACGGAACTAAAAACAGTATGCCAACCCACAGCCGCATCAGCGTTTGAGGTACAGGTTTACGGCTTCGACGCGTGTATTCACATGCAATTTTTCGTAGATGTTCTGGATGTGTTTTCTCACGGTTCCCGTACTGATGCCGAGTTCCCACGCCACTTCTTTATTCATCTGTCCTTTGGCGAGTAAATCCAGAATCTCTTTTTCGCGCAGGGTCAGCGATTCCGTAATCTTGTTCTGTGATTCCATCTTGGAGAAACTGGCCACTACTTTACGTGCGATGCTTCCGCTCATGGGGCTTCCGCCTTCAAACAGTTCGTCGAGTGCGGCAATGATCTGAGCCGGGCCTTCGGTCTTTAAGATATAGCCTGAGGCACCTGCTTTCAGGCTCGCAAAAATCTTCTCGTTATCGTCATGGGACGTACACATGAGCACCAGTAGATCAGGGTTAGTCGCTTTCAAACGTGAGACGCATGTTATCCCGCTTTCACCGGGCAGGTTGATGTCCATGAGCACGGCGTCCGGATCTTCAGCCGGAATGTCCATAAGCGCGAGTTCTGCATTCGGATAACTTCCGGCCATTTCATACTGGTTGGTGAATTGGAGCATCATACCGAGTGCTTCGCGCAAATCCTGGTCGTCCTCAACTATGCAGATACGTTTTTTCATGGGGTTTCAATATAGGGTAAAATTATGGAATGTGAGGTAGGAGGCAATACGTAAATGGGCGTAGGTTTTTCAGGGATTCTTCTGTAAATCCATATAGCTGACTTTCCTGTCAAATACCTCTTTTTAGTAGTGAGTATGAGTGTAACTTATTGGTTAATTGATGGTTATTGATTGGTTTCCGAATAAATTTAACAGAAGCAGATGCTTTATTCGGTAATAAAATCTCTATTTTTAAGAGCCCTAACTAATTTCCCTTTATTTACCGCCCCTCATTTTATTGGCGCCGTTGCCTGTTGTTTTTTTTCGATAATGGCTCTCCGGAATAGTAAACACACAACCAATATAACATGAACAGAGTAGTACTTTTTTTGTTGCTGTGCGCGTCAGTAGGATTTGCACAACCGGGCAGTATTGACCCCACTTTTCATCCATCGGCCCATTTATATGGAGATGGCCCTAACGGCTTGGTCTCATCGGTTTTGCTTCTTGCGGACGGCAAAGTCGTACTGGCCGGAAATTTCCTGACATACAACGGAATCACATGCAACAGATTAACACGTGTCAATGCGGACGGTTCACACGATGCTACATTTATTACAGGTTCAGGGGCAAATGGCATCATCTCCAGGGTTATTGAACAAACGGATGGCAAATTGCTTATTGTCGGATCATTCACCACATACGATGGAACTTCAAGAAACCGAATCGCACGCCTGAATTCAGATGGAAGCCTCGACACCACTTTTAATCCCGGCCTTGGCGTCAACAACGAGATTTTTTGTGTGGTACTCCAGACAGATGGAAAAATCCTCATCGGCGGTGCTTTTTCATCGTATAACGGTACCGCTGCCCAACGCATTGCCCGGCTAAATCCGGATGCCAGTCTCGATACTTCTTTTTCACCCGGGACAGGTAATTCAGGAACGGTCTACAGTATTGCATTACAACCTGACGGTAAGCTTATTGTAGGAGCATTTGCCCTGCAGATAGGCAGCATGGTGGGTTTCCCCTTGACCCGGATGAATACGGACGGATCACAGGATCCCACATTTACCCCAGGTACGGCAGCTACGGGGATATTCGACATCAAGATATTGGGTTCCGGAAAAATAGTGGTAGGAGGTAGCTTCAATACGTACAACGGAACCTCGAGGCGCAATATCGCACGCATCAATTCCAACGGTACACTCGATACGAGTTTCATCGTAGGAACAGGAACTAACGGCACGATCAGGGCGCTTGAAGTTCAGCCGGACGATAAAATCCTGATTGGAGGTGAGTTCACCACATTCGGAAGCACTTCCAGGAACGGAATCGCGCGACTCAATGCGAACGGGTCTCTTGACACCGGATTTGATCCCGGTTCAGGGACAGACATAGTTTATGACATTGCATTACAACCGGATGACAAGATTTTGGTGAGCGGGTTATATGAGGTTTACGGCGACGATACGCGCAAGAATATGTCGCGTGTGAATTCCGATGGTTCTCTGGACCAGACCTTCAATCCGCTCCAGGGGCCGGAAGGTTCTATTATTTCACTGCATGTCCAACCCGACGACAATATCATCATTGCCGGAACCACTTGGTCCTATGATGCAACAATCCGGCCCACAATCGCCAGGCTGGATCCGGAAGGTTACCTGGATCCGACCTTTGATGCGGGGACTGGGGCTTCAGGCTATATTAATACGACTGCCTGGAATTCGGGTAAAACGATAGCGGCAGGTGTTTTCAATTCATTCAACGGCTTGACCAGAAATAACCTCGTCCAGCTTAATTCGGACGGTTCCGTAGATACTTCGTTTATTCCAGCAACCCCATCAGCATTTTATATCAGCAAGGTCATCGTTCAGCCAGATGGAAAAATCCTTGCATGTGGCTATATCAATGGTTCCGGAATCAGTGCTTATCTGGTGAGGCTAAATTCCAACGGAAGTACTGATGTCTCTTTTACCCCGGCATCCATCCCGAACCAATTCTTTTTTGATATGGCGCTTCAACCGGACGGAAAAATCATAGTCGGTGGTTCGTTTACCTCCTTTAACTCATCTGTTGCAAGCCGGGTGATGCGACTCAACACAAACGGATCTTTCGACGCTTCGTTCAATACCGCTTCCGGACCGTCAGGCCAGGTACAGTCGATAGCTGTCCAACCGGACGGAATGGTAGTCGTCGCGGGAAACTTCACGACGGTATCCGGTATTACCAAAAAGTATATTGCCAGATTGGATGCGAATGGCACATTGGATACTGCATTTAATACCGGTGTAGGGCCTGATGCCGGCATTGACGAAATTAAATTGCAGCCGGACGGTAAAATAGTCGTCAGCGGTTTTTTCCAGACATACGATAGCGTGTCCCAAAGCTACCTTGCACGTATAAATACTGACGGTTCGCTTGATAGTTCTTTCGATACGGGTACGGGGCCTGATTCCCAACTTTCATCGATCGGTTTTCAATCCGACGAAAAAATTATCATATCAGGCTTGTTCTCATCCTATGACGGAGCTGTGCAGAAAGGTATTGCTCGCCTGTTTACATCAGAAGATATTCTGCCATGTCCCACTATCGAAAATCCGTCCCAGACTTTTTGCTCGAACCAGAATGCCACAATAGACAATCTTGACGCCACCGATAATGGAGGAGGAGTCGTATGGTATGATGCCATCGACGCGACGGTTGCGCTTTCGCCGGGTACGCCTTTGATTGACGGGTCAGCTTATTTTGCCGATAACACTTCCGGAAGTTGTGACGTGCGTGAGAGCGTAACGGTTACCATTCAACAGGAGTATTCGTTTTATGTCGATGCCGATTCCGACGGATTCGGTTCAGTTACGACAGCATTGTTATGTGCGCCCGATGCCCTGACGCCTCCAAGTGGTTATACCAACGTTTCGGGGGATTGCGACGACGCGGTCGCAGCCATCAACCCAGGCCATGCCGAGGTACTGTACAACGGTGTCGACGACAACTGCGACGGCAACCTCGACGAAGGCTTCCAGCTGCTTTCCAATGTGATCACCGCACA
>NZ_JAAMPU010000107.1 GCF_012911565.1 Flavobacterium silvaticum | reverse complement strand
TAACGACTTAAGGTGGTTATTGCGGCGGGGCTCACCTCTTCCCATCCCGAACAGAGAAGTTAAGCCCGCCTGCGCAGATGGTACTGCAATTTGTGGGAGAGTATGTCGCTGCCTTTTTTTGGAAACCCTGTCCTTCGGACGGGGTTTTTTGTTTTGTGGTGGTTCGCTTGCGCCCGGTGCCGACACGAAGGCACGAAGGAGTTGTTTTGGACGTGTTTACGGAGGCGCCTGCGGACGGGATAAGACACAGCCCCCATGATTGGCTGATTTTGGTGAAACGTAAAGAACCCACCCCGTTGGAAGGGATGATCTGGGTGTTACCAAAATGTGCTTGGGAATCGGAATGGCCACATCGGGCGGCTTACTTAAAGAAAGGGAGGTTCTTTATGAGGTACGCGTGAGCGATGTAAGCGGCATCCCCGCAGCCATGGTGCCCTGGTTTTGCCGGTTTGGCGGGGCGACCACCGGAAGCCACGCCAAACCGGCAAAACCCGGTGGAACGGCAAGGGATACAGCGGGCAGCGCGATGGCGGCCGCGCAGCAGGTGGTTTTTGTGTGAAGGCCGTGGCCGACGGCACGCCATAAATAAAAAGTATTTTGCTGAATATAACACGTTTGTTTTTAGTTATATTTATGATTCTAAAATCAATAAACTACAGACAATATGAGAAAACACTACTTTATTTTTAGCGGAATCACCATAACGCTGCAATTATTTACGGGATTTGGGTTAAATGCAGCGAATCTTTTACAGCAACAACAGCCGTTTTCAACACAGGTTAATGCCTATTATTCGGTACCACTTTCTGGTTTTAACCATGACGTGATAGCTGATGGAACAGGAGGAGAGGCCAATACAAAAACTACGACGACAATTGATTTTTCAAATGAATATTTTTCGGCAGATTTCGTCCCAAATACACCATATGGATCAGTGGCATCTGCAGCCGCTTATGGAGGAGGCTTGCCAGTTTCCGGATTGGTAAACAGTGCAGTAACCAGTGGATTGACATACGAACTCGCTCCATACGATTCCAATAATGTGCTGTTGTTAAGGCCTTTGACAAGCAATACTGGTGCACTTAACTTTCAGTCGACCTTTAAAGCAAATGAAGTTTATATTCTTTGGGTTGCCACTGAAACTCAGGCAAACAATGTTGGCGTAACTATTTACTTTGGCGACGGTACAAGCCAGGTGCAGAATAACCAGATTGCTTATGACTGGGTTGGAGGAACAACTAATGTAGCTCTTGGAGGTTTGAGCCGGGTTGGAAGAGGCTCTACGCAATGGGCACAATTGAACGAATTTTCACAGTCCGGAGCGTGTAAACTTTTTGAAAAGAAAATTGTAATTCTTGCTGCGAACCAGGCTAAAGAAATTACAGGTATTGGTTTTTCCTATACCGGATCAGGGAATTATCAGTCATTGGCTGTGTTTGCCATAAATGTTTTTGGAGAGCCTTATGTATTGGGAACAGAGGAACAGCAATTAACAAAAGCTACGATATATCCGAATCCGACATCATCTCAAATTCGGGTGAACACATCATCTGGAGTTAAACGACTGAGAGCGGTGAATAATTTAGGTCAGTTGACAGGGGAATCATCATCTGAAATTTTGGATGTCGAGCAATTCAGGTCAGGGATTTACTTTTTAGAAATAGAATTGACCGACGGATCTAAGGAAACAATGAAGTTCATAAAAAAATAGAAACGAAAAGCCCGGAATCAACATCCGGGCTTTTTTATTCCTTGAAGTCCACCGAGGCAGAATTGACGCAATAGCGCTGTCCGGTTTCGGTAGGTCCGTCATCAAAAACATGCCCCAAATGACTTCCGCAGTTGGCGCAGAGTATTTCGGTGCGCACCATGCCGTGGGTTGTGTCTTTGACATATTCTATCTTTCCGGGAATCGCATCGTCAAAAGATGGCCACCCGCAGCTTGAATTGAATTTGGAATCGCTTTCGAATAAAGGTTCACCGCAGGCGCCGCATACATAAGTGCCTTTGTCAAAAGTCAGGTTGTATTTGCCAGAATGCGGAAATTCGGTTCCTTTCTGGCGTAAAATCCGATAGCGTTCAAGGCCTAATTCCTCCCGCCACTGGTCTTCTGATTTTTCTACTTTATAGCTCATATTCTGTGTGTTGAATGTTTATTTTGCAGGTATGAATTTAATTGAAACGGAATTGGTACAAAAACGCTTTCCGGTTGTGGCGATTGGCCCGTCATCAAAAACATGACCCAAATGTCCGCCGCATTTTGCACAGGTAACTTCGGTACGTGACATTCCGAGCGAATTATCTGTAGTATATTCCACTGAACCTTTTATGGCCTGGTCAAAAGACGGCCAGCCGCATTCCGATTTGAATTTTGCATTGGAGTTGAAAAGTACATTTCCGCAAGCTGCGCAAACGTAAGTACCTTTTTCAAAATTATCGGTGTACTCGCCAGTGAATGGGCGTTCGGTTCCTTTCATCCGCAGCACGTCATATTGGTCGGGAGTCAGTTCCTTTTTCCATTCAGCCTCGGATTTTACAATTTTTTTACCGTCAGATTTTTGAGAAACCTGCTTTTTATCCTGGGAATTGCAGGAAGTGATGGTTAGGATAATAATCAATAAGGAAGCAATCTTTTTCATTGTGTCTTTGTTTTAATGAAGTCAACCAAAGTCTGGATGACATCCGGATTACCGAGGATTTTTCGATGCCCGAGGTCTTGTGTCAGCATCAAAGTGGCATTTTGGAGATGAGCTGTAATTCCTTCTGCCGATGATACCGGAACTTCCATGTCTTTTTTGTCATGGATGACCAATACAGGGATTTCGATTTCCTTCGCAGCTATATACGCGGAATAGGATTCCATGGTTTTTCCCAGAAACTTCGCTTCAAAATGATCGCGTAGGCGTGGGACCAAATCTTCTTTTTGTCCCAGGCGATTGACAAAATCAATGAGGATGTCACTGATTTTATTCCCACTTCCGATGGTAACAAGCGCTTTGGTCTTAAACCCTGAAGCAACTGCATTAAGCAAAGACATGCCTCCAAGCGAATGACCTACGGCAGCTTCAAAAGGGCCATATGTTTTTTCAATTTCAAGAATGCTTTCTATGAATTCCGTCATGATTGTGGTAGAGCCTTTGGAATTTCCGTGTGCCGGCGCATCGAAACTTACGATGGAATATCCGGAGACAATCAAAGCGTCCGCAATTTTTACGAGTTGCGTCCCACGACCCGACCATCCGTGCACGAGCAACACTTTTTGTAGGGAAAGGCCATATTCGTAACAGACAATTTCTTTCCCGATAGATGGAACCGACAAAATCTGTCTGCGGCTTGAACCCAACATTGGCAATTCCCTTGAAGGGCGTTTGTGTCGAATAGGAGAAGTGAAAAGCCTTGCCGCAAACCGGGTTTGTAATTTTGGGGAAATCGCACCCAAAAAAGTAGCAGTATGTTGTATCGCCTTAGGAATCTGTAATGAACCTGATGACTTTCCCGATTTTCCTGACATATCACTAATTTTCCCTGCAAGTTATTGTATAGGTCAATTTTTATTAAATTTCAGAATCATAAATATTACTTAAAAATCACAATTACAGCCGTATGATTTCGATAAACTAATTATTTGATGAATCAGGCATTCATTTAATTACAATGTCGGAACTTTCGTTGTACCTTACATAAGGTATAAATCTGAACTTACCATAAATAAATAACGGTTCACGCCGCCATCATGAATAACGTACTACCACATTCCCTCTTTACCAGTTTTGACATTGATTTATTCCGATCCGGAAAACACTTCCAGCTTTATGAAAAATTCGGTTCTCATTTACTAGAGGTCGATGGAGTCAAAGGGGGCTATTTTTCTGTTTGGGCTCCGGCCGCCAAATCTGTTTCCGTAGTAGGGGATTTCAATTATTGGGTTCAGGGAGAACACTTGCTGAATGTACGTTGGGACGGCTCCGGAATTTGGGAAGGATTTATTCCGGGGATCGAAAACGGAGCCAAATACAAATATAAAATCCAATCGAATGTAAACGGTCTGGTCACTGAAAAGGCCGACCCTTTTGCCCGTTATTGCGAATTGCCGCCAAACACGGCTTCTGTCGTCTGGGATTTGAAATACAAATGGAAAGACAGCGGTTACATGAAGACGCGTGCCGATAAAAATGCGCTCGACAGGCCGTATTCCGTTTACGAAGTCCATTTGGGATCGTGGAAGCGAAAAGTTGAAGAAAATAGATTCCTGACCTATATAGAAATGGCCGAGGAACTCGTCGCTTATGTCAGGGAAACCGGCTTCACCCACGTCGAATTCATGCCGGTCATGGAATATCCGTACGATCCGTCGTGGGGCTATCAATTGGTTGGCTATTTTGCACCGACTTCGCGTTTTGGCAAGCCACAGGATTTCATGTTCCTCGTCGATAAATTCCACGAAGCCGGCATAGGCGTGATACTCGATTGGGTTCCATCACATTTTCCGAGTGATGCACACGGCCTTGGTTTCTTCGATGGATCACATTTATATGAACATCCGGATATCCGGAAAGGCTATCACCCGGATTGGAAATCACTGGTTTTCAATTACGGCCGCAATGAAGTCCGGTCGTTTCTGATTTCGAATGCCATGTTCTGGCTGCAGCACTATCATGTGGACGGATTGCGTGTCGATGCTGTGGCGTCTATGTTATATCTCGATTATTCAAGGAACGATGGCGAATGGGAACCTAATATCTTTGGCGGACGCGAAAACCTCGATTCAATTTCGTTTCTCAAAGATTTCAACGAAGCCGTCTATGCTAATTTTGACGGTGTGCAGACCATAGCCGAAGAAAGCACGTCTTTCCCGATGGTTTCCCGACCGACGTATGTTGGCGGCCTTGGCTTCGGAATGAAATGGATGATGGGCTGGATGCACGACACGCTTGAATATTTCAAAAAAGAACCAATCTACAGAAGTTATCATCAGAACGACATTACCTTCTCGATGACTTATGCTTTTACGGAAAATTTCATGCTGCCGCTTTCACATGATGAAGTGGTGTATGGCAAGCGATCGATATTCGGAAGGATGCCCGGCGATGAATGGCAGCGGTTCGCGAATCTGAGGTTGCTTTACAGTTATATGTTCACGCATCCCGGAAGCAAACTGCTGTTTATGGGTGACGAATTCGGACAGAGCGAGGAATGGAAATTCGATGGTAGCCTCGACTGGCATTTGCTTCAATACGATTTCCACAACGGAATCAAAAAGACGGTAACGGCACTGAATAAGTTGTATACATCCCAGCCGGCGCTGTTTGAAAAACAGTTTTCCCAAGACGGTTTTGAATGGATCGATTATTCAGATAACCAGAATTGCGTGATCAGTTTCATCAGGAAAGGCAATAATCCGAAAGATGACCTATTGGTCATTTGCAATTTTACGCCTGTCGTCCGTGAGGAGTATCGCATCGGTTTGCCATCAAAGTCGAAGCTTACCGAAATTTTCAACAGCGACCATCCGGATTTCGGCGGCAGCGGCGTCTCGAATCCAAAGGCTGTAAAAGCAGAGACAAAACCCTGGAACGGAAGGGAATATTCGGCAGTTGTTTGTTTGTCCCCACTAGGTGTTTCGGTGTTTAAAATCGGATAGGGTACATCTCAAAATACAATACTTTTCAGCGACAACGTTTGCGTAGAAACTGTGTGTTTTCAACACCTCACTTGGCTTATTTTTTCTAAGTTTGAAGCCAACCATACTGCATTATGATTACCAATACCGAGCTTGAATACAAAGGAGACATATATCCTTCCAAAATAATAAAGGTCATCAAGGAGACCGATTCCGTTTTTCTTTATACGGATAATGATGTGATCCTGAAACTGACCGTAATCCGCGACAGCCTCATCCGTTTCCGTTACACAACGAAGGGATACTTCAGCAGGGACTTCTCGTATGCCATCGATCCGAACCAATCCCACGGATACAATGAACTGGAGCTGATCGAAGACGCGGAATTCTATACCATCAGAACCAGCAAATTGCGTTGTAAAGTACGCAAATCAGATGTCCATGTGACTATTTACGATATCGACGGAAACATAATCCTCGATGAAGAAATCGGTTTCCATTGGGAAGAAAGCTATGCTTTTGGCGGTAACATCGTCAAGATGAGCAAGGTTTCACGTGAAGGTGAATCGTATTACGGCCTCGGTGACAAACCCACACATTTCAACCTCAAAGGTAAACGTGTCGAAAACTGGGCTACCGACCAATATGCTTTCCACAAAGACCAGGAGCCGTTGTATAAAGTCGTTCCGTTTTACGTCGGCCTGCATAACAAAACGGCTTATGGGATTTTCTTCGACAATACGTTCCGGACGTTCTTTGATTTTGGTCAGGAAAGACGAAATGTAACAAGCTATTGGGCCGAAGGTGGCGAAATGAACTACTATTTCTTCTACGGCCCGAGTATGGCAGAAGTCGTAACCGCTTATACAGATTTGACCGGAAAACCGGAATTACCACCATTGTGGACGCTGGGTTTCCATCAGTGTAAATGGAGTTATTATCCGGAAGCCAAGGTCAAAGAAGTAACTTCAAAGTTCCGTGAATTGCAGATTCCGTGCGATGCGATTTATCTTGACATCGATTATATGGACGGATTCCGCTGCTTCACCTGGAACAAAGACTATTTCCCGGATCCGAAGCGCATGGTTTCGGAACTTTCGGCAGACGGATTCAAGACCATCGTCATCATCGATCCCGGAATCAAGATCGACAAAGAATACAGTATCTACAATGAAGCTGTCGCCAACGATTATTTCTGCAAACGTGCCGACGGTCCATACATGAAAGGAAAAGTCTGGCCGGGCGAATGTAATTTCCCAGATTATACCAATCCTGCCGTTCGGGAATGGTGGGCCGGATTATTTAAGGAACTCGTTTCTGAAATAGGTGTCAAAGGCGTGTGGAACGATATGAACGAACCTGCCGTAATGGAAGTTCCGGGCAAGACATTCCCAATGGATGTACGCCACGATTACGACGGAAATCCATGTTCACACCGCAAAGCTCATAATATCTACGGAACACAAATGGCACGTGCGACGTATGAAGGCGTCAAGCGGTTTGCGTATCCGAAGCGTCCGTTCATCATTACCAGGTCTGCCTATTCCGGCGCACAGCGGTATTGTTCTTCCTGGACAGGCGACAACGTGGCCACATGGGAACATTTGTGGATCGCGAATATCCAGATGCAGCGCATGTCTATTTCCGGAATGGGCTTTACCGGTTCCGATATTGGCGGTTTTGCAGAACAACCTTCAGGCGAATTATTTGCCAGATGGATTCAACTGGGTGTATTCCATCCGTTCTGCCGCGTGCATTCATCGGGTGACCACGGCGATCAGGAACCTTGGTCGTTTGATGATGAAGTGGTACATATTACACGCAAATTCGTATCGTTGCGCTATCAGTTGCTTCCCTATTTATACACTATGTTCTGGAAATACATCAATGAGGCCGTGCCGATGCTCAAACCTTTGGTGTATTACGATCAGGAAGATCCGCAGACGCATTATCGCACCGATGAATTCATCTTTGGGGAACAATTCCTGGTTTGCCCGATACTTGAAGCAAATTCACAAGGCCGTCGCATCTATCTGCCTGCCGGGAACTGGTACAATTACTGGACTGACGAAGTGGTTTCGGGCAAACGCGAAGTTTGGGTCGCTACAGATTATGACCAGATTCCATTATTCGTAAAAGAGGGCGCCATCATTCCAAAATATCCGGTTCAACAATATGTCGGGGAAAAGGAAATTACCGAAGTTTCCCTAGATGTATACTACAAAGCAGGCAAGGAGCAATCGTTCCTGTATGAAGATGCGCAGGACGGTTATGATTACAATAAAGGCCGGTTCAGCCTGTTATCGTTCCAGTTCATCGGAAAGGAAAACCAAATGGTACTTCAAAAACACAAAGAAGGAAAATTCGACACCACATACAAGACGTTTAAAATCAATTTGCACGGACTTCCGTTCAAAATCAAAAGTGTATATGTAGATAATGAAAGACGCGATCCGGCCGCTTTGCAGTGGAACGGGAATTCATTCATCATCGAAAAAGATTTTTCCGAAGTACACATTACCGGTGAGTAACTGGCAACCCTGAAAAAAAAATTAAGGTCGGTATAACCGGCCTTTTTTGTTTCAGCGTATTTTTGAGGAAGAAAATACCTACCAAAATGAAAACGAAAATCTCTTTTGTAGCCGGAATATTGATGCTTTCCGCCTGTAGCTCCACCAATCCGTTCACCGGAAAAAGCAGCCTGAACTTTGTGAGCAACGACCAGTTGTTTCCATCTGCTTTCCAACAATACGATCAGTTCCTAAAAGAAAATAAAGTTATTAAAGGAACCGCCGAAGCCAAAATGGTCGAAAACGTCGGGATGAAAATCAAAGCCGCTGCCGAAAAATACCTCAATTCTGTCGGGCAAGGGCAATATTTAAAAGATTACAGATGGGAATATAACCTAGTCCAGGACAAAGCCGTAAACGCCTGGTGTATGCCTGGAGGTAAAATCGTTGTTTACACCGGAATCCTCCCGATAACCCAAAGCGAAGCAGGTCTGGCAACGGTAATGGGGCACGAAGTCGCACACGCACTGGCCAATCACGGTGCACAACGTATGAGTGCAGCCCAAATACAACAACTCGGCGCGGTGGGAGTAGCACTGGCAACCAATAGCCAGTCACAGGAAAAGCAGCAAATGTGGCAACAATATTATGGAATCGGATCAAATGTGGGCGTGATGCTCCCGTTCAGCCGCAGCCAGGAAAGCGAAGCCGATCAGATTGGCCTGACGCTAATGGCAATTGCAGGTTATAACCCGGATAATGCGTTGGCTTTCTGGCAACGTATGAGTGCTTCTTCCGGTGGCGGATCAACCCCGGAATTGCTCAGTACGCACCCATCTGATGCAACCCGTATCAATAATATCAAAAATCTGATACCTGCGGCAAAAGCAGAAGCTGCGAAATTGGGAGTGAAATATTAATCCGGATTCCGCATAAACATATCGTCACTCCACGCAGAGACGAACTGTATGGGGCGAAGCCGGATAAAATCAACACATCTTCAAATCAAGAAACAAGTAATTTCCTAACTTGCGGCATCTCATCAACCAACAACGATGTCTCAACTTCGAAAAGGCGATAAAAAACTGCTCAACGCCTGGGCTTTTTACGATTGGGCGAATTCGGTGTATTCACTGACGATTGCTTCGGCCATTTTTCCGATTTTCTACAATGCCCTATTCCCAAAAGAAAACCCTTATATAGAGGTGTTTGGACATTCCTATAAAAATTCAGCTTTAATAAGTTTCGTAACGGCCGCAGCATTTCTTGTCGTGGCTTTTTCGTCTCCGCTGCTTTCGGGAATCGCAGATTATGTAGGCAACAAAAAAGCGTTCATGCGTTTTTTCAATTACCTCGGGGCTTTGTCCTGCATAGGTTTGTATTGGTTCAATATTGAAAATGTATATCCGGGATTGTTGTGCTATTTCCTTGGACTGATTGGGTTTTGGGGAAGCCTCGTCTTCTACAATTCCTATTTGCCCGACATTGCTTTTGAAGAGCAGCAGGATGCCATAAGTGCCAAGGGATATTCGCTCGGTTACATCGGAAGTGTCGTATTGCTGATCATCAACCTCGTTATGGTCATGATGCCAGATATGTTGGGTATGACTGCAATGGAAGCCATGCGGTATTCGTTTATTTCAGTGGGCGTGTGGTGGATTTTGTTCAGTCAGTACACCTATTATTATCTGCCGAAAGGAAACGGCCGCAGCGAAAAACTCACAAGCCATGTCGTCTTCAACGGATTCCGCCAGTTAAAATTAGTCTGGGCAGACATGGGACACAATATTCCCCTCAAGCGTTACCTGGTTTCCTTTTTCGTCTACAGTATGGCCGTACAAACGGTAATGCTGGTCGCTACTTACTTTGGTGCCCAGGAAATCCGATGGGAATCCGAAGAACAAAGTACCATAGGCCTTATCATCTGTATTTTATTGATCCAACTCGTGGCTGTACTTGGGGCTTTCCTGACTTCGCGGGCATCGGCTAAATTCGGGAATATCACAGTGCTTATTTTTATCAATACGGTTTGGGCGGTTTTCTGCGGACTCGCTTTTTTCATTACGAAGCCCATGGAGTTTTATATCATGGCTTCGATCGTAGGCTTGGTCATGGGCGGAATCCAGTCGCTTTCCAGGTCTACGTATTCCAAATTATTGGGTAATTCAGAAAACACGGCTTCGTATTTCAGTTTTTACGATGTAGCCGAAAAAATCGGGATTGTAATCGGGATGCTTATTTACGGATTGATCGACCAGATTACCGGAAGTCCGAGGTTCGCCATCGTATTCCTCATGGTATTCTTCATTACCGGAATTTTATTGTTGCTTCGGATACCAAAACAAAAGCGCCCCGAATAGAGAGGCGCTTTGATTGAATTTGGTGCAACTGTCAGGCTTTGATCACATTTCCGGAGCCGACAATATCCTGTTCGACAGCATCGGCATTTCCTTTATACTTCACGTTTCCTGAACCGGCGATTTGGGCTTTCAACGCTCCGTCGCAATACACGCGGCAATTTCCGGAACCCGAGATTTGGGCAGTTACGTTCTGGGTTTTAAGGTCATCGGCAATGATTTCGCCTGAACCCGAAATACCACATTCAAACTGAGTACTGTTTCCACCGATGAAAATATTTCCGGATCCACTCGTTAAGGCCGAAGCTTTTTTACTGTCTATTTGAACCGCTATTTTTCCGGATCCTGATAAACGCAACTGGAAAGAGTCAGATTTCAGTACGTAGTTCGAAGTGATTTCTCCTGATCCGCTAAGGCCGAGGCCGCAAATTTCATTAACGGGAATTGTTACGGTAACAGAGGAAGATTTTGACATTCCCTTACTTGATATTTCAAGTGTGCCGTCATGGCATTCGACAGTTGTGGCATCAAGTGCTTTTTGCGGGCCGGATAACGTAATTGTCCCTTCAGTTCCGGGAACGAGTTTTACTTTAAATCCACCTGACACTTCAATGTCTTTATATTCGGCGGTCGTGATTGTTTTTTGCTGGCCGATAGCCTTACCTGCGCCAATCAGGAGAATGGCCATTAGAAGTTTTTTCATGATTTTTATTTTACAGTTTGTGGAATTTGACCGATCCGTAATTTCCGTTTACCCGAATGGCAGCGTTTCCGTCTTTGTAGGAACCGTTATAACTCACGTGGTTTCCTGTCTTTTTAGCGGGTATATTAGGGATATCGTCCAGGTTGAACCTGGAGTAATTTCCTTCGGCCTGCAATATGAAACCGCGGTTCGGGGTGAATCCGATATCCGAATTCGAGTAATTTCCATCGATAGCCAAGGCGCCCCAATCGTTCTTTAATGCACTGATTTTGATTTTGGAATAATCTGATGCAATTCGGCAGGATCCAGTCATTGCCCCGACATTTATCTTCAAATAATTTCCATCTACGGCCAAAGCTTCAACATTTTCACACGAAATAGAACCGTAATTCCCGTTGAATTTGACGTTGGTGCCGTTTATGGCAACGATGTCCGAATAGCCCGAATCGATTTTGAGCGCATCGTAACTCTCTACGGTAAGTTTGGAATATTTTGCCTCAAGGTTACACGTACGGACCGATTTGATGAAAGCTTTGTCTGAATATTTCAAACTCAGATCTGTAGGCCCGGTAAGATTTCCGGATTCGAAATTTCCGAATTCCAGTTCGATTTTGGTAGTCGCCGATAGGTCGGGTAAGATAATATTTCCGAATTTCTGCTGTAGTTTTAATCCGCCCTGGGTTGGCACATGAAGCGTATAGTTGATTTCAAACCAAGAAGTTCCTTTGATTACCCGTGTAGTCCCAAACTTGGTTTCGGCAGAGACAAGATTCTTCAAGGCTTTGATGTCAACATCTATCGAATTCAGTTTTTCGGTCACCCATTTTTCATCGTCCCCGCTGACCTTTATCGAAATATCGAGTTGTATTTTGTCCTCATTCCAGGTGGTTACATAGATGTTGCCGTACTTGGTCTCTATCTGGGTCACTGCGTCCGGATTGACAACGAATGCTTTGGCGATTTGTTTTTGCTTGGAGTACCGGCCGGGATCGCCATTGGCATTTAACAGTTGCGGCACTAAAACGCCAATAAAGAGTATTTTAAAAAGTAGTTTCATATGGATTGGATTTTTTCTGCAACACCAGGAACATGTTGACTGCGCCGGGGTTGATGGTTGGAGTTTTGTTCAATTTGTTGTGTGGTCTGTTCCAGGAATTGGATCTGGGTTTTTAAATTCAGCAACAAGGCATGCATCAATTGCTGGCTTTCTCCATTGACACGGAGTTCTTCTTTGAGCTTTTGGTAATCTTTTTCCATAGACTCGAGCTGTTTGAGCGCATCGTCGACCTGTTTTTTATTGTTGACTGATTTTTTTTCAAGCAGCAACTCTTTCCCGAAATCGATGTTGGCGTTGAATACGGAATCGGCTTGTCGCGAATCTGCAGTCAGATAGCTCTGTGGCTTTTGTTCCTGTTGGCTTTGTTTGAAAATAAATCCGCCCAAAGCAATGAAAAGGCAAGCAGCCGCAGCGTATGTAAGCCATTTTCGCTTCTGTTTGCGACTGGTTTTCAGTCGGTTAATAAAACGTTCTTCATGGCCAAAAGCAGGTTCGGCTTCATCGAATTGGCCATTCAGCCTTTCGAAAAGTTCTTTTAAATCAGGATTCTCTTTCATCTTCTTTCAGTTTTTTTCTCAGGCTTTCACGTGCCCGGCTTAACGTTGTACGGCAATTCGAATAATTTATTCCGAGGATTTCTGAAATTTCCTCATGGTCATAACCTTCAATAAAATACAGGTTCAAAATCAATTGATAAGCTGGCCTTATCGACTGCATGGCCTGTGTCACTTTTACCGCTTTTATCTTGCTGAAATCTTCTGCATCGGATGCATCGGCATCATCGCGGACGGGAATAAGCGTCGTTTCAAAATCCTGTGTCGGGAATTTCTTGTTCCGTTTGCAGAAATCGATGCTGTGATTGATGACGATCCGTTTTAACCAAGCCCCGAAAGCCACTTCCTGACGATAATCGTTCAATTTGGAAAAAGCTTTAAGGAAAGATTCCTGCATGACATCCTCGGCATAATGCGCATCCTTTACAATCCGCACAGCCACATTGTACATAGCGCGGGAGTAGAGCCGATATATTTCGGTCTGTGCCCGGCTGTCCTGATGGCGGCAGCGGGATAAAAGTTCGATAAGCGAATCGGTCATCAATTTTTCCTGGATGTTAAGCAAATGACACCACTTTATTTTGTCTGTTACAGTTCGGTGAAAAATATTTTCGCAATTTCTTAACTTTCGTTCATTTGGTTATATTTGGGAAAAATTTTTATCATGAAAAGAATCCACGCCGTTTCTGTCCTAATTCTTTTGCTTGGGGCTTTCCAGTTTACTTCGTGTGAAGTTGAGCCGCTTGATCCGGCAGTATTGACTGAGACTCCGCAAAACCCGACAGATCCCACAAATCCGACAAATCCGGGCGACGATACACCATCTGAAGGAGATTACTGGCCGGCTGCACTGAATAATTCCTGGACTTTTGATAACGGAACTGGTGAATATGACATGAAAATTGTTTCCATCAACAGCATTGACGGTTACACGTATTACACATTCAACCCGCAAACGGGAACAAGTGGCAGCGGAATGACAGGAACAACTACTGTCCGTATGCGCAAAGCCGGAGGAAATTACTATTATAAGTACGATGATGTGGTTATTGCTGCCGAAGGAGAAATTCCGGGATCGACAACCACTGGGTCAGAGGTGATAATCCTCAAAGACAATATTGCTGTGGGTCAAACCTGGACACAATCATATACTCAAACCACTACTTATACAAATTCATCTCTTCCTGTAATTTCTATTACGAACAATATTACCGGTACTATTGTTGAAAAAGGTGCAACTGTGACAGTTGACGGAGAGAGTTATTCCAATGTAATCAAAACCAAAGTGGTGAACAATGCCGTTATGATGGGCGTGCCCGCCGGAACTTCAACATCGTATTATTATTTTTCAAAAGATGTTGGGCCGATTAAATTCGAGACGGAAGGTTTGGGTACGGTTTCAACTTCCGACCTTGTAGAATATACGCTGAATTAAGATTTTTCAGACTGACAATATAACCCGGCCAAGTGTCGGGTTTTTTATTGGCATAAAACTTGGCAAACTGGCGACCGCTCTAAAAAATGCATGTTCATGTGAAATTAAACGCTACATGACCATTTCTTAAAGTACCTTTGTTATCCTTTTTCTGCCAATAATGTCAGTTTGACACGAACAATATACTATGTCACAAAATAAGATCCTTACACTGGACAGCCTGTCACTTCAGGAATTCGATTCCGATGCCGAACTCATTCCACTATTGACACCGGAAGATGAAGAAGAAATGAATCGGGAGGTGATTCCGTCTTCATTGCCCATTTTGCCATTGCGTAACATGGTCCTTTTTCCGGGTGTTGTCATCCCAATTACTGCGGGGCGCGATAAATCGATTAAATTGATAAACGACGCGAATGCCGGAAACAAAATCATCGGAGTCGTCGCCCAAAAGAATGAAGCGGATGAAGATCCGTCCCAAAATGACATCCACACGATCGGGACTGTAGCCCAGATTCTGCGCGTCCTTAAAATGCCAGACGGAAACATAACCGTAGTACTTCAGGGCAAAAAACGTTTTGAAATCGATGCGGTCACACAGGAGTTGCCTTACATGAAAGCGTCTGTCAAAGAAGTCACCGAAGTGCGTCCGTCAAAAGAAGATACTGAATTTTCTGCCATCGTTGAGTCTATAAAGGAACTCGCGATCCAGATCATCAAGGAAAGCCCGAATATTCCGTCTGAAGCAACTTTTGCCATCAAAAATATCGAAAGCCAATCGTTTCTTATCAATTTCGTCTCGTCCAATATGAATCTTTCTGTGGATGAAAAGCAGAATCTTCTTATCAACGGATCGTTGAAAGACCGTGCTTTGGAGACGCTGCGTTACATGAACCTCGAATTGCAAAAGCTGGAACTCAAAAACGACATCCAATCCAAGGTTCGTTTTGATTTGGATCAGCAACAGCGTGAGTATTTTCTGCACCAGCAAATGAAAACCATACAGGAAGAGCTTGGTGGTGTTTCTTATGAACAGGAAATCGACGACATGCGATTGAAAGCCAAGTCAAAATCGTGGGACGACAAAACCGGAAAGCACTTTGAAAAGGAATTGCTTAAACTCCAACGCACCAATCCCCAATCTCCAGATTTTGGCATCCAGCGCAACTACCTCGAATTGTTTCTTGAATTGCCCTGGAACCAGTATTCCGTAGATAATTTCGACCTCAAACGTTCACAGGCCGTTTTAGACCGCGATCATTTTGGGCTTGAAGATGTCAAGAAACGCATCATAGAATATCTGGCGGTTTTGAAACTGCGTAATGATATGAAATCTCCTATTATCTGTTTGACCGGGCCTCCGGGAGTCGGGAAGACGTCTATCGGGAAATCTGTTGCGGAAGCTTTGGGACGTGAGTATGTACGTATATCGCTCGGCGGGTTACGGGACGAAGCGGAAATCCGTGGACACCGTAAAACGTATATTGGTGCCATGCCGGGACGTATTCTGCAAAGTATGAAAAAAGCAGGGACTTCGAATCCGGTATTTGTACTTGATGAAATCGATAAGTTGTCAAACAGCAATCAGGGCGATCCGTCATCGGCTTTGCTCGAAGTGCTCGATCCGGAACAGAATGGGGCTTTCTATGACAATTTCCTCGAAATGGGTTATGATTTGTCGAAAGTGCTTTTCATTGCTACATCAAATAATTTGTCGGCTATCCAACCTGCATTGCGTGATCGGATGGAAATCATACGCATGAGCGGTTACACCATAGAGGAAAAAGTCGAAATCGCCAAACAACATTTGTATCCGAAGCAGTTAAAAGAACACGGACTCGGCCCGAAAGATCTGACGCTGAGTAAAAAAATCTTTGAAAAAATCGTCGAAGGTTATACGCGTGAATCCGGTGTCCGCGGATTGGAAGCAAAGATTGCCCAGGTTGTCCGCCACGCTGCAAAATCGGTGGCTATGGAAGAAGAATACAATAAAAAGCTTACTGAAAAAGATGTCGTCGAAATTCTGGGCGCACCAAGAATGGAACGCGATAAATATGAAAGCAACGATGTCGCCGGCGTTGTAACAGGATTGGCCTGGACATCCGTTGGCGGCGATATACTGTTTATCGAATCATTGATTTCCAAAGGGAAAGGAAACATGACCTTAACCGGAAATTTAGGTACGGTCATGAAGGAATCGGCGACCATTGCCATGGAGTATATCAAGGCAAATCCGGAGTTGCTTGGCATCGATCCTGAGATAATTCCGAAGCATAGCATCCATATCCATATTCCGGAAGGGGCGACTCCAAAAGACGGGCCATCTGCCGGAATTGCGATGCTTACTTCATTAGTTTCCCTGCTTAAACAGAAACGTGTGCGCAAGAACCTGGCAATGACAGGAGAAATCACACTTCGCGGAAAAGTGCTGCCTGTCGGCGGGATCAAGGAAAAGATTCTCGCTGCCAAACGCGCCGGGATCAAGGAAATCATCCTTTGTGCCGAAAACCAACGCGATATTGACGAAATCAAGGCAGACTACCTTCAGGGACTTACCTTTCATTACGTAACCGAAATGAGCCAGGTAATCGACCTTGCCATTACGGATCAAAAAGTAAAGAATGCCAAAGTCCTTTAAATAAAAACGCAAACAGACTTTTTCAACACATATGAAAAAGTCTGTTTGCTTTATATATTCTTCGGGCGGTTTGGTTTGAAAATAATATCTTCGCCTCGCCGTTATATAGTCTCGACCACGACTGCCCATGCTTCGACCAAAACTGTTAGTATTACTGCTCCTTACCGGATTGCTTTCTTACGGGCAAATTGGCGGCAAGGGCGTCTATCAGTTTATGAATCTGGTCACATCTCCACGACAGGCGGCGCTTGGTGGTAAAATCATTACCATTTTCGATAAAGATCCGAATACCGCACACTACAATCCGGCGACCATCAATCCAGATATGGACAATCGCTTTTCACTCAATTACGGAAGTTATTTTGGCGAAGTAAAATACGGAACGGCTTCCTATGCCTATGTTTACGACCGACATGTGCAGACCATCTGGGCCGGCGTCAACTACGTCAATTACGGAACGTTTGAAGGTTATGATGAAAACGGTGTCGCCACTTCTGATTTTACCGGAAACGAAGTCTCACTCGCTGTCGGATATTCCTATAATGTCCCGAACACCGATATTTATGTTGGCGCAACCGGAAAACTGATCACGTCGAAACTGGAAAGCTACACGTCATTTGGCGGTGCTTTGGATATCGGAGCCATTTACATTGATGAAGATAATGACATCAATTGGGCGCTTTCCATCCGCAATGTCGGGATGCAATTCACTACGTACGCTGGAACACAGGAGAATTTGCCGCTTGAGATACTCGCCGGTGTTTCCCAGGAAATGGAAAATGTGCCTATCCGGTGGCACCTGACACTTGAAAACCTGCAGCAATGGCAGGTGGCTTTTTCAAATCCGGCACGTGCAGAAGGAACGCTTGATGGCGGATCGACACCGGAAAAAGTATCGTTTTTCAACAATGCCCTGCGCCACGTGATTGTCGGGATGGAATTGTTCCCTCAAAAAAGCATCAACATCCGGCTTGGCTATAATTTCCGTCGCGGAGAAGAACTCAAGGTATTGGAACAACGCAATTTTTCCGGAATTTCTGCAGGAATCGGATTGAAATTGAACCGGCTCAAGTTCGATTATTCATATTCGCGTTATACCTTAGCGGCCAATACGAGCCTGTTTGGGCTAACGATCAATTTCGGGGACGAAGACTACTAGATTTTGGACAAGAAGATTACAATTGCCATAGACGGATTTTCCTCTACAGGAAAGAGTACATTAGCCAAGCAGCTCGCCAGGCAACTCGGATACGTTTATGCCGATACAGGCGCCATGTATCGGGCGGTGACGCTTTATGCGATGCAGCATCATTTGATCGATGCAGCTCATTTTGACAGGGAATCACTTGTTGCACATCTGCCGAAAATCAAACTTCATTTTGTATTCAATCCGGAATTGGGTTTTGGCGAGATGTTTCTCAACGATGTGAATGTCGAAGCCGAAATCCGGACGCTTGAAGTTTCGAATTTCGTCAGCCATATCGCAGAAGTTTCCGAAGTCCGCAGCAAATTGGTCGAGCAGCAAAAGCAAATGGGCAAAGATAAGGGTATCGTAATGGACGGACGCGATATTGGAACTGTCGTATTTCCGGACGCCGAACTCAAGATTTTCATGACTGCAAGTTCCCATACACGAGCCCAACGCAGGTTCGATGAGCTGACTGCAAAAGGCCAGTCGATTACGTATGATGAAGTGCTGCAGAATGTAGAAGAACGTGATTATATCGATACACACCGCGCCGATTCTCCACTTCGCAAAGCCCAAGACGCCATAGAAATCGATAACTCCCACATGAGCCGCGAAGAACAACTCGATGCGGTTTTGGAATTGGTGTATAAATTCTGAGTTATTTTTTCTTTAGATTTACTGCCTGTTGGTTAACTGTTATCTGTTAACCGTTAACTGTTAACTCAATTTCAGAATGTCCTTAAAATTCCGCCTTACCCTAATGAGCTTCCTTCAATTCTTTGTTTGGGGAGCGTGGTTGCTTACGATTGCAAATTATTGGTTCGGAACCAAACATTGGGACAACACACAATTCGGGCTGGTTTTCGGGACCATGGGGTTTGCGTCGATTTTTATGCCGACGATAACCGGGATCATCGCTGACAGATGGATCAATGCGGAACGGCTTTACGGCATCATGCACATTTTATATGCGTTGGTGTTATTTTACCTGCCGACTGTAGATGATCCGACCACATTTATTTATGTCATGTTCCTGGCCATGTGTTGCTATATGCCGACAATTTCGTTGAGCAATTCGGTTTCATATACGGTGCTGA
The DNA here is from genome assembly GCF_012911565.1 of Flavobacterium silvaticum. Classification (GTDB taxonomy): domain Bacteria; phylum Bacteroidota; class Bacteroidia; order Flavobacteriales; family Flavobacteriaceae; genus Flavobacterium; species Flavobacterium silvaticum. Next base: position 512,639 of record NZ_JAAMPU010000107.1, on the reverse strand, counting down.
AACAAAGTAACAGTGATGTGGTCAAAGATTTTCCGCCAATCCGGGTTTGGGGAACGATAGGTTTCATAGTCGCTATGTGGATTACGAACCTGACTGATAGCAAAGCCAATGCGAATCAATTCTACATTGCTGGCGTATTGGCCATAGTGTTGGCCCTTTATGCATTCACATTGCCAAAATGCCCGCCACAGGGAAAAACGGATGGTGCTTCGGCAAAGGACACATTCGGGCTGTCTGCCTTTAAATTATTCGCCGATTACAAAATGGCGCTCTTCTTTATTTTCGCGATGTTCCTTGGCGGCGCCTTGCAGCTTACGAATGCGTATGGAGATTTGTTCCTGAGTGAATTCAAGGATTTTCCAAAGTACGCCGATTCGTTCGTAGTGGAAAGGTCGACCATCATCATGTCTATTTCACAGATTTCGGAAACACTTTTTATTTTGGCGATTCCTTTCTTCCTGAAACGCTTCGGGATCAAACAGGTCATGCTCATTAGTATGCTTGCCTGGGTTTTGCGTTTTGGGCTTTTTGCATTCGGAGATCCGGTCGGCGGATTGTGGATGATCATCCTTTCGTGTGTCGTTTATGGGATGGCGTTCGATTTCTTCAATATCTCAGGGTCGCTTTTTGTCGATGGGAATACAGATGCAAAGACGCGTTCATCTGCACAAGGGCTTTTTATGATGATGACCAATGGAGTAGGAGCCGTGCTGGGAAGCGTGATTGCCGGTTGGGTCATCGAGCATTATTTTACGATTGCTTATACCAATACGACTCAACTCGCGGCTCATCTTCAAACCGAACCTTCCAATTCGCTTATGGCCGCATTTGTCCAAAACCAAAAGATTGCCATTGATGCAGACGGAACGTTCAGCACTCCTGTATTCATGAAGGATTGGCCTCATATCTGGCTTGCGTTTGCTGCTTATGCTTTAGTGATCGCGATTGCATTTGCTGTTCTTTTCAAACACAAGCACAATGCGGTGGAAGTGGCATCTGTTAAGCATTGATTCATGCCGGAACTATTCCTCAAATTTTGAGGCATATTGTTTTAACAGTTATCTGTTATTAACTACCTCTTCATCGTAAAATGCCCGCGAAATTCCCTTCCGTCAGCTCGTTTTACTAAAAACCAATAGTCGGTTGAAGGCAATTGATGGCCAACGTAAGTTCCGTCCCAGCCTTCTGAATCGTAACCCAATTGTTTGAGGAATTTTCCATACCGGTCAAAAATAAACGTCTGCAGACCCGGTTCGAGATTCGAGAATTTCACTTTCCAGTAATCGTTGTATCCGTCGCCGTTCGGGGTGAAGAATTTAGGATACATAAGTAAATTGACGGTCCGGAAATCTTCGCCGCAACCAGATGTATCCCGCACCTGTACCGTATAAGCTCCCGGATACAGGCCTTCGAAAACATTTGAGGATTGCCATGTATTTCCATCTATGGAAAATTCAAATCCGACATTTTGCGGATTATCCAGGATGATGGTAATCGAATTGTCATGGTCGGTCCAGTCGCTGATACGGATTTCGCTTATCGATGGAATCGGCTGCGGATCGACGACAATATCATAAGTTGCCGTACAAAACGGAACGGTTGAAGGCAGTGGATTGTTTTTGGTAATGGTCAAAGAATACGTTCCAGGTTCATCTACATAAATACTGTTGCCGGTGTCGCCGTTTGACCACAAATAACTGTCGTATCCAGGAGTTGCTGTCAGTGTTTTACCTTCACCCGGACATAATCCGATTTGTGTCAAAAAGCCAAGTTCAGGAATCGGATGCACCATTAAATCAAACGAAACCGTCTTATAACAGCTTCCGCCTGTAAAAGCGATACGGCCGTAAAGAGTTCCGCTTTGTCCGGTATAGGAAGTTGGTAAAGGATTGTCACCGGAATCCGCATCGGCTTGTGAAAGATGATACGTTATGTTGAACAACGAAGCATCTTGCGTACCTAAAATAAAGCTGTCCTGGGATGATAAATCGAAAGTTCCGGTTTCATCATCTGCAGGGTTTTCACAACTGTATAAATAGGGTTGTGGTGGATAGGCTTCGACCAAAGAAGGCAGGCTGGCAATATCTACCACATACGGATCGGTATCACCACAGGCTTGTTGGGCCGAGAATGTATAGATGGCAGGTTCAAGGTTAGTGAATGTATCATTGTTTCCGTTATCGAAATAAAAAGGAGCTCCGTTTTTTTCGATAATGCTGTATGTGAACGGCGCAACTCCATCTGCAATAACTTTTACACTCGAAAGTGCGCCATCGCAGGTCAGTTTTACTACGTCAAGTATTTCAACATGGCCATCATGGTCAAAAGTATCGAGGACTTCTGTGCAGAATTTGAAGGCAGTGGGGGAGATATTACCGTCATCATATGCCACGAAACTAGTTACCACACGGAATGTTCCCAGAAAATCGAGGTTGATATTGTCATCGTGATTGTCGAGTTCAACCGAGTTACCCAGATTTGGGACCGTCCCTTCAGGGTATGGAGTTCCCGTTGCCGGATGTCCCCAGGTAATGCCGCCGTCAAGGGAAGATTGAAGCCAGAATGTTTCCGATACCGTATTCTGGGAGGTATGATCCAGAAAAACCTCAAATGAATTACAATGTTTTGTTACGGTTACAGTGTTCTGGTCTACGATATAAGGAACCACTTGTGTATCTGTGATAATATGTGTGACACCGCAACTGTCAAGGATTATGAAACTGTATAACCCGGGAGGCATAGCTCCCATAGAAAAAACACCACCCATAGTGAGGTAACTGCTTACATCTAAAGGCATCGTTTGGCCAAAAGCAGTCGGTGCGGCTGTCATGGTGATTGAGACAATGCTCGATTGGGTTCCGCGGATGCGAAGACCGCCTTTGCCCAATTCGCAATCGGCACGTGTGCTCGGAATCATTTGAAGAGTGGCCGCTAGGTCGTCTACCGTAACATCTAACGGAAAAGTGACGCCACATTCGTTCACAAGATCAAAGTGATATAAGCCAGCGGTGAGGTTTATCATAAAAAAGTGTCCCGGATTTACTATGCCGGATGATAAATCTTCCGGCAGGTTGCCGACATTCGGATAGGTTGAGGGCGCGATGGTTAATGTGACACTAACAATGACCTGGCCGGGCCATACAATTTCGAGGTCGCTTATGTTGCTCTGGCATCCGGGATGAGGTGAGAGTTGGTCAAAAGCTTCTATCGGAACGTCTACAAGTTCGCGAGTTACGGTTGCAGTGTGTCCACAGGCATCGGTGAGGGAGACATTGTAATTACCATAAGGAACTGGTGTCGTGCTGTTTCCGTACGATTGTACTTCGCCGTAGAAAGGTCCCGGATGGCCTGAGTTGTAATCGACGGGGTCAAATTCGGCCGGCATTTCAGTAAATGTAATGGTGTAAGGACTGACGAAGTTTTTAGGGCGTATTCCAAAAAAATAACCGTCGCAATCGGCTGGCGTCGTCTCAAAAATAACCATCATGTCCTGGTTAATAGAAATGTTGTTTTTGGTCCAGACCTCGCCGCATGGATCAACAATAACCAAGTCGTAGGTGTACGTCTGGTCATACCAGAACGGAATTATGGTCTGTGCTATGACACCATCGGCGGGACCAGCTGCAATGGTAGTCGTGATTACGGTGTCTGGTCCCACTCCCCCCGGCGGATGTACTGTATAGGTTAGCTGGAGCGGATATAACATGTCGTCACCGGGATGAAGAGGGGTAATATTATTGGACGCTTTAATGGTTGTACATGATGGAAGTTCGGCATCTGGAAAATAAACAGAACCGATAAGTAAGTCAACGGGATGCACCGGAAGGATATGAGTTTGGGCGAGTTGTGCGCCACAGCCGTCGGTAACACGTACTTTATAGATACCTCCGGATAAATTGGTAAAGGTGTTTGCGGTTTGCAGCGGAAATGTTTCGGCTCCTTCAAGGATTTCATACTGGAATGGCCCCGTTCCTCCGGTGACCGTTATGGTTATGGTCCCATCTCCGCAGTGCGCATCGGTATGCGTGACATCAAATGTAAGTGGGGCGGCTGTATTTCCGACGGTTACGGTTTGGGCCGGATAGGTTACGGTTGTGCCTCCCACGACTTCTGAAGCGATTACCTGATAGGTTCCGGTTGCGACGTTTACGGTATTGTTTGTCGGGTTGAGTACAGATATTGGATTGACGGTATCTGGCAGCAGGTATATTTTAAACTGTATGTTGGTGCCGTCCGGATTTTGAAGATTGCAGGTGATGCTTCCGGCTCCGGAACAGGTTTCGTCTGTATGCGTAACTATGAGTTGAGGCGGAAGTGTATTTGCGCAAAAGCCCGAAAAAGAAAACAGCACTAAAACCAATAGCAGACTTACCCGTTGGAAAGTCAATAGGTCAGTATAAAAGTAACGGTATACCGGAGGAATTCTATCCACGGTTGATTTGCTGTTGTTTTGGGAGCGTCAAGGTAGTAAAAATCCAGATGTGACGCTTTAATAATATAACCGTTTCATTGCGTGAAACCCTAAGTGAAAGGTATGTAAATTCAGTGAATTGGTTCTAGCCCCGATGCGAGTGGTTAGCCTGCCTATGTTGCGGCCTTGTTTTTACGCCTGTAAAAGAGCGACCAACGGAAGCTACTTTTACAGGCTGTGAAAACCGGACGGAACGAGGCAGCTAATAGCGGGCAGCGGGAACAGCTTCAATTAATAATTAACGATTAACAATAACAATGAATAATTAAAAATTACGCAACTGGGCTAAACCCTTATGGTTTTCGGGTTTGCACACATAGAATCGAAGTGAATAATCTGAGCGTAAAGACATTGTTAATTTTTAATTGATCATTGTTAATTGAAAACTTTGTTGTACTTTTGCGCACCTTTTTGACGGACACGGGAATGCAAAAAGGTCAATCTGTAAAAATAAAAACAAGCTTCTGTTTTTCATCTGTTTACGATTCCCGGGGGAAACAGGATACAAATTTTACAAATCAGCATGTCTGAATTATTGAAAACACAAGAAGATTTTTTGACCAATTTTAACTGGAACAACTACGAAGAAGGTATCGACGCGGTAGACGCCAAGAACCTGAAAGAGTTCGAGGACCTGGTTTCAAAAACCTTCATCGCAACAGATCAGGAAGAAGTAGTTGACGGAACTGTCGTTAGAATGACTGACCGCGACGTAATCGTGGACATCAACGCGAAATCTGAAGGTGTTATTTCACTGAACGAATTCCGTTACAACCCGAACCTGAAAGTTGGTGACAAAGTAGAAGTCTTGATCGACGTTCGCGAGGATAAGACAGGACAATTGGTACTTTCTCACAGAAAAGCAAGAACAATCAAATCATGGGATCGCGTTATCAACGCTCATGACACGGGCGAAATCGTAAACGGATTTGTGAAATGCCGTACGAAAGGCGGTATGATCGTGGACGTTTTCGGAATCGAGGCGTTCCTTCCGGGTTCACAGATTGACGTGAAGCCTATCCGTGACTATGATATCTATGTGAACAAGACTATGGAATTCAAAGTGGTGAAAATCAACCATGAGTTCAAGAACGTTGTCGTTTCGCACAAAGCGCTTATCGAAGCTGATATCGAAGTTCAGAAAAAAGAAATCATCGGACAATTGCAAAAAGGACAAGTCCTTGAAGGCGTTGTTAAAAACATTACTTCTTACGGTGTATTCATCGATCTTGGAGGTGTTGACGGACTTATCCACATCACTGACTTGTCCTGGAGCCGTATCAACCATCCAAGCGAAGTATTGGAGCTTGACCAGAAACTTAACGTCGTTATCCTTGATTTCGATGATGAGAAAACAAGAATCCAATTGGGTCTGAAGCAGCTTAACGCTCACCCTTGGGATGCTTTGAGTGCCGACCTTAAAGTGGGTGACAAAGTGAAAGGTAAAGTAGTGGTTATCGCTGACTACGGCGCGTTCATTGAAGTAGCCGAAGGTGTTGAAGGATTGATCCACGTAAGTGAAATGTCTTGGTCTACACACCTGCGCTCTGCCCAGGATTTCGTGAAAGTAGGAGATGTCGTTGAGGCTCAAATCCTGACTTTGGATCGTGAAGACCGCAAAATGTCTCTTGGTATCAAGCAACTGACTCCAGACCCATGGACTGATATCACTGCTAAATATCCTGTAGGTTCACGCCACACAGGTATCGTTCGCAACTTCACCAACTTTGGTGTATTTGTAGAGCTTGAGGAAGGAATCGACGGATTGGTTTACATTTCTGACCTGTCTTGGACTAAGAAAGTGAAGCACCCATCTGAATTCGTGAATGTTGGTGACAAACTGGAAGTTGTTGTTCTTGAACTTGATGTTGACGGACGCAAACTTTCTCTTGGCCACAAACAGACACAAGCTAACCCTTGGGATAAGCACGAAGCAGCTTTCGCGGTTGGAACAAACCACAGCGGAACTGTAGCTGAGATTGTCGACAAAGGAGCTACCGTAGATTTCGGTGATGATGTTGTCGCTTTTGTCCCAGCACGTTATTTAGATAAAGAAGACGGTAAGAAATTGAAGAAAGGCGATGTGGCCGACTTCAAAGTTATCGAGTTCAACAAGGAATTCAAGAGAGTTGTAGCTTCCCACACGGCAACTTACCGTGAAGAAGAAGAGAAGCAGGTTAAGGCACAAGCTGAAGCTGCAGCAAGCAACAACAGCAGTAATTCTGCTCCGACCCTTGGTGACAATAACGATATCCTTGCCGGATTGAAAGCCAAAATGGAGAAGAACGAGAAGAAATAATTTTTTCTTGTCAATGATAGAAAGCCTCGCAGAAATGTGAGGCTTTTTTATTTTTCACTTTACTAGCTCAAAAGAATTTCCATTTTGAAAGTTTGACGCGATTATCAATGGAATCCTTGTAGTCGAGTGCCTTATTTTTTCTTAGGAACACAGTTCGGGACTTCGCGTCCGTTTTTCCATTTGTTGCCGATGCGTTCGTATCCTTTCCAGCATGGATCTTTCTTGGTAGACTTTTTCTTGGTGGCCATAATCTTTTTTTGTGAAGTTCCAATAAAAGTCGGGTTTGCGTCCTACACTTTTCCTTTCGATTCTTTCTCGATTTACCGCTGCATCTGAATTCAAGATGTCATCCAAACCCACATTTGGCTTACTTTTGCACCATGATTAAAATTGGAAAATACAATACGCTTAAAATTTTGCGGTCAACTAACATAGGGTTGTATCTGGGCGATGGTCAGGAAGAAGTGTTGCTGCCAAACAAATATGTGCCGTTGCAATATGAAATTTTGCAGGAAGTAGATGTTTTTGTGTATCTCGACCACGAACACCGAAAAGTCGCCACGACACTTGAACCGTATATCTATTTATATGAATTCGCTTTGCTCCGGGTCAACTACGTCAATGAATTCGGGGCTTTCCTCGATTGGGGAATGGAAAAGGATTTGTTCGTTCCGTTCCGCGAACAAGCGCGAAAGATGGAACAGGGCAAACGCTACTTAGTATATATGTATCTCGATGAACAGTCCAAACGATTGGTTGCCACGAGCAAAACCAACCAATACCTGAGCAACGAGGAACTTACGGTAAAGGAAGGTGAAGAAGTGGATTTGATTGTTTCCCATATCACCGATGCGGGCATCAATGTGATCATCAATGAAAAACATAAAGGCTTGTTGTACCAGAATCAGGTGTTTAACGATAAAATCCGCACCGGTGACAGAATGACGGGTTTCATCAAACATATTCGTCCGGATCATAAAATCGATGTGAGCCTTGAAGCTATCGGATATGAAAAAATAGAACCGAATTCACAAAAGATCCTCGACAAACTCCAATCGGGTCGTGGATTTTTACGTCTTACAGATTCGAGTTCGCCCGATGACATTCGCGAATTGCTTCAGATGAGTAAAAAAACGTTCAAGCAATCAATTGGCGCTTTGTACAAACAGCGGCTGATAGAAATCAAAGACGACGGAATCTATTTAATTGACAAGTAACAATTAATGATTAACGATTAAAATAAGGACGATTAGTGGCATCGTTATTATCTTATTTTAATCAACTTCTTACTTCAAAGGTTCGTACTTGTCCTTCCAATCGGTTGACTTGATGGCGACGAGTTTGTTGTCTTTATTCATCACGACACGTAATTCCTTATTGGCTATTTTCTTGGTGTATTCGGCTTTGTATCGGTAAACGGTAGTTTCTTCTTTTTTGTTTGGAATGATTTCCTGCAGATCCAAATCTTTGAAATCACCATATTTGAGCCGGAACTTCAGACAGGTTTTTGTCAGTTTTGATTCAGATATGTTGTTGATGACCGCAGGTGTGGCTTCATTTGAAGTGAATGGCCTGAAACGCGAAGTATTGCAGGCATTTAGGATTCGGGTTCCAAAATCATAAGCGCGTTGCTTTTGGATTGGATCGGCTTCTGAAATCGGGATACGCTTATTGGTCTCTATTTCATTTTTTGGTTTTGCAGCCACCGCCGATTTTTTGGATTTACATCCGGTCATAACAAAAACAACAAGTACTGAAAGGAATATGGTTCTCATGAGCGTGATTTTAACTATGGGTTCGGTCAATTAATTCTTCTTTGGGTTTTTCGACGATCAATTCGTGATTGAGGCACATGCCGGCCATATTTCCCTGTCCGATGGCAAGTGCTATGGAACGCGATGGGTTGCAACAATCTCCGGCAGCAAAAATCCCTTTGATAGCTGTCCTTTGGGCGTGATCGGTGATGATGAATCCGTGATGATCCAGTTCCACGCCAAGGTCGAGTGCCAAAGTTCCGGGTTGTTTTATCCCGGGCCTGATGTAAAGCGCTTCGAACGATACGGAAGTTCCATCTGTAAATGATAGGCTATTGATAATGCCGTTGGAATGGGCTACTTCTTCTATTTCTGTCTCGATCAGTTCAATTTCATTCTCCCGGAAAATCCTTCGCTGGTCAAATCCGATATCTTCGTTGGTATTGCTTAGCACGGTTAAATTCGCACTCCAGTTTTTCATCAGCATCGCCATATCCAAAGCAGCCTGTCCGTGTGAAAGTATCCCGATTTTCTGGCCCTTGATTTCATAACCATGACAATACGGGCAATGAATGGCCGTTTTTGCCCAGCATTCAGAAATACCTTTTATCGCCGGTAAAATATCGGAAACTCCGGTCGCTAAAATTATTTTCGAAGCCAGAAACGATATCCCTTGGTCAGATATGACTTCAAATTCACCATCGGTTCCTGAAATCACTTCCACTTTTGAATGCTGATACGTTACCGATGGATATTTTAATACCTGTTCGCGCGATTTATTCAATATTTCCTGTGGCGATTCCCCATCATGTCCCAAAAGATTATGTGCGTGTTCCGATGCAAAGTTGCAAGGCGAGCCTGCATCTAGAATCAATACGTTACGTAAACATCTGCCTAAGGTCATGGCCGCAGAAAGCCCTGCATGGCTTCCACCCACAATAATTACATCATATGTTGGAGCGACATTCATAATGAGTTTACGGTCGTGGAGGTGCAGGCACGGGCGGGTGGGGCGTAATTTTTTAGTAAGTGGCGGTGGAGGAGGCGGTGGCGGCAGGTTTGCAGGATGTGGTGGCAATGGAGGATGTGGCAATCGATTCGCCTTTGGATCCGGAGTGCCAGGTTTTGGTGGCTCAGGAACAGCTGGAGGATCTACAGCTGGAGGCGGCGTTGCCGGAACTTCAGATGGCGGAACAGGTGCTGAGTTCGGGTCGTTTTGATCTGATTTTTTACAAGATATGACACCCGAAACTACAAAAAGGCCAATAATCCAATGTGATGCTTTCATGACAGTCGATTTAACAACCGGCAATTTCGCGATTCAACTTAAGTCGGGTTTTGTTGAATTATAAGAAAATTCATAACAATTCCCACTGATGCTTTTATTCTAAAATAAAGGCGGGAATTTTTTAGGATTGCTTTCGTGCATCATTCCATAGATCGTCTCATACACATCTTCTACCGAAGGTTTGGAAAAATAATCGCCGTCTGTTCCGTAAGCGGGCCGGTGTGCTTTGGCTGCCAATGTCTGCGGTTTGCTGTCCAGATACGAATAAGCATCCTGTTCTTCAAGTATTTGTTGTAAGATGTAAGCCGATGCCCCACCAGGAACATCTTCATCAATGACAATCAAACGATTGGTTTTTGCCACGCTTTTCACAATGTCGTGATCCAAATCGAACGGAAGCAGCGATTGGGCATCGATGATTTCACATTCAATTCCGGCCTGGCTCAATTCTTTGGCGGCCTGTTCAATGATGCGTAAGGTAGATCCGTAAGAAACGACGGTTATATCAGATCCTTCGCGAATAGTCTCCACTTTCCCGATAGGCGTAGTGAATTCGCCTAAGTTCGAAGGCATTTTTTCTTTAAGCCTATAGCCATTCAGACATTCGATCAATAATGCAGGTTCATCAGATTGCAACAGAGCATTATAAAAACCGGCAGCCTTGGTCATATTCCTCGGAACCAGAACGTGGATACCGCGTATCGCATTGATGATCATTCCCATAGGAGATCCCGAATGCCATATTCCTTCAAGCCTGTGGCCGCGCGTCCGGATAATCAGCGGTGCTTTCTGACGGCCTTTCGTTCGGTATTGTAGCGTAGCCAAATCGTCACTCATGATCTGGATCGCATATAAAAGATAATCGAGATATTGTATTTCCGCAATCGGTCGCAAGCCACGCATCGCCATCCCGATTCCTTGTCCCAGGATTGTCGCTTCACGTATTCCGGCATCGCTCACGCGAAACTCACCGTACTTTTCCTGCATGCCTTCAAGACCTTGGTTCACATCGCCTATGTTTCCGGAATCTTCCCCGAAAATCAGGGTATTCGGATATTTGGTGAGCAATACGTCGAAGTTGTCCCGAAGCACCAGGCGGGCGTCGGTTTCTTCTGATGCGTCGTTGTAAACAGGCTTTATTTCTGTAATTGAACTGATATTCGAATTGGAATCGGAATGCAGGTTTGAACTGAAACGCTGTTGTGTTTTTTCTGAATATGATTTGATCCAATTGGCCAATCCGCCTCTCAGGTTTTCTTCTGAAATAAGCAGTCGCAAGGCTTTGCGTGCCGTAACCAGAATGTCTTTGCGAATCGGTTCCTTTATTTCCGATAGTTCCGATGCGAGTTTTTCAACAAATACTTTATTGGAACTGGCAGCTGCAGTCGCATTCAAAAATGAAACAAGTTCCTTCTGTTCAGATAAGATTGGGTCGAGATAGGCTTTCCAAGCTGCTTTTTTTGCCTCGAGCACTTCTTTCCGGATTGCCTCCTCGATTTCATCAAGCGCGTCTTTCTGGATCAGATTGTATGACAGTATCCATTCGCGCATTTTAACATTGCAATCGAATTCAGCTTCCCATTGCAGTCGTTCGGCATTTTTATAGCGCTCATGCGAACCGGAAGTAGAATGTCCCTGCGGTTGTGTCAGTTGGATTACGTGAATGAGTACCGGAACGTGTTCTTCGCGGGCAATTTTTGCCGCTTTTTCATATGTAGTGATAAGTTCGGCATAATCCCAACCATTCACGCGGATCACTTCAAAGCCCTTGTTGTCTTCGTCACGTTGGAAACCTTTGAGTATTTCTGAGATGTTTTCCTTAGTGGTCTGATATTTTGCGTGTACCGAAATCCCGTATTCATCATCCCACACACTCATGACCATAGGCACCTGCAAAACACCGGCGGCGTTGATGGTTTCAAAGAACAATCCTTCTGATGTACTCGCATTCCCAATTGTTCCCCAGGCAATTTCGTTTCCGTAAATAGAAAAATTCGTGGCATCTTTGATATCCTGGACGTTCCTGTAGATTTTAGAAGCTTGAGCCAATCCGAGTAAACGCGGCATTTGTCCTGCGGTCGGGGAAATATCGGAGCTTGAGTTTTTCTGGACGGTGAGGTTTTTCCAGCTGCCGTCCGGATTGAGGCTGTGCGTGGCGAAATGGCCGCCCATTTGGCGCCCGGCACTCATGGGTTCCTGATCTAAATCTGTATTTCCATAAAGCCCGGCAAAGAACTGTTGGGGTGTAAGTTGCCCGATTGCCATCATGAACGTCTGGTCGCGGTAATAACCCGAACGGAAGTCACCATTCCTGAAAGCTTTTGCCATAGCGATTTGTGGCACTTCTTTACCATCCCCGAAAATCCCGAATTTGGCTTTTCCGGTAAGTACTTCGCGTCGCCCGAGCAAACTACATTCGCGTGAGGTTACGGCAAGCTTGTAATCGTTAAGCACTTCGGCCTTGAAATCTTCGAATGAGAGAACGGGAGCGGTTTCCGGCTGGGTCATTTTAATTCGGTTTTGCACAAAAATAACTGATTTTTGGTGAGAATTCGTAAATGGAAATTGATAATTGACAATAAATACTGGATAATTGACAATTGATATTGCCGGCCTAAATTTTTATTAGGTGTATTGATTTGGATTTAAGCCTGAAACATAAGCATATGCAGGGAGATAAAAGTATAAGTCTTAACACTTCCGGTAGTTTTTATGTACCTAACGCATTGGTATAAAAGTTAGATTGCCACTGGGGAGGAGCCAATGCTGTCCCTACAAAATTTGGAATTAAGTAAAGTACATTTTTTATGTATCAGTTGTTAAAATTTCAGTATTCCCGGAATTGTCGAAATATTTTCAGCCCAGTATGTGAATTGGCAGTTTTGAATATGTTCAAAATAACTTTAGAATCAAGAATTGTTTTGATAGGTCAAAATTCACCAGAATGCGTATGATTAAAAGATACAGATTGCCTTGTTATTAGATACTGTTTTTAGCGAAGGTGTTATGCAGCGGCGCGCCAAAATCTAAAGCCACTTGCGCGTAAACAAACTGATGAGTGTTTTTGGATCGATCGTCACGATAAACCGGATTTTTTCACCATAATTCGGTTGGCCGACTTCCCAACCCAGGTTGGAATAAACCGGAAAATACAATTCGAAATAATCGGTGACAAGGTTCAGCCGCACACCGCTGTCATAAACAAATTTCGGATTGAAGCCTTTGTTCTTCACAAAACCGGCGTCTCCATAAAGCTCGATCCAGTTCCAGATGTTAAAACTGGCATTGGCAGTAGTAATCCAGCGGTTGGCGAATGCAGGTTGCAGCATCGATTTGAATCCGCCTTCGGATAAAATCAACTGTTGACTGAAAAGTCCGGAACTTTCAGAGCGTCCGTAATAATTGTAGTCGAAAAGGTAATCGGTAGGCCTGTCGAGCGCAAAGCTGAAAAAGTCGTTCGTGGTATCGTTATACAGAAAAGCACCTGCGAATAGTCTCAGGTTCAATTGCCTGTTGTTGAGGAAAAGATGTCTGTAAATGACTTCACCTGAAACCTTCCCGAAATTTTTGGAAACCTGGAAATCGCCCTGGAAATTCAGGGTTTTTATAGCTTCCATATAGGCATTGGAATAACGCAGATTGAATACGTTGTAATTTTCGTTCTGGTCGGCATCGTCAATCACATAATTCGTGGCTTCACGATGGACGATGACATCGCGGATCAACAGCGTCTCTTTTCTGTTCTCCCTGAAATCGGTTTCTCGTCGCCTGAGGATAAGCATTGGATTGATTTTGTAATACAACGCATCGGGCGCATAATGGAAGTAATTACCACTTAACGAATAGCGGGCGTTGTACCATCTGCTGTTGCGGAAATATTGGTTATAAGCAACACTTCCGCTACCGACAAGTGTTTTGGATTTGAGGCCGAAACTCGGGCTTACATCAAAAGTAAACGGTTTTTCAAGCAGTGTCTTGTTATGGAAACGGAGGCCGAGTGCAATTCCGTCGTATAAATTATATTCAAACGAAGGCACATACATGACCTGGTTATAGAACGGATCCTCAAGGTCTTTCATAAAATTGAACTTGAGCGGACGGTTCAGTGACGGAAAATTTTTGAGCGATTTCCAGTTGTTCCTCATGTTGAATTCCGGAACTTCATTCTGGTAATTGATGACGATTTTCTCGGCTCCGTTGCGAGGGAATTTTATAATGGTATCGGTAGCGATATTATCGATCCATTGTTTATAGACAATGTTGTGACCTTTGACGCCAAAAACCGGAATAGGCACGGTCGTTCCGGTACGGTTCTTCACTTTTACGGAAATACTGTCGGTGGTTTTTTCCACATCTTCGAAGGTATAATCGATGATGTCGCGCGAATCGATGATGGTGTCGAAGAACCAATCGAGGTTTTTTCCGGAATCGGTCGTCAGCTTGTTTTCAAAAGCAGCTCTTGAAGACGTATTGACGCTGGCCTGTGTATAAAATTCTTTGATACTTTTCGGGACGGTTTCATTCCCCAAATAGTCGTCGAGGTATTTGAAAGAAAGGCCGGCGCGGTATTTTCCGGCAATCTGTTCGTTGAATTTTATAAGCCGGTCTTTGCTGAATCCTATAGGCTGATCCAGGTTTCGGCGTGCCATCAGCATATAATAATACGCGTATTGTTCGTTGAAGTTGAGATTGACCAGATGGAAGCTTTTGAGCAATTTGAGGGAAGCGATGTTACCCATCATTTTGCCCTGCGGATAAAATTCCTCCATGTATTCCATCATGAGATACACCTGATAGCCGTCAAAAATCCAGTTGTCCTTGCGTTGGTCGAGCTTCAATCCCTGTTGGAGGAAATTGTGCAGATAGGTTTTAAGGAACTTAAGTTCGTATAAATAAGCATCGGAAAAAGGAGCGAGGAAACCCGGAAGCTGATTCAGGCCATACACTGGATTGCGGGCGTAATCTTCTTCCGAAACCATGATTTTCCCCCGCGGTAAATCGCCAATGCGTTCCGTAACGAATTTGGAAATTTTATCTACGATGAGCGCTTTCTGGATGTCGGTGACTTTGCGTCCGTCGATCCCATTCTCGATATTGATGTTGTCGTTGGTGAACAAATTGAATTTGCTTCTGTCGCCAATATACAGCCCAAAAGAATTCCTGTTTTTTCCATTCAGGCGATACGTTCCGGGACTATTTTTTATCACATCAAGATCACAGACCAAATCGAGATTTTCCGGAATACTGAGGTCGATTTCATAATCACTGAAACCGTTGGAGATGTCGTCGAGGTTCTGGTTGTTGTAACGCAAAAAATCGCCGTTTTCAAATCGGGCAGGAGTGATGAGCCAATCCCGTAACTGGTAATTTCCGTCGTCCGTATACCCGTATCTGGTAAATTTGGCCGATGGGATTTTAGAATCGAAAGTAATCGATACATCCAATGATTGCCCTGGAGAAAGTTTATTCGGGAGTTGTAAGATAATTAAATCGGGTGAGCCTTCGGGGCGTTTCCATATCGCTTCAGATCCGTCGGCAAAAGTAATTTTAAGGTTCTGGCTGCTACCGCGTTCCTTTTCTTTGGCTAAATGAAAACTTTTAATGAATTCGTCTGAAAATCTTCGGCCCAAAGGAGAATCTTTTGTAGAAAAAGCATTGTTCCAGTCGTTGAATACAATCTCGTTTAATGGCTGCCCGGTTTCATTTCGGAACGTCAGTTTTTCTTCGACAGAAATTGTTTTGCGGTCACTGTCAAGCCGCGCAGTAATACGATTGGTATGCTGGGATACGACAGATAATGATGCGAGCAACGTCGCATATAAAAAGTACCGGGTAAAACTCAAGTGTAATTCAATTTCTTAGCGAGGATATAACGAAGGAATTTGGTGAATGTTGTGGTTAACAGATAACGGTTAACAGTTAACAGTTTTGAGTAGCTATGTTAAATACGTCTAATTAGGTTCTTTAGTTTCCGAGATGGTAAATTCAGTAGTAAAGATCTAAAAAAGAAAAAAAGAGAATTAATTCTATACTTAACTGTAACCGTTAACTTAAAAATTCGGACTCAGTGTATATTTCTTATAGAAATTATCCAACACCTGAACCACTTCTTCTTCCGTGTCTACCATTCGGATCAAATCCAGATCACCGGGAGAAACCGTCTGGTATTTTTCAACCAAAGTCGCCTTGACCCAGTCGAACAAGCCACTCCAAAATTCGCGATCAACCAATATTACAGGGAATTTCGCCACTTTTTTGGTCTGTATGAGTGTAATCGCCTCGAACATTTCATCGAGTGTCCCGAATCCGCCGGGCATCACCACAAATCCCTGGGAATATTTCACGAACATGACTTTTCGTACAAAAAAGTAATCAAAGTTGAGGTTTTTGTCGCTGTCGATATACGGGTTGAAATGTTGCTCGAACGGCAATTCTATGTTGAGGCCCACAGATGTTCCGCCGCCAGCATGCGCCCCTTTGTTCCCAGCCTCCATAATTCCAGGCCCGCCGCCTGTAATCACGCCGTAACCCGCTTTGGATATGCTGTAGGCGATTTTCTCGGTAAGCAGATAATGTTTATGATCTGGCTTTGTGCGCGCCGAACCGAAGATAGAAACGCAAGGCCCAATTCGACCCATGGTCTCGAATCCGTTGACGAACTCAGCCATGATCTTAAAAATCGCCCACGAATCGTTGGACCGGATCTCGTTCCAGGTTTTTTGCTTCATGCGGTCGCGGATTACGCGCTCGTCTTCGTTTTCAAAATCTTCTAATCTCACGGGATTATTGTTTATTGAAATTGGTTATTATTTATTTGGCGGCTTCCGACAGCTGGGCCGTGTGATTTCCAATAGGAAAAGCCGGCTAAAATAAGCCCAAAAATCCAAAAAAAACAATTGCGGGGCACTTTATTATTTGCACACCTTTTTTTAACTTGTAGTTATTTTTTAAAATGGATTTCACTCAATTTCCGGATGATGAACAACGCGTGGACGAACTTCGCGGTTACAATATCCTTGATTCCCTTACTGAAAAAGAGTATGACGACATTACCCGTTTGGCTTCCATCATTTGCCAGACTCCAGTTGCACTTGTCAGTTTTGTAGATGCCGACAGGCAGTGGTTTAAATCGAAAGTCGGTCTTGATGATTCCCAGACTCCGCGAGAATATTCATTCTGTTCCCATGCCATAGAAACCCCGTATGAACCTTTTGTAGTGCCGGATGCGCGTCTCCATGATCGTTTCAAAGACAATCCTCTGGTAACCGGTGAATTCGGCATTGTGTTTTATGCGGGAATTCCATTGGTTACGGAAAGTGGTTTTGGCCTCGGAAGCGCTGTGTCATAGACAAAAAACCAAGAATGCTTTCCGAAAGCCAACTTCATGGTCTTCAGATTCTTGCCACTCAGGTGATGCATTTGCTGGAAATCCGAAAGGCGAATCAGAACCTGAACGACAATAAAATCCGCATGGATCAAAGCCTTCTTGACCAGACGCAGGAAATCGCCGAGCAAAATATCGTCCTCGAAAAAATGAACAATGAACTTCAGGCGTTCACCTATATTTCAAGCCACGACTTGCAGGAGCCGCTTCGCAAGATACAGACGTTTACTTCCTGGCTAAGTGAAAAAGAAGCGGAAAGGTTGAGTGAAAAAGGGCAGGAGTACCTTAATAAAATCGAACGTGCCTCAGGCCGTATGAGCCAATTGATACGCGATCTGCTCAATTATTCGAGAGCTACAACCACAATTTCCGTATTTGAAAGCACGACTTTGAAGGTGCTTTTTGACGACGTAACTTCTGATCTGGCAGATGAAATCAGTTCCAAACAAGCTGTCATGGAGTTGGCAAAAGATGTTCAGTTAAATGTAATCCCGTTCCAGTTCCGTCAGTTATTATACAACCTGATGTCAAATTCGCTTAAATTTTCGCGTATAGATGTCGTCCCGAAAATTACTGTCAGTTACCAATTTGGTTTCAGTTCTGATTTCAATAACGAAAAACTCGAAAGCAGCTTGAATTACCATGTGATTTCTGTTTCAGATAACGGAATCGGGTTCGACAGCAAATACAGCGACAAGATTTTCGAACTCTTTCAACGACTTGGAACACGTCAGGTTCAAATTGGGACAGGTGTGGGGCTTGCCATAGTCAAAAAAATCGTCGAGAACCACAATGGGCATATCAAAGCCTGGGGCGAACACAACCATGGCGCACGTTTCGATATTTATATCCCTGAAAAATAGAAATATGGAGATTAGACAAACCACGTCGACCCAAAATGTTTTCAGGATTCTTCTTGGCCTGGCGTTGTTTGGGGCAGGAATCGGGCACCTTACCTTTGTCCGTGATGAATTCCAGGCACAGGTTCCCAATTGGGTTCCGCTTGATAAAGATGTGACGGTCGTCCTTTCCGGAATCGTCGAAATTGCGTTTGGGTTGTCGCTTATCTTCGCCAAAAAATACCGTACCCGAATCGGTTGGATTGCCGCCATTTTTTTCGTGCTGGTTTTTCCCGGAAACATTGCTCAATACCTGAACCACACAGATGCATTCGGCCTTGATTCCGATAAGAAGCGATTGATGCGGCTGTTTTTCCAGCCCGTTCTGGTCGCCTGGGCCTTATGGAGCACAGGCGCTTGGCAATCATGGCGGAAGATGCGATGAAAGACCATAACGTTTGACTTTAGCGTGCGGAATCGGATTGGATTCGCATTTTTATGGATTTCCATCGAACTCAGGTTATTTTACAGGCTTGCAAACCATTTTTCTTCTTTTCCTTGTCGTTTCTTCTTTGCTGTTGTAAAAATTTTTGAACGGAGATTTTGCAACAAATCGTGTTGTATTTTTTTTGTTGTAATTTTTTTACAACAGAAATTTTACAACAAAAATTCTTCAGGCATATCCAACCTGTTTGCCATGAAAAAAGCCGGAACAGTTGTCCCGGCTTTTACGCAGTCATCGATTCATCGGTCGATTACATTCCCATAATGATAAACTCGCTACGTCTGTTCATCTGGTGTTCGTCTTCGGTACATTTCACGCCGTCCGAGCATTGGTTCACGAGTTGGTTCTCGCCATAGCCTTTGCTTGTCAAACGGTCGGCAGAAATGCCTTTTGATATGAGCCATTCGCGTGTCGAGTTCGCGCGACGGTCCGATAATTTTTCGTTGTATGCTTTGGAACCACGACTGTCCGTATGGGAACGGATATCGACTTTCATTGTTGGATATTGTTCCATAACGTCAAGGATTTTGGCAAGCTCGACGGCTGCATCCTGACGGATATTGGATTTGTCGAAGTCAAAGTAAATTTCCTTGATGCCGAATGTCTTGGCCAGATCGCCGCCCACAGGAATCGGTTTGACTTTCTTCTCCAGCTGTATCGGAAGATCTGTCTTTCCGGTGGTTTTTGGAATCTCGATGCGTTGTTCGTTGGTTTCGTATCCGTCTTTTTCGCCACGTAAATAATAGGCTTTTCCGCATTCGACTTTGCCGAAATCATAGAAGCCTTTGTCATCCGAAGTGACTTCTGAAATCTTATTGAACTTATCGTCGAACAACGTCACTTTCGCGCCTGCAATCGGTTCGCCTGTGTCCTTGTCGGTCACGATTCCGGACAATTCCTGTTCACAGGTAAGTTTGCGTGTCTCAAGGAATTTGTAGATATCGTCGAGGCCTTTTCCACCTTCGCGGTTAGAAGTCAAAAAGCCTTTCCGGGTTTTGGTATCGATGAAATACGCAAAGTCGTCGAACTTGGAATTCGCGGGTTCGCCAACGTTTATGGGTTCGTCGAAAGTTCCATCGTCCTTGATTTTAGCCATGTAAATATCGAGGCCGCCGACTCCGGGATAGCCGTCCGATGAAAAATACAGTTCGTTTTCATCTGTCGCGAACGGGAATGTTTCCTTGCCTTCCGTATTGATTCCTTTTCCAAGATTTACCGGTGTCCCGAAAGTTCCATCGGCACTGATCGAGACTTTATATAAATCTGACTGGCCAAATCCTCCGGGCATATCAGAAGCGAAATACAGCCATTTTCCATCAGCGCTCAAAGCCGGATGTGCCACTGTATAATCTTTGCTGTCAAACGGAAGTTCCGTGATATTCTCCCACGTTTCTACGCTGTCCTTGACCACTTTGGTCGCTTTGTAAATTTTTATCAGCGTGATTCTGTCCTTGCTTTTGCCTTTTTTTCCATCGGTGAAATCGTTGCGGGTAAAATACATCGTATTGCCGTCTTTGGTGAAAACGGGCGTGGCTTCATGGAAACGGGTATTGATGCTTCGGGCAAAACGTTTAGGTGTCCCGACAGAATCGGCTGTAACTTCCGCAGACCACACATTGGTAAAATACTGGTTCGACCATTTGTGGACACGCTTGACGAAGTTGCCGGTATCGCGGGCCGATGTGAAATACAGTTTTCCGTTATAAACATGGCTTCCGTAATCTGAATATTCAGTATTGATTCCGGCATCTCCAATCTCATACCGCCCTGAATTTGCCTTGATGATTTCCATGTAATCCTTGTGCTCGGTGTAATTCTTACCGCGCAGATCTTCCTGGGTTTTAGCCGTGAACGCATTCATCATGTCGTTTGACTTGGCGTAATTTCCGGTAGCTTTGAGTGATTGGGCGTAACGATAATAGACTTCGGCTTCCACATCATTCGTCATCGCGAACAATTCCCCATACCATTTGGCGGCTTTGTCGAATTGGGAATTGAAGTAATACGAATTGGCCAGTTTGGTCAATACTTCGGGAGATTTATAGCCTTTCTCCACGATGCGTTCGTACGTTTCGGTCGCATCTATGTAAGCGTATTTGGTGTATTGTTTATCTGCCTTGTTCTGTCCCGGCGCCTGAGCAAAAGTCGCCGAAGCCGTAAGTGCAAAAAGAAAACTGAGTACTGTTTTTTTCATGTGGTCCGGATATTAAAAGAATCGGGGCGATGTGATGCGGTTGAAATTATTGAGGAATTCGTATCTGAGGAAAATCTCATGAGATCCTGAATTGTAATTCCTGAGCCGTGTCGTTTCCATGTCGTAGGCATAACCGAGGTACAATCCGTTAGTGATCTGGAAACCGGCCATCGCACTCCATGCGGCATCCCAACGGTAAGCAGCCCCAAGGACGAATTTTTCATTGAACATAAAGTTAGCGGAAACATCAAGTTGTACCGGTGCTCCGGCAACAGCTTTACCCAGAACGGCCGGCTTGAATTTGAGGCTCGGGCTCAGATCGAACACATAACCGCCAATGAGGTAAAAGTTCATTTTTTCTTTGTTCACGACCACGTCATTGTCGTCATAAGCGTAATCCTGGATGAAATTCGGGACAGACAAACCTACGTACATTTTATCGGAATGGAAATAAACCCCGGCTCCGACCCCAGGCGAGAATTTATTTGTAAATCCATACAGGCTCGGATCATCTTGGTTTTCCGGATTGAGTTTGTCACGGTCAAGGCTGAATAAATTCGCAGATGCCTTAATCCCGAATGATAGCTTATAACGTTCCGAAGTGTGGATGGTGTACGATATATCTGCCGAAATCAGATTTTCTTTGGTCGGACCGATCCTGTCGTTCACAAATGAAAGCCCGACACCCAAATTACTATTGTTGATTGGCGTATTGACCGAAAAGGAGTTGGTCACCGGCGCTCCGTCAAGTCCGACCCATTGCGTCCTGTGCAATCCGAAAAGACTCAGCGCACCTCTTGAACCTGCATAGGCCGGGTTGATATTGATGGTGTTATACATGTACTGGGTGTACTGCGCATCCTGCTGTGCCCTTGATAGCAGCGGAAGGAGAAGCAGTGCGAAATAGATAACCTTTGTTTTCATGCGCTATAGATATTTCCTGGATTGGGGCTTTGTTATCGTGATAAATATAAATAACCGTCTTTGGTCGTATTCGTGCCGTCGGCCTTGGTGTACTTGATGATATAGAAGTACGTTCCGGCTGGCAATTCGTCACCTTTCTTCACGGTCGCACGTCCATCGCTGTATCCGCGGAACGCACGCGTATTATTGTCATACTTGTTCATTTCGAAGACAAGCACGCCCCAACGATTGTAAATTTCAACATTGTTATCGATAATACAATCAAGGTTGTCGAAACTTTCGATTACGAAGATATCATTCTTCCCATCTCCGTTCGGGCTGAAAGCATTGTGTACGACCGGCTCACATTCATCGAGTACCTGGCAATCATCATCAACAGATACGGTAATCCTGACAATTGACGAAGGGCAGGATTGATCTCCTGTCACATAATCTACATGATAATCCCCTACGTTAAGTCCGTTTGGTACAAAAGAACTTCCCTGGACTGCACCGGTATTGTCGACATCGACAAAAGTTCCGCCCGCAGGAGTATTTTCTGGTAACGATGCGGTAAGGTCGAGAATAAGGCTCGTATCGTCATTACAAGCTGCGTAAGCCGATGCTGGGACAGATATGGTCAACGGTGTTACGTTGATGATCTGGGTATAGATGCTTGAATTGTTACAGCTATCGGTAGCCGTCCATGTCCTTGTGATGGTATAACTTCCCGAAACCGGATCAGTAGATGTCTCGCTGAACAACGCTGCACCAACTTCTGAACAGGCATCGCTGAACGTCAGCTCAGGAACAGCCGGAATCGCATCACATGTCACATTGACAACCGAATCCAAAGGAGAATCCAAAACAGGGCCGTTCAAATCCATTACGTGAATAATCTGTGATATCGACTGGCTGTTGTTGCATGCATCACTAGCCGTCCATGTCCTTGTGATGGTCTGGACTTCCGGACAGGTTCCAGGGACTGACGTTTCTGTAAGGACAGCGGCGATCACCGTGTTGTTACAGGCATCCGTTGCTGTGTATTGAGGAGCTACAGGAACTTCGCCGCAATTCACGGTTATTTCACCAACCATATCGACCGCAAACTCAGGTGCCTGATTGTCCTGTACGCTGATGATTTGTGTGGCTGTGGTCGTATTGTTGCACGCATCGGTGAAAGTCCATGTACGCGTAATGGTGTAAGAATTCACACAACTTCCGGCAGCGATGGAGTCAACAGGATTTGCCGTAACTGTTGCGCCGCTGCACGTATCCGTTGCAGAAAGCGGGGTGCCGGTTGGAACAGTATCGCCGCATTCCAACGTAATATCGGCGGGAACATCTGTGGCAACCGGTCCGGTAACATCGTGCACTGTGATTACCTGGGTAGCTGTGGCCGTATTGTTACAGGCATCGGTAGCTGTCCAGGTTCTGGTCAGGGTGTAGTTTCCGGCGCATGTTCCGGTAGCCGTCGTTTCTGTAAGCGTAGCGGCAAATTCAGTTGTATTGCAGTTATCGGTAGCCATTATAATTGGTGCCGATGGAATGTCTTCACAGTTCAACGTAACATCTGATGGGATTTCTGTTGCAAACACCGGAGCTTCGTTATCGTTGACAGTTATCGTCTGATGTATCGAAACAGCATTTTTACAAGTGTCGGAAAAAGACCATGTCCTTAAAATGGTATAGGAGTTCGGACAGCTTCCAGGTGTCACTACGTCAAATGGTGTGGCTTCGATCTGTTCGTTTGCACATCCGTCAACCGCTGTCAGTACAGGTCCGACAGGAACCAACGAAGTACAACTTACAGTAACATCGGCAGGTGCTTCCGGGACAACAGGCATTTCAGTATCGTTGACTATAATGGTTTGTGTGATCGAAACGCTATTGTCGCAATCATCTGTAAACGTCCATGTCCGGTTGATAACGAAATTATTTACACATTCGCCCGTAACTACTGTATCTGTCGATGTCGCAGCTATTTCACCGGAACAAGCATCGATTGCAATTAGAGTCAAAGGAGCAGGCACGTTTCCGGCACAACTCAAAGTGATATTTTCAGGAGCCTGAGGCGCTACTGGAGCTTCGGTATCTGTAATAGTGAACGAAGCGGTAGTCGTAGTTTGATTCTGACAGGCATCGGTAGCCGTAAAAATAACTTCGACTGCCGTTCCGCAAGAACCGGTTTGTCCGTTATAGGTATTTGTCCACGTTACGGCAGAACAACTATCCGTTGCAGCGGCGCCCCCATTCGAATCAAGCCAGGCCTGAAGCGCGTCCGCAGCCGTAGAACAATTCACATTTAGGTTCGATGCCTGTGTAGTTATTACCGGCGCTACAGTATCTGTAAACGTGATGCTTTGTGATGCCGTCGATTGATTGTTGCAGACGTCTGTTGCCGTCCATGTCCTTGTGATTACAGAGGAACCGACGCAGCTTCCGGCAACTGTTTCATCGGCATAAGTCAATGTCACTTCACCAATGCAATTGTCCGTTACGACAGGAGTTCCGAATACAGGCTCGTCGCCGCATTCAGCCGTTGTATTTTCCGGAACGAATGTAAACACAGGCGCAATCGTATCGTTGACGTTTATGGTCTGGCTTGCAGAAATCGTATTGTTACAGCTATCTGTGAATGTCCATGTACGGATGGTGGTAAATGAATTGGCGCAGCTTCCGGCTGTGGTCACATCGACTCCGGTGGCAGATATGGTTTCTCCGCTGCATTCGTCTGTTGCTGTCAATGTCACATTTTGAGGAACATCGGCAGCACAGCTCAAATTGACGCTGCCCGGGATTTCAGGAAGAACCGGTGGTGTAGTATCATTTATGGTAATGGTTTGGGTTGCGGAAACAGTATTGTCACAGGCATCGGTAAATGTCCATGTTCTTGCAATGATGCTAGTTCCCGGACATGTTCCTGCTGTTTCTGTTTCGGTCGGGGTTGCTGTAATATCGCCTGAACACGCATCTGTAGCCGTCAATGGCTGTGCGGCAGGGATTGAATCTCCGCAACTTAGTATGATACTGGCCGGAACTTCAGGAAGAACCGGTGGTGTCGTATCGTTTATGGTAATGGTTTGGCTTGCAGATACCGTATTCTCACAAGCATCTGTAAATGTCCATGTACGTGTAATAACTCTTGAACCTTCACAAGTTCCAGGAGTTTCCGTTTCAACCGGAGTTGCGGTTATGTCTCCTGAGCACGCATCGGTTGCGGTAATTGGTTGTGCCGATGGAACCGTATCCCCACAGCTCAAAATCAGGTTACCCGGAATTTGAGGCAGGGCCGGAGCGGTCGTATCATTTATAGTAATCGTCTGGCTTGCAGATACCGTGTTTTCACAACTATCCGTAAATGTCCATGTTCTTGTAATGATACGTGAGCCTTGGCATGCTCCCGGTGTTTCTGTTTCTGCAGGAGTTGCAGTGATCGCTCCAACACAGGCATCAGTGGCGGTCAAAGGTTGTGCTGCCGGAATAGCATCATCGCAAGTCAAATCAAGATTGCCTGGAATTTGAGGAAGAACAGGAGGCAGGTTGTCGTTTATCTGCAAATGAGCCTCGCTGTAGGATTGATTTCCACAGCTGTCCGTAGCCACAAAAATGATGGTAACGGCATCGGAACAACTTGTCGGGGTAGTATCGAAATCATTAGTCCAGGTAATATCGGAACACGCATCGGTTGCAATAGCACCACCGTTCTGCGAGAGCCATGTCTGGATTTGCTCAGTCGTATCTTCTCCGTTACATTCAAGGAATAGATCCTGTGCCTGTGTTGTGATAACCGGCGGCACATCGTCAATAGATGTAATGATTTGCTGGGCTGTCGATGTATTCTGGCAAACATCCAAAGCCGTCCACGTACGTGTGTAAACGATGCTTCCCGGACAAGTTCCCGGAGCCTGTGAATCTACAAAAGACAAGGTGACGTTTGGTGAGCACGAATCTGTTGCCACAGCCGTTTCAAAAGATGGTGTTTCCCCGCAGCCAATAGTCGATGGTTCCGGAAGCACTTCAAAAACCGGAGGTGTATTGTCATTGAAGGTAATCGATTGTGATGCCGTAGCCGGATTTCCGCAAAGATCAAGAGCCGTCCAGGTACGTGTGATGGTGGTTGCACAACCGTTGTGAACTGTTTCATCTGCAAATGTCAAGGTGACAAGGCCTTCGCAATTATCAGATGCCGTTGGGGTTGTAAAGTCCGGAGTACCGGTGCATCCGTCAGTAACGGAAGGCGCAGGTAAAGTTGAAATGACCGGTGGTGTCAGATCCTGAATCGTGATTTGTTGCGTAACCGATTGTTGTCCGCAGGCACCATCGATAGAAAACGTTCGGGTGACAAGAATAGGACAGTTTCCACTTCTGACATCGGAATACAAAATCACTTCTCCATCGGCCAATTCCGCATCTGAAACAGATCCGCCGGCAGCAATGAATTGTGAAACGGTAATGGCCACAGGAGTTTCGCTATAGGCAAGACCGGTAATGGCATCGGTACCGCAACCTTCAAAAGGTACATTCGCCGGAGCTGTAATGGTGATTCCCGGTACAACAGTAACGGTGATTTCTACTTTCGGGCCGTAACAGTCAAAGCTGTTTCCTTCAGCTACATAATACGTGAACGTTCCGGCAACTGCAGTCGAAGGCGTTATCGAAAGTTGAGGCGTTCCGTTAATTGAACTGAAATAATATAAGGTGTGGGCCGGATTCGTAGCCGTAGCAGTCAACGGACTTGCAACCGAACCGACACAATACGTCATGCCTGGCCCTGCGACCGGAGTTTCGGTTACACTGTTTACCGTAATGGTAAATGCAAAGAAACATCCCTGTGCCGTTTGTGGCGGAACGGCGTAGTACGTGGTTGTTCCAGGTGTGGCAGGAAACGGATTGTTGATAGTGTATTGAATGCTTTCGGCCGTGACAGGGAATTCATTGTAAAAAGTGGAACCCGGAGGGAAACTTCCCGAAACCTCTGTTATTGGGATTGTCGCGTTCGGGGTACAGAATGTAAACGCGACCGGAGCCGGAACGCCCTGACAGTTGGCATTTACATAATCGATAGCATCCACATTGATTTTAAGCGGTGCCGGAAGCGCATTCCCCTGACAGTTTCCGTTCGGATTATAACCTAATATCAGGTTCAGGTTGTTGACGCTGATTCCGGTAATGGAACCGGTTGCGCTGACAGATCCGTTTACCTGGATCATATTGTCGCAGGTTTGCTGCAACAGCGTACAATCTTCGGTAACTTTGAGTTTGAAGGTGAGTTCACCCAATACGACATCGGGATTGGCGGGAAGCGGCAAAGATCCGATATCCCAGACCAAAGATCCATTTGACCCCAATGCCGGATCGAAAGTCAGGCTGTTCGGAGCGGGAAGCGGTGTGAACAATATGGAATTGAGGGCACTGCCCGTAACATAATCTGTATTGAATGGAATAGGAACGATGAGTTTGGCATTGTTCAACGGTTCCGTTCCGCGGTTCCTGACTTTTATCTTGAATTCCAGCTCCTGACCCGGTTCTGCTGTATACGGACCTGATCCGGCCGGGGAACCATTGATGCTGACTGCAGAAAGTTCACCTTCGATTTCAGGGATGTACGCATCAACGGCCATCGCCAAAGCAAATATGATATATGTGTCCTGGATGGAACCATAACGGAAAGTCGTACTGTTCTGGTTGTTGGCGATGACTGAGTTATTCGGGTTCGGAACCGTGAACATGTCCAGGTCGATTCCCGTATTGTTGAGGAAGTTCGGATTTCGTGTTCCGGGAACCTGTATGCTCGAATTGAAGAAGTTATCCGGTGTATTCGCCGTGTGGTTCAAATCCTGGAAAACCCCGTCGCTGTTGCGTTTGATTTGAAGATAATCGCCGGTAATGTCACGATCGCCTTCTCCTGCTATGATACCGAGCTTGATTCCTACCTGTCCTGATTGTACCGTATTGAAACCGGAAATAGGCAGTTCGTTGCTTGCGGTTCCACCAATGACATAGGCATATCCGTCAAACAACGTGACATCCCGGTATTTCATTTTGGTATTTTCATAGACAACGACAAGACCCCATCCGCCGTAATATCCGGTTCCGCCGCCGTTTCCTTCTACGAGTGCCATATCGGCGGCAAAATATTCCCCAAGGCCGTGAAGTTTGACGTAATCGGTCACTTCGGCATAAGCGGAATACATAAAGTCGTTTGAATCTACCGGATAATAAATGTCATTGTTATTGGCGGTGATTTCGGTATATTCTGTAGCACCCGGGCCACGGAACTGCAATTTGCGTTTATCGAAATTCTTGGTGTACGATGTGGTGTTCGTAGTGGTTCCGGAAACAGTGAGGTTCACTTTTGAAGTCTGTTGGGTTTCAACCACGCTTCTGTCTGTACGCGAATCACGGATCAGCTGATTGATCGTAATGGTAAGACCGGCATTGGTGAACGAATAAGGTGTCGTGAGTGTCGCTGTCTTGACGAAGCCGACAGTCGATACGGTAGCGGGTAAAAAGACTGCCGTGCCTCCGTTGACAGAAACGGAAACCATGTTCGTGGCCGCATTGGTAAAGTTGAACTGATACAAATTACCGCCTCCGGAAAACGTATATCTCGGTGAGTAATTATTCGCTGTACCTGTACGGGAAACACTCAGGTTGTAAGAAGTTGCCGTTACTGCTTCACCATGGCCAAGTGCCGGATAATTGTTAGAGAAAGGCGTACTTCCGGTTACGATTTCTTTGGTGACACTGAACTGAAGGTCGCTTGGCGCACCGGTAGCGGCGCGGCCTGTCCAGTAAAGACCGGCGTAAATAATATTCGAACATTCGGGAATAGCGCCATTTTCAGTAGAAAGCGTAAGTGTCGCCGATGAGGAGTTGAACGTCGGGATCCCGCCAAGGCCGTTGAGGTTTGCTGCATCCACGTCTACATATTGCATGACGTTGTTTCCGTTCTGGGTCTGGTTGCCGTAATTCTGCAGGCTCAGGTTGGTATTGCCGAGCATGGTGAAATCACCCTTGATGTTGTAGATTTTTTTCTCGGGCGTATACTGTGAGCTGCGCTGCACAAAAGGCTTGACTACCTGTGCATTGAGCATTCCCGATAAGAGTATCGATAAAAGGCTTAATGCAAACGCAGACCGGAATTTTCTTGAAGCGTATAGTTTATGCATAAATCAATGGCAGCTAGTTAATTATTGCGTTTGGTAGAATAGAATACGGCTGTTTGCGGCGTTGCATTTTGTACATAAGCGGCGAGGGCAGATGCAGGAGCATCAACTTCACTGAGGACATGGACATATTTCAACGAATCGAATCCTTCCAGGGAGGAAAGATTCAACGGCGTATTCAAATCTGAAATAGTATTGATTTTAACGGTAATCAGTTCTACATTCTCAACCGGAAGGCCCATTTGCAATACAGAGGCAAGTTGTGCTGCCGAAGATTGCAGGCAAACCGGATCAGATCCGAATACTTTTACGGTACCGTTTTCGGCATAAATTACCGGCTGAACTTCCGATATTAATTTCTCAACCGGAAGAAGTCCGGTGATTTCAGGATTTTCGGCATGTTTCAGAATAAGGAATTCCTCGATAGGCAGTGCGGCAGGAGTGGTTTGTGACCAGGAAGAGTTGAATAATCCGCAACATACAGCCAGCAACATTATCCGAAAATAGGATCCAAAAAGGCCTGTTACAGCTTTGATGTAATTATCCCGCGAAATTGAATGTAAAGTTCGAGGCATATCAATACGTTTTTGTTTTTAGTTTTTTAAACGCAACACGCTTTGGGTGTTACCTTGCTAAAGGTAAATACAATGGGTGCCGCAAACCTTATTTTTTCTATCAATGGCCTATAAAATCGGTAAACGAACTTTTTTAACAAAAACCAAAATTTTAAGCCTATTTGAACATTTTGATGTCAATTCAATATCGTTTTTCGTTTTATGCCTGAAATTCAATATTGTACGAATCGGTTTATAATTTATCGGGACAATACTTTCACACTGGGCAATAAATGGTTTTTGCTGAAAAAAACAGGTTTTAAATTTTTCTGTACCATTAAAAACGATTAAATTCAGGGATATAGAAAAAATAAAAAAATGAAGACACTGATTCTTGTCCGCCACGCCAAATCAAGTTGGGAAGCACCGCTCAGGGATTTTGACCGCCCGTTGCAATCGAGAGGTATACATGATGCCCATCTGGTATCGTCCAACCTCAAAGAAGAATTACCAAAAACCTTTGTCATATATAGCAGTCCGGCGCGTAGGGCGATGGAGACGGCTATGATTTTCGCCCAAAACCTGTCTTGTCCGCTCGAAAGCATCATCTACAAGGACGGATTGTATACGTTCGAGCGTAAAAATCTGGAAGAACAGATAAAATCGATCAGCAATATTTACGATAATGTTATGCTTTTCGGGCACAATGAGGCTATTACGGATTTTGTGAATAAATTTGGGGATATTTTTGTGGAAAACGTTGCGACCTGCGGGCTCGTGTCACTTACTTTTGACGCGGACCAATGGCGCGATATCGGGAAAGGAAGCACCCGGCACGTCGTTTTCCCTAGAGACCTGAAACATGACCACAAACCATTATAGGTATATTGACCGCGAGAAAAGCTGGCTGGCCTTCAATGCCCGCGTTCTGCAGGAAGCCGCCGATGAAACCGTACCATTGCTTGACAGGCTTCGTTTCATAGGCATATTCTCAAACAATTTCGACGAGTTTTTCCGGGTGCGTTTTGCCGCCATCCGAAGGCTTGTGCTGTCCGGAGATACCGGTGAAAAATTGCTTGTCGGGATTACGGCACAGCAGCTGATGCGCGATATTACAGATATCGTAATCCGCCAGCAATCAGAAAGTCTCCGAATCCTTAACGTCGTGGAATCCCAGTTGGCCAAAGAAAATATCTTTATTGTCAATGAGCACGAAATCAGTCCGTCACAGGAACATTTCGTCAAAGACTATTTCATCCAGAAAGTAAGCCCGAGGCTCGTTACCATTATCCTTAACGATTTGGCCGAATTCCCGTTGCTCAAGGATAACTACGGATATTTGGCCGTCAAACTTGTGCTGAACCCGGAAGAGAAAAAGTCACTTCTCGATCACGTAAAACTGAGGAAAGAAGTCCGTTACGCGATTATCGAAATGCCACGCGAACTCAATCGGTTTGTGGTATTGCCTTCTGATGGCGATAAGCAATATGTGATGCTTTTGGACGATGTGATCCGATATAACCTCGGAAGCATCTTCAGCATCTTCGATTACAAAAGCATCAAGGCCCATATGATCAAAATCACGCGTGATGCCGAATTGGACATAGATTCCGACCTGAGCAAGAGTATGCTTGAAAAAATTGCGAGCAGTGTCAAGGACAGACGCATTGGTGAAGTGGTACGTTTTGTTTACGACCAGAGTATCGGGAAAGATACGCTCAAGTATTTCCTCACGAATATGGGAATCGAAACCACCGACAGCATCATTCCCGGCGGGCGCTACCACAACCGTCGCGATTATATGGATTTCCCGAACCTCGGGCGTTTCGATTTGTTGTACAAGCAAAAAACACCGCTTCCGGTCAACGGATTAAGCCTTGACGGAAGCATGATGCAGAAAATACAGGCGAAAGATTATTTGGTCTACGCCCCGTATCAGTCATTTTCTTACCTGATAAAATTTTTGCGTGAAGCGGCTTTGGATCCAAAAGTCACATCGATCCGGATTACGTTGTATCGTCTGGCCAAGAATTCCCAAATTATCAGTTCCCTGATCAATGCCGCCAAAAACGGTAAAAAAGTCATTGTCCAGATCGAACTTCAGGCGCGTTTTGACGAAGCCAGCAATATCTCTTACGCCGAACAGATGCAGACCGAAGGCATCCATCTTATTTTCGGGATCAAAGGACTCAAAGTCCACAGCAAGATTTGTGTTGTCGAACGTGTCGATAAAGGAAAAATGCAGCGTTCCGGTTTTATATCCACAGGTAATTTCAACGAGAATACAGCCCGGATTTACACAGATGTCACTTTATTTACAAGCCATCAGGAAATTCTGAAAGATGTGGTCAAGGTTTTCGATTTTTTCGATGTCAATTACCGCGTCCACAGATACAAACATCTCATCGTTTCGCCTCATTACACACGTACGAAATTCTATAAACTGATCGATCGGGAAATACTCAATGCGACGTTGGGTCGTCCGGCATCGATCAGCATGAAAATGAACAGCCTGTCCGACTACCCCATGATCGATAAACTCTACGATGCGAGTAAAGCCGGAGTCAAGATACGTTTGCAGGTACGCGGAATCTGTGCGTTGATACCGGGAATTCCGGGAATGAGTGACAATATCGAAGCCATCAGCATAGTAGATAATTATCTCGAACATGTGCGTGTCTTTATTTTCTGTAACGACAACAAATGGGATGTATTCATCGGTTCGGCCGATATGATGCGTCGAAACCTCGATGCCCGTGTTGAAGTGACCTGCCCGATTTACGACGAAAGCATCAAAAAGGAAATCATCGATACCTTTGAAGTCGGCTGGAAAGGAAACGTGAAGGCGCGCCTGCATTCGGAAAAACTCGATAACGTCTATCGTCCGAGAGGTGAAAATCCTATTTTCCGTGCTCAGGTAGAAACCTATAATTATTATTGCGAAAGAGTCGAAGTCATAGACCCACAAATACTTACCCCTACATCTATACCATCTAAAACCGAAAAGACAGATTGATCAACATACGTAAATACGCCGCTATAGATATTGGCTCGAATGCCATGAGACTTCTGGTTGCCAATATCGTAGAGGAAAAAGGAAAAGAAACCCAGTTCAGCAAAAGTTCATTGATCCGCGTGCCGATTCGTTTGGGACAGGATGTGTTCACCTCGGGAAATATTACCGAGGAAAGTATCACACGGATGATCGATGCCATGACCGCTTACAAGCTCCTGATGAAAGTCCATAAAGTCGAACGGTATATGGCCTGCGCGACTTCGGCAATGCGAGAGGCGAAAAATGCGTCCGAAGTGATCGCCAGGATTTCAAAAGAATCGGGAATTGATATTGAGGTCATCGACGGTAAAAAAGAAGCGGCCATCATCGCAACTACAGATCTACATTTTCTGCTGAAGAATGAACAGACCTATCTGTATGTAGATGTCGGAGGCGGAAGCACCGAATTTTCATTGTTCTCAAACGGAAAGATTGTGGCTTCACGCTCCTTCCGTATCGGAACCGTTCGTTTCATCAACAATATGGTCGATGCTGAAATCTGGAATGAAATCGAAAATTGGATCAAGGAAGTTACCGAAGATTACGACCACATCAGCATGATTGGTTCCGGCGGAAATATCAACAAGATTTTCAAGATGTCAGGCAAGACACAGGAAAAGCCGCTGTCTTACATGTACCTGAATGCGCAATATGCCCAGTTGAATTCGCTTACCTACGAACAGCGTATCATGGATCTTGGCCTCAACGCCGACCGTGCCGACGTGATCATCCCGGCGCTCCAGATTTATATCAATGCGATGAAATGGAGCGGTGCGAGAAATATTTATGTACCTAAAATCGGGCTTTCAGACGGAATCATCAAAGCCATGTACTACAATAAAATATGAACAAAGCGAGGTTAGAGGCGTTCAGCGATGGTGTGCTGGCCATCATCATCACCATCATGGTTTTGGAATTGAAAGTTCCCGAAGAACCAACGTATGAGGCATTGCTCAAACTGACGCCAATTTTTCTCAGTTACGTGCTAAGTTTTATATACGTTGGAATTTACTGGAACAACCACCACCATATGCTTCACAGCGTTTCGCGAGTCAACGGAAGGATTTTGTGGGCCAATCTTCACTTATTGTTCTGGCTTTCCCTGGTTCCATTCGCAACAGATTGGATGGGTGAAAATCATTTTGCCAAATCGACGTTAACCGTTTACGGCATTCCGTTACTGATGGCTGGTTTGGCGTATTGGATCCTGCAGACCGTAATCATTAGATCCCAAGGCCAGGATTCGGTACTGAAAAAAGCTATCGGGAAAGATTATAAGGGACTTTCTTCGCCACCTCTTTACATACTTGGAATCGTATTGTCTTTTTACAATGAATGGCTTTCGCTTTCAGTGTATGCATTCGTGGCCTTGATGTGGCTGATTCCGGATTCGCGTATCGAAAGACAGATTACAGCCTCAATTGAAGAAAAACACCATAAGGAAAATCCCTAAAAATCAAGGTCGAACGTCCGTCTCAAAGCATCAAGCGCCGGATTGATTTGCGTCAGTCTATTGTATCTGTCCTGGGGTGTAAAAGCCATACGGTTATCGATCGACTCATTGACAATCAGTTTTATGGCAATATCGTGATTGTGCAGTTTGCCTCGCAAATATCCGGTCAAATCGTGTAGCCCGCTTTCAAAGTCGATTTTTGCACTCTCATTCGGAAGTTCGTGTATAACGGTGTATCCTTCGAGTTTCGGATCTTGCAGCAGCATCAGCGATTCCATGATTTTCTGGCCCTTGTCGCTCATGCGTTGTGCATATTTATTCCATTGGATCAGCATATCGGTCTCGGAAAAATCTTCCACCAATGCGGCACGTTGTTCAATGACGCGGTCTTTTTGCTGTTGCTCAATTTCTTTTTTGGCGCGTATGGCGGATAATGAAAACGCAGAAACACCTGTGCGTTCGGGAGTTTCCTGTTTGGGAATCGGTTCCGGTTCCGATACTGCAGCTGTATTTTCAGGCGAATCTGATCCGACAACTACAATAGTTTCAGCCTGCGGAATATCGAGTATTTCCGGTGCATCTACCGCGATTCCAAGCACACGGTCGTAGAAAAATTTAGGTGGGATTATAAATCCGTCAACTTTTTTTTTTCTCCATCGTACGTGATGGAGGCCAATTGCATGAGGCAAAGTTCGACAAGCAATCGTTGGTTCTGGCTGGCTTTGAAGCGCATATCGCACTCATTGGCAATCTCGATTCCTTTCAGGAGAAAATCACGGCTTGCCTTTAAAGATTGTGCCGAGTAGCTTTTTTGTGCCTTTTCACCTTTTTCCAAAAGTGAAAGGGTTGCTGGCGTCTGGCAAACCAAAAGATCGCGGAAGTGCGATGCCAAACCGGATACAAAATGATGTCCGTCAAAGCCTCTTGACAATACGTCATTATAGAAAAGCAGCAATCCGGGAATATCATTGGCTAATATCAGATCGGTTGCTTTTATGTAGGTTTCGTAATCGAGGACGTTGAGGTTTTCGGCTACAGCCTGTACCGTAAGATTCTTGCCGCTATATGAAACTACCCGGTCGAACATGGACAAAGCATCGCGCATCGCCCCATCGGCTTTTTCAGCAATGATGTGAAGGGCGTCGTCATCTGCTTCGATTCCCTGGCTTTTGGCGACTTCGGCCAGATATTCCTTGGCATCGGTAACCGTAATCCGTTTGAAATCGAAAATCTGGCAACGCGAAAGAATCGTAGGGAGTATTTTATGCTTTTCAGTCGTAGCAAGGATGAAAATCGCATGTTTCGGCGGTTCTTCCAACGTCTTCAGGAACGCATTGAAAGCAGACGAACTGAGCATATGCACCTCGTCGATGATATATACTTTATATTGTCCGGTTTGTGGCGGAATGCGAACCTGGTCGATAAGGCTTCGGATGTCGTCAACCGAATTATTCGAAGCGGCATCGAGTTCAAAAACGTTGAATGCAAAATCTTCGTTCGGATCGTCATAACCGGGTTGGTTTATCTTTCGGGCGAGAATCCGGGCACAGGTCGTTTTGCCGACACCGCGCGGGCCCGTAAACAATAGGGCCGACGCGAGATGGTTGTTCTCGATAGCATTCAGCAGCGTATTGGTTATGGCTTTCTGGCCGATGACATCCTTAAAGGTCTGCGGGCGGTATTTGCGGGCCGAAACGACGAATTGTTCCATTCAAACAAAAGTTGAACGCAAATATAACAGTTAATAAAGTAGGAGTAAAGTGTGTTTGCGGACCAGTTTTGAAAAGTTATCCACGTTTCAGGTCGGGGCGGAAATATCCATAATCCGGCATGAGTCCACGATTTGGGGAAAAAATGATTACAGCTGATGTTTTCTGCGTCGATCGGTCGAGCTCGATTGCAATTCCGGATACATCGTCTTCATAAACCGCAATAGGAGGCAGGCTTCTTTTTTCTGTGTAAGTCCCGACAAATCTCAATTTTGGGTTTAATTTAAAGATCGCGCTACTGTCAATATTCGTCGATATTCCGTTTGCGGTGCGAAAATCCGGAGAAGTAACCCTGGCGCAACGCACTTGTTTGTGCGTCAGTTGCGGATCGCTGTATGAAGTAAAGATGTTGAGCTCGTACTTCCCGCTTACGGCATGTGAATTTTTGCTGTACCATGTGAGCCAGGATTTTCCCATTGCAGAATCGGCTAAATCCGGATCACCTAAAAAAGATAATTCTTCTGCAGGCATTCCGATACTGATTTTTCCAATCCGTTTGCCGGCATCGATAACCGTATTTTCATCGGTCGGAACCATACTCGGAGAATTCTCGGTTTGGGCAGGTTCAGACTGCATACGTGTACAGGCGGCAACACCCAATAACAGGTAAAGGACAATCAAAACGCTATAGGCAGGAATGAATATTTTGTGTTTGATGTAGGTCATAGTGCAGTGGCTATGGCTTCTTTGTTCAACAATTTTACAAGAGCCGTTTCTTCTGGCGTCAATCCCGAATGGCTTCTGGATTGAGGTACGTAATACTTGCCGATATGGTTTTTTTCGTAAGCGGAAATTACTGTTGGGTGCACATAATATTTTTTGCAGACCGTTCGTGTATTCCCTAAAATAGCAGCGACATCGTCAATTACCTGGTTGATGTTTTTTTTGAGAATCGATTCAGATTCTGCCGGGCCGATTTGCTGAAAACGTTCCAAAGCAAGTACCGATCCGAACCAACACCGGAAATCCTTGGCAGTGAAATCATGTCCACTCAAGCTTTTGATGTAGTCGTTCACGTCGCCGGAATTGAGCGAGTGCCGGTTTCCATCGTGATCCAGATATTGGAAAAGTTCCTGTCCGGGAATTTCGCGGCATTTTCTGACCAATCGAATCAGCCTCGGGCTTTTAAGCGCTATTTTATGCCGGATGCCTTTTTTTCCGATGAATTCAAAAAACAGTTGGTTGTTTCCGCCTGAAACGTGTCGGTCACGAAGTGTCGTCAATCCGAACGAACCGTATAACTTACTGTAGGCATCGTTACCGATCCTGATATTCGTATGTTCGAGCAATTGGACTACAAGCGCCTTTACTTTTTCCGCCGGCAAACCTTTTCGGTTCAAATCTTTGCTGACTTGCTTTCGGATAGAAGGCAATGCCTTGGCAAAATCACGCAACCTGAAAAATTTGGATTGGTTCCGGAGTTTGTTCCAATCCGGATGATATCTATATTGTTTTCGACCTCTTGCATCGAATCCGGTTACCTGTAAATGGGCGTTTGCTTTTGGCGCGATCCATACATTTTTCCAGGCGGGTGGAATGACCAGAGAGGCGATCCGTTCCAAATCTTCCCGATTTGTGATTTTATTGCCATCTTCATCTTTATAATGGAATTTCCCCTGTTCACCAACACGATAAATCCCGTCGCGGCTCGATTCATAATAGCGCAGACCTGCCGCTTTTGCAGTACTGACTGGATCGCGGCCTATTTTTTCAAGCTTGGCCTGTAATCTGTTCATATGGATTTTGGGAGCAGGGAATTAAGCTTCCTGACGGCCTTTGATGCTCAGGTCATGTAGTACTTTCGTAGCATTTGTTTCTCCAAGCGATAAATCACCGGCAACGAATACGCCGTTTTCGCCGTTTTTGGATTTGATGCCGTAGACTGTGGCTTCATCTCCCGGATCGCTTTCGCCTTCGTATCTGTAGATATGGACAATTTCAAAATCGTCGGGATTATTTACGATGCGTGATTCGTCCAAATTGTAATCTATCGTAAACCCTTTGGCATTCAATTCTTCAAGGGCTTTTGAGACGGTGGCGTAATGATACATCTGACGTTCCATAATTGTTTGGTTTAAGAATTTACTGTTTTGTTCTGACTATTTCGAAACCTATTGGATTTCTATGTTGAAAATTAAAAAACCGCCACTTTTTTGCCCTTATACTATTTATATCAAAAGTTGTAGGATAAGCACCGACATAGATGTAGCTTTGCACCGCAGGCCGCCTTATCGCTGTTTCAGCAATGAAACGGAGGAAAGTCCGGGCACCATAGGGCAGCATAGCGGGTAACGCCCGTCACGTCAGAGCAATTTGATGGAGGACAAGTGCAACAGAAAGCAAGTACAGTTCGGCTGTAGTGAAACCAGGTAAACTCTATGCGGTGAAATGCCAAGTATACCGTCAGTTAAGGGCGGCTCGTCCGTTGACGGAGGGTAGGCAGATAGAACCGTACGGCAACGTTCGGTCCAGATAAATGATAAGGGCTCGTGAGAGTACAGAACCCGGCTTACAGGCCTGCTTTTTTTTAGTTTGGAGTTCGGGAGATCGGGAGATCGGGAGTGGAAAAGTCGGAAAAGTCGGAAAAGTCGGGAAAGTCCGGAAAGTCGGGAAAGTCGGGAAAGTCGGGAAAGTCGGGAAAGTTGGAAAAGACTCAAAGGATCAGGATGGTTTGGAAAGTTAAAGGCTACTGCCGGTTCGCAGAAGATCGGATCCTGCTGCCCGCTTCTGGATTTCTTGTTTAGCCCGTGTTTTACAGGATTTCTTTCGGCTTATTGGGTCGCTCTCACAAAACTATAAACATCGGTCTCAATTTCAAAAAGCTAACGGATCGATTCAGGGCTACGGCTCATAAAAGCTTTCGGATCGATTGTGGCACATTATGTTGTGGAGATTTAAAAGTCCACACATATAATTGCCACAGTTTTATCATCCTGACGGGAATCAATACAATCTACTAAAACAAAAGATTATTGTCTATTGATCCTTGTCGATTAACTTTGCATAATGCCTGCATTCGTCGAAGTCATCCTTCCGCTCAATCTGAACAAAACGTTTACCTATGAGGTTTCCGAACACGATGCCCGGCGTATCGTTCCCGGAATGCGACTGGCTGTACCTTTCGGTAAGAACAAGATTTATACGGCACTTGCCATTGAATTGCATTCCAATGCGCCGACTTTATACGAGGCAAAACCAATCGACCAGATCCTTGATGAAACGCCAACGGTAACTCCGGAACAAATCGAACACTGGAAATGGATTGCGTCCTATTATATGTGTGCGATAGGGGATGTGTACAGAAGCGCGATGCCATCCGGATTGTTGCTCGAAAGCGAAACACTGATCCGGCTGAATCCGGACGTTTTGCCGGAAACCATGGAATTGGATTCAGATGAAGCCGCTGTCATCGAAGCGCTCAAAAAACAAAGTTCCATCAAAATCCAGGAAGTACTGACGATTTTGGGTAAGAAGACCGTATTTCCCGTCATCAAGAAAATGATGGCGAAAAAACTGGTTTCGCTTGAAGAGATCGTATCTGAAAACTACAAGCCCAAACTTAAACGATACATCCGGCTTTTCCCTGAATTCGAAAATGGCGACAACCTTGAAATGCTGTTGGAACTGCTCAAAAATGCACCCAAACAGAAAGATATTTTATTGCAGTATTTTCAACTCAAGGCTTCGGAAAGGCAAGCCATTCCCGTTACCAGACTTTTGGAGGAAAGTGGCGCATCGGCGGTACAGCTCAAGTCTTTGATAGAGAAAGAAATCTTTGAGGAATATTACCTGCAACGTGACCGCGTCGATTTTTCGGACAGACAGGAAAATCGAGATCTGCAGTTAAGTCCGGCCCAAGATGAAGCTTTTGAATCAATCCTCGAAAGTTTCAAAAGCCATGATGTCAGTTTAATGCACGGTGTCACGTCAAGCGGTAAAACCGAAGTCTACATCAAAATCATCGAGCGCGTCATAGAATCGGGTTCACAGGTTTTGTATCTGCTGCCGGAAATAGTACTAACAGCTCAGTTGGTCATGCGGCTCACGGCTCATTTTGGCAATAAGGTCGCCGT
This sequence comes from Flavobacterium silvaticum, assembly GCF_012911565.1. Taxonomy (GTDB): domain Bacteria; phylum Bacteroidota; class Bacteroidia; order Flavobacteriales; family Flavobacteriaceae; genus Flavobacterium; species Flavobacterium silvaticum. The sequence goes on along the minus strand of NZ_JAAMPU010000107.1, from coordinate 472,926 downwards.
TTATCATTCCAGATATACATCCAACGAACGCATCGAGGTGTGGAACCAGATTTTGGAATCTTCAGAAAAAGCACAGGTCGTGATAGGAGCAAGGTCGGCTTTGTTCCTTCCATTCAAATCGCTCGGATTGATTATCATTGACGAGGAACACGAACAGACGTTCAAGCAACAAGATCCGGCACCGCGTTATCATGCGCGTGATGCATCGATTGTACTCGCGACATATTTTGGGGCGAAAGTGCTTTTGGGTTCTGCAACACCGTCAATAGAGTCGTATTTCAATGCCAAAAGCGGTAAGTTCGGTTTGGTGGAATTATCGGAACGATACGGGAATGCCACTTTGCCAGAAGTCAGTGTCATCGATCTCAAGGATTCCTATTTCCGTAAAAAAATGACCGGTCATTTCAGCCAGGAATTGATTGAAGGAATCAAATCGGCACTCGATGCAAAGGAACAAGTCATTCTTTTCCAGAACCGACGCGGCTATTCGCCTGTTTTGGAATGCATGAGTTGCGGTCATGTCCCGCATTGTACCCAGTGCGATGTGAGTCTTACCTACCATAAGGCGAAAGGCCAGTTGCGTTGCCATTATTGCGGTTCGTCCATGGCATTTCCGACGCATTGCCACGCTTGTCATAGCCCGGAATTACAGACCAAAGGCTTTGGAACCGAACAGATAGAACTGGAATTAAAGGAGATTTTTCCATCGGCTAAAACGGCGCGTATGGATCAGGATACGACACGTGGCAAATTCGCTTTCGAGAAACTGATCCATGAATTCCGCGAACGTGACATCGATATTCTTGTCGGCACGCAGATGCTGGCCAAAGGGCTTGACTTCGATAACGTCAGCCTTGTTGGTATCATGAATGCCGATACGATGTTGTATCATCCGGATTTCCGTGCACTCGAAAGAAGTTTCCAGATGATGACACAGGTTGCAGGTAGGGCAGGCCGTTCGCAAAAACAGGGAAAGGTTCTGATTCAGACGTATAACCCGACACATACGATTGTGCGTCAGGTAACGGCGAATGACTATGTTCCTATGTATAGGGATCAGCTGCACGAACGGCATATCTATCATTATCCGCCCTATGCGCGATTGCTGAGGCTTACGTTCCGGCATCGGGATTACGATAAAGTAAAAGAAGCGGCACAATGGACGGCAAACGTACTGCGCCAGCAAATCAATATTCCTGTGCTTGGGCCGGAAGAACCGACAGTTGCCAGGATCAGAAATGAATATATAAGGAACATTCTGATAAAAATCCCGCAGGAAACGCCACTGTCAGGCACAAAAAAAACTATCCAGCGCATACTGGATAGTTTTGAGTCCATTTCACAATTCCGGCCGGTCAAGGTTACGGTCAATGTGGATTTTTATTAGGCGATTGCCAACGCGCGGATCAGATCGTCTTTCTTGTTCCGGCTTAACGGAATCTTGGTCAGGCCAATCTCGGCGAACTTGCTGTTGAAACGCTCGACCTTATCAATATTGATAATGTACGATTTGTGGACGCGGATGAACTTGTCTTTTGACAATTCCTTCTCGAACGACTTCATCGTTGACAATACCAGGTTGCTGTCTTCTTCCGTAACCACTTTGACATAGTCGCCGAAAGCCTCGATCCATTTGATCTTTGAGGTGAAGATTTTCAGCTTTTTAAGATTGCTCTTAATAAAGATGTGTTCTCCGTCTTCTTCCTGGTTTTCTTTCTTAAGCATATGGAAATCCATAGCTCTTTTTACAGATGCATTGAAGCGGTCAAGAGCAATCGGTTTCTGTAGGTAGTCCGTTGCATCATAATCAAAGGCCTTCATCGCATATTCGGCTTTTGATGTAATGAAAATGATCTGGGGTTTCACTTTCAATCCATCCAGAAAGTCGAATCCGGAAATAACCGGCATTTCGATATCAAGGAAGATTAGGTCAACGGTATGAACCGACATGCTGCTTTTAGCCTCAATTGCATTGGAAAAATCACCCACTAAATGTAAGTTGGGGTGATTATTCACTAACTTTGCGATGATCATCCTCTGGATCGAGCTGTCATCTACAACGACACAATTTAGTTTCATACTTTAATTTATTAATAGATTTGGTAAGGCGAAAGTAAATAGTTTTTTCTTCGCCACCTAATGTTTATCGGCTTTTTTTGCGATACAACGAATATTTTGCTTTTTCGCTTGCATATTAAAATTGAATTACTACTTTTGCGGACATTTTTAAATAATCAATATCGTTTTTATGAATCATTACGAAACTGTTTTCATTTTGAATCCCGTTTTATCTGACGTCCAGGTAAAGGAAACAGTAAGCAAGTTCAAGGATTTTCTTACTTCAAGAGGAGCCGAGTTCATTGCCGAAGAGGATTGGGGCCTGAAAAAAATGGCTTACGAGATCCAGCACAAGAAAAGTGGTTTTTACCATTTGTTCCAATTTACAGCTCCGGGAGAAATCCTGTTGCCGTTTGAAACTGAGTTCCGTCGCGATGAGCGCGTGATGCGTTTCCTTACTGTAGCACTTGACAAGCACGCTGTGTCATGGGCCGAAAGAAGAAGAGCAAAACAAAAGTCTAACGCTAACTCAACTGCTACCGCATAATGGCAACTATCGAACAATCTGCAAAAGGTAAGAAAGACGGAGATATCCGTTATTTGACACCGCTAAACATCGAGACCAACAAACAGAAAAAATACTGCCGTTTCAAAAAAGCAGGTATCAAGTATGTTGATTATAAAGATCCTGATTTCCTTTTGAAATTCGTAAACGAGCAAGGAAAGATTCTTCCACGTCGTTTGACAGGAACTTCACTGAAATTCCAGAGAAAAGTTTCAGTAGCCGTAAAACGTGCACGTCATTTGGCTTTGATGCCTTACGTTGCCGATTTGCTTAAATAATTAATTAGAAATATAATAAACAATAGTTGTTGGCTGCTTAAAGCGCCTAACTTCTTAAAAAGGACATCAACATGGAATTGATCTTAAAACAAGACGTTCAGAATTTAGGATTCAAAGACGATATCGTATCTGTAAAACCGGGATACGGTCGTAACTTTTTGATCCCGCAAGGATTTGCTCATTTGGCTACACCGTCTGCAAAGAAAGTATTGGCCGAAAACCTGAAGCAAAAAGCACATAAAGAAGCTAAATTGGTTGACGATGCCAAGAAACTGGCAGAAGCGCTTAAAGCTCTTGAAATCAAAATTTCTTCTAAGGCTGGTGGTGACAAACTTTTCGGTTCTGTTACTAACGCTAACCTTGCTGAGGAATTGGAAAAAGCAGGACATAGCATCGACCGTAAATACATCACTTCCGGAATCGTGAAACGCACTGGAAAATATAATGCAAGCGTTCGTTTGCACCGTGATGTGGTTGTTGATCTTCCTTATGAGATCGTAGCTGAGCAGGCGCAGGCTTAATCTTTTTTCGATTATAGATTAAAACCTCTTCAATTTTGGAGAGGTTTTTTTATGGTCAAAATCGAAATTTAAGATTTGATGCATTTTTTCTGTAAACAGCGTATTTGTTGAATGGGTAACTTGCTACCGGGGAGGGGCCAATGTTGTCCCTACAAAATCCTGAAATATCCTGCATACATTTTTTATGTACCAAATGTTAAATATTGGAGTTTCTTTTTATTGGAAAATTGGATTTTTTTGGATTAGGTTAGCCGGATGTATCTTTAAGCAAATTAATGCATCAGTTTTTTGAAGTATATTTCGGCTGCCCGCTATTAGTTTTGTCGGCAAATTGTATTTTTCAAGACTTCTCCTGGCTTTTGCTTAGCACTATTCGCATTGCCCGGGTTTTTAATCGCCCTCATAAACCAGCAAAATATCGACTTTACCTGCCAAAAGCTAGCCGCACGTACCTATAGCTATAGGTACGTGCGGCTAGGCTTCGAAAATTTCAGGAACTTTCCTCATGCCTTAGCGTATTCGTGGCAAAAAAAATATAAAATGACCCGTCCCTTCAAAAGATGCGAAGCATGATCTTCGTCTTCGATAAAATAAAAAACTTTGCGTCTTCGGGTCTTAGTGTCTAATTTTGGGCAAAGCGAAAAACAATAAACCAAATGAAATACGCCCGTCTCACCAAAGAGCAATTCGAAGCCCTACATACAGAATTCATAAATTTCCTGGCGACGCAATCCATCGACAAAAACGAGTGGGATACTATCAAAACCAATCAGCCCCAAATAGCGGAACAGGAACTCGATGTATTCAGCGACTTAATTTGGGAAGGCGTATTGTCTCAGGCTCAATTCCTCGAACATTTCTCCAAAAGCCATGGCTTTCTTTTTAATTGCGATGAGGCCGAAATGCATTCCATAGTCTTGCATTGCCCGGATCCGAAAGTCGATTTACTGACGATAGAAGGAATGAAATACCTCGGAGACAATTTATTCACCGATGCCATTGAAATCCGTATCGGGACAAAAATCTTTTCAGGTGATAGGAATGCCGATATTTTTGGTTTGATTCAACAAGGTGCCATTTTAAGCGACGGAGAATTTTATCGCCAGTTAAAAAACGTAATGGATTCCTAACCATTGTTTTCAAAGTATTCGAAAGCGTCGATAATATCGAGGTAAACACCATCGAAACCGCTTGATTTGATCCTCGATAAATAAGAGTCGGCCGATCCGAAAATATACTGTTGCCAATTTTCGTCCCAGTAACGGACTTTGAAATTTCCGGGCCAATCCGGATTTTCAGCAGCAAGCCATGACGGAGGCGATGTTGTCCAGCCTGTATCCCAATAATATCTGTAATCTTCCGCTTCTCCAATCGACATATAACAAATCACGAGACGCTTTCCGCCGTTGGCTTTGTATTTCAATTGATTTACATCCGTAGCCGTCAATTGTTCCCCATCGTAAAATAAATCGATGATTATGGCATCGTAATTCGTCGAAGCCACCGTAGAGACAAATTCGGCTTTGGAAGAAAAACCTTCGGGGTTGGCAAAGAAAGTAAAGTTTTTTGCCAGTGAAAGAGATGTAATGTCAACCGTATTCTCATTGTGGATGTCAGTTGTTGGAATCACATTCAGCGCGCGTTCAGGAGCGGCATAAGAAATATATCCAGCCGATGCATTCTGGTTGTACGAATCAGTCATTTTGGAAGGTGTGGAGCAATAATCGGTAACCAGGATCGTCTTTCCTGCCTGTCTTGAAATATCCAGGAAATGACGAAGATATGCATTGGTTTCGGTTGGTGTTGCCTGGTCGTCAGTGTCATATCCGTAGAAAAGATCTTCCTGTCCATTGCCATCTATGGCGTTGAGGTAAGCGGAATCCGGCGAGCCATTTTCTTCACCGTTTTGGGTGACCAATTCGATTCCGTTTTGGGGAATGACGATAAAACCCGGATTGTCTGCTTTTGCATTCTGGCTGATCGAAACCACGAAATCCCGCATCAGCTGTTTGTAATTTTGTCCGTCAGTTGAATTATTGCCTGAAGAATCATCGGAATCCGAACACGAAAAAAACGGTATAAAAAGCAGGAGAAGAAGTATCTTTTTCATAAATCGCATTTTATCAGATAACAACATTCCGACAGATTTATTTTAACCGGCAGATTTCAAAAATTGGCTAAATTGCAAAGGCCAACAAAAATTGCAATGGACATCCAACAAACCATTTTCGCACTGCGCGACGAACTTGAACATCACAATTACAATTACTACGTTCTCGATAACCCGACGATTTCAGATTTTGAATTCGACCAGAAGTTAAAGCAGCTTCAGCAATTGGAATCGGATCATCCTGAATTTTTCGATGAAAATTCCCCATCGCAACGTGTCGGCGGCGGACTCACCAAGAATTTTGAAACCGTCGTCCATGAAAGGCGAATGTATTCTCTCGATAATTCCTATTCAAAAGATGAAGTAGTCGAATGGGAAAAACGAATCAAACGAGCACTTGGTGAAATTCCTATCGTTTACACGTGTGAACTTAAATACGACGGCGCTTCAATCAGCATCACTTATGAAAACGGCGAAATCTCAAAAGCCGTAACCCGGGGCGATGGTTTCCAGGGCGACAACGTAACGCGGAATATCAAAACCATAAAATCGGTACCGCTGAAACTAAAAGGCGATTATCCTGATAAGTTCGATATAAGAGGCGAAATCATATTGCCGCTTGCCGGTTTTGAAAAAATGAATGCCGCTTTAATCGAAATAGGAGAGACGCCTTATGCAAATCCAAGGAATACGGCATCGGGAAGCCTCAAGTTACAGGATAGTGCCGAAGTCTCAAAACGTCCGCTTGATTGTTTGTTGTACAATATAGCCGCAGACCGGCTTCCGTTCCGAACCCAATTCGAAAGCCTTGAAGCAGCAAGAGGTTGGGGTTTCAAAGTACCGAAAGAAACACAGCTTTGTACCGGTTTGGATCAGGTTTTCGAATTCGTCGATTATTGGGAAACACACAGGCACAACCTTCCGTATGAAACAGACGGTGTGGTAATCAAAGTAAATGAATTCCAATACCAGGACGAACTCGGTTACACGGCAAAATCACCACGATGGGCCGTCGCCTATAAATACAAGGCCGAACAGGTTTCGACCCGCCTGAATTCCATTTCCTACCAGGTAGGCCGAACCGGAGCCATTACGCCTGTCGCGAATCTGGAGCCGGTTTCACTTGCCGGAACAATCGTCAAACGTGCGTCCCTGCACAATGCTGACCAGATTGAGAAACTCGATATAAGGCTTGGTGATGAAGTTTTTGTAGAAAAAGGAGGCGAGATCATTCCTAAAATCATCGCTGTCGATTTGTCCAAGCGTCCTGCAAATGCAGAACCTGTCGTCTATCTGACGCATTGTCCGGAATGCGGAACCGAGCTCGTCCGGTCTGAGGGTGAAGCCCAGCATTACTGCCCGAATTTTTACGGTTGTCCGTCTCAGATCATCGGGCGCATCCAGCATTATATTTCACGGAAGGCAATGGATATCGAAGGCCTTGGTGGCGAAACCGTCGCATTACTTTTCAATAATGGCCTCGTTCACAATTACGCCGATTTATATGAGTTGACAGTCGGTCAGGTGATTCCGCTTGAGAGAATGGCGCAAAAATCTGCGGAAAACCTGATCAACGGAATCGAAAAGTCCAAATCGATACCGTTTGAAAATGTGTTGTTTGCCCTTGGAATCAGGTACGTTGGTGAAACGGTCGCAAAAAAACTGGCCAGGCATTATAAATCCATCGAAGCCATTTCCCACGCATCATTGATGGATTTGATCCTTGTAGATGAAATAGGGGAGCGGATCGCCCAAAGTGTAGTATCGTTTTTTGAAAATCCCCAAAACCTGGAAATCATCAAGAGGCTTAAAAATTACGGAGTCCAACTCGAAATACGGGAACGCATCAATCCGAATGCGACCAATAAATTGGAAGGCAAGAGCTTTGTCGTATCGGGCGTATTTGAACATTTCTCACGTGACGGAATCAAGATCGCGATTGAAGATAACGGAGGAAAAGTTGTCGGCTCCATATCGGCCAAAACAGATTACGTGATTGCAGGCGATAATATGGGGCCTGCGAAATTGGAGAAAGCTACAAAGCTGAATATTCCAATCCTGTCTGAGACCGATTTCCAAAATATGATTTCATGAGGGCAAGAAAACCCGCATTATGGCTTTATTTCTCTGCTTGTATCCTTACGGTACTTGCCGGATTTTTGAATGATGATGTACTGATGACCATCGCAAAACCGGTCATAATTCCAGCCATTTTGTTTTATTATTTGTCGGCGAAAAAAGAACCGTTCAATATTTGGTATGGGGTTTTCCTGTTATTGACGTTCATTGGCGATACGTTAGTCCTGATGCATTTCCAGAATGAAATTCTTGTGATCATGCTGCCTTATGTACTGTCTTATGCGCTGTTGTTGGTTTTTATGGGGCGCGATGTGGCCCGATTGAAATTCAGGTGGGGCGGATTTGCCATGGCTACATTCGTTTTCTTTTTAATCGTTGCTATCGCCTACACACTTATATCGTTCTTAGATCCAGGTAGGTCCGGGCTTGTCCTTCCGGTTGCCGGTTATGGTGTGGTCCTTGGAATTCAGTGCGCTATGGCTGCCTACCATTTTCACGGCAGTTCATCGAATATGTCTTTTTATATGGCAATGACGGCTTTATTTAACTGTGTGTCAGATATTTTCTATGTGTTGTTTACGCTGATATTATCCGTCAAACACTATTTGGGTGTCGATTTAGCACTCCAGGTTTTTTCATATTATTTTGTGATTAAATATTTCATTTTTAGAAAAAGGTGATTTAAAAATTATTAATTTTAATTTATTTTTAACACTTACCTAATCGCCAGTAAATGAATTCAGATGTAAGAAGTAAGGCGGTGTATTGGACCACGGTCATCTATTTTTTTATCGGGATAGTTGAAGTGATTGCGGAATTATTTGCGTACAAACCGCTTATCTACGTTTTCAAACCGCTATTGCCTTTTACGCTGATGGCAATTTATTTCCTGGCTTCGGAAAGACGCAGTTGGTTGTATTTTGTCATTATGACGCTTTCATTGCTGACGAACCTGTTATTTATACCCTCAACGATCACAACCCTGAATTACGGTCTTGAAGTTTTTCTCATCCACAGGGTATTCATTATAATTTATTTGATTTTGCTGCTTAAAATCAGGGATTTCATTCCGACGATTATTGCGACGATCCCTTTCCTTATCGTATTTTTCTATCTTTTTATGGTGACGGAAGTACCGGAAAGCAGTTTCTTGTTACTCATCATGCAGAATCTGATGATTTCCATTTTTTGCGGAATCGCCTTTTCCCACTATATCATGAATGACAGCAAGCGCAATTCGTGGTTGTTACTCAGCGGGATTCTTTTCGGGTCGCTCCAGTTCATCGTATTCGTCGAAAAATTCTATCTATCGGAATATTCACCTATCATTTTCCGGCCGATTGCAATGGGGCTTAACGTGTTTGCGTTCTACACGTTTTATGAATTCGTTATTTCTACCGAAAAATCAGACGATAATGCTTCGTCCGTGAACTGATTTCTTCCCTTTTTCAAAAAACACATCGATGCGTCCGAGGTTTACGCCATAACATCCGGTCTGGTTGATGACGACATCGTGGCCTTCGAGATTTTTCACGATCGACGGTTTTTCGAGGAACGTATGTGTATGTCCGCCGATTATCAAATCAATTCCGCTTGTCTGTGCGGCAAGTTTAATATCTGATATTTTTGCCGGCTCGTTTATGTAGTCATATCCCAAATGTGAAAGACAAATAATGAAATCGCATTTCTGGTTCGTTTTGAGTTCCGATACCATTTCTTTAGCCACTCCAAGTGGGTCGATGTAAACCGTCTGACCGTAATTTTTCGGATCGACCAAACCTTCGAAAGCAACTCCAAGACCGAATACCCCAATCTTTATCCCGTGTCTTTTGAAGATATGATATGGTGGGATCAAATCTTTCAATATCGTTTTTGAAAAATCGTAATTCGCGCTGACGAACCCAAAATCTGCGTGGGGCATTTGTTTGTAAAATCCTTCGACACCATTGTCGAAATCATGGTTTCCGAGCGTGCCGAGATCGTATTTCATCATACTCATAAGCTTCATTTCAAGTTCGCCCCCGTAATAATTGAAATACGGCGTTCCCTGGAAAATATCGCCTGCATCGAACAACAGCACGTTCGGTTGTTCCGCCCGGATTTGCTCTATGATTGCCGCTCGCCTGGCCACGCCGCCTTTTCCGGGAAATTTCGGATGATCCATTGGGAACGGATCGATATAACTATGGACGTCATTCGTATGAAGTATCGTCAGTTGTTTTGGTGCCTCGGTGAATGATTCCAATGAAAGCCCGCCCAAAGTAAGCGCGGCAGAACCGGCAATCGAACGTTGTAAAAAATCCCGTCTTTTCATAGTATCAGTTTATCAGGTGGACACGTTCCGAAGCATCGGGAACAATCGTATCGTTCTTTTCGAAATAATCGATAAGCACATTGCGCAGTTTGTAATCGAGATCGTATTTGGCGACCGCTTTTTTGAAAAACAACATATTGTCGCCTCCGTTATACAAGTAATCGCTTGTAGCGACCGTATAATTCCGGTTATTATCGAAAGGAACAGATCCGATAAATACATTTTCAGGTTTGCCGTCTTTGATGTCGAAATGAATCCCGGCAATTGGGTGTGGCTTTTTTTCAGAAGCAAAGTATTCCAGTAATTCCTGTACTTGCTGTCCTTTTAGTTCGACCACGATCAGATTGTTATCGAATGGCATGATTTCATAAGCCACGCGCGTCGTTACATTTCCTTTTGGGATGATGGAACGCACGCCGCCAGCATTCAGCAGGCAAAAATCAACCGTCTTGTTTTCTCTTTTGGACAACAGGAAGCGGGCCGATTCAAGCGTCATGTCTGCAAATAAATTCCCGATTGGCGTTTGCAGCTTGCCGGATTTGTCAATGGTTTGGGGCGCGAAAGCCAAAACCGTATTCATATCGGCATCGATCTTATCCCGATATGGTTTGATGAATTTATCTATTTCGGAAGAACTTCCCGCCTTTTCAGTAACCGCAAAATTGCTTCCTTTTATTTGGGTAACAGAACTGCTGCAGCCAGAAAGTATGCAACAAGAAGCAAATGTTAAGAATAAAACAAAACGCCTAAGCACCACGTTATAGTTTTTTAAGTTTGCCGCGGTAGTCAAATACGTAATCTCTTACCTTTGCGGAGGCCATAAAATTAGGATGTTTTTAAATTACCTGAAGGGCGTTGTTGCGAAAAAAATCGTTAAAAAACGGTTATCTGATTCCTATGCTGCCCAAACGGTGGATAAGATTCGGATTATAGGTATTTTAACCGATGAAGTTTTTGCAGACAAATTGCCGCAGTTGATTTCTGAATTGACCAGATACGGTATCGAACAGGCAAACATCAGGTCTTTGGTACTGGTTTCAAAAGCGACTGCCGATGTTGGTTTTCCGGCTTATTCCATAAAAGACCTGAATTGGAACGGGACGTTGGATTCAGAAAATTCGCAGCCTATATTGAGCCCGCATCTTGATTTACTTATCAATTATTACGTTGATGAGAAGGCCTCGCTGATTGCAGCATCGGAAACGTCGAAAGCCAGGTTCAAAGTCGGTTTTGCTTCGGTAGATAAAAGACTGAATCATCTGATAATCGATTCGCCAATTGAAAATCCATCGCTTTTTGTGTCGGAATTGTTCCGATATTTGAAGATACTTAATAGAATTTGATATGAAATCCCTTATCGGAACAGGCGTAGCGCTTGTCACTCCATTTAAAGCCGACGGTTCTGTAGACCACGAAGCACTCGCCCGAATCGTCGAATTCCAGATTGACGGCAACATCGATTATCTCGTGGTTTTGGGAACTACGGGGGAGCCTGCCACGTTGACTTCGGAAGAGAAAGAAGCGGTCATCAAAACGATCGTATCCGCGAATACCGGAAGGTTGCCTTTGGTGCTGGGTGTCGGCGGAAACAATACGGCATCGATCGTAAACGAATTGAAATCGCGCGACTTCTCTGCATTTACGGCCATACTTTCAGTTTCACCGTATTACAACAAACCGACTCAGGAAGGAATCTATCAACACTTCAAGGCCATTGCCCAGGTGTCTCCTGTTCCTGTAATTCTGTATAATGTTCCGGGACGTACGGCAAGTAATATGCTTCCGGCAACGGTCCTCAAACTGGCAAAGGAATTCAAAAATATAATTGGTATTAAAGAAGCTGCAGGTGATATTGTCCAGGCCATGAAACTGATCCAGGGAAAACCGGACGGATTTTTAGTGATTTCAGGAGACGATATGGTGACCTTGCCTATGGTTCTGGCTGGCGGAAGTGGTGTGATTTCGGTCATTGCAGAAGGTTTTCCGGCTTTGTTTTCAGAAATGGTCCGTCTCGGATTGCAACGCCGCGTAGATGAAGCCTATGAATTGCATTACAAAATCGCCGATGCCATCGACATGATTTTCGAACAGGGAAACCCGGCCGGCATCAAAGAAGTATTCAAATCACTCGGGCTTAGCACGAATGTGGTCCGGTTGCCGTTGGTCAGCGCCGATGCAGACCTTGCAAACCGCTTGGATTCGTTTACAAAAAAGCTCCAATCACAGGTTTCTGAGAAGGCAATCTGATACGTGTAAATAAAATTTTGACTTACTGAATTAATAACTAAATTTGCGGTTGGTTTTTGGGAATGCCCAAACCCGCTGAAAATGAGAAATCCCCGAAGCTTTAGAATGAAAAGATTCGCATGCCTGTTACTGATTGCCGTGTTTACTGTCTCTTGCAGTGAATATCAAAAAGCCCTTAAGTCGGAAGACATGGGGCTTAAATATACTGCTGCCGAGAAAAAATACGACAAAGGTAAATACACCAAAGCAATCCGTTTGTTCGAGCAAATGGCCCCGAATTACAAGGGAAAGCCGCAAGCAGAAAAAATGTTTTACATGTTTGCCCAATCCTATTACAAAAGCGAGCAGTACTATTTGGCAGGTTATCAATTCGAGAGTTTTGTGGCGAGTTACCCGAAAAGTGAAAAGGCAGAAGAAGCTGCATTTTTATCAGCCAAAAGTTACGCACAGCTTGCCCCGGTTTATGACCTTGACCAGGTTGACACGAATAAGGCGCTTGATAAATTCCAGGCATTTTTGGACAAATATCCAAATTCGACCTACATCAAAGAAGCCAATGAATCGGTAAAAGCGCTTCAGGAGAAATTAGAAAAGAAGGCTTACGAAATTGCCAAAAATTACCATAAGATATCGGATTTCAAATCGGCAATCGTCGCTTTCGATAATTTCATGATTGATTATCCGGGATCGAAATTCAAAGAAGGCGCGTTGTTTTATAAGTTGGATGCCATGTACAAATTGGCAATCAATAGCGTACCTTCCAAAATGGAAGAACGACTAAATAATGCAAAAGCAGCCTATTCGAGCCTGATGAAATTCAATTCAGGAACCGAATACAAAAAAGACGCCGACGAAATGATGGCGAAAATAGAGAACGACTTAAAACAATTTTCCAAATAAATTGACCATGGATTTAAAGAAGACGAATGCACCGGTAAATACCATTACCTACAACAAGAGCCAGATAGAGGAATCTACAGGTAACATTTACGAGGCAATCACGATTATGGCAAAACGCGCCAACCAGATCAATTCTGAAATCAAGAAAGAACTTACCGAGAAACTGGAGGAGTTCGCCACGTACAACGACAGCCTGGAGGAAATCTTTGAAAACAAAGAGCAGATCGAAGTTTCCAAATTCTATGAAAAACTTCCAAAGCCACACGCATTGGCGGTTCAGGAATGGCTTGATGACAAGATTTATCACCGCGATACAACCAAATAAGAGGCATGTCTGTCTTAAACGGTAAAAAAATACTGCTTGGTGTTTCCGGCGGTATTGCCGCTTACAAGACCGCCTGGCTCGTCCGGTTATTTATAAAGGCAGGTGCCGAGGTTCGTGTAGTCATGACCCCGGCAGCTGCCGATTTTATTACGCCTCTTACGTTATCGACACTTTCCAAACATCGCGTCTATACGTCTTTTTATGAAGAAGACGATCCTGGAAAAGAGTGGAACAACCATGTCGATCTCGGGCTTTGGGCAGATATCATGGTCATAGCTCCGGCAACAGCCAATACACTTTCCAAAATGTCGGGTGGCACGGCCGATAATTTTCTGATGGCGGCTTATTTGTCGGCAAAATGCCCGGTTTATGTGGCACCTGCGATGGATCTGGATATGTACCGACATCCGTCAACACTGGAAAGTCTTTCCAAATTGCAACAATTCGGGAATTATATCATTCCTGCTGAGTCGGGAGAACTCGCCAGCGGATTGAGTGGTGAAGGAAGAATGGCAGAACCGGAAAACATCGTCGCTTTCATTGAAGCCGAAATCTCAGCAAAACTTCCGCTCAAAGGAAAAAAGATACTCGTTACGGCAGGCCCGACATACGAAGCTATCGATCCCGTGCGTTTCATAGGGAATCATTCTTCGGGCAAAATGGGTTACGATATTGCGAAAACTGCAGCGCAAATGGGAGCAAAGGTCATCCTTGTTTCCGGGCCGACGCATCTTTCTGTTTCAGATTCCAATATCGAAACCGTCCGAGTTATCTCGGCAGCTCAAATGTACAAGGCATGCCATGAACATTTCGGTTCCTGTGATGCGGCCATCGCAGCTGCGGCTGTTGCCGATTACCGTCCGAAATTCCCAGCAGACCAGAAAATAAAAAAGACACAGGCGGAATTCAGCATCGAACTGGAAAAAACGGTCGATATACTGTCGTCGCTCGGTGCTGTAAAAGCAAATCAGTTCCTGATCGGCTTTGCTCTCGAAACCGAAAATGAAATAGAAAATGCCGAGGCCAAAATCAGGAAAAAAAACTTAGATTTGATCGTACTCAATTCGCTTCGGGATGAAGGAGCCGGATTCGGGCATGATACGAATAAAGTGACGTTCATCGATTCAGGATTCAATCGTGAAGTCCATGGGCTGAAGACCAAGCAAGAGGTCGCGGCTGACATAATCAATAAGGTAATTGCTCATTATGCGTAATATATTTTGGTCATTATTCCTGTTTACAGGGCTTTCATTGCAGGCACAGGAACTTAACTGTACCGTTTCCATCAATGCCGACCAGGCAGGATTGACAAATAACCAAGTGTTCAAGACACTTGAAAATTCTATCAGTGATTTTGTCAACCGTACGGACTGGACGGGACAAGGCTTCAACCAAAACGAGCGCATATCGTGCTCCATGTATATAACCGTAACGAGTTACAGCAACAACCAGTTTGCAGCCAGTATACAGGTTCAGTCGGCGCGTCCGGTGTTCGATTCTACATATTCTTCGCCGGTTTTCAATTTCAACGACAAGGATTTCAATTTCGATTATACCGAATTTCAGAACCTGATATTCAATCCGGGCACTTTTGATTCTAACCTCGTGTCTGTACTGGCCTTTTACAGTTTTATCATGATTGGGATAGATGCCGATACTTTTTCTCCCAACGGAGGCCAGTCGTATTTTGAAAATGCCCAGGATATTGCCAATGCAGCTTCAAATACAAATTATAAGGGTTGGAAACAATCTGACGGAAACCAGAACCGGTATTTCCTGATAAACGACTTACTTTCCAGTACGTATAGTGCTTTCCACGACACCATGTACGAGTATCACCGCAATGGTCTCGATAAAATGTCAATCGATCCAAAGGCTGCAAAAGAAGCAATCGCCGCATCTATGGAGACGTTGGCAAAGGTGAATGCCGCGCGGCCGAATGCATTCCTGACACGGGTTTTCTTCGACTCGAAATCAGACGAGCTGGTATCGATATATTCCGGCGGCCCCAGTATTCCCATTGCACCTCTTATTGACAGGCTCAACAAACTTTCCCCTTTGAATTCCAGTAAATGGTCGGGGATAAAAATGTAGATAACTCCTTTTGTTGCCTGTAGCTTTTTTAACTGCCTTTTTTTTAGTTTTATACGCCATGATCACACAGCTCAGCATTTCCAATTTTGCACTGATAGATAAATTGTCGCTTGAACTCAAGCCCGGGTTTTCTATCATTACGGGTGAAACCGGTGCCGGAAAATCCATTTTGCTTGGTGCTTTAGGGCTTGTTTTGGGTAAACGCGCTGATTTGTCTTCTATGAAAGATGAAACGGAAAAGTGTGTCATCGAAGCTCATTTCAATATCAAAAAATACGGCCTCAACTCTTTTTTTGAAAGTGCCGATCTCGATTACGATGACAATACCATCATTCGGCGTGAAATATTGCCGACCGGAAAATCCCGTGCTTTTATAAATGACAGTCCGGTGAATTTGCAACAGATGCAGGAATTGGGGGAGAAATTGGTCGACATCCATTCCCAGCACCAGACCTTGTCGCTTTCCGACGATGCGTATCAGTTTGAATTACTCGATGCTTTTGCCGGAAATGTGATTTTGCGCCAGCAGTTTTCCGGGCTTTTGGTTTCGTTCCGGAACAAATCAAAAAAGCTTCGCGATCTACAGCAACAATTGGCCGAACGACAGAAAGAGCAAGGCTATCACGAATTCCTGCTAGAAGAATTGAATGCGGCCAATTTAAAAGAAGACGAACAGCAAATCCTGGAACAGACTTTATCTGAACTCAGCCATGCCGAAACCATACAGGAAAACCTCGAACGCGCTTCCGCCTTGATCGATTCAGATGAATTCGGGTTGCGGAATACACTGTCGGAAGTTAAACAATCGATTCAGAAAATAGCCGGTTATTCAGAACAATACCAGTCGTTTAACGACCGTATTGAAAGTGTTCGCATCGAAATTTCCGACATAGCATCGGAGTTGGACCGGTGCAGCCAGCGCATCGTAAAAGATTCGGCAGAAATGGAGCGTGTTGGAAACCGGTTGCAGGTAATCATGGATTTGCAGAAGAAGCATCAGGTTTCTACCGTATCGGAACTCATCGGCATACAACAACAACTTTCGGAACAGACACAATCGACCGAAGAACTTCTGTCTGTAATAAACCGGCTTGAAAATGAAAATCAGCAATTGTCAATTGAACTTGAAAACCTGGCTGCGTCACTTCATCAAAAAAGAATCGGCTCATCTGAAGAATTGAGCCAACAATTGATAACTATATTGCAACAATTGGGGATGCCCGATGCGCGTTTTTTCATCGATTTGAAACCATCGGAACAGCTTAATGATTTTGGGAAGGACAGTATTGAATTGTTGTTTTCGGCCAATAAAGGAATCGGGTTCCAACCACTCAGAAAAGTTGCCTCAGGCGGTGAATTGTCGCGTATCATGCTTGCCGTCAAGGCTACACTTGCCAGATACAGCAATTTGCCCACGCTGATTTTTGATGAGATTGATACGGGCGTTTCGGGGGAAATCGCGCACAAGATGGCGGAGATCATGAAAGAGATGAGTGCCCATATGCAGCTTATTTCCATTACGCATTTGCCTCAGATTGCGGCCAAAGGCGATTATCATTACAAAGTATTCAAGTTGGTTTCAGATGGACAGACGAGTTCACAAATCCGGTTGCTTTCAGCCGATGATCGTGTGAATGAAATCGCTCAAATGTTATCTGGTTCCGAGCTTTCAGATTCGGCCATTAATCATGCAAGGGCTTTGCTCAACTAAAAAATCCAAGCTATATTTGTTAAGGAAATTTTACTTCTTTTTATGATCATACAACCTAGAATGAGAGGCTTCATCTGCCTCACGGCCCATCCGGACGGAGCTGCGCAGAATGTACGCGAACAAATAGATTACGTTACATCGAACGGAAACATAGACGGCCCTAAAAAAGTACTTGTCATTGGCGCTTCGACTGGCTTCGGGCTTGCTTCGAGGATTACGGCGGCGTTTGGATCAGGTGCAGCCACGATTGGTGTTTTCTTTGAAAAAGAACCATCTGAAGGAAAAACCGCATCACCAGGCTGGTACAATACTGCGGCGTTTGAAAAATTTGCCCATGAAAAAGGATTGTATGCCAAAAGTATCAATGGCGATGCTTTTTCCGATGAAATCAAGCAGCAGACAATCGACCTGATAAAAAAAGACCTCGGTCAGGTTGACCAGATTATTTACAGTTTGGCTTCTCCGGTTCGTTTGCATCCGAAAACGGGTATTTTGCATCGGTCGGCACTAAAACCAATCGGCCAGACGTATACCAATAAAACGGTTGATTTCCACACCGGAAAAGTCTCTGAGGTTTCCATCGCACCTGCCGAACAGGAAGATATAGATAATACGGTAGTGGTCATGGGCGGAGAAGATTGGGAAATGTGGATCGATGCATTGCAGGCCGCCGGTGTTTTGGCAGAAGGCGTGACTACGATCGCTTATTCGTACATTGGGCCGGAAGTTACCGAAGCGGTTTACAGAAAAGGAACGATCGGGCGTGCGAAAGACAACCTTGAAGCCAGTGCATTTACCATTACGGATAAATTGAAACCGCTGAACGGAAAAGGGTATGTATCGGTCAACAAAGCGCTGGTGACACAGGCCAGTTCAGCAATTCCAGTAATCCCGCTTTATATTTCGCTGCTTTTTAAAGTGATGAAAGATGCCGGGACGCATGAAGGTACAATAGAACAAATTGACCGTTTGTATCGCGAAAGATTATATACAGGAGGAGAAGTTCCTGTAGATGAAAAAGGCCGCATTCGCATAGACGATTATGAAATGGATCCGGCAATACAGGCTAAAGTTGCCGAATTATGGCAAAAAGCTGATACCGAAACGCTCCCGGAACTGGGCGATCTTAAAGGATACAGCCATGAATTCCATAAGCTTTTCGGATTTGAGATGGGCGGTGTCGATTATGACAAGGAAGCCAATGAAATGGTTGCCATCGAGAGCATTAAATAAAACTTTTTACTTACTGAAAATCAACCATCTTTCGGGATGGTTTTTTTATGGAATAATATGTACTTTAGGCAGCAAAATACACGTAACCCATGACAAAAAAACTACTCGCATTCTTATTTTTATTTTGTGTTTCCGAAGGCTTTTGCCAGGTCGCCTCACAGTATCAATTTTTGGCCAGCACCGAGGCATACACACAGGTTGGTGGCATTTCTTCAACAGTTGAGGGTGATGACAGCAGTCAGGAAATTACCCTTACAGGATTCAATTTCCCATACGCCGGGACAACGTATAGTTTATTCAGTATCAGTACGAATGGACTTATCCGTTTGGGGCAGGCCATGAATGGCGCGGCTTTCAATAACGACTATTTCAACACGGACGACCAGGCTCCGGCCATTGCCGTTTTTTGGGACGATCATAATCGCAATACCGGAACTATTTCATACACGGTAACCGGTGTAGCGCCAAATCGTAAACTTGACATCGGTTGGGATAATATCGTGGTTTCCAGCGGAGGCGGCGTGAATGGAAATGTGGGCTCTTTTAAGGTTCGGTTGAGCGAAACGACCGGTGTCATTGAAATGTGGTATGGAACAATCACTACAGCCGATCCTTCTTCCGCATCAGTCGGTATAAACGATGCCGGTTCTTATCTCAGTGTGATTCCGGGAACAACACCTACAGTTTCTTCGACTGTCTCTACAATGATCACATCCGGGGCAAACCTGACAGGTCGTAAATTCACCTTTACGCCTCCGGCTCCGTGTAGCGGACAACCGGATGGCGGAACAACGGTTGCCTCTGCGAATCCGGTATGTCTTGGCGTTCCCGTGACATTATCCGTAGAAGGAAATACGGCATCAATCGGAATCAGCTATTTGTGGCAATCGTCTGAAAATGGTGTCGATTATGCAGACCTGACAGGAGAAACATCAAACTTGTATACCACGTTTCAATTTGCCGATACCTATTATCGTTGCAAGATTTCCTGTGGTAGTCAATTTGCCTTCAGCGAACCGATTCAGGTAGAAATGAATGCAGCTGCGAATTGTTATTGCCAGCCGACATATGATAATGGTAAAACAGATGGCGATCTTATATCAAATATTGTCATTCCGGGAACGACACTTTCAAACAATACAGGGACTGAACCGATAAACCCCTATTACACCTACTTTACAGGACAGCCAAACTACACCGCCGAACTTAACGTAGGCGGGAATTACACACTTCAGGTTACGGTAGGTTCTTACGGGCAGCAACATCATACCGCATGGATAGATTATAACGATGACGGATTTTTTGCCGAAGAAGAACGACTTGGCGGGGTTGATGATGTCGATTCATTTCAAACTGGAAGCCTGAACTTCACCGTAAGTTGCGACGCGATGCCGGGTGTTCACAGAATGCGCGTCCGTGATGCCTGGAATACAGATTCATTCAGCATAGATCCTTGCGGGAATTACGGATATGGAGAAACGGAAGATTATGACATCACGATTTTGGAACAAGTAGGTTGTGCTGCGCCTACCGGGCTTGGCGTTTCTGCGTTCAGCTCAACAAGTGCCATATTGGTTTGGGCTGCAGGTTGTGGTCAGACACAATGGAATGTGGTCCTGCTTCCTGCTGGTGCTGCTTTTTCTGAAGAAGATGCTATGTCGGATGTCAATAGTTCTTTATTGATCAATGATCTTGAGCCGGCAACGTCTTATGATTTTTATGTGCAGGGAATGTGCAATGGAGATGTCTGGAGCGACTATTCGGCCGTATTCACTTTTACGACTGCTCCTGCGGCTGTGGCCAATGACGATTGCAGCACTGCGTTTCCACTTGAAGTAGGTGCTACGTTTGCTGAATTTGCAGTTACCGCTACTAATGAAGGTGCTACAAAAACCATTGGCGAGCCAAACGTAAGCTGTGCCCAGTTCAATTTTGGTGGCGATGTGTGGTTCTCTGCAGAAGTACCGGCCAGCGGAAGTATCACGATACAGACCCAATCTGCGGAAGGTTCTGATTTGAGCGATACCGGAATGGCTGTATATACCGGAACATGCGGTGGCGGCCTTATCAGTTTAGGATGTAATGATGATAGTGGAATTTTGGGTATGGAAGGTTTTTCCAGTCTGACATTCGCAGGACTTACACCGGGAACTCTTCTTCACGTGCGGGTTTGGGAATATGCAAACGATGTTGTCGGGACTTTCCGTGTAGGTGCATTTGACCCGACGCTCGGAACTGCCGATGCCGTTCAGCAATTGTTTTCCGTAACTCCCAATCCGGTCAAAAATATACTGTCTTTACAAACTTCAGAGCCTATAGATTCAGTTGAGATTTTCAATACGCTCGGCCAAAAAGTAACAGCACATTTTACACCGGACTGGCATTCAGCCGATACGGCATCACTTTCTGCCGGGGTTTATCTGCTCAGGATAAAAAGTGGTTCGCAGTATATAACCAAGCGATTCATAAAAGAGTAAAATCTTAATAATACAATATCAAACCATCCGTGAAGGATGGTTTTTTTATGCCCGTTTTCGGCTTATATTTGTTAAAATTTGAGTTATGTTATTTTCGGTTATCGTTCCTGTGTACAATCGTCCCGAAGAAATACGGGAGTTTTTGGAGAGCCTGCTGCTCCAGGATTTCGATAAGCCGTTCGAGGTCGTGATCGTGGAAGATGGCTCTACGTTTCCGTGTTGGTCTGTCGTCCAGAAGTATTTTGACAGGCTGAAAATTTCGTATTACAACAAAACCAATTCAGGCCCGGGTGATTCACGTAACTTCGGGATGAAAAAGGCAGAAGGAGATTACTTCCTGATTTTCGATTCAGATTGTATCATTCCACCACATTACCTCAAAACGGTCAGTGAAGAATTAGCTACACATTATGTGGATTGTTTTGGTGGCCCCGATGCTGCCTTGCCAAGTTTTTCAAATGTACAGAAAGCGATAAATTTCGCCATGACATCTATTGTGACAACGGGCGGAATCCGCGGTGGATCAGAGAAATTATCACGGTTCCAGCCACGCAGTTTCAATATGGGGCTGTCTAAGGTCGCTTTTGAAAAATCAGGCGGATTCGGTAACATACACCCAGGAGAAGATCCGGATCTTTCCATCAGGCTTTGGAAAATGGGAATTGAGACAAGGCTTTTTCCATCGGCATTCGTCTATCACAAAAGACGTATCGATTGGGGCAAGTTCTACAAACAGGTCAATAAATTCGGTAAGGCCAGGCCGATACTGGATTCCTGGTATCCGGAATTTTCAAAAGTGACGTATTGGATGCCCTCTTTGTTTTTGATAGGAGTTTTGGCATCGGTAGTATTGTTCTTCCTTGGATTTCCATATCTGCTTTATGCGACGATCAGCTATTTTATGATTGCCCTTTTGATTGCCATACTTTCGACTAAAAGCCTTACGATTGGAGTGCTTGCAATAATTGCCATATCGATTCAGTTTTATGGTTACGGCACCGGCTTTTTGAAGTCGTATATCAACGTCCGGGTCTTGAAAAAAAGGCCTCATGAAGTATTTCCCGAATTATTTTTTAAATCGACATGACAAAGATTATAGGGTTGACAGGTGGAATCGGCAGCGGAAAATCAACCGTGGCGCTGTACTTTGAAGAAAACGATATCCCGGTTTATTATGCCGATGAAAAGGCTAAAGAAGTCACACGGCGACCTGATATTTTAAGCCGCATCGAACATTCTTTTGGCGCATCGGTCATTTCCGGCACTTCACTTGACCGGAAAAAACTCGCGGCCATAGTTTTTAATTCGCCTGAAAAACTGGAACAACTTAACGGCATCATTCATCCGGCGGTTCGTCAGGATTTCGCCAAGTGGCTTAGTCAGCACGAACAGTATCCTATAGTTGTGCGTGAAGCGGCAATTCTTTTTGAAAGCGGTTCTTACAAAGATTGTGATGCCATCATTACGGTTACTGCATCTGTCGAAAGCAAAATCCAAAGAGTAATGAAACGCGATTCGATTACGCGTGAATCTGTCCTGGCACGAATGAAAAATCAATGGGACGATGACAGGAAAGCTGCCCTAAGCGATTATGTCATTTTAAATGAAGATTTGGAAAAGACACGCACGCAATTCGACGAAATCTTAAAATCACTGAAAAATCTTTAATAAATCAGTACTCTGTTAATGTTTGGTTAATGCTTTAAATGACTAAATGTTAAAATGTTAAATTTGTGAATAATGAATAAGTTGTTCTTTCGGGTGCTGGTGGGGCTTATGAGCCTGTCTCTCATAGGGATAATACTCGTTCAGGTCTACTGGTTCAATACCTCGTTCAAAAATAACGACGAGCAGTTTCGCTTCCACGTGAAGCAGGTAATGAGTAATGTTGCCGAACAGCTTGAAAAGAAGGAATACAACGCATTCGTTGGTCAGGCCAAACATGTTTATGACAGTACCGGAAAAATGCCGGGGAACAAAGATTTCCTCGAAACGTATTATTTCCAGAGAGATAGGCGCACAAACGAGACCATAATTTATTCCAATAATATTTTTGCCGAAGATTACAAGATTACCCCATCGTTCTTTGATAAATTACCCGATAGTGTGAAATTGCAAAGTTTCTCTGGTAAACGTACCACTGAGATTTACAACGGGCGAAAGGTAGATGACGGTTCTGTAAGACGTCAGATAAATCCGGATATCAAAATAGAGAAATCCGGCCCTTTGGATGAATTCAATGAATTGCAGTTTGTCCAGATGTATAAGGATCTCTCAAAACTGCAACCCATTGAACAGCGTATCCCAGCCGATAGCCTCAATCATTTGCTTAAGCGCGAACTCGAACAATTTGGTGTAAAGACACCTTTTGAATTCGGTGTTTACGGCAATGGATTGGCAACAAAAGTCAAATCTGAGAATTTCGTATTTGATAAAAAGGACACGTATTCCATTCCGATTTTCAGTGATGAAGACGGGAATTACAAGTATCAGTTACTCGCCAGTTTCCCTCAAAAGAAGAAGTTCCTGTTTTCGGAACTTATCGGAATCACAATTTTGTCAATCGTATTTACACTCATCATCATCATTGCCTATTCAAGTGCATTGAACCAGTTGATCAAGCAGCGTCAGATATCGGAGATCAAAACCGACTTCATCAACAATATGACACATGAATTCAAGACGCCTATTGCAACCATCAACCTTGCACTAGATGCCATCAAGAATCCTAAGGTCATTGAGAACCAGGAAATGGTGAAACGCTATCTGCAAATGATACGCGATGAAAATAAACGGATGCACGCCCAGGTCGAAAATGTCCTCAGGATTTCAAAACTCGAGAAAAAAGAGCTTGACATTGCTAAGGAATCAACCGACCTGAACGAAATAATCGAGGAAGCGATAGAACATGTCAGTCTTATTGTCGAAGACAGGCAAGGTAGTATCGATGCAGATTTAAAAGCAGTCAGGTCAACGGTCTTGCTCAACGATGTACACTTTACGAACGTTATCGTGAACATCTTGGAGAACGCTGTAAAATATACGCCGGGCATTCCTGAAATTCTGGTTACAACCGAAAACGTCAAAGATTTCGTAATTGTAAAAGTAAAGGACAACGGAATTGGGATGAGTAAAGCGACGCAGAAAAAAATATTCGAGAAATTCTACCGCGAACACACGGGAGACATACATAATGTAAAAGGACATGGGCTCGGCCTGGCTTATGTCAAACGGATCGTAGACGATCACAACGGCCAAATATTTGTTGAAAGTGAAAAGGGAAAGGGAAGTACCTTCATCATAAAACTACCATTAATCAATTAAGCTAAAACTATGGAAACCGAAAATAAGAAGATCCTCCTGGTCGAAGACGATCAGAATTTTGGCGCCATCCTCAAAGACTATCTTACACTCAATGATTTTGACGTGACGCTTGCCAAAAACGGAATGGAGGGCTTCGAAAAGTTTAAAAAAGATACCTACGACCTTTGCATCCTTGACGTGATGATGCCGTATAAAGACGGTTACACGCTGGCTAAGGAAATCCGTGAAAAGAATAAAGATGTGCCGATTATTTTCCTTACGGCCAAATCCATGAAGGAAGACGTGCTCAAAGGCTACAAAGTTGGAGCAGACGATTACCTGAACAAACCGTTCGATTCAGAAGTATTGCTGATGAAAATCAAGGCCATCATCCAACGCAAATCTGCCGATGTCAAGAACGATCACGTGCGTTTCGAGTTCCAGATAGGTAATTTCCACCTAAACTCAAAATTGCGTTTCCTGACGTTCAAGAACGAAGAGCCGATCAAATTGTCTCCTAAGGAGAATGAACTTTTAAAAATGCTTGTGCTTCACGAAAACGATTTGATGCCAAGGGAATTAGCCCTGACAAAAATCTGGAGAGACGATAATTACTTCACGTCACGAAGCATGGACGTTTACATCGCGAAGCTTAGAAAATACCTCAAGCCGGACGAAGATGTTGAAATCCTGAACATCCACGGCGAAGGTTTCCGATTGGTCGTCAAGAATAAAACAGAGAAATAATAAAAATCCCCGATCATGAGTCGGGGATTTTTTTTGGATTGACTTTTCAAAGTTTTCAATCTCCGTAATATTTAACCTTGTAATCCAATTGCGTAAGGCTGTCGAGGCTAATGAAGAAACGCTTGTCGTAAATATTCTGTTCCCTTATAGTCGGCCATCCGTATAAATCGACAGTCGATTTTTTAAAGATAAGAAGATCCAGTTTTTTGCCGTCGGAGAAATTTATATCAGCGAAATGTTCTTCCTGTAATTCGTCAATTGAAACGGTTCTGCCAGGTTCTGTCGTTAAATCGGCAGGCATGATGGAATCGGTCGCATAATTCTCGTACAGATAGAGCATTTCACCGGAATGATTGTAAAAAACATAGTTCCTGTCCAAATCATCATCGCAGGTAAATGCCATAAGCAATAATGCCGCTCCAGCGCAAACAAATAATGCTACCCGTTTCAAAAGATTAGTTTTTGCTTTCATTTCCTGAAGTTTTTGTGCGGGGTTTGAAATCGATCTGTACTCCGAAATAAAATTGGAAATCCCTGAAGTCACTGTAATAATTTTTGACGTCACTGCGGGTTTCGACGCTTATTTTGCCATACTGATATGCGCTTCCGGCTATGAGGGAAAATTTTCTTCCAAAGCCATATGAAAGCAAGAACCCGCCTTTGATATCGCTTGCGCCAGGCTCTTCCCAGTCATTGAAAATAAGTCCTATACCCGCTGAAACTTCAGGGTAAACTTTAATGCGTTTGGAAATGGGTATTTCATAACGCAACATAGGGCCGCCAGACATATACGTATTGCTTTTTTCCGAACCGTCATATCGTTGCTTTCCGGTAAAATTTATCCCTCCGATTCCCAATCCAAGCTGGAATTTGCGATACTCGAGCAAATAAACTGATACAAACCCGCCGCCTCCGTCATTGTTTTCCCGATTGATATAGTTGTCGCCAACAGCTAATGGGAAAGCAAGATTCGCCCGAAATATAGGCCTGAAGTGTATTTTTTCATCTTGTGCATGACTTGCAAAGGCCACAATCAAGAGCATAGCAGAACATAAATGTCTCATATCAATAGTCCAGATTGTAGGTTATATCAGAATCGGGAATAGACACATTGACGGTCAATTCCTGTATTGTTCCTAAGTTTTGTATCAGATAATGCACGGTGACATTGCTGTTTTTTAAAACCGTGTAGCGCGTCCGGAAGTAATAGTCATCCGTAATACTTGGTTCCGGGTGCCAGTCTACAGATTCCGGGATAACGTCTCCAATAACCCAAACGGAAAGTATCGAAGCTTCGGAAATGCTATGGGGTATGATTTGTAATGTTACCGATTCAGCCTTTTTATACAGAACATAATTTTCAGGCGAAAAGGTATAATTAGAAAAATCGCCGTGCTGCAGACCTGTTATCTGATGCTCCAGATAGACCTCATTTTCAAGGAATGAAACAGCATATTCCTTGTCTTCCAATTCAGGGAATACCAATTGTACGTTGCCGTTTTCATCGGTGATTCCGTGTACAAGAGCGTCTTCGTAAGATCCGTCTGAAGAACTGACACTAACATTTATTCCGCTGGCCGCGCTTGCATCAGAATTGACCAGATGTAATTGAACTATCAGTAATTCAGCACTGACAGAATCACTGGTACATGAGGAAAGAAACAAAACAGTCAGGATAAAAAGGATGTGTTTCATGTCGTATTAATTTATTAAGATTAAATTTGAATCTCGACGGCAAAACACGGTTTTTGGTTGCGTAAAATGCAGCCTGTTATTTTTCTTTCAGATTCAGATCTATTGATTTCAACATCCTCCTCAATCAAAACCTCACTCATGAAATTCATGTCCAAAGCCTTGATTTTTCCCGATAAAACGATTTCCGAAGGTTCCATGTCAAGGCACCATTCCAGGTATTTTACATTATTTACATGGTTGACGATGTCGATGTCAGACATGACCACTTTTTTCGTTCCTACGGAATTCATATCGACAGGAAGCTCAATACGCCTGACCCGTTCTTCGGTTGAAAACCTGTCATTGAATTTCTCAAAGTGTTCATGAGGCAGAGCCAACGCTTCCGGCCGACGCGATTTTGTATTGAAAACCGCCCAGAATGTTTCGCACCCAACAAATTTCTTATCATTGCAATACAACTCAAGTGCCCGAACCGATCGCGAATTTTCAAGGTTGACGATCCATGTTTTTACGACCACTTTGTCTTTCCAGCGTGGCAATCGGTCAATCTCAATCCGCATACGGCTCATGACCCAAGCCTGGTCGAATTCCTGCATGTCAGAAAAACTGATGCCGCCCATTTCGGCATGTTCACCGGCGGCAAGCTGAAGAATGTTGCACAAATCGGTATATCGTAAAAAACCGTTCGGATAACATTCGGTGAAGTTTATGGTGTGTTGGGTTTCTAAAACAGATGTGAATTCCGCTGAGATAGGCATAATTTGAATTTTTGTCGGGCAAGATACTTTATTGACCGTTCTTTTATGGATTCTGTATGTTGGAATCCGTTTTGTTGTCCTGCCAATCTTCTTTGGGATGATTCGGTCGTCCTTCAAACTGAAAACCCAGGCAGAATTGTAACTGACTCAAAGAGCCGTAGAAGTCACGTATCTCCGGATTGGCGGCAATTCTCATCTTACTGTAGATGTAATTGGCTCCGGTGTAAATTGAGAAGTATCTGGAAAATCGGTAATCGGCAAATAAACTTAGTCTAAATTCAGCACCTTCCTGATTACTGACACGCTCACCTGAATACGTCTGTTTAATCTTGGCATAGCCCAATCCAGCTTCGGGCCAAATCGAAGCGTACTTATGCACAGGCAGCTCATAAGAAACAAAAGGATACAATCCCCAATAATTGGAATGCCGGAAATTCCCTGCAAGCGCTCTATCCGTTACAAGATATTGAGTATAATGATAACCGGCGCCAATATGAAAATTGTAAATACTTACAAAGCTCATATTGATTCCAATACCCGGATTTTCACGGTGTGCTTTTGCCAATGTATTATTTCCCGTGGCCAATGGGTAAAAAACATATGCGCGCAATAATGGATCTGCATGAATATCTTTTTTCCACGCTTTTTCTTTTTTTTCCTGACCAAAAGCCGATATAAAAAACAGAACCGCTAAAAGTGTAGTTATCTTTTTCATAAGGCTAATAATTAAGGACGTATTGCACATCTTCGGTTCCTATTTCAACCGTTTGTTCATGCCTTGTAAGCGCTCCGTTCAAATTTGTAATGTATTTGATAAGGATAGAACTGTTTTTGGCGACCTGAAAATCGGAATAGTAATACGAATTGGAATCGAAGTCGGATTCAGGCATACTATACGCTATGTTGCCACTATGAGGCCCTTCTATAGTCAGCCAAAACAGCTGCTGGTTTGAAACAGGTACCGATTCGATAGAGAGTGTTACCGTTTCTTCAGCACGTAAAAGCGTCAGTGCTGAAACGGGAACTTTATAGTCAACACAATCGCTTTCCTTGATTAACGTATAGGATGTTTGCTCGAATTCATCATCTCCTTCAAAATTCAGCGCATAGACCGAAGCGTAGTTTTCCCGAACCGGAAACACCAATCGTATATTTCCGTTGCTATCTGTATTTCCGTACGTAATGAGGTCGCTGTCGCCGCCTATATAGTAATCGCTGCCATCATCGGCAAAAATTTCCATATGCTTTCCGGCTAATGAATTTCCCTGCTGATCCGTTACGTGTAAATCCAGAAGAATACGTTTTTCTGCATCATATCGATCCTGGCATGATACAAGGCCCAAAAGGAGTAGAGCCGAAATATATCTATTCATTGGTTTTGGTTTTACTAATGACGCAGAAAAGAAAAAAGGTTGTGTTAGGAAATTGTTTGTAGTATGAATTTTACAATTTCTTCATCAAGTCCGATATCGAACCAATTCACATCCGGATTTTTGCGAAACCACGTCAACTGGCGTTTGGCAAAGCGTCGCGTATTTTTTTTGATTTCTTCTATGGCAGTTTCAAGTGACGTTTTTCCGTCGAAATAATCAAAAAGTTCTCTATAACCTACTGTCTGTAATGCATTGTAATTTCGGTACGGAAGCATCGATTCGGCTTCGGCCAGCAAGCCTTCACGCATCATAATGTCTACACGGGAATTGATTCTGTCATATAAAACATCCCGATTGGTGTCAAGGCCAATGACAATCGATTCGAAATTCCGGGTGTTTTTTTTGCGGTTGCGGAAAGAAGAATAGGGAAGGCCGGTTCCGATGCAGACTTCGAGTGCGCGCATCAAACGCTGCGGATTCTGCCTGTCGACCGATTGATAATACTCCGGATCTTTGCTCCCGACTTCATTCTGCAGCCATGAAATTCCGTGTTGCTCGAATTGTTTCGTTATTTCTTCTCTTATAACTTTATCTATCTCCGGAAATTCATCGAAACCTTTGAGTACCGCATCCACATATAATCCGGAACCGCCGACCATGATGGCGACATTGCGTTTTGTAAATAAATGGTCAAGTAGGGCAATTGCTTCCTTTTCAAAATCCCCAACCGAGTATTCGTCTGTAATTGATTTGTTGTGGATGAAATGATGTGTTGCCGCTGCCAGTTCTTCCGCATCGGGAACCGCAGTGCCAATTGTCATTTCCTTATAAAACTGACGCGAATCACACGACAGTATTTCGCAATCAAACTCATGTGCCAGTCTGATGCTAAGCGCGGTTTTCCCAATTGCGGTAGGGCCTACGATGGTTATGAGGTATTTTTTATCACTCATAAATTCAGCTTATATCCGCAATTGTAGCAATATATGGCATCATCGCGATGATGGTCGGCGTTGCAGTTGCGACAGCGTTGTGTGTTGAGGCTTGTAGGTTCGTTCTTTATCAGCTGCGCACTTATAAGACCGGTAGGAACGGCAATGATTCCATAACCCAAAATCATAATGATGGTTGAAATGAACTGACCCAAAGGAGTGACGGGCGTAATGTCCCCAAAACCGACGGTCGTAAGCGTGACGATTGTCCAGTAAACACTCATCGGAATGCTCGTAAATCCGCTTTCCGGGCCTTCGACAATATACATTATGGTTCCAAGGATAATGCACAATACAATGACCGAATAAAGGAAAACAGCAATTTTATTCCGGCTTTTCTTAAGCGCTTCCACCAATTGATTTCCGGCTCCGACGAAATGCACGAGTTTCAGTATACGGAAAATCCGAAGTAAACGTACAGCTCGCAATGCCACCAAAAAATGCGCCCCCGGATAAATCAGGTCAATATATCCCGGAAGCACCGACAGTAAATCGATGATACCGTAAAGACTCAGCGCATAGACCACCGGTTTTTTTACAGAGATCAGCCTGCCAAAATATTCAAGGGTAAAAAAAGCGGTAATGATCCATTCCGCAATTTGCAGTTCCTTTCCGTATCGATACTTGATCGGGACGACACTTTCAAGCATCACGGCCACGATACTCAATACAATCAGTGCCAGCAAAATCAAATCGAACAGTTTGCCGGCCCGTGTATCGGCTTCGTAGATTATGGTGTGAAGCCTGTACCGAAAACCTGTATTTGTGCCTTCCTGCTGCATACTTTTTAGAACCGGATGGTTTTCAGGTTGCGGTTTTTACGCAGATGCATCCGGATTATGGCAGTCGTATCCCTATTGTGTTCCATCCCGACAAGGATTTTGTGTAGCACATCGGCATTGCGGACCTGGTAGTTCAAATCGAAAAAGGCGTATCCTTTATACACGCCGTTTTCAATCAGTACTGCACTTCGTTCCGAAACATTTCGGCCGCGATCAAGGATAATCATGTTTTCATCGGTAAATGTATAATCGGCAATAAAACCGTTTACGCGAACATTGTAATCTGCTGCAGAAACCATCCCGACACAAGCACCGTCACAGGTTTTGAGCGTATACGAATGGCAGTTTTCCTTTGAATCGTCTATTCCGGTCAGTTTTGGGCAAAGCTCATAGCGTTGCGTGATGCGATGCATGGCCGATTTGGCTTCGACAATCGAATTGAAAGCCGTAATTTCTTTTTTGGACCGGTCGAATTTTTCAACGCTGAGCCGCAAATATCCCGATTTGTCCAAATGCGAATACATAGCCCATTGGAACTGCGTCTTTTTTTGTGACCGGTTGTATTTTGGCCGGTGTACCTTGACTTCCTGGCTTTCTTTGAGCAAAGCAACCAATTCGCTTCCCGTTTCCTCGAACGTGACTTCGTAGGTTTCGAGCTGTATTTTCTTGCATTTGGCTGTTGTTCCGGTAAAATGCTGGTTGACCCGTTTGCGCATGTTGCGGCTTTTGCCAATGTAAATGATCGTGCCGTCTTCTTTGTGCAAATAGTAGATTCCGGTTCTTGAAGGCACTTTGTCGAGTAAATCCATCAGCCTCGGAACCATTCCTTTCTCTACTTCGGTCTTGATGAATGTCTTTACGATTTCTTTTTCGACATCTTTTTCAAGCAACATCTTGAACAACTTGACGGTAGCCATCGCATCTCCATTGGCTCTGTGCCTGTCTGCGACCGGAATGCCAAGCGACCGTGCGAGTTTGCCAAGACTGTACGAAGGCATATCTGGAATCAATCGTTGGGCAAGTTCGACCGTATCCAGTGTCTGTGCCTGCCAGTCAAAACCAAGCCGCCTGAATTCGGTGCGGATAACACGGTAATCGAAAGAAGAGTTGTGGGCTACAATGATACAGCCGTCCGTAATTTCAAGGATGCGTTTGGCGACTTCATAGAATTTGGGCGCCGATTGCAGCATGGCATTGCTAATACCGGTGAGTTTGACCACAAAAGGCTGGATCGGGATTTCGGGATTGACAAGGCTGATGAATTGGTCTGTGACTTCATGCCCGTCAAAGCGGTAGATTGCAATCTCGGTAATGCCTTCTTCATTAAAGGCACCGCCGGTAGTTTCTATGTCGAGAATGGCGTACAATAGATTGTTGGACTTTTGGATTTTTAGATTTCCTGTCTTTTTGGACTTTTCAGTCTTTCCCGACTTTTCGGTCTTTCCTGACTTTTCGGACTAAAAATAAGTTCTTTCCCCAAATATACTACTTCCAATCCGAACCATATTGCTTCCGGATGCTATTGCGAGCTTATAATCGCCGCTCATTCCCATAGAGAGGATTTCGGGAGAAAAATTATCGGTCACAGGAAGTTTCGATATAGCGTCAAATATTTTTTTAAGTGATTGGAATTCAGATGTCACCTGAGTTTCATCATCTGTAAACGAAGCCATTCCCATCAAACCTTTGATCGTACAATTTTTAATGTTTTTAAATTCGGCAGAATCCAGAATATCAAACAATTCGGTTTCATCAAGCCCGAATTTGGTTTCCTCAGTCGCAATGTGAACTTGTAAAAGGCACGGAATGATCCTATTGTTTTTCTGGGCCTGTTTATCGATTTCCTGAAGCAATTTAAATGAATCGACTCCATGAATCAAAGCTACGAAAGGCGCCATGAACTTGACTTTGTTTGTCTGTATATGCCCAATCATATGCCATTCGATGTCTTTTGGCAAGTCTTCGAATTTCGAGACCATTTCCTGTATTTTGTTCTC
Organism: Flavobacterium silvaticum; assembly: GCF_012911565.1. Lineage (GTDB taxonomy): Bacteria > Bacteroidota > Bacteroidia > Flavobacteriales > Flavobacteriaceae > Flavobacterium > Flavobacterium silvaticum. The sequence continues at coordinate 440,367 of NZ_JAAMPU010000107.1, read as the reverse complement.
CCCAAAGATGCGTTGTCCTGAATTATAAGCCTCAAGAATAGCAGAAACCGGTTTTGTCTTTGAAACCGCAACAAGCGTAACCTGAGTCGGAAGCGACTTTTTTATTTCAGAAAGATTCTCGGATATAGACATTCAATTCCCGTATTTCAAATCAACACATAAACAAATCAACAACAGCTCACAATTCATAAATCACCAGTCCATTCCTGAACTTAGGTTCAATATAAGTGCTTTTTGGTGGAAGTATTTCATTCCTGTCCGCAACTGCCCGAATGGTTTCAAATGCAATCGGAAACAACGAAAACCCCACGGCAAATTCGCCACTGTCAACTTTTTCGATGATTTTAGTTATGGGCACATTTCCCGGCAGGTATTCGATACGGCTGCTGTTCCTTAAGTCCGTAATCTGGAAAATAGCTGAAAAAACAACATCATTGAGTAAATCGGCATCGGTCGCTGCAGTATTTTTTTTGGCAGATAAGGCAAAGAATTCACCTCCCATATACATTCCGAATTGCCCTTTTCGAGTCGGTTTCCACAATTCGCGACCGTGGTTTTCAATAACGAATGAGGCTTCCAGTTTGTGTAAAAGTTCCGCCTTATCCAAATGTTCCAGATTCCGGATTAACCGATTGTATTCATAGATATGCAACTCGGGTTCGGCAATCATAAAACCCATGACAAAACCCGCGGTTGTATTTTCAGGGTGTCGTTCCCATAATTCGTTGGCCGATGCGATACGGTGATGCCCGTCAGCTATGTATAAGGATGGGATTTCTGAAAAAGCCTTTCTCACCAATTCAATATCCGAAGGCTCCTTGATACGCCATAGTGTGTGCAAATCTTTGTTCGGGCTCGAAAAATGATAGAGCGGGCGCTTGTTTTTCTTTTGAGCAATATAATCGGCAAGTTCTTTTTTTTCCGGATAGGAAATCAACACAGGTTCCGTATTGAAACCTGTCATTTCAAGATAATCACTAAAATGGGCGACGCGGTATTCGAGTGTGTCTTCGTGCCGTTTGATGTTACCATCGCGATAATCCTCAAGTGAAATCCCGCCGATTATTCCCGTGAAAGTCCTGTCGCCGCTTTTGGTTTCGTACAGATAATACATCGGATATTCTTCCGAAAGCAAAATCCCGGAGTGCTTGAATTCATGGTACTTATCGCGCACATTGCCAAAACGTTTCTGTGGTTCTTCCTTTTGTACATTGACAAAACCCGGATGCAAAATGTGCAGGAACGAATACGGATTGAAATCAAGTTGGGCCGCCAGTTCCGCTGCTCCATAATCTTCATAGGGCCGAGATGTTACCAGCGATGCTTTGTCGCGGGATGGACGAACGGCTTTGAAGGGAACTATGTTAGGCAAAATTCGAATTAACAATTACAGTTAATAATTAACAATGGGTACAAGGCTGGTGAAAAAACGATCACAAGAATTGTGATGAGACTTTCTCGGCTTTTTTGCTCTCGCTGTAATCGTAAAAGCCTTCTCCGGATTTTACACCGAGTTTTTTGGCGCGGACCATATTGACCAAGAGTGGGCAAGGAGCGTATTTAGGATTTTTGAAACCGTCATACATTACATTCAGGATAGCCAGGCACACGTCAAGTCCAATAAAGTCGGCGAGTTGCAAAGGCCCCATGGGATGCGCCATTCCGAGTTTCATGACCGTATCGATTTCATAGACTCCGGCGACACCGTTGTACAAGGTTTCAATCGATTCGTTTATCATCGGCATCAGGATCCTGTTCGCGACAAATCCCGGATAATCATTGACTTCAACAGGTACTTTATCAAGCTTTGTAGAAAGCTCCATGATAATTTTGGTGACTTCGTTAGATGTCGAATACCCGCGGATAATCTCAACCAGTTTCATAATAGGCACCGGATTCATGAAATGCATCCCTATGACGCGTTCCGGGTGGGCCACTACAGAAGCGATATGTGTAATGGAAATCGAAGATGTATTGGTCGCAAGAATCGTATTGTGGCTGCAGTATTGGTTGAGGTCGCTGAATATTTTGAGCTTGAGGTCACTATTTTCGGTTGCGGCTTCGATAACTAAATCTGCTCCGGTTACTCCGTCTTTTAAATCTGTGTAAGTAATCAGATTGGCTATGGTTTCGGTTCTTTTTTCTTCAGAAATAGTGCCTTTTGAAACCATCCGGTCCAGATTGGTCGCAATGGTCGCCATGCCTTTTTCAATGTTCTTTTCAGATACATCGATGAGTTTAACGGTGAAGCCGCTTTGCGCAAACGTATGGGCGATTCCGTTCCCCATGGTTCCGGCGCCAATTACAGCAATTGTATTCATTATTTTGATATTATTTTTTATTGAAATAGTCGATGATTTGGTAAGCCACGCGAAGTGCCTCGGTTCCATCTTCAAGGGTTACGACCGGCTGTGTATTGTTCACGATGGCATCCGCAAAGGTTTCCAGTTCATCCAATATGGCGTTGTTCTGGGAAATGTCCGGGTTGGAAAAATAGATTTGCTTACGGACACCTTCGGCGTTTTGGAGGATCATATCGAAGTCACCCGGATTTTCAGGCGCGTCTTTCATCTTGACGACCTCACATTTCTTTTCGAGGAAATCTACAGAGATATAAGCGTCTTTTTGGAAGAAGCGTGATTTGCGCATATTTTTCAATGAAATACGACTTGCCGTGAGGTTTGCGACGCATCCGTTCTCGAATTCGATACGGGCGTTGGCGATGTCCGGTGTGTCTGAAATGACCGAAACCCCGCTGGCGTGAATGGCCTTTACCGGAGATTTTACAACGCTGAGGATGACGTCTATATCGTGGATCATCAAATCGAGAACTACAGGAACATCGGTACCGCGCGGATTGAATTCGGCGAGGCGGTGCGTTTCAATGAACATTGGATTATGGATCATGTCGCGCGTGGCGATGAACGCAGGATTGAAACGTTCCACATGCCCGACCTGGCCTTTGACGTTGAATTCTTTTGCGAGTGCAATAATTTCCTCGGCTTCTTCAACGGTATTGGCGATAGGTTTTTCTATGAACACATGCTTGCCGGATTTGATGGCGACACGTGCACATTTGTAGTGCGAAAGCGTCGGCGTAACGATGTCGATGACGTCTACGGCGTGGATCAGGGTGGCAATGGTGTGGAAACGTTTATAACCGAATTCCAGGGAAATCTTTTCGGCGTGGTCCGGATTGTCGTCGTAAAAGCCGACCAATTCGTATTTATCAGATTGCTGTAATAAACGCAGGTGGATTTTGCCAAGATGGCCGGCACCCAAAACTCCGACTTTAAGCATACAGGTTGTTTTGAGCAAAAATAGGATTTTAAGTCGAATGTCAAATGTCGAATGACGAAAGACGAAAGAAAAACGAAAAGGGTAATTAAAATAGATTGCCTAGCCCGGATACAAGCGGTTAGCCCACAGTAAAGCGGCCCTGTTTTTTGGGTGTTTTTGAAGCGACCAACGGAAGCTCTCAAAAACGCCTCAAAAAGCCGGACGGTTTGCGAGGACTAATAGTGGCAGCCGGAATATGCTTCTAAAGACGAATGAGGAAAGACAAATGATGAAGGACTAAAAATGATGGTCTAAAAATTACAGATCCATTAGATTCAAACCTCAAATCTCAAATCAACATTCTATTATATTTGCAAAAACTTAGGTCCCCAAATTGAAAGATACTGCCAAACACCAAGGCCTGCGCAACCAACTGGTTTCCCAGTTAAAAGAAAAAGGAATCACAGATTTGCGTGTGCTAGATGCGATTTCCCGTATTCCGCGTCATTTATTTTTGGAATCCAGCTTCGCCGATTTCGCGTATCAGGACAAAGCGTTCCCCATTGCCGCCGGCCAGACTATTTCGCAACCTTTTACCGTAGCCTTCCAGTCTCAGTTGCTTCAGGTGAAAAAAGACGATAAGGTTCTCGAAATCGGAACAGGATCCGGTTACCAGACTGCGATTTTATGTGCGATGGGAGCAAAAGTGTATAGTATTGAACGACAGAATGAGCTGTTCAAGCAGACTTCGGTTTTCTTGCCCAAACTGGGAATCCGTCCGAAACATTTGTCTTTTGGCGACGGATACAAAGGTTTGCCGAACCACGCGCCATTCGATTCAATCATAGTCACAGCCGGTGCGCCTATTATTCCTTCCCCATTGATGGCGCAGTTGAAAGTAGGAGGAAGGCTTGTGATTCCGCTTGGTAACGAACATCAAATCATGACGTTGCTGATCCGGAAAAATGAAACTCAGTTTGAGAAACACGAGTTTGGGGAATTCCGGTTCGTTCCGCTCCTGGAGAATAAAAACTGATTATTTTTTTCGCAGTTCGGCTTTGATGGCTTCCATTTCGCGAAGTACTTTCTGGATGTCTGTTTCAGCAGATTCCGTTTCGGAAGTATCCAATTGGGATAGGACGCGTTTGAGTGCTTTGGTTGCAAGCGGTTCTTCGTTTATCGTATCCAACAATTTTTGGGTCAACCACCGTGTCACTAATTCCTGACGATCGCATTGATATAATTCGGCGAAATTCTCTATCTGGTCGCGTGTCGGCATGCGTTGGCCACTCTCGAATTTACTCAGTAAGGCCGGATCGATCTTTAAAAGGCGTGCGACTTCATGCTGCTTTAGGCCGATGGCTTCACGGGCTTCTTTCAGCATTTCTTTCATTAGCGGTATTCTTTTTTGATACGGTCGAGGTCGCGTTTGGTATCGTTTTCCTTGAGTGTCTCGCGTTTGTCGTATGTCTTTTTACCCCGGCACAAACCAATGTCGAGTTTCGCGATTCCTTTTTCATTGGTGAACAACCGCAACGGAATTATGGTCAGGCCTTTCTGGTCTACGCTGCGTTCGAGGCTTTTGAGTTCGCGCCTGTTGAGTAATAGTTTGCGTTCCGATTTTGAAAAATGGTTGAACGAATTCCCGAACGCATATTCTTCGATTGAGGTGTTTATGGCGAAAAGCTCGTTGTTGTGGAATTCACAGAAACCTTCCGTGATCTGGGCTTTCCCGAGGCGGATGGATTTGATTTCGGTTCCGGTAAGTACGATTCCGGCCGTGTAGGTTTCGAGGATTTCATAATCGAACCTGGCCCTTTTATTCTGGATGTTCACCGTTTTTTGCATAGCGTGCAAATATAATCAAAATGTGCGTTCAGGGATTTATCCGAACTTAAACGGTTAAAATCGGCTTGATGGTTTTTAAAACGATAATTTAGCGGCATCAACTTAAAGCCTTTAGATATGAATACACGCCTTTTGACGATGCTTTGTGCATTGTTGCTTTCGCTGACTTTGGTGAATTGCTCGAACCAGGATGAGTCCGGAATTGAATCACGATCTGCGCGGGACACGATTCCGTTAACCATCAAAGAAATTGATTCACGCATCAATAAGGTATTGGACAGCCAGACCTTATATAATTGGAAACGTTCCGATGATCACATGATCTGGAGCGCCGGTTATCATGGAAATTTTTTGTTTACGATTGGGTTTGGAAATTCAGCCGCTGATTTCGACAGGAGTAAATTCCCGCAGCATATGCAGTTACAGAATCAGCTTCTTTTGAAAATTTCAGAAATGGAACAAAGGCCGATTGCGGACATTTTGGTACAATCTGAGAATTATCTTTGCCAGATTGATGTCATCATCAAAAAAGAAAGTACCGTTGCCGCTTTAAGACGAATGGCCGGTATTCGTTATATAGAACCGGCGGATTATTCATTTACAGGATTGATGGCACAGAACAGGAGCACTTTGAGTTCCTCTTCATCATCCGGTTGCGGATATACAACAGCCATACTTCCCATTGCAGATTATAGCGTGACAGCTCCGAATGCAAAAGTGCCGTGGAGTTTTACGTCTGTCCAAATTCCTCAGGCATGGAATCTAAGTAGTGGATCTGGCATCACGGTGGGAGTTATCGATACCGGTGTTTCTTCCGAACAAAGTTTACTGGGAAGTTCCTTTGCGGATGGCTATTCCTCGAATCGCAGTATTTCTAAATTTGGATTCTATGTGGATTCTATATGGCCCTGGTCGACAACTACAGATGGTTCATCTGATCTTTGCGGACACGGCACGAGCATGGTTTCTACAATTTCGGCCCCACGAAATGATAATGCGATGCCAACGGGAGTTGCCTATAACTGTAACATAATTTCCTGTCGTGCCGCATCTAATGTTTTGCTTGATGGCTATCATGAACAGAATGGGGTGAAGAATGCATTTACTTATCTGGCAAATATGGCTTCTGTCCGGATTATCTCAATGTCTATGGGACATATAATCACGGTAAGTAAAATAGAAGATGCTGTGAAATATGCTTATAGCAAGAACAAACTTATTTTTTGTGCGGCAGGTACATCAACTTCCTATACTAATTTTGTAGGTGTGATATTTCCAGCATCCATGACGGAAACCGTTGCCGTAACCGGCGTGAAAGAAGGTATATATCAGGCCTGTTCCGATTGTCACAGCGGAAGCAAGGTGGAATTTACAACACCCATGGAGAGAAGTGTCTCAGATAACCATGTTCCTGTCAATAGTTATTATAATAATGCTTCAGATTATATTGGTGGTTCATCTGTGGCTACGGCAACTGTGGCCGGTATCGCAACATTGGTTTGGGCACGATATCCCACATGGACAAGGGCTCAGGTATTGACGCGAATGAGAAGTTCGGGGAATTTTTATCCGGTAAAGCATACACAGTTCGGCTATGGAAATATAAATGCAAATTTGGCTGTCCAATAATGAAGGGACAAACAAGGGATGAACCCGGATTGTAGTTTTGATTCTGTAAAGGATTTTGTACCTTGATAGTATCAATATTGTTCTATTCAGCAGTAGATTTACAAAAAGATACTATGTCTCAATTCATAAAAATTTACGAAGACAAACCTTCGGAGTCGGCAATTGCCAAAGTAGTCAAAGTATTGCGTGAAGGTGGACTTGTTATTTATCCCACAGATACGGTTTATGGCTTGGGTTGCGATATCACCAACACTAAAGCTCTTGAGAAAATCGCACGCATAAAAGGTATAAAACTGGAAAAAGCCAATTTCTCCTTTGTGTGTTCCGATTTGAGCAATATCTCAGATTACGTAAAGCAAATAGACACTTCGACATTTAAATTATTGAAACGTGCGTTGCCCGGACCTTATACTTTTATCTTGCCTGGGAATAATAATTTACCCAAAGAGTTCAAGAAAAAGACCACAGTTGGGATTCGCGTTCCGAATAACAATATTGTTTTGGAATTGGTACGCCAGCTCGGTAATCCTATCGTTTCGACCTCCATTTACGACGATGATGAGGTTCTTGAGTATTCTACAGATCCGGAACTCATCTTTGAAAAATGGCAGAATTTAGTTGACGTCGTGATTGATGGTGGGTACGGAGGAAATGAGGCTTCAACAGTAATTGATTTGTCTGGATACGAGCCTGTTGTTGTCCGGGAAGGCAAAGGAGACCCAGATATTTTTTAAAGTTAATATTCGAATTCTCAATCAGGATCATAACATACTATTTTGTTTCAGTCATTTAAGCAAGTTATCATTTGGTTGATTTGACGGCATATATCTTTATCAAAATTTTATGTGATGAAGAGAATTCTATTATTGTTACTGTTTCCGTTTTGTCTTTGTGCCCAAACGTATGAGTGGGTGAAGTTTCCTTTGGTACAAATGCAGTACAATCCGGATTTGATTGGATACAGCGTTGCAAATGACCAATCTGGCAATTTATATTATGCCGGGTTTAAAGACGAGCCATTTATTTACAACGATATTCTGGGAAATCAATTCATCAATAAATACAATCCGGATGGTGAGCTGTTTTTCTCAAAGACGATTTCCGGACACGTACAGACACATAATCTTATTGTAGACAGCCAGCATAATATTATTGTCGCCCTCAAATTCGTCAATCAAATGACCATCGAGGATGTTGAATTCAGTACTGTTTCTCAAGGCGAACAGCACGTACTTGCAAAATTCAATAGCAATGGGGAATTACTTTGGTATGATTGGCTTCAACCCGCAGATATGGGAGGTAACTGGTATAATGAAATAGCCGAATTCCGGGCCTTGACGCTTGATGCAGATGATAATATCATAATAGGTTACAGTGATTTCTTCAAAAGTTTCCTCAAAAAGTACAGTCCGGATGGAACTCCGGGAATGCAGGTGGAACAGGTTTCCGTTCGCAGGATTTCATCGGTCAGTGTCGATGAGCAAGGTAATTGGTATGCGGCAGGTTCCTGCATTGATTTCAATGCGCAATTTGCAGGTGTACCGTTGGATACTGAATTCCCGTACACCGTTTATATTTCCAAGTATAATCCCCAAGGTATTTTTCAATGGGTAAAAGTCATTGAAGACATTACTTGCAGCGAGCCACACGTAGTTACCAAATCTGAGAATGAAATTTATTTTGCATCAGCCCTTTTTGGAACACTGGTCATAGATGGGATTACTTTGGAGAGTGAAGCGGCTACTGATTTTTATCTGCTCAAACTCAATTCAGAAGGAGCCGTTCAATGGGCCCGGGATACTCCGGCAAACGGTCGGTTTATTTTAGGCGACAGGAATTTCCTAAATCTGGACTCACAGGGAAATGTTTATGTCAGTGGGCAATCGGCCTCGCAAATAGATTGGGGTAATGGAATTAATACAAATATTTCGCTTTTCACTAATAATGGCATACTGGTTAAATATGATCCAGAAGGAATCGTTACCGCGGCCAAAACCGTAAGCAGTGACTATTCAAGTGTGAATGGATTGAGTATAAATATGCAGGGAGATGTCTTTGTTGCTGGAATGTCGATGGGATCGGCAGATTTTGATTCAATACATCACGAGCCTGAACAGCCTGACAATCATTATCCGTTTCTGGCCAAAATAAACATGGCGCCACTGGGAACAAACGATATTGGTTCGGATGTTATTATGGTTTATCCCAATCCTGCCACTTCGCAATTATTCGTGTCTGGAATAGATAGGAGTTCCCAAGTGAAAATTTACAATACAATTGGGCAAAAAGTTTTGGAAACCGTATCTGATTTTCAAAAGCCGATAGATGTCTCCGTACTCACTCAGGGAGTTTATATGCTAAAAATCAATGAATCTGAAACCATAAGGTTCATCAAGAAATAATTTATCGGAAAAAGAAATACCTGTTACCATTTGTTTAAACGCCAACGCCCCGCTATTAACGGGGCGTTGGCTATTTATTTGGAAAGGAACATTATTATTTCCCTTGCTGGTTTTTCATTTCCTTTTCGATCATATCATAGAACTGATCAATTTTTGGAAGGATGACAATTCTGGTACGACGATTTGTGGCGCGGTTCTCGGCAGTGTTATTTTCAACCAACGGAATATATTCTCCACGTCCGGCAGCGATCAACTGTTTAGGTGCAACTCCAAGGTCTTTTGTAAGAACACGGATAATTGATGTTGAACGTTTCACGGATAAATCCCAGTTGTCAAGCAACGTTCCATTGGAAACATAAGGTACGTTGTCTGTATGACCTTCAACCATACATTCAAAATCTGGCTTGGAATTGATCACTTTGGCGACCTTAGCCAATACTGCTTTCGCGCCATCGCTTACATTATAACTGCCACTTTTGAACAACAACTTATCGGCGATTGAAATAAATACCACTCCTTTTTCAACATTGACCTGGATATCAGGGTCATTTATTCCGACTTCTCGTTTCAGGCTTGTGACTAAAGCCAGCGTAACACTGTCTTTACGTGTAAGCGCATCCTGAAGTCTTGTGATTTTCAAATCTTTCTCCTTCATGCTTTCCAGAGATTTTTCCAGATTTGCAGCGCCTTTAGAAGATAAGGTTGTCACATTCCCCACCGTATTCATCAAATCAGCATTGTTCTTCTTAAGGTAATCGATCTGGCTGTTAAGCGCCTCTTTTTCGGAAAGGCAGGTATTGAGTTTGACGGTTGCCGTGTTCAGCAAATCCTGAATTTCCTTGTTCTTTGCCTCACATTCGGCGAGCTTTTTTTTAGTTCCGCACGAACTCAATGACAGAGCTACTACAGATAAAGCTAGAAGTGCTTTTTTCATCTTGATTTCTAAATTAGGTTCTTTACAAAAATAGCCCAACACTTTTTTTAACAGAAATAGAAGGGCTTAAACTATTGTTAAAATAAATCCGTAAAGCGTTTTTTGCCTTGGATAAAATAGGAAAATATTAAATTTTTAACGGCAAAGTACGAATCATATTGTGAATTTTTTCTTTTTACTAAAGTTGATGGCAGCCGCTTGTAGAATCCGAAATGTGCATGGGCGACTTCAAAAAAATGCCTGATTTTCCCTTGAAACAAAAAGCGAATCGCAGCGATTCCGTCCAGGCAAAGCCGAATGAAAATGACAGGAATAAGCCTTTTCGACGGAAGGTTCTTGGCCAGCATCAACAGTGAATTCCGAAAGTTGAGGTAGGTTTTTCGCGGATGTCCTTCATTTAATGTGGCGCCACCTAGGTGATAAACTGTAGATTGTGAAATATAAAAAGCCTCATGGCCTGAGTTAAAAGCACGCCAGCACAGGTCAATTTCTTCCTGATGTGCAAAAAAGTCCTCATCAAAACCTCCAAGGTTATCAAAAATGGTTTTCCGGATAAAGAAACACGCGCCGCTCGCCCAAAAAATGGTATGGTCGTCATTATATTGTCCTTCGTCCTTTTCCAGGGTGTCAAAAAGTCTCCCGCGACAGAACGGATACCCGAATTTATCTATGAAGCCACCTGCAGCACCTGCATACTCAAATAGGCCTTTGTTTTTATAATCAAGGATTTTAGGTTGGATGATACCGGTTTCGAGATTCGATTCAAATCTGGACCTTACGGAATCGAGCCAGCCGTTTGTGACTTCGATGTCTGAATTGACAAGCGCATACACATCGGCATCGATAGATTTCAAGGCCTCGTTGTATCCGCCGGCGAAACCGTAATTTTTATTGTTGACTACAATTTTGACCGATGGAAATTCCGATTTCAGTACAGCGACCGAATCATCAGTAGAAGCATTATCGGCAACCCAGATTTCGGCATCAGGTGAATAATTTACCACAGATGGCAGGAACTTCCGAAGCAATCCGGCTCCGTTCCAATTCAATATGACAATGGCGATTCGCAATGATTGGCTCATATGGATTTTGGTTTAGGATAGGATGGAAGCGACCTTAAGAAATTATATCGTCCATTCGTGTAATCGAGTTTGCAGAAGTAGTGCGAAAGACCATTTGTCACCATCAGATAATCCGCTTTCATTGACAGATTATAACGGGCGATCTGGTCGAAAACATGCTGGCCAACCATAACTTCAGGTGCTTTGCATTCTACAAGTAAAAAAACGGAACCATCTGTATTATAGATAACTATGTCGTATCGTTTGGATAATCCATTCAGATTTATCAATCGCTCTACATTTAACAAACCTGTCGGGTAGTTGAGTTCGTTCAACAGGAATTTCACTGTATGCTGGCGGACCCATTCTTCCGGTGTAAGTACCACGAATTTCTTGCGTGTTTCACAAAAGATCAACGTCTGTCCGTTGTCTTTTTTATATCGGAACTGATAGGCAGGAAACGATAATTCACGCATGCTGCAAAGAAACGAAATTTTACCATCGTCGTTGGTTTAAAACTTCATCCGGAAATTGTTTTCCATACAAGGTGTAAAGCTTATTTTTGACGGGACACATCATTTATGGAAGAAGCAGCGAAAATTGTAAGCGACATTAAGGCCGGAAAGGTAAAGCCGCTGTATCTGCTCATGGGCGAAGAGCCATATTATATTGACAAAATCAGCGAGTATCTCGAAAATAATTTGCTGGCCGAGGAAGAAAAAGGTTTCAACCAAACCGTGGTGTATGGTCGGGATACTTCGGTAGACGACATCGTATCGTCTGCAAAACGCTATCCGATGATGGCCGAAAGACAACTCGTAGTGGTCAAAGAAGCCCAGGAATTGGTCAAGACTTTCGAAAAATTCGAAGCTTACGCAGATAATCCCACGCCGAGCACGGTACTCGTCATTTGCTATAAATACAAAACGGTAGATAAACGAAAGAAAGTCCTCAAGAATTTTGAGAAGAACGGTGTTGTTTTCGACAGTGCCAAACTTCGCGATTACCAGGTTTCATCATGGATAGAGCGCGTTTTGAAAGGGCGCGGCTATGGTATAGAACCAAAAGCGTGTGCGATGCTCGCGGAATTCCTCGGAACCGACTTGTCCAAAATCAGCAATGAAATGGACAAACTCGCACTCGTGATTCCTAAAGGAAACATCATTTCGACCAAAGATATCCAGGAAAATATCGGTTTCAGCAAAGACTATAATGTATTCGAGCTAAGAAAGGCTTTGGGTGAAGCCAATCGGTTGAAAGCGTATCAGATTGCCAAATATTTTGCGGACAATCCAAAGGATAATCCAATGGTTGTCACGACGAGCCTTGTATTCCAGTTTTTTGTCCAGTTGCTTCAGTATCATGGATTGAAAGACAAGAAAACGGCGGCATCGGTACTCAAAGTATCCCCGTATTTCATCAAGGATTATGAAATGGCTGCGCGAAACTATCCTATGAAAAAGGTCAGCGGCATTGTAAACAACCTGCGGAAAATTGATATAAGAAGCAAAGGCGTAGGCGCATCGTTGACTAACGGCGACCTTTTGAAAGAGATGCTGATAGGGATTTTTGACTGACGATTCCATTTGTCGATTTAGGATTTCCAATGATTGATTTAACCGAAGGAATTCCGATATTTACAGCCCTTAAAAAATAAAATGAAAACGAACAAAAACACAATCCTTGGCTGGGCCACTTTCATTATGGTCCTCATGGGATTATTACTGATAGGATTAGGAATTTTCAGATATACTGATGTCGCAGGTTGGGGATTCGGAGCCGTCGGTCTTGGTTTTTTAGCCAACGCCTGGGTTTTCAGTTCACTCAAAGGCCGTGTCTGATCAATAAAAAATAAAAATACCAATAAAAAATAACCTCCATGTCCGACGATAAAAAAGTCATATTCTCCATGTCGAAAGTCTCCAAGACGTATTCGGCTAACAACAAACAGGTCTTAAAAGACATTTACCTCAGTTTTTTCTACGGTGCAAAAATAGGGATTCTGGGTCTGAACGGATCCGGTAAATCGTCATTACTCCGCATCATTGCTGGTGTCGATAAAAATTATCAGGGCGATGTGGTCTTTGCCCCGAATTACACCGTTGGTTATCTGGAGCAGGAGCCGCAACTCGACGAAAATAAAACCGTAATCGAAATCGTCCGTGAAGGCGTTGCCGGAACCATGGCTGTTTTGGAGGAATTCAACAAGATAAACGATCAATTCGGATTGCCCGAAGTCTATGAAGATGCAGACAAAATGCAAAAACTCATGGATCGACAGGCCGAACTTCAGGATAAAATTGACGCTTTAGGAGCCTGGGAAATCGACAACAAACTCGAAGTGGCCATGGATGCGTTGCGTACACCGGATCCGGACACGCCCATCAAAGTTCTTTCTGGTGGTGAAAAACGCCGGGTAGCCTTGTGTCGTCTTTTGCTTCAACAGCCAGACGTATTGTTGCTTGATGAACCGACGAACCACCTTGACGCCGAATCGGTATTGTGGCTAGAGCAACATTTACAGCAATATCCGGGAACCATCATCGCCGTCACCCACGACCGTTATTTCCTTGATAATGTGGCCGGATGGATACTCGAACTCGACAGGGGAGAAGGCATTCCGTGGAAAGGAAACTATTCATCCTGGCTCGAACAAAAAGGAAAACGATTGGAGCAGGAAGAAAAAACGGCTTCCAAACGGCGAAAAACCCTGGAACGCGAGCTCGAATGGGTTCGTCAGGGAGCAAAAGGACGTCAGACCAAACAAAAAGCTCGTCTTCAGAACTACGACAAATTATTGAATGAAGACCAGAAAGAGCTCGATGAAAAACTCGAAATCTATATCCCGAACGGGCCGCGTCTCGGAACCAACGTTATCGAGGCTGATCACGTAGCCAAAGCATTCGGTGAAAAATTATTGTATGACAACCTGAACTTTAAATTGCCACAGGCAGGGATAGTCGGTATCATCGGGCCGAATGGAGCCGGAAAAACGACGATCTTTAAAATGATCATGGATGAATTGCAACCCGATGCAGGTGCATTTGCCGTTGGAGATACGGTTAAGATCGCTTACGTCGATCAGTCGCATTCGAACATAGATCCGGAAAAAACCATCTGGGAAAATTTCGCAGACGGTCAGGAACTGATCATGATGGGCGGGAAGCAGGTCAATTCAAGGGCTTATTTGAGTCGTTTCAATTTTGGCGGAAGCGACCAGAATAAAAAGGTATCGATGCTTTCCGGTGGTGAACGAAACCGACTGCATCTGGCCATGACGCTCAAAGAAGAAGGAAACGTGTTGCTTTTGGATGAGCCGACGAACGACCTCGATATCAATACGCTTCGTGCGCTTGAAGAAGGCCTTGAGAATTTCGCCGGATGTGCCGTCGTCATTTCCCACGACCGTTGGTTCCTCGACAGGATTTGTACACACATTCTGGCTTTTGAAGGAAATTCCGAAGTGTATTTCTTTGAAGGCGGTTTCAGCGATTATGAGGAAAACAAAAAGAAAAGGCTGGGTGTCGATCTTACTCCGAAACGAATCAAGTACCGCAAACTCATCCGCAATTAAAATTCAAATCCCGCTACAATACAGCGGGATTTTTTTTGGTCGTTCAACTATCCAAACTTTTTGGTCCGGACAAAAAAGGTAACGACTTGTTCTGTATATTTGGATAACCAAACCGACCAAATGTTATTGCGCAACCTGTTGTCCCTCGCGTTTCTTTGCGGCATTTTCTGCGCGCAGGCCCAATCTACGGATACGGAAAAACGTGAAATCACAAAACTTACGGACATTGCCGACAACTATCTGGTCGAACTCAAATTCAAGGAATCCCTACAATATTCGCGCGAAGCTTTAAAACGTGCCGTCGCTATTGATGATGCTTATCTTATCGCTACGGCATATAACACCATTGCCGGTAATTACGACGAACTGTCAGAGCCGGATAAGGCTATCAATTATTACAACAAAGGCCTTGAATACGCGAATAAGACCCAAAATGATTCGCTCAAAAACTGGCTCAACAACAACCTTGGAAACATGTATTGTTTTGAGAAAAAGCAATACGAGAAAGGACTTTTCTATTATGACCGTTCGCTATACTTCAGCGAGCGTATAAAAGATACGGCCCAAATGGTATTCACCAAGCTTAATATGGGTTGGGCTTATTTCGACATTGGGCAATTTGAAAAAGGTGAACCATATCTGGAATACGTAAACCAGCATTTTGATAAATTCGGGAGAAAAAGCCTTGATGCAGCACGATTGCTACTGAATGCCATGCTTCTGTCACATAAAAATAAGGACGAAAAAGCGGCTGAGTATTTCAGGAAGGCCATGTCAACTGCAGCAAAAACAGGTGAAATATTGGATTTGTCCTATTCGTATCAGGAGTATTCAAAATTTCTTTACAAGAAAAACGATTATCGCAACGCTTACAAATACCTTGATCTTTACGGCCAGATAAAAGACTCGATCTACAACCAGGATAAACTCCAGGTGGCGGCCAACGAAGGACAGAATCTCGAACTCGACGAATACAAGCGTGCCGTCCAGCGTATTGAAGCCGAAAAGGAGATCCAGTCGCTGAGCCTTAAAAAATCACAGATAATTGTAATCCTGTTCGTGATAACGTTGCTGGCCCTTTTGCTATTGACGTATCTGCTGTACAAAAACAACTTGTTCCGAAAACAAAAGAACGCCGAGTTGCTGCTTACTAATGAAGAACTTCGCATCGCCAAGGAAAAAGCCGAGGAAGCCGCGCGGTTAAAAACCCAATTCGTTTCTACGATCAGCCATGAATTGCGGACGCCTTTGTATGGCGTTGTCGGAATTACCAACATGATTTCAGACGAGCATAAAGAGTTGAAGAACAGCCCGCATTTGAATTCGCTCAAGTTCTCCGCCAAGTATCTGTTGTCGCTTGTAAACGACATCCTTCAAATCAATAAAATCGAGGAGAAACGCGTGGTTCTGGAACACCTGACATTCAATCTTTCTGATGAATTGGCGACCATTCGCGATTCATTGCAGTTCATAGCTACCAAAAACCGAAATACGCTTATTCTTGAAACGGATCCGGAAATCCCTGAATTCCTGATTGGAGATAAGCTTCGTTTGTCCCAGATTTTCATGAATCTTGTCAGCAATGCGCTCAAGTTCACCCAAAACGGCGAGGTCCATATTTCAGCAAAACAGGAAAAGATAGAAGGCAATATGCATTTTATCCATTTCAGTATTTCAGATAACGGGATCGGGATCGCGAAAGAAGATCAGGATAAGATTTTCGAGAAGTTTGTCCAGATCGAACGCAAGGAAAGTGATTATCAGGGAACCGGGCTCGGCTTGTCAATCGTCAAAAAACTCATTGAACTTTTCGGGAGCGAGATACAATTGGAAAGTGCCGAAGGCGCAGGAACCACATTCAGTTTTACCATTCCGCTGGAACACAATCCGGAAAAGGCGAATGAGATTGTCAACAACATCGAGGTCGATTTGACTTCCGGCCAGATTTTCAACGTTTTGGTTGTAGAAGACAACAAGATCAATCAGATGGTGACCAAGAAAATCCTTGAAAACCACAGTTTCAAATGCCAGATTGTAGACGATGGGATTGCCGCACTTGCCATGCTCCAGAAGAAAAACAAGTACGATTTGATCCTGATGGATATCAATATGCCCGTAATCAACGGGTTTGAAACCACAAGACGGATCCGTGCCATGGGTATCGAAACCCCAATCGTTGCATTGACCGCTTACGACAAAGGTGAAATTACAGAGGAAGCCATATCTGCCGGAATGAACGACATTATCATCAAGCCATTTGAGCCTGTAAAGCTATTTCAGGTCATCATGGGGCAGATCAATAAAAAGGAGAATTGAATTAATAATTAACAAGTAACGATTACTAATTATTTCACGAGAATAATAAGCGTTTCCGGTGTAAACTAAGTCCGCTCTGAAAGAAAGGCGGTCATAGCCGACATTGTTAATTATTAATTGTTAATCGTTAATTGTCAGTACCAGCGTTTCTTATTCTGTTTCGAAGCTTCCGATTTTCTTGAATTCGGATTTCCGGATTTTGCTTTTCCACTTCTCTGTCCTTTTGTATTCAAAGGTTTTTGTTGTGTTTCTGATTGTGCCGAACCTTCTTTCCAAGGATACGGATGATCTTCGATGATCTTTGCCGATACTTTCGTGAGTTTCTGGATGTCTTTCCAATACGGCGCTTCATCTGGCCCGCAGAATGAAATGGCAATGCCTTCTTTTCCTGCTCTTCCGGTTCGCCCGATTCGGTGAACATACGTCTCGGGAATATTCGGTAAATCAAAGTTTATGACGAATGGAAGCTGTTCAATGTCGATTCCACGTGCAGCTATATCCGTAGCTACCAAAACACCCACTTCGCGATTCTTGAACGCTTCAAGGACCCGTTGTCTTGCGTTTTGGGATTTATCTCCGTGGATCGCTTCTGCCGCCACACCTTTTTTGCGGAGTGAACGCACTACATTATCGGCTCCGTGTTTGGTGCGGGAAAAAACGAGTAGCTGATCCAGTTTTTCATTGCGGATCAAATGATACAATAGGTTTCTCTTTTCAGACTTATCGACAAAATAGATACGTTGTTCAACACGTTCGGCTGTAGATGAGACAGGAGCGACCTGCACACTGGCGGGATCGGTAAGGAACATTTCGGCCAACTCGCGTATCTGCATCGGCATGGTTGCAGAGAATAATAACGTCTGACGGTTGTCCGGAGTCAGTTTGACGATTTTCTTGACATCGTTTATAAAGCCCATGTCAAGCATCTGGTCGGCTTCATCCAGAACCAGTACATGCAGATGGTTTAGGTCGACAAAGCCCTGCTTGTGCAAATCGAGCAAACGTCCGGGAGTCGCTATCAATATGTCAACACCACGTTTTAACTGGTCAACCTGTGGGACCTGTGACACGCCGCCAAAAATGGTCAGTTGACGCAGATTGGTATATTTTCCGTACGTATCGAACGACTCACCAATCTGTATGGCGAGTTCGCGTGTCGGTGTCACAATAAGGGCACGGATCACTTTA
This sequence comes from Flavobacterium silvaticum, assembly GCF_012911565.1. GTDB lineage: Bacteria > Bacteroidota > Bacteroidia > Flavobacteriales > Flavobacteriaceae > Flavobacterium > Flavobacterium silvaticum. The sequence continues at coordinate 422,136 of NZ_JAAMPU010000107.1, read as the reverse complement.
TGACGCGAATTTGAATTCCCAAGACGATGCAGGTTATGGATGATCGGGATGGCAAAAGCGGCCGTTTTTCCGGTTCCAGTCTGGGCACAACCCACAATATCGCGTCCTTCGAGTACTACGGGAATCGCTTGTTGCTGGATTGGGGTCGGGGTGGTGTAACCTTCTTCGGAAACGGCTGTAAGTATGGATTTGGAAAGATTGAGATCTTCGAATTTCATGTTTGGATCGCCTGCGCTATGATTCGGAGGCGGTGCAAAGATAGGTGAAAAGGTGGGTTAACGGTGAATTGACCCATTCTGTAAAAATAAATAATGCCAATAACAATAAGTTTATTCTTCCGCCGGTTGTCTCGACTTAATGAAATCCGTCACCAGATATCCGATAAGCTTACCGATAAGGTGCTTCTTATTGACATCATCCAATTCCGGCGCCCCTTCACAAATATGTAAATACGATGCGCGTGGATGCCGGCCGAAAAAACTAACGAACCGGCGTAGTTCCAAAACCGAAAATCCACTCAGCGTCATCGAGCTGCTGGCTACATCCGGAATTGCGTCCAAATCTATTTCAAGCCCAAAATTGTCATTGCAGATAAAGGCGAGCGCAAATTGCATCTGTTCGTCAAAACGCTTTTCCTGGCGAACGGCGATTTCATCATAAGTCGTGAAACGGATACGGTCTTCTATTTTACGCAGTGTTTGCAATACCTGTTTTGAGACGTAATTTTCGTGAAGGCCAAAGATGTAGTACTTTTTGAGGAAACCTTCGTCAAAGGCGTATCTGAACCCATTTCCGTTGTGACGGAATTCAGGTATGCGAAAATCCGATTGTGAATCGAAATTGACCACATTGACCGGTTTTCCGTAGGCAAGGGCAGAACCTTTTATGTTCCCGTAGGCATTGTTCTGTCCGCCACCAATGATAACAGGAATCTTCCCCGCTTTCTGGATCGTAAATACCAAATGGGAAACTTCACGATCGATGCGTTGTACTATTTTTCCCAGTTTGACCCGATCCTGTGAATGGAGTAAATCGAGGCCGGCAGCTTCTTCCATTTCAGCTTTGACATCCAAATGACCTAGCGCCAGTATCAGGTTTCCTTTGCAGAATTTGTTGTGTTGCAAATTGCAGATGCTTTCCAATGCGGTCTGCCATGCCGAAGCAGCTCCGGAACGACCGAAATTCGCCCGTATGCCTATGTCTTCGGGAATTCCGAACAACACATATGGCGCATCGCTTTGCGAAATAAAATCGACACAATCGGCGCCTTTCGGAACCAATTGCATCTTTTCGCCAAAGCGTACTTCACCACTGCGGTGGCGTGTCAATTTGGCAATATCGGCCTGCCGCAGAAGCACTAATTTTTCCATTGAAAAGCATTTGGCCAAAAATAATATATTCCTTTAAACTTTCGTTAACATAGTTGGTGACTATCTTTAATAATATAAATTTGTTAAAATAACATCTAATAGAAAGCTATGGAAGGTCAAAACAACAATTCCAAATTAAAGGCAATCATTGTAATTCTTGCCATTTTATTAGCCGGTAGCCTGGCATACATGTGGAAAATGAGCAGCGATGCCAAAACAACCCAAACTACTTTGGTTACAGAAAAAGAATCTGTAATGAAAGATCTCGAGGCGCTTAAAGCTACTTACGATCAGGCCATTGCCGAAAACACATCCATGTCTGACGAACTTATCGCCGAGCGTGAAAAAGTAGTTAAGCTTATGGCAGAGCTGGAGAAATCCAAAGGAGATGTTGCCGCACTTTCAAAATACCGCGCGCAATATCGCGAACTTGAAGGCAAAATGAAGAATCTCATGGTTGAGGTCGAAACGCTCAAAAAAGAGAATGCAGGTCTTGTAGTCGAGCGTGACAGTACGGTGAAAGCATTGGGTGAACAAAAGAAATTCAACGACACCTTGGTTATCCAGAACGAAAACCTGGCCAAGACGGTTGAAAAAGGATCACAGCTTACCGTAATGAACCTGCGTACACAAGCCGTCAAGGAAAGAAGTTCAGGTAAATTGGTAGAAACAGAACGCGCCCGTCGTGTCGATAAACTGAAAGTTTGTTTTACGGTTGCCGAAAACAAGATTGCAAAATCTGGGGAAAAAACCTATTATGTACAGGTAATCGATCCAAAGAACAACGTACTTGGCGATAAGCAAACCGTAAATTTCGGAGACCAGACACTGACCTATTCGTTCACGACGACTACGAATTATGAAAACAAAGCCGTCGATGTTTGCGAATTACTTGCGGGCAAAGACTTTGAAAAAGGAGCATACTTCGTAAATATCTTCGATAAGAACGAATTGGTTTCCAAAACATCATTTACACTGAAATAAGAAAATAGTACTGAATAAGAAAGCCTGGTTTAGCCGGGCTTTTTTGTTTTTATTGGATTACTTTTCCCGAAAGGATAACCGATTCAATCAAATTACTCCCAAACGAATACGGAATCTCTGCATAATCACTCAAAGGCCGTGTGAGGATAAGATTCGCTTTTTTGCCGATGCCGATGCTTCCGTGGGTTTCAGATAATTCCATCGCATAAGCCCCATTGAGTGTCGCCGCATTGATCGCTTCTTCCGGCGTCAGTTTCATTTTGATGCAACCCAAAGCCACGGCCAGGTTCATGTTTCCGGACGGAGCCGTTCCCGGATTATAGTCGGTAGCAATGGCCAGCGGTAAACCGGCATCGAGCAGTTCACGTGCAGGCGTATACGGAATACTGATGAAAAGCGAACACAACGGCAAGGCTACGGCTATGGTTTCGGATTTTTTGAGTGCTTCGGTATCTTTCGGTTCGAGAATTTCAAGATGATCGACCGACAAAGCGTTTTGTTTTACAGCCATTTCGATTCCGTCGATTGCCGTAAACTGATTCACGTGGATTTTCGCCCTGAGTCCAAACCTCATTCCGGCTTCGATGATTTTTTCGGTTTCAGATACACTGAAATAACCGGTTTCACAGAATGCATCGATATAATCCGCAAGGTTTTCTGCTGCGATGGACGGCAGCATTTCGTTTATGATACGGTTTATGTAACCTTCATGGTCGGTTTTGAATTCAGTCGGAAAAGCATGCGCGCCAAGGAAAGTCGCCTTGATCGCGATACCATAATTCTCCCTGAGCCGTTTGATCACGCGAAGCATTTTGAGTTCGCCATCGACCGTTAGCCCATAGCCCGATTTGATTTCTATTGCTCCGGTTCCCTGACGGATGACTTCTTCCAGCCGGATTTTCGATTCTTCATATAATTGATTTTCAGAAGTATCGTTGAGTCGTTTGGCCGAATTGAGTATTCCGCCGCCGCGGTTCGCAATTTCTTCGTAGGTCATTCCGTGAATCCTGTCCGAGAATTCCTGGACGCGGTTTCCGGCGTAGACCAAATGCGTATGGCTGTCGCACCAGGACGGAAGGACAATCTTTCCGCTTGCATCGATGACTTGCCTGCCAGATGAATCGGGACAGCTTTCCATCGTACCAAAACCGGCAATCACATCATCTTCAATCAAAAGCCAGGCATTTTCGAGTATCGGAAGTTCGCGCATGGCTGCAGCATCGAGAATTTTCGGATTATCTGGCCGGACCTGTAATAATTGCTTGATGTTGGTAATCAGTACTGACATAAAAAGGGGAGATTCATTGGGTAAAATTAGGCCGTAAAAATCGAAAATACGCTATCTTTAAATCAAATTAATACCAGCGTGAGACGCATCAAATATAAACAAGTACGCAAAGTCCAGCCGAATTTCTTTGAATACACCGGTATGTACAAGGACGAGCCGGTTGCCATGCAGCTTTTCATCTACAACGAAGAAGGGTACGAAGAATACAAAGACGTAAACCTGCAGCGTGTCCAGAAAGAAATTTCAGATCCGAACCAACATCACGATGTCAAATGGCTCAACGTACACGGGCTTCACCAGACAGATTTGATCCGCGAACTCGGCACGATGCTCGAAATAGAACCGGCCATTACGGGCGATGTGGTGAATGTGGCCAAACGTTCGCGAATGGAGGAATTGGATGAAGTGCTTTTTTTCAGCATAAAATCTGTCCTGGCAGAAGAAGAAACCGATGTGATCCGGGTGGAACAGATTTCGTTTTTGCTCAAAGGCAACCTGCTCATATCGTTCCAGGAGCGAAAAAGCGATTTCTTTTCGCATATCCGTGAACGCATCCGAACCGGCGCGGGTGTGGTAAGACGCAAGAAAAATGGCTATTTATTATACCTGATGCTCGATGCCGTCATGGAAAATTTCTTTATCACGCTGGAACAGTTCGAAGATGATATTGAAAAGCTGCTCATCGATTCCAAATCGGAACAAGGCCGCATCTTGCTTGAAAAAATAGAAAAAGTTCGGGAATGTCTCAACTTTTTGAAAAGATCGGTCATCCCATTGCGCGATGCATTGTACAACCTTAAGAATATGGACAAAGATTCAGATTTCAAAGGTTTTGAAGACACAAGCCTGGTGTTTTTCGGCCGGCTGCATCAAAAGGCACTCGAAATCCTGGATCAGATAGACAACGATTTGAATTCGGTCGAAACGGCATCCAATTTATATTATGCTTCACAGAGCCAGCGTATGAATGCGATCATGAAGACACTGACGATTTTCTCGGTCATTTTTATGCCATTGACCTTTATCGTCGGTGTGTACGGAATGAATTTCGACAATATGCCCGAACTCAAGACGCAAAACGGATATTATGTAATTTGGGGAATCATGATTATTTGCGTGATTGGCATGACGACGTATTTCCGAAGAAAAAAATGGTTCTGATCTATGGCTGATACGACAAAATTCTACAACTGGACTTCCGGGTTTCCCATCTCTGACTACGAATTTCCTGCTGTTTCATAGGAAACGCATCAAAATCAAAGGACATTATTTCTTCACACTATATTTAAGTAACAACACATCGTCTTCCATCTTCTCAAAACTTTCCAGCTTCAGCAACGTCGAGAGGTCTTCACGTTTTTCATTGTCGATTTCAAAAAAAGTACTTGTATCTGTTTTTCCGTCGATTACCGGAAGCAGCAACTGAAAGACTTGATCAATGAGTCCGGCATCGAGAAAACTGCCGTTGAGTTTCCCGCCTCCTTCTACCATTAGTTTTTCAATGCCGAATTTCGAATAGAGTTTTTGTAAGGCGATTTCGAGATCGATCGATTCGATTCCGGCAAAAATGTAGGATACGCCTACGGATCTTAAATGCCGCAGATAGGTGTCGTCTGTTTTTTCACTTAAGATAGTAATCACGTGATCACCCAGTATGGTGCCGCTTTTCCAACCGAGTTTGGCATGTTCGTCCAAAGCTATCGCGAATGATGCAGCATTGTGATTTCCGATAAAATCTGTCCTGTCGATAGTATCGGTGCCTTGTTCATATATAGGATTCTCGAAATGGGTGAAATCTTTTTCCATAGTAGTGCGGCCAACAATCCAGGCTCTGATGCCGATGGCTTCATGGGTTTCCTCGAACTTGCTGAGCAATTTTTTGGCGGCTGGTGATTTTCCCCATGTGTGGCCAAGGATTTTCCCGTCTATTGACGTCGCCATCAAGCAGATGGTATGTGGTCTTTTCATGATTGACTTTTTTCTAAAGTTAGGATAAACGGATTGGAAATTAATCGGGTCGTCAGATAACTTTTGCAGATTATGACGACACATTTATGTGTTACGCAATTCTCTGTTACCTTATTTTACGTAACACTAAAAAGCGTAACAGTTTTTATTTTCAGCTATAGCCTCAAAAAGGCGAAATAAAAAAGCCCGTCAGTTTCCCGACAGGCCAATTCCTCAAAGTTCAATAATCAACAAGTATCCTTCATTGTTAATTATTAATTGTTCATTATTAATTATTTGAGGCTGCCAACCATATCCTCAGGTTTCACCCACGCATCGAAATCTTCAGGGGTCACATAACCCAAACGTACAGCCTCATCTTTCAAAGTCGTTCCGTTTTTGTGTGCGGTCTGAGCGATTTCGGCGGCTTTGTAGTAACCGATTTTGGTATTGAGAGCCGTGACAAGCATGAGTGAGTTATCGACGAGTTCTTTGATTCGTTTGTAATTCGGTTCTATGCCAGATGCGCAATGTTCTTCGAAAGACAGACAAGCATCACCAAGAAGTCGTGCCGATTGCAGGAAGTTTGCGGCCATCAAAGGCTTGAAAACGTTGAGTTCATAATGACCTTGCATGCCACCGACAGAAATGGCCACGTCGTTACCCATAACCTGGGCGCAAACCATCGTCAGCGCTTCACATTGTGTCGGGTTTACTTTTCCGGGCATGATGGAAGACCCGGGTTCGTTCTCCGGAATAAGGATTTCCCCGATTCCTGAGCGTGGGCCGGATGCGAGCATGCGCACATCGTTAGCGATCTTGTTCAGTGAAACGGCCAGTTGTTTCAATGCGCCGTGAGATTCTACAATCGCATCGTGAGAAGCCAGCGCCTCGAATTTATTCGGAGCCGTCACGAACGGATGGCCTGTGAATTTGGCAATATACTCAGCCACTTTTACATCATAACCGGCAGGTGTGTTCAGGCCTGTACCGACGGCTGTTCCGCCAAGAGCCAGTTCCGAAAGGTGGGCCAGCGTATTTTTAACGGCCTTGATTCCGTAGTTCAATTGGGCTACGTAACCTGAAAGTTCCTGTCCAAGCGTCAACGGTGTCGCATCCATCAAGTGGGTACGGCCAATTTTGACTACGTTCATGAATTCGTCTGATTTTGCCTTTAGCGTGTCGCGAAGTTTCTCAACACCAGGCAATGTCGTTTCAACCACGGCTTTGTAAGCGGCAATGTGCATTCCGGTCGGGTAGGTGTCGTTCGACGATTGGGATTTGTTGACATCGTCATTGGCTTTGACTACTTGTTCGCCTTCGCCAATTTTAAAGCCGGCCAAAACCTGTGCGCGGTTGGCGATCACTTCATTCACGTTCATGTTCGATTGCGTTCCTGAGCCGGTTTGCCAAATGACAAGCGGGAATTCGCTAGCCAATTTTCCCGCAAGTATTTCGTCGCAAACGGCACCAATGGCGTCGCGTTTTTCTGCAGATAATACACCAAGATCGTGATTTGCGTATGCCGCCGCTTTTTTGAGATAGGCAAAACCTTCCACGATTTCCTTAGGCATCGAAGCTTCCGGTCCAATCTTGAAATTGTTGCGTGAGCGTTCTGTTTGTGCGCCCCAATACTTGTCGGACGGTACTTTTACCTCGCCCATGGTGTCTTTTTCTATGCGGTATTCCATTATGATTGATTGTTGATTTAGTTAACAGTTAACGGATAACAGTTAACGGTTAATACATAACGGTGACTATTGAGCAGACAAAGATTAAGCTTTCGGTCAATGACGAAAGGTCAGGCTTTTTCTACAACTGTTATCTGTTAACCGTTAACCGTTAACAACGCCCAAATTTACGTACAATACTTTTTTAATAAAAATCGAATTCCATCTTGTCCGTGAAAAACCAAAAACCTACATTTGCGTATAATTCAAAAAATTCCGGAAAACATGTTTGAATTTCAACAGTACCTTGGTTTCTTGTTGTTCCTGACGATCTTCACGATCGGTTTCTGGCTTATGTTCTTTTTGGTATCCTTTGTATTCTATTGGGTAACGGGAGCGAGCTGGGAACTTTGGAAGGAAAAACGTGCTGCCAAGAAGTACGAAAACGAAAAATCGGTAATCTAGAAACTGATTTTAAAGGAGGCGAGAGCTTCCTTTTTTTAATTAACGATTAACGTTAATGATTAATACCCGAGGCTTTTTAGCCGGACTGAGCTAATTATAATTGTAGATTATTATGTGTAAGGTGATCTAATCCGCACGAAGTCATCGTTAATTATTCATTGTTAATTAGTAATTCAAATTGATTTCAGCTTCTTTCCATAAATACGATCTCGAATTCAAACGTCCCGCCGGAACTTCACGCGGTATCCTGCAAACCAAAGAAACCTGGTTCCTGATTCTTGAAGAAAATGCAAAACGCGGTATTGGCGAGTGCGGATTGCTTCGCGGATTAAGTGCCGATGACCGTCCGGATTATGCCCAAAAGCTCCAATGGGTTTGCGACAATATCCATTTGGGTGAACAACAGCTTTGGGATTCGTTGACAGATTTTCCGTCGATACAGTTTGGGGTCGAAATGGCTTTTCGGTCGTTGAAAAGTGACGATTCCATGATATTGTTTCCGTCAGAATTTACTAAGGGAACAGATTCCATTTCCATAAACGGTCTGGTCTGGATGGGAACCGAAGATTTTATGCTGGAGCAGATTTCAGATAAAATCAGCCAGGGTTTCAAGTGCATCAAACTTAAAATCGGCGCAATTGATTTTGAAAAAGAACTCGGGCTTTTGCGTTTCATCCGACGCAATTTTGATGAAGAAACCATAGAAATCCGTGTCGATGCCAACGGCGGTTTTTTAGCAACGGACGCTTTAGATAAATTACGGCAACTTTCTGAATTTAAAATCCATAGCATAGAGCAACCAATCCAGCCAAAACAGCTTGGAGCGATGACTGAATTATGTCTCGAATCCCCAATTCCAATAGCGTTGGATGAAGAACTGATAGGCATTTCAGATTTCGGTGAAAGGGAAAAATTACTTCAAATCATCAAGCCGCACTATCTTATCTTCAAACCGAGTTTCATTGGCGGAATCCGCGGTACGCAACATTGGATAGACCTGTGTACAAAATATGGAATCGGGTGGTGGATTACCTCTGCACTCGAAAGCAACATCGGTCTCAATGCAATCGCGCAATGGACGTACAGCCTGGGTGTTTCTGTGCCCCAAGGTTTGGGAACAGGTGGGCTTTATACGAATAATATCGATTCGCCTCTTGAAGTTTCGAATGGCGTTTTACAATATGATCCGAAAATTGCGTGGGGTAAATTTTCTTTTTAGCGTTGCGCCTTTGGCGCGGTTTGACACAAAGGCACGAAGACACAAAGGCACGAAGTATCTATATTTTACTCAAACTTGCAACTCCCAACTACCACAACAAGCGAATCATAATAAGCCAAAGACTTTCTTCGAGACCCTCTTTAATTAAAAAACTTTGTGGCTTGGCGTCTTTGCGTCTTTGTGTCAAATTGGCGCCGCAGGCTGCCGCAAAACTCAAATCACATCAATATTTTATTGACGGCAGCAATCCCAGCCGGAAGCTCCGTTTCGCCAATCATTTCACGCATATCGATTTCAATCGTCCGGCTCATGCTCGCCATCGGGATGTCGTTCGCGCCGCCTTCGAACGGGTTTTCGGTAGCTTCCCCAACTTTATCCATCGTGGTGAATATCCACCCGACGAAAACCGAAAACGGAATGGTGTACCACACATAGATTTCCCCGAGTTTCGCAAATTCGTTTAGCATTCCGAAAGGCAGTAAGCCCACGAAAAGCCATACGAAGAACAACGTCAGGCTCGCAAATTGTCTTGGATACGGGAAGTTCTTGATGCGTTCACATTTTCCCTGTTGTTCATATAAATTGGAAAGCATCAGCTCGAGTTCTATATATTCGAGCCCGCTGATTTTTCCCTCGCCCTTTAATTTTTTGAATTGTGCCGACTGCAAGGCGATGAGTTGTGTCGCCCTGTTTTTATGGGTCAAAACCTTTTTTAATTCCTCATCGGAAACATAAAGCGACAGTTCATCTTCAAGTTTATCTTCCCATTCCGGAACGCGATAGATTTTGCGATACTCCTTAAAATGAGGTTTGTCTGAGTTTTCCCAGGCTCTTTTTTCACGCAATTGAAACCGCAAGGCCGTGAGCCAGGCGAAATGTCTGTAGATAATCTGTCGGATGGTTTCGGCATCGGCATCGACAAAATCACGTGTCATCATTCCGAAAGAACGGCTTTGGTTTACTATAGCACCCCAAATCTGACGCGCTTCCCAAAGTCTGTTGTATGTCTGTGTATTTTTAAAACCGATGATGAAAGCGGCTGCCGTACCGACCATCGCAATCGGAACCCAAGGCAAAGCCACCCATTTGAAATGGAAGACTTCGTAAATGACAGTTGGGATTATCGAAAGGATCAGCACTACATAAATATCCCGACGCGTCCACATCAGGAATTCAAGGAGCCTGTATTGTTTGCCGGTATGCATCAGTTTTTGTTTAGCGGGTGATTGAGATAGAGAAGTGCCAGATTTATAACCAGGAAAGGCAATTCGATAGCTGCGCCTTTGAGGTCTTTATGGAATAGTTCGAGGCAGATGATAAGTAAGATTCCGGCCGCCATGAGAAAATTTCCCAAAACGAAAGTCCTTGGAAAAAGAATCAGTACCGAGGCGAGCAGCGTAATCCCGCCGTTCAGCATCACCGCGCGGCTATCGAACCCAAAGCGTGAAAAGAATTCCAGCATTTCAGGTTTGCCCGAAATCATCGCCCAACCTTGTTTGATTCCCATGAAAACCGCTACGAGAACCAGAATGCTGCTAAGTATACGTACAATCATAAACTTGTTTTTGTAAATATAGCAAAAACAGGTTTTGTGATTATTTTTCGGTCAAAACTGTGGCTCCCAGGAGAGAATCCGGAATTCCAAAAGCATTGGTCAGGGCAACGGCATCGGTGCGTATTTCCCAGCACAACTGATTGATCGCTTTTCTGATTGCCTTTGACTTTGGCGGTTCAAAATAGCCGGTTTCGAGAAACCACGATTTGTTTTTGTCGAGCAGATTCAAGGCGAAAAGTTGCTGTTGCCGAACAAGTTGTTGTCTGACTGATGCATCAGAAACTGTTTCTATTTTCGACAGAAATTGTTCAAGAATGACTCTTTCCAGATACGATTTCGCCACATCTATCATATGATGCTGTACCACATTGAACGCATCATAAGCATCCATTCCGCCATCGACGAGTTTTTTGATACGCATGGCCGCGGATGAAAGCAGGTTTTTTTCGCGATACCGGAAAGCAGCCAAGTGGAATTCCGGATCTTTTAAATGTTCGTCATCGGTGCGTCGTGACGTGTATGGATTTTTTTCGGATAATGCTGTTTTGGCCGAATCGAAAACATAAGTGATCATTCCGCCAATGTCAAGCTTTCCGAATTCTTTGCGGAATTCAGCCAATCTGTTTTTGGCGACGAGTTGCATCAGCACGGTATTGTCGCCTTCGAATGTGGTGTAGATTTCGGTATCGTTCTTTAAATCGCCGATCCGGTTTTCACTCAGATAGCCTTTTCCGCCCATGGCTTCACGGCATTCCTGAAGCGAATCGCGTACGTTCCAGGTCACATAAGCTTTCATTCCGGCTGCGAGTGCCTCGATTTCCTGGGCATCGGCTTCCGATCTTTGCATGAATCTGTCAGTCAGGTAACGCAATGAAAAATGAAAGGCATAACTGTTTGCCAGATGCGGAAACAATCGTCTTTGGTGGATTCTGTAATTTAAGATGGGAACTTCAGATCCGCCGTCAGGGCCGAATTGCCTACGGTTGTCACTGTATTTTATGGCAATCGTCAATCCGGTTTTCATCGCAGACAATGCCGATTTTGGGATGCCGATGCGTCCGCCGACGAGTGTGCCGAGCATGGTGAAAAAACGCCTGTTGTCGCTTGGAATCGGGCTTTCGAATTCACCTTTGTTATTTACCGATGCAAACCGGTCGAGCATGTTTTCTTTCGGAATCGTCACGTTATGGAATCTTATAGTTCCGTTATCGACGCCGTTCAAACCCATTTTGCGCCCGCAATCGCCAATTTCGATTCCGTCGAGAATGTTGCCCGATGTATCGCGCAACGGAACCACGAACGTATTGACACCGTAGTCTTTTCCATCAATGATGAGTTTGGCGAAAACCGTAGCCATTTGTCCGTGGACGGCGGCATTGCCTATATATTCTTTTTTTGCCTTCGGATGCGGCGTGTTGATGACAAACGACTGGTTTTTATGATCGTAAGTCGCTGTCGTTTCCAAACCTTTTACATTGGAACCGTGGCCTGTTTCGGTCATCGCGAAACAACCCGGAAGCTCTAGTGTCCCAATTTTGGACAGATATTTTATATGGTGTTTTTCGGTTCCGAGGAAATACACGCTCATGCCCCAAAGCCCGAACTGCACCCCGAATTTGATCACGAGGCTTAAATCGTGATAACTCAGGGCTTCCATGATGGCGAAATAGGCTTTCATGTTTCCGCCGCCGCCGAATTCCTTTGGAAATGCCATGGAACCTAATTTTTCATTGGCGAGAATCCGGCACCAATCCAGGACTTTTTCGCGGAATGAATCCGTTTCCTGGGTGTTTGCGTATTTGAATTCCGGCCGTTGCAACAGGTCGCGGACTTGCTTTTCAATACCGGCTGTGTCGCCTTCAAGAATCGATTGCAAGGCTTTGACATCGAATGAATTTAGTGTTTCGAGATTTGATGTCTGTGTATTTGCAGCAGAGCGGAATGTCAGCAGCGCTTCTTCTCCCAAAATCCCCAATTGGTTTTCCAGTTCGAGGAATTCCGGTTTGAGGTTTTCGAACCGCGCATCGTTGCCGGATAATTGAAGCGATAAGCCAAAAAGACTCCGGATTTGAGGGCTTTGGGTCAGTTCATCAAAAATCTCGGTTTTCCAAAAAGCCAATGTTTCGCGTGTCGGCGGATTGGAAACAGCTATGAATGACAGTAGGTTTTTCTTTTCAGAATCAGTCAATATTGTATTTTCTGTAAAGAAAGTATTTAAGATACTGACTTCTTTCTGCGACAGCAAATCGTCTGACCAGACCAGATAGAGTAGTGGCAGGAATGCTTTTTCCATGATAAATGATGCTTTAGTTGCCGTTGTTTCGCTCGGCATTGCGTTTTTTTGATTGCCATTTTCTCAAAGACGAAATGGCTTGTTGACGGACGCGGTCTTGCATAAATGTAGTTTTTCCCAGCAGCCAGCCTTTAAACCCGAAAGCTTGCCGGTTCCAGCTGTAAAAGTCGAAGGTGTCTTTTTGGTCGGCGATCAATCCGTCGCGGAAAATAAATCGGGAAGAGATATGATTCTCTATTTTTCGTCTGGTCGATGATAAGACATAAGAGGCAATCCAATTCGCCTTGCCTTCAATGTGATCGGCGGTAATATTTGAAAATGAAATATTCAGTTGGCCTTTACTGCGTTCCAGAAGCATGCGCCACATATCGGCTATGTCGCGGCCTTGGAGTGTACCAAAAATCGGATCGGTGAAATGCGCTTCCGGATGATAACAGCTTGCCATGGTTTCCGGTTCATGGGCTGCGAAAGCGGCATAGAATTCTTCGATAAGTTGCTGGTGGTTGTGGTCCATGTGCGGCATATTCTTCTTTTAAATATACGGATTTCCGCCTTGTTCCAATAAATATTAACCGGTTTTGTGGACTACGATCAGTTCGTTGTGATGTTCTATCCTTGGAATCAGTTTGACGCGGAACGGCCCGTCTGAAAAATGCTGGACATACGCTTCATTGCGGCTGTCGTGTTCTCCGTTGAGTGTCATGGTATTGAACAGGATGTAGCCGTCGGGAGTTAAAATAGCTGCAATCCGCATGGCGAAAAACTTCTCGAAAAGAAAATTCGGCATGGTCGTATCCTGGAACACATCAATGATGACCAAATCATACAATTCCTTTGTCTTGAGGACGAACTCAAAAGCGTCGTCGATCACAATCTTCACGTTTGGGATTTTATCAAGGCCGAAATAGGAATTCGCGAGTTCGATTACAGCCGCATCAATTTCGACTCCGGTAATCAAGGCGGTCGTCTTTATTTCATGGACCAATGTTTTGATGACGCTTCCGCCGGCCACGCCAAGCACGAGTATTTTGTGCATCCGGGCTACTTTTTCAAACCCGATTTCCTTTAACCCGCGTCTCAAAACCCGTTGCAGGCTTCCGTAGGAATAATTCGTATTCCTTGAATCGAGCACCAATTCACCGTTCGCCCACGAAACTTCGAGGTCTTTGCTGTAATCAGATTTGCGGCGGACAATGGTAATGGGAAGGAAAAAAGAGAGCAACCGCCGGATCATAGGATATTTTTATCAAATGTATGAAATAGCCTTAATCGATAGTCATGTTGGTCAATCGGAAAAAATTAAAAAAAGATGAAATCGAAAAACCCGGCTTCGTCTTTTTACGTAAATGAATGCAAAAGACGCTCTTATCAAATTATATTTTGTGTTTGTTTTATTGGTTCTGAAAACCCTGGCGATTCGTGATTTTAGCCGGGGTTTTCTATTTTAGGGCGGCTTCGTACTTTTGCAGTAAACACGACACATGGATTTTGCAGCGATTACCGACATTTATAAGGCTGATTCACTGTTTGGCCGATATATAACCCTTGAAGATATCGAGCCTTTGTTGCTGCTTGATTCAAGAAAAGGCAAGGTTGGAACGATTGGTAATTCGGTAGAGGGACGAGCTTTATATTCGTATACTATCGGTCACGGGCCATTCAAAATCCTGATGTGGTCGCAGATGCACGGAAACGAATCCACGGCTACGAAAGCCTTGTTCGATTTGTTTGATTTTTTTGATTCAGATGCGTCTGCGCAATCACTTCTGGATGCTTTCACGTTTTGTTTTGTGCCGATGCTTAATCCCGACGGTGCTCTGCGATATACACGTGAGAATGCGAATTCCATTGATCTCAACAGGGACTTTATCAATTTCTCCCAACCGGAAAGTCGTGCCCTTGCGAATCTGTTTGAAAGTTTCAGGCCGGATTTCAGTTTCAATCTCCACGACCAGCGCAGTATTTTTGGAGTAGGAGAGACGGGCGAACCAGCTACTTTGTCTTTTTTAGCGCCTGCTTATAATGCGGAACGCGAAATAAACGACACCAGAAAGAAAGCTATTGAGGTGATCATTGCGATGAACCAATCGCTTCAAGAAATCATTCCCGGAAAAGTAGGAAGGTTCGATGATTCGTTCAATCCGAATTGCGTTGGAGATAATTTTCAGATGAAAGGTTGTCCGACCGTTTTGATAGAATCGGGTCATTATCCCGACGATTATAATCGCGAATTTTGCAGAAAACTTACATTTCAGTCGATACTTGCGGGAATTTTTCAACTTAACGAAATCGTTGTAGTTGATAACGTTATTGAAGAATATTTAATTATTCCTCAAAATATGATGGTTTTTTTTGATTTTGGATTCAAAAATGTCAAAATAAATTATGATGGTAAGGAATTAATTACGAATTTTGTTGCTCAATACAAGGAGGAGTTGATTGAAAATAAACTCTTTTTTAACGCCTATTTTGCGGATTCGGCAAATTGCGACGTGTATTTTTCACACGAATCCTATGAGGCAGAAGGTGCGTTATTCCAAAGTGAATCAGGATTGTATCCGGCAGTTGGCGAAAAAGCCAATTTTATGCTGGGCAACCAAAGGTTTGAAAATGGAAAGAGAATTTAGTCATTCTTCTTGTCAAACAGAATCCAATAAATTAAATATACGTTATGAGCAAATTCCGTTTAGACGAGGTCGATCACCAGATCCTCGATATGTTGATTGACAATACTCGGGTTCCTTTTACAGACATAGCCAAAAAACTTTTGATATCGGCAGGGACCGTTCACGTCCGTGTCAAGAAAATGGAAGATGCAGGCATCATCATGGGATCGTCACTGACTCTTGATTATGAAAAACTTGGGTATTCTTTCATTGCTTATGTAGGTGTTTTCCTGAACAATACATCACAGACTAAATTCGTTTTGGAGCGAATCAATGAAATACCGTTCGTTACGGTGGCCCACGTTACTACAGGAAAGTTCAATATCTTTTGTAAAATACGCGCCAAAGATACCAAGCACGCCAAAGACGTCATTTTCATGATCGACGACATTGAAGGTGTATACCGCACAGAGACAATGATTTCACTTGAAGAAAGCATCAACGACAAGAAAAGATTGATGCACACCATCTTTAAGAATATGTAAAATGCTACATGATATAAAACCCCGGACGGTAACATCCGGGGTTTTTTCATTAAATTAAGTCCCAAATTACAGCTATGTATTCGCTTTCAAGATTAGAACAATTCGACAGGAATGTCAGGTCAAAATACAATGTATACAACAGCGTCTTCATCACGCTGCCATTCGATGCCATAGACAATACGGGATCATTGCTTCCGCTTTTTACGGAAGTCTGCGAAAAAGGTTTTTCCAAACAGGAATCGCCAAAAGAAATCTTCAACTTTTTTGTCGAGCGCTATATGGATAACCCGACGGAAAAGGAAAAGATCGACATGATGTTCCGGTTCGTCCAATATGTCGAAAGGCAGATCGTTCTTTTTGATGCCGTTGAGGACGCAGCTTTCTCCAAAGTCAACAATCTTGAAGGCAAAGGCTCGATGCGCGATGCGAAAGATACAGCCGAAGCTGCCGGCCTTCAGGCCAAACTCCAGGATTTACTCGACGATTTTGAAGTACGTCCGGTCCTGACGGCACATCCGACGCAATTCTATCCGGGTTCGGTTTTGGGAATCATCACAGATTTGACCGATGCGATTTCAGACGACAACCTGTTTGAAATCAAACGATTGTTATCCCAACTCGGCAAGACGCCTTTCATCAAAAAAGAAAAACCGACACCTTATGACGAAGCCGTCAGCCTGATTTGGTATTTGGAGAACGTGTTCTATGAAACCGTCGGCGAACTTGTCGATTTTATCTCCCGAAGCATTTATCAGGGAAAACCCATGGGCGGCCCGATTTTAAGATTGGGTTTCTGGCCAGGAGGCGACCGCGATGGAAATCCGTTCGTGACTACCGAAATCACCTATCAAGTGGCCGACAGGTTGCGGTCATCAATCCTGAAAAGTTATTACCGCGATATCCGGAAACTCAAGCGCAGACTGACTTTTTCGGGTGTCGATACGTTACTGACCGATATTGAATCCAAGCTTTATCAATCGGTATATTATTCAGACGGGGAATTGTTTATCACTTCAGATGAATTCCGCGATGGCTTGCTGGCTGTACGTAAACTTGTCGTCGAACAGAATCAGTCGCTTTATCTGGAAGAAGTCGATTCGTTGCTGAATAAACTCCATGTTTTCGGTTTTCACTTTGCCTCGCTTGACATCCGACAGAACAGTAAAATACACGATAAGGCATTGAAAGCATTGGTTCTGGAATTTCCCGATCATTTCCCAAAAGGCTATCTCGAGTTGCCTCAGGACGAAAGAATGGCGGCTTCCGGTAACATAACAAAGTCTGTCAATGTCTATGAACTGTCAGATGCCGATGCGAAATCGACATTGGAATCGATGCTCGCCATTCGTGAAATCCAGAAACGCAATACGGAAATGGGTTGCGACCGATATATCATCAGCAATAACGACAGCGCCCTTGATGTTGTGGAAACACTTGCCATGTTCCGGCTTAGTGGCTGGGAAAACCCCACCGTTGACATTGTTCCGCTGCTTGAAGCCGTGGAAGATTTGTCACGCGCGGGTGAAATCATGGAAAAATTATACACCAATGAAACCTATGCCGCACATTTGAAATCACGCGGAAACAGGCAAACCGTAATGTTGGGTTTCTCTGACGGAACCAAAGACGGCGGTTATTTAATGGCAAACTGGAGTATCTATAAAGCCAAAGAACAGATAACCGAAATGTCGCGCAGTTACGGCATAGAAGTGATTTTCTTTGACGGACGCGGCGGCCCGCCGGCAAGAGGTGGCGGAAAGACACACAAGTTCTATGCGTCTCTCGGTTCCGATATCGAAAACCACGAAATCCAGATTACGGTTCAGGGGCAAACCATCAGTTCCAATTTTGGGACGCCTGATTCGTGCCGCTTCAATCTTGAAAACCTGTTGAGTGCCGGAATCAGCAACAGGTTGTTTGATAAAGGCCGCAACAATTTATCGGCAGACGATAAGAAGATACTAGATGACTTGGCTCAGGCCGGTTATGAGAAATATACGTTGTTTAAACAGCTTCCGGAGTTCCTTCCGTATCTGGAGAAAATGAGCGCACTCAGGTATTACTCTATGATCAATATCGGCAGCCGTCCGGTCAAACGAAATACATCGGACAAACTCAACTTTGGAGATTTGCGTGCGATTCCGTTCGTCGGTTCGTGGAGTATGCTCAAACAGAATGTCCCTGGTTTTTATGGCGTTGGATCGGCATTGAAGAAATTTGAGGATGAAGGAAAATGGGATGACGTACAAACGTTGTTTGACAACTCTTTGTTTTTTCGCACTTTATTGGAAAACAGTATGATGTCTTTGGCTAAATCATTCTTTCCGTTAACATCTTATATGAAGGATGATCCGGAATTCGGCTCGTTCTGGCAGAATATTTTCAACGAATATGAACTAAGCAAACGACTGCTTTTGAAAATCGCCGGACATAAAGAACTGATGGAAAATTACCCCGAAGGCAAAGCTTCGATTGCCATGCGCGAACAAATCGTATTGCCGCTTCTCGTAATCCAGCAATATGCGTTGCTTCGCATCCAACAGCTCAATATGCAGGAAAATCCGGATGAAGAATTGGTCTCTGTCTACGAAAAACTCGTGACCAGAGCGTTGTTCGGAAATACGAATGCAAGCAGAAATTCCGCCTGATATGAAATTTACAGAAATTACACCAGATGAATTCGCCCCGTATATGGCGGGTTATATGAACACGCTGACCGATGAGGATTTATTCGAGGAACTGGAGATTTCGCTGCATCGGTTCATCCGGTTCGTGCGTGAAATCCCTATGGATAAATTTGATTACAGATATGCCGAAGGAAAATGGACCATTAAGGAAATCATCCAGCACCTAATCGATTCCGAACGCATTTTTGCCTATCGCGCCCTCGCTTTTGCCCGTAATGATAAAACAGAATTGCCAGGTTTTGAAGAAAATGATTATGCCGATGAAAGCGACGGACAATCGCGTCATTTGAATGCATTGCTGACGGAATTATCCGAAGTACGTCAATCAAACCTCACGCTGTTCAAAAGTTTTTCCAAAGAAGCTTTGACCAGAAAAGGGAGTGCGAATGGCAATATCCTATCGGTTCGGGCGATTGGGTTTGCGATAATCGGCCATATGAACCATCATTTGAATGTGTATCGCGAGAGGTATTTATAATCGGGTGTGTATCTGAATTGAAATGAAGAAAATCCGTGTAGTCCTTATTTGTCTTTTGCTGGCTCTCGTGGTTTTCTTTTCATTTTATAAATCATCAAAACCCAATCTTGAAGGAAACTGGCAAGCAGACACTGTAACTTTCGACGGCAAGGAATTGTTCCATAGCGAACCGATTGAAGAAATGTACGGTGTCAGGCAAACGATAACAATTGAAGGCGATTCTATTATCCTTCAAAACGGAAGCAAAAAAATAGTTGCCAGTCTTAAAATATCAAAAATTGCAGGAGAAAAGGTTTGGAGCGCACAATTGAGTTCGACTGAAAAAGCGCTTAATGGAACATTCTCTTTGAAAATTAATACAGTGAATTTTTCGTCAAACGAGTCCCAGATTAGAGTCAGATTGGCATCAGACAGGATGTTGATGGAATTTCACCGAGATGTATTTATAAATCCACCAAAACCGGAATTTCCCAGAAGAGGACAAGTGTAGATTTGGTGATTACAAAAATTCTTCAATCTGAGACCAGGCTTCTAATTTCTTGTCAAATTTCATAGTGTGCGCCGGACTCGTTGAAGGTAAAACAATTCTGGGCAAGTCAATTTCGTTACCAAATTTCCGGACAAATATTTTGTGGCTTTCCTGTCCGTTGAAAAAAATCGCCCGTATTGACGGGTTATGTTTGATCAGGTCTGGAATCTTGTTTTCTACTGCATTCCTGATTTGTGAATCCAGGCTGCCTTTTCGCTCGCAACTTTCGAGTACATCCCAGAGTGCAATGTGGTTATCGAGGATCAGTTTTTTCTTAGTCTCGAAATCTGAAGGAACCGGTAATCCTGAAAACAGCGTAAACATGATTTTCCAGAAACTGTTTTGCGGATGGGCGTAATATTCCTGTTTAAGCAACGACATGGCTCCGGGCATGGTTCCGAGGATAAGGATTTTTGGGGAATCGGGCAGGAAAGGAGGAAAAGAGGAAATCATCTAAAGTCTCTTATTTCTTCATTATCAATGAATAAACCATGGGTAACTTGCGGCCTAGTTTTTCAATCCTGAATTTGCCTTTTTCAAACTCGTCCATACCGGAAAAACAATTGTAAGGCGAATAATCGTATTCCTTGAAATCGGTCAGAGTCAATCCATTTTGCAATAAACGGCTTATTACTTCAGACAAACCGTGGTTCCAATTGACGGTCGTGTTTTTGAGTGGTGCATCGGAATCGGCATAAGTACCTTCTTCCGCTTCGACAATCGCATCGTCTTTTAAATACGCATACTCGATTCTTGAAAAAGAACCGTCGAACATCCAGACAACCGGATGGAATTCCGCGAATACAAATGTTCCGCCAGGTTTTAAAAAACGGGAAACCACTTTGGCCCATTTGTCCAGATCCGGCAGCCAGCCAATGGTTCCGTAAGAGGTGAAGACGATGTCAAACGTTTCATTCAGGTTTTCCGGAAGGCTGTATACATCACAACAGATAAACCGGGCATTGGCATTTGTGATTGCTGCAGCTTCTTTGGCTACGCGGATAGCATCCTCTGAAAAATCGACACCGACCGTTTCAGCGCCCATTCTTGCCAGGGAAATCGTATCCTGCCCGAAATGGCATTGCACGTGCAGAATTTTTTTTCCGCTCACATCCCCGAGCAGATCCAATTCGATTTTCTTGAGCGAAGTCTGGCCTTTTAGGAATTCGGAATGGGAATAGAATTCAGATTCCACATGGTATTGTACCTTGTCGTTCCAGGCTTTTTTATTGTATTCTAGGTAATTGTTATCGAGGTTCATGTAGTACATTTTGGCCGAATGTACTCAAAACACCCGGTATAAAAAAAGGAACCATTGCGGTTCCTTACATTTATCTGTCGTCTTCGTCATCGTCGTCGTCGTCATCCGATGTATCCGAATCTTCATCATCGAAGTCATCGTCGTCGTCGTCGTCCCCGTCATCGTCTGCTGAACGTTTCTTTGGTTTGTCTTCGTCGTCATCTTCAACATCATCAAGATCGTCATCGTCATCACTTGGTGCATCTTCATCTTCGATATCCATTTTGATGCTGTCGATTGGATCCACTACGTCATCGATGTCGCTGTCTTCTTCGATTTTTTCGAGACGGCTGGCCAATTTGGTGCTGACTTTTACGAGGTAAATGGTATCATCGGTACGTACTTCGACGGCCTCTACAAGTTCGTTTTGTGCATTGCGGAAACGGACGATGTGCGAATCATCATACCCGTCCGGGAATTTTTCCACGAGCAGTGTCAGGATTTCGTTGGTTAGTTTGTTGTAGTCGACAATAATTCTTTTCATTGTTTTAGAGGTCTAAGAGGTAAGCGAAAATTAATGGCGCAACAATCGTCGCGTCTGATTCAATGATAAACTTGGGTGTATTGATATCGAGTTTGCCCCACGTGATTTTTTCGTTGGGAACGGCACCCGAATAAGAACCGTAACTTGTTGTCGAGTCCGAAATCTGGCAGAAATAACTCCAGAACGGAACATCGTGCATTTCCATATCCTGGTATAACATCGGGACGACGCAAATTGGGAAATCTCCGGCAATTCCACCGCCAATCTGGAAGAAACCTACGCCGTTCGACGAATTTTTAGTATACCAATCCGCTAAGAACGTCATGTATTCGATGCCTGACTTCATGGTCGAAGCCTTGAGTTCCCCTTTGATTACGTAGGATGCGAATATATTACCCATAGTCGAATCTTCCCAACCCGGAACAATTATAGGCAAATTTTCCTCAGCCGCCGCATACATCCAGCTATCTTTTAGGTCGATTTCATAATATTCTTCCAGAACGCCGGAAAGCAACATCTTATACATGAATTCATGCGGGAAGTAGCGTTCGCCTTTGTCGTCTGCATCTTTCCATATTTTGTAGATGTGTTTTTGCAGGCGACGGAAGGCTTCGTGTTCCGGAATACAGGTGTCGGTCACACGGTTCAGGCCTCTTTCGAGTAAATCCCATTCCTGTTGGGGCGTAAGGTCACGGTAATTCGGGACGCGTTCGTAATGTGAATGGGCGACCAGGTTCATGATATCTTCCTCAAGGTTGGCACCCGTACAGGAAATGATCTGGACTTTGTCGCGGCGGATCATCTCGGCGAATATCTTTCCGAGTTCCGCCGTACTCATCGCTCCGGCCAGAGTGACCATCATTTTAGCGCCATCGGCCAGTTGCTGCTCATATGCCTTTGCCGCATCGACTAATGCCGCCGCATTGAAATGCAGGTAATATTTCTGGATAAATTCGCTAATTGGTCCTTTGGTCATTGTGTTCGTATTATGATTCAAAAATAAATTATTTTTTATCGTATCCTAAAATTTTCAGGACATCGTCTGATGTTTGCTGGGGAGAAAAAACTTCGGTCCCGATTATGCCGTTTTCGTCACGGTCTATCAAAATATGTTTCGGCTGCGGAATCAGGCAGTGATGCAATCCTCCGAATCCGCCAATGGTTTCCTGGTAAGCGCCCGTGTTGAAAAATCCTATGTACAACGGCTTTTCCTTGTTGTATTTGGGCAGATACACGGCGTTCATATGTTGTTCCGAGTTGTAGTAATCGTCACTGTCGCAAGTCATTCCACCGAGTAAAACCCGCTCGTATGTGTCGTTCCAACGATTGACGGCCATCATCACGAAACGTTTTGAAATCGCCCAACTGTCTGGCAACGTGGTAATGAAAGACGAATCGATCATGTTCCACTTTTCACGGTCATTCTGTTGTTTCTGGTAAACGACTTCATAAATGGCACCGCCGCTTTCGCCGACTGTGAACGACCCGAATTCAGTGAAGATGTGAGGCACCGGAACTTCGGCATCGTCACAAGCACTCTTGATCTGGTTCACAATTTCCTCGACCATATATTTATAGTCGTACTCAAAAGCGAGTGAATTCTTTATTGGGAAACCACCGCCAATGTTGAGGCTGTCAAGCGTCGGGCATTCGCGTTTTAAGCTGATGTACACTTTAAGGCACTTGAGCAGTTCGTTCCAGTAATAGGCCGTATCACGAATCCCGGTGTTGATGAAAAAGTGGAGCATCTTAAGCTCGACCTGTTTGTTTTCGGCAATCGTCCGCTTGTAAAAAGGTACGATGTTTTTGTATCCGATACCAAGTCGGGAGGTGTAAAATTCAAACTTTGGTTCTTCTTCCGCAGCGATACGGATACCGACTTTGATTTTTTTGGTTGGAATCTGCTCCATCAGCATATCCAGCTCCTCGTAATTATCGATGACCGGAATTGTTTTGGTGTGCCCGTTATTTATGAGACGGGCAATGTTTTCAATGTAATTCTCGCGTTTGAATCCGTTGCAGACCACATACGTATTCTTGTTGATCTTGCCCGTAGCCAACAGGTTTTCGACAATATTGATATCAAATGCCGATGACGTTTCGATATGGATATTGTTCTTGAAAGCCTCGTTCATCACGAATTCAAAGTGTGAACTTTTGGTGCAATAGCAATAGTAATATTTGCCGTCGTAATCGTTTTTTTCCATCGCCTTCCGGAACCAGCCTTTCGCTTTGTTGATGTTGTTCGAAATGGCGGGCAGATAGGTGAATTTAAGCGGCGTTCCGTATTGTTCGACGAGTTTCATCAGGTCGATGTTATGGAACATGAGGTGGTCTTTGTTGAGCGTAAATTCTTCCTGCGGAAAGTAAAATGTCTGATTGATCAGATCGTAATATTTTGTATTCATGTAATGCCGTAAATAAAATTAAAAAGGTTCAAAAACAGAAGATTGTATCTGTCTTCAAACCCGTAAGTTGGCAAATATGATAGGGAGTTTTTCGTTAATGCGGATGCAGTTTCCAGAAACGGACTTGTCATTCCAAGCGTAATCTCGAAGGATATAAAGGCCGCCCGACGATAGGGATGGAGGCTCGAATTTGACTGGATTCTGCGAAATTTTCATTCAGGCAAATGTAAAAAAAAACGTATCGGATAAACAACCGAATTTATTAAAAAAATATTAAGAATGGTAATCTTCGAACGATTTGAAAATCAGCTCATTGGAAACCGTCTGGTCTATCCGTATATTTCCGATGCCGTGTAGCAGCACAAACAGAATCTTCCCGAACTCGTTTTTCTTGTCGTGCTGCAGCAGTTCCAATATGGAGCCGAGTTCTTCATCGGCTAAAACCAGCTTATCGTACATGGAAAAAATCCGGTTTTTGATTTGTGTATATGCCTGCTCGGACAACAAATCCAGTTGCAGGCTGATATGCGCCTCAAGCACCATTCCGGCAGCGATTGCTTCACCGTGCAGCAATTCGGGCTTATTTACGTCTGACAAATACAGGCTTTCTATGGCATGACCCAGCGTATGCCCAAAATTCAACGCTTTGCGAATCCCGTTTTCCGTCGGATCCTGAAGCACTATAGTATTTTTTATTTCGATGGACCGATGGATCAATGCGTCCAATTCAACCGAATCAACCGTATCCATATCTGAAAAAGCGTTCCAATATGTCGCATCGGCAATCAATCCGTGCTTCAGCATTTCCGCCAGACCGGAACGCATCTGACGAGGTGGTAATGTATGAAGGAAATCTGTATCGATAATAAGCATCAAAGGAGGCGTGATGACTCCGACCTGATTTTTCAATGAACCTAAATCGACGCCGTTTTTCCCTCCGACCGATGCATCGACCATTCCCAAAAGTGTCGTCGGGACGTGGATGAACGGTATGCCTCTTTTATAGGTAGCGGCCACAAATCCGCCCATATCGGTTACGACACCGCCGCCAAGGTTTATCAGCAGGCTTTTCCGGTCAGCTCCGAGTTCGGTGAGCGTCGTCCACAGTTCAACGCAACTTTCGATGGTCTTCATTTGTTCACCGGGTTCGATTTCGATGACTTCGATAGGCGTTTCGGTTGCAACGTTCGCTAAAAAATGGGCAAGGCAGAATTCGTGTGTATTCGTATCTGTGAGGATGAAAATCTTTGAAAAGGAACGATCGTCCAATAATGAATTCAGTTCCCCATAGCCTGAATCATTGAAAAATATGGAGTAACCGTTGGCCTGGATGGATTGCATAGAGGGAATTTTGGGCAAAGAACGGAAATAAGTTTGAAGTTCGGGAGTTGGAAAGTTGGGAAAGTTCGGGAGATCGGGAGTTTTGGAGTCGGGAAAGTCGGGAAAGTCGGGAAAGTTCGTGAGATCGGAAGATCGGGAGTTTTGGAGTCGGGAAAGTCGGGAAAGTCGGGAGATCGGAAGTTCGGAAGTTTTGGAGTCGGGAAAGTGCAAAAAAGCCGGACAGATTTAGAAACTTAAAAAGCAGTGAAAAGAAAACGGAAGCCGCAAAATGTTTGTCTGGATCTGCTTGCTAAAACAAATGATTTCATTTTTTTCCTTGGTTAAGGATTTACACGATTTTGTTTCGCCTTCAGTAGCCAAGAGGATTAGAAAAGCCGTACCTTCAATACAGACTTAATACATATACATATGCCAACGAACCAATACCATGAACCTGCTGAGGAACTCTCTCAGGAAACCCGCACTTTTGCGCGAATGATCACTTCGTTATGTGAAGAAGCCGAAGCCATCGGCTGGTACGAGCAACGCATCTCCCTCGAAAAAGACAAAGATGCCAAAGCTATTATGACCAACGCCCAACAGGAAGAATTCAAACATTTTGGAATGGACCTGGAATTTCTGTTGCGCAAGAATGAAAAGTGGCGGCTCACATTGCAGAAAATTTTATTCAAGAAAGGCGATATCGTCGAACTTGGGGAAAAAGGAGAGCACGCAGCGGAATAAAAGCATTTCTGTTACGCGATTTAGTGTTACGCAATTTTAGGTAACACTAAATCGCGTAACACTTTGAAAGGATTGAATCACGGGCTGAACCGTTGGTCCTGTCAGCAAAATTATTTTTGGGCAGATTTTTTGAAAAATCATAACCCATTCTCCAAATCCGGCACTTATATTTGTACAATCCGTAAATTTCTGCATGGAACCAATCTTCAACAACACCCAGGTTGCCTTCGCCCTTAAAAGCGATACCGAACTCGACAGAGCCTATTTCCTTTTCAAACTTATAGACAGCCAGCCGCTTGTGCGTATCGGGACGGCCGTTACGAATTTCGCCATCAAGGCACATTTACCTGTCGAAGGATTGATACGCGCCACCGTTTTCGACCATTTTTGCGGAGGCGTGAACGAACAGGATTGCCTCCCGGTGGTTGATAAGATGTTTACCAAGGGCGTTTCGTCCGTGCTTGATTATTCGGTAGAAGGAAAAGAGGAAGAGGAACAATTCGATGCCGCTTTGAAAATGACACTCAAAACGGTTGAATTTGCCAAAGAAAAGCTTGCGATTCCATTCGCCGTTTTCAAGCCGACAGGTTTCGGCCGGTTGGATCTGTATACCAAAATAGGCGAGGGCCAAACGTTGACGGATTCGGAAAAAGCGGAATGGGACAGGGTTGTGGAACGATTCGATATCGTCTGTAAAGACGCGCATTCCAAAGACGTCGCGCTGCTCATCGATGCCGAAGAAAGCTGGATGCAGGATGCCGCCGATGATTTGGTGGCCCATATGATGCGCAAATACAATAAGGAAAAAGCCATCGTTTACAATACCTTACAATTGTATCGGCACGACCGCATCGACTATCTCAAAAAACTTCACGAACAGGCCAAGGCCGAAGGTTTCTATATAGGTATGAAACTCGTCCGCGGTGCCTATATGGAAAAAGAGCACAAGCGGGCAGAGGAAAAGGGCTACCCCACGCCAATCTGCAGCAGCAAGGAAGCTACCGATGAAAATTATGATGCGGGTGTTTCGTACATGATTTCCCATCTGGATAAAATGGCCGTATTTGCCGGGACACACAATGAAGAAAGTTCGTATAAGCTCATCGATTTGATGCTTCAGCATAGAGTTGCGAAAAACGATAACCGCGTGTGGTTCGGTCAATTGTACGGCATGAGCGACAATATCAGTTACAATCTGGCGGCTGCCGGATACAATGTGGCCAAGTACCTTCCGTTTGGGCCGGTGCGCGATGTGATGCCGTACCTGATCAGGCGTGCCGAAGAAAACACTTCCGTCGCCGGACAAACCAGCCGCGAACTCACATTGCTCAAAACAGAACGCGACCGCCGTAAAAAACTATAAGTTTTCAGGATTGCCTGCTGGCGTTGCATAGTTTCCAGTCTACAGCCTTTTTTAACATTTTCTTGGTCAGCTTTGCCATCGTGTTTGTTGAATTTTATCTCACTAACTAAAATTCAATAACATGAAACGATTGTTTTTAATTGCAGTGATCGCCATGGGAATGACGGCCTGTAAAGATTTTGAAGCCCAACAGAAACAAGAAGCGCAACAACGTTCGCTCGACTCCATAAAACTGGCAATGGAACAACAAAAAATGGAAGCTGCCAAACAAAAAACCATCGATTCCATGAATGCCGTAGCCGAAGCCAAACGTGCCAGCCAACGTCCGGTCGTAGTCAATAACATGACGCCGGCCCAACAACAGGAAGCCAAACGCAAAGGTTTGAGCAGCCCGGTTACGGGAGCATTGATTGGAGCTGGAGTCGGAGCGGTTTCCGGTGCTTTGATCGACAAGAAAAAGTCGGGCCGTGGAGCTGTGATCGGCGGGGTTTCAGGTGCCGCGCTTGGAGCTGGTACCGGGGCGATAATCGATCAGGAGAAAAAGAAAAAAGAACAACAGAATTAATAAAAAAACCGGATTTGTATCCGGTTTTTTTTATGGTTTAGCTAAACTGAAGATTGCTCAGGTTTTTATAAAGCCCCGAATCCCGATTGATAAGTTCCGCATGCGTGCCTTGTTCTATGATTTGTCCCTGATCCAGCACCAAAATCTTATCGGCGTTGCGGATGGTTGCCAGACGATGTGCGATGATGATACTGGTTCTTCCTTCCATCAACACTTCCAAAGCTTCCTGGACCAGCTTTTCGCTTTCGCTGTCTAAGGATGATGTAGCTTCGTCAAGGATCAGGATCGCCGGATTTTTAAGTAAGGCTCTTGCAATAGCAATCCGCTGGCGTTGTCCGCCCGATAATTTGATGCCGCGTTCCCCGACCAAAGTCTCGAACTTCTCCGGAAATCCGGCTACAAAATTATATGCATTTGCCCGTTTGGCGGCCGTTTCTATTTCTTCCATCGAAGCATCCGGTTTTCCGTAAGCGATATTCTCACGGATGCTTCCGCCGAATAAAATCACGTCCTGTGGCACGATGCTCATATTTCCCCTTAACGTTTCGAGGTCGTAATCGCATATGTCTTTTCCGTCGATGAAGATATGTCCGCCGGTAATGTCGTAGAAGCGAAGCAATAAGGATGCGACTGTGGATTTCCCGGCACCGCTTGGCCCAACGAGCGCTATCTTTTGTCCGTGGACAGCCGTAAAACTTACGTTTTTGAGGACTTCGACTTCGGGCCGTGACGGATAATGGAAGGCAACGTTGTCAAACCGAACTTCACCGTTTATGCGCACGATTTCATTTCCGGGAAGCGCATCGATGTCTTCGGGATGTTCTTCCAACAGTTCAAAAACCCGTTCGGTGGCTCCTATGGCTTTTTGGAGCTGTGCATACAATTCGGCAATCCCGCCAAAAGAAGCACCTACAAAAATGGAATAGAGCACGAACGAAATCAATTCGCCAATGTCTTTCATCTGGCCGTCGATGATCAATGTCACGCCGAACCATACGACGGCCACGATGGAACCGAAAAGACAGGCGATAATGAAAGACGCGAAGTAGCCGCGGTATTTTCCGCCTTTGATTGCAATGGCTACGATTTCCTTGATTTTTGCCGAATAACGCGCCATTTCATACCATTCGTTCGCAAAGGCCTTTACGTTCGAAATGCCCTGAAGCGTTTCTTCTACGATAACCTGGCTTTCTGCAATCTTATCCTGTGTCGTTTTGGAATATTTGCGGATGAACCGGCCGAAAATCACTGCTGCGACCGCAACCAATGGAACTATGGCCAGCATCATCGCCGTCAGTTTCAGGCTGATGATGGCCAGGAAAATAATGCCACCGATAATCAAAATGAACTGCCTGAGGAATTCCGCGATCGTGGTTGTCAGCGTATCCTGTATCTGCGCAATGTCTGCGGTTAGCCGACTATTGAGTTCACCCACGCGCTTCTGGGAAAAGAACGTCATGGGCAACCGGATCAGGTTTTTGTAAAGAGCCAGCCTGATGTTCGCAAGTGTGTTTTCTGTAAAGTCGATGAACAACGACAACCGGAAAAACGAAAAGAAAGCCTGCAATGCCAGAATCCCCACAAGTGCCAATGCAATGGTATTCGCCCGTGACAAATCTTTTTCTTTGGCGCAATCTACCAGAATGCCGAGCAATTTGGGAAAGGCAAGTGCCGATGCGCCGGTCAGCAACAGAAATACAAGACCAACGTAGAATTTCCATTTGTGGCTTCCGCCGTAATTAAAAATCCGCATAGCCTGTGACAGGGAATTTGCGGTTATCCTGACTTTGGGAAGATCGTTTTCAATGCGGCGTGCCATGGTAAGAATTTAAGCAGCACAAAGGTAATTAAGTATGAGACTGCCAAATCTAAAAGTGATTATAATATTTTGGGCGTGCCGGCGGCAACGAACATTTGTCAAAACGATTCCCATAACAAGCCGCCGTCGGGCTGTCGACACTCGCTTTTACCAGCAGAAAAAGCTCGCAAAGAGCTCAAGCAGATGCCTTCATATGCTTCGCCAACAGGCGTAAGCCTCGGGTCTCACGCGAACCGTAATATTTTGAAACGAACAGCTAAAGTGCACCAGGCTTTAGGGCATAAACCAAAAGTGTTACGCGATTTACCGTTACCTAAAATCACGTAACACGAAATTGCGTAACACGAAATCAAAATGGGCCAAGCACCTTAACCTTCAAGTAGTTGTTAATTATTAATCATTCCGTATTAATTCCCAATCTCGTTTGATTAATTTTGCGGCCTAAAACGTTTAGCATGTCCAATGTAAAAGTCGGCCTTGTCCAAATGACCTGCGGGTCAGACAAACAGGCTAATCTTGATAAGGCCATCCGCGAGATCCGCGTAGCCGCACAAAAAGGCGCACAGATCGTTTGCCTTCAGGAATTGTTCACATCGCTTTATTTCTGTGATGTGGAATCCTATGATAATTTTGCTTTAGCCGAAGCGATTCCGGGACCAAGCACCAACGCCATCCAGGAAATCGCCAAAGAACTGGGCGTAGTGGTAATAGCATCTTTATTTGAAAAGAGGGCAGAAGGCTTATACCACAATACGACTGCCGTAATCGATGCTGACGGATCTTATCTTGGAAAATACAGAAAGATGCATATTCCGGACGATCCGGCTTTCTATGAAAAATTCTACTTTACTCCGGGCGACCTCGGGTACAAAGTGTTCCAGACTAAATTCGCCAAAATCGGAATCCTCATCTGCTGGGACCAATGGTATCCGGAAGCCAGCCGTATCACAGCTCTTATGGGCGCGGAAATATTGTTCTATCCTACGGCTATAGGTTGGGCTACGGATCAGGATGAAGAAACCAATCAGGATCAATACAATGCCTGGCAAACCATTCAGCGGTCACATGCCGTCGCAAACGGAGTTCCCGTAATCAGCGTCAACCGCGTCGGTTTTGAACAGGACGGCGCGATGAAATTCTGGGGCGGAAGTTTCGCCACTAATGGCCAGGGAAAAATTTTGTACCAGGGCTCACACGATAAAGAAGAAACTACGGTTGTGGATCTTGACCTCAAACAATCTGATTATTTCCGTATGCACTGGCCGTTTTTACGTGATCGCCGGATTGATAGTTATCAGCCGATTACGAGACGGTTTATTGATGAATGAGTCGGGAAAGACCGGAAAGACCGGAAAGTCCGGAAAGTCGGGAAAGTCGGGAAAGTCGGGAAAGACCGGAAAGATCGAAAAGTCAGTAAAACTGAAAAGTTTGAAGTGACTTGAAATTTTAATTATACACGCCATTAAAAATTGATATATGCCATTTAAATTTGAACGACTGTTAGTCTGGCAAAAAGCCATTGACCTTTCTTTGGAAATTGACAGGATTAGTAAAAAATTTCCGAAAGAAGAATTATATATTCTGAATTCTCAAATAAAGCGAGCGACAGATTCGATTGCGCTGAATATCGCTGAAGGCTCAACAAGTCAATCTAATCCTGAATTCAATAGATTTTTGAATTATGCTTTGCGGTCAGATATCGAAGTTGTTTCCTGCTTGTTTCTGGCCCAAAAACGAAATATCATTTCAAATGAAGATTTTAAACAGATTTATCATAAATGTGAAGAAATCCTGATTATGATAAACGCACTAAAAAGAACCATAACAAAAAATAAGTTGTCGAATACCCGATAGAACTTTCCCGACTTTTCCGACTTTCCTGACTTCTCCGACTCAATGACTCCAAAACAACTCAACTTCCATTTCCCCGCCGAATTCGAAAAACAAACAGCCCTCTGGCTTTCATGGCCGCACAAAGAAGCTTCATGGCCCGGAAAGTTGCACACTATTTACAATCCATATAGTGAATTCATACTTCGTGTGGCATCCCATCAAAAAGTCTGTATCAATGTAGCCGATGAGCAAATGCGCGAGTTTGCCTTGCTGAGCCTGTACAATTCGACTTATGGGAAATCCGTTTCGGGAATCGGGAAATTGCTGGACAATGTAAAGTTCTATTTTCATCCTACGAACGATGCCTGGTGCCGCGATCACGGGCCTGCTTTCCTGGTCAACCGCGATACACGTGAAAAAGCCATCGTCGATTGGGGCTACAATGCCTGGGGCGATAAATATCCGCCGTACGATCTGGACGATGTGATCCCGACGGAAATCGGAAAAGCACTGGGAATGCCGGTTTTCAATCCCGGAATCGTCATGGAAGGCGGAAGCGTCGAGTTCAACGGAAAGGGAACATTGCTGACGACTACGGCCTGTCTGCTAAACAAAAACCGCAACCCGCATTTGAATCAATCTGAAATCGAAAAATACCTGATTGACTTTTACGGAGTCGAACATATTCTTTGGCTTGGCGATGGAATTGTAGGCGACGATACCGACGGCCATATTGACGACATTACGCGTTTTGTCAATGAAGATACCGTTGTAACGGTCGTCGAAGAAAATAAATCGGATGAAAACTATCAGCTGCTTCAGGAAAATCTCGATACCTTGAAAACCATGCGTCTGGAAACCGGAAAACAGGTGAATATTATTGAGTTGCCCATGCCGAAACCGGTCATTTGGGAAGATCAGCGTCTGCCGGCATCGTATGCGAATTTTTACATCTCGAACGAAAACATCATCGTCCCGACTTTCCGCGATTCAAACGATGAAAAGGCATTATCGATTCTTCAGGATTGTTTCAAAACCCGCAAAGTCGTTGGAATAGATTCGACGGATTTGATTTGGGGTCTCGGAAGTTTCCATTGCTTAAGCCAGCAGGAACCGGCGGTTTGATCAATCGGTAAGGATTTTCCCAAAGCCAATGTTGAAAGAGTCGTGTACAATCATGCAACGACTTTTCAATGCAGTAACGGTAACTTGTATCCAACTACAAAATAGAAACTGTAATGGACACACGTAACAACAACCAGGATCGCAATCAGCAAGATATGCGTTCGCAGCAACCGGAAGAACAACAAACCATGGGCTGGGAGAGAGGCGAAAGACAAGAAGCCGACACAAATGACCAACCTTATATTGGAGCCGATAAAGACGTATCTGGTAACGATATCAATTTTGAAGGCCGATCCCAACGCGCCCACCATCAGGAATTCGGCAATAGAAAATATGAATCGAATACTAATCATTCCTCTGCGGACGACCAGCCAATGGTGAATACAGGCCCTGGGAATTTTTAAGGAGAATATAAAGAGCTTTCGGGCTCTTTTTTATTGGAGCGGCGACAGGTTTTTTCTCGATCGGCGTCTTTTGAAATGGGTCTGACGCAGGTTTTTTTCACCCGAAATGATACTGATGTTTCCATCTGGTTCCAACATCGCAAGTTTAACATCGGAATAATGGTCTACGCCGTGTTCACGCATCGCTTCAAGCAGTTCATCGCTGCCGATGTCGAGTCGGGCAAGGGTTTTAAAGTCTGGTTTTCCGTTGTGAATCAGGATTTCGGGTTTATCGGAGAATATCTTATCGAACAATCCTGATTTCTGTCGCAGTTTTTTGAGGATGAAATTCATGGTGAACAATACAGCCGCTGCTGCCAGTCCACCACTCAGGCTGGTATTATTTCCCACCATAGCATTCTGGACGCTGTTACTGATGAGTAATATCAGGATGATGTCGAACGGATTGAGTTGGGACAATTCTTTTTTTCCGAAAATCCGGAGTGCCACAAGCATAAACAGATAAACCAGAATGCATCTGATGATAATGTCAACATAGGTATTCTGGAGTAATTCCATTCGATACGATTTAGTTTAGCTTGAAATTTTTTTCAATCGCACGGATCATTTCTCCGGCCACGTCTTTGTTGGTCGCGCCTTCAATTCCTTCAAGGCCGGGCGAAGAATTTACCTCCAATAACAACGGCCCTTTGCTCGAACGGATAATATCCACGCCCGCAACTTTGAGCTCCATAGCCTTTGCGGCACGTATGGCGATTTTCTTTTCTTCCTGGGTCGGTTTTATCACAGATGCGGTTCCGCCCAAGTGGATATTGGCCCTGAATTCTCCAGGAAGTGCTTCCCGTTGGATCGCAGCGACTACTTTTCCGTCAATCACAAACAGGCGCAAATCTTTCCCGTCGGCTTCCTTGATGAATTCCTGGACCAGAATGTTGGCATTAAGGCTTTTGAATGCATTGATTACAGATTCAGCGGCTTTTTTGGTTTCCGCCAGGACGACACCTTTGCCTTGTGTGCCTTCGAGCAGTTTCACAATCAACGGACTTCCGCCGACCATTTTTATCAGGTCATCTGTATCCAAAGGTGAATTGGCAAAACCTGTCGTGGGAATATCGATTTCATTGTTCAGCAGCAATTGGAGCGAAAACAATTTGTCGCGGGATTGTGTAATGGCCTTAGCTGAATTAAGGCAAAAAACCTTAAGTGCTTCAAACTGGCGCGTCAAGGCACAACCATAAAAAGTAATGCTTGGGCGTATTCTGGGTATTATGGCATCAAAGTCATTCAGGATTCGGCCGCCGCGATAATGGATTTCAGGGTTGTGTGCATCGAGCTTCATGTAACATTCCTTGATATTGAGGAAATGCATTTCGTGGCCGCGCATTTCGCCGGCTTCCATGATTCGTTTGTTACTGTATAATTCCGGGTTACTTGCTAATAAACCTATCCGAAGACCTGATTTTGCCTTGACTGCATTTCGGTATAATTCACGAAGGTTTTCGATTGTAGGCTCGCCCAGTAAATATTGGCTCGATGGATCTACGAGCATCCTGCCGTTCATGGCTTCACGTCCTAAAAGCATGCGGAAACCCATGGAATCGCGGTTGGTTAGCGTTACTTCTATGGGCCATCTTTGCTTATCGAGTTCGATTTCGGTGGTTATGACGTATCGTTGTTCCCGGTATCCGCTCGAGCTTTTTACCACGCGTTTGCCTACTAACGGGGCTTCACAGTGAAGTACGGTTTTTACATTTTTCTGTATCGGATTGATGTCAAACCGAACCCAATTTTCACCGTCTTTTACAAAAGGAGCAATATTTATGGCGTGAAGTGCCGAAGTTTTGGCACCCGAATCGACACGAGCCTTGATTTTTGGTATTTCGAGAGTTGGAAAGGAGCACCATTCCTCGCTGCCGATCAGTATCTTTTCAAGAGGCATTTTGAAATCTTATTTGAATCAAAGTTATAGAAATGATTCGGGAATATTCATCGGAAACCAATAAAAAACCCGTCGGTGAGGACGGGTTTCAACTATTTAATATTTAGCTTAATTTGTCGGTTCCTGGGCTTTTTGGACTGTTACCGTAAGCTCTACGGCCTTGTCATCGGCCAGATCCATAAAGATTTCATCACCTGATGCTATCTTGGCAGTGATGATTTCTTCGGCAAGTGCATCTTCGACATATTTCTGGATGGCTCTTTTTAGTGGACGGGCACCGAATTGTTTGTCAAAGCCTTTCTCTGCAATAAACGCTTTTGCCGTATCTGACAAACGTAGCGCGTAGCCAAGTTCTGCAATTCTTCCGTACAATTTTTTGAGCTCGATTTCGATGATTTGGTCGATGTCTGCTTTATCAAGCGGATTAAAGACAATAACATCATCGATACGATTCAAAAATTCCGGAGCGAATGCTTTTTTGAGCGCATTTTCGATAACGCTTTTCGCATTGTCATCGGCCTGGGATAATTTGGCAGAAGTACCGAATCCGACGCCTTGTCCGAAATCTTTCAACTGACGTGCGCCAATATTTGACGTCATGATAATGATTGTATTCTTGAAATCGATCTTACGGCCTAAAGAATCGGTCAGGAAACCATCATCCAGAACCTGAAGCATCATATTGAAAACGTCAGGGTGTGCTTTTTCAATCTCATCCAAAAGTACGACACAATATGGTTTGCGACGAACCTTCTCGGTCAATTGGCCACCTTCTTCATAGCCGACATATCCCGGAGGTGCTCCGACCAATCTTGAAATGGCGAATTTTTCCATATACTCGCTCATATCTATACGAACCAATGCATCTTCCGAATCAAATAATTCACGGGCTAAAACTTTGGCAAGTTGGGTTTTACCAACACCGGTTTGACCAAGGAATATAAATGAACCGATTGGTTTGTTCGGATCTTTCAAACCGGCTCGGTTCCGTTGGATCGAACGTGCGATTTTCATTACCGCTTCGTCCTGACCGATTACTTTTCCTTTTATCAGTTCGGGCAATTGAGCCAGTTTATTGCTTTCGGTCTGTGCGATCCTGTTGACAGGAATTCCGGTCATCATTGAAACTACATCGGCAACATTGTCTTCCGTAACAACTACGCGGTTACTTTTTGAATCTTCTTCCCATTGTTCCTGGGCGATGGCAAGATCTTTTTCAAGACGTTTCTCATCGTCGCGCAATTTGGCAGCTTCTTCGTATTTCTGTTTTTTGACGACTGTATTCTTGAGTTCGCGCACTTCTTCGAGTTGTCTTTCGAGATCAAGAATCTGTTTCGGAACATCGATATTGGTGATGTGGACGCGTGATCCGGCTTCATCCAACGCATCGATTGCTTTGTCCGGAAGGAATCGCTCACTCATATACCTGTTTGTCAGTTTGACACAAGCCTCGATTGCTTCAGGAGTATAGGTCACATTGTGGTGATCTTCGTATTTATTTTTGATGTTGTTGAGAATCATAATCGTTTCTTCGACAGATGTCGGCTCAACGATCACTTTCTGGAAACGTCTTTCGAGCGCTCCGTCTTTCTCTATGTATTGACGGTATTCGTCAAGCGTTGTAGCTCCGATGCATTGGATTTCTCCACGTGCCAGAGCTGGTTTGAACATATTGGAAGCATCAAGCGAACCAGTTGCTCCGCCCGCACCAACAATCGTGTGGATTTCGTCAATGAAAAGGATGATGTCGTCGTTCTTTTCGAGTTCGTTCATTACCGCTTTCATACGCTCCTCGAACTGTCCGCGGTATTTGGTTCCGGCAACAAGGCTTGCGAGATCCAGGGTTACGACGCGTTTGTTGAAAAGGATGCGAGATACTTTTTTCTGTATGATTCGCAGTGCCAGTCCTTCTGCAATGGCAGATTTACCAACACCCGGTTCACCAATAAGAAGCGGGTTGTTCTTTTTGCGTCGGCTCAGGATTTGGGAAACACGTTCGATTTCCTTTTCACGTCCAACGACCGGATCGAGTTTGCCTTCTTCGGCCATCTCTGTCAGGTCGCGCCCGAAATTATCGAGTACCGGCGTTTTTGATTTTTTGTTTGATTTGTTAGCAGGATTGTTAAAGTTGCCTTCTTTGAGGCTGTCGTCCTGTCCGGGATCGTCGTTGTACGATTCGTTCCTCGGCAGGTTTTCCATCATTTCTTCGTCGTTAGGAGTCATGTTCAGATACTGTTCTTTAGCCACATCATAATCAATCTTTAGTTTATTGAGCAGCTTGGTTGTAGGGTCGTTTTCATTGCGCAGGATGCAAAGCAGCAAATGCGCGGTACTGATTGAACTGCTCTGGAAAACTTTCGCTTCCAGAAAGGTGGTTTTAAGTGCGCGTTCGGCCTGGCGCGTAAGGTGAAGGTTTTTCTTCTCGTTGCTGATATCGGCGTTAGGGTTGGCCGGACTAAGGATTTCGACTTTGCGGCGCAAATGGTCAAGGTCTACGGAAAGGTTGTTAAGAATACTTATCGCTTTACCATTTCCGTCCCTTAAAATCCCGAGCATAAGGTGTTCCGTACCTATGAAGTCATGGCCGAGACGAAGCGCCTCTTCCTTGCTGTAGGTGATCACATCCTTGACCCGTGGTGAAAAATTATCGTCCATAATATAAAATTTGGGAAAGTAAATTTAAGGATTTGCCGGCGCATTGTCAAAAATCATTCCCACTGCCAGAAACTGACAAAATCTACTGACAGCTAATTGACAAAAAAAACAGCTATACCCGCGTTAAACTCATTGTAATTTATTAACGCTGTCGAATCATATATTGTTAATAAATACAGTAGTTATAGGTACGCGCGAGAACAAAATTTCAGGTATTAAACGTATATTAGCGGGATTTTAAACCGAATAAAATTTTAACAAATAAGTATGTCAGACGGATCAAAATTAATCCCGATCAACATTGAAGATGAAATGAAGACCGCCTACATCGATTATTCGATGTCGGTAATTGTGTCACGTGCGTTGCCAGATGTCAGGGATGGACTCAAGCCTGTGCACCGACGTGTTCTTTTTGGAATGTACGAATTGGGCGTATTGTCTAACCGCCCGCATAAAAAATCAGCGAGGATCGTTGGGGAAGTCCTTGGTAAATACCACCCGCACGGAGATTCCTCTGTTTACGATACTATGGTGCGTATGGCCCAGGAATGGAGCCTTCGGTACATGTTGGTCGACGGACAGGGTAACTTCGGATCTGTAGACGGTGACAGTCCGGCAGCGATGCGTTATACCGAGGCCCGGATGAAGAAAATATCCGAGGAAATCCTTGCCGACATCGATAAAGAAACGGTTGACTTCCAGCTCAACTTTGACGACACCCTGGAGGAGCCAAAAGTAATGCCTACCAAAATCCCGAACCTTCTCATCAACGGAGCTTCAGGTATTGCCGTAGGTATGGCCACTAACATGGCGCCTCATAACCTGACCGAAGTCATCAACGGAATCCTGGCTTACATCGACAACCACGATATCGAAATCGATGAATTGATGGAGCACATCAAAGCACCGGATTTCCCGACAGGTGGTGTCATCTACGGATACGATGGCGTACGCGAAGCTTTCAAGACCGGTCGCGGACGTATCGTCATGCGTGCCAAAGTAGGATTTGAGGAAGTCGATGGACGTGAAGCCATCATCGTCAGTGAAATTCCATATCAGGTCAACAAAGCCGAAATGATCAAGAAAACGGCTGATTTGGTCAACGATAAAAAAATCGACGGAATAGCGAACATCCGCGATGAATCGGACAGGAACGGTATGCGTATCGTTTACATCCTCAAACGCGATGCAGTTCCGAACGTCGTATTGAATACCTTATATAAGTATACGCAATTACAGTCGTCTTTCAGTGTCAACAATATTGCGCTCGTCAACGGACGTCCGCAATTGCTCAACCTGAAGGATCTGATCCATTATTTTGTCGAACACCGCCATGATGTTGTCGTCCGTCGTACACAATTCGAATTGCGCAAGGCAGAGGAAAGGGCACATATACTGGAAGGACTTATCATCGCATCTGACAATATCGATGAAGTGATCCGATTGATCAGAGGTTCCAAGGATGGAGACGAAGCCCGTGCCAAATTGATCGAACGCTTCTCGCTGTCGGAAATTCAGGCGCGTGCGATCGTAGAAATGCGTCTGCGCCAATTGACAGGTCTTGAGCAGGACAAACTGCGTGCAGAATACGAAGAATTGATGAAAACAATCCAGCGATTGAAAGACTTGCTCGCAAGTAAAGACCTTCGTATGGAACTTATCAAGGAAGAACTTACCGAAATACGCGAAAAATATGGTGACGGTCGACGAAGCACGATCGAATATTCAGGCGGAGATGTCAGCATAGAAGATTTGATTGCCGATGAAAATGTCGTAATCACCATCTCTCACGCCGGATACATCAAACGCACACCGCTTTCGGAATACAAAACCCAGAACAGGGGTGGAGTAGGACAAAAAGGCGTGGCAACCCGGGATGCCGATTTCCTCGAACATTTGTACGTGGCGACGAACCACCAATATATGATGTTCTTCACCCAGAAAGGAAAATGTTACTGGATGCGTGTCTATGAAATACCGGAAGGAAATAAGACGAGCAAAGGCCGTGCGATCCAGAATCTTATCAATATCGAAAGTGACGATAAAGTAAAAGCATTCATCTGTACACAAGATCTCAAAGATGTGGATTATGTGAACAGCCACTATGTCATTATGGTCACCAAAGAAGGGCAAGTGAAAAAGACATCGCTTGAATCGTATTCACGTCCGCGTGTAAACGGTGTTGCCGCCATTACGGTTCGTGAAGGTGATGAATTGCTCGAAGCCAAACTGACTACAGGAAACAGCCAGGTGCTTATCGCCGTAAAATCCGGTAAACTTGTCAGGTTCGAAGAAAGCAAGACCAGACCTATGGGACGTACCGCTTCCGGTGTTCGTGGCGTTACGTTGGCAGATGAGAAAGATGAAGTGATCGGAATGGTTGCCATTGATGAAAAAGATGTCAACAATTCACAGATTCTCGTAGTCACGGAAAATGGCTATGGAAAACGTACTAAACTTGAAGAAGATGGCGAACCTGTTTACCGAATCACCAATCGTGGCGGTAAAGGCGTGAAGACGCTGAACATCACCGAAAAAACAGGAAAACTGGTTTCGATCAACAGCGTTACCGATGCGGATGATTTGATGATCATCAATAAATCCGGCTTGACTATCCGTATGGCTGTCGAAGATCTTCGCGTCATGGGACGTGCGACTCAAGGCGTTCGACTTATTAATATCAAAGGAAACGATGCCATCGCCGCCGTAACCAAAGTAATGAAAGAGGAAGAAGTCATTGATGCCGATGCAGAATTGACCGGCGATGATTCGGTTCAGGATGTATCAGATGATATTTCATCAGCCGATGATTCCCACGAAACACCAGATTCAGAAGACACACAATAAGAATAAGCATGAAAAAAACAATTATTACCGCGGCACTGCTCATGTCATTGATCAGTTTTGCACAAAAAGACGAGTTAAAGGCACTTAAAAAAATCTATGATAAAGATGCACCTTCCGTCAAAGACATCGCTAGCTTTAAAGAAAATCTGACCAAGGCAGAACCATTGGCAACTGATGAAGGTGACAAGCTATACGTAGCTTATTACAAAGCTTATGCGCCTTTGCTTGATGCATCCTTACCGGAAAATCAGAAAAACCCAACTGCTTTCTTTTCGAAATTCAGTCCCGATGCCATTTATAGCATTGCCAAATCTGGTGACGATGTGGTTCAGTACGAGAAAAAGACCGGAAAGAAATTGCTTTCAGATGATATCCTTGAGCAAGATCCGCAAATGAGCACCATGTTACTGAACTATGCGGTTGCATTAGGAGAGCAGAAAAAGGAAAAAGATGCGGCAAAGGTGTTGTATGCGCTCTATCTCATGGATAAAACCAAAACAGATTATCTGTATTATGCCGCATCATATTCCGTAAATGGGCAGGATTTTGACAAGGCGATGGAATATTACAATGAGCTCAAAAAAATCAATTACACAGGTGAAAAAACCATTTACACCGCAAAGAGCAAGATAAACGACAAACAGGAACCTTTCAACACGAAAGCAGAACGCGATCAAGCTGTAAAAATAGGAACGCATACGCTCCCTAAAGAAGAAAAAGAGCCATCTAAAAAAGGAGAAATCTACAAAAACATCGCTCTTATCTTAGTCCAGCAGGGCAAAGAAAAAGAAGCTTTTGAGGCGGTTGCCGAAGCGCGTCGTGAAAATCCGGACGATTCAGGAATCATGCTCACGCAAGCTGATTTGTATCTCAAGCAAAAAGACATTGAGAATTATAAAAAAATAGTTGGTGAAATATTGGCCAAAGATCCCAACAATGCAGATTTGATATACAACCTCGGTGTTGTCGCCATGCAAGGAAACCAGGACGCAGCCGCTGAAGAATATTTTAGGAAAGCTATAGCGATCAAGCCTGACTACGCCAATGCGTACATCAACTTAACGGCAGTCCGTATGAAACCGGACAAAGATATCGTTGAAAAAATGAACAAGTTGGGAACATCTGCCGCCGATACCAAGAAGTATGACCAATACAAGGCGCAACGTGAAAAAATGTTCCGTGATTTACTTCCGGATCTTGAAAAGGCGCACGAATTGATGCCGGAAAACGAAACCATCACCCAGAACCTTATCAGCGTATACGGCTTCCTTGAAATGACCGATAAGCGTAATGCTTTGAAAGCGTCACTCAAGAAATAACAATAGATTGAAATGAGCCGGGTTGAGAGACCCGGTTTTTTTTTGAGAAGTCGGGGAAGACGGAAAAGTCAGCAAAGTCGGGAAAGTTTGTGGTTCAAAAGCTGTAGCTTTTCCGACTTTCCGGACTTTCCCGACTCTTTAAACAACCTTTTTAATCACCCGCAATTTATGCGTATGCCGGTTCGTTTCCGCATTGTAAATGCCTAAGTGATCCAATCTGTCAATACGGACTTTTCCGCTCGCATGGATTATATAATTGTCTTCCATGATAAGCCCCACGTGAATGATCCGGCCTTCGTCATTGTCAAAAAACGCCAGATCGCCGGGCTCGCTTTCCTCTATAAAACTTAACGGTTCACCCACTAAAGCTTGTTGAGATGCATCTCTCGGAAGCACATAACCATTGAGTTTATATACCATTTGCACCATTCCGGAACAATCGATCCCGAATGGTGTTTTTCCGCCCCATAAATAAGGCGAGTTGAGATACAGGAAGGAAGTCGGAATCAGATTCGATTTTGGCCTGATGCCACTAACACGCAAGCCTTCAAAGTCAAGTTGGGCCGTATTGATTTCTTCGTGATTCAAAAACGAAAGAGACGATCCAAGCGGAATAGGCATCAGGAAATTGTTCGGACCGGTCACATATTCGACCAAATCCGAATTCAGTACAATCGCATCCTTAGAAACCTGGTCGTAAAGCGATTTTGAAATTTCCTGGTATTGCTTGCTGTCGACCCAACCTTCGTACCCGTCAAAATGCAGTTTAATGCGCGACCATTGCTGCTTTTTTTCAAGGATTTCGAACTGTTCGCCAAACAACACCTGCGATACGATTTCGCTTCTGTCGCTGGCTTCGGCCCGCAGCGGGATATTTCCAAGGTTACATATACCGAACATGCGGTTGATTTTGGTTGGGAGCCAATCCGGCTGCACACTTCAAGCTGCCATAAAAACAAAGCGGCTTTACAACCCAATCTAAAGGCTTCGTTGGTCGCCTTCATCTCGGGGTAAAGCCAGCTTGTTTTTTGTGTCAGGCTTTACGCTGCATCCGGGCTAGGGATTCAGCCGCTAAATTACCTATTTTTCCAATACAATCGCCGATGCTCCGCCACCGCCATTACAAATTGCGGCCGCCCCGATCTTTGCGTTGTTCTGTTCCAGCACGTTAAGCAGTGTCACAATTATTCTCGCTCCGGAACAACCCAGCGGATGTCCGAGTGAAACCGCGCCACCATTCACGTTGATCTTATCGGCAGGCAACCCGAGGATCTTTGCGTTGGCCAATCCCACAACAGAAAAAGCTTCGTTGAATTCAAAGAAATCGACGTCGTCTTTTGTTATTCCAGCCTTTGCAAGCGCTTTTGGCAATGCTTTGGCCGGAGCTGTCGTGAACCATTTCGGTTCTTGTTCGGCATCGGCATACCCTTTAATGAAAGCCAGTGGCTTCAGGCCGAGTTCGTTTGCTTTTTCTTCGCTCATCAAAATTAAGGCGGCTGCACCGTCGTTAATGGTCGAAGCATTTGCAGCCGTCACTGTTCCTTCTTTTGTAAAGGCGGGTGCAAGCGAGGCTACTTTATCAAGTTTTACATTCGTGTATTCTTCATCTTTGGAAACCACGATCGGTTCGCCTCGTCTTTGAGGCACCGATACCGGAATCACTTCGTTATCGAATTTCCCAGCATTCCATGCTGCAGCCGAGCGCTCGTACGATTGGATTGCGAATGCATCCTGATCTTCACGGGAAAAACCATATTCCGAAGCACACAAATCGGCACAGACACCCATGGCGTTGTTGTCATAAGCATCAGTCAATCCGTCTTTCTGCAATCCGTCAACTAAAGTGGTCGGGCCAAACTTGACTCCGTTGCGCATATGCACGTAATGTGGAATCAGGCTCATGTTTTCCATTCCGCCGGCAACTACAATTTCCGCATCTCCGTTCATTATGGCCTGGGCAGCCTGAGTTACTGCTTTCATCCCCGAAGCGCAAACTTTATTTACGGTTGTGGTGATTACGCTGTCAGGCAAACCAGCAGCCAATGCCGCCTGTCTTGCCGGAGCTTGTCCAACACCGGCCTGGACTACGTTGCCCATGAGGACTTCATCGACCAATTCGGGTTTTAGGTTTATTTTTTCCAAAGCCGCTTTTATGGCAGCTCCGCCCAATTGTGGAGCAGGAACGGTAGACAACGCGCCCATAAAACTCCCGATTGGAGTCCTTACGGCCGATACTATGGCAACTCTTTTAGTCATGATTTTAGATTTGATGGCGCGAATTTAATGAATTCTAATTACTATATCGTTGTAGTTGATTTGTTTTGGGAATATTTATTTGAATTTGGGATTTGATGGTTGGGGCTGTTACTAAGATTAGTGTTACGGGATTTTAAGTAACACCAATTTTAGTAACAGCTAAGTTGCTTCGGTGGAATTGTATAACTTAAACGCTCAGCGTTGAGAATACTGTTAAAAAGAAAAGAGTGCAATTGGGGCTTGGAATCCTACTTTAAGACCTCTGGATCATGAATTACGGATGACGCTGGCGCGCCATCCTTCAAAGCTCCGCTTTGAGATTAGTTCCAAAAAGAAAATGCCTCAAGCACAGCTTGGTTTCTTTTACCAACTTAGGTGGAATTAGGTATCACGAATGGATTGCGCTGGCGCGCCATCCTTCAAAGCTCCGCTTTGAGATTAGTTCCAAAAAGAAAATGCCTCAAGCACAGCTTGGGCATTTTCTTTTTGGAACTAATCATTCGTGATCGCAGAAGGATTCGAACCTTCGACCGCCTGCTTAGAAGGCAGGTGCTCTATCCAGCTGAGCTATGCGACCGTAAAAGCGGTGCAAATATAGCGTT
This sequence comes from Flavobacterium silvaticum, assembly GCF_012911565.1. Lineage (GTDB taxonomy): Bacteria > Bacteroidota > Bacteroidia > Flavobacteriales > Flavobacteriaceae > Flavobacterium > Flavobacterium silvaticum. Next base: position 377,517 of record NZ_JAAMPU010000107.1, on the reverse strand, counting down.
GATAATTGAACTGGACAACTAAGATTTTATTTATTCAACTTATGGGTGTTTTAACCTCTGGTAATTAGAGGATTATTTTCAATTTTTGGATTAAAAACAGGGCCGTAAATAATATCAATTCATCATCTTCACAGCCAACACATGCTTGCAAATCCCGCGCTTTCCCTGATATTCAGTGAACCATTGACACGTACATCTGGCGGAATTTGAATCAATGACAACCTTATGCGTCACATCTGTCCCTTTGACCAAAGCCTCAATAGTATCGGCGGTCTTTTTTGCAATTGTTATATGTTCTTTGGCAATCAGGGCTTTTGCATTTTTGAGTCGTGGGTTCATGCTTACGATCCGTTCGGTCTTGAATGGCAATTGTCTGTAGAAATGGTTGCGTTCCATCACATCATAACCTAAAAGACCTATGGAAGATAAGCTTGAAGTGAGGTTTTCCATCATCCCGAAATCAATATCATGTTCAATGGAAAGCAGCGTCGGGTCAAATGTTTCATTCGATTTCAAAAGGCTGTTGATACCGTAAATCCATTCCATCGGAAGATTTTCTGTCATGGTATCCAATACTTTTCCTTCACCCGAAAAACCACGATAGGCATCGGGAGAAAAAGCCATCAGCAATTGCATCTTCCCCAATTCACAGACCAACGCACAGGTTTGTCCGTCCGTAGATTCGTAGACATAAATTTTATCCACAATCGGCAGGATTCCTTCCAGAAGCCGCAACCGGTGGACGCCGCCAATACGTACGGAATCATTGCCGCCCAAAGTCGAGAACATACATTTTCCGGCTTTTCTGGAAATAAAAAATTCGCCTTTCGTATTTCCCTTCGGAAACGTCTGGAACAGTTGTATCGCCTGGATTTTATTGAGTTCGAATTTCAAATCCATATCGGCCAGATACAACTGAACACTTGTCAGTCCTTTGATCCAACGAGGCGGCAGACTCACTTTCTTTTCCGTCACTTTGGATTTGCCTGTGATTACCTGCATATCTTTTTGCCCGACAGATAAAGTGACGCGTTCGTTCTTCTGGATGCTGTTGAGCGCATTGAGCATCGGGTCGTTGAAATCGACATTCGTGGTTCCATTGGCAATGAATTCTCCGTCTATGGCTTCGGGTTTCATATCCAACCGAACATAAACGCCGTTACACGATGAGAAACCTTCAAACCGGATCCGTTCGGAACCTGCAGAAATAATGGGGTCACGCAAACTCGGTGGAATCGGTCCGAAACTCGAACGCACCACCTTTGCTATCGTTCTCCAGCACTTGGCCGTTACGTAAGGATCTGTAAGGTTTCCCCAAAAAAAGCACGGAATGTTGTTGACCGATTCAATTTCGGTCTGATGCGCCAAAACCAGTTTGTTGAGTCCTTTTTCTCTTGAAAATGTCGAAGCGGAATTGTAGTGGTATAAAAGATCGGTCATTTCAGTTCAGGATTTGTTTGATGAGAGGCTTGAGGGAAGCGGTATCTTTGTATTTGTCGAAGAATGCAGCGGTTGCCGTATCTGGTTTTTTGCCGGTCTTGAAAGATACGTCAAGATAATTCTCTACGATTTTCTTGAAATTCACCGGCAGTTTATCCTTGAATTCGAGATGGCCCAAAAGGCTGTCGTAAAATTGATGCAAGGCGGAATTATGAAGCCGTGAGATATCCTTGATTCCGGCGACACTGTCTGACAATCGCTGGAAAGGCGCATATTTATTATTGGCGAGGAAAGCGCAAAATTTGCCAAGAATCCCAATATCGATTCGTTGCTTTTCGATAAGATTCCCGAAAATTTCAGATGCCGTCATCCGGATTTCCTTAGAATCCTTGAAAAAAGCGCATGCCAGGACTTTTTGGGAATGCGCGGTTATAGTGAAGCCTGGTGTATCCATGAGTTGAAGGAATGCTTTTATATCGTTTCCGGCGCCTTCCGTTATATCGCACGACAGACGTAATAAGTTAAGTGCAAGTGCATCCGGATTCTGGGGCATCAGGCTGTTCCAGTACACCACGTTGGCATCTGACGAAATAAAGGTGTAGTAATTTTTATCGTTCACCAGATCAAGGCTGTACAATAGGGCATCGGGTGCCGGTTTTTCTTTTGGTATCTGAAATCCGAGCACATACCAGCTTGGCGAGCGCATCATTTTTCCGGTGTTCCAATCTTTATAATCGTTCCATTTTTCGATGAGTCTTATCTCAGGATCAAAAGGCGAAACCACCAAAGGATAAGAGCCGACAGCCGTATTCCGGAATTCAGCAAATTCTCCGTCCGGATCATGAGTCCGTGCCGCGACAGCCCAAATAGATTGCATGGTATCTGTATCGTCCTTTACTAATTTTGATAACAGCTTGTCGAACAGGTTCTTTTTGGGAACTATCATTTTTATTTCATTGCTCAATCCGAGGCAATAACGCATCAAATCTTTCAGTTCTCCGTTCACGGAATCGAGTAGTGGTGCGGCTTCTTCTACATTCTCACGCGGCATTCTTGAAATGGCGATGGCAAGATCGATCCAGTCTACGGCAATATTGTTTTCCTGACAGGCAAGCAGTCTTTCGAGAAGAATTTTCGGTTCCACCCAATGAGGTTTATGCGAAGGGAACGAAAGCATCGGGATCGCGACATTCTTGTTCATCCTCGATTGGACAGCGTGCAGGAAAGGCTTTATGAGCAGCAAAGTATTGATTCGGTCATATTTATCGTCCTGTATTGTAAACTGGTAATCCAAACTGTGCATTTTCTGCTGAAGGAAAACACTCGAATAATTGCGGTGATAGCCTTCAAGGTAACGCGATTCGAGTTGTTTCAGATACGGTTTCAATTGTTCCGATTGATCGTTCGGAAACAAATGACGCGATACTATATAGGTGTTGAGCAGCATCTCCGTAGTCAGCACGTCTTCTGATGCAATGAATTCACCGAACAAAAACAAGATGTCGTTCCAGTTTTGCGGAAGCGTAACAGCATCAGTAAGCACTTTTTCCTTCCGGTCCGTTTGTATGTAGCTTTCAGATGGTTCCGGATCAGGCGCGATAAAATGGCTTTCTCCCAACAAACCGGAAAGTTCTGCCCGTACGCTGCCTTGTATCAGTTCCGAATAAGATGTCAGCTTATCGACCAATTCAGTTTCCTTTGCTGATGCCGATTTTGCCAGGATTTTGGCCACACGTTGTTGCAGGTTCAAATCCGGGATCATAAAGACATCGGCAATCAATACGTGGATCGTCTTTTTATATTTCGGTTGTGACTTGAGCAATTTCTCAAAAATCTGCAAGGTCGTCTTTACGGAAGCTTTGCAGTCTGCACGCATCAGCATCGGTTCTACCCATTCCAGAAAAGATTTGACCGAAAATTTCTCCTGTTCAAAAATCTGTTTGACCAAATCAATCCCGAATGCCGTGACAGCGGGAACAGGGTTATGGAGACAGGCAAAAATGTTTTCCTGGAACGGCAGAAAATCTTCCGGCGACAAATCCAGGCTGAGCAGAATTCTCCTGAAGAACGATTTTGCGTTATTGTTCCATTCTTTGGTCTGGATCAGGATGGCATTTTCTATAAACCACGCACGTGGAAGTTTCCCTTGTTTGATAAGTTCATTAAAAATGACTTCCCAAGTCCTTGATTCTTCTTGTTTTCCGTTGCGGTCTTCCCAGAAAATATAGTTCTGGATATTCGAATCATAGTGGAAAACTTCCTTCACATCACGCTTCCAGGCCGTTTCGTCAGACAAAATATATTCAATATGGGCGCGCGGATTTTTCTCGTCCTCGTTCCAGTCCAATGCGGCAATCGACCACGCAAAAAGCTCCGGATTGTATTCCATAAACAATTTATCTTCAAGAAACCGAAGCTTTTTGTACTTAAAACGCCTCCAGTCATTTTTGCGCTTTTGTTCCAGAAGGTAATCGTTGATCCAATTCGGTTTTGCCCAAAAAAGAATATCGGAAACTTCTTTGCTGTCACATCTTTCGAGAACGCCAAAAATCTCATCCCAGGAGTTTACATCAGATTTTCCAAAAACCGCAATCGCACTCAGGATAATGATTTGGGTTTGCAGATAATCGCCGCGCTGGCCCCAATTGTATTGCTTGTCTTTCCGGAATTCGGGTTCGTCCTTCAAATCGACATAATCTGTCCAGTACTTTCGGTTCTTGCGGATGGCTTTTTTGAGGATTTCGAGATTGCCCTTCGCATTTTCCGTAAGAAAGGGCAAAAGGTCGTCGATTCTTTTTTGCCTGACCAAATCATCATAACGTTGAGCCACATCTGACGCATTCTTTTTTGATGGATTGCTTGTAACAGATGGCTGCCCGTCTTCTGAATATCCTTTTTTTATTTTTTCAGTGAGGATTTTTTCGGCTGCTTTGAGGCATTCTTCCGGGCTTGAAAAAGATTTGGTCTGTGAGGTGCCAGCCGTACCGGAACGGCCATAAGTCACGGTATATTCCTGTCCGACGACTTCTATTTGCCAGAACTTATCAGAAGTGCCATCGGTGAAAGTCAGATGTTTTTTCATTCAGGTGCGATTGTCTTGGAAAAATAGCGAAAGTTTGACAGAATCGATATCTGGAATGTAATTTTTTGGGCGTCCCGGCGGCTTGAACCACCAAGGTATCAGAAAATTTAAATAGCCGCCGTCAGGCTGGAGGCACTCGCTGTGCGCAACGGCTTTTGTCTGTCAATATTAAAATAGTTCCACCGAATTCTTAGGAACTTGTCGCGCACGAGCTTAGACAAATGCCGCCATCCTTGACGCGTGCTTGTAACTCAACCAATGGCTTTTTGTTGGTGCAAAGCGAAAGATAAGTCTTAGGAAATGAGGAACGTCTGCGACGTTGTTTTTTTGATTGGTGGCAGGATTACCTCCGCTGCGCTACGGTGATCCTGGGTGGGGTGGCGACAAAGAAATCCCTTCCAACGTTTTGCAAGGATCTCGATATTTTTTGTTTAAGGATAAATTCCCGGGGAACTTGGCAGGATTACCTCCGCTGCGCTACGGTGATCCTGGGTGGGGTGGCGACAAAGAAATCCCTTCCAACGTCCTTTGGACGTTGCGGTCTTTTTTGTTTAGGGCGAAAGCTCAAGCAGAGCTTGGCTTTCGCCCTAAACAAAAAATCCCTCCGCACGCTGTGCGGAAGGATTTCTTTGTCGGGGTGGCAGGATTCGAACCTGCGACCTCCTGGTCCCAAACCAGGCGCGATGACCGGGCTACGCTACACCCCGAAAAGTTTCCAAAAATTGAAACTTAAGACAATTAAAGCGGAGAGACAGGGACTCGAACCCTGGCGACGTTTGCACGCCGACAGATTAGCAATCTGCTCCGTTACCACTCCGGCACCTCTCCAATGCAAAGTACCCTTGGGGTTTTTCGCGGATGCAAATGTAAACGTTAAGGTTATATTTTACAACTTAAAGAAGTTTTTTTTTGATAGTGTAAAAATACCGTCCGCGAAGCCCTTATACATCAATAAAATAGCAATTTCAACCGGTAGAAAAAAAGCTGTATATTGTATCAAAACCCAAACGTGCGCTACTTTTTTTTCTACATTTTCCTTATTTCGCTTGCATCAGTCCGGGCTCAGGATAACCAAGCTATTGTTGATACTACTTTTATAGATATCAAAATGCTTTCATCCGAAGTCATCCTCGACATGAAATACGCCACGGCAGACAATTTCCTCAAAGTTGCCGTATACGATTGTGAAGCCTGTTATCTGAGAAAAATTGCGGCTGAAGCATTGGTAGCCGCGAATAAAGATGTTGCACAAAAAGGATATCGCATCAAACTGTTCGATTGTTATCGTCCGTTAGACATCCAGAAAAAGATGTGGAAAATTGTCCCGAACCCGGATTATGTAGCCGATCCGGCCAAAGGTTCACTCCATAACCGCGGACTTGCCGTAGACCTGACGCTCATTGATGAAAACGGAAACGAGCTTGACATGGGGACGAATTTCGATCACTTCGGCCCCGAATCTGAATTCGCCTACCGCAATATCTCAAAGGAAGCCAGAAGGAACAGAAAGCTGCTGAACAAAATCATGGAACGCCACGGCTTTAAAGTGCTTAAATCGGAATGGTGGCATTACAATTACCAGATGCCACAAAAAGCAGCCGTTTCAAACTTCAAATGGGAATGTGATCAGGGTAATATGCAGGACAAATAATCGATGAAGTATTTCTGTGGAAAATACGTTTCCTTGGTAAGTTCAGATTTGATCTGGCTAGCCATGGGATAATCGAACGTCTCTGTGGAATACCTAACCCGCAACAGCGAAACCGGCGACGATTTCAAATCTTCGATGGTTCCATTCATGAAAACAAAAGTCCCTTCGCTGATCAGGGAATTGAACCCACTGTCCATAAGGGTCTGGCCACAACTCTGCTGGTCGATATGTTTGAGGGTAACTATGACGCCATTGTCGAGTTGGAGGAACAATCTCGAATTCTTGTCAAAACAATTGGCCGCGATAAAATCCTTGCTTTTCTTGATGTATTGGAAATGCAGATACGGTATTTCGTTTTGCACCTGAAGACTCAAAAAGACGTAGGTAGAAGAACTCCCGAAATTACTTTCGTACACCACATAATCTTTAAGCGCTTTGTATGTACCAAGGCTGTCTTTGCCGTTGGCGCTCCATTCGCAAGGCTTCTGGGCAAATAAGGTTGCAGAAAAAAGTAAAAGACAGGCAAGCGCAATTCGTTTCATCCTAGGAAATTTTGCTGCAAAATAAAACTATTTTATCGTTGGTCGAATCGGTTACGAAAAAACAATAGCGATCGCCACCGTCTGAGATTTTCCATTTGTTGCGTATTTGCTCGACGGTTTCGGGAAAGTTACGCACGGCAACGTTTGCTTTTTGCCCGTAGAGCGCCGGTTTCATTTCTGATTTTGTGTATGTAATCTGCTGGTTTACTAAAAAGCTTCGGCCCGGAAAACACTTGACCAATTCATCGGAAGTGTATAGATGCGTGTTCCGATGTAACTTTCTGAGCCCGAATTTTACACCTACTTCATCAAAAACACCGGCTTTCCGTATGGCAGCGTCAGGTTCGTACAAATAATTGGAAATGCTTCCGATTGGGGCAGACTGATCGAAATCTGACCACGGAAATAATTCCGATTGGGAAGATTCGAGGTTGATAGTAAACCATTGTGGCTTTGCGTTGAAATTCCGGTCAAGCACAAAAAGCACTTCCTTGACTTCATTCTCCAAAGCCACAACGTAGATAGCCGATACATTCGGGAGTTCGCTGATTCCCTGGGAAATATCGAGCATAGGCGAAACCTTGACCAAAATGTTTGGTGCTTTTTCAAAATACAGATCAAGCGATTCCGGGACGTTCGGCAAACAATCGGCGAGGAGGAAAACCTTGCCTTTTTTATCGTTCCGGCGCGACGGATCAACATAAATCCAATCGAAAGTCCTGTCAGACGAAGTCAGGAATTCAGAACTATCCGCACAAATCGGTTCCAGATTTCCATCGCCTAAAATGTTGGCATTATGGGAAACAGTTTCAGACAACGCCTGATTCATTTCACAATGTACGACCGTTTTCATTTTTTGGGCGAAGTAATGATCGTCTACACCGAATCCGCCTGTTGCATCGAATAGAGAATCTCCTGAAACAAGCGAAGCCTTGAATTCTGCGGTGGCTTGTGAAGATGATTGTTCGATTGAGATTTTTTCCGGATACAGAATCCCGTCGGTTCCAAACCAAAGCGGAAGTTTGTGCCGGCATTTTTCACGCGCCAGGATCTGGTTCATCAAATCCGGATACGGAATTTCAGGAAATGGATTTTTCTTGAGGGCGAGCAGGCGCACATCTGCATCCGCATTCTTTTTGAGCCAATCCTGGACTTCGGTGTGCAATAAGGTTTCCATCAAATATTCCGTGTCAGCACGCGGACGATTTTATTATCGGGGAAAAATTCCTTGGCAATGACCTTTAGGATTGTGTACAAAGGAACCGCGATGATCATTCCAAGTATCCCAAAAAGGAAACCGGCTGTAAGTATGACGAGGAAAATTTCGAGCGGATGGGAGTTGACACTGTTCGAGAAAATCAGTGGGCCGGTTAAATTGTTGTCGATGAGTTGCACAACCCAGAACCCGATCATCACATAAATGGTCGTTGGAAGCACCACACTTTGGAAATCGTTTCCGAGGTTGCTCATCATGGTCAAAACCGCCGCCAGTACAGACCCTATAAGCGGGCCTATGTACGGAATGATATTCAAAACGGCACAAAGGAAAGCGATGATCAACGCATTTTCAACCCCGAAAATGAGCAGGACAATCAGGTACAAGATAAAGACCACGGTAAGCTGTATGACCAATCCGATGAAATAGCGCGACAATAAATGGTTGATTTTTTCAAGTGAATTGAGGATTTTTCCCTCGTGTTTTTTCGGAAGGCAAAATCTGATACTTCGCGTAAATAAATCGGAATCCTTGAGGAAAAAGAACGAAATGAACAGTACCGAAGCCAATCCAAGGCCAAAGCTGCTTAAAAAGCCAAGGATGTAATTGAGGAAATTTGGGATGAAATTGAAATTGAGCTGAGAAGTCAAATTAGCCTCTTTGAGCACTTTTGCCGAATCCATGCCGAAACTTTCAAGAAACGCGGTCGCTTCATCCACCAACTGCACTATGCTTTGCTCGATGGCATTCGTATTCAGCAGCGACAGGTTTTCGCCCTGGGCCAGAATCAACGGAACCAATAATGCCAGAAAGCCAAGTATTACGCAAAGGAATAAAAACAACGTTACGGCTACGGCCAGCGTGTGCCTGAATTTGAGTTTACGCTCGAGGAATTTCACCACAGGCAAGCCCATCATGGTCACGATAAGCGCTATAAGTATATAGGTAATGACAGACTGTATCAGATACAAAAAATACAACACCAGTAAAAAACCAGCCAGTACGGCAACTGCTTTGACTATTCCCTGGGCTATGTTGTTCGATGCTGTCATTAATCAATTCGTAAAAATATAGTACAGAATGTTGGCACCCATTTTCAGGGCTTTTTCACGAACATCGGCCGGATCGTTATGAACTTCCTGATCTTCCCATCCGTCTCCCAAATCTGTTTCAAACGTATACAGCAATACCAGTCTTCCAGAATCGATTATGCCAAAAGCCTGAGGACGCTTGCCGTCGTGTTCATGGATTTTTGGAATCCCCGCTGCGAATACGTTCGGTTTCTGGAAAATCGGGTGGGAGGCGGGAAGCTCGATGAGTTGCCTGTCCGGGAAAATACGTTTGATCTCACGCCTGATGTATTCATCCATGCCATAATTGTCGTCGATATGTAAAAAGCCGCCGCCGTCCATGTAATCGCGAAGGTTCCGGATTTCAGCATCGGTAAAAACCACGTTTCCATGGCCCGTCATATGGACGAACGGATAGGAGAAAAGCTCCGGGCTTCCAGGAACTACGGTCGCCGGTTTGGGATTGATAGTGGTTTTGATGTTGCGGTTGGCGTATTTGATCAGGTTTGGTAAAGACGTCGGGTTCGCGTACCAGTCACCGCCGCCGTTATATTTGAGCAGTGCGATTTCTTGTGCATTGGAAAAGCCGATGGAAATGATAAAAACGATTAACGATAAACGCATTGATCTTAATTAACAATGAATAATTAACAATGATGGATTGTCAATAAATAATAAAAATAACAATAAAAAATAATAGCCTATTCGTTCAGAAAAGCCACACTGTGTGCCGCGACAACCGCCGCTGTTTCCGTCCTGAGCCGTGTGTGGCCTAAAGATACGGGAATAAAGTTTTTAGCCAGCGCGAGTTCGATTTCTTTTTCGGTAAAATCGCCTTCAGGGCCAATCAGGATGGTGATTTTGTGATTTGGTTTTACGACCGATTTAAGTGTCTGCTTTTCATTTTCGATGCAATGGGCGATACATTTCACGCTGTCATCTTCCGCCGACACTAATGTTTTGAAAGTAACCGCTTCATTCAGTTTCGGCAGATAGTATTGGGCCGATTGCTTCATGGCAGATACGGCTATCTTTTCAAACCTGTCGATTTTGACGACTTTCCGTTCCGATCGGTCACAAATCAAAGGCGTGATTTCATCGATTCCGATTTCTGTCGCTTTTTCCAGAAACCATTCATAACGCTCATTCATTTTGGTTGGCGCGACGGCCAGGTGAAGTCGGTACGGACGCGGTTCAAAGAATTGTGAATCGACAATTTTAACGATGCATTTCGACTCGGATGCGATGCTAATTTCGACATCGAATAAAAAACCCATTCCGTTGGTTACCTGTAATTTGTCTCCTGTATTTTTCCGAAGTACTTTAATGATGTGCCTGCTTTCTTCCTTGTCGAAGGAAAAATCAGCCTGTCCGGATTTTATGTCAGGATTATAGAATAATTGCATCAGAATTCGATTCGGGCTTTGGATGTTTCGGTAACCGAAGTAAAGTCTCCGTCAAGGTATTTGAAATAGGCGGAAATCCCAATCATGGCGGCATTATCTGTCGTATATTCAAACTTTGGGATAAAGGTTTTCCAACCGAGGTTTTTGTGCGCATCTTCCATGGCTTTCCGTATTCCGGAATTGGCAGAAACACCACCCCCAATCGCAACACGTTCGATTCCGGTTTGGGCTACGGCCAGTTTTGTCTTATCCATCAGGATGTCAACAATCGTTTTTTGTACCGATGCACAAATGTCGGCCATATGTTTATCTGTAAAATCTGCATCGATCTGCCTGTTTTTCTGGATGAAATATAGAATCGATGTCTTCAGGCCGGAAAAACTGAAATCGAGTCCGGGAACTTTGGGCTTCGGGAACGAATACGCATCCGGATTTCCAGACGCGGCATATTTATCCACCAAAGGCCCGCCAGGATAAGGCAATCCAAGGATTTTGGCCGTCTTGTCGAACGCTTCGCCGACTGCATCGTCTGTCGTCTGTCCGATCAATTCCATTTTAAAAGGCGCATCGACACGTACAATTTGTGTATGGCCACCGCTAATAGTCAATGCCAAAAACGGAAATTCCGGTTTGTCGAAGCCCGGCTCATCTATAAAATGAGCCAGGATATGGCCTTGCATATGGTTGATCCCAATAAGAGGAATGTCAAGCGCCATCGCCATGGATTTGGCAAACGAGCTTCCCACAAGTAGCGAACCCATAAGGCCTGGCCCTTGCGTATATGCGATTGCCGACAGTTGTTCTTTGGTTACATTGGCGCGTTGTAAAGCCGCAGTCACCGCCGGGACAATATTCTGCTGGTGTGCGCGTGAAGCCAATTCGGGCACGACGCCCCCAAATTCGGCATGTATCGATTGGTTGGCCACAACATTGGACAGTACCTTGTCGTTATGCAATACAGCAGCAGCAGTATCGTCGCAGGAACTTTCGATGGCTAAAATGTAAAAGTCTTCTGGTTGCATTTCCAGGAATCAAAATTTGTTTTGCAAAAGTACGTCAACGAGCCTTATTCTGCACACTTTTTTACCGCTGATTGTGTATATTTACACGCGTTAATTGCGGTTTGTCCCGCCAACTTAAAACAGAGCGAAGTATCAAAAGATTCAAAAGGATAGCGATCCGCACGGTCATTGGACTATTTCTTTTTTTATTGCTTCTGGGCATAACGCTTACCTTGCCTCCGGTCCAGACCAGACTTGGTGCGTACGTAACGGAGAAAATCAACAAAGATTTCGGGACAGATATCAAGGTCGATCAAATCGCGATAAGTGTTTTTGGAGGCGTCAAACTGCGTCAGGTCCTAATCCGCGACCATCATAAAGACACGTTGATCTATGCCAAAAGGCTCCAGACGAACATCTTGAGTTTCCGGAAATTATACAATGGGGATTTATTGTTCGGGCGCATCGCATCAGATAAGCTGCTGTTCAACCTCAAAACCTATAAAGGCGAAAAGGACACAAACCTCGACCGGTTCATTGCATTGTTCGACAGCAAAGACAACGCAAAGCCATCGGGACATAAATTCCTCATGAAAGCCAACGAGATTGTCGTCTCTAACGGACATTTCCTTCTGACAGATGAAAACCGCGCGAACCCGAAAGACGTCGATTTCAGCCGGCTCGATGGCAGGTTGACCAATTTCCGCGTTTTTGGACCCGAAGTCACGATGGACATACGCCAAATGGCTTTTCTCGACCATCGCGGTTTATATGTGCGCAACCTGAGCGGATTGTTCCTTTACGACAAAAAGCACATCAAGTTGACCAATATGGAAGCCAATACAGCCCAATCCTTACTCAAGGCCGATGTGTTGCTGACCTACGACCGAAAGGATTTCGCCGATTTCAACAACAAGGTCAAATTCGACATCAATGTCAAGCAAGGCCTGCTTTCGACCAACGACATCCATTACTTCTACAAAGAACTCGGGCCGAACCGAACGTTTAGCTTATCGGCCAAAGTCAATGGAACGCTCAACAATCTTAAGGCCCGACATTTAAAACTGACAGATAACCACAACGCCAGGATTTCTGGTGACGTCCAGTTCAAGAACCTGTTCAATACGGCCGAAAAAGGGTTTTATATGAAAGGTGATTTTGAGCAGGTCGCCTCCGATTATGACAATCTGGTAGGTTTGCTTCCGAATGTCCTGGGAAAGAAACTTCCATCGTCACTCAAGAAAATAGGTCGGTTCGATTTGTCGGGATCGGCAGAAATCACGATGTCATCGATACAGGCCAATTTTGAGATGCAGACAGCTCTCGGAAGGATACAATCGGATTTGGTGATGACCGACATCGACAATATCGACCAGGCAAAATACACCGGGAATATCGTGCTCGACAATTTTGATATCGGCGACTTTTTAGGCAAAAGAGACCTTGGTATCGTGAGCCTTGACCTTGATGTGGACGGACAGGGTTTTACACAGAAATTCCTCAATACGTCATTCTCGGGCGACGTATATAAAATCCGATATCAGAATTATGTCTATACGAACATTTTAGTCAACGGGAAATTCAAGGATCCGGTTTTTAAAGGGAATGTCTATATCAACGATCCGAATTTGCTCATGGATTTCAAAGGATCGGCCAACCTGGGCAAAAAAGATATCGCTTATGATTTCGAAGCCCAGATAGATTATGCAAACCTTCGCAAGATGAAGATCGTGACGAACGATTCGATTTCCGTGCTCAAAGGAAATATCCTCATGAATGTACGCGGGAACAGTCTTGAGGATTTGAAAGGAAATGTCTATGTGAGCCAGTCGTCGTATCAGAGCGGCCGAAATTTGTACGTGTTCGACGATCTTATCATGACTTCTTCTTTCGATGCTGACGGATTGCGGACCATTTCTGTCAATTCGCCGGATATCATTAACGGGAAAATCACAGGAAAATACAAGATTTCGCAAATCCAGCTGCTGATTGAAAATTCACTTGGAAGTCTTTATACGAATTACCGTCCGAATAAAATATTGAAGAACCAGTTCCTTGATTTTGATTTCGAGGTCAACGACAAGATTGTCGATTTGTTTACGCCTGACATAGATATTTCTGACAGTACCAAAGTCAGCGGTTCCATCAATTCCAACACGAACCAGTTTTTGCTCGACCTCACTTCACCTAAGATCACGGCTTACGAGAATCGCATCGACAATATCAAGATGCATGTCGATAACCTGCATCCCGTGTATAATGCGCAAATCGAAATCGACAGCATCAGCAACAAATTCTACAAGATAAAGGAGTTCAGCCTGTTCAATGTTACGAGCCGCGATACGTTGTTCATCAAATCTGGTTTCAAAGGCGGAAAAAATGCCGGTGACCAATATGAACTGAATTTGTATCATACGATTGACAAAGACCATAATGTTGTGGTCGGTTTTCTCCAATCTGCGCTGACATTTAAGGAGAATGAATGGCATATCAATGAAAAAGGCACAGCTGACAACAAAATAATAATGAGCCGCGATTTGAAGAATTTCAGGTTCGACAATATCGTGATATCTCATGAAGACCACAAAGCATCGTTCAACGGAACCATGCGTGGCAAGGAAGAAAAAGACCTGAATCTGGTTTTCGACAATGTCGATCTTTCCAAAATTACGCCCGATATGCAGGGAATCGTATTAGAAGGTAAGATGGATGGAACCGTAAGCCTCAAGCAACAGCGATTGGTATACCAGCCCATGGCCGCCCTAAAGATCGACGAACTTGCCATAAACAATATCGATTTAGGGAAACTGTCGCTTGATATTGACGGAGATGGCTCTTTCCGCAAGTTCTACGTGAATTCCGTTTTGGAGAACAAGAATTTCGAATCGTTCCGTGCCGATGGTGAATTCGATGTTTCGGGCCCTCAGACAGCCATGGATATCGATCTCAAATTCGACAGGTTCAATATTGGGACGCTTGACGGATTGCTCAGTGGTGAAGCCATCAGCAATATCAAAGGTTTTGCGAGCGGAAACATAAGCATTGCCGGAACCGTTGCCGAGCCTGATGTAAACGGACGATTGTACGCCGAGGAAACTTCGCTGACCGTTCCATACCTCAATGTGAACTATTTGCTCGATCCTCGTTCTGTGATTGATGTGACTGAAGATAAATTCCTGATACACAACAGCGGGATTACCGATACCAAGTATAATACAAAAGGTAATATAGAAGGAACCATCGAACACAAAAAGTTCAGCGACTGGAAGCTTGATATCAAAGTGAGTTCCGATAAATTGCTTGCCCTCGACACACAGGACAGCGACGATGCAGCCTATTACGGAACGGCTTTCATAGACGGATACGCGACTATTTCCGGCCCGACGAATGCGTTGTTCATCAAAGCCAAAGCGGCATCGGCGGAAGGGACATCGATCAAAATCCCGATCAGCAATACCGAATCGACCACAAGCCGCAGCTATATTCATTTCCAAAGCCCTCAGGAAAAATACAGTATCGAAAAAGGCATCGTCATCAAACAAAAGGAATACAGCGGATTGGAGATCGATCTTGATTTCGACATCAACAAAAACGCAGAGGTAGAGGTCATTCTGGATAAAAACACAGGACATAGCCTGAAGGCCAAAGGCGATGGGTCGATACAATTCGGTATCAATACCCTCGGGCGCTTCAATATGTTCGGGAATTATGTAGCCGACGAAGGAATCTACAACTTCAAGTACGGCGGCCTTATCGATAAAAAATTCAAGATCAAAAAAGGCGGAACCATTACGTGGGAAGGCGATCCGCTCCGGGCCGTCCTTAATATGGAAGCGGTATATACCACGACGGCGAATCCGGCCGTCTTGCTTGAAAATCCATCGGTCAACAAAAAAGTACCGGTTGAAGTCGTTGTCGGGGTACGTGGCAACCTGACGAACCCGGAACCTGATTTCCAGATCAATTTCCCTACGGTCAGTTCGGTGCTCAAATCTGAGATACAATACAAACTCGACGATAAGGACGTTCGGAATACGCAGGCCCTTTATCTGCTTTCATCAGGAACATTCTTAAGCCCGGAAGGTGTGAGCCAGAGTGATTTTACAGGCAACCTGTTCGAGACGGCCAGCGGACTCATAGGCGATATATTTCAGGATCCGGACAGTAACATCCAACTCGGATTTGATTACCAGGCTGCCGACAGACGTCCCGGAACCGAAACCGACGGTCGGGTAGGCGTAAGTGTTTCGACACAGGTCAATGAGCGTATTTCCATAAACGGAAAAGTAGGAGTGCCGGTTGGAGGAGTCAATGAATCGGCTATCGTTGGAGATGTTGAGGTGCAATACCGCGTCAATGATGACGGTTCGCTCAATCTGCGCGTATTTAACCGCGAAAATGACATTACGTATTTAGGGCAGGGCATTGGCTACACCCAAGGCGTCGGTTTTACATACGAAGTAGATTTTGACACCTTCCGCGAACTCGTCGACAAAGTATTCAAAGTCAAAATAGACCTGGATCCGGCTACAGATACGGTACCTGATTCAGATTATGTTCCTGATGGCATGCGATTTCCTTCAAAGGACGACAAAAAAGACAAGAAGAAAGACGATAAACCCAAACCCAATGTTGATGCGGTGATTCCTGGGGATGATTAGAACAGGAAATCTTTACGGTTCAGCTATTTTTTGTCAAGAGTTCTATTCGCCAGCAGGACAGATGTCTTAAAAACTACTGGCTCTACTTGCGCCGGCAACTCTGATTTTTTTTGGTGCATTTTTAAAACTTCGATTGTTGGGGATAGCTTGTGCATCAGATTCACTAAGCAATAAAGTCGGAAATATCAATCAGGAATGGTTCAGGAAACAAACCGACTTTTGCTTCAGTAACACAAACCCTTATAATTTACACAAAAAACAAAACCAAAAACAAAACTTATCAACGAAAACGTTTGAAAATCATAAATTCTACTAAACCGGTAATTTTAGGGTAAAAAATACCAAGCATCTTTGCTAAATTTACATTTTAATAGTAAAATAAATGTCAAAAACAATAAAAAAGATTGGTGTGCTAACCAGCGGAGGTGACGCTCCCGGAATGAACGCCGCCATTCGATCCGTGGTTCGGACCTGTGCTTATCACAACATTGGTTGTGTCGGGATTTACCGCGGTTACCAAGGCATGATCGAGGGAGATTTCAAGGAAATGGGACCTCGTAGTGTAAACAATATTGTCAATAAAGGCGGAACCATCCTCAAATCTGCCCGCTCCAGAGAATTCATGACACCGGAAGGCCGTAAGAAAGCTTTCGATAATATCAAAAAAGCAGAAATCGACTCCCTGGTCGTAATCGGCGGTGACGGAAGTTTTACCGGAGCAGAAGTATTCAACTCTGAATTCGACATTCCTGTAATAGGTATTCCGGGAACCATAGACAACGATATTTTCGGAACAAGTTTTACGCTCGGATACGACACGGCTCTTAATACGGTTATCGATGTCATCGACAAAATCCGCGATACGGCTTCTTCCCACAACCGCTTGTTTTTTGTAGAAGTCATGGGGCGTGATGCCGGTCATATTGCATTGAACGCCGGAATTGGAGCAGGAGCAGAGGAAATTCTGATTCCTGAGTCAGATCTTGGATTGGAGAGACTTCTCGATTCACTTAAGAAAAGCAAACTATCGGGAAAATCGTCAAGTATCGTCGTGATTGCCGAAGGTGATAAGATAGGCAAGAATGTTTTCGAGCTTAAAGATTACGTAGAAAGTAATCTGCCCGAATATGATGTACGTGTTTCCGTCCTGGGCCATATGCAACGCGGAGGCGCGCCGTCTTGTTTTGACCGTGTGCTGGCGAGTCGTTTGGGCGTAAGGGCAGTTGAAACATTGTTAGAAGGAAAATCGAATTTTATGGTCGGTATCCTTGGAGATAAGATTACATTGACGCCACTCGAGCAGGCCATCAAAGGTCATTCGGAGATTGACCGGGAGTTGTTGAGGGTGTCGGAGATCATGTCGATTTAAATTAATAATTAACAGTTAATAATTAACAATGGATACCATTTTCGATTACGCCGTTCCCCATTTTAATTGTTAATTATTAATTATTCATTGTTAATTAAAATAAACCTCATAAAAATCAAAATAAAATGTCAAAAGTCAAATTAGGAATAAATGGTTTCGGACGCATCGGACGTATCGTATTCCGCGAAACGTTTAACCGTGACAACGTAGAAGTCGTTGCCATCAATGACCTTCTTGAAGTCGATCACCTGGCTTACCTTTTAAAATACGATTCAGTACATGGACGTTTCAACGGTACTGTTGAAGTTGTCGATGGGAAACTGATCGTCAACGGAAAACACATCCGTACCACTGCCGAGAAAGATCCTGCAACCCTTAAATGGGATGAAGTAGGGGTTGACGTAGTGGCCGAATGTACCGGAATTTTTACCACAGTTGAATCGGCTCAGGCTCATATTAAAGGTGGTGCGAAAAAAGTAATCATTTCTGCTCCTTCAGCCGATGCTCCAATGTTTGTTATGGGCGTCAACCATACCGAAGTAAAAGCGACAGATACCGTAATTTCAAACGCATCTTGTACAACAAACTGCCTTGCTCCATTGGCTAAAGTAATCAACGATAATTTTGGTATCGTAGAAGGATTGATGACAACTGTCCACGCTTCCACATCAACACAAATGGTAGCTGACGGGCCTTCCAGAAAAGACTGGAGAGGTGGACGTGCGGCCAGTGTCAACATCATCCCATCTTCTACAGGAGCTGCAAAAGCGGTTGGAAAAGTAATTCCTTCGCTTAATGGAAAACTGACAGGTATGTCTTTCCGCGTTCCGACCATCGATGTTTCTGCGGTAGATTTGACCGTAAGGCTTGAAAAAGAAACGACTTATGAAGAAATCATGGCCGTTTTGAAAAAGTCTTCCGAAACAGATTACAAAGGTATCCTTGGTTTTACCGATGAAGATGTGGTTTCACAGGATTTTGTTGGTGATTCACGTACATCGATCGTTGATGCCAAAGCCGGAATCGGATTGAACTCAACGTTCTTCAAATTGGTTTCCTGGTACGATAATGAGTATGGCTACTCAAGCAAACTGATTGACCTTGCAGTTCACACTGCTGGTTTGAAATAAATTTTTTGAATCCCGCTTGTTTGCGCGACAGGCGGGATTTTTTTTTGATGAAAGACGAAAAGATGAATGATGAAGGACAAAATCCTTGTCAAAGGCGCATTCTGATTTCAGGTTTCATTTTTTAGATTACGTTCTTACTACCAACCAGAAAAATCCAATCGTCACTTTCGTTTCAACTAATCCGAAAGTGTCAATTTATCAAGATACAGTCGTTAGTCATTCGTCTTTCGACTTTCATCTTGGTTGAACTAACTCACCCAAACCCAATGAAATTATTAGTAGACAGTGGTTCCACCAAAGCCGACTGGATCGCAATCGACGATTCCGGCAAGGTGCTGTTCACCACACAATCCCTGGGCGTAAACCCTGAGGTACTCGGCAAAGACGAGGTGCTCAACCGCCTCAACGACCGATTCGATATTTCGCACAATCGCAAAAGCGTGACCCACCTGTATTTTTACGGAGCGGGTTGCGGTACGGAACGTATGCGTAATTTCCTGTCGGCAATCTTTAAAGAGTATTTTCCGAATGCCGTGATTTCGGTCAATGAAGATACTTATGCCGCTGTTTATGCAACGACCCCCAGAAATGAATCGGCCATTGTCTGTATTCTGGGAACAGGCTCGAACTGCAGTTATTTTGATGGAAAAGAATTGCATCAAAAGGTACAATCGTTAGGTTATATCGCCATGGACGATTGCAGCGGGAACCGTTTCGGACGTGAACTGATCCGTTCGTACTATTTCAACAAGATGCCAAAGGATCTGGCGGCTGAGTTTGAAAAAGCACATGATCTGGAGGCAGATGTCATCAAGCACAATTTGTACAAAGAACCGAATCCGAATGCTTACCTCGCTACATTCGCCAAATTCCTGATCCAACACAAGGATAATGAGTTTTGCAAGAAGCTGATCCATAACGCCATGGAGGACTTCGTGGATTTATATATCAAACAATACGAAGAACACAAAACGGCTCCGGTACATTTCATTGGTTCCATCGCTTTTTATCTGCGTGATGAACTCAAAGAGGTATTGTCGAAGCACAAGATAAAACTGGGCAACGTTTTACGTCGTCCGATTGATGGACTGATTGCATATCATTCGGTCAATAATTAAAGGAAGTTCGGGAGTTTGAAGTTCGGAAGATCGGAAGACTTAGTTCAGCAATTGAAACAAAAAAAAGCACTCAATGATTGGGTGCTTTTTTCATTTGAATTTCTTCTCGTATTCCGATCTTTACCGACTTTGCCGACTCTTCCGATCTTTTGAACTCCCGAACTCCCTAACTTTTACCCCATCGCAATCATCGAAATCTCAACCCGAACGCCCTTCGGCAATCCGGCAACCTGGACTGTTTCGCGTGCCGGAGCAGTCGCTTCGTCGAGGTAGCTTCCGTAAATGCGGTTAACTTCTCCAAAATCGGCCATATCCATTAGGAAAATCGTAGTCTTTACCACATTCCGGAAATCAAGATTTTCCGCGGCTAAAACCACTTTGAGGTTTTCCATGACCTGGACGGTTTCATTCGCGATATTGTCGGTTACGATATTTCCTGTCGCCGGATCGATTGCAATCTGGCCCGACGTGTAAACCGTGTTCCCAAAACGCACGGCCTGACTGTATGGGCCTATTGGCGCGGGTGCTTTATCTGTAAAAATAATGTGCTTGCTCATAACTATATAAAAGTTGTTAGTGTTTGTTTTTTGTGGCAGTGTCGAATATCCGCAGGAAATTCCCGCCGCCAATTTTACCAATTTCAGCTTCATTGAAACCAGCTCCTAAAAGTGCTTCGACCACTGCATAATAGAAGCCGGTCTTTTGGTCTTTGAAGGCTTGGTTTGTCGATTGTCCCGGTCTGGGATTGGTATCGGCAGTACTCAATTTTGTATCGGTTCCGATTGCCACATGATCGATTCCGACCACATCGACCATGGCTTTTATGTTTTCGGCATAAGCAGTTGCGGAATCGGCGAGATGAGTCCATACGCCAATGACACCGCCGGCATCAGCGACAATTTTGGCTTGCTCGGCACTTATGAGACGCGGTCGCATCATTTTGGCAAACTTTTCATCGGAACCCAATCTTGTATCCAAACCGGTATGTGAAACCAAAACCGGACGCGTCGCTACTTTCAAAGCTCCGTTGACCGTATTGTTGTCGGCATGGGAAAGATCTATAAGTATTCCCAACCGTTCGGCTTCGCGGATTGCATCTGCCCCAAAAGAAGTCAACCCGCCAAAT
The DNA here is from genome assembly GCF_012911565.1 of Flavobacterium silvaticum. Classification (GTDB taxonomy): domain Bacteria; phylum Bacteroidota; class Bacteroidia; order Flavobacteriales; family Flavobacteriaceae; genus Flavobacterium; species Flavobacterium silvaticum. Next base: position 356,705 of record NZ_JAAMPU010000107.1, on the reverse strand, counting down.
TGAGGCGGATTCGTAAACACATCGCCCAAAGGCACCGAAGCATCATTGTCGTGAAGCAACCCCAAATGGCGTAAGCCACGATTATAAGCTACCTCCAGCCTGTCGATTTTACCTTCGAGAAAATGGCCGCCTTCTACAGATTGGATGACGGTAGATTGGTTGTTTTTATGGGCTTTTTGAATGTCGCCCAGATTGAGCGAACGTTTTATGCCGTTGGCTTCAAGAATCGCGTCCATTGCGGTCAATCCGTTGAGGAATCTGTCGTAAGCTTCACCCGGATTTTTTAGTTCGGGACGATCAACGGCGAATGTCATGCATATAGCGGAAAGTCCTGATTTTTTCATATCACCTGCCAAATCTAATTTTGGAGCGACAGCCGATTTATCAAAGGGAACATCGATATGGTTATGGGTATCGATGCCAAATGTTTCGGATACGATTTTCGCAATTCCCGGATCAATTTGATTCTCTGCCCAGAGAAATTCGGGATTGACCAATACCAATGCCCCGGCTCCTGACAGTGTGTATACGAATTTACGTCTGGACCAGTGTTGTGATTTGCTCATAGCTTTTAGGGTAGTTATTGTATGATACGGTCAGGCACGCTTCTCTTGTCATACTTGACATCCTGAAGCACGCTGGCTTTGATTCCGATAAAGAAACTCCAGTAAGAATTGGTTCCGAAAGGCACCCAGCTGAAATTCAGTTTCCAGCTTTTCAAATCCCTGTCAAAACGCAATTGGGTGAATGTGACCCCTTTCTGGACAAAATCATAACCGGTTGAGACACCTACTTTCCACATTGGAGTAATGTCGCTGTTGACCGAAACCATTAACGAGTTACCTGATATACGGTTTTCACGCGCCGTATTCGAATAATTAAAAGAGTAGGCAAGGGTCATGTCCCATGGGATGTCGAGTTTGAAAAATTCGCTTATGGGATCTTTTTCCTCATCGTCAGATTGATCATTTCTGGAAGAAGGATCTACGTTGCGCCCGAACAAATCGTCGTCCCGGCCGCCATTGCGTTCCCCCTGCGAATCACCTGTTTTCTTGTTGCCGCTTTTGGTATCACTGCTTGCAAGCGAATAACCCAATGTGAGGTTGGCATTGGTCATGCGGAAAAGCGATCCGCCGTTGTCGATGTTGAATTTGTCAATAACACGCCCTTGATTGTCTATGGCATACGGGTTCAGCGTCGCGCCAAAGTTGATATTCATCTTGTTTTTGAACAACTGTGTCCCGCCGCTGATACGCAAAGGCGACCAGGCGAGTGAATCTGCTGCAACATTGTATCCGGTAGAAAGGTTCAGGTTGTTGAGCAACATGACTTTACGCGGTTCGGTTATCGTGGTGTCTTTTTCAGTCACCTTGGCTTCGAATGTGTTACTCAGGGAAAACCCGATGTTGTTCGACAGGTTCTTTCCGGGCGATCCGAAAATTCCGCCTTCGAATCTGGAATATTCTTTTACGACGGCTTCTGCAGTGGCGTAAGAAGTGTAATTTTCATAATACTGGTCGAAGCTTGGCGTATAGGTGTATGAAACCGAAGGACGCATAACGTGGCGTATGGCCTGTATTTTCTTGTCGGAACCAAAGTTGAACGTACCGTAAATAGTTGTTCCGATACTCGCTCCGAAATTGTAAGTCCGGTAAGCATCGAAACCATTTACAGTTGTAGTTGTATCTTTCCTGGTAGTAGCGTCATAATCCTTACGGATTGTTTTCATGTACCAGACTTCGTTGTAATTGGCCGTTGTGGAAGCGCTGAAATATTTGAATAATTTAAAATTGGTGGCGATTGGAATGCTGTGTTGCAAACCGATTTGTGCGTCTTTAAACATCTGCGGCTTGAAAAACAACGAATCATAGGTTTTTATACGGTTTTCACCCCGAAGCGAGTACTGGAAATTCAGGTTCTTGATAAATCCTTTCTTAGGTCCATCGCCGGGTGCAAAAGGGAAGATACGGTCAACACTGGCCTGAAGCGTCGGTAAGGTCATGTTGATTTCCTCGGTATTCGTGTTTTGCGAATGCGTGGCCGTAAGTGACATATTCACGGCAGGAATAGTGGCAAAGGATTTCGAATAGGAAATGGAAGAACTCAGGTTGTTGTTCATGGTTGATCCAACATTGACCTGGTTTATCGACTGGCGGAAGTATTTGCTGCTTCCCATGTTGACCGATGCCGAAAAACGTGACCCTGAACTCGCTTTTGAATCCTGGGTATGCGACCACTGGATGTTATAGATATTCTGCCGTGCATAATCAGGCAATCCGCGTTCACTTGTAATCAGGTTTTCATATCGGACGTTAATGTTTCCAGAAAACCGATACCTGTAGGCATAACGTGATTCACCACGGAGTGCATAACTTCCGTTTGTGTAATAATCCCCAAGAACGGCTAAGTCGTAATTGTCAGAAAGCGCCAGATAATAGCCAAGGTTCTGTAAAAAGAAGCCACGCTGGTTGTTCTCTCCGTAAGATGGCAATAACAAACCCGACTGGGCTTTATCGGTCATCGGGAAAAAAGCAAAAGGCAAAATGATTGGCGTTGGTACATCGGCGATGACCATGTTCGTAAAACCGACGACGACCTTCTGGCCGGGAACGAATTTGACTTTGTTCGTCACAAAATAGTACTCGGGATCATCGATGTCTTTGGAAGTGGTGAAACGTGCCCCTTTCATGTAGTAGACGGAATCGTTCTCTCGTTTGGTGATGTCGGCCTTTATCCGAAAATCCATCTGCTCGGTCCTTGAATTCCAGACGAGTGCTTTTTTTGTCTTGTAATTGAATCTTATGGAATCTGGCTCCACGACATTGCTGCCTTGCTTGAAAACCGGAAACTGGGTGTACGCACCTGTGCTGTCTTTGATACGGCCGGCATAGATTTCCTGCTTTTCATAATCCATGACTATGATGCCGGATTTTAGCTCTATGTCTTCGTAATACAGTTCGGCTTCATTGTATAATGTAATCTGTTTGGTCTTTTGGTCGATGCGTTCGTAATCTTTTGCCTTGCGTTTGATCTGGCTCAGAATGGCCCCTTTTTTCGGCTTTGTCGTATCCTGGACTTTTGCCACTTCGATTTGGGTGGAATCCGGGATGTTGTCAACTTCAGGAACCTTTACCACGGTAGTATCAGAAGGAATTACCGGAGAAATACTGGTTTTTTTAGGCGGGATTTCCTGACCGTAGGAACTCGAAGCGAAAAGTGTTAGCAAGATTGCTGATAAAACGATATGAACTATGTTTGGTCGCAAATCTTATGTGCTAATTTTGTACGGATTTATGAGGAAATGCTTGGTTTTACGGGCCAAACTTACAGATAATTTTCCGTCAAAAATAATTAAATAATGAGATTGCGATTTTGTATTCCATTAAAATTAACGTTTAGGTTTATGGGAGTTACCGGCTTTGCAAAAGCAGTATTTATAGGTTCTATGATGTTTTACTTCAATGCATCTGTGGGCCAGTCGAATATATTCAAAGTAACGCTTGATGCAGGGCACGGCGGCAAAGACACGGGAGCTAATTACAACGGCCATGTCGAAAAGGAGATATCACTTGCCGTTGTACGTGAAGTGGGGCGGATTCTGGAAAATACATCTGGAATCAAAGTCATCTATACCAGAAAAACAGATGTATTCATAGAATTGGTCGAACGTGCCAATATTGCCAACCGCGCCAATTCGAACATTTTTGTATCAATCCATTGCAATGCGAACAAGAACAGCGCGGCAGAAGGAACCGAGACGTATGTGATGGGTATGACCAAAAACAAATCGAACCTTGAAGCGGCAAAACGTGAGAACTCTGTGGTAACGTTAGAGAAGGATTACAAGCAGAAATACGAAGGTTTTGACCCGAATTCACCCGAAACCATGATTGGAATCGACATCATGGCAGAAGAATACATGAAGAACAGCATTGCCCTCGCCGACAATATCCAGGATATTTTTGTGAACAAGCTCGATAAAAAAAGCCGTGGTGTGAAACAGGCGCCGTATATGGTGCTTCATAAAGCCTATATGCCACGCGTTCTTATTGAAATGGGGTTTATTTCGAACCCGAACGACGGATCGTATCTTGATTCGGAAAGCGGGCAAAAAGAAATCGCACAGGCAATCGCGAATGCAATCATCAGTTACAAAAAAGAATATTTCGGCGGATCACAGGACGAACCGGAAATCAAGCCTTCCCAGCGTATCCCGGATTCAGATACCAAAACGATTGCTGTAAAACCAGAGCCAAAAGATACGGTATCCGAATCGAAATCGGCTCCTGTAGTCAATGGTGTGGTTTTCAAAGTCCAGATTTCTTCAAGCAGCCGTAAGTTACCGCTCCAGCCCAAGAATTTCAAAGGCCTTAAAGGTGTCAGCATGACTACGGAAGGTAAAAATTACAGGTATTATTACGGAAAGACTTCGGACATCGACACCATACGTCGACAGTGCGAAGAAGTAAAGTCGAAATATCCGTCAGCCTTTGTCGTGGCATTCCGCAATGGCAAAAACATCAGTATGGACGAGGCTGTTCCTCAGTGATATAAGTTTCTTTTTGCCGATTGCAATTTAAACACCTGTTATCCGTTTTCGGAATATAGCGAATTATTTAGTTTCCTGCTATTCATGTAGTTCGGATTCTTGTCGCATTTTCCGTGTCAATTACTCATTGTTAATCATTAATTGTTAATTATTTTTGCCCTTCGCATCAATCGAAATCTGTAATTAATCTGTCAAAAAACTCAGTAATGGACTTCGCCACATATCTTCCATTAAAAACGAATCCGCATCGTCTTTTGAACCTATTGAAATATCCAATATACCTACTTTTTTTGGCAATCTGTTTTTCTGCTTCGGCACAATCGGGCAAGTTTAAAGTCGCGCTTGATGCTGGTCATGGCGGAAAAGATTTCGGGGCGACATACAACGGTCATATCGAAAAAAACATTTCACTTGCAGTTGCCCAAAAAGTAGGAAAGATATTGGAGTCAACTTCCGGATTTCAGGTAATTTATACACGTCAGACTGATGTTTTCATTGAATTGGTAGAACGCGCCAATATTGCCAACCGCGCCGATGCCAACATATTCGTATCGATCCATTGCAACGCCAATAAAAATGCTGCCGCCGAAGGAACCGAGACCTACGTAATGGGTATGACCAAGAATGCCTCGAACCTTGAAGCTGCAAAGCGAGAAAACTCGGTCATCACTCTCGAAAAGGACTACAAGGAAAAGTACGAAGGTTTTGATCCGAATTCGCCCGAAACCATGATCGGGATGGAACTGATGCAGGAAGAATTCCTCGACAACAGCATCACGCTGGCGAGCAAGATACAGGATATTTTTGTCCAGGATCTGAACAAGAAAAGCCGTGGGGTGAAACAGGCTCCGTATATGGTTTTGCATAAAGCTTACATGCCACGTGTGCTGATTGAAATGGGTTTTATTTCGAATCTTAAAGACGGATCGTACCTTGATTCGGAAGAAGGCCAGGATGAAATTGCAAAATCTATTGCCAAAGCCATCGTCAGCTACAAAAAAGAATATTATGGAAATGGAAATGTGGCGCCTGTAGGTGAAAAGCCATCGGAACGAATACCTGATTCGGCCCGTGAGCCACAACCGACGCCAACACCTACGACTTCTGTGGTTGTGGAAAAACCAGTAGAAAAACCTGTCGCCGAAACATCCCAATCGGTAACTCCAAAAACAGTTGTTCCGGCAGAAACGGTCGAGCCTGCATCAGCTTCCGGCACCATCATTTTTAAAGTCCAGATTTCGGCAAGCGGACGCAATTTGCCTTTGACGCCAAGTAATTTCAACGGACTTGGTGGCGTCAGCATGAGCAATGATGGCGGAAAACTATATAAGTATTTTTATGGTGAAACGTCAGACTACGGCAGCGCTAAAGACCGTTTGGCAGAAGCTAAGGCAAAAGGGTTTACATCGGCTTACATTGTCGCATTCCGCAATGGGCAGAAGATTCCACTCAACGAGGCGCTTAAATAAGGCGGCGCATTTGGGATAATTATCTTACTTTTGCTCAAATGCTCAAAACACACCACTTTGAAAGTTACCCGCGAAATAAAAACTGCCATATTAGTCATAGCTTCAATCCTTTTATTCATTTGGGGTTATAGTTTTTTAAAAGGTTCCGATATACTCAGCAGCTCCCGCGTTTTTTATGCGGAATATGACAACGTTGAAGGATTATTGCCATCGGCGCCTGTAACCATAAACGGATTGGTAGTTGGTAAAATCAGGAAAATTACGCTGAATCCAGAAAACGGAAAATTGCTTGTGGAACTTGAAGTGACCAACAAAGATTTCCCTATTTCAAAATCGAGTGAGGTCAATATCTACGAACCCGGATTAATCGGCGGAAAACAAATCCAGATTATCCCGAATCTCAAGGATTCAAACATGGCGGAATCTGGCGAAAAACTGAAAGGAACAAATGTTCCCGGACTTACGGCTTTGGTAGGTGAGAAGCTTGAACCGCTGCAACAAAAGCTTGATGTAGTGCTGGCAGAGTTGAACAAGACTATTTTAAGTGTCAACAACATCCTCAACAAGGAAACCCAGGATAATTTAAAACATACGATTGCTGAATTGGATAAAACGATGACCCAATTCCACGGAGCGGCCAATTCACTAAACGGAATCCTCGACAACAACAAAGGGAAAATCGATAACGTACTGACCAATTTCGACAAGGTTTCCCAGGATTTCAGCAAGATTTCAACGTCACTTGAAAAAGCGAATGTAGATCAGGCCGTGGAAAGTCTAAAGGCTACACTGGCTAAGGTAGATGCGTTGATGGCTCAGATCAATTCCGGAAACGGGACAGTAGGCAAACTGATGAAAGACGATAAATTGTACGACAATCTGGCAAGGACTTCAAAAGAACTCGAATTGCTTTTGCAGGACGTGCGATTGAATCCGACGCGATATGTCAACGTTTCCCTTTTTGGCAAAAAGAACAAGCCTTATGTCGCTCCGGCGGCAGACAGCGTGAAAGTTTCAAAATAAGTTCTCCCGATGGAATACGTACTCCGCATTTTTTTCGCGATTATTCTGGGCATTGGCGTTGGTTATTTCTGGATGAACGTCCGGAAACTCAGACGCAATATCCTGTTGGGGCGCGATGTGAATCGTTCCGACAGATCAAACGAACGCTGGCGTAACATGGCCCTTATAGCTCTTGGCCAGTCCAAAATGGTGCGCCGTCCGGTTGCGGGAATCCTTCATATTTTTGTGTATCTCGGATTTGTCATCATCAACATCGAAGTACTTGAAATCATCATCGATGGCCTTTTCGGTACGCATCGCGTATTTTCGTTTTTAGGCGGATTTTACGGTTTCCTGATCGGGTCGTTCGAGATACTGGCCTTGTTGGTTCTCTTATCTGTAATTACATTCCTGGTCCGACGCAACATCATCAAAATCAAACGCTTTATCCAATCAGATTTAAAAGGTTGGCCCAAGCGCGACGCGAATTACATCCTGTATTTTGAAGTGGTGCTCATGTCGCTTTTCCTGCTCATGAATGCGGCCGATGTCTGGCTCAACCAAATGGGCGTTTCACATTACCAGACCGATTTTGCTTCACCGATAGGAAGTTTGGTTTCCCCGATTTTCAACGGCGTTCCTGTAGCGACCGTCGTGGTTTTGGAGCGAACGTTCTGGTGGCTTCACATCACCGGAATCCTTGTATTCCTCAACTATCTGTATTTTTCAAAACACCTTCATATTTTATTGGCATTCCCGAATACGTATTTTGCTAACCTGGAACCGAAAGGGAAATTCAATAACCTGGATTCTGTCACGAAAGAAGTCAAATTAATGATGGATCCGAACGCAGATCCTTTTGCAGCCGCTCCTGCCGATGCCGTACCGGAAAAGTTCGGTGCGAGCGATGTACAGGACTTGAATTGGGTGCAATTGCTTAATGCGTATACGTGTACCGAATGTGGCCGTTGTACTTCGTCCTGTCCGGCCAATATTACCGGAAAGAAGCTATCACCGCGTAAGATTATGATGGATACACGTGATCGCCTGGAAGAAGTCGGCAAAAATATAGATGCGAATAAAGGCGAATTCGTCCCTGACAATAAATCATTATTGAACGATTACATCACGCCTGAAGAATTATGGGCCTGTACGAGTTGCAATGCCTGTGTTGAGGAATGTCCGGTGAATATCGATCCGCTTTCCATCATTATGGATATGAGACGATTCCTGGTCATGGAACAAAGTGCAGCGCCACAATCGCTGAACGCCATGATGTCGAATATAGAAAACAACGCGGCTCCGTGGCCTTATAACCAACAGGATCGCCTGAACTGGAAAAATGAAAACTGATTCCAGTCGATAAATAATAAAAATAAAGAATAAAAAATTCTCTTATAATGTGAGCTTAAGGGTGTTTTTAACCTGACCCATTAAAAACAAATCAGACATGAAAACAGAAGAGATCGAAGACAATTTGCAACCGGCAACTGAAAACGGAAAACACATAAGCCCGGTTTTGCCAGCCGATATCAAGAATTACCTGATTGATATTGACGGTACAATATGCGACGATATCCCGAATGAAGAGCCGGAGCGCATGGGAACTGCAGAGCTTTATCCGGATGCGCTTGTAACGCTGAACAAATGGTATGATGAAGGCCACGTAATCTTCTTTTTTACTTCAAGGACAGAAGCGCACCGCGAAATCACGGAATACTGGCTCAAGAAGCACGGTTTCAAATACCACGGAATCCTTTTCGGGAAACCGAGAGGTGGCAACTATCACTGGATCGACAATCATTTGGTAAAAGCGACACGTTACCGCGGAAAGTTCACAGACCTGATTGAGAAAGAAGTCACGATACAGGTTTTCGACGACGGAAAGCACGAATAATAAATGTTCTGAAATTCTTCATGCCTTCACGTCTTCGTGGAAAAAGCAAAAAGAATTTCCGACATTAACTTTCAAAGCGAAGTTTTCTTAGCGCCTTAAAAAAATATTCTTTGAGTTAGTGTCTTTGTGTCAAAAATCAGGCGGAACGCCTAAAAAATAAAAGTATGTCAGAAGATCAAGTTCCGACAATGGCCGAAATGCTCGCCGAAGGAAAACAGCCCGAAGTACTCTTCTGGGTTGGTTGTTCCGGAAGCTATGATGACCGCGCCAAACGCATTACGAAAGCCTTTGTGAAACTGCTCAACAAAGCAGGAGTCTCATTTGCCGTACTCGGTGCCGAAGAAAGCTGTACGGGCGATCCCGCGAAAAGAGCCGGAAACGAATTCCTGTTCCAGATGCAGGCGCTCATGAACATCGAAATACTCAATGCCTATGAGGTAAAACGTATCGTGACGGCCTGCCCGCATTGCTTCAATACCTTAAAGAACGAATATCCGGGGCTTGGCGGAAATTATGAAGTCATGCACCATACGCAGTTCCTCAAGACACTGCTCGACGAAGGAAGATTGTCGGTCGAAGGCGGTTCGTTCAACGGAAAGAAAATCACCTTCCACGATCCGTGCTATCTGGGACGTGCAAATACTATTTATGAGGCTCCACGTGATTTGCTGACAAAACTCGATGCCGATCTGGTCGAGATGAAACGTTCGCGCAAAAACGGACTGTGTTGCGGAGCCGGTGGCGCCCAGATGTTCAAAGATGCCGAACCCGGAAATAAGGAAATCAACATCGAAAGGTCCGAAGAAGCCATTTCGACCGGATCTCAAATAATTGCAGCAGCTTGTCCGTTTTGCAATACGATGCTGACCGATGGCGTTAAAGCCAAAGAAAAAGAAGCCGATGTAAAAGTACTTGACGTCGCCGAACTTCTTGTAAAAGCTACCGGTCTTTAGTTGATTTTTATTCTGGCGATCAATCATCATAATTGTCAAAGGCTTTAAAGTATGGGATTGCCGCCCAAAATAGCAATTGGTTCTGGTTTTTCAGATCCATTGTTACTTGTTAATCGTTAATTGTTAATTATGTACGTACCATTCGATACGTTGCCCGACGAAGGCCGAATCTGGATCTATCAGTCCAACCGGAAATTTTCTGACGAAGAAGTAGCAGAAATAGCATCAAGCATAGAAGCATTCCTTGAAAACTGGGCTGCACACGGAACGGCTCTTGAAGCGTCGTATGAAATCCAATATAACCGATTCATCATTATCGGTATCAATCAGGAAACTCAGGCAGCGACGGGTTGTTCGATAGATGATTCGGTTCGGTTCATCCAACATCTGGAGAAAAAATATAACGTCGACCTGCTCGACAAAATGAACGTCACATTCCGCAATGGAGAATTCATCGCCCATAAATCATTGGCCGATTTTAAGAAAATGGCAAAAGAAAAAGCGGTTTCCGGTAATACTATCGTTTTCAATAATCTGGTGAACAGTGTAGGCGAGTACCGCGAATTCTGGGAAGTTCCCGCAACCGAAAGCTGGCACAGCCGATTTTTCTGAATATGATAAGACATACGGCCCTACTTTTCCTGTTATTGACTTTCTGCACAGGATTTTCGCAATTCCACAAAACCAAGATCGAACGCATCAAAGAATCGGTTTGGGTCGATAGTCTGTACAAAAACATGAGCCTAGAGGAAAAGATCGGGCAATTGTTCATGGTCAATACGTTTTCCAACCGCGATTCGGTGCATTACAATGCCATCGATAAATTGGTCTGCGATTATAAGATCGGCGGGCTTTTGTTCCTTCAGGGCGGGCCGGGAAGACAGGCGACTTTGACGAATCGTTACCAAGCTGAATCCACAATCCCTTTGTTCATAGGCATCGACGCCGAATGGGGCCTGGCCATGCGACTCGATTCAGTCCAGCGTTTTCCGTGGAATATGACATTGGGTGCCATCAAAGATCTGAACCTGATTGAAAAAGTTGGTGAGTTGTACGGAAAGCAAAGCAGACGCATTGGTGTCCATTTCAATTTTGCGCCGGTTCTGGACATCAATACCAATCCTAAAAACCCAATCATCGGGAACCGATCGTTCGGCGAAGACCGCGATTTGGTAACGGACCGCGCGTTGGCCCTGATGAAAGGCATACAACGCGAAGGCGTCCTGGCAACCGGAAAGCATTTTCCGGGTCATGGGGACACATCTGTCGATTCGCATTACACGTTGCCGACTGTCGATTTTTCCAAGGAACGACTCGAGAACGTTGAATTCTATCCGTATAAAAAATTATTTGCAGAAGGCCTTGCCTCTGTCATGGTGGCCCACCTCAATGTTCCGGCGCTCGAACCGCGTCCGAATTTTCCATCGTCATTGTCTTATAATGTCGTGACGAATACACTCCAGAACGAACTCGGGTTCAACGGCCTGATCTTTACCGATGCGCTGAACATGAAAGGCGCGGCGAATTTCAAGACAGCGGGCGAAATTGACCTTGAAGCCTTTCTGGCAGGAAACGACGTGCTGCTTTTTCCAGAAAATGTTCCTTTGGCATTGGAGAAAATCTGCATGGCGTATCAGGATTCGCTGATTTCAGAGACACGCCTGGCACAATCGGTCAAGAAAATCCTCAGTTATAAATACAAGGTCGGGTTGGATATGTATCGTCCGATAGACAAAACCACATTGCTTAACGATGTCAATTCCGCCGAAAACAGGGCGTTGCAATATCAATTGTATGAAAATGCAGTGACGGTACTCAAGAATGACGAACAAACCATTCCTGTACGTGACCTTGCTAAAGAAAAGATCGCCTATTACAGATTGGGTGACGACGACAGCACGCCTTTTTTGAGCACGCTCCAGAAATATGCCGATGTGGTCGAGATCAAAGAGCCTTGTATCGACAGTATCGAATTCCGCCTCAAGGATTTCAAAAAGGTCATCGTAGGTTATCACAAACCCGACGGCGCCTGGAAGAACCACGATTTCAAGCCGGACGAACTGGCCAAACTCGACAGCATCACCAAATACCATGAGGTCATTTTCGATGTATTCGCCAAGCCATATGCGTTGTTGCCTGTCACCGATTATTCCAAGTTCAAATCGGTAATTGTGTCGTATCAGAACAGCGAAGTTTCCCAGATTGTTTCGGCGGAACTTATTTTTGGGTCAGTCGGGGCCAAAGGGAAATTGCCGGTTTCTATCGGGACAAACTTCAAAGTGGGCGATGGATTGACGACGGAAACGTTGAACCGACTCGGTTTCACGGCACCGGAAAATGTCGGGATGAATTCATCGGTACTTGAAAACATCGATATGATTGCGAATAAAGCTATCGTCGCTAAAATGACGCCCGGCATACAGATTCTTGTCGCCCGAAAGGGAAAGGTCATTTACCAGAAATCGTTCGGTTATCATACCTACGACAATATTATTCCGGTAAAAAATACAGATGTTTATGACATTGCTTCGTTGACCAAAATCGTTTCGACGCTTCCGAATGTGATGCAGCAATACGATAAGGGAAAATTGACGCTCGACAGCAAACTCGGTGAATTGTTGCCGCAGCTTTTTGGGCATACCGATAAAAAGAACATTACCGTAAAGGAACTTCTTTCGCATTATGCGAGGCTTCAGGCTTGGGAACCGTTTTATAAGGCGACGCTCGATTCTGTCGGATTTCCATCTGATAAATATTACAGAAAAGGTATCGAACCCGGATTTTCGCTTCAGGTAACGGAAAATCTGTATTTGCGTGATGACTATCGCGACACAATCCTGCATAAGATCGCCGACAGTAAGCTGCTTCCCAAGAAGGAATACAAATACAGTGATTTTGCTTTTATCATCATGAAGGAATATCTGCAGAAAGCGACTGGGATTCCATTGGACAGCCTGAGCAACCGGAATTTCTTCAAGCCGCTCGGCATGACGCATACGCTTTATAATCCGCAGCACCGGTTCGATATGGCCATGATCCCGCCGACGGAGAACGATACGTATTTCCGTCATCAGGTGATACAGGGGTATGTGCATGACATGGAAGCCGCAATGGAAGGTGGAGTTGCCGGACACGCCGGTATTTTTTCAGATGCGATGGATGTGGCCAAACTGATGCAGCTCTATCTGCAAAAAGGAAATTACGGCGGGCAACAGTTTTTCTCAGCTAAAACCTTTGACGATTTCAATACCTGCTATTATTGCAAAGAAGGAAACCGTCGTGGTATTGGGCTCGACAAACCGCAATTGCCGAAACAGGCAGGCCCGACTTGTAATTGTGTTTCCGAGAAAAGCTTCGGTCATACCGGATTCACCGGAACTATGGCCTGGGCCGATCCGGAAACTGAAATCGTTTATGTTTTCCTTTCAAACAGGACGTTCCCGGATTCCACTGTGAATACGTTGTCCAAAGAGAACATCCGTGAAGATATTCAGAAGGTGATTGAGCAGGCGATTATTTCCAAATAAAATAGTGGCTATTTGTATTATTTATTCGTGCCAAATGCATCTTTCGTACGGACTGTTGTCTGATAAACAAAAATAACGATTACCGTTAACCATTATTTTTATCTGTTAACTATTCCTCGTTATCTGATTTTTAAGGTGAGAATTTAACTTTTGATACATTTTTAATGTATCGGGTATATTTTGCAAACCACTATCTTGGAACCGGGGAGGGGCCAATGGTGACCCTACAAAATCTGAAAATTTTCCTGCTGTAGATTTCATGTAAAAAATGTTAAATTTTTTCCAGGCGATTGTTTACGGTTTATAAATACTTCTCGCAGTAGTGCCTGTCGTAGTTCTTACATTATCCATTGCCAATTGCCAATTCTCCATTACCTTTAACCTATGAAAATAGCCATAGTTTGTTATCCCACATTCGGCGGATCGGGCGTTGTTGCAACCGAACTAGGTCTTGAGCTTGCCCGCCGCGGACACGAAATACATTTTATTACCTATAGCCAACCGGTTCGTCTCTCGCAATTGAGTCCGAACGTGCATTATCACGAAGTCAACGTACCCGAATATCCGTTATTCCATTATCAGCCTTATGAACTGGCGCTTTCAAGCAAATTGGTCGATATGGTGAAACTGTACGGCATCGAATTGCTTCACGTGCATTACGCGATACCTCATGCCTATGCGGCTTATATGGCCAAGCAGATGCTCAAAGACGAAGGGATTTATGTGCCGATCGTGACCACGCTTCACGGAACGGACATTACTCTGGTCGGAAGCCATCCGTTCTATAAGCCGGCCGTGGCATTCAGCATCAACAAATCCGACATCGTGACTTCGGTTTCACAAAGCCTCAAGGATGATACGTACCGGCATTTCAATATCCGCAAGGAAATCCATGTGATCCCGAATTTCATTGAGCTCGATAAGAACATGAAAGATCCGAGCATCAGTTGCAGGCGATCTGTGATGGCCAACGAAAACGAGCGCATACTGACACACATCAGTAACTTCCGCAAAATAAAACGGATTCCGGATGTGATCAAGATTTTCAACGAGGTACAAAAGCAGCTTCCGGCAAAACTGATGATGGTAGGTGATGGGCCGGAACGCGCGAAAGCTGAGAAACTCTGCCAGAAATACGGAATCTCGGACAAAGTCATCTTCTTTGGAAACAGCAACGAAATCGACCAGATTTTAAGTTATACCGATTTGTTCCTGCTGCCATCTGAAACAGAAAGCTTCGGTCTGGCCGCATTGGAAGCGATGGTTTGGGGAATTCCGGTGATTTCGAGTAATTCAGGCGGTTTGCCCGAAGTGAATTTCGACGGCATTTCAGGTTATCTCAGTGATGTGGGCGATGTAGATGCAATGGCCGCTAATGCGATAAAAATCCTCGGCAATGAAACCATATACCAGAAGTTCCGCAAGAATGCACGCGAAGTCGCATCCCAATTCAACATTGACAAAATATTACCGCTTTACGAAGCGTTGTACGAAGAAGCCTTACACGTAAAAGCATGAAAAAAGTCATCTGCCTGTTCTCGGTAATTTTAGTTGTTTCCTGTTCTGCCCCAAAAGCGACTACTGGCACAAAGCCATTGTTTGAAGTCCTGACAACATCCGAATACGGAGGCGGGAATTTCCAGTTCTATGAAACCCTCACTACGGAACAGGAAATTCAGATGTTGCTCAACGATAAAAAACTCAAAGGCAAAGTCCAGCCATCAGATGTGCAGACGGCCAATTTCGTTTTACTGAACATGGGCGAAAAAAATACCGGCGGATATAGTATTACAGTGGAATCGGCACAAGAATTCCCGGACAAAATCGTAGTGAAAGTCAAGGAAACCAAACCCGATGGTATGGCGACTATGGCTATTACGAATCCGTACGCCATCGTAAAAATCAATTCAAAGAAACCGATTGTATTCGAATAAAAAAAATCCCCGTTCGTGATGACGGGGATTTTTTTTAGAAGGTGTATCGGACGCCGAAACCAACATCGGGAACCAGGTCGTGATAATCATTGTCATAATCTTTACGGTCGTCCCCAAAATGAACTTCCGGACGGATGTCGAATGACAATTGGAGCGGTATGTTTGAGAATACATATTCGATTCCGGCTACTCCGGTAACGAATCCGTAACCGCCGTTATCTGACCAGCGCGGATCATTCCCGTTTCCGTTGTTGTAATAATTGCGGTCGTCGTTCCAGTGTCCGGCTCCAATTCCAGGGCCGGCGTAAAAGTTGAATCCTTTGTCAATTTTGAATACCCAATGGAAAAGGGCGGCGAATTTAACGGCATCGTAATGTCCGTCTTCGCGAAGACCTAAATCAAACTCGAGCCGGTTTTTTGTAAAAACTTTGCGTTGGTAAGAAGCGTCAAGCCCAATTCCGTCTCCGGCATTAGGCCTTAGCCCGATGGCATTTTTAGGAATTGTCTGTGCTTTTGTGCTTGCCGATAATCCGGCCAAAAGGAATACTGAAAACAAGATTCGTTTTGTCATGATGGTTTGTGTTTTAGTTTTTGTAAAACTAGCCATCAGATTTTTTCGACAGAAAATTCTTGTTACATGATTTCCATTTGGGATCAGGCGGAAATTGTCATTTTGCGTCCGGTCAAATCCAGCGACAGTATTTCATTCTCCATTTCAAACAAATCCTCTTCGTCTTCCTGAGGTTTGTTCTCATCATAGGAATACAGTTTCCAGCTTTTTTTATAGTATTCCAAAGCCGTCCTGTTTTCGATCCAATCGCCTGAATTGAGGTACGTCGTTTTACCGTGCTTGTTTGAAGTTTCTACAATCTTCGGTTCATGGATATGCCCGCAGATTACATAATCGTATCCGTTCTCTATGGCCAGGTCTGTAGCCGTCTTTTCAAAATCTGATATAAATTTCACCGCCTTTTTGACGCTGCCTTTTATCTTTTTTGAGAAGGAATAAGGCTCGCGGCCCAGTTTTGCCAGGCACCAATTCACCATTCGGTTTACCAGAATCAGGTAATCATAACCCCATCCACCCAATCGCGCGATCCATTTGGAATGCTGGACAGAGGAATCAAAAACGTCTCCGTGGAAAACCCAGGCTTTGCGTCCGTCGAGTTCAAGTACGAGTTTATCGGCCAAATGTAAATTTCCTAAACGCATGTCGCTGAACTTACGCAACATCTCATCGTGATTTCCGGTCAGGTAATACACCTGCGTGCCTTTGGCTGCGAAATCCATGATACGCTGTACCACTTTCAAATGTGTCTTTGGAAAATATGATTTGCGGAATTGCCAGATATCAATGATGTCTCCGTTGAGGATCAGTATTTTCGGCTTGATGGATTTGAGGTAATGCAACAACTCTTTGGCGTGGCATCCGTAGGTGCCTAAATGGACATCGGACAACACTACTACTACCGGTTTTCTCTTTTTCATCTGGATTGACGTTTTACAAATGAAAGCATTGTGTTTTAGAAGAAAGACAAGCGAAGGTTAAGGTTATGGGTACTGATGGTTAACTGTTGCTACAGCATCTGGGTTACGGACTTTATTTGAGTTCTTTCGTTATTGATTTTCTGTGTTAAATAAAATTTGAAAAATGGTTTCACACTTTTTCTGTGTTAAATCATAATTTTAAAATGCTTTAACACGCTTTTTGTGTTAAATGATTTTTTATATGTGATTTCACACATGGCAACCTGATTTGATAGAGATCAGGGATTTGTGGGCAAGACATTCAATTTGTTTCAAGATTGCTTTTATCTTTTGCACAGGAAATTTCGTCTCTGACACGAAATATCAATTTAACTTTTTATACATTTTTTCTGTATCGGACATATTTTGCAGATTGTTACTTTGCCACTGGGGAGGGGCCATTGGTGTTCCCTACAAAATCCGAAAATTTCCCAGGTACATTTTTCCTGTAAAAAATGTTAAATTTTCTAACCACCCGCTCCTGTTTATTTTTTGAAATTTGTCAGTGATGTAATGGTAACAACTTATTCTTTTATTGCCTTGAAAATTACCTCGTAATTCCGCCCGTCTATTTTCTCCGAAGTTTTCACAATTAATCTTCGGGATGACGCGACTTTTAATTCTACTAGGAATTCAATTATTCATCGTTAATTATTAATTATCCGTTATTTTTGTCCAAAACCAAAACATGGCAGGCAATTCTTTCGGAACATTATATAGGTTAAGTTCATTCGGCGAATCACACGGAGCCGCCATAGGCGGTGTAATCGACGGTTGTCCGCCAAATATCGAAATCGATCTTGAAGCTATCCGGACAGAAATGCGCCGTCGTCGTCCCGGACAATCCGCCATAGTCACCCAACGCAAGGAAGAAGACGAGGTTGAATTTCTTTCGGGTATTTTCGAAGGCAAAACTACAGGTGCGCCAATCGGGTTCATCATCCGCAACAGCGACCAGAAATCCCATGATTACGACCATCTCAAAGACGCATTCCGTCCCAGCCATGCCGATTACACGTATCACGAAAAATACGGACATCGCGATCACCGTGGAGGCGGAAGAAGTTCGGCCCGCGAAACGGCTTCACGAGTCGTTGCCGGGGCTATTGCCAAACAAGTCCTGTCACATATAAAAGTCCGTGCGTTCGTTTCTTCGGTCGGGGATATTTTCATAGATAAGCCATACCAGCAGCTCGACCTCGACGCCGTAGATTCAAACGACGTGCGTTGCCCGGATACCGCAACTGCCGAAAAAATGGAAGCCCTGATTCGTGAAATCCGCAAACAAGGTGATACCATAGGCGGAACCGTGACCTGTGTCATAGAAGGCGTTCCGGCCGGTTGGGGCGAGCCTGTATTCGATAAATTGCATGCCCAATTGGGCAAAGCGATGTTAAGCATCAATGCCGTCAAGGGTTTTGAATTCGGTAGCGGATTCTGTGGTGCCCGAATGAAAGGCAGTGAACATAACGATCTGTTCAATCCAGATGGCTCTACCAAAAGCAATCTGTCCGGCGGAATTCAGGGCGGCATTTCCAACGGTATGGACATTTATTTTCGCGTGGCTTTCAAACCCGTGGCTACATTGATACGTGAACAGGAAGTACTGACAGCATCCGGTGAAATCGTCATGCAACAAGGGAAAGGTCGACACGATCCATGCGTGGTTCCGCGTGCAGTACCTATAGTAGAAGCCATGGCCGCCATGGTGCTGGCCGATTTTTACCTGATTGACAACTCTTATCCGCATTCAAAATAATGGAGCGCACTTCCAAACCGGGAATTTTCTCAAACCTGACTTTACAAATCCTTATCGCGATGGTCCTTGGCATTGGCGTAGGTGTTTATGTACGCCAGGGTTTTGAGCCCGAAGCTGCCGAATCTTTTAGTGACGGTATAAAATTACTTGCGACAGTCTTTATACGCTTGGTCCAGATGATCATCGCGCCGTTGGTTTTTTCGACACTTGTGGTCGGGATTGCCAAGCTCGGCAATATTTCAGAAGTCGGGAAAATAGGAGGTAAGGCATTGCTTTGGTTCTTTTCGGCATCGTTCATTTCATTACTTATCGGGATGCTTTGGGTCAATGTGCTCGAACCCGGAAAAGGATTGAACCTACCGCATCTTGACATCAAGCAAGCCACTGAAGTTTCGGGAAATACACAGGCGTTTTCGGCTAAAAATTTCGTCGAACACATCTTTCCCAAAAGTGTTTTTGAAGCGTTGGCTACCAATGAAATCCTGCAGATCGTCATCTTTTCCATATTCTTCGGATTGGCTGCAGCCTCTATCGGGAAAGCCGCCAAACCAATCATCAAGTTACTTGACAGTCTGGCGCATATCATACTCAAGATGGTTGGATATGTGATGAAATTTGCGCCTATTGGAGTTTTCGGAGCCATTGCTGCCGTATTTGCAATCCGTGATTTTGCCGATTTGCTAAAGACGTACACTTACTTTTTCGGATCATTCCTGGTAGGTATCGCATCGCTTTGGGTCGTGCTTTTACTTGTTGGCTATCTGGTTTTGAAATCAAGGATGACCACGTTGCTCAAACGTATCGCAGGGCCGCTTTTCATCGCCTTTAGTACCACAAGCAGCGAGGCCGTGTTCCCAAAGCTGACCAGTGAACTCGAACGCTTCGGCATCCCGAACCGAATCGTATCTTTTATGTTGCCGCTAGGCTATTCGTTCAACCTTGACGGCAGCATGATGTACATGACGTTTGCCAGCATCTTCATTGCTCAGGCGTATGGCATCACACTCGACATCGGAACACAACTCACCATGCTTTTGGTGCTGATGCTTACAAGCAAAGGAATCGCCGGTGTACCGCGGGCCAGTCTGGTGGTTGTTGCCGCAACTTGCGGTATGTTCGATATCCCGATCGTGGGCATCGGACTCATACTGCCGATAGATCATTTTTGCGATATGTTCCGCAGCGCGACAAATGTTCTTGGAAATGCATTGGCAACAAGTGTTATAGGTAAGCCAAAGCACATATCGGCAGATAATCGGGAATAAGAGCTGTTTGTCCAAAAGCCTGTTTTTTGAAAAGTTTTTATTTTAATTTTGATTGAAACGAAAATAACAGCTATGAAAAGAATTTTACTTATCGCCACATTGGGCTTTCTCACATACGGACAATCGTCTGCCCAGACCAATATCATAAATCTTGATTTTGACCAGGCTTCGGATTTTGATGATATGTATACGCTCGATGCAGACGGTGACGGAATTGTGTGGGGAATAACCGAAGAATCTGTTCCAAATTCGGAACTGCTCAACATACACGGCGGATTTGCCTATTCCGCTTCTTATGATGAAAATGCCGAAGATCCGGCACTTACTCCGGACAATCTTCTTTTTCTTCCTGTAGTTTCTATTCCGGAAGGAGCGACCAATGTAGAAGCAAAGGTTAAGATTGGCGCATTGGATTTTACTTTTTTCGCAGAACATTTTGCCATCTATGCCATTCCCGGCGACGCGGCTACAACCGAACTTATCCAGAATATAGTTGACGATTACAATGAAGTTTCAGAAATTGTTGCCATACTTGGAGAGCCGCTTTATGAGGAAACGCTCGCCGAACCAGAGGGATCATTCAGGACTATGGATTTAAGTGCATATCAAGGCCAGAGTGTCAGGCTCGTCGTCCGTCATTTTGATTGTACTAATGAATATTTCATTGCAATGGATGGTTACAGGGTCGATGCGGATATTCTTGGAGTAAGTGATTATGCTTCTTCGTTGGTCAAGGTGTATCCAAATCCCGCAAAAGATATTTTGAATGTTTCCCTGACAGATGCGACCGCTTCTGAAGCCAGGATTTATGATCTTAACGGTCGTCTCGTTTTATCAAGGCAATTGACAGGAACTGATACAGCAATTGATTTGTCAACACTCTCTACAGGAATGTATGCATTGGAACTCATAACGAATCAAGGGAAAGCCGTGAAGAAAATCGTAAAGAATTGATAAACCATCATATAAAGACAAAGCCGGAACGAATGATTCCGGCTTTTTTATTTCAATCGATGAATTTTCCTTTCAACTCAGGTGTCGGTAACCAGCAACTTTCCTGTTTCCCGAACCATTTGTATCTGTTCTTCGCGACATAATCATAAACCCAGTCACGGAATGCGGTCGGCAATATTTTGAATCCGAAAGACCAGCTTACGAAGCCGCTTAGTGACTTTGCGATTTCGAGCGCCGCAGACGATTTGTAATAATACGCGATTCCCGGTTCGTATAGGATGATGCTATCGGTCTTGCTTCTGTCAATGCCAATATGATTTAGTATTTCTTCGCCAATTTCAGATTGGAGCGATGCAAACCGGAACGTATCTTTTTTATCACGCTCGATTACATATTGCACGAATGAGTTGCACAGGTTGCAGACTCCGTCGAATAGGATTATTTTTTTTCCTTGCGGGAGGTTTTGGATGTTCATAGTTGAATTAATAATGAATGATTAACAATTAACAATGAAGGCGTTGTGGGTGGATCAGGTGATTAAATAGAATAATTTATTATAAAGGAATTATTAATTATTCATCGTTAATTATTAATTATTTTTTCTTGGCTTCAACCAGTTCCAATTCGTCCAGGCTGACTTTGGAAGTGAACAGGCCGTAATTTACTGTCGCTTTGTTTTTCTCAATCGAATCGATACTGCCCACGGCTTTTCCTTCAAGCATCCGGACTCTGTCTCCCACTTTCAATGTGGCCTTTGGTTTTGGAGCCGCAGCTTCCTTGATTTTCTTTTCTTTTTTCTGCTGACGGATTTCTTCTACGACGGCTTTGACCTCAATGACTACCTCTTTCTTTTTGACTTCTTCGGCCTTTTTTTCTTTCGGGGTTGCCTTTTTACGTTTGGAATTCTCGATTTCAACAAGCCTCAAAAATTCACCGATAAGGTCTTTTTTATTTTTGTTGTTGAAGTATTTATCGGCCATGTCCTCGATTTTCTGGCCCAGGTAAATGGTCTTTTGATTTGAATCGTACAATTCCTGATAACTTTCAAGCTTTTGGCGTATGCGTACGTTCGTGTCTTCGAGTTTACGGCTTTCCTCTCGGGCTTTGGTTTCTTCTTCTTTCAGGTTCTGCGATGTCTTTTCGAGTTTCGACCGTTCTTTCTGTAACGTTGCGATGGTCTTGTCAAAACGCACTTTGCCGCCTTCTATTTTTTTCTTGGCCCTATTGATCAAGCCGTACGGAATGCCGTTCTTTTGAGCCACTTCAAACGTAAACGAACTTCCGGCCTGTCCGATAATCAACCGATACATCGGTTCCAGGGACTTTTCGTCAAAAAGCATATTGGCGTTAGCAGCAAATGGCAATTCATTCGCGAGCATTTTGAGATTGGCATAATGCGTCGTGATGATACCGAAAGCTTCGCGATGATAGAATTCCTCAAGGAAGACTTCGGCCAATGCACCACCGAGTTCCGGATCTGAACCTGTTCCGAATTCATCGATAAGAAACAACGTCCTGTCATTACACTTCTTAAGGAAGTAGTTCATGTTCTTCAGGCGATAGCTATAGGTACTTAAATGGTTTTCAATGGATTGATTGTCTCCGATATCCGTCAGTATCCGGTCGAACAAAAACGTCTCGCTTCGTTCATGCACCGGAATCAACAAACCGCTTTGCAGCATCAATTGAAGCAAACCGACCGTTTTTAGCGAAATGGTTTTTCCTCCTGCGTTCGGGCCGGAAATCACGATAATCCTGTTCTCCGGATTCAATTCGAAATCCTGTGGATAAACCGGTTCTTTTTTCTGACGGTTCGTCAATAACAGGATAGGATGGAAGGCTTCACGGAAATACAACCGTCGCGATTTGTTTATGTGAGGCAAAATACCATTGATCCGGAGCGCATATTTGGCCTTGGCGAACACCACGTCGATATCGCTGAGGAAATCTTCATAAGAGGAAACAATCGGAATCATCGGACGGATAGTAGCCGATAACTTTTTAAGGATTCTGGTAATTTCTTCGCGCTGTTCAAACTCCAGATTATTGAGTTCGCGCGAATATTTCAGTGTTGCTTCGGGCTCTACGAATGCAATGCTTCCGGTTTTTGAAGTGCCAAGGATACTGCCTTTTACCTTTCGCCTGTACATGGCCAGAACAGCAAGCACACGCCGGTTTTCCACGACGCTTTCGCGTATGTCGTCCAGATACCCCAGATTGTTGTAATGCGAGAGCGACTGGGCGAAACTCTGGTTGATTTTGGCCCGGACCATATTGATATTCTGCCGGATTTCGGCCAGCATAGGCGATGCATTGTCCTTGACTTCGCCGTATTGATCCACGATCGCATCGATTTCCTTGTTGATGTCTTTAGTGAACGTAACTGAATCAGACCTGAGCTTTAATTTCAGATAATAATCGTCGAACTTTCTCAGGAACTGGATCATCGTATTCGCTGTTTCAGACAACACGGCAATCTTGCGGAAAGCGGCTGCTTCGAGGAAACTGTCTTCTATGGCCAGGAATTTCAATTCCCCCGCTACCGATTCGAAACCATGGTTCGGCAACGCATTGTTATTCTGGAAAGAAGAAACGTATTCCGAAGTCTGGCTCAGGGCTGCCATCAAAGTTTCCTCGTCCCGGAACGGTTTTATGGCCAACGCTTTTTCCTTTCCGGATTCGGTGATGCAGGAAGAAGCGACGGTTTCAAGTATGGTAGGGAACTGAAGGTCCTGAAGGGTTTTATCTGTAATGCTGATCATTCTGTGTGGTGGCAATTGCCTGTGCAAATTTAAGGAAAAATCGAAGGTTTTGTGTAAATGGCTTTTAGTCCGGCGTTGTATATTTGGGAAAAAACAAAATGGATGTCAACATAGAATCATCTTGGAAAACCGAATTGTCGGATGAATTCGTAAAGCCTTATTTCCAGGAACTTATTGGTTTTGTCCGAAATGAATACCTCGATAAATCCAAACGATGTTATCCTCCGGCCAGGCAAATTTTCGCTGCTTTTGACCGTTGTCCGTTCGATAAGGTTCGCGTGGTCATTATCGGACAAGATCCGTATCATGGCTATGGGCAGGCTAACGGGCTTTGTTTTTCGGTAGCCGATTCTGTTCGTACACCGCCTTCTTTAGTCAATATCTTTGAAGAAATCCGCCGTGATCTTGGTAAACCTGTCCCGAATTCAGGAAATCTGGAACGATGGGCAGACCAAGGTGTTTTATTGCTCAATGCCACCCTTACCGTAAGCGAAGGTGCACCCGGAAGCCACCAGAAAAAAGGCTGGGAAACGTTCACCGATGCTGTCATTGCGCACATATCGCGTGATAAAGAACACGTGGTTTTCCTGCTTTGGGGAAATTACGCCCAACAAAAAGGAAAGAATATAGACAAGTCGAAACATCTGGTGCTGGCTTCAGGACATCCGTCGCCAATGAGTGCAAATCAGGGCAAATGGTTTGGAAACCGGCATTTCAGCCAGGCCAACGAATACCTCAAATCAAAGAATCTGGAACCGGTTCAATGGTGATTACGGAAGCACGGTGAAATGGTAATATCCATTAGCGTCCAATCCGGCCATATCAGAAATCAGGTTCAGGTTGATGTTGTTTCCTGAAGATTCCGACCTGAATTCGACTTCATTCGTCGAATCGCTGTTTACCCCGAAACTGAGACGGTATTCTCCTGCAGATGCCAATGGAATGCCACCATAATAGTTGTATTCATCGGTAGTTTGTGAGTATTCCGCATGGGCAAGGATAAAGCTTCCGTTTTCGGCTGATCCTTCCTGTACATCGATGGAAACATCTGTAAAATCTACGAATATCCATTCACCGTCGATATCTTGCTTTTCAAGAATATAAGAAAACGTAAACGCCGTTGCGCCGCCTGTCGTCCCATAAATATCGAGCAAGTCTGAAAATCCGGGTTCGCTGATGTAGCGTGGAATGGACGAACCTACATACAGGTTTTCACCGGCATGGAATTCCGAATCCCCATCAATAGTTACCAATTGTGTCGTATCTACATATTTCTCATTGTAAAATCCATCCTCGTCATCACACGAAAAAAGGCTCAGGACCAATGAAGTGGCGAACAAATATTTTATAAACTGTTTCATAGCTGAATTTTGTGGTAGATTTTAGAAGCGATAGCCAACATTGATTCCCAATCGTGTCACGACATCAGGACTTTTATCGGGATCCAGCAGATTAAAACCGGCACCGGCAAGGAATTCAAGCACGAATTTTTCTGCAAAATAAACTTTGTAGCCAATTGAAGCTCCGGGAGCCACATCAAAATATCCTTCTTTATTGATTCGATAAATGGCAGTAGCTCCATTTGAATCGCGGATCATCTCTTTGTAATCACCGCTGTTCAGCGAAGCAAAAACTTCTACGAAATAGTACGATTTGAAACTGTCGGACAGCCGATACCGTACATATGGGATTATTTCGGTCTTTGGCAACGTATTGCGGTACCCACGATCGAAATCTTTGTCGAATTTATCAGAAAACGAAAAACTTCCGGTCAAACCAACCGACCAATCGTCAGAAAGAAAACGTTCATAAGACAGGTTGGCTTTACCATAAGCGACGGCGGAAAGTACATCCAGACGCACCTCGTTCTTTTTTTCCGCGATCGGGCTGCCGGTTTCCTGTGCAAAAAGTGGCGTGCCGCAAAGCAATAGAAGTAGCAATTTTTTCATGGGACAATTTTGATTGGGCTAATATAGTGATTTACTCCGATGCACAAATCAGTTCAGCGTTAGTGCGCCCAGGATTTCTTCGTGCATGAACGGCCCGCCCGGATACGTCGCGGTATAGTCAAGGTTGAGCCATATTTGTCCGCGCTCGTCAATATGGTAATGGAGTGTCTTGTCTTTACTTTCAATGGGAAAAAGCACTTTTTTGACCAGATAATTCACGGTTTCAAGGTCTTTTTTATTGCCGATGAGAATCTCAGGATAAATATGTCCTCCGGTATGAATCAATCTTGGAATGCCACCGATAGATTTGACGCAGGCGGCCATCAATACCGCATGGTCATCGCAATCACCTGACAAATAGGGCAATGATTCGGAAGCCGTCGCAATGTATTCACGTCCTTTCGGATCGCTTACGTAATTCCATCTCGAATTGATTTCCTTGAAAACGGCAAAGCACTGGATCAGTGTGTAATAACTACCATAACCTTTCACGTCGCTGAAATATTTCCGGGTACACATGAGTGAGAAATCACGGACTTTAGGATTGTCGTATTGGACCGCCTTGATTATTTTGGATTTGTTCGGAAAAGGCAACAATTTGGAAAGTATCAAATCCTGCGGATTAGGGCTGTCGCTCATGCCGTAAACCATGTATCTGTAATCTTCAAAAACACTATTGAAACCATAACTTCCAAAAAGGCTTCCCCAAATGAGAGCTATCAGATATAATCCAATACCCAAAATAATGACTTTGCGTATAAAGTGCAAAATCAGTTGGATGATTACCAGTATTCCTATGAATAAAAGAATTCTGTCCAATTGCCATGGCCATTGCGGATCTATAAGGAAATGGTGCGCCAGTATAAAGACAGGGATTGCAATGAGGATATTCAGCAGGAAAATAATTACCAGGTCCCAGGGTTTTGGAAGTTGAAGGGCGTTCCGGATTTTCTGGAAAGAGATTTCGCTGGCTTTTATCATCCGGAAATTCGGCAGGTTAGGAGTGGACTAATTGCGCAAAAGTACCCTTTTTATCCATGATTCCGAAGGTGAGCAATTGATTTTGAATTTTGTTTAACAGCGCCTCCGACAGGTTTTCCCGGGACCATTCTGTCAGCGTAAGCCATTGATTTATATCTTCGATTTTTTGCCCGTATCTGTTTGCGAGTGTTTGATTTATGCCCGATACAGATTTGAATCCGGACGACTTTTGATTGATAACGGACAATAATTTTTCTATTGCCTCCGGATGTTTTTCAAGAAACTCATTCCTCACAGCAATCACAAACGACGGCCATGGAGTCGGGCAAACACCGATTCGCCTGAAAATACCTTTATCCACGATGGGTTGTGTCATGAATCGTTCCCACATAAAATAATCGGAGGTTCCATTCGACAAGGCTTCGATGGCACCGTCAAGCGTGTTTACGATTTCGAATCTGACGGATTCTTTCGGCCAGTTCTGTTCGGATGCATTGACATATGACATCAGTTCCGAACCTGAGCCGTATCTGCTGATTGCCGCGATTTTTCCTTCAAGGTCGGAAATCTCTTTAAAATCTGATGCAGCAGCCACATGGATTCCCCAAAGCAGTGGACTTTCAACATACACCTGGATAATTTTGGAATCATTTCCGGCAATGATGTCTTTGATGATGCCTTCGGTCAGGATAACGGCAACATCTGTTTCTCCGGATCGGAGCATTTGGCAGAGTTTACCTGTGCCTTCCGGAACGTCTGTCCATTTGGCGTCGATTCCTGTATTTTCAAAATCGCCTTCTTCGATGCATAAGCGCCACGGAAGGTTGAAGTGTTCGGGAACGCCGGAGATTGTTATTTTCTGGAGATTCATATGAGATTTTTTGACACGAAGACTCTAAGACACCAAGTCGCAAAGAAAGATTTTTAAGACACTAAGATAATGCTTCGCATTTGTAAGTGAAATTTATTTGATTTGATTCAAATGTGATTGCAGGTGTTTGACGTAATCGGTCATGAGGAATTCGAGGTTGGCCTGTGAACCGTCGGGCAAGATTACTTTTCTTTCGAGTACAGCTTCGGAAGCCGATTCGATGATATAACTGATACGGGTATTCAACCCGAGCCAAAGCACCAGTAAATCTTCCGAATCTGCTTGCTGATAGTTATTTATCAAAACCAATGCATCCTGATTATAAGGTCTGTGCAGATAAGGCTCCGGCAAATATTGTGCTTCTGTAAACCGAACCAGGTTGTGTTGGGCGGAATCGATCAGATGCCCGAGGATTTCTTTTTTAGACCATTTCGACGGATTCGGTTTGGCAGAAAAGATTTCCTCCGGAATATGCATCACAAGTGACGTCATTTCCTTTTGGATTCGTGCTATTTCTTCAGTAACGAATTTCATTTTTCAGCTGCAATCTTATCCAAAACATAAGTAATCAAATCGGCTATCGGCTTTTCCGGATTGTCGCTGAATGTTTCCAAAGCCCTGTTTGCAATGATGGCGCTGAGTGAAACCGCATTATGCCCAAGCAAGGCAGACAGGCCGTAAATTGCCGCCGTTTCCATTTCGAGGTTCGTCACGCGTAAATCGCCGGTTTCAAAAGAGGCGAGCTTATCATTCAAATCCTGATCTTGTATGCCAAGCCGGATTACGCGACCCTGAGGCCCATAAAATCCGCCGTTCGTGACGGTAATTCCATCAAAGGTTTTTTCAGATGCGAATTTAGAAGCCAATTCTTCTGATGCGGTAACGGCATACGGTCTGCCTTTTTCCGCCGCCCAATTCGTGTGTTTGATAAAAGCATCTTCCAAAGCAGGGTCTGTTTTATCACCTAAGATATAGGAACGCAGCATATTATCGGTTCCGATGGCTTTTCGTGCAATCACCGTACTGTGCAAAGGCACGTCGGCCTGAATGGATCCGGAAGTCCCGATGCGTATGATATTCAGGGCCGTGTGTTGCGGTTTGATTTCACGCTTGTTGAAATCGACATTGACCAAAGCATCGAGTTCATTGAATACAATATCGATGTTGTCCGGGCCAATTCCGGTTGAAATTACCGTCAGTCGTTTTCCTTTATAATATCCGGTTTGGGTCTTGAATTCGCGTTTAACGGTCGAGAATTCTATGGAATCAAAGTGCTTCGTGATTTTTTCCACGCGTGCCGGATCGCCGACTGTGATGATGTCATTGGCAATTTGCCCTGGTTTTAGGTTGATGTGGTAGATGGTACCGTCTGGGTTGATGATGAGTTGGGAGGAAGGGATCAAGTGATAATTGGGAAGTTAGATAATTGGATAATTGGACAATTAGATAATAGCTTGTTTTCTTAAAGTGATTATCAGATAATGGTCATTGAACTTGTATTAGAAAAATGGAACCAGACAGATCCGGATTTACTTTTAGGCTAACTCCATCCAAAACTCGCCAATAACTATGCAAATACAAAATAGAGAATACATAAAATTAACATTTATTACATGTTTTCTGTATCTCAGTTAAATCTGGATTTTGTAGGGACACCATTGGCCCCTCCCCAGTGGCAATTTAATCATCTGGTAAATAACCCAGGTACATAAAAAATGTATAAATTCTTAAAATAATTGTCCCACATCTATTCGTGATTCCAATTGCCGCATATCAATAATTGCTTAAGAATTAACAGATAGCAATTTTAAATTAGAAAATGTATTCTAGATTATTTCTCCGTGAGGTAAACCGTTACCCGTTAACCTCCAACCCGTTTCACAAAATATCCCTTACCCTTCAGAATTTCCATAATCTTGTCCCGGAAATTCCCCTGAATGATGATTTCGCCGTCTTTAACCGCTCCACCGACGCCACATTTTGTCTTGAGCATTTTACCAAGCGTTTTCAAATCGTCATCAGAACCCTGAAAACCAGTGATTACAGTCGCGACTTTTCCACCGCGGTTCTTCTTATCGAGATGAGCTTCAAGGCGCTGCTGTTTCGGATCGAGAGTTTTGTTCGATGTTTCTACAGCCTCGAATTCAAAATCTTTGTTCGTGGAGAAAACGAATCCGCCGAGGTCGTTTAAGGAGGTAAGTTTTTTGGCCATAATTTTTTATTGGAGTCGGGAAAGTCCGGAAAGACCGGAAAATCAAGTTTTGGTAGAAACTTTTCGGTCTTTCCGGACTTTCCGGACTTTCCGGACTTTCCCGTCTATCAAACTATTTCTTAATCAACCCCAATTCAACCAATCGCTCATGTAAAAATTCCCCAGCCGTAATATCTTCAAAACCTTTCGGATGATCGGCATCTATGGCTTCTGGCAACACGTCAAGCTTCATCTCGCTTATCGGGTGCATGAAAAACGGGATCGAATACCTCGAAGTTCCCCACAATTCACGCGGCGGATTCACGACCTGATGGATCGTAGATTTAAGTTTATTGTTCGTATGACGAGACAGCATATCGCCAACATTTATAACCAATTCGTCAGGTTGTGCTATGGCATCGATCCATTCGCCATCATGGTTTTGCACCTGAAGGCCTTTACCCTGGGCGCCCATCAACAACGTAATCAGGTTGATGTCTCCATGGGCTGCTGCGCGTACGGCACCGTCTGCCGGTTCGTCAGTAATCGGCGGGTAATGGATCGGACGCAAAATGCTGTTTCCATTCTTGATGTAATTATCAAAGTAAAATTCGTCCAGGCCTAAATATAAAGCCAATGCCCGAAGTACATAAATGCCTGTTTTTTCCAGCATCTGATAGGCTTCTTTTCCAACTTCATTGAATTTGGGAAGTTCGTCTACCGTAACATTCGCAGGATATTCGGCTTCCAAAGCGGGATTGTTTTCCACATACTGTCCAAAATGCCAGAATTCCTTTAAATCACCGGCAGAACGGCCTTTCGCGTGTTCTTTTCCAAACGAAACATAACCGCGCTGGCCACCAATTCCGGGAATCTCATACTTCTTTTTAGTGTCTACGGGAAGGCTGAAAAAATTCCGGACCTCACCGTACAGTTCATCTACTAATTTGTCATCTAAAAAATGACCTTTTAATGCTAC
This sequence comes from Flavobacterium silvaticum, assembly GCF_012911565.1. Taxonomy (GTDB): domain Bacteria; phylum Bacteroidota; class Bacteroidia; order Flavobacteriales; family Flavobacteriaceae; genus Flavobacterium; species Flavobacterium silvaticum. The sequence goes on along the minus strand of NZ_JAAMPU010000107.1, from coordinate 326,136 downwards.
AAAGCCAATGTCTTCGTATGCTTTTCCGATTTCATTTACAAATTTCTGTTTGCGTTCCGGGTCACCCGAAAGGAAATCACGCAAGTCCACTGATGGGATATTTTGCATATAAATTAGATTAGAGCCTTGCGGCTGAAACAAATGTAATTAAAGGATTGAAAGATTGAAACATTAAAAGATTAAAAAAATGGGCGCTCCGCCGGCTAACAAAAACTAACGCTTAGGCTTGTTTTTCTAAGCCGCCGTCCTGCTGCCCGCTACTATCTTTTGTGCTGATCTCTATATCAGCTTCATCCCCTAAAATATCCGGCAAAATTTTTTGAGCATTCATTTAGCACAAAAGGATAGCCGCTCGCATCAGTAGCGCGGGCACATCGTCCTAAGTTAAATTTATTCGATTAAATTATCTAATAATCAATGTTTTAACTAAATTAGTCAACCTCTAAAACAAACAAACATGACAACCACAAAAACAATCATCCTCGTCCACGGCATGTTCGTGAACGATGCCAGCTGGGCAAACTGGAAGCCGTATCTCGAGAACAAAGGGTATAACGTTTACGCGCCAGCGAATCCCGGCCACGATGGCGATCCGGCCGAACTCCGCAAACACATCCATCCGGATTTGACCAAAACAGGTTTCGAAGATGTCGTGATGAACATTGTCAAACTCATCCAGACTTTGCCCGAAAAACCAATCGTTATTGGACATTCAATGGCTGGGTTGGCTATCGTTAAACTGGTCGAACTCGGGCACGCCGAAGCCGGGATCAGTATAGACGGTGCGCCGCCAAAGAATGTCTTTCCGCCATTTTCAACCGTAAAAATCGTCTGGCCTGCCGTAAATCTGCTCAAAGGAAATTCTCCTTATTTGGGAACAAGGGATTGGTATAACAGGGCATTCTTCAATACGTTGCCGGCATCTGAACAACAAAAAGCCTACGATGAAGTCGCCGTTCCGGAAAGCCGCAAAATCGGGAAAGACACTTTGTTCAAATCATTTTCAAGAGTCGATTTCAGCAAGCCACACGCTCCTTTATTATTTATAGCCGGCGAAAAGGACACTATTTTTCCACCGTCGCTGACCAAAAGAATCGCAGGTAAGTATTCTGATAAAAGCAGCAAAGTCGATTTCAAGGAATTTGCCGGAAGAAGCCATTTCTTATGTGGCGAACCGGGTTGGGAGGAAATTGTAGAGTATTGCCTTCAATGGATAGAATCAGTTTGATATCGTCTTCATGTAATTAATAAAGAAGCCACGTAAATTATTTGCGAATTATCTTAAATTTACCGCAAATTATTGCAAACCCAATGAATTTCGAACGCCGGAACCTGACAGACGAACAACTACTTTTCCTTTACAAGCGGCTCATCAAACCGCGTCTCATTGAAGAAAAAATGCTAATCCTGATTCGTCAGGGGAAAGTTTCCAAATGGTTTTCGGGAATCGGGCAGGAGGCTATCTCGGCAGCGATCACAGCCGTTCTCGAGCCTGACGAATATATTTTACCCATGCACCGTAATCTCGGTGTGTTCACAGGCCGCGACATTCCATTACACAGATTGTTCTCCCAATGGCAGGGAAAAGCCAGCGGTTTTACAAAAGGCCGTGACAGGTCGTTCCATTTCGGGACACAGGACTATAAGATAATAGGTATGATTTCCCACCTCGGCCCGCAATTAGGTGTCGCCGATGGGATTGCTTTGGCTAACAAACTCAAGAAAAACGGAAAAGTAACCGCCGTTTTTACCGGAGAAGGTGCAACGAGTGAAGGCGATTTTCACGAAGCACTCAACATTGCCGCCGTCTGGGATTTGCCTGTAGTCTTTGTGATCGAAAACAACGGCTACGGACTTTCGACCCCGACCAATGAACAATACCGCTGTGAAAACCTCGCTGATAAAGGCATCGGTTACGGAATGGAAGCCCACATCATAGACGGCAACAACATTCTTGAAATCTATTCGGAGCTTCAGGAAATCGTGACTTCGATGCGTGAAAACCCGCGTCCGGTACTGATCGAGTTCAAGACGTTCCGGATGCGCGGACACGAGGAAGCCAGCGGAACCAAATATGTTCCCCAGGAACTCATGGATATTTGGGCGCAGAAAGATCCGGTTGACAATTACAGGCGTTATCTGCTTAAACTCGGAATCCTGACTGAAGATATGGATGATTTGCTTCGCGATACCATCCGTCAGGAAATCGATGAAAATCTTGCGATTGCCAATGCCGAAGCAGAAATTGAAGCTAGTTTTGAAGAGGAAGAAGGCGATGTTTATGCTCCATATTCTTTTGAAAATATAGAACCGACCGAAGCAAAAGACAACATCCGTTTTGTCGATGCCATTTCACAAGGATTACGTCAGTCCATGGAACGGCATCAGAATCTTGTTATAATGGGCCAGGACATTGCTGAATACGGAGGTGCATTTAAAATCACCGATGGCTTTGTGGATTTGTTCGGGAAAGAACGAGTCATTAATACACCAATCTGCGAAAGCGCCGTGGTTTCTGCCGGAATGGGGCTTTCGATAAACGGATACAAAGCGATCGTCGAGATGCAATTCGCCGATTTCGTATCGACAGGATTCAACCCGATAGTCAATTATCTGGCAAAAGTCCATTACAGATGGAATGAAAAAGCAGATGTAGTCGTTCGGATGCCTTGCGGTGGCGGAACACAGGCCGGCCCGTTCCATTCACAGACCAATGAAGCCTGGTTCACTAAAACTCCGGGACTCAAAGTAGTGTATCCTGCATTTCCTTATGATGCCAAAGGCTTGCTCAATGCGGCAATCAATGATCCGAATCCGGTTATGTTCTTTGAGCATAAATTGTTATACAGAAGTATCTATCAGGATGTCCCGAATGATTATTACACCTTGCCGCTTGGAAAAGCTGCTGTTTTAAAACAAGGATCGGATGTGACGATACTTGCTTTTGGGGCAGCCGTCCATTGGGCACTTGAAACACTTGGAGCCAATCCGGACATTTCTGCTGATCTTATCGATTTGAGGACATTACAGCCGTTGGATAAAGAAACGGTTTATGCGTCTGTAAAGAAAACCAGTAAGGTCATTATTCTTCAGGAAGACAGTTTGTTTGGTGGGATCGCGAGTGATTTATCGGCCATGATCACCGAAGAATGCTTCCAGTGGCTTGACGGCCCGATTGTTCGCGTGGCGAGTCTTGATACTCCGATTCCTTTTACAAAAGCACTCGAAGACCAATATTTACCGAAAGGGCGTTTTGAAAAGGAACTTAAAAAGCTTGTCGCCTTTTAATACAAAACGATATTCCATACCATCATGAAAAAACGGATGCTTACCTTTTATCTTGCATCTGTTTTTCTGAATGCCGTAATCCCGATTTTCCTGACTCTTACAGGTGAAAAACGTGAAGGTGAAAAGCAGCTTTTTTACCTTATGGTTTTTGGTTGGGCAATACTATCGTTGGTGTTTTATGCTTTTTACTTTATCATTCCGGCTTTTGTACAGCGGTGGGAACGGTATGCCGGAATCTTTTTTCCATCTGTTCTGTACTGTATTTTGCTTTTTTGGGAAACCGGTTTGATTGGAATAATAGGTGCCAATTTCATTTGGAATATACTACTGTGTTATTTTTTGTGGCGATACGAGAATAAAAATCGTACTGGCGTAGTTTGATTTGATGGCGATTCGAAGATTGGGGCCGCGCGAAGGATGGCGACATTTGTCTAAGCTCTTTTTGAGGAACTGATTTTTAACCAAAAGATCAGTAGATTTTTTACATAAAAAGCCGCCATTCAAAACGACCTCAAAAAAGCGAGTGGCGACAGCCTGACGGCGGTTTAGAAAAACAAGCCTTTGCGTAGTTTTTGTTAACCGGCGACGCGCCCAAAAAGTCCAAACTTACATTTTGGCTTTATTTTAATAGGATGTAACGAAGCCCTTGGGTTTATATTCGTAAATTAGGATGTAACCTTACCCCAATTGCTTATGAGATTATCGATTGAAAGAAAAGCCGAACGGGTGTATCCCGACCCAAAGCGGGTGATCGCGCGATATTTCTTCAACGGTGAAGAACGTGCGGTTTCACTTTTGCGCAAAATTCTTGAGATGAACGCCGAGACCGTGGCTTCGATTACGCTGCCGTTGCTTCAGGATTTTTCCAAACGACATAGGAATATCACCAAAAAACTGTTGCGGCATTGTGAGCGTGTCAAGCCTTATATCGAAAAGGCCGGAGCCGATTACAGCCAATTGACCGATTACCAGAAATACCTTATCGGGTCTTATTTTACGCATGAGTATTCGATTGAATCAGCGGCGTTTTTCAATCCTTCCATTGTTCCGGATCCGGATCAGAGCAATATAGAAGAAGGGCAATTACGTGTCCTGATCAGTTTTCGGGCTGTGGGCGAAGGACATATTTCATCGGTGGTTTTCCGTCGGGCGTTGATTGATAAGCATAATGAAATTACGGTGATGCCTGCCGGAAATTACATTGATGAGGCCGATAAGATGCACACGACGATCTATCAGAAGAAACTATTCCTCAAAAAAGGCGAAGAAGCTGAAATCGATGCCGGGTTTTTACAGGAAGTCGATCAGAAACTCGATGAGCGCTTTGACTATGAATCGTTGAAGCGGATTGTTTTGGCTGCAAAATCGAAGACTTCCGATGCAGACGTCATTTCCAAATACAATCAGGTTCTGGCTCTTTCCGACAGTTATCGTAAAATAAGCTTTTCACGTGATACCGATATTAGCGACAGGGTAATTTTTCCGATTTCTGATTTTGAATCGAAAGGTATCGAAGATGCAAGGTTTGTAAAATTCGTCAAGGAAAGCGGCCAGATTGTGTATTACGCCACGTACACGGCGTACGACGGTTCCCATATCATGCCGAAACTATTACAGACAAACGATTTCTATGATTTCAAGACTTCGCCTTTAAATGGAGAAGGAGCGAAGAATAAAAACCTGGCGTTGTTTCCGCGAAAAATCAACGGCAAATATGCCATGCTTTCCAGAATCGACGGCTGGAACAACTACCTGATGTATTCAGATAATATCAACATCTGGGACAATCCGGTAAAAATCCAAAGCCCGGAATATTCGTGGGAATTGGTGCAGATTGGAAATTGCGGTTCACCTATTGAAACCGCCCACGGATGGCTTGTCATGACACATGCGGTAGGGCCAATGCGACGCTATTGCATTGGGGCTTCCTTACACGACATCAATCATCCTGAAAAAGAAATCGGACGCCTTAAAGAACCTTTGATTATTCCAAATCCGGACGAGCGCGAAGGTTATGTGCCCAATGTGGTGTATTCGTGCGGATCGATCATCCACAATGGTGAATTGATAATTCCGTATGGACTCAGCGATCACAGTTCGGGTTTTGCTACGGTTAATTTGAATCTGTTACTTGACAGACTCGTCAAAGGAGGATGATTATTATTTATTTTTAGTACTATTATTTATAAAAAAAGCCGCAACGTAATTTGCGGCTTTTTTAGTTTTTTGATATAAAATCAAATGTTGCTATTTCCGTCGAATTTGCCTGAATCTTTGGTTTCACCAGAAGCATTCGAATTCGCCGTATCGTCATATTTATGGAAATCGTCTGAATCTTCAAACGACTCATCTTTATCATAAGTCGATGCGTCCTGATTCAGTTCCGGATCATCAGCTTTTCTTTTATCTTCCGGTATCATAGCTTTTTTGATTTAGAATTTTCCTAAAAGCCAGTAGACAATGATGAATACTATTATTGTTCCTATGCATCCGCCTCCGAGTTTTTTAGCGGTGAAACCAGCAATCAGGGTTTTGAAAAGTCCGTTCATTTGGATTGGTGTTTATTTATTGATTCATTGATTTTGTTCTTTACTATGACTTTTCGACGTTTTGATCTTTGTCGTAAAACTCCATATTTACATCGATCTGGTTGGTATCGATATTGAAGTTTTCGTCGTTCGTCAAAGTTTCATCGTGTTCTTTATAGTGATGCTTTTGGGTTGCATTGCGAACGTTATCTGGATTTCTCTGGTTCGAATGATCGTAATTTTTTTGTCCGTCGTGGCGTTGTTGTGCGCCTTTATTTACAGTTGCCATAAGAATTGATTTTTGAATTACACTAAAGTTACCTCTTCGAAAACCGTTCGGCTTACGTAGTTTTTTCCAAAACTTACAGCATTAGACAAAAAAAACCGACTCAAAATTGAATCGGTTTTCCTGAATTGATTTTGTTATAGTCAGTCATTCGGCTCGTTCAAAAGAGCAAAATACATTTCGTTCGGATCATAATCGAAGTCATAATCGAAATCATCTGAATCGTCGTTTGAATTGTTGATGCGGATGATGTTATCCATGTCTTCGCTGTAAGCTTCCTGATTGTAAGTAGTGTCCATGTTGTGCCGTTTTTGATGTTGTTGTTTTACAAAGTTGACGAAAACGTATTCGCTGGACTTACAGAATTCCTACCTCATGTTGTAAAATTTCTATTTTGGTTTAAAATGAGCCGTTTAACAATTTTCCTCCAATGGTTGATTTGGCTTCAATGCCCAGTTTTTTCATCATCTCATAAGTAGTACAGACGGCAGCGGATGTAACCGGAATTCCTGATTCTTTCTCGATTAAGTCAATGGCTTCCAACGATGGCATCTGGACACAGGCCGATGCTACGATTACATCGACACCAGTTAAATCAAGCCGTTTGTAGATTTCGGGCAGGTTCATTGGGTCTTGTGCCGCGACTTCAAGATTATCAGGAATTTCCAAAGCGATGGAATCCACGACTTCAAATCCCTGATGCTCGATATAATCTACCACGAGATCAGTCAGCGGCCGCATGTAAGGTGTAATGATCGAGACTTTTTTGGCACCGAGGACTTTGAGTCCGTTGATCAAAGCTCCGGCCGATGTGACAATGGGCGTAGGGAAATCATTGGCGACCGTTTCCTGATGAAGATTGACTTCGGACACACAATGATAGCCACGTCCCATGCTCATAATGGCTACGAGACAGGCGTAACCCATGACGTCCACGTGCGCATCTGAAAGTTCCTGGGCGCATTTGAGGCTCATCGCATCCATGGCTTCGAGTTCTTCTTTGGTCACTTTTTTCATACGCATCCGGCTGGAATGAAACGTGAACCTTTCCGGAAGAATGGATTCGCGTGCCCGGAAAATAGCCGGAATTTCGGTTTCCATGGTTACGTTGGACGATGGGACTATTTGCCCGATTCTGTATTTTTTCATTTGGGAAGATTATTTTTTGCCTTTTGAAAATGCGACCACAAAGTAAAGCAGGCTGCATATCAAAAATATAATGTTGATTTTACGCGCGAATGGCGGTGCGCCTTCCGGCCAGATTTGACCTAAAAGAACCATTGCGTTCAATAAAACCAATACCAAAAGCACATATTTATTTTTCACGATCCAGCTTTTTTACGCGATTGGTCAATGTGCCGATTCCTTCTACGGTTGCTTCAACCACATCTCCGTTCCACATCCATTCCTGTGGCTCACGGCCCGCACCGACACCGGCAGGCGTTCCGGTTGCAATGATATCGCCGGGTTCAAGCGTAAAGACCGTGCTCAAATCTTCAATCAGGTCAGGAATCCGGAACAGCAAAAATTTGGTGTTCGAGTTTTGCTTTTCGACGCCGTTCAGAGTCAGCGAAAGATTGAGGTTATGCGGATCTTTGATTTCATCTTTAGTGACGATAACCGGACCCAGAGGCGCAAACGTATCCTGGCCTTTCGAAACGATCCATTGTCCGGCGCGTCGGCAATCGCGTGCCGAAATATCGTTGATGACGGTATAGCCAAAGACATAATCCATAGCATTTTCCTTGGAAACATATTTTGCTTTTTTACCTATTACAACCGCGAGTTCCACTTCCCAATCGAGTTGTTGGGTCAGATTTTCGTTGTGGATGATGTCTGTGTTGGTAGCCGTAACGGCAGTCGGCGGTTTGGAAAATATGACGGGCTTTTGCGGAAGCGTATTGTCCGTGTCCAAAGTCCGGGCACTTTCGGCAACGTGTTCGGTGTAATTAAGTCCGATGCCGATGATGTTCTTACGCGGTTTTGGTATAGGAGCGAGGATGGTTACTTCTGAGGTTGGAAGTGACGATGCCGCAATTACATTTTCACTCGATGCCTTGATGGTATCTTCGATTCGCTTGATTTCCGATTCACCGAGGTCGATAAGTTCGAGCATCGATTTTGGGAATTCGAGGTTATGTTTGAAACCAAGAGTCTCGAGGTCGACAACTACATCGCCATGGAGGACGCCGATTTTTTGTTTGGACTGATGGGAAAAGGTGAGAAGTTTCAAGTTTGTTTATGTGTTGATAGGTTAATGTTTTTTGGTTTAGCCCGGATGGAAGCGGATAGCCCGGAGTTTGGCAACCTTTATTTTTAGGAGCATTCGCAGCGACCAACGGAAGCTCGCGAAGGCGACATAAAAATTTGGTTTCCAAATGAGGACTTGCAGCGCACAGCCGGAACAGCTTCCATTGTTAATTATTAATCGTTAATTGATTCCTGGTACAAACCAAGTTTTTCAATCACCGGCAAGTCGTTGAACGAAAACAAACAGGCATCTTCGCTTTCAGATGCGTTATGGTGTTCGTGTGTGGTCCAGCTCGGGACACAGAAAATGTCGCGTGCTGCCCAGTCAAACCGATGTCCGCCAATAATGGAATAGCCGCTTCCTTTAGCACATTGATATACAAAGGAACCGGTGTGTTTGTGAGGTTTTCCTTTGAATCCGGCACGTAACAATTGCATGGATGCTCCCATGGTCTGCATGACGTGGCCGCCTGTCAACGGGTTGGAATAGTGCATCAACACGCCATCGAAAGGCGAATCTTCGGTTACTTTTGCCGTCTCCAACAGCGCAGGGTAGACATCTTTCCACGCATATTTGAACAAAGGCGAATACGGTTTGTCCCAGTTGTGTCCGGAAGGTAGCAATCCGGCTCCGGCGTAACTCAGCGGAAGGAAATTCGTCGGTGCAATTAAAGGCTGCTTTCCGTCGTAAACCGCATAATCATTGGCTTCAAGTGCATTGACAAGCGGAATGTCGAGGCCGTCCTGCCATACGCAAGTCTTTCCATTTTCGGCTACTCCGTGCTCGTGCCAGGCGGAATTGGGTGTGATGACGAAATCGTTGACTTCAAATGTTACTTTATTTCCGTCAACAACCGTGTAGCCGCCTTCGCCTTCCATGATGAACCGCAATGCCGAAGCTTTGTGTCGGTGTGCCGAGGTACTTTCTCCGGGGCGCGTGACCTGGATTCCGGTGTACAGCCAACCGACGGCAGCCGAAACATCTTTGCGTTTGTCATTAACCAGATAGACTACACGTCGTCCGGCTTTTTCGGGAGTCACGAGGTCGCTTGATTTGAGTACGAGTTCGCGTAAATCATCGTATTTCCACAGCATAGGAACGGAAGACGTTCGCGGTTCCCAAGGTTCGATATCGTTGGCAACTGTCCAGAGCGCGCCTGCTCCGAGGGTTTCGAGCTCTTTGTAGTAGGCTTCAAGTTCGGGCGTGTCCTGGACGCGGGCGCGGCCTATTACGTCATCTGAGTGTTTTGATTCCACCTGATTTAAATTATTGTTTAGTACTATTTTTATTTTTTATCATCGTTGAAATGCTCACCAACAAAGGTTATCTTTTTCGTCGGCGCTGTATTGACCCTTAAATCAAAAATGTCAAAACGGTTGTAATGTCCCAGAATATCGTGCATTTGCTTGGGTTGGATGCATTTCGATAAATCAATATTTGCATAAACGATTCCTTCATCGTCGATCAAAGGTTGTCCGATTACAGCACCATTAGGCCCGATGAAACCGGAAAAAGCAGAATTCTTTCTATCGAGCAATTCGTCTACATTCGGTACATCTTCACGCAATCTGTCCTTGATTTCCTGGGAAATAGTCGAACAAGAGACAATCGTAAACAATTTTCCTTCGAACGAATGAGCCGCCGCACGGATTTTTATCGCTTCCGCCATATCATAATCGGGTGGAGCGACCGGAAGCGAAATATAATTGGCAATATGAATCAGTTCGCCTTGGGCCAGTAGCGTAAAACGGGCCAGCGTGTTTGTATTTTCACCGCAAGCCAAGGTTCCGATTGGCCCGATTTCGGTTTTATAGACTTTTAGCGAAGATCCGTCACCGGCTGTCCATGTCAGTTTCTCAGCCCATGTCGGAACCAGTTTCCTATGCTTTCCGACAAGATTTCCGCCGTTGTCGATAATCAGGTTCGTGTTGTAGATTTCGCCATAACTGTCGCCGCGTTCATTGATCCCGATGACAATATGGATGTCGTTTTCCCTGGCCGAATCAAATATCCGTTGCAAATGAACATCGTCCATCGATACCGAATTCCGGTACAATCCCTCATACCATTTGCTCCCCTGGACCGGTGTCATGATCCAGTTCCAGTACGGATACCCGGATATGAAAACTTCAGGAAACGCGATCAGTTTTGCTCCGTTGCCAGCGGCTTCTTTGATAAATGAAATCGCTTTGTCGACCGTTTTTTCAACATCAAGAAAAACAGGCGAAGTCTGGACTGTAGCGGCTTTGAATTTTGGAAAATCCACCTTGGTTATTATTTATTGTGATTATTATTAGTTATGAATGCAGAAATGAGGTTTCTGGTCTCGTCGGTAAAAGGAACGGCTTTGATTTGGTTCGGCCCTTTATCAAGCCCTACATTCACCAAAGTCACTTCTCCTTCAAGGCAGATACTTCCGTCAGCATGGGTAAAAGCAAAGCCACAAGTGACCGATGCGCCACCCAGATTCGTTACCCAAAGCGACTTTTCAAGTTCGTCCCCAATACGCGCCGGCTTTTTGAACTGGACTTTTAAGTCAACTGTCGGAATACCATTGGTCGTGTGTATTTTGGAAAATGGCCTTTCGAGAGCTTCCCCAAACCAATCCTCGACCAGATCGTTGAGCATTTCGAGAAACCGAGGATAAAAAACGATACCCGCAAAATCGACGTGTTTGAACCGTACCGTCTCTGTTTTTGTAAATTTTTTCATGTTTTTTTATGGCGGACAGTTCGGGCTTCCGTTTCAATCTTTTGTCAATTCGCGGTTTTGATGCGCATCTTAAAGCTTCCTTTGGTCGTATTAATCTACGCTCATAACCAGCTTCATTATCCAAAAGGATTTCCACTAAATCCCGGCCGCGCTATTTTTTCAATTCCATCTTCAATCAGAATTGGGAGCTGCTTGCCCGTTTCCAATCGTAAAAATATTTATCCGGAACATTCTCCGGCTGTAACATGCAACCTTTTTTCAATTCCGGGAACAACTCTTCAAAAGTCGCGATCTTCGTTTTATCTATCCGCATACTCACCACATCTCTGCCCACATTATCCGGATGGTCAATTCCTGCCGATGCAATCAGGTCCATGGCGCTCTTGACGGTTTCATTGTGGTAATTCGTTACATGGACGCTCTTTTTCTCCACGACAAGACCCCGCACCAATCGCTCGTCCTGAGTCGCAACTCCGGTCGGGCAGGTGTTGGCATGGCATTCCAGAGCCTGGATGCAACCCAAAGCGAACATCATCCCGCGGGCCGAATTGCAAATATCGGCACCCATGGAAAGAGCTCGAATAATGTCGAATCCCGAAATGATCTTTCCGCTGGCAATGATCTTTATCTCGTCTTTCAAATCGAATCCGTTGAGGCAATCGTATACGAAAGCCAACGCCTCGCGCAACGGCATCCCGACATGGTCTGAATATTCGGGTGGTGCCGCACCGGTTCCGCCTTCGCCTCCGTCAACTGTGATGAAGTCGAATCTTGTTCCGGTTTCAGACATCGCCTTACAAATCGAAATGAACTCAGACTTATTCCCGATGCATATTTTCATCCCGATTGGTTTTCCTCCTGAGCCTTTCCGGAGCAGTTCCACGAAATCCATCAATTCCAACGGAGTCTTAAATGCGGTATGGGCAGGAGGAGAGACAATATCATGGCCTTTGCCGACTAATCGTATATCCGCGATCTCATCGGTGACTTTTTCCTTTGGCAAAATACCTCCGTGACCCGGTTTGGCACCTTGTGAAAACTTGATTTCGATCATTTTGACATTTTCTTTTGTCGCGCGTTGGCTGAAATGTTCGTACGAAAAATTTCCGTTCTCATCACGACAGCTGAAATATCCGGTTCCGATATTCCAGACCACATCGCCTCCGCGTAAGTGATAAGGAGACAAGCCGCCTTCGCCTGTGTTATGGTAAAAGCCGCCTTCTCTGGCACCGTCGTTCAAAGCCATGACCGCATTCCGGCTCAGCGAACCGTAACTCATGGCGCTGATGTTGAACAAGCTCGCATAATAAGGCTGCGTGCATTGGGACGACCCGACTTTGACGCGCGGATTCGTATTGACATCTTTAAACGCGATGGCCCGAATGCTGTGGTTGATCCATTGGTAGCCTTCGTCATAGACATTTAGCTGCGTTCCGAAAGGTTTGTTATCTGAACTTTTGGCACTTCGTTCATAGACCAGGTCGCGTTGCAGACGGCTGAATGGTTTTCCATCGGTGTCGCTTTCTATAAAGTATTGGCGTATCTCCGGACGTATCTTTTGCAGTAGGTTGCGCATATGGCCGATAACCGGAAAATTCCTCAGGATCGATTGTGTCGGTTGAAGCAGGTCATAAATCCCGAGTAAAATAAGCGGTATAAAAAACACCAGCAGGAAAATGAATTTCCAGCTGATGGAATATAAAATGGCAGTCAGCGCCAGAGCGGTCAGGCTCGATATGACGAATATCTTTCTCAATTCAGTTTTTTATGACTTTGGTTTTGAAAAGACCTTTTTGTGTTTGTAGTTCCAGCGTATACAAACCTGTTGTGAGCTCAGAAATATCAATGTCAGAAGTTCGTTTGCCTTCAAGGATTTTTCTTCCGTTCATGTCTGAAATCTCATAAGAATCTGTCTCATGATCCAGATGAACCAAGTTTTTTGATGGATTCGGATACATCATAAATGATAGAGGCTCGGTAAAAACTGAATCAGATAATACTGCGGGTGAAAGCTTCAGTATCCACATATCGTAATCGCCGTGGTTCTGTGTTGCATCAAGATCTGACGAGCCGGAACTTCCGCAAAAAGCAAAGCCGTTGTCCGAAGTCTGCACGATCATAGATCCCAAATCGGCCCCGGTTCCGCCATAAACGTCTTTATACAACAAATCGCCCGATGCGGTATAGCCGGCAATTGCCATATCATCTCCATGACAATCCAGAAAATCTCCATAAACATAAGGGGAATTCATGGCCGCTCTTCCGGCCGTAACAATAGAGCCGTCATTTGCTTCTATCAGGCTCAATCCGGAACATCCGCCATTAGACCGGAGTTCCCGGCTCCATAAAATAGTTCCTTCGGCATCGAATTTCAATGTCCACCAGGCTGAAAAAAGTACAATTCCGTCAAGGTCGCCATCGTTAGATTGTGTAGAGCCTGTAAATGCGTAAGTGCCGTCGGAGAGACGTATCAAATTGTCTATTCCTTCGTTACCGGATCCTCCAAATGTTTTTTGCCATTGCAGATTTCCGTCCTGATCCAGTTTGATCACCCAGCTGTCGCGATTGCCGTGACTGCCAGTAACGTCTCCATCTGCCGAATCAGTATAACCGCCACCCAAAAATCCGCCATCATCTGTCAATACAACGCTGTACATGGCATCACGCTGGGAACCGCCGTATGTTTTTTGCCAAACTACATTCGCCTGTTCATCCAGCTTAACGAACCAGGCGTCTAGAAGTGGTGATGCAGCTGTTGGCCCACTGGCTCCTGCCATGATATAACCGCCTCCCGGAAGTGGCTTGATATCAAGGCCGTGATCGAGATTGTTCCCGCCGATTGTTTTTTCCCAAACCAGATTTCCATCCGGATCCAGTTTCACAAGCCATGCATCTACGAGGCCGTTATTTTGCGATACATCTCCGTTCCAGGACAAGGTGCCTCCACAAACCAGGTATCCGTCGGTCAGTTCCAATACGCGGTAAGCATATTCGTATTGGCTTCCGCCTAACGTTTTTTGCCATTCCATTTCTCCTGAGGCATCGGTTTTAACGACCCAGATATCATCCAACCCGTGAGCTCCACTGATGTCTCCGTCGGAAGAAGCCGTAGTTCCGGTAAAAACATAGCCGCCATCTGAACTCTGGATGATTGTTTTAGCTTGGTCGGCGTTTGATCCGCCAAAAGATTTTTGCCACTCAATAACTGGTTGTCCGTAACAAAATGACGAAATGGACAATACAAAAAGTAATTTTCTGATCATGCCTTTTTAAGTTTAAAGCGTTGGATTTTTCCTGTTTCCGTCTTAGGAAGCTGTTCTATAAAAGTAATAATTCTGGGATATTTGTACGGAGCGGCAGTATTTTTAAACCAATCCTGGATTTCCTTTGCTTTTTCTGGCGACGCATATTTCGGTTCCCTAAGAACAATATAGGCACAAACCAACATGCCGCGTTCTTCATCCGGAGCCGATGTCACAGCGCATTCCGCTATTTCGGGATGCATCAGCAGCACGCTTTCCACTTCAATCGCCGATATGTTGTAACCCGATGAAATGATCATGTCATCGCCTCTGGTCACGAACCAGAAATAGCCATCTGCATCTTTACGGAAGATATCGCCGGTTATGTTCCAGCCGTTTTCTACATATTCGAGTTGTTTTTCAGGCGCATTCAGGTATTTGCAGCCTGTGATTCCGCGTACGGCAAGTCTTCCGTGTTCGCCGTTTGTGATTTCATTTCCGTTTGGGTCGACGATTTTCGCTTCGTAACCGCGGATTGGCAAACCTGTGGCTCCGGGTTTCATATTTTCTTCGGTCGATGAGATGAAGATGTGAAGTATCTCGGTCGATCCGATTCCGTCGATGATTTTCAGCCCGGTCGCATCGAACCAATCCTGCCAGACCTTCAAAGGCAATGTTTCTCCTGCCGATACACATTTTCTCAATGACGAAATATCGAAGTCTTTTGCCAAGGTAGTCAGCACGCGATACGCTGTCGGAGCTGTGAAAATAATAGAGATTTTATGTTCAGAAATGGCTTTGAGCAGCAATTCAGGTGATGGTTTTTCTATAAGGAAAGTCGAGGCACCAAAGTAAAACGGAAACAGTACCAGGCCTCCAAGCCCGAATGTAAATCCAAGCGGCGGGCTTCCGGTAAAAATATCGTCTGGCGTAGGTTGAAGTGAATATTTCGGGAACGCTTCGCAGATGAGCAAAACGTCGCGGTGATAGTGGGACGTCATCTTTGGTTTTCCGGTGGTTCCGGACGTAAAACCAATGAGTGAAATGGAATCTTGCTTTGTTGGGAAATTTTTAAATTGAGTCGGTTTGGCAAACATCATACGTTCGAGTTCGGACGGATTTTGCCCTGTTCCATCAAACGCCACGATTTTCTTTAAATGTTCAGATGAAACGTCACACAAGGCATCAAGTAAGCGTTCATCGCAGAATGCATGCGAGATTTCAGCGCTGTCACACATTACGGTCAGTTCTTTTTCCCGAAGCAACGGCATGGTAGCGACTACAATTCCGCCTGCTTTCAGGATTCCGAACCAACACGCCACGAACATGGGGTTATTTGCCGACCTTATCAAAACCCGATTACCGGAAACAAAGCCTAAATCATAGGTCAAAACCTGAGCAATCTGATTTGACTTTTCGTATAAATCGCGGAATGTCCAAACCGAATCAAACGTCCGGATGGCAATCCTGTCACCGTTTCCATCGCGAATATGGCGATCGAGCAATTTATCGACACAATTCAGGTCATCCGGAAACACAAAATCCGGATCGTCCCAAATGTAATCAGGCTGCAATTCCAACGCTGGCAAGTGTCTTTCGGCGAAATTATCCTCGTAAACCAAGATATTATTTATTGATATTTTTATTTTTTATTTACGCTATTTTTGAATTGTTAACCGTTAATCGTTACTTGTTGACTTTCCCGTGGCTCTCCGGCTTCAAAGCCCGTTTCATGCCTTCCTTTTCCATCCGTTCTGATTTTTTCTGCGGATATAAAAATTCAGTCCCTTTTAGGTATTGATTCGGAATGTCATCAGGCTGATAGCCTTCATAAGCCTGTGCATTGCGGACGAAATTCGCATCGAGCAACAACGGTTTTCCAAGGGCGACAAGATCTGCGCGACCGTTGAGCAGAATGGTGTTGATCTGATCTATATCTGTGATTCCGCCAGTAGTGATTGTCGGGATTTCAACCGTATTACGGATTAAATCTGAAAACGGCGTTTGCCACATCCTTCCGGGTTGCATTTTTTGATGGGAAACGGTATTTCCGGTTGAGACGTTGATGATGTCTGCGCCGGCCTTTTTATATGCGGTTGCTATGGCAATGACGTCCTGCTCAGAAATTCCATTCTCGGCCCAGTCAGATGCTGAAATCCGGACTGAAATTGGTTTCTGCGGATTGAATATTTCACGGATTGCCGTAAAGACCTGTAACGGGAACCGCAACCTGTTTTCAATGCTTCCGCCAAATTCATCGGTTCTGATGTTGGTCAAAGGCGACAGGAATGACGCGAGAAGATAACCGTGATGCGATTGGAGTTCGATCATGTCGAAACCGGCTTCGTCAGCATTTACGGCGGCATTGACAAATTCAGCTGTGACTTTGTGCATATCAGCTTCGGTCATTTCGCGAGGCGTTGGCATGTTTTCGTGAAATGGGATTGCAGATGCCGAAATGGTTTCCCAGCCTTTTTTGTCAAGTGGGACATTCGGCCCAAACGATGGAACCTTGACTGAACCTTTCCTTCCGGAATGTGCGAGTTGTATCCCTATTTTTGACTTGCTGTTCCGGTGGATGAAATCTACAATCCGTTTCCAGGCAAGCATTTGTTTTTCAGACCATAATCCGGCATCACCAATAGTTATTCTTCCGGTTTTTGAAACGGCAGTCGCTTCGGCGATTATGAGGCCTACACCACCCGTTGCACGCGCACCGTAATGCATCAGATGCCAGTCTGAAACCAAACCGTTGTCAGCGGAATATTGGCCCATAGGCGACATGACAATTCTATTTTTGAGCTGCATCGACCTCAACGAGAATGGTGTGAATGCGGCCGGAACTGATACTTTAAAGTTACCTATGGCGCAATTGAACTCGGTCAATACATGATCTGTAAACGATTTGTCACGAAGGCCGAGATTCTCAAAAGTGACTTTTTTGGCACGCGTCATGACCCCAAAGGCAAATTGCATGAAATCGTGCTTCATGTGGCGTTCCATGTTTTCGAACCAATCAAGTGAAACACCCGCGGCGTGCTGGATCATTTCTACCCGATTGCGGCGTTTGGCTTCATATTGGGCGAATGCTTTTTGTTTATCCGTTCCGTTTGAAACGATGGCATCAGATAAAGCAATCGCGCATTCCATCGCTAATTTGGTTCCTGAACCGATAGAGTAGTGGGCCGTGGCTTTTGCGTCACCAAGAAGTGCAATGTTTGCATGACTCCATTTTTGATTGGTGATCGTAGGGAATTGGCGCCAGTGTGATTTGTTCGAAATGAGGCCGTGACCGTCTAGTTCTTCTTTGAAGATTTCAGAAAGCTTGGCGATTGTTCCTGCTTCGTCTTCTGTTTTGAAGCCTGCTCTTTCCCAGGTTTCGGGCGTACATTCGAAAATCCAGGTGCTTTTTCCTTTTTCGTATTGGTAGGTGTGTGCTACGAAAGTGCCGAAATCTGTCGACCGAAAGAAATAGGTAAAGGCATCAAGTGGTCTTGTCGAACCGAGCCAGACAAACTTATTTTGTTGGAGTTTTATTGAAGTGCCGAATTCAGATGCGTATCTATCGCGGATTTGACTGTTCAGGCCATCGGCAGCAATGATGTAGTCGCTGTCTTTGAATTCCGAATCGTCAGTGATATTGTGTTCGTAATGCAGGTTGACGCCTTCTTCGCGGCAACGTTGCTGCAATAATTCCAAAAGGGTTTTCCGTGAACATCCGCAAAATCCGTTGCCTTTGATACGGACAATTTCGCCATCGCGGGCTACGTCAAGGTCGTCCCAATAGGCAAACCGGCTTCGGATGAGTTCGTATGATTTTGGATCACGGGTCAGGAATTCGCTTAAAGTTTCATCGCTGAAAACCACGCCGAAGCCAAAAGCGTCATCTGATTTATTGCGTTCATAAACGTCGATCTGGGCTTGTGGCAAGGCCTTTTTGGTCAGGATTGAAAAATAGAGCCCGCCGGGGCCGCCGCCAATTACGCTGATTTTCATATCTGGACGGTTTTGCAAAAGGGATGCGAGTGAAACGAGGCTAAAGGCCGAATTGGCGAAGCAAAAGCCCACAGTTTAGACGACTGTTTGAACCAACTAAAAACAGCGACCAACGGAAGCTGGAATTTTGTTGTGTGAAAACGAAGGATAAACAAGGAATTACCTTCGGTCAGTTGGCCTGCGGCTCGGGTGAAGCGGGTCAGCCCGGTCCCAAAGGATTTGCCCAAATTCATACCGGTCTTTTTATAGTGAATAATTCGCCTAAAGTAGCATAGTTGGCTCCTGCGAGACGGGAAACTGGTTTATAGTTGTCGAGGTTTATTTTATGGCCGTCGAGTAAAACGGAGTCGTCAAAATGCATCATCACGATTCGGCCGACCAGTAATACCGCGCCGCCGTTGCTGTGGCCTTCGATGAAATAATGATGGACGAGTTCGCACTCAAAATGAATAAGGCTTTCGCCGACCCTGGCTGGTTTTATTTTGACCGATGGGACGGGAGTGAGGCCTGCAAGCTCGAATTCATCGACGTCATGTGGAACGAGTTGGGCCGTGAGATTCATTTTTTCGACGGTTTCCTCGGTGACCATATTGACAACGAATTGTTTGTTGGCGAGTATGTTGTTTAAGGTGTCTTTGTTTCGATCACCGGTTCTGGCACATGAAAACATTAAATGTGGCGGATCTTCGCTGATGACGTTGAAAAAAGAAAAAGGGGCAAGGTTGCCGATTCCTTCAGTACTGATACTGGAAACCCAGCCTATAGGTCGCGGAATCACGGCTCCGGTAATCAATTTATATATAGCTGATCCATCTAAATGGTTCGGGTCAAATTGCATGTGGTGGTGGTTTTCACAAATTAACGGATTTTTTTGGCAGGTAGCTATATTCGGAATAGGTGAAAAATTAATTAGCTATTCGGGTTTTTACCACTGATGGTTGATAACATCCTAATAAATAGCTTTAAAAATTATATATGTGAAAAATTAATGGTGATTTTTTTACGGTTATCACTTTTGTATAATTGCTAAATTGCTATATTTATGCAAATTTTTTATATATGACTGTTTCCGAATGCCCGAGATGCCAGAGCCAGAACATCGTAAAAAGCGGCGTAGTCAACGAAAGGCAGCGCTATTTGTGCAAAAAATGCAATTACTATTTCACGGTAAACAAGATTGGGAAGCGAATAGATAATTATTATGTAACCAAGGCGCTGCAGTTGTATTTGGAAGGAATCAGCTACCGTGAGATTGAACGCATCATTGGTGTTTCACACGTTACGGTGAGCAATTGGGTTAAGGAATTCAAGGTAAAGAAGCCATCGCACACGGACTATCATCCTACATACAAGATTTTCAATCATTTGGAACTTGTAGAGTACTTAAAGGATAAAGGCCATTTGTCCGGAGCCGGAATGATCATTACGGAATTAGGCGATAAATTCATGCTGATCAAGTGGGAGCGTTTCAAAGATTGACTTAATTGAAAAATGAGCCTGAAATCAATCAACCTATACTCATTTACAAAAAAATATAGCATTCTTTTCTCAAACGATTGAAATCCTGAATTTGGCTCCAGTCTAAAACCAACCAAATTCATTCAACTATGAGAAATCTAATAAAAGGGCTGATTTTATCCTGTATTGGAACTGCCGCATTTGCCCAGGGTTCTCCCGATTACGGTGCCGGGATGAAATTCAACCTCAACGATGATGGCACAAAATACCTTCGCGTGCTTGCCTGGAATCAAATCTGGCTCAGGTCTACCGAAATGAACCCCGGGACTTCCATAAATGGGGAAGAAGCTACTTCAAGTACCGACATTGGCAACCGCCGCCTCCGGATTTTGCTTCATGCCCAATTGTCCAAACGCTACATGATCGTGACGCACTTTGGGATCAACAACCAAACGTTTACCAATGGTGGCGCAGCAGGAACATCTGGAACGGGCGCATACGGACAAGGTAAGAAGCCGGGACTTTTCTTTACCGATGCGTGGAACGAATACGCCGTAGTATTGCCAGGCGAAGCCAACAAATTCAGTCTTTCGCTCGGTGGCGGATTGCATTACTACATGGGACTTTCACGTATGACGATGTCCTCTACGCTGAACTATCTTACTGTCGATGCGCCAATTTTCAACTGGCCGTTGATTGAAAATTCAGATCAGTTCGCCCGACAGATGGGATTGTTCGCCAAAGGAAAATACGGTCACTTTGAATACAGATTGAGTTATAATAAGCCTTTTGCCACGAACCAGGTTCCGGTTGATGTCACAGATGCATCGGCTGCTGTAGCTGTCGACAACAACGGAAATACCAAATGGTCAAAAGCAGGTTACTTCGAGTATCAGTTTTTTGATATCGAATCGAATCTGCTGCCTTATAAAGTAGGTACCTACGTCGGAACCAAGAAAGTCTTTAACCTGGGTGCCGGATTCTATTCTGCGCCCGATGCTACACGTACTTCCGTAAACGGAGTCATCGATAAACACAATATTACCTTGCTCTCCGCCGATGCGTTTCTGGACATGCCAATCGGAAAAAAGGAAAAGAAAATGGCCATAACGGCTTACAGTGTGTTCTATAATTATGATTTCGGGCCGAATTACCTCAGGAACCTTGGGATCATGAACGTAGGTTCAGCCACTCCCGATTTTGCAGGACAAGCGGCACTTGCCGGTCCCGGAAACACGCAGCCAACAATGGGAACCGGAAATATCTGGTATACACAGGCTGGGTTTCTTTTGCCGTGTTCAGCAGAAAAACCTAAGGTTCGTATCCAGCCGTTCGGCGCTTACACTTACAAAGACTTCGAAGCGTTGGATAAATCAAGCAGCCAGTTCGATGTAGGCGCAAACTTCTTTCTCGACGGTCATCATGCCAAGATCACGACACAATATTCCACACGTCCGGTATATGTGACCAAAAGCGACTCTTCCTTAAAGGGTGAATTTATTCTGCAATTACAGATTTATTTATAAATGCTAATTAAAGATTGTAAAATGATAATTTAATATCGGCAATCATTTAATAAATTATCAATATTTATATTTCTAAAAATCTTAAAAACCAAACAATACTAAAACTGAAAAAATGAGTGATACATCAACAAAAGGTATCTGGAAAGTCATCTCGGCCTCATCTGTCGGGACGCTTATCGAATGGTACGATTTCTATTTATTCGGAAGCCTCGCGGTAGTCTTATCTACCAAATTCTTCCCTTCAGACAATCCGACAGCAGCATTCCTGTCCACACTGGCCACGTTTGCTGCTGGTTTCGTCGTTCGTCCTTTCGGGGCATTGTTCTTTGGGCGACTCGGAGATTTGATCGGACGCAAATACACCTTTATGGTCACCTTGCTGCTCATGGGTGGCGCGACATTCCTCATCGGATGTATCCCTGGTTATGAAACCATCGGATTCTTTGCGCCGTTGCTCGTCCTGATTCTTCGTCTATTGCAAGGATTGGCATTGGGGGGAGAATACGGCGGAGCTGCGACCTATGTAGCCGAACACGCCCCAAAAGGCCAAAGAGGTTATTGGACCTCATGGATTCAGACTACGGCAACTGTCGGTCTGTTCGTTTCACTTGTGGTAATACTGACAACAAAAGCAGTAATCTCAAAAGAAGCTTTTGAAGATTGGGGCTGGCGCGTTCCGTTCTGGATTTCTATCCTGATGGTATTCGTTTCTTACATCATCCGCAAGAACATGCACGAATCGCCTGAATTTGCAAAGGCAAAGGCAGAAGGGAAAACATCGACCAATCCGTTAAAGGAAAGCTTCGGGAACAAATACAACCTCAAATTCGTATTGTTGGCCTTATTCGGAGCCACGATGGGCCAGGGTGTCGTTTGGTATACGGGACAATTCTACGCGATGAGTTTCCTCAAGACGGTAATGTCCGTAGATGCGACCCAGGTTGACAGCCTTCTTGGAATCGCCTTGATTTTTGCCACACCTTTCTTTGTGGTGTTTGGTTGGCTTTCAGATAAGATTGGACGCAAAGTCATCATCCTTGGCGGAATGTTACTGGCCATTTTGCTTTATCGCCCTATCTACAAATCGATGTACGAAACTACAGATCTTGCTTTGAAAACCGAAGTCGCAGGCAGTGCAATTACCACGTTTTCCGTTAAAGAAATCGAAGGGACAAAGACGGATTCCATCTACACCACCAAAAAATCTTTTGTTGACGGAACTGCTGTAGAAGAAATCAAAACCGTCCATCTCGACAACGGGAAACGCATCCAGGACGACAAAGGAAAAGACAAGGTCGATACCAAAACCACCAAAACGATTCCGTCCGCGGATAAATGGTACTTAGTTTTCCTGGTGTTCATACAGGTTATTTTTGTGACGATGGTTTACGGCCCGATCGCTGCTTTCCTTGTGGAAATGTTCCCTGTCCGGATCCGGTACACATCAATGTCGCTTCCGTATCACATTGGTAACGGAATCTTCGGTGGGCTGCTTCCGGCTATCTCGACTTATTTTGTTACGGCGGCAAAAGACAACGGCGATCCGGAATTCTATCTCGAAGGTTTATGGTATCCGATCATCATCGCCTTCGTATCTTTAATCATCGGACTCATATACCTGAGCAGAAAGAACAACACAACTCACGATTCTCACGACTAAAACACACATATGGAAACCATTAAAAGACTTTTTGGCATTGTCTGGATTGCGTTGGCGGTCGCGACAGCTTACTATTGCATCGATATTTTCGGAGGTAAACTTTCTTCCGGAAAACAGGATGACCTGGTATTCGGCATCATCATCTTTTTTATCTTGTTACCTTTGGTCTGCCTCGGCCTGGCGACGTTCGGCTATTATGCCTTGACCAATGAGTACAAGGAAGAATGAAAAATTAACGATTAACAATTAACAATGAAGAGTGGTACTTTATAAATTACTAATTGTTAATCGTTACTTATTAATTGTTAATTACCAGGCCCTTCGGGGCTTTTGGGTTTTAAATACGATTTAGTTTGAAGAAAAGGCATATCCAGAAAATGATTTTGCTCAGCATCTTACTGCTTGCGGCGTTCAATATGCCGTTGGTGTGGTTGTTCAATTCTTCGGTAAGCGTATTCGGGTTGCCTGTGATTTATATGTATTTTTTCTCGTTGTTCTTTATCTCGGCCGTTGTATCCTTTGTAATTTTTAAGCGATACGATGAATAGCGCCGTCCTTTTACTCATACTGCTTGCGTATCTGGCGCTGCTGTTTTTCGCTGCTCAATGGGCCGAGAAGAAAGGCAATTCCAAATGGACGAACAATGCCTATGTCTACACACTTTCCCTTGCGGTGTATTGTACGGCATGGACGTATTACGGAAGCATAGGAACGGCAGCCAAAAGCGGATTGACGTATTTCCCGACGTACATCGGGCCCATCATTATCTTTCCGGCCTGGATTTACATCCTCAAGAAAATCGTCCGTATTTCACGTGTCAATAAAATTTCCAGCATTGCCGATTTCATTTCGCTTCGGTACGGAAACAATCGTGCGCTTGGTGCAGTCGTCACTGTTATTACGATTGTTGCGATCATTCCGTATATCGCCTTACAGATCAAAGCGATTTCCGAGACTTTCCACGTGCTGACAAAAACGCCCGATAACTCCAACGTATTTCTCGATACGACAACCTATGTGGCATTGGTCCTCGCGATTTTTTCCTCATTCTACGGAACCCGATATGTGGATGCGACCGAAAAACGTAAAGGAATCGTAACGGTCGTCGCACTTGAATCGACGCTCAAGCTTTTCTTTTTCCTGATTCTTGGGATTTACGTGACCTTTTTTGTATTCGACGGATTCGGTGACATTTACCAGAGAGCTTCATTACTCGAAGGTTTCAAAGAAAAAAATACCATCCACGGCATTGAAGGCGCAGTCAACTGGTATTTCTATATCATGCTTGCCATGTTCGCCATTTTCCTGTTGCCGAGACAATTTCATATGGCGGTTGTCGAGAACAATCGCGAAAAGCATATCCGCACGGCAATCTGGCTGTTCCCGCTTTATTTGCTGCTGTTCAATTTATTCGTTTTCCCGATTGCGTGGGGCGGAAACATTATGTTCGACAAGGAGCTGCAGCTTAACGCCGATATGTACGCACTCATGATTCCGCAGGCTTTCGGTAACGATTTCCTCGCGATGCTGGTTTTCCTCGGTGGATTTTCGGCAGCGATTTCCATGATTGTCGTCGCTTCGATTACCTTATCGACCATGTTGTCTAATAATTTATTGATTCCTTATGGATTCATCGGGTCGCTTCAGGCGGAACAGGCGCGTAACAACAGACGCATCATCCGCAGCCGCCGCCTAGGGATTTTTATGCTGATTATATTGTCATACCTGAGTTACCGCTACCTGATGGTCAACTTCTCGCTGGTTTCGGTCGGGATGATATCATTCGTTTTCATTGCACAGTTGGCGCCGTCGTTCTTCGGTGCGATTTTCTGGACACGCGGCTCACAGAAAGGCGCGATGACCGGATTGATCATCGGAACCATAATCTGTATTTATACCTTACTTGTACCATATGTCATCGATGTGGTCTTTCCGGCCAACAGCATAGACGAAAACGGGCCGTTCGGAATAATGTGGCTGCGGCCGTTCCATTTATTCGGCATGCCTGTGCTGGAACCTATTCCGCATGCGTTGTTTTGGAGCTTGTTTTTCAATCTCGTCGGTTTTGCCGTGGTTTCTGTCAGTTATAAAGGAGATTACCGCGAGCGCAATTATGCCGAAATGTTCGTCAATATCGACAGCCATATCGTCAACCACGAAAATTCTTTCGTCTGGAGAGGAACGGCTTACATCAGTGATATCGAAAAGGTTTTGGTCCGGTTCCTTGGAGAAGAACGGACGGCACGCGCACTGCGTATCTTCCGGATGAAATATAATATCGATAAAGATGACACGATGGCCGATGCACGTCTGATCAAATTTGCGGAGAATCTCTTGACAGGTCACATTGGAACCGCATCTGCCAAAATCCTCATCGAAGGCGTAAGCAAAGAAGACCGCATCAGCCTGACCGAAGTGTTGCGCATACTCGAAGAATCAAAGGAAAACCTCATCACAAACAGGAAACTCACCGAAACGACCCAGGAACTGCGTCGTTTATCCAACGAACTCGAACTCGCCAATACGTCGCTTATCCACAAGGACAGGCAAAAGGACGAATTCCTCGATACCGTGACGCACGAACTCCGTACGCCAATTACCGCGATTCGGGCTGCGAGCGAGATTTTGCACGATGACGATGAAATCCCCGAAGAACTTCGCAAGCAATTCCTCCAGAACATCATGTCGGAAAGTGACCGATTGAACCGTCTGATCAACAAAATCCTCGATCTCGAGAAATTCGAATCGGGCAGGCAGCAATTGCAGAAGCAGGAAGGCGATTTGCGCGAAACCGTCCGTTTATCTGCCGAACCCTTGATGCAGCTCATGGCGAATCAAAATATTCTCTTTGAAGTGATTGGTGAAAATGTACCGGTCTGGGCCAACTACGATCCGGAACTGATCCTGCAGGTCGTGACGAATCTGCTATCGAATGCCATCAAATTCGCCGATGCCAAGAACGGGAACATTCGCGTCAGTATCGATAAAACGGATGCTTTGAGGATCGTATCTGTCTATAACAACGGCATCAATGTGAATCCGGAAGAGATGGAAGCGATATTCGAGAAATTCTATCAATCGGGAAACCAGAACATAAACAAACCAATCGGAAGCGGCCTGGGCCTTGCCATTTCACGACAAATTGCAGAAATGCACAAAGGCAGCATTTCGGTGACCAATCATTCGCCCAATGGTGTTACTTTTATGCTGAAAATCCCAGCTTAGCTTTTATGAAAAAGATTCTTATTGCAGACGACGAACCCAATATTGTCATGTCGCTCGAATATACCTTCCGCAAAAACGGTTTCCACGTGTTCATTGCGCGAAACGGAAAAGAGGCACTCGACATTCTCGAATCCGAAGTGCCGGATTTGGCATTGCTCGATATCATGATGCCGGAAGTTGACGGGTATTCGATTCTGACAGAAATAAGGAAAGATGAGCGACTGAAGAACTGTAAGGTCGTTTTCCTATCGGCCAAAAATAAAGAAAGCGATATTGAAAAAGGCATGTCGCTGGGTGCCGATGCCTATCTGACAAAGCCTTTTTCCATAAAAAAAATAGTCGAACAGGTCAATGAACTGCTGTGAATCATTGCTATAACAATTTAGCAAAAGTACATGCTGACGGACTATAACGTTTGTTATCTTTACAAAATTAGGTGGTTAAATTCCACATCTAAAAAAATCAGACATGAGTTATTACAAGATTGCAAATTTAGAGCAGTATTTTAAGCATTATCATAAATCGGTTCGTGAGCCACGCAAGTTCTGGGGCAAGATCGCCGAAGAGAATTTCACCTGGTACCAAATGTGGGAAAAGGTTGTCGAATTCAATATGGCAGAAGCCGATATCAAATGGTTCACCGGTGCGAAAGTCAACATTGTCAAGAACTGCATCGATCGTCATCTGGCACGTCGCGGGAATAAGACCGCCATCATTTTCGAACCGAACAATCCTGAAGAAGAAGCACAACATATAACGTATACACAACTGCACGAACGCGTTTGCAAAATGGCGAATGTGTTGCGCGAACAAGGTGTACAAAAGGGAGATCGCGTGTGTATTTATTTACCCATGATACCCGAACTTGCCGTGGCAGTTTTGGCTTGTGCAAGGATCGGAGCGATACATTCGGTGGTTTTTGCCGGATTTTCAGCTTCGGCCGTTGCTACACGAATCAACGATTGCGATTGTAAAATGGTGATTACGTCCGATGGCGGTTTTCGCGGAAACAAAACCATCGACCTCAAAGGTATCATTGACGAAGCCCTCACGCATTGCCCGGGCGTCCATAAAGTACTTGTCGCCAAACGTACGAACGAACAAGTCAACATGGTTTACGGACGCGATATGTGGCTGCAGCCGTTGCTTGATGAGGCATCGGACAATAATGTAGCCGAGATCATGGATGCGGAAGATCCGTTGTTCATCCTCTACACATCCGGCTCGACGGGAAAACCTAAAGGTATGTTACATACCACGGCAGGCTATATGGTCTACACCGCCTATACATTCAAGAATGTCTTTAATTATGAAGAGAACGATGTGTATTGGTGTACGGCCGATATCGGTTGGATCACCGGACATTCCTATATTTTGTACGGACCGCTTCTGAACGGGGCGACGACCGTGATTTTTGAAGGCGTACCTTCTTATCCAGATTTCAGCAGATTCTGGGAAGTCATAGAAAAACATCAGGTGACACAATTTTACACGGCTCCGACTGCAATCCGTTCGTTGGCAAAAGAAAGCATCGATTACGTTCAGGGTTTTCCACTTAAATCATTGAAAGTGATTGGTTCCGTTGGTGAACCTATAAATGAAGAAGCCTGGAACTGGTACAACGACCATGTAGGAGGGAAGCGCTGTCCGGTAGTGGATACGTGGTGGCAGACCGAAACCGGAGGTATCATGATTTCCCCGGTTCCATTCGTCACACCTACAAAACCAACTTATGCAACGTTGCCATTGCCAGGAATCCAACCGGTTCTTATGGACGAAAAACGCAATGAGATAGAGGAGAACCAGGTTGTCGGAAGCCTTTGCATCAAATTCCCGTGGCCGTCTATCGCCAGGACAATCTGGGGCGATCACCAACGCTATAAAGAAACCTATTTTTCCACATTTCCGGGCAAGTATTTTACGGGCGACGGGGCTTTGCGTGACGAAGTCGGCTATTACCGGATTACCGGACGTGTCGACGATGTGATCATCGTTTCCGGACATAACCTTGGAACGGCACCGATAGAAGATGCGATCAACGAACATCAGGCCGTCGCAGAAAGCGCCATCGTCGGATTTCCGCACGATATAAAAGGTAATGCCCTTTACGGATACATCATTCTCAAAGAACACGGTGAAACCCGTAATCAGGAAAACCTCAGAGGCGAGATCAATAAACTTATTTCCGACCAGATCGGGCCTATCGCAAAACTTGACAAAATCCAGTTCGTTTCCGGTCTTCCAAAAACGCGTTCGGGCAAAATCATGAGACGTATTTTGAGAAAGATAGCAGAAGGCGATTATTCCAACTTCGGCGATACGACCACGCTTTTGAACCCGGAAATCGTAGAAGAAATCAAAGCAGGAAAAATAGAATAACTTGCCGTAATTATATAAGAATTTGCTCCTATCCGTAAACATCCGATTGGGGCAAATTCTTATTTTCGTTTTATGCAGCAACAGGTAATCATAATTGGAGGCGGACTTGCGGGTTTGTGTAGTGCGTTGCATTTGGCGAAGGCTGGACATTCGGTTACAGTCGTCGAAAAGCACCAATATCCAAAGCACAAAGTGTGTGGAGAATATGTGTCGAACGAAGTGCTTCCGTATTTGAAATGGTTGGGAGCAGATGTATCTGAACTCAATCCTGTAGCGATTTCCAAAGCCCATTTTTCAACCGCCACAGGTGATTCCGTTTTATGTGGATTGCCGATGGGCGGATTTGGCATCAGCCGATTCGCATTTGATGAATTCCTGTACAAAAAAGCACTCGA
Organism: Flavobacterium silvaticum; assembly: GCF_012911565.1. Classification (GTDB taxonomy): domain Bacteria; phylum Bacteroidota; class Bacteroidia; order Flavobacteriales; family Flavobacteriaceae; genus Flavobacterium; species Flavobacterium silvaticum. The sequence continues at coordinate 297,190 of NZ_JAAMPU010000107.1, read as the reverse complement.
ACGCGGGGTTTCCTTTATTTTTTCAACGGTCGAGGAAGTCCGTTTTTCCAATGATTCGTTTGAAGTGACGTTGTCCGACAATGCCAAATTACAGGCTTCCGTTGTCTTGGGGGCTTACGGCAAACGATCGAACCTCGACAAGAAATTCGACCGGAAATTTATTTCACACACTTCACCCTGGCTTGCTGTTAAGTGCCATTACAAAGGATATTTTGCTGCAGATACAGTCGGCCTGCACAACTTTGAAGGCGGTTATTGCGGCGTATCGAAAGTAGAAGATGGGAATATCAACGTTTGTTATCTGGTCAGCTTCGAATCCTTCAAACGATTTAAGAATGTGGACGATTTTGAACAATCTGTCCTCATGCAAAATCCGGAACTTGCATCGGTATTGACTTCAGGCAAGCGTGTATTCGATCAGCCGTTAACCATCAGCCAAATCAATTTTGAAGATAAACCTGCCGTCGAAAACCACATCCTCATGATTGGTGATGCCGCCGGACTCATCCATCCGTTGTGCGGAAACGGAATGGCGATGGCTATCCACAGTGCCAAAATGGCAAGCGAATGTATTATCGCATCAAGCCAAAATCGACTTGACCGCCAATTGCTCGAAAAAGAGTACACTTTATTGTGGCATACGAATTTTAACCGTCGACTCAAAACCGGACGTTTGCTCAGTCGGGCGTTGCTGAATCCGTCAGCAGCAAAACTTTTGCTCGGAATGGTGAAACGGTTTCCGTCGCTTTTACCGCGAATCATTAAATTTACGCATGGCAAACCCATAGACGTTGCAGCATGAGCCTGACTATTGATACCAATTTTCGAAGCCAGGAGGCTGAAATCATGGACGATCTCGACATGAAAGGCGATGAGTTGCGTAAGACGCTGGATCAGATTGCGACCATCAACAGATTCCTTGGAGGCAACAGATTAACTCTCAATGGCGTACGCAAACTCCTGATAAACATTCCTAAAAATCAACAAATAAATATTCTGGATGTCGGTTGCGGAAACGGGGATATGTTGCGCGATATTTCTGAATGGGCTGTGTCTGAACAAAGAACGGTCAAACTCGAAGGAATAGATGCCAATGCAGATACCATCAATCATGCAAGGAATCTGTCGACACATTATACCAACATCAGGTATTATCCCACGAATTTATTTTCCCAGGAATTCAGTTCGTTCAAACCGGATATCATCATCTGTACATTGACGCTTCATCATTTCTCGGATGAAGAAATTGTCTCTATTCTGGAGCGATTTAGAAAACAGGCGAAAATGGGATTGGTCATCAACGATTTACAGCGTTCCGCTTTGGCCTATCGGTTGTTTCAATTGGTCTGTCTGGTATTTCCACTTGGAAAAATGCCAAAAAACGACGGATTGATTTCTATCCTCAGGGGTTTTAAACGAAAAGAACTTCGTAACTTCTCCAAAAAACTAAATTTCAATACCTATAGCATCCGCTGGAAATGGGCTTTCCGTTACCAATGGATCATTTCTTTCATATGAGCGTACGCATTACAGCAGTTTCAAAAGAACTTCCGAAATATTATAAAGACACGCCGGAAATCATTTCGTTTCTGGACGGATGGCTCGACGGGCAGGACGAACGTTTTGTCCGGAAAGTAAAGATGATTTTCGAAGGTGCGGCAGTCGACAGGCGTTATTCCATTATGGAACCGTCGGAGGTTTTCGTGGCCACATCGTTCGAGGAAAAGAATGACATCTATTCACGTGAAGTCATCGGGTTGGGGGAACACGCACTTGCAAAAGCCTTGCTCAAAGCCAATTGGGATGCCGATTCCATAGATTTTATCATCACCGTAAGTTGCACGGGAATCATGATACCATCGCTTGATGCATATCTGATCAACCGACTCAAAATGCGACAGGATATCGTTCGCTTACCCGTCACCGAAATGGGTTGCGCCGCCGGTGTTTCAGGGATGATTTATGCCAAGAATTTCCTCAAGGCCAATCCCGGAAAACGTGCTGCCGTGATTGCAGTCGAAAGCCCGACGGCTACATTCCAGCTTGATGATTATTCGATGGCAAATGTGGTCAGTGCCGCGATTTTTGGCGATGGTGCGGCCTGTGTGTTGTTGTCTTCCGAAGAGGATGCCCAAGGCCCAACCGTTCTTGCCGAAGAAATGTACCACTTTTATGATAACGAACACATGATGGGGTTTAAGCTGACGAATTCCGGCCTTGCAATGGTGCTTGATGTTGAAGTGCCGAATACGATAGCTTCACATTTTCCGCATATCTTGCATCCGTTCCTTAAAAAACACGGTTACGAAATTGCCGATGTCGATCATCTGATATTTCATCCGGGCGGAAAAAAAATCATCCAGACCGTAGAGGAATTGTTCGACGGCCTTGGAAAAAACATCGATGCTACAAAAGAAATCCTGCGTAAATACGGCAATATGTCAAGCGCAACGGTACTTTATGTACTTGAGGAAATCTTGGACAGCAAACCAAAAAAAGGGGAGAAGGGACTTATGCTGAGTTTTGGCCCCGGATTTTCGGCCCAACGCGTATTGCTTGAATTCTGATGGAATCTGCTAAAATCATTTCCAGATTGCCATATTCGGAACCGTTCCTGTTTGTCGATGAAATCATTTCGGTAGATGAAAATTCGATTCTCGGAAGTTTCAGGTTTGATGAAAATCTGGATTTCTATCGAGGTCATTTCAGGAATAATCCGATAACTCCCGGCGTAATCCTCATAGAATGCATGGCCCAGATTGGACTCGCTGCTTTTGGCATTTATCTGATAAAGGATGAAACTGACCGGAATGTGCAATTCGTCTTTACATCATCTGAAGCCGAATTCCTAAAACCCGTATTTCCCGGAGAAACTGTTTTTGTAACTTCAAGGAAAATCTATTTCCGGTTCGGGAAACTGAAGTGCGAGGTTATCATGGAAACGGAACCAGGCGAAAAAATCTGCAAAGCGACTTTAAGCGGAATGATCACTAATCAAATAGTGCCATGAATCCTCAAAAAAAACGTGTCGTCATTACCGGAATTGGGATTTGTTCGCCGAATGGAATCACCATACCTGAGTTTTTACATTCCATCCAAAACGGAATTTCCGGAATACGTTTCGATCCGCAATTGGAAGCACTTGGTTTTTCTTGCCAGATTTCTGGAAAACCACAAATTCCCGAAAGCTATATTCTAAACTACCTGACCGAACTCGAACAACGCCAGTTCAATTCAAACGGAATCCTGTACGGACTTATCGCCGGGCTTGATGCGTGGAAAGATGCGGGCCTGAAACCGAATGACGATGTCGATTTTGACAGCGGAGTCATCTTTGGAACCGGAACTTCAGGCATCGACAAATTCCGCGAAAGCATTTACAAGATTGACGATATGCAGACCAGACGCCTCGGAAGTACAAGCGTCATACAAACCATGGCGTCCGGAATCAGTGCCTATTTAGGCGGGAAACTAGGGCTTGGAAACATCGTCACTACAAATTCATCGGCCTGTACCACAGGAACCGAAGCGTTGTTATTGGCTTACGACCGTATCAAATCCGGAAAGGCAAAACGTATCCTTGCCGGAAGTACGAGCGATTCGGGCCCATATATTTGGGGCGGTTTCGATGCATTGAAAGTCTGTACATATAAATACAACCACAATCCTGAAGCCGGTTCACGACCCATGAGCGAAACGGCAAGTGGTTTTGTCCCGGCTGCAGGTTCAGGCGCTTACGTAATTGAAGATTTGGAAAGTGCTTTGGAACGGGGAGCGGATATTTACGCCGAAATTTTAGGTGGCGAAGTCAATTCCGGCGGGCAACGCGGACAGGGAAGCATGACGGCACCGAATCCGGTCGCTGTCCAAAGATGTATACGCAATGCGATTTTAGATTCCGGGATTTCGGCAAAGGATATCGATATGGTAAACGGACATTTGACCGCTACGATCAAAGACGGGCTTGAAATTTCAAACTGGGCCGAGGCTTTGGGCAGGAAAGGTTCTGATTTCCCGTACATCAATTCACTTAAATCCATGGTCGGGCATTGTCTTTCAGGATCGGGAAGCGTCGAAATTGTGGCATCGTTGCTTCAGATAAAACACCAGTTTGTATTTCCGAATATCAATTGTGAAGACGTTCATCCTGAAATAACTGCGCTTATCGATGCTTCAAAAATCCCGACTCAAAAAATTGAAATGCCGGTCAATATTGTGGCAAAGGCGAGTTTCGGTTTTGGCGATGTCAACGGATGTGTTATATTTAAGAAATATTAGCATCTGAAATGACCCAAACCGAAATCATCGATACCTTAAAATCAATCGTAAAACCTTACGTACAGAATCAGCAAGCTTTTGAAACCCTTGACGAAAAGACCGATTTTGTAAAAGACCTCCAAATCAACAGCGCCAATCTGGTAGATATCGCGCTTGATACGGAAGACGCTTTCGGGATTGAAATAGACAACGAATCCATGCAGCGTATGCTGACAGTCGAAGCAGCGCTTTCCATCATAGAGGAAAAACGGGCCCAAAAATGATAGGCAACGACGTCATCGATCTGGATTTGGCGTCGCGTCAGAGCAATTGGAAACGACCGCGTTTTCTGGACAAACTGTTTACCGGTTTTGAAAAAGAGCTGATCCTGTCATCTGCTGATCCGGAAAAAAAAGTCTGGGATTTGTGGAGCAGGAAGGAAGCAGCTTACAAAATCGTGAATCGGGAAACAGGCGAAAGGCTTTTCAATCCGACCGCTTTTGAGTGTTTAGATGATGGTGCAAACGGGAAAATCAAGTATCAATCGCAAATTTTATCGACGAAGACTTTTTATAACACATCGCGCATTCATACGGTTTGTTCCGAAGGTGAAAAGTTGCTTGAAAAAATTGGCTATTGTTCACGGATTCAAATTTCAAAGCCGGACGGTTTTCCTGTCTTTGTACAGAATGAAGATACGTTTCCTGCTTCGGTCAGCCATCACGGGAGATTTATAAGTTGTGTTTACCTGAACCGATAAACCACACAACAATATTTTTTTTAAATCGTTATCGGTTAGAATCTTACAAACTCTCACCGAATGAAAATTTTTCTGTTTATTCCCACCTTTCTTTTGTTGATATTCTGCTCAAGGGAAAAATCAGTTTCGCTGAACCAAAAAATCGTTCCGGAAAAATGTTCAACCGAGATCTCTTACAGTGATTTCAAGAAATCGATAAAAAGCAAGCTGCCTTCACCTAACACTCAAAGGCGAAACTACCTTTTCAGTCTGGTCAGCAACGATATTTTTTGTTATTGGAACGGAACACCGTGGGCTTTTTACGGAACTACCAGACAACCCAAAACCGGTCACATTGCATGCGGTTATTTCGTTACCAATACCATGAGTGATCTGGGCTTTGAAATTGAGCGCGTCAAATTGGCCAAAGTGGCATCTGGTGAAATGATCAAAAAGCTTTGTGTCAATATAAAGTCGTTCCGCAATTTCGCTTCACTGGAAAAATATCTGGCAACACAGCCTGACAATTCTGTCTTTATAATCGGACTTGATTACCACACGGGATATATCGTAAAGGACTCCATTCCGTATTTCCTGCATTCAAATTACATTGGCAACATAGGTGTAGTCAAAGAGCCGATAGAAAAATCGAACGCTTTAAAAAGCAACAAATTCTTTATGATTGGAAGTGTTTCGGATAATGACAGGCTGCTCGATGTATGGAGCAAACATTGATCATCTCTCCGGCAGCGGTACGAATTCCGTTTCCCCGTCAATCTTATCGAACGTTTGGTCGCGCCAATTCTGTTTGGCCTTTTCGATGGTTTCTTTTTCAGATGCAACGAAGTTCCAGTAAATAAATCGCTCTTCCGGAAATGGCTCGCCTCCGAAAAGATAAACCGTCGTTCCGGCAGACATAAAGAATCCGCAGGTTTCAGGTTCAGTGGAAACCAATAACTGTTTGGGGCCGAAACCATGTCCGGATGCGGAAACTTTTCCTTCAAGAATGTACAGTCCGCTTTCACCTTTGAGTTTTCCGGACAAGTCCAGTTGTGTATCTTTTGAGGCTTTTATCTCGATCAGATACAAATCACTGTAAACCGGAACTGCTGATTTCCTGCCGAAAGCTTCTCCGGCAATCAATCGAAACTCAACTTCATCTTGTGTCCACGAAGGCAAATCGGCTGCCTCGACATGAGCAAATGAAGGCGCCATGTCTTCGAGGTGTTTCGGAAGCGCGACCCAGATTTGTAATCCGTGTAGCTTTTTGGGAAATGGACGTAAATGTTCCGGAGTTCTTTCGGAATGTACGATGCCTTTGCCCGACGTCATCCAATTGACCTGGCCGGGCTTGATTTCCACCGAACTTCCAAGACTATCGCGGTGCATGATGCTTCCTTCAAATAGATACGTCAATGTAGATAAGCCGATGTGTGGATGCGGCGGTACATCGAAATTTTCATCCGGGCCAAGTTCGGCCGGGCCCATATGATCGATGAATGCAAACGGTCCGACCATTCTTTTTTCGCGGAATGGCAGCAATCGGCCTACAAGGAAACTTCCTATTCGTGCCGGTCTTTCTTCTATGATGAGATTTACGTTTGACATTAGTTGATTCCGAGTTTGGATTTTAGTTTGAGGAACAGCAGCGCATTGGAGTAGGCATCGTCGGCGGCAGAAATACGTGCAGTTCCGGGCACTTTGTAATGGCGCAGCAATTCATCGAGAGGAAATGGTTTTTCGGGCAAATCGTTGAGTTTGCGGTGCATGATTTCAATATCGAGTGCTTCGTTTTTAAGACGTCCGCACTGCAATTTTGACAATGCCATATTGATCAGGTCGATGTCGAAATGGATTCGGTGACCCACTAGAACCGCATTGCCTATGTAATCTATAAAAGCCTCGATAGCTTCTGGTTCCGACTGTTTTTCAAGTTTACTCTCAATGATGAATTCGTTCGAAATATCATTGTCGTGCAGGTATTTATATTGAGGAATTATTACTTCAAATTCATCTCCTATGCTCACGGAATTCTCAGTCACCGCAATGGCACCGATCGAAAAAATCACATCCTTGTCCGGATTTTGTCCCGAGTTCTCAAGGCTGATGATGACGAAACGTTTGCTGCGATGCTCGAATTTCTGCAGGTATTGCTTCCAGAATCCGGGATATTCACGATTGATATTTTTAAGCCAGTCGAGCATCCTTATGAGAATTGGGTTAACCTGAATTTACTCTTGATGACTTCATGGAGTTCTTCCATGGGTTCGAGCGCGAATTTGATTTTTTCGCGATCGGTCCTTGAAAGTTCATCTAGGTTGACATATCTGCCGTCGTTGTCATTTTTAAGCCCTTCGAGCGTCCGGTATTTCGACAGCAATAAAAACGCTTCGGCACAACTAAGGTAGGTTTCCGAATGTTTGGTATCGGACATCGCCAATTGCTTGAACCGCATATGCGTATTGGTTATGCCTCTGATACCTTGTGCTATCGAGATCAATCGGGCACCATCAATCAAAGGCATGATGGCACGCAGTTTTATGTCGAATTTATCGCGGAATTCGCCTTCTTCCTCGAGCTGGAATTTCTTGAAAAAGCTCAGGGCTGCCGGTTTTCTCAACGCATCGTTACCCAGATAATCGAAGAATGAATTCTTACGGTTATTGCGGAATACGGCATCGAGCAGGATTTCTTCCATTTTAGGTTCACCGAAAGCAATTTCGAAATCAAAGAAGATACTGCTGATCTGGTTGCTTTTTTCGCCCGGGGCATTCATCCAGCTTTCAAATTGTTTCGTCCAGTCTGATAGAGAATGACACCATTGCGGATTGCCTGCCACATGGCCGTTTGGACAAGGTGCATAACCGATTTTTTCAAGTACGCCGACAGCCCGCTTGGCCAATTTGAGGAAATAATCCTTGACTTCGCGGTACTTTTCCGGGGCCACGTCTTCAAAAACCAGAAAACTGTCCTGGTCCGTATAAAGCAATTGTTCGCGACGGCCCTGGCTTCCGATTGACATCCATGCAAAACGCGCGGGTGGTGAACCGAGATCGAGGATCGATAATTCCACAGAACGTTTGATAAGTGCCATGTTGATTTCACTTGCAATATTACAAATGTGGGTCAGCGGAATGTTCTTGCTCATCGAACTCCGGATAATCTCACCCATTTTTTCGCGAACCTGACGCAGTTCTTTGGCGCTGTGCGAGCGTTTGATTTCCTTAACTAAGACACCGGGGTTACTTGCCTGTGCTACAATAAGATCGTGTTGGGAGATGACACCTTTTATTTCAGAACGGTCGGTGCCGTCAGCCGTAACGCACAAATGGCTCACGTTGTTTTTGAGCATCAGCAATTGAGCTTCGGCCAACGATATGTTTTCACCAACTGTGATTACGGGTGCAGACATCACGCGATCTACGGCGATACTTATCGGATATCTTCCGGTGGCGATTTTGGATCTTAGATCGGAATCTGTCAAAATCCCGACGGGAAAACTGTTCTGGACGACGATGGCGCTGTCGAACAGATTTTCCGTCATCAAAGTGGCGACTTCCTGCGTCAATTGGGCAGAACTGACACGCAACGGATTCTTGTTGTAATTCAGTGATTGGAAAAACTGCATTTCCTGCTTTTGTTCCGGCAGGCTTATGGAATCTGAGACGAGATTTCCTCTCAAATCCTGGTCGAGCGGATTTCTGCTGGTAGCCGCAAAGCTTTCAAGAAGGAAATTGAGGACTTCCTGATTCTGGGCTACATACGGTCGGAATATGGAAATTGGGATGGCATAAATGAGGCTTTCTTCTCTTGCCTTGGCCGTCATCATGTAATTGTTGCGGGCAAAGAACGGGCGCAAGCCGAAAATATCGCCGGGAATACATTTGTGCAACAGGGTTTCCTCGGCATCTGCAATAACCGTAAGATTCACCATTCCGGAAGCTACGACGTAAAAACTGCTGTGTAACTGGTCATTTGTTTTGAACAGTGTCTGGTTCTTCTCGAGACTGACTACGCGTATTTCCGAAGCGATTTTGACAAGATCGTCGAAACTGAGTTTGTTGAAAGGAGGGAAGTCCTTGAGGAATTCGGCTATTCTGTCGGCAATGCTGTTTCTCATGTTTGGTACGTATGCCTAAAAATACAAAAAACCTGTATTCCGGCGCTTTGGGAGGTTTTAAAATTACAAGAAGTTTTCAACGTCTGAAGTCAAAAAATAGTGGCGCATCTGTCATTCATGAACAATTGAAATGCTTAAATTTAAGGGACAAATTTTCAGTATGGCATTTATAGATTATTACAAAACGCTTGGTTTGAATAAGGATGCATCTGCCGATGACATCAAAAAGGCCTATCGGAAACTGGCCCGCAAACTACATCCGGACCTGAATCCGGACGATGCCGAAGCAAACAAAAAATTCCAGCAGCTCAGCGAAGCCTATGAAGTGTTAAGCAACGAGGAAAACCGCAAGAAATACGACGCTTACGGCGAAAACTGGCAACATGCGGAACAATACGGACAGGCGGGCAGGAACAGGCAACAAGCCACAGCGAACGATGAAGGTTACACATACAGTAATTTTGGGCAAGGTGATTTTTCGGATTTTTTCGAATCGATGTTCGGCGGTGCAAGGGGCCGTGGTTTTGGGCAGGCACAGTATAAAGGCCAGGATTACACGGCCTCGATCGAGCTCAATCTTCGCGACATTCTTGAAAGCCACAAACAAACTTTGACGGTCAATGGAAAGAATATACGTATCACGATTCCTGCCGGCGTGGCTGACGGACAGGTTATAAAACTAAAAGGATTTGGTGCTCCGGGGGCCAATTCTGGCCCGTCCGGTGATTTGTATATAACATTCCATATCAAAGAAGACCGCGAATTCAAACGCTTAGGTGATGATTTATATAAGAATCTCGAAATTGATGTTTATCAGGCTGTTCTGGGTAGCGAAATAACTGTAGAGACACTTTCGGGAAAAGTAAAAGTAAAGATTGCTGAAGGAGCACAAAACGGAACCAAGGTGAAGCTCAAAGGAAAAGGAATGCCGGTTTATAAAAAGGAAGGAACTTTCGGCGATTTGATCCTGACGTATTCTGTAGCAATTCCTAAGAATCTGTCTGAAAAACAAAAAGAGCTTTTCAATCAATTGTCCGAATTAAAATAACAGTATTATGTCAAATAGAATAACCGTTACGCAGTTTTGCTCGTTCTATAAAACCGATCCGGAATTCTTCGAGGAATTAGCTGCGCATGGTATTATGGATTTTGAATCAGAGAAAAATGAAATAATCATAGATGACGAGCAATTATCGGAATTGGAAAAGCTGCGGTACTGGAGATATGAATTGCAGATTAATCCGGAAGGAATCGATGTGATCCGGCAATTGCTTCAGCGACAACATAAATTGATTTCTGATCTCGATGAACTGAAACGACAATTGGCGTTGTTCAAATAATTGATTAAAAGTCTTTGTAAATAGGACATATTGAATAAAAAAAACAATTTGAAATGAATAGATGATAAGAGTTTCGTTCAAAATGTCTATTTTACATAATATAAATTATAGTTCAATTTAAATTGGGTTGAAAAAGTAGTGTTTTGAACAAAACCTCAGTAAAATCAATGGTTTAGTCGACAATAGATTCACGGAACAATTTCCCGATCTGCAATGACAATTTGGTTTTATAATCCTCAACCAGCCATTCGCGATAATTTTTACTCGTGTGGCTCAGGCATGCCGCATATCGTTTCATGCGTGAACGAATGTCTTCGTGAAGTTCTTTTGAAAGTTGTTTGGCTTCGTAAAGCGACTCACTGTTAAACACACACATTTCGGCATGTTGCTGAAGCGATTTGTCTATAACGACTTTGGATCGTTGATTGTTCTGGATTGCGATCCGGTGTTCTTCATCAACATCAAAATCGACATTTGGCGTCTTGGCGAACTTTTCACGCAACTCTGCAGGCATCTGATACCGGAAATACAATTCGATTTCGGCATCGTCGCGAAGGTTTTCAAGATACCATTCAGGCGACCTGAAAATCAGTTGCCAATCCACAGGTTCATCCCACAAACCAAAACGTGCGGCATTGTTACCAAGGTCGATAACAGTAAATTCATTTTTGCCGGGAAGCCGTCTGGAGCCTCGGCCAATCATTTGAAAATATAGCGTTAACGACTTTGTGGCGCGATTCAGGATGATGCTTTCCACGGTCGGCTCATCAAAACCTGTCGTAAGAATTCCCACCGATGTCAGGATGGCATCCGGCGTATGCCTGAACCAATTGAGGATGTCGCGTCTTTCCTCGGAACCGGTAGTATTATCCAAATGGCGTATCGGAAATCCGGCCTCCCTAAACGTATCATACACATACATTGACGTATTGATGCCGTTGTTGAAAATCAGGGTTTTTTTGCCTAATGATTTTTCGGCATACGCATGCAAGAGTTTTTCCTGCATGAGCATGGTCGTGTATAATTCTTCGGATGATTTGACAGTATAATCTCCGTTGATGCCTACTTTGAGAGATGTCAGACCAACATCATAGGTGTACGTCGTCGCTTTGGCAAGATATCCATTTCCGATTAAAGATTTTATTGAATCTCCTGTAATTAACTCATTGTAGTTATGATACATCGGCAATCGTATATTAGAGCTCAAAGGTGTTGCGGTAACACCTAAAATGAATGAGTTTTTAAACGAACTGAAAAGTTTTCGGAACGAATTGTAATGCGCTTCGTCGATGATTAAAAGTCCAATGTTATCCAGGTGGAGTTTCTCGTCGTTGATCCGGTTCTTGAGTGTTTCGACCATCGCGACAAAACAGCTGTAATCTTCCTGATCCGGTAAATCCTTTACATTGCTGTTGATGATTTTATTTTTGACACCAAACCCGGTCAGCATTTCAGATGTCTGGCGGCACAACTCGATGCGATGCGTCAGCACGACTACTTTCTTTTGATAGGTCTGCAGATAACGGCGGACGATTTCAGAGAAAATGACTGTCTTTCCGCCACCTGTAGGCAATTGATACAACAAATGGAAATTAGACGGTGCCGTATCCAGGCGTTCGAATATCGCACCGATATCGATTCGCTGGTAGTCGTAAAGCTCTTTTCTGGGAACTACGTTTATGGATGTGCTGTCTATCTGCATTAACTCAATTGACCAATTTTGCAAAAATAAGTCTTGAATCAGGTTTTTGCACTAAGCCTAACGTTAATTTATGACAGAGATATGAACAATATATTGTGAATTGATGTTGAGCGTTTTATAACGAATCTGCTAATTCACTGAAGGACTCACTGTTATTCCATCGTTGCCGCGACACTTCTTGGGAAATAGATTGGATTTTATCTTTATAAATTGTAGAAATTCCCTGTTCCGAAGTATAATCGACAAGCTCGCGGAACGATTTGAGCATACTTGTGGTAAAAGAATCGTAACGTGTTTCGCGTTTTGCAGAAAACCTAAGGGCTGTTTCAAGATTGAAAAGCATCAATTCAGTCAGTACCGAAGAATCGACACCAAGCGATTTGAAATGGCGAATGTATTTATGTGCGACAGATAATCGCTGTTTAGGCCGTTTTCCACGAACGGGGAAATATTCATGCAAAATCTTTTGCCGTGCCTCGCCTGAAAGTTTTTCTTCTTTCGGATTGAAAACAAAATCGAAATACGTTTTGACATTGGCGAATTTGTCATAAAGCTCCAAAAATTGGCCTGTCAACTGTTCCTGGTCGAGCCCTGAAAGATATTTTTTTAATTCGCGACGGCTCATTATTTAGGATTGTTTCGTTGTGGTTTCTGTGCAATGTTACGTAGTTTTGTACCGCTTTAAAACAACATACTATGTTAAAATTTTTTAAGATTGTCGCTCTTCTGGAAGGGATTTCCCTTTTACTTTTGTTCTTTGTCGCCATGCCTTTGAAATACGTATGGGACAAACCGGAATATGTGCGTACGGTCGGGATGGCGCATGGACTTTTATTTATTCTTTACATCATATTAGCCTTCATGCTTAAATCTGAAAGAGGCTGGAATTCAAAACAATTTGCACTGGTTTGCTTTGCGTCTGTATTGCCGTTCGGAACCTTTTATATCGACTGGAAATATTTGAGAAGCGCTTCTTAAACCGGAGTTGAATTCATAAAAGGCTATAAATTATCGGTCAAACCGCGGGTTTTGAAGGAATTTATTGCAGATTTCGTAACCTAATTTCCATCCTATTCCCTTATATTTGCCTAACCTAAAGAAATTCAACCAAAAACAAATAGGACAAATGCATCTACCGCTTATGAAAAAAAAATTACTTTTCCTTTCCATCGGCTTATTGACCCTCGGGAATGTTTCGGCGCAGAATGACCCAAATGAAGATAAGGAATCTGGAGAAGAAACTCCTTACAACAGATGGACCATAGAAGCCAGTGCCGGTCAGTCAAAAGGGATGCGTCCTTATTCCACAGGATATTATTCGAGTAATCCGGACAATGTATTGGGGAGCATAAACTTTAATTCATTCAGTCTCGGAGCACGTTATATGCTTAGCCCGAAATTTGGGGTTAGGCTTGACGGAACATTCGATAAATTCGAAAACAATACCAAAACAGACAGTAAACCTTTTGAAGTAAACCAATTGCGTTTCGATCTTCAGGGTGTGGTCAATGCATCACGTCTGTTGAACCTTGAAGAAGTTATCGGTCGTTTTGGCCTTTTGGGACACTTTGGTGTTTCATACAGCCGGATGACTCCAAAACTCGATACAGGATACGATTATGATCTTGAATCGCCGCCTTCAAATTACGACCGTACCGAAAACAACATCGGAATCGTTTTTGGCCTGACGCCACAATTCCGTGTTATCGACCGTTTGGCCATATTCCTTGATGTCAGTACCGTTTATAATTTCCGTCAGCATTTTGCATGGGACGGACATTATTCGTCACAGGATGAAAACCTCCAAGGTCAGTTGCTTACTGCAAAACTGGGTCTCTCCTACTCTTTCGGAAGTGAAAAAATGCACGGCGACTGGGGTGTGATCGAAGACAAACGCATGGAAGAGATCGACCAGCTTGACAAGCGTATTGGCGAACTCGAAACCATGATGAACGATGCCGATAAAGACGGTGTTCCGGATTACCTCGACGTAGAAAACAACTCTATCGCTGGTGTTGCTGTTGATACTAAAGGCCGAATGGTAGATTTGAACCAGAACGGAATTCCTGATGAATTGGAAAAATTCGTGAACCAATCGGTACAACAAGGCGTGACCCAATCTACCGGCGCTGCTAAATCTGAAGTCGTCAAAGAACTTATCAACGAAGGTTACATTGCCGTATTCTTCGATTTCGGAAGTACCAAACCGACACTCGCTTCTACAGAGAACGTAGCTTTCATTTTGAACTACATGCGTAACAATCCATCTGCGACTGCTGACATTACAGGTTATGCGGATGAAATTGGAAATACAGACTTCAACAAGTCACTTTCCGGAAAACGCGCCGAAAATATCCGCGACGTACTTATCAAAGCAGGAATCGACGGAAGCCGTCTGACAATCGTACCTGCAGGAGAAGATACCTCTGTTGATAAAAATTCCGACATGGCGCGCAGATTGGTGCGTAAAGCCACATTCCACATCAAGTAATCGGTTAACAAGTATAGAAAAGCCGCTGTTTTTACAGCGGCTTTTTTTTTAACTTTAAAAGAAAACGATGAGTGCGCGCGACCTGTTTATCCATGATTTCCGTGGCGATGCCATTGGAACCGTATCGAATCTTTCCACTTCGGAAGAAGCTTTCCAGAACCAGATCCTGAGGCCGATACTTAAATTACAGAATGATTTGTTGCTTGATGTGTTTCGAAATTATGTCAGCAAGTACAAAAATGACTTCAATTCCTATGCTACCGAAAAGAAACTTCAATACATAGAGAATTCCATCCAAAAGGACATCAAGTTCCGGAATTCACTCAAAGGGATGGTGATTGGCTTGTTTACTGTAGACGAATACGCAGAATACATCAAGAATTCCTCGCGTTTGAACAAGCGTATGATGAATATGGTCATCGAACGATTGAAAGACCAGGTGTTGCTTTTTGAGCAGGCATCGGCGTAAATCGGCAGTATGCCTTCAATTTTATAACTCTTGCTATTATATAAGTAGCAAGAGTTTTTTTTACAAGGCTACAATTATGACCGGATTATTTTTTTCTCAGATTCCGCAACCTGTATAAATTGTTTTTGTACAGATAACCTGCGGCCGAAACATGGCCCAGAGCGTCTTTGGCGAATTCCTCGTCAAGCGGCATCAGTGTCATGATGGTATCGCTTTTAAGGCTGAACTGCTGCGGTTTCAGGAAAGGCTGCATGATCAAAACTTTGTCCTCAACCCGGAATGCATTGATGTCATTGAATTGCATGATGGAACGGCCCGGAGTGGTTTCGGGAAGCGTAAACAAATTGCGTCCCGCCATGGGTGTTTCTACATTGACGCCTAATTTGTAAAGCGTCGTGGGCAAAATATCGATCTGGCTGCAAAGCTTGTTATACTTCCCTCCTTTTTCCAAACCTGGTCCAATGAGCAAGGCCGGAATGTGGAATTTCTTTATCGGAACCAGGTTCTTTCCAAAAGTCCGTGTGTTATGATCGGCGATGACCAGAAAAACAGTGTTCTTATAATACGCTTCTTTTTTAGCCGCTTCAAAAAATTTCCCGATGGAATAATCGGCGTACTTCATGGCGTTGTTGACCGTATTTTTCTTTTGGTCATACAACTTTATCCGATTATCCGGGAATTCAAACGGCTCGTGGTTGCTTGATGAAAAGACAAGGGAAACAAATGGTTTTCCTTTGACAGATTTGAAATAATCGTTTGCCTTTAACAATACGTCTTCATCTGACCAGCCCCAGGTTCCGTGAAAAGCGCTTTTCTTCGCATCGAAATCATCTTCGTCAATGATCCTGTCAAAGCCATTTCCGTTGAAAAACGAACCCATATTGTCAAAATTGGACATGCCGCCGTAAATGAAACTCGTATCGTAACCAAATTGTCTTAGCAATTCAGCAACCGTAAAAAAGTTGGTTTGCGATCCACTTAATTTCACCACACTTTCGGCCGGCGAAGGCAAAAAACCAGTCACGACGGCTTCAATACCGCGAACGGATCGTGTTCCCGTAGCATAGATATTGGTAAACAAAACGCCTTCATTGCTTAATTTGTCCAGCTCCGGTGTCAGCGGCAATCCGCCAAGACAACCCACATATTCTGCTCCAAGGCTTTCTTCAAGTATGATGACCAAATTCAATGGTTGTTGTGTTTCCGCAAGCTGTTTATGTAAAGTCGGGATACTGTCCGATGTAAAATCCGAACCCGGAACATTCATATATTTTTTGACCCGTGCAATGGCATCGGCAGGTTCCAGTTTACCATACATCTTGTCCGCATGTCCTTCATTTTTTATCGAATAGGCTGCAAAAGCAACGGTGTAGAACGAATTCAATCCGAGACAATTCGTAAGCTGGTCTGTAGAAAACACCGCATTACTTCCATTAATCGGCCGTTTTGAAGTAAGGCTTCCGCGCGCCCCAAAGACAATGAGGAAAATAACCAGCGGAAACCAGATGAGTTTGTATTTGTAACGAGCTTCCCGAACCCCGAACAATAGCTGCCTGAATTTGACCAAAGTCCAGACAAACGCCGTCATGAGTAGAACCGATAAGATGAGTGAGGGCAGGTAACTTTTGAAAAGTGTCCCGAAAACTTCTTTGGGATAAATGAGGTAATCGAGGAAAATGCGGTTCGGCCGTGTGTCGTACTGCTTTATAAAGTCGAGGCTCGCGAGTTCCATGAAAAAAATCAGGCTCAGGAACAGTATGAAATAGCTATTGAAAAATCGCTGCAATTTAAACAGGGCTTTTGAAGGGACGAAAAGCAGCAGCAACGTCGGAAGCAATATAATGTAACAATTCAGGATCAGATCGGTCCGAAGCCCTAACGGAAAAACAAGCAGGAAATCCGGTGTCTGTGAAACACGTCCATAGAAAAACAATAAAAGTATCAACCGGCTTACGGAACTGATCAATAAAGAAATCCAGAGGAAATTGAATGCCGGCTTGAGGAAACCCAGTTTTTGCATCTAGTTGTTTATGTTTTTGATTTTCCGCAGATATTCCTGTGGCGATTGGTTGTCATACATATCCGCCTTGCCCAAAACCTTACCGTTCTTATCGATGACCACGACCCAAGGGAAAAATCCGTCTTTGTTGTATTTTTCGACAATCATGAGGTTTTTTGCTTTTGTAGCTGCATCGGTCGGTGCCTGGAAATCCATCTTTACCAGGATCAGGTTTTGATTCGCATATTGTTGGAATTCTTCCGATTTGAAAACAATATTGTCCAATCGCCGGCACGCATCGCAAGCATCTGCAACCGAAAAGAAAACCAATATGTTTTTATTGGCAGCCGATGCTTCCTGGGTAGCCTCAGCTAAATCCGTATGCCATTGCTGTCCATTGACGAGACCCGAAAAAAGAATGAAGGTGCTGATCAAACCAAGTTTCATAACCGATAATTTAACCGCAAATTTACAGTAATACAACATCGGCTTTTGCGTTGTATTTTAAATATGTTAACAATATTATCGGTCAATTTTGAAGAAAATCTGAATTTGCTGCCAAAAAAGTAACGGCTTCTTAACTCAGATAAAAATCGGGGTCAGATGTCAAAAGAATAAAATGTAGTAAATACCTACAAAAAAATATAAATCGGCATGGCAATCAGAAATCAAAGCATTCCGTTGTATTTCCTGATAAACCATTCCGCGGCCAATGAAGCTGCGATCAAAAGCAACAACCAGATGCTGTCGATAAGCGGCACACGTCGACTGATTGCTTTTTCCACGGTTTTATACGTTTCGTCTTTGAGAAGAAAGTCAATCAATGCATCGGCCTGATCCGGCAGATAGGTTTTTCCATCGGTTACGGAAGCGAGCTGGTTCAGTTTTTCGAGGTCGGGATTGACGAATTGTTTCTCGATCTCAAAATCAAGCAATTCAAAATATCCGGAATACGAAGCATTGGAATTGAGTTCGCGGACTTTGAAATCATACGCGCCGGCTTCGAGTCCGTCGAGATTCACTTTGAAGGAATTGCCCGATTTGAGCATGTCGAACGAACGCGATTTTTTGGTTTTCCTGTGTGTCAGCGTCACATTGATACGCGCCTTTTCATCGAATTCGTAATTCTTGTTGAAATATTGGGCCGTGATTTCCACCGGATCGCCCATGTTGTAAAAGCTTTCATGGTTTACGATAAGCGATTTCCGGCTGTTGTTCGTGGACAGATATTGGATCGATTTATCCATGAACCGGTCGAATTGTTCAAACGACCGGAGCGTGACATACGACTGCAACCTCCATTTCCAGATTCCTTCTCCCAATAAAAAGCCCCATCTCCTGCCCTTTTCTTCGGCAAATCCCAGTAACGGTGAACCGGTTTTTACATTCCGGATGCTTGATCCGAGCAATTCGTTTACATTCCCTGATGCTTTGATGGTCCCGAATGCGTTGTCGAGCGGAGGAAATTCAACAAAAGGCAATTCTTCGGGCTCAAACAAACTGAATTGGTCGTTCGGTACCGGAAGATAGTTTTCAGATTGGCTGCTCATGCGAAAAGCAAGCAGCTTCTGTTTTGTGTTGAGGAAGTTGAAATCGGTCCGGACACCGGTAATGATCATGCAACTCGACTGGGAATTTTCAAGCCGATCCATCAAAGGTCCGAATGCGGCAGTCGGTTGATAGACTATAAGGACATTGAATTTGCTCCAATCCTGTTGATCCGTCGGCGAAAGTAAGGTGACGCGTCGTTGGGAATTGGTTTCAATCGAACGTTTGAGCGCCCCGATATCCGGATGGTTTATAGCCGATACGATAGCGATTTCACTGCGTTGGTCCATGACCTCGACTGCAAAATTCTTGGTGTTGTTGTACGTGTTTTTTTCTCCGGAAACTGCATTTACAGTGGCTTTATACAATTGCAGCCCGGCTTTTTCCGCAGGCAATAATAAATTTAGGACTGCCGATTTTTTGTCGGCGGAAAACGAAATGTTTTGGGAAGCGATTACCGTTTGCCCGTTGCGGATCTCGAATTTGGTCTCGACCGGTTTTGTACCTGAATACTGGACAAAAGCTTCAACAGGGAATTTGTTTTTAAGGAACGCATATTTGTTGACGTTGACCTGAGAAATACGAATGTCGGTCTGTTTTACGGTATCACCCAAAACAACCGGAAAAACCGGATTTCCATTTTCAAACCGGTAGACGTAATCGTTTCCACGCGTCTGGTTTCCGTCAGAAATAAGAACGGTCGGGAATTTTTTATTGCGATAAATGGCAGACAGGTTTTTGGCCACTGCTTCGATACTCGTCTGGCTTCCTTTGAAATCCGGGGTTTCAGATGCTTCCATTTCTGAATCGAACCGATACGCCTGGACATCATATTTTTGTTTCAACCTTGAATCGGACGTTATCCTTTCAAAAACCTGCTTGGCCCGTGCATCTGCTTTAAGATGAATTATCGATGCTGAATTGTCAATGACGACAGGCAAGGGTGTCTTCTCAGCTTCGTACCATGTCTTGAGTATCCGCGGATTTATGAGCAATAGCAATAATCCGAAAATGGCAATGAAACGCAGGCCTGCAAGCAAATACGAAAGCCGTTTTCCCTGGATCGATCGGAATATATACTGATAGTACGCAATACCGGCGGCAACAAGAACAGAAAGGATAATCAGGACACTAGTGGTTGCCGTCATCGGTCAGTTAAAAATTAATAAGTGCAAATATAGCAGGCAGGACATAAAAAAAGCCACCGTTAAGGCAGCTTTATATAAAAAGGTGTGATTCTTAGGTCAGCATTCCGCCATCTATATTCATAACCTGTCCGGTCATGTAGGCACTAAGATCGGAAGCAAGGAACAAACAGGCGTTGGCAACATCTTCCGGAGTTCCACCGCGTTTGAGTGGAATGCTGTCTCTCCATCCCTGTACGACATCTTCACTTAGTTTGGCGGTCATCTCGGTTTCGATGAAGCCCGGAGCAATGGCGTTGCAACGGATATTTCTCGATCCCAATTCAAGCGCCACCGATTTGGTAAATCCGATTACACCAGCCTTTGAAGCTGCGTAATTGGCTTGTCCGGCGTTGCCCTTCACTCCTACCACCGAACTCATGTTGATGATGGAACCGGCGCGGTTTTTAAGCATCGTCTTCTGGACGGCCTTGGTCATGTTGAAGACAGATTTGAGGTTCACGTCGATCACTTTGTCGAAATCTTCCTCGCTCATACGCATCAGCAAATTATCTTTTGTGATACCGGCATTGTTGATAAGGACATCGATCCTACCGAATTCCGCAAGCACATCGTCAACGAATTTCTGGGCCTGGTCGAATTGGGCGGCATCTGATTGATATCCTTTAGCCCGGATGCCAAGGTTGTTCAAGGCAGATTCCAGTTCCATAGCCGATTCAACGGACGAACTATAGGTAAAGGCGACGTTTGCCCCGTGTTTTGCGAAGACCTCTGCGATACCTTTTCCAATGCCACGGCTGGCTCCGGTAATGATCACGGTTTTTCCTTCAAGTAATTTCATGTTGCAATTTGGTTTATTCGGATTCAAAGATACAGAAGTCATAGTGACTCCCCATCGAAGAGTTGGATTTTTTGTTTACAGGTTTCGTGTTTACGAATTTTTGTAAACAGTGAATCTGTAAACAAAAAAAATGGAGCATCGCCAACTTAACCACGATTTTTTAACAATGCGTGGTTTCTGCCTTTCATCAAATTGAAGTAAATTTAGAATCCTGAAATTGCTACAGAAATGAAACGCCACCCATTTACCGTAGACCTGCTCCATGAAATGCATCGTGCTGCCGGCCAAAAAACAATCGATCAGGTAATGCGGATTCTTAGCGAACACGAGGATCAGCGTGAAGCTGTAAAGCAAAGATTAGTTGTTTCGAAAGAAATTGCCGAGAACAGGTTCGACATTACACAGCTTGACCATACGCGCATCTTTCACCTGGACCAGATTCGCAAAATCTGTATTGATCACCGATTACGTTTTTTAAACAGTTCTTATTTTAAAGATGGAATTCCGGCAGAAGCCCTGAACAAAATCCAGCAATTGGAAAGGACGCACCAAACAGAAATTTCAGGTTTTAAGATTGCCGCGCCTTCAAAAGCGTTCGCACTCAAAAATATAAACGATCCGTTGTTGTTCGTGCCGGTTTCAAACGGCTACTACTATTTGGTGCATCAGTGGGGAAAAGAGTTGTCCGTTTGGCGGAAGTGGCTTTGCTGGCCAGTCCGCAACATTGGAAACTTCCTTGTAAGCTGTATTGTAATCAGCATTGTTTTTACGATGCTCATCCCGTCCGGAGAATTGGACAGACGTGTGCCAATGGCCAAAATCATCGTATTCCTGTTTGCGTTCAAATCTTTTTTCGCGGCGTTTTTATACAGCTTTTATATATTGGGTAAACGGTTCAGCAGCAATAGTTGGGAAAGCCCGTATTTCAATAGTTGATTTATGACGATAAAAATTCCGGCTTCCATTACTTTTTTGCTTCTGGCTGTTTCCTGTTTTTCGCAGCAACTTTCTGTAATGACCTATAATATCCGCGTCGATTTTGGAGGCGACGGCGAAAACAACTGGCAATTCCGCCGTGATTTCTTAGCCGATCAGATCAATTACAACAATCCGGATTTCATGGGGACGCAGGAAGGCAAATACCATCAGCTGCATTACCTTGACAGCCTTATGACGCACCATTCCTGGTTTGGCATCAGCCGCGACAATTCCAAAACCGAGGGCGAATTCAGCGCGATTTTTTACAATACGGATAAATTCCGTTTGGTTTCAGAAAATACATTCTGGTTGTCTGAAACGCCCGATAAACCTTCAAAGGGCTGGGACGGCGCCTATCCAAGAATTTGCACGTATGGGCTTTTTGAAGATAAAACTTCCCAAAAACGCTTTTATGTTTTCAATACACATTTGGATCATATAGGTGAACTAGCCAGGAGCAACGGAGTCAAACTGATTCTTGAAAGAATGAAATCGGTCAACACATCAAAGCTTCCCGTCATTGTAACAGGCGATTTTAACAGTGAAATGTCGAGTGGAGCCTATAAAACGATGGTTTCTGAATTAATCGATACGCGATCGTTCAGTCGTGAAAAACCATTCGGGCCAAGCGGAACCTTCAACGGTTTCAAATTCAACGAACCCGTAAAAATGCTTATAGATTATATATTTGTATCAAAAGGCATCGACGTTGAAAAATACGCGGTTTTAAGCGATTCACGCGATTGTAGATATCCATCGGACCATTTGCCTGTCCTTGCAGAACTAAAAATCAAATGAGAAAAATTACATTGCTGTTCCTTTTGCTATCCGGGTTTGTTTACGCACAGCAAGCCCCGGCTTCGGAAACGAATGTCGATGACGCGACTGAAAATACAGATTCTTTGACAGGTGTTGAGTTCAAGCCCGAATTTCCCGGTGGCATACAGGCGTTGTACCAATACATTGGTGACAACTTCAAGAAACGCACAAAGGATAAAGGGAAAATCCTGCTGTCTTTCGTCGTGGACCAAACCGGAAAAGTAGTAGATGTTAAAGTGCTTCAGGGCATAAATCCAAGACTCGATAAAGAAGCCGTCCGCGTTTTGGAAAAATCCCCACTATGGAAACCGGCCATGCAAAAGGGGAGACTCGTAAGATGCAGTTATCAAATCCCGATTCAATTAAATTGACACGTTATATCGCCTTGCTCCGCGGCATAAACGTCAGCGGAAAGAATATCATTAAAATGGAATTGCTGCGGAAAGCGTTGGCCAGTTTGCCCATTTCAGCTGTTTCGACCTACATCCAAAGCGGGAATATTCTTTTTACATCCGATGAAAAAAATCCGGTTGTCCTTGAAAAGGCCATCGGTGATTTGATTGCGGAAGTTTTTGGGCTCGAAATTACGGTCATCGTTGTTACGCCTGAAATTCTTGGTCTGGCAATTGAAAAAAATCCGTTTGCAGCTAAAACACCAACAGATTCCGTTCAGCCCTACATAGTTTTTTTGTCAGACGAACCTTTGGCGGAAAATCACGAAGCGTTACAAGCCGTCGATTTCCAAAACGACGAATTCGTCATCATAGGTAAAGTCATTTATGTATGGTACGCCGATTCTGCTGCCAATACCAAACTCAACAATGCCATCATCGAACGAAAACTTAAAATCCGTACGACTGCACGCAATTTAAAGACAATCAAAAAGCTGATAGAATTATCTGCTAAAGATTAAAGCCATTCGACTAAAGAAAGCCCTACGCCTACTGTAGTTTGTTTGTGATTGTAATCGATAAGTGTTTCACCGTATCCGTGTGACGCCTGCATATAGCCTTTCAAATTTCCTTTTATCGGGAACGACCACGAAAAAGTCAGGTTTCCTTTTACGGCCGTACCAAAACTCAGGTTGTGGCTGCCGATGAGCGAAAAAACGTGGCCGTCATGTGTATAGATCACATTCAAGTCTGCACGGCCCAGATTGTCCGAAATGTCCGGATTGTCATCTTCCGAATCACTGAGCCGGATCCACGGACGCGCATAAATGCTCCAGTTTTTTCGCTCCAGGCCAAACACGAACATGATTCGGTTCCAGCTTCGGGACAACGGCAGGCTGCGCCCATTCGACTGGTGGTTGAAACCGACGCTCGCCATTCGCGCATCGAACCCGAAAAGCTTGAAATGCAACGGAAAATTGAGGATAAGTTCCGGTTCATAATTGGTTTCACGGAACGGACGGGAAATCTTTGAGTTATAAATCTGCCAATGCGAAACCTGGGTATAGGCAACCCATAGATCGGCGTGTCGCCACAGCATATCCTGGAAAATCTTGACTTTGAAACTGACCTGGAATTTAACTTCCGTCCGATTATAATCTACAGGCTCGGAAACTACATAAGATGAATCGGCATTTCTTGAAACAGGCTGTCTGTTGGGATTTGACGTATACCGGAAAGGCAAAATAAAAATCGGCTTATAAGGTGTGATCAGGAATGTCCCCCGGGAACTCGTTGAATCGAGCTCCCAACGTTGGGACATTGAACGGGGTTTTGTCGAGTTCCGTTGGAGCGCGTCGATCTGGCTTTGTACCGATAAAGAAACAAGGAAAAAAATCAGGGCAATGGTATTCCGCATGGAGCTAAAATACAAAATCGGCCTGGTAGCCGATTGTATGATTACATGAAAATCCTGAATAATTCATAGATGAGTCCGGCAAGTATGGCCGATACCGGAATGGTCAGGATCCAGGCCCACAGCAGGTTTATCGTAACACCCCAGCGAACGGCTGAAATACGTTTTGTAATTCCAACCCCAATGATACTTCCTGTGATAGTGTGTGTCGTAGAAACCGGAATCCCTAAATGCTCGGTAAGATATAGGGTTGCGGCACCTGCAGTTTCAGCCGCGACACCTTCCAATGGCGTTACTTTGGTGATTTTGGAACCCATGGTTTTGACGATTTTCCATCCGCCCGAAAGCGTACCCAAGCCAATCACAAGGAAACTCGCAAGCGGAACCCACCACCAGAAATCGTCGTTTACAAAAAGATCGAACCGGTGTTTGGAATCGGCAGCCATGAAAACAGGATCTTTGAGGTCTATTTTATAGCAGATTACAGCCGCGCCGATAATTCCCATTACTTTTTGGGCATCGTTCCCTCCGTGTCCCAAGCTGAATAATGCCGATGATACGAGCTGCAGTTTCTTGAACCATTTGTCTGCCTTGTGCGGATTGGCCCTTCGGCAGACATTCAATATGAATACCGTTATAAAATAGGCCATGATCATACCGATTAGTGGCGCACAGAAAATAAATAAGAATGTAGGAACTACTTTAGCATAGTTGATTACGTCTATGCCATCTTCTGAAAAAGCTCCGGCATGAGCAACAGCAGCACCCATGAATCCACCTAACAAAGTGTGTGAAGAAGAGGACGGGATTCCGAGTTTCCAGGTCGCAAGATTCCAGATAATAGCAGCAATCAATCCGGCCAATATCACCTCAAGCGTAATGAAATGTTCATCTACAGATTTGGCAATCGTATTTCCTATCTTGAATTCCCCAATCCAGTATTTCGAAATGAAATAAGCCACAAAGTTGAATGCCGCAGCCCATAAAACGGCCTGAAAAGGCGTCAGTACCTTGGTAGCGACAATGGTTGCAATTGAGTTGGCGGCATCGTGGAAACCGTTGATGTAGTCAAACACCAGCGCCAGCACTATAATCAGGATCAGCAGGGTAAAATCCATAGAAGGAAAAGCAATAGCTAATTAGGAATGTTTCACTGCGATCTGTTCGATCACGTTGGCGACGCTCTTACATTTGTCCGAAGCCGATTCGAGCGCAGAAAGTACTTCCTTGTACTTAATGATGTTCTTGGCATCGGTCTCATTCTCGAAAATATCGGCAACAGCCTTATCAAAAACCATATCGGCCTTGCTTTCGAGTTTGTTTATTTTCTTGCAGACGTCTGCAATGTTCTTATGGTTGTTCAGGTCTTTGAGTTCCTTGATGCCAACAGCAATCAACTGGCAGCATTCCAGGTTGATCTCGGTAAGTTTACGGATAGATTTTGTGATTTTCTCAACCTGGTACAAACGCATGCGGCTCGCGGCTCCATGCATGTAATCGGCTACGTTGTCGATAGATTTTATAAGCAGGTGGATGTCTTCACGGTCAAACGGCGTGATGAAATTCCGGGAAAGTTCCAGATGGGTTCTGTGAGTGATGTCTTCAATTTTGGCCTCAAGTTCCTCGATTTTCTTGAAATACTCCTCACGTTCCTCTTTTGGCGCATTTATGGCTTCGTGCAAGGCTTCTGCAAGTAAGGTCAGGTTGAAAGACGCCTGCTCGAAAAGCGGAAAAAACTTCTTATCTTTTGGTACCAGAAACTGGAAGATCGTATTCAGGTTCATGCCTGTTGTGGTTTTTTAATGGTGCAAAGGTAGCTTTCCAATGTTAAGCCAATATTAAGAATTCCATGGCTCCACTCCATCCGTTTTAAGCTTCTGCTACTACACTAAAGTAATGAATTATTTTGGTTTGGAGCATATTCCTGCTCTTGGCTTAAGTCCTCGGCCCAATGGCTTTTTTTGCTGCACCGGCGTTGGCTTCTGTTGTCGCCACGCCGGTTCGGTTTTGCAAAAAATAGCCATTGTTCCTGTGGGCTATCGCCGCGATCAGGGCTAGTCTTACAATAAATTGTACCTTCCTCCTTTCTTTTCCAAATAAGTAATCTCAGGTTTATTTAACATTTTATTGCACTTCGTTCCATACAGTTCGGCTGCGCCTCGGGTTAGGTAGTTTTTCTGTACCTTCTTTATTTTGTGATTTGCTAACTTGGCACTGGGGAGGGGCCGATCGTTTCCCTAAAAAATCCGGCTTTTTAATAAGTACATTTTTTCTGCCTTTTTTGTTAATTTTCTAGCGATAGATTTTGCCGACAAATGTGAATTCATTATTTAAAACCGTTCGTGATCATTTGAAGTTTTGAAGTAAGAAAATCTTCATATATAAAATAAAAATTGTCTACTATCGCAAGCGAACAATTGTCTCAATCGTTTTCGTACTTTAGCGCCACCAAATTCCCACTGCTAAAATGGATCTTACTTTCAACGCCAACGAAGATCACAACAAACTTTTATTGTCAGACTTACGCCAGAAATTCGCCAAAGTAAAACTCGGCGGAGGTGAAAAGCGCATCGAAAAACTGCATGCCGAAGGTAAAATGACGGCCCGTGAACGTATCGATTACCTGCTCGACGACAAAACAAAACAAATAGAAATCGGTGCTTTCGCCGGGGAGGGAATGTACGCCGAACACGGCGGCTGTCCATCTGGAGGGGTGGTTGTCGTCATGGGTTACATCAGCGGAAAACAATGCATCGTTGTCGCCAATGATGCCACGGTCAAAGCCGGTGCCTGGTTTCCGATTACCGGAAAAAAGAACCTTCGGGCACAGGAAATCGCCATGGAAAATCGTCTCCCGATTATTTATCTGGTAGACAGCGCCGGGGTTTATCTTCCACTCCAGGATGAGATTTTCCCGGATAAGGAACATTTCGGGCGTATCTTTCGCAACAATGCCATCATGAGCAGCCTTGGCATTACACAGATTGCCGCCGTCATGGGAAGTTGTGTCGCCGGTGGGGCTTACTTACCGATTATGAGCGATGAAGCCTTGATCGTAGACAAAACCGGAAGTATTTTTTTGGCCGGAAGCTATCTTGTAAAAGCCGCGATAGGTGAAACCATAGACAACGAAACGCTCGGAGGTGCCACGACACATTGTGAAATTTCCGGTGTCACCGATTACAAGGCGAAGGACGATAAAGATGCATTGGATCGAATCAAGAGCATTGTTGGCAAAATCGGCGATTATGAGAAAGCCGGTTTTAACCGCATACAATCGGCTAAGCCAAAAGAAAAACCTGAGGATATTTACGGAATCATGCCAAAGTCGAGATCGGAACAATACGATATGATGGAAATCATCAAACGCCTTGTCGATGATTCGGAAATAGACGAATACAAGGCTGGCTATGGACAAACGATTATCACAGCTTACGCCCGCATTGACGGTTGGGCCGTCGGGATCGTCGCGAACCAGCGCAAAGTGGTCAAATCCAAAAAAGGCGAAATGCAGTTCGGTGGCGTTATCTATTCTGATTCTGCCGATAAAGCCACACGTTTCATAGCGAACTGCAACCAGAAAAAAATACCGTTGGTTTTCCTTCAGGATGTGACCGGATTTATGGTCGGATCAAAATCGGAACACGGCGGCATCATAAAAGACGGGGCCAAAATGGTCAATGCCGTGAGTAATTCGGTCGTTCCAAAATTTACTGTCATCGTCGGGAATTCGTATGGAGCCGGAAATTACGCCATGTGTGGAAAAGCATACGATCCAAGACTCATTGCCGCCTGGCCAAATGCCGAACTTGCCGTAATGGGCGGAACACAGGCCGCAAAAGTACTCATGCAGATCGAGGCATCTTCACTCAAGGCAAAAGGCGAAACGGTCGACGAAGCACGAGAAAAGGAATTGTTCGATAAGATCAAATCCAAATACGATGCACAGGTTTCTCCGTATTACGCCGCTTCACGATTGTGGACAGATGGGATAATAGATCCGTTAGAAACCAGAACCTGGATTTCCATGGGTATCGAAGCCGCGAACCACGCTCCTATCGAAAGAAAATTCAACCTTGGCGTAATTCAGGTTTGATTTAACTAACGTGAGTTCGATGTAAGTACAAAGCCTGGATTTCAGAAAATACACGGATTCAAGACGGATTTTTGGGTGATAGTGGTGCTATCAGCTAAAAATCCAACGCAGGAGACGTGTGTTTTCTGGAATTAGCTCCCGATTTCCTTTTAAGAAGTCACTATTTCAAGCGTCAGGGGAAGTTCTTATATCGAACTCACGTTAACTAAGCATCCGTTACATTTTTGCCGTATTTTAGACCCATCTGAAAAATCGGGACATGAAACGTATTCTTTTTCTTGCTGTTTTCTTATCGTCAATCGCAGCCATCAGCCAACCGTTCACACGCAAAGATTCGCTTCAGGGTGGATTGCGACCGGAACGAACATCTTTCGACGTAAAGAAATACGATCTCAATATCACCATCGACCCGAAAGAGAAAAGTATTCGCGGCTATAACGAAATTTCGTTTCTTATTACCGAAAATACACAACGCATCCAGCTCGATCTGTTCCAGAATATGACAATCGACAGCATTGTCTCGCGTGGAAAAAAACTCGATTATAAAAGAGATTTTGGCGCGGTTTTCATCAATTTTCCGCAAATGTGGCAGGAAGGTATGACCGATGTGCTTCGGTTCTATTACCACGGAAAACCTATCGAAGCTCCTCACGCTCCCTGGCAAGGAGGCTTTGTGTGGAAAAAAGATTCGAATGGAAAGGATTTCATAGGAGTTGCGGTTCAAGGAACAGGCTCCAGTTTGTGGTTTCCGTCAAAAGATACGCAGACCGATGAACCGGACAATGGTGCCCGAATAGCCGTTACCATTCCGACAGGTTTGACCGAAGTTTCCAATGGTCGACTAGAAAGCTCGGCAGATTTAGGAAACGGCTGGACCAGATGGGTCTGGGAAGTCACGAACCCGATCAACAACTACGACATAACCGTGAACATAGCCGATTATGCCCATATCCACGATACGCACAACGGACTCGATCTCGATTTTTATGTGCTGAAACAAAACGAGGCGAAAGCAAGGGAACATTTTAAGGAAGTCCATTCCATGCTTGATTGTTTCGAGGATAAATTCGGGCCGTACCCGTTTAAGGAAGATGGATATAAACTGGTTGAAACGCCCTACCTTGGAATGGAACACCAGAGCGTCGTAGCTTACGGGAATGATTACCTCAAAGGCTACAAAGGCAGCGATTTATCGGGAACCGGAATTGGGTTGTCATTCGATTATATCATTGTCCATGAAAGCGGGCACGAATGGTTCGGCAACAGCATCACATCCAAAGACATTGCAGACATGTGGATTCACGAAGGCTTCACTATGTATTCGGAAGCGGTTTATGTGGAATGCACCCAAGGCAAGGAAAAAGCCTATGCCTATATGAATGGCATTAGAAAGAACATCCATAATTATGATCCGGTAATAGGCCAATATGGTGTCAATAATGAAG
The DNA here is from genome assembly GCF_012911565.1 of Flavobacterium silvaticum. Taxonomy (GTDB): domain Bacteria; phylum Bacteroidota; class Bacteroidia; order Flavobacteriales; family Flavobacteriaceae; genus Flavobacterium; species Flavobacterium silvaticum. Next base: position 267,395 of record NZ_JAAMPU010000107.1, on the reverse strand, counting down.
GTTCGGGCGATATGTATCCCAAAGGTGCCTGGATGCTGCATACGCTCCGTAACGTGCTGAACGATGACGAACGCTGGTGGAAAATCATCAACAGGTACAGCACCCGTTTCGCACACCAAATCATAGACACCAGGACGGTTTGTGATTACTTCAGCCGTGAAATGAGCCGAAGCCTCAGGCCGGTTTTCGAGCAATACCTGAATACGACTAAAATTCCGCTGCTTGTTTGGGAAAACGAAAACGGCAAATGGAGCTACCGATACGAAAATACCGTCTCCCACTTTTCTCTTCCGGTAGATATTGTCGTAAACGGAAAAACCGTGCGTATAGAACCGACTCCTGAAAAGCAATTCCTAAACGGAAAAGACAAACCCAAAGTGCTGACAGAAAATTTCCTGATAGACGTAAAAGGTCTCTAAACGCCTGTGGTTTCGCGCCGGATTATTTTCCCACTGCCTGTTTCTGAAAATGCAGGAACAAAACGAATTTCGCGCGGCCTCTCATATTTATCGAGGTTTGAGAATACTTCGGTTGAAATTTCAACTTGAGTTCCTTCGACGAACAAAACCAGTTTTTCACCAAGGGTTTCATCCGGCACGCCGGCGACAAAAAAGCGCTGCCCGATCTTTCCCGATAATTTTGATTCGATGACTTCCGGAATCAGCTTGATGCCACCGCTGTTGACGACATTATCTGCCCGACCGAGGAACAGGAACTGGTTTTCGTTTATCAGTTCGACCACATCCCGCGTTACGATGACATCCTCTGAGATTCGCGGTGCATGGATCACGAGACAATTATTATCGTCATAAGAAACGGTTACGCCTGGCAAAACAGAGAAAGCCGCCTCACCTACTTTCTTGGCTGCGATATGCGTGATGGTTTCGGTCATTCCGTAGGTTTCATAGATTTCAGACGGAATTTTCATGAGCTTTTTCTCAAGCGACGGACTGATGCTTGCACCCCCGATTATAAGTTTTTTGATATTGGACAAACTGTCGATTGAATGTTCCGCCTGCATAGGAACCATGGCGGCGAAATCATATTTCTGGTCGTTGTATTCGAACGGGTTTGCAGTTGGTGCCACAAAATCAACGTCAAGTCCAAGTATGAATCCGCGTACGAACATCATTTTTCCGGCTATGAATTTGGTCGGAAGGCAATGCAGGATTCGGTTTCCGGGAGAAAGGTCAAAGAAATCACCTGTGGCCAGAGCAGAATTGACCATTGCTTGTTTGTCTACCCAGATATTCTTGGGGTCACCTGTAGAACCTGATGTATGTATTTCGATATGGCTTCTGTCGTCAAACCAATCGAGCAAAAAAGTCCCGACGGAACGCTCATAGGCTTCGCCTTCTTTGATGAAACTGTAAGCTACACGGCAAAGATCGTCTGCATCCAGATGGAATCCGTTGAGCTTGAAACGGTGATGTACATTTTTATAGGTGGGCGTTTTCATGATATTGGGTTTGAAGTTCTGATTCAATAATCGGTGGATTTACCTTGCCGAATAAGCGTTGTTTCCAATTCGTCCATTTAAACACCTTGGCAAGTATGAGAATTAACAGCGGGTAGGAAATCACCATCCCGATCAACATGGAATGGAGCATTTCTGCCGGATCAGGATCGTTTACATATTTGAAGATGGTTTCGCTTTGCAGTGCCGAATGCTGGTAAGAAATAAGTATGGAGGCAATCAGGTTATTTCCGAAATGATAACCCAGCGTGAGTTCAAGGCCTTGATCCATCAACACAATAATCCCGAGTAGAAAACCGGTGCCTATATAATAGACAAGCAGCCACATTCCCATTTCATTGATTTCCGGATTGGCCGCATGGCATACGCCGAAAAAAACCGATGTCAGTACCAAAGGCAGCCATCTGTTCCTACTCGCAATCCCAATTTGTTGCATGAGGAACCCGCGAAAAAAATATTCTTCGAACCCAATCTGCAATGGAAGCAGCAAAAGTGAAATCAACAGAAATATCAGGAAACGCGGCATATTAAGAGAAACCGAAATGGCCGACGGATCTGAAAAATATTCAATCGCGAATAGTATCAATGAACTCAGTACGATCAGGAAGAACGCAAACCAAAACCTTTTGAAGTCAATCTTTGGGCGTGATGTGGTCAACGATAAGATGCTTCGTTCGTGCAGAAACCTGACCAACAGGAAAAGCAGTCCGAGTAAAAAAGCGAAAGGCAAAAGTACGATAAGGAAATTGACGATTGACGGCGGACCAGATTGTGCGGCATAGGCCTGCTCGAGAAAATCATCGGGCACAAAAATGAAAACCAGGATATTCAAAAAGAATACGCCTCCCGATAAAATGGTCGTAAGGATGACTTTCCATAACGAGTTGTCCCCTTTATATGCCTGTTCTATAAACATAAAGCTGTTTGGAATTTTGTGCCTCCAAGATAGCGATTTTTCAAACGATTCCGGCCAAATCCATAGCCATTTTGATAACCAATCTTTAACAAACCTTTAGCATCTGACGCCTAAACCATCGGCTATTTTTGTGGTCTGTCGGGCCAACCGGAAAAATCCCTTTATGAAATCCATTCAAGTACTGTTCGTTACCTCTCTACTCCTTCTTTCATCGTTTATATATGCACAACCGGGTAATTCGGGACCAAAAATCAAGGTAAGCGGTAACATAGTTGAAAAAATCAGCAAGCAGCCACTTGAATATGCGACCATAACGTTCTTCCAGCCGGGACAGACCAAGCCCATTGCGGGTGGCATTACAGATTCCAAAGGAAGTTTCAGCATAGATGTTCCTGCCGGGACATATGATATCAGCTTTGAATTCATATCGTTCCAATCGTCCAAGATGACAGGAAAAGTATTGAATTCCGATACGAATCTGGGAAGCATCGGCCTGTCGGAAGATGCACAGATGCTGAGTGAAGTGACCGTACGCGCCGAACGTACTTCGGTCGAAATCAAACTCGATAAAAAAGTCTACAACGTGGGCCAGGATTTGATGGTCAAAGGCGGAACGGTCAGCGATGTGCTTGATAACATACCTTCTGTGACCGTCGATCCGGACGGAACCATCGCCCTTCGCGGAAATGAAAATGTCCGTATACTGATTGACGGAAAGCCGTCGAATGCCATCAACATCACCGAAGCCCTGAAGATTATCCCGGCAGATGCCATCGATAAAGTAGAAGTCGTTACGAATCCGTCGGCGCGCTATGATTCAGAAGGTGGTGGCGGATTGCTCAACATCATCCTCAAAAAAGGAAAGAACATGGGATTGAACGGAACCTTGATAGGAACCGTCGGGGATCCTGAAAATTACGGTTTGTCCGGCAACGTGAATTTCAAGCAGAAAGAAGTCAATTTTTTTGCGACCATCGGATACAACTACCGAAACAATCCCGGAAATACGCAGGTCGATACCAGATATTTAAATGCGGATAATTCCACCAGAAACTACATTGACGAACGCCGTGAAAACGAACGTCTCAACAAAGGTTATAATGCCAATTACGGGTTCGACTGGTTCCTGACCGATAAGACCACCTGGACCAATGCGCTCAACCTTCGGCGCAATTCAAACCAGAACCCGGAAACAGTTGATTACTATAATTACGATGCCAATCAGAATTTCACCGGCCAGACCCAACGCTTCAACGATCAGACCGGAGGCGAGCAAAATGTGGAATACACCTCGACTTTAGTCCACAATTTCAAGAAAGAAGGGCACAAACTTACCTTGAATGCTTCGTTTGCCCTAAACCAGGACCATGACGATTCCGCTATAAATTACGGAGACCAGCTTACCACCAACAAAGAAATCCAGAACCGCAACGTCATCATGGCCGATTATGTACTTCCGATTGGGAAAGACAGCCAGTTCGAGGCGGGTTTCAAAGGAGAATACAACAGCCTCGATACGGATTTCCGTGTAGATACACTGGCAGTCGGAACAGGTTATAATCCGGATTTGCGATATACCAATCATTTGATCTACAAAGAAAAAATCAATGCGATATATACGCAATTCGGCTCTAAAGTGGGTAAGTTTTCTTATTTGCTGGGCTTGCGTTGGGAAGATTCCAATATCGATATCAACCAGTTGCAGAACCAGGATTTCAACAACAAACACTACAACAATTTCTTCCCCAGCGCTTTCCTTACCTATCAGATAGCTGAAGAAAGCACAGTTTCATTAAACTACAGCCGACGCATATCAAGACCGCGCGGCAGGTTTATCAACCCGTTCTCCAATTATTCCAGCAATATCAACCTTTTCAAGGGAAATCCGGATCTGGATCCTTCGTTTACCGATGCCTTCGATCTTGGCTATCTCAAACGCTGGAAGAAGCTTACCTTAAGTACATCGGCCTATATCAACCGCACTACCGATTCATTCCAGTTCATCCGACGTGAATCAGGCGAGTTTGTCACTAATGAAGATGGTTCGCAAACACCGGTAATACTTTCGACACCGGTGAACCTGGGGCTCGAATACCGTTTCGGTTTTGAATTCACGCTTAATTATTCCCCATATAAGTGGTGGAAGATCAATTCCAATTTCAACTTCTTCCGGGTAGAAACCAAAGGCGATTATTCGTATACGGATTCTGATGGCATTGTAATAACAGAAAACCTTGACAATACGGCCTACACCTGGAGCACGCGTCTGTCTTCCAAAGTGACTCTTCCATACAAAATTGACTGGCAGACGAATTTCAACTACAACGGCCCGCAAAAAACCGCTCAGGGTAAAAACCTTGGTGTGCCCAGTATGAACTTAGGTTTCAGTAAAGACATCTTAAAAGATAAAGCGACAGTCGCCCTAAACGTACAGGATGTTTTCAACTCGCGTAAAAGGATTACCGATACGTATTTACCGGGCGTTCTCGATTCTCATTCAGAAATGCAATGGCGTGTGCGTCAGGTGACATTTTCATTGACTTACAGATTCAACCGTCAGAAGAATGACAGGGAAAACCGTCCGCAAAGAGAGAATGGCGGTGGCGATGATGATTTTCAGGGATAATTAAAAGTATACTGAAATCACAGATGGGTATAATCTGTCGGTGGTAATTTTTTGTATTCCTCGCTTTTGACCAGAATATTGAAAATGTAATTGCCAAGGTTTACAAGCTGACGTTCTTTTTTCGCTTCGAGTTTACAGGCACATTGATTTTCTGACTTCGAGGCTTTATTTATGCCATTCGCCACGATTTCTATTTCAAGTTCTCTCTGGCCCGGATCATAGGCTTGTTTTTTCGGATCGCACTCGAATGAAACCGGGAAACTTAAAAATCCTATTTTTCTATAATAGTCAAAGACAGCCTGTTTTTGGCTTTCAGACAGTTCAATACGAACCGATTTCGTATGGCTTTTAATGTACTTTCGTGACAACATTCCGGACTTTGAATCGTATACCTGTTTTCCATGTGTGATCCGGAAGCTGAAATCATCCGGCATTGCGGAATCTGGCTTGCAGCCTATTACCAGTATAATTGTTACTAAGTACACAATAACTTTCATTGTTTACAGTCGGATTACATCTGCAGGTGGGATTGATTTATAGGCGGCCTTTTTTTCAATCATATTCCAAAGCTTATCGTATAGCAGATAGAGTTTTTTTTCTTTTTCCATTTGTAGTTTGGTATCACAATAAGTACTTGTTCTTGATCCTTTTATGATGCCGTTTGCCCGAATCTGGATTTCTATGGATGAACTTGGAATGATTCCACCGGGATGCAATGTATCGCATTGGAATTCAGAAGGAAAACTAAAGAAATCAATTTTTTCACAATAATCAAAGAGTTCCTGTTTTTCATCTGCCGTCAATTCCATCTTGACTACAGCCAGAGGCTTCATCACATAATATCTGGTAAAAATTCCGGTTTGAGAATTATATGTGTCGACATCGAAATCTCCAACGATGGAAAAATCAGGTGGCATTTTCGGTTTACAGCCGATTAGAGAAAACAGTAAAAAAGCCGCTATGTATTTCATAAGATAACTGCCTGATTTTTACCCGAAGTTACTCAAAATTTCAGGACGGCAATCCAAAACCGTCATCCGTCAACTAATTCGGGAACAACTTCAAAATGCGGTAAAAATCCTCACTCGCGATCCCGGCTTTATTGAAGTCGATGAAATCCTCTCGCGTCCTGTCAGTCCAGCTTTCTTTGGCCGATATATTCTGTTTCATGAATTTTTCGTGGATTTCCTTCGCTTTCCTGTAATCATCTGTGAGCAGGTAATAATGCGCCATGTTGAGTTTTACGAGTAAATCGGCATTGTCCTTTTTCTCGGCTTCGTCCAAAGCGGCCTTGGCACGTTGGTATTGCCTGCTGTACAGATAGTATTTCGCCAGCATATTGTAATCGGTAGCCGTTCCGTTTCCGCTGGCTATGATCGCCGATTGCATCAGGTTGATCGCCTGTTCGTAATTTTTATTGGTAAAGTGTTTCTCCGCATCCTGCCTTGCGGTTTCAAGCACGCTTTTATTCGACGTGGATTTGCTGTCCAGACAGGCTGCCCCGAAGTCGCGGAACAATTTTGATTTTTCCGTCACAAGTAAATTGCTGTATTCGGCAAACGTGTATTTCTGGGTGAATTTGTCAAGAATACAAAGGCACAAATCGTCCGGCCGGATCATCAAACCGGCAAGGTTCGAGCTTTTACACAGATTGAGGATGGCGAGTTTGTTCTCATTGGTCCAGCCTGTACTGGCTTTGAAATCTACCCATGGCACTACTTCGAGCACGATTTTCTGGCGCATGAACCAGTTGTCGCTTTCAAAAGCGAAATACAGGAATTGCTTGTTTAGACAGGCCGATTTTCCACCTATTACTTTGGCTTCCTTACTGATTGGGTTCGGTTGACTGATACAGGCACCGTCCGGTTTTCCGGAAGTTTTGTAAGCATCTGCTTTGGCTTTGTCGGTAAAGATGGCATATGTACATTCGTCTTTTCCCGATACGGTCGAAAGCAATTGGATCGAAGCACCTGTTCCTTGTGAAATCCCCGATGGATCCGGGATTGCCTTGAGTACGGCGCCGAGGTTATTGGTCATTTTCTGGTTGTCGTCGAGCACGGTGATGCGATAGACGACTTCTGTAGTGCCGACCGGAAAATTCTGGGTCTTTACAATGACGCGGTCGCCGGCCGGAACGATGAATTCCTTGGTCGTGGCGCGCTCGCGATCCCAATAGCCGCTTTGGGCGATTGCAGACAGGCTAAAAAAACCGATTGCAAAATGAAGTAAAAAAGGTGCTTTCATAGAATACAGCCTAGCCCGGGTTGCAGCGGTTAGCCTTTTGCAGAAAAATGCGTTGTTGGGTTACGGCAAAAGAGCGACTAAAAGAAGCTCCTTTTGCCGTTAACAAAACAGCATTTTTCAAAAAAAGCTAAAAGCGGAATACCGGAAACAGCTTCAAAATGCAAATCTAACTAAACTTCGGTGGAATCACCAACCGGTAATAAAATGAGTTCCTTTCCGGCTTGGCTGAATTTGCGCTTTGCATCTTCTTTGTTGATTTTGATGTAGCCGAACGTATCGAAATGATACCCAAGGATTTTGTTGCATGCCACGAAATCCGAAGCGGTCACGGCGTCATCGACATCCATGGTATAATTGCTTCCGATGGGTAAAATGGCCAGGTCGAGTTTGTAGCGCAACGGAATGAGTTTCATGTCATACGTCAAAGCCGTATCGCCTGCAATGTAGATGGTTTTGTGTTCCGATTCGATGATGAAACCTCCGGGATTTCCACCATAAGAACCGTCCGGAAATGAACTGGAATGAATGGCGTTGACATATTTGACCTTTCCGAAATCGAGTTCCCAGGTTCCGCCGTGGTTCATGCCGTGGGTTTTGTAGCCTTTTGAAGCGTAATGTCCGGCGATTTCAGGATTTGAAACGATGAGTGCGCCTGTCCGTGCGGCAATGGCATCTACGTCCAGGATGTGGTCTCCGTGTGCGTGTGTGAGTAATATATAATCGGCTTTTAGTGAATCGAGGTCAATGTGGGCCGCGAGTTCGTTTGCAGAGATAAATGGATCAACGATTATATGACGTCCGCCGGTCTCGATTTGAAGTGAGGCGTGACCTAGATAGGTGATTTTCATTTTAATTAATAATTAATGTTAACAATCAATATGGGTACGGTGGATTAAAGATTATTCGATATGGCGGTGAAAAACTGGACGATGCAATCCTGGATGAATGATATCAGCGAAAGCGATAACAGTACTGACAACAGGAACGTACTGATGGCCAATTTCTTCAACTCCGGATCAAGGGCGCGTGGCTCTTTGTTTTTGTAGACGCGGATTAAATGCTTGATTAAAGGAAAATAAGCAATCAGGTATATGTATTGGTCAGGCCTGAAATCTTCAAGGATAGAAAAAACAATGACCAGAACCATGGCTGAAATAATCAGGAAGAAATGATATTTCTTGGCGTTCTCTCCTCCTATTTTGACTACGATGGTATTCTTTCCGGCTTTTTTGTCGGAAGCTTCATCGCGCATGTTGTTCAGGTTCAAAACCCCGACACTTAGGAATCCGACGGCGGTCGCAGGCAAAAACAAATGGGCCGAGAATTCCTTGGCGAACATAAAGTAGATCCCAAGCGTGCTTACATATCCGAAGAAGATCAAAACGAACAAATCGCCGTATCCTCGATAGCCGTAAGCCGAATTCCCAACCGTATACCGAATAGCGGATGCCACCGCGAGAAAGCCCAGGAACAGGAAGAATACGGAATAGATCAGGTATTGTTCCTTAAATGAAAAGTAAATCAGGGCAATGGCCGAAATCATCGTCAGTACCGATGTGAGTATCATGGCGCGTTTCATTTCCGCCGGGGAAATCACGCCGCTCTGGATGGCGCGTTTGGGCCCGATGCGATCTTCGTTGTCGGTTCCTTTGACCCCGTCGCCGTAATCATTGGCGAAATTCGAAAGAATCTGCAACCCGAGCGTCGTGCTCAAAGCCAGTATGACGATCTTCCAGTTGAAGATACTTTGCGACATGGCGTAAAAACAGCCTATGAGTATTCCGGAAACCGATAAGGGAAGTGTTCTGAGGCGGGCGGCTTCGATCCAGTGTTTCATGTTTTTGGGGTTAACAGTTAACGGTTAACAAGTAACAGTTGGAACTGCTGGTGTTATAAATTTATATTCGTTTCCTTTTTACTTTTATGCCATCATTGTTGACAGTTTCCTCTTTACCGTTATCTGTTAACCGTTAACCGAAATCACATCCAGTTACTATCTCCGCTCTCGATCTCATACAGCCATTTATTCACATAACCTTTGATGACCGTGTAATTGCCAAGTTGGAACGATAAATTTCCCCCAGCAGTGTGAAGCGTCAGGTAGCCAATGTCTGCCGATTTATGCCAGAACAATTGCGAAACCGAAACCGCCTGTATCTTCTCCGGAACAATGATCTGGTCTGTCACGTCCCAGGCACCGCTCGTCTTGATGATGAACCGGTCGTTGATGTACAATCTGTATCTGAAAAACCCAACCGTCAGCAATAACAATCGCAATGCTGCATAGACCGGAAAAATCCAATAGAAACCAATGAGAAATTCTTCCGGAAGGAAAATCAGCAATAATCCTAAAGGTACTACAATCGAGAGGAAAATTGCAAATACGAGTTTGCGGTAATTTGGTTTGAGCATCACTCCTTTTTCCGGAATCGTATGGAACAGTAATTCAAGCAGGTGGTTGGTTTCTTTTTTGTCGCAACCCGGAATTTCAATTGCATTGTTGTGTTTCTCGCCTTGTCCGTTCGTGGCCTGTTTGATACGCAGTTCGAGGATGTCGAGCTTTTTCTGGAAATAATTCTGGGTGACGAAGGTTTCCTGGACTTTTTCCGGCTTGACGATAGTACTCTTGGTGTTGATCAATCCGAAAGACAATAACAATGAGCCTTGCTGTTTTGACACCGTATAATTGAAATATCGGATAACGACCCGCAACAGGTTGATGACCAGGAATAAAATAAGGATCGCGGCAACCAGTATCGCTCCGACAGAAAGCGTAAAATCTTGTTTTACATAGCCGGTAACATCGTGATGACGGTAACCGGTTCCATCCATGACACGCATGGCATTTTCATAAATGGTGAGGAAAAAGGCCAGAATAACTCCGAAAGTCCTTAGATAATTAGAAGTCAGGCCAATTTTGATGAGGCTCCACAAACTGATCTTGAGGATTGGCGTTTCGGTTTGAACTTCTTTTGTTATGGTTTCATCTGAAGTCTGTTCCGATGAAGTAACGGATGTTTTACGGATATTCTGCATCAGATGTTCCTTGACACCTAAAGCCACCTGATGCGAAACGGCCTTGATACTTGCTTCTTTATCGACGCTTCCGGCAGTATCCACATCTACCGCATACACCGAAATCAATCGTTGCAATAGTGTCTGTTTGATATTTACCTGTTGGATTTTATCGTATTGGATTACGATTCGGGTTTTGTTGAGGATGCCTTCTGTGAGGACAAATTCCTTATTGATATCGTCAAGCTGGAATGTAAAATTCCGGAACCGAAGCCACGCAATCAGTGCAATTACCACTAAAACAGCAGGAAGCGAAATCCAGAAAACCAATGCGGTCATGCTTCCGGCCTTGATAAGCATGATGATGATAAACGGAGCCATGGCCTTGCCATATTCCACAAGTACGTTCGCGAACATGACGATAACGCCTATGCTCGATTGTCGTTGTGGTTTGCTGAAATCCGGCTGCATCAAAGTTCTTTACGGATCTTGCTCATGAGCAATTGTTTGATACTTTCCGCTTCTTCTTTTGCGATTCCCGGTATTTCAAGATCGCTCTGATGCCCGCCGGCCGTAAAGACCTGGACTTTTGCCAAACCGAAAATCCGGGATAGGAAACCTTCATGAAGGGCTACGTGCTGCACGCGGTTATAGGGGATTATCATGGTTGTCGTAGCGATGATGCCGTGCCGATAGACCACGTCGTGCTCGCGGAACGCAAATCCTTTTTTAACGAACGAAATACCTGCAAACAAAGAAATAATCGCAATGGCACAGACTACTCCCAAGAAAATCCACACACGGAACGGTTGCCATTCGTCAATGAAAACAGAACCTGCGATAGCCAATCCGATGAATACCACAAACAAAAATGTCAGCATGATAACGATGACTTTTGCGTAAGCCAGATTGAGTTTCGTCAATGGAATTTCTTCAAACCGTGGAAGATTGGAAGTATCGATGGTTTCGTTAGTGAACATTAATTTGAAAATTTGTGAATTTGAAAATTTGGAGATGGGAGCATTGGGTGTAAATAATTTAGATTTTTTTTGAAATTCAAATGTCAAAATTCAGGTATGGACAAACCGAGCATTACCCAATTTTCAAATTTCCAAATTGTCTAATTGTCCAATTATCACGGAATCCACTTCTTCTCAAAATTCGGTTTCCGTTTCTCCAAAAAGGCATTTCGCCCCTCTTTCGCTTCATCTGTCATATACGCCAGTCGAGTCGCTTCACCGGCAAACACCTGTTGCCCGACCATTCCGTCGTCTGTGAGGTTCATGGCGAACTTGAGCATTTTTATGGATGTCGGTGATTTTTCGAGGATTTCCTGAGCCCATTCGTAAGCTGTGGTTTCAAGTTCTTCATGCGGGATTACGGCATTGACCATTCCCATTTCAAAAGCATCCTGGGCGGAGTAATTGCGTCCGAGGAAAAATATTTCCCTGGCTTTTTTCTGGCCGACCATTTTCGCGAGGTAAGCCGATCCGTACCCGCCGTCAAAACTGGTCACATCGGCATCGGTCTGTTTGAAGATGGCGTGTTCTTTACTGGCAAGCGTCAGGTCACAGACAACGTGCAAGCTGTGTCCGCCGCCAACGGCCCAACCCGGGACAACGGCAATCACTACTTTCGGCATAAACCGGATAAGTCTTTGGACCTCGAGAATGTTGAGTCGGTGCATTCCGTCTTCGCCCACATAGCCTTGATGGCCGCGTGCTTTTTGGTCGCCACCGGAACAGAATGACCAGATTCCGTCTTTTGAAGATGGCCCTTCGGCAGATAACAAAACCACTCCGATTGAAGTGTCTTCCTGGGCATCATAAAACGCCCGATATAACTCTGCCGTGGTTTTAGGCCGGAAGGCATTGCGTACATCAGGCCTGTTGAAGGCAATACGCGCTACGCCATTTGATTTTTTATAGGTGATATCTTCGAACTGTCCGGCTTCCTGCCAGTTAATTTCCGCCATTTTATGAAAATCTTTTGGGTAAAAATAATACTTTTAGGCCGCATTAATTTTACCCTTTTATGAAAAAATTGCTGTGCGGATTTGCACTCTTTTTAGCTTCGGCCAACGCCATTTCCCAAAAATATGAATTCCAACCCGTTAAAGACATTCCTTGTGAGCCTGTAATTTCTCAGGATGCCACGGGAACATGCTGGAGTTTTTCGACCACTTCGTTTCTTGAGGCCGAAATCCTCCGCAAGACTGGAAAACACGTCGATCTTTCTGAAATGTACAACGTGCGCCACACCTATCCGAAAAAAGTCTACAATTACGTCATGCGCCAGGGCCATGCCCAGTTTGGTGAAGGCGGATTGTCCCACGATGTGATTTACAGTGCGAAAGAATTTGGGTTGATGCCACAATCTGCCTATTCCGGTTTGACTCCTGGTTCAGATAAGTACAACCATCAGCAACTCGAAAAGGAACTCGAAGAAGTCGCGAAGAAAAATGCCACTTCAAAATCACCCGATGCGGCTCAATGGAAAGCAGAAGTTTCCACTATCCTCGATAAATATATGGGTGTTGAACCGGCAGATTTTACATTCGAAGGAAAGAAATACACAGCAAAATCTTTTCTTGAGATGACCAAGCTTGATTTGTCTGATTATGTAACGATTACCTCTTTCACACAATCTCCTTTCTATTCCAATTTCATCCTCGATATTCCAGATAATTTTGCTTACGGATCTTTTTACAACCTGCCGCTTGACGAGTTTGTGAAGAACATAGACAACGCCCTAGAAAAAGGCTATACGCTGGCTTTGGATACGGATGTTTCAGAACCTACATTCTCCGGAAAAGCAGGCGTTGCCGTACTGCCGGAAAATACAGCAGATGCAGCAGCCATCCTATCTGAAATCAAACCAGAGAAAAACGTGACCCAGGAATTCCGCCAGCACGAATATGAGAATTTCGATACACAGGACGATCACCTCATGCATATTGTTGGAAAGGTGAAAGACCAGAAAGGAAACCTATATTACAAAGTGAAGAATTCGTGGGGAACAGATGCTAAATCCGTTGCCAACGGCGGGTTCGTTTATATGAGTGTCCCATACCTGAAATTAAAAGCCATCTCTGTCATGGTGCACAAAGACGGCTTATTGCCAGCTACAAAAAAGGCGCTGAAGATATAATCAAGCCAGCGCTTCGAAATAATCCTTGAGGACTTTATCGTTTTCCTTTTCGGGCGTAAAGACTTCAAGGATTTCTTTTTGGCCGGAAGTGTAGAAATCGTTCAGTTCCGATTCCAATTGTTTTGGATCAGCCGCGTTTCTATAATTGAAACCATACATCTTTGCCAGATTTTCTGCAGTCAAATGATGTGATGTTTCAAAGAAGGTATTGAAAACCGGTGTTTCGGAATGTCCCGGAAGAATCCGGAAAATGCCTCCGCCTCCATTATTGACGATTACGATTTTGAAATCTGACGGAATATAATTGTTCCATAGTGCATTGCTGTCGTACAAAAAACCAATGTCGCCCGTAATCAAAACAGTTGGTTTATCAGAAGCTACAGAAGCGCCGACAGCTGTAGACGAGCTGCCATCAATTCCACTGGTACCACGATTACAGAATACATCAACTTGTTGTTTCATTGGGAACAATTGGGCGTATCGTATTGCTGCGCTGTTGCTGATATGGAGCAATCGATTTTCAGGCAAAGCCGATAATATTTTTTCGTAAACCGTAAAATCGGAATACGGAGCCGAAGCCGTAAATACGTCATGCCTGTTGCCGCGATATTCCAATAGTTGGGCTGCTTTTGCGGAGTAATTGCTTTTCACCGCTTTTGCAAAAGGTGAAATCGCCTCGAAAAAATGAGCCGGTTCTACTTTAAAATGATGCGACAATGCCCCAAAAGTATCGTAAGCCCGTAACGGATCGATGTGCCAATGCTGGTCAGGCTTATAGCTGCGAAGAAAAGCTTTGATGCGCTTGGAAACGACCATGCCGCCAAAAGTAATAAGTACATCCGGCCTGAAATCACGGAATTCCTTTTGCCCGAATGCTGTTATCAACGTGTCTATGCGTGAAGCGAATGTAGGCTGATGTAAATTGGAAGTCACTTCCGTCATCACGACAATCGACGGATCTTTCGCCCAGCCTTCAAGGATTTCCTGTGCAATTTCACCCGGATTAAGGCTTCCGACAAGGATCAGTTTCTTTTTGGCCACATTCCAGATATTGGTTGCGGCCATGATGTCTTTTACGGAAAGTTTCGAAGCCTTTCGGGGCAAACCTTCTATCATGGCATCGACCGAATATTTGTTCACGGTTTCATACAGCGGCTCTTCAAAAGGTGCGTTGATATGAACCGGACCTTTTTTGGAAATGGCGCGATTGATGGCTTTGTTGATTTTTTTGTCGTTTTCTTCCGATGCCTCTTCCGTCAGGTTAGCACAGAACAAGGTGTGGGATTTCAACACATTCTGCTGGCGGATGGTTTGTCCATCGCCAATGTCGATTTTGCTCTGCGGACGGTCTGCCGAAATTACAACCAACGGAATCTGGCTGTAAAATGCCTCCGCTACGGCCGGATAATAATTGAGTACGGCCGAACCTGACGTGCATAACAAAGCCACCGGGGTTTTAAGCTGCTGTGCCAATCCGAGTGCAAAGAAAGCCGCGCATCTTTCATCGGCTACACTATAGCATTTGAAATCAGGGTTGGATGCAAATCCTATGGTAAGCGGCGCATTTCGCGATCCTGGGGAAATTACGACGGTGGTAACTCCTTTTGCCTGGCAGATTTGAAGAATGCTCTGCGCCAGCGGAATTTTGGGATAATCCATAAAGTAGTTTTAACGGAACGTCAAATTTGGGACGCTTCCAAAAAGGATTGCGGCAGAAAACTTATATTTGTCTGAAGTGCCGTAACCGGCCATAAAATTAGTCAAAAAAATGAAGCGCACCAGCCAAATCTTACTGTTATTCCTCGTGTTTTGGACATTCGGAATGACGGCTCAGGAAGAATTCAAATTCGAGGAAAAGCCGCTTGACAAGGTTATTTCAGATGCAGCATCTGCTGGAAAACCCGCGTTTATCATGTTGTATGCTTCGTGGTGTCCGCATTGCCATAAGATGAAAAAAGAGGTGCTGACAGATACTTCCGTCCAGCAACAACTCAAATCATCCTATGTTATTTCCGGATTCGATGCCGAAAAGCCCGACGGAAAAGCCATCATCAAAAAATACAAACTCCGCTCCTTCCCTACGTTTGCCTTTCTTTCCACGACAGGTGAATTGCTATATGCGTTCAGCGGCGAACTGACCGTGGATGAATTCAAAAAGGAACTTACAGATGCGGCAAACCCTAAAAAGCAGCTTCCGGGTCTTAAAGCCGCTTTCATGGCAGATACCAAAAACGCCGATGTATGCCTCGACTATGTTGCGACGCTTCGCAAAGCCGGCCAACCGACACAGGAACCAGCATCGTTCTATTTTCTCACTGTTCCGGATGACAAACTGGTTTCGAACATGAACTGGAAGATTTTCGCCAATGGGATCACGCATCTGAATTCACGTGAGTTTCAGGATGTGGTCAAAAATCAGTCGGCATACGCGGCTGTTTCATCCCGCAAACGTGTCGACCGGAAACTGGAAAATATCATGATGGAAGCCTTGAAGCCCGGATCTGAAACCGGATCGGCCGATTTGTATCTGCCGCAACGCAAGCTCGTATCTGAAACCAATCTGCCAAAAGGCGATTCGTTATTGTTCGTTTACGACCGCCAGTATTTCGAAATCCGGAAAGATTGGGATGGATATAAAAATGCGACGATAGATAAAACGGACAAATATGGAGCAAAAAGTACAAACGTTCTTAAAGATGTCGCCGGAATTTATCTTCAGGATGTAACCGATAAAGCGGCATTGGAAAAAGCGGTCACGTGGGCTCAAAAGGTCGAAATGCTGCAACCATCTAAAGACGCTTATTTATTGACGGCGAAACTTCAGGAAAAACTGAAAGATTATGCCGCCGCCGAAGCATCTGCCCAAAAAGCCGTCGATTTATGCAACAAACTCGGGTTCGATTCAAAGGAAGCGACTGAAATGCTCAATCGGTTAAAAGGCAACAAAGGATGATTTCCATACGAAACGCAACCATAGAAGACGTTCCTGAAATCCTCAAAGTCGTCAATCATGCCATTCTGTATTCCACGGCCAATTATAATTATGAACCTCAGACGCTGGAAGAGCAATTGGATTGGTTCCAGACTAAAACGACAAAAGGCAATCCGATACTTTGCGCATTCGACGGAAATTCATTCGCCGGATTCGCCACTTATGGAACTTTCCGTGAGAAAATAGGCTATCAGTTTACGGCTGAACATTCGGTATATGTTGCCCCGGGAATGGAAGGAAAAGGCATCGGGACTAAACTTATGAAACAGCTGATTTCCATTGCCAAAGATTCCGGAATCCATTGTCTTGTGGGCGGAATCGATGCCGAAAACAAAGAAAGCCTCCGTTTTCACGAGAGGCTTGGTTTTTTACAGTGCGGAAAAATAAATCAGGCTGCGTGGAAATTCGACCGTTGGCTCGACTTACTTTTTATGCAGTTGATATTGGATTAGGAACGGATCCATTTGCCTACGTCGCCCGGAGTCAATCTTGTCCTTGGATCTACGACCTGCTCCAGATGCCCGTTTTTGCCGATGAAAAATTTCTGGAAATTCCACTGCACTTCCGAATCCTTGTACAGATTCTGCGATTTTTGGGTCAGGAATTTATAGATGGGTGCCATTTGGTCACCCTTGACTGAAATCTTTGACATCATAGGGAACGTCACGCCGTAATTCTGTTTGCAGAACGTAGCTATTTCTATGTTTGTGCCCGGTTCCTGTTCGGCGAAATCATTTGCCGGGAAACCTACGATGACCAATCCTTGTTTTTCGAATTTTTTATAAATCATTTCGAGGTCTTCATATTGTGGCGTCAATCCGCATTTGGAAGCGGTGTTTACAATGATGACTTTTTTACCCTGAAGCGAGGCAAAGTCGAAAGTCTTTCCGCTCAAATCCTCGACTTTAAACTGATAGATGCTGTTCTTGTCCATAGCGGGATTGGCTTTAGGGGGGTCAGAATTTTTTTCTTTTTGTGCAAACGAATGTACCGAAGTCACTGCCACAAGCAGCAGGAATATTTTTTTCATGATTTGTTTTTGACAAAGCTAATCGAAAGTCCGGAGGTTATGGATAAATTATATCTTATTTGGCATTTGATGCAACGCAATCGTATTCTTAAAAAGGTTATATTTGAGTATAAACCACTTACCTAATGACGCAGGATCAACTCATCGTACTGATCAACAACAAAGACGAAAAGGCATTTACGCATATCTATAATATGTATTCGAAGAGCCTTTTCAGCGTAATAAGCAATTTGATCCGTGATACGGAAGAAGCCGAAGACGTACTTCAGGAAAGCTTTGTCAAAATATGGAAAAACATACATACTTACGACACCGGAAAAGGGCGTTTCTATACCTGGATCCTGAATATCGCACGTAATTCGGCCATAGATAAGCTAAGGTCGAAAGGTTATGGCAACAGCAAAAAAAACCTCGATGCCGAAAATTTCGTAAGTCTGATTGAAGAACCAAACAAACTCAATTATAAAATCGATGCTATCGGTTTACGTGAATTCGTGAACAAGCTGAAGCCCAAATGCGTACAGTTGATCAACCTGTTGTTTTTTCAGGGGTATACCCAACAGGAAGCATCTGACGAATTGGAGATTCCGCTGGGCACCGTAAAGACGCAGAACCGAAGTTGTATCAATGACCTTAGAAAATTCCTAAAAGTGTGATGGAAACGAATGAATACATAGATTCAGGGATTCTTGAATTGTACGTTTACGGCCTTCTCAATGAGGATGAGAACCGTGAAATAGATGAGCTTGCCAAATCAAATGCGCAGGTTGAGAAAGAAATTGTGGAGATTGAGAATGCCGTACTCCAACTCTCGAGCAGCTTCTCCCCTTTCCTGTCTCCTGAAAACTTCCTGAAAATAAAGGAACGCATCGGTTTACGTCACGGGGTTATCCCTATCCAAAGAAAATCAAGTATTTCCTGGCTAGGTTGGGCTGCTGCGGTTATATTGCTACTTGGTGGTGGATATTCATTTATGGAATGGCAAAGTGCCGAAGACCGTGCCGTTGTCATGGAATCTGATAAAAACAAACTTCAGGAAACCGTAGTCGATATGGAAATCCGGAACAAACAGACCGAAACGGTTTTGGGTGTGATGCGTGATCCTGCCAATAAAATGGTTGCACTTGCGGGGCAGGCGGCTTCACCTACATCTGCTGCAAAAGTATTTTACAACCAGAAAAGTGGAGCTGTTTATGTTGACGCATCGGGATTGCCGGAACCGCCAAAAGGAATGGTTTATCAGGTCTGGGCATTGAAAATGAATCCGCTTACGCCAACCAGCATTGGTCTTATGGATAATTTCAACACAGATAAATTACGCATGTTTGCCATGGATGCCGCATCTGGTGCAGAAGGTTTCGGCATTACACTTGAACCGGCCGGCGGAAGCAAATCACCTACAATGGAACAATTATATACCCTTGGCCTTGTCAACAGTTAACACATAATGATACTGGATAAAAAATGGGCTGATTATTAAAATCAGCCCGTTTTTTATAAAGTAGGTTCATACAGGAAGTTTTCGACGGTCACCTTCCTTTTTTTCCAGTCTGTCGTCAGGGCATATTTGAGGGCGCATCTGAGCTTTTTATAAGAGTTGGGTTTGACTATAAACAGATTCGCGCCCAATTGCTGGCTTTCGAGAATATAGTGATGATTATTAGCTGTAGAAAGCATTATAACCGGAAGGTCGTTCCACTTGTCTGATTGGCGGATAATTTCCAATGCATGTAATCCGGTTTGGACGGGCATATTGATATCGAGGAACAATATGGCCACATCCGGTGGCGGATTTTTCATTTGATGGATCAAATCCCTAATATTGGTAAAAGCCAAAACTTCCCTTCCAAGATCTTCAATCACCTGTTTGAAGGTTTCCAAATCGTCCGGATCATCTTCTGCATAGAAAATCATGATAATTTGTTTTCTATGAAATTAATTCCGGAATTGGATTTTGTCTTTACAGATTATAAATCTGAAATTATAATATTCGCATATTGAGAATATTTTAAAAATAAAATTCTCGATATGGGGATTTTTATTATTTGTCAATATTTTTGTTTTGACGATATCGAAGCCAAGATCCCAATCCTAAGGTGCCTACTATTGCTAAAGACCAATATATAAAAGCCGGCGTCACAACTTTATCTCCACTTGCGTAGGAATGTTTTCCGCTCAGGTAAAAATTCACTCCGAAAAACGTCATCAGGATAGAATAATAAGCCAGGACACTTACAAAATTGAACAACCATTTGCTACGCATTCCGGGAACCAGGCGCATATGAATCACAAAAGCATAGACCATTATGGATACCAATGCCCATGTTTCTTTCGGATCCCAACCCCAATAACGGCCCCAACTTTCGTTGGCCCATTGACCGCCGAGGAAATTCCCTATGGTCAGCATAACCAATCCGATCGTCAGTGTCATTTCATTGATGTAAGTAAGTTCCTGCAGATGGAGCTCCATTTTTTTGCGGTTATTCTTATTGATAAACAACATCAATATCAAACTTACGGCACCAAGAACCATCCCAAGGGTGAAAGGCCCATAACTTCCAACAATAACGGCCACGTGTATCATGAGCCAATACGAATCCAACACCGGCTGAAGGTTCGCGATTGCCGGATCCATCCAGTTCCAGTGCGCAATCATCAGGATCATTGATGCGACCAATGTCCCGGAAGCTACGGTCAATGCTGACTTACGGCCAAAAATCAACGTCATTATCATAGTCGCCCATCCAACATATATCATAGCTTCATAAGCATCACTCCAGGGTGCGTGGCCGGAAATGTAAGATCTTGCAACCAACCCGACGCTATGGAAGATGAACAGCAGAATGGTAACTCCGTGGAAAAAACCGATGATATATTTCAGCCATTTTTTTTCAAGGAAAATATTGACGATGGTTAAAAAGAGCATCAGAATACCTGTGGTCATGTACAAATAGAACAATCGTTTGAACACGTCGTATTTGTTGTACAGGATTTCAGAATCCACGCGTTCATCGCTCGGCATGACTGCTTTTCCATATCGGTGCTGGTATTTTGAAATTCCCGACAGATAAAAATCGGCACCTTTATAATCGCCCGTCGTTTCGGCCTGGTATAGTGAATTGAGGTATATCGGAAGGATATTTTTGGTAAAGACCGAATCCTGTCCTTTCAAGCCTGCTTCATTCAATTGGAGATAAGAAACCCATTTGTTGTTTTCGCTTCCGGGAATCGGGAATAATCTCAGGATACTTCCGAATAAGGCGGAATTCATCAGGTTGACGCGTCTGTCCGTATCGATAAAATCCTGCTGGAACTTATCCGGAACCGACGCACGATAGGCATCATCAAGATAAGGCGACAATTTATAATTGCCCTGGGCATCGAAAAAGGATATGAACGAAGCGTATTTTTCCTCCGGACCAATGCCGATGATTTTTCGCAGCCTTTCGTTTCCACGCGCCAGATAGATTATCGGAATATTGAGCCAGGCTGTACGGAATTGGGTCATCGACAGAAAAACCTGATCTGAATTGAGTCCCTTGTATTCGTCTGATTTTGAAACTTTGCGCAGCAATTCAGATGAAAACGTGTTGACAGGCTTCATCCGTCCGCCTTCATCCTGAATGATAAGTCGCCCGAATTTGGCTGCGTGTGCTTCTGAAACCTTATATTTATTAAGAAGTGAATCGATTTCTTTGGCAGATAACGGTTTTTCACCTGACTCTTCATGTTCATGTTGCGCCTGAAGCCCTAAACTCAGCAGCAGCAAAATGATTGTCGTTCCAGGTTTAGCCTTCTTTTTCCGGACCGCATCGAGTTTTCGCCCGATTTCACCAAAACGCGACCCTTTGGTGAATAAAATCGCCAGAAGTCCAGCAAACAGAAAGAAGTATCCGACGTACGTAATCCACGTTCCCCAAAAATCGTGGTTCACGGAAAGTATCGTTCCTTTTTCATCCGGATCGAAAGATGCCTGGAAGAATCGATAACCTTTGTGGTCGAGTACGTGATTCATGTAGATTCTGGTGTCGAATTTATCGGCTCCGTCCGTGACCGTAACCTGGCTTTCATAAGCCGAATAGCTTTTTTCAGTCCCCGGATATTTAGAAGCGATGAAGTCGTTGAGCTTTATGGTGAATGGTAATTGGTAGCCTTTGCTTCCGTAAGATAATGTAAAATCAAGGTCGTTGAGTTTGATGGCAAGTGGAGCGCCGACACGGCCGCGTGAACCTGTAAGCGTGACTTCCTGTTTCTTCCCGCCTGATTCCACTTCTAGGATCAAGGCGTCTTCCGATTGTTTGTCCTTGAGTTTTCCATTCGAACGGAACGACATTTCGCCTTTCACAGGCGCAACCGGAAATACGAACCTCGCCTCACCTACCGTATACAACGACCGGAACATCAATGGCTGGACGCTGTCTTTTTTGACCGAGCCCTGCATCTTATCCGCCATTCGCATAAATTGTCCGTCAAAAGGCATCTGGACTGTCGGCTGGTTTCCCACCGTGGAAATATTGATGGCTCCGGGAGTGAATTTGTTCAGTGAATACAGCAGGTTGTGGATGTTCGTAACCTCGCCTTCCTTGAGGTAATGTTCATGTCGCTCCCCATCACCGGCTTCGACCATTTTGAGATAGGTGCTTCCGTTTGGTTTTGGGATGATGGTATCGGTAGCGCCCATGATGTACTTTTTATACCGGATTGAAAAATCCTTTTTGTCAAAGTTGTTGCTCAACGTGAATGAATTATCAGCTACAGGTGAAAGCAACAATTTTTTCTCAAACACGCGTCTGGCCATTGCCGGCTTATTTTTGCCGTCGTCGTGCATGCCGTCGACCATGACGGAAAGGAATATGCTTTCTGAATAAAACGTGTTTTCAGTCGCGCCTTCACGTATCGGCATCATGCCTTCATAGGAAATGTATCTGGTAATGAATGCCCCAACGATGATAAGGATAAAAGCCAGGTGCAGCAATAACGTAGACCATTTTTCCTTACTCCAAAGCCTGTATCGTTTGATGTTGCCGATGAAGTTGACCATGAACATAAACATGATTCCTTCAAACCACCAGGTATTGTAGACCCAGATTCGGGCTGTATCTGTATTATAATCGTTTTCAATGAAGGTTCCGGCTGCCATGGCCACTGCAAAAACGATAAAGAGGACTGCCATCAGGCGCGTGGAAAAAAGCGCCGATACTATTTTTTTTAACATGAAGAGAATATTGCTGGTGAAAACCAAGTGCAAAAGTAAG
This sequence comes from Flavobacterium silvaticum, assembly GCF_012911565.1. Lineage (GTDB taxonomy): Bacteria > Bacteroidota > Bacteroidia > Flavobacteriales > Flavobacteriaceae > Flavobacterium > Flavobacterium silvaticum. The sequence continues at coordinate 244,690 of NZ_JAAMPU010000107.1, read as the reverse complement.
CAAATTAGACATTTTAAACCGTCCGATTTTGCTGTATTCATCAGAGGTTATTTACAATTCGCTATTTTAGTGGCATGCATGAAATTGTTGTCCCGTCTTTGTTGTCCGTCCTGATACTTGGGGCGATTGTCATGGCGTTCCTGTATCATTTGGTACTTTATTGGTTTAGCCGCGACAGATTACTCATACACTATATGCTTTACCTGGGTGCGACAGCCTTTTTTGCCCTTGTCCGAAGTGGCTTGCTGCAATCATTTGTCAGTAAGGAATTCGACGATTATATGCTGTCGTACCTCAATGAGCCGGCCCAGATCATCTACCTGTCGCTTTATTTTAATTTTATCCTTCAGTCTATAGAAGTGACGAAATCGCCCGATAGTTTCCTGTTCCGATCTTGGGTTTTCATTATGGCGACGCTTCTTATTTACGCCATCGGATTTTTTGTACTGAGGTCAATCTATTATTTCAAAACCTATCCGATCGCCTTTATGGGCATCCGGATCTTTATTTTTGTATTGACTGCAGTAATGCTGTATCAGTGCTTCAAACTAAGGCATATCACCTTTCAATTATTCATTTTACTCGGAAGTGCCTGTTATTTTATTTTCGGGCTCATCTCTTTCATCGCCAACATTTACCTGAGTCCGGATATGTGGATTTATCCGCCGGAATGGATGATTCTTGGGAGTTTCGTAGACATCGTGTTTTTTTCGATAGCACTTAGTTATCGCTTCAAAAACAGTTGGGAAACAATAAATAACGACAGATTACAGGCGGCCAACGAACTGCTTGTCGTCCAGAACGAATTGCTTGAGAAACAATTATTACTCGAAAATGAAAGGCGCCGCATCGCCGCGGATATGCACGATGATCTGGGAAGCGGACTGACCAAAATAGCCTATCTGAGCCAGCCGTTTGCCAGGAATGAAGGCGACCAATCGGTGTGGTTCAAGATCAACCGGACGGCATCCGGGCTTGTGGAAAGCCTGAGTGAGATTATCTGGGCGATGAAGGAAGACAACAATTCGCTTCAGGACCTGATCGCCTATATCAAAACCTACACGGCCGAATATCTCGAAACCAATAATCTTGACTTTGAAATCCGGACACCAGAATCTGTCCCGGCAAAAATGATCAATGGCGAATGGAGACGGCATATTTTCCTTTCGGCCAAGGAAGCCTTGCATAATGTGGTGAAACACGCTTCGGCATCGAATGTTTCGCTGCGGATTTCAGTAGATGACAACTTATCGATTATAATCAAAGACAACGGTATCGGTTTTCCGGAGACGATCAGAAAAGCCGGTAATGGTCTGGTAAATATGGAAAAACGCATGTCTGCCGTAAACGGGCGTATGTCAGTCCATTCGGACAAAGGTTCCGAAATCGTTTTCGAAATACCTTTGGATTTGAAATAAATCGTACTTTCGGTTCATTGCACAATAAGCCATCTTCTGTTTTATTTGTAAAAAATACCACTTACATGATTGGAGTTTGCATCATAGAAGACATTACCGATATCCGCGAAGGGCTAAAAGCAGTGATAGAAGCCGATGATAGGCTTAAATTGCTCGGGTGTTTTGAAGATGGCGAATCGGCTCTGGATCAAATCCCAATCATCCAGCCGGAAGTGGTCATTACAGATATCAATCTTCCCGGAAAATCAGGCGTGTATTGTGTCGGCAAACTTAAACCCGAATTTCCGTCGATCCAATTCATGATGTTTACTATCTATGAAGACAACGAACAGGTATTCGAAGCACTTAAAGCCGGTGCCAGCGGATACATTCTTAAAAATACGGCTCCAAATAAAATAGCCGACGCCGTTTGTGAACTCTTTGAAGGCGGAAGCCCGATGTCTCCAACCATCGCCAGGAAAGTGCTCGGGAGTTTCAACGCAGTTCCGAATTCTAATTTAGGAAACATACTTTCACCACGCGAACAGGAAGTGCTCGAATTACTCAGCAAAGGCTTTTTATACAAGGAAATCGCCGACAGGTTATTTATTTCGCTGAGTACCGTAAAACGTCATTTGAATCATATCTACACCAAGCTTCAGGTGCAGAACAAGACTGAAGCCGTCAACAAATTGTACGGAAAAGCGTAAATGCTAATGATACAAACGGTTGATTGATTGCTCTTTAGCCTAGGTCTACTTTTATGGAAACAAAAGTAGCTTATGAACCTTCGCCTCTATTCCTCTCTTTTTCTGCTGATTCCGCTCTTAAATTTTGCCCAGGTCGGAATCGGGACTGTCACTCCGGATGCTTCATCAGCTTTGCAAATTGATTCTTCCAATTCCGGATTATTGCCACCAAGGGTAAATCTGGGCTCTGTGACCAATGCGGTTGTTCCGATAAACACACCGGCGACAGGTTTGCTGGTTTACAATACCAACGCCGCTGTTACAGGCGGATCTGGTGCCGGATATTATTTTTGGAACGGAAGCCAATGGACAAAACTTTCGGTCGGTTCCGACAATTACTGGGAGAAGAACGGAAGCTACCTGTATCCGTCGACACTTTCCGACAATGTTGGTATTGGCACAACGACACCAAATGCACCGCTTCAATTCGCCAATACCACCGTAAATCGCAAAATCGTTATGTATGAAGGCGGGAACAATGACAACCAGTATTATGGTTTTGGTGTGAATGGACAGACCTTGCGCTACCAGACCGACAACCTTGGTGCAAACCATGTTTTTTTTGCGGCTTCTTCGGCTACTTCTTCCAACGAACTCATGCGCATACAGGGAAACGGCAATGTGGGAATCGGGACGAACAATCCGACCCAAAAACTCGACGTTTCGGGCAAAATCCGTATCAATGACGGAACACAGGCTGTCGGGCGCGTGCTTTCAAGCGATGTTAACGGGGTCGGAACCTGGGTCAACAATACCGCTATTACACCGGCCCAACAAGGTGTTTTTACAGGGCCAGGTGCTTCATTCGGAACCGGAACGCCATCAGGCAGCCAAACGGCAAGCTATTATTGTAATGCCTATATTACTTTGCCGCCGGGAAAATGGATGGTTTTTGGGACCTATCTGCTCAATGGCAGTACCATACTTGCCAATGGCGCGAGCGTTTTCATCCGGTCGACGCTCAGCGATTCACCGACAATAAATTCTTCAAGCCCGGATATTGTGTCGGGGGGATTGATTTCCGGCATACTTTCCGGCCCGAACGAATTCGGCATCGCTAACGGCCAGACTGTAGTCAACAATACCAGCGGAGCCAACAAAACCTATTATATGTGGGCGAACCTGACCAAATATGGAACCACCCCGACTACGTTCAACATCAACGGCCTTGGAAGCAGTTTTTGGGGCGAGAACCAGCTGACGGCCATTCCTACGAATTAGTCTTGCTTTTTGCATCATTTCATTCGGAGGGAACTAAGTGAAATTAGTATTTTAGCCGAATGATATCAGTTTCGATCATCGGTTACGGAAATGTGGGCCAGCAATTGGCGCATAGCTTTCATTCATCTGAAAATGCCAATCTTGTCCAGGTTTACAATCGGTCGCAAATCCTTCCGTCTTCATTGCCATCGGAACTGTTCATAAATGATCTGGGGCAACTTAAGCCTGCGGACATTTATATCATTTCGGTTTCAGACAGATCTGTGGTTGAAATCGCTTCAAAACTTCCTTTTACTGACAGACTCGTGGTACATACCGCCGGAAGCCTTGTGTTCGATGCGTTGCCTGACACCAACAGACGCGGGGTATTTTATCCGTTGCAGACGTTTTCAAGATCGAAATCAGTCGACTTCAGCGGCCTTCCTGTTTTTGTGGAAGCTGAAAATGAAGCAGATATCGCACTATTGGAATCTGCGGCCAAAGCACTAAAAGCAAGGGTTTTTGAAATCGATACGAACCAGCGCAAGGCACTTCATGTATCGGCTGTATTCGCCTGCAATTTTTCAAATCATATGTACAAAATAGCGGATGATATCTGCAAAGCCAACAATATTCCGTTCGATGCATTGCATCCGCTGATTTTGGAAACGGCACAGAAAATCATGAGCCTCTCGCCCTCCGAAGCCCAGACAGGTCCGGCAATCCGTCGCGATGAACCCACTATTTCGGCCCATCTGGATTTTATAAACGATGCTTCAAAAAAAGAGCTATACGAACTTTTAACCCGCTCCATTCAAAATGGCTGACACCAATTACAAGGAATTACTCAATCACATCACAACTTTTATTTTTGACATTGACGGCGTACTGACCGATAGTTCGGTACACGTAACAACCGAAGGCGAAATGTTGCGTATCATGAACATCCGCGACGGTTACGCCATGAAAGCAGCTGTGGATAACGGGTATCGCATTTGCATCATCTCCGGCGGAACCAATGAAGGCGTTCGCGTACGTTTGCAGAATCTGGGCATACAGGAAGTCTATCTGGGATCTTTCAATAAAATCGAAGTCCTTGATATGCTGCTTGACAAATACAATATAACCGCAGAAGAAGTGTTGTATATGGGCGATGATATTCCGGATTATTGGGTAATGAAAAAAGTCGGGCTTCCGGCTTGCCCACAGGATGCGGTTCCCGAGATAAAATCGGTCAGCAAATATATTTCCCATAAAAATGGAGGCCGCGGTGCCGTTCGCGATGTTATTGAACAGGTGATGAAAGTTCAGGGAAAATGGATGCTGTCTTTTGATGCGAAGTTTGATTGAAGTCCGGAAGATCGGAAGTTCAAAAGACGGGAAGAAAAGCCTTTATATCCACGAAATAAAAATTAAAACTGATTGCCTTGAAATTCCTAAAGCTTATCCGCTACCAAAACCTTATCCTAATTGCCCTGATGCAACTGCTATTGCATTTTGTCTTTCTGGAACAACAAACCATTACGCTCGGTCTTCGCGGCTGGCAGTTTTTATTGCTGGTACTTTCATGCGTGTGCATCGCCGCTGGCGGTTATGTGATCAACAATATCTTTGACGTGGAATCAGATATGGAAAATAAGCCGAAAGACGTTGTTGTAGGGCGCGGCATTTCTGAATCGACTGCCTACAACATTTATTTTGGACTGACCGTAACCGGGGTTTTGCTTGGATTTTACATTTCGAATGAAATTTCAAAACCGGGCTTTGCTTCTATTTTCATTATCGTCGCGTCACTGTTGTACATGTATGCGAATTCATACAAGCGGTATTTGTTGGTTGGGAATTTCATCGTTTCCCTATTGCTTGCCTTTAGTGTGCTTATCGTAGGGTTATATGACTTGCTCCCGACACTTTATTATGACAACCGGATCATGATGGCAACAACATTTGGCGTATTGCTCGACTTCTCATTGTTTGCATTCCTGTTGAACCTGCTGCGCGAAATAGTTAAAGATACAGAAGATGTAAATGGAGACTACAACTTAGGAATGAATACCTTGCCAATTGCCATTGGGGTTAACAGGGCGGCGAAAATCTCTTTTGGTTTGGGAATCGTATTGGTCATCCTGTTAGGGTGGTATTTATATTCCTATTTGTTTGGATTGGTCTATGTCGTGGTTTATTCACTCGTTTTCTTGATTGCGCCACTGGTATTTTTCTGTGTCAGGATCTGGCAGGCCGAAAAACAAAAAGACTTTTACCAATGCGGCCAATTGCTTAAATGGATTTTGGTTTTTGGCATTTTACTCATTGGTGTCATCTCCCTAAACATGAAAATCAATGCAGGCTGAAATTTTCAAGGATAAAAAAATAATCCTCGCTTCGGGTTCACCCAGACGACAGCAGTTTTTGCGTGACCTTGGACTTGATTTTGAAATCCGGCTCAAAGAGATCGAAGAAGTCTATCCGCCGAATCTCAAAGCAGCTGAAATAACGGATTATCTCGCCGTTTTGAAAGCTTCGGCATTTGCAGATGAGTTGAAGGATGATGAAACCCTGGTGACAAGCGACACTATTGTATGGCATAACGGGCATGCGCTCGGAAAGCCTGCAGGTTATGATGATGCTTTTAAGATGCTACGGGAATTATCAGATTCGACGCACGAGGTTTTTACATCGGTTTGCCTCACTAAAATCGATTTCCAACTGGTTTTCAACGATGCCACGAAGGTTACTTTTTCCCACCTGACAGATGAAGCCATCGCTTTTTACCTTGAAACCTGCAAGCCGTTTGATAAAGCAGGATCGTATGGTATTCAGGACTGGCTAGGTTTGACGGCAATTTCTCGCATAGAGGGATCATATACCAATGTGGTAGGTCTTCCGACTGAAAAGTTTTACAAGAACCTAATTTCTTTTGTGTGATGATTGCATTTTTGAACGACCACAGACACGAATTGATCAGTACATTGGTCATGATTGTCATCATCATAACCTTACGGATGCTGGCGAAAGAAGCAATCCAAAGGTTTTCGCGTGACAGTGATGTTCTCGAACACAGAAGCAATCTTGTTCTTCGTCATGTAAGTGCTTTGCTGGTGTTTATTTGTTTGGTCGCCCTTGTCATTATCTGGGGTGTGGAAACCAAAAGCATCATTGGGACGCTTTCGGCTGTCATTACCGTTATTGGTGTGGCTTTTTTTGCCCAATGGTCTATACTGAGTAATATTACATCGGGCGTTTTATTGCTTTTTAATTTTCCGTTCAGGATTGGCGATATCATCCGGATACACGACAAAGATTTTCCTATAGAGGCCGAAATAGAAGACATCAGAACGTTCCATGTTCTGCTCCGGACCCAACAAGGTGAAATCATCACGTATCCCAACAACCTCCTGCTCCAAAAGGGAGTCACCATCGTCAAAGTCTACAGCGACGATACTTACGGGGAATAATTTAATATGAAAATACTGTAATTTTTACGGACAGCATTGTAAGAGCTCCCATTTCCTAATTGATGAATTTCGCTATGTTGGTATTTTCCGACAAGCTAAACAATCATTTATGGCCGGATATTACGATATGCCTTTTCCGTTGCGCACAGCCAGTATTTTAATCATACTTGTGCTTTCGTTAGGATTGATTTACATCGCTCAGGGAATATTGGTCCCAATTGGAATGGCTTTGTTGTTTGCCATACTGCTGCGTCCGATTGCGCGGTTTTTACGGCTGAAGCTGAAATTTCCACACGCCATAGCTTCTGTATTTGCCGTTGCATTTATGATCCTGATTGTCGTGGCCATTTTTCTGTTTATCTCTTATCAGGTTGCCGATATGGCAAACGACTGGGATAAAATAAAACATAACATCTCAATACATATCGCGAATCTTCAGGAAGCCATACACGACCAGTTCAACCTGTCAAAAGGCGAACAGCAAAAGATGCTTAATGATGCCACAAAAGATTCGATGCAAACGGGGAAAGAGATCGTAAGTTCAACGCTTCTTTCTGTTTCAGATATGTTGCTGAGCCTGGTGCTGATTCCAATCTACACTTTCCTGTTCCTTCTTTACCGGACCCATTTCATGAAATTCCTGGCCAAATTGGTTACAAAGCCACATCAGCCGGTTCTGGAAGATATTATGATCAAAATCAAAGGATCGGTCCAAAGTTATATTATCGGATTGATGATAGAAATGATTGCGGTTTCTGTGTTGACGAGTGCCGGTTTTATGATTATCGGTCTGGAATACGCCATATTGCTCGGATGCATTACGGGTTTGTTGAACCTCATTCCTTACATCGGGATTACGATTGCCGGTGTTCTTTCGATAGTCGCATCACTTTCTACCAATACCGATTTCTCACTTATTTTCGGCGTCATCATAGTCAATGTCGTCGTCCAGTTGATCGATAACAATTTATTGGTTCCCATGATTGTCAGTTCCAAGGTAGAGATCAATGCCTTTGTCTCGATTGTCGGAATCATTATTGGTGGCGCTCTTGCCGGAGTTGCCGGAATGTTCCTCGCGATTCCGTTTTTTGCCATACTCAAAGTAATTTTCGATCACTTCAAGCCGCTTGAACCCTGGGGTTATTTATTTGGGGACGATTTGCCCAAGAATTACCAATGGAACCGGATCAGCCTGACACGTTACGGATACGATGAAGAATCGGCACACACAACCGCGGTATTGCCATCTGAAAATCCAACACTGGAATACACCAAAACCACAACCGAAGAAACCAATGAGCAGCGTTCGTAAAATAAGAGGTTACGCCAGCAAGCAGTCCATCGCGGTTCATGACAATACCATGGAACAAGGAAGATTCATGCGCAAATTTCTCGTCAGTGTGGCCGATGTGTCGCTGTTTTTGGGGCGTGTATTCCGCAATTTTTTTGCAAGAGGCTTCGAATTCCGGGAATTCCTGCGGCAATGTTTCGAGATCGGAAATAAATCCTTTACGCTTATATCGGTCACGGGACTTATAATCGGGCTGGTCTTGACCATTCAATCGCGTCCGGTATTGGTAAATTTCGGTGCCGAAGGCTTATTGCCAGGAATGGTTGCCGTATCACTCATTCGTGAAATGGGGCCAGTCATCACCGCTTTGATCTGTGCCGGGAAAATTGGTTCGAGCATGGGTGCCGAATTAGGTTCGATGCGGGTTACGGAACAAATCGATGCCATGGAAGTTTCTTCTGTCAATCCGGTCAGATTCCTCATTGTACCACGCGTTTTAGCCGCCACATTGATGATTCCGCTTTTGGCACTTTATGCGGATGGCTTGGGGTTGATTGGAAGCTGGTTGGGCGCGAACATCAAAGGTTCAATTAGTTGGACGCTTTTTATTTCACAGGCATTTGCTTCCGTAAGTTTCATGGATTTTATACCGGCCGTACTCAAATCGTTCTTTTTCGGAACGGTAATCGGGTTGGTCGGATGCTATAAAGGATACAATGCAGGCCGTGGAACCGAAAGTGTCGGGATTGCAGCAAATTCGGCCGTCGTGACCGCATCGTTCCTTGTGATACTTGTGGATTTGGTTGCCGTCCAAATAACAGACCTGATCCGATGAAAACACCTAAATCAAATAAAGAAATCGTAGAAATCCGTGACCTTGAAATTGGTTTTGGCGGAAATCCGGTGCTTCAGGGTGTCGATCTGGATGTATATGAAAAAGAGAATCTGGTCGTTCTCGGAAAATCCGGAACTGGAAAATCGGTGTTGATCAAATGCATGGTCAAACTTCTTAAGCCACAATCGGGCAAGATAAAAATATTTGACCAGGAAATCACCGACCTCAAAGAAAAGGAACTCAACGATGTTAGAAAACGAATCGGTTTCCTGTTTCAAAGTGCGGCATTATACGATTCGATGACCGTTCGTGAAAACCTTGAATTTCCGTTAAGACGAATCTTTCCGGAAATGAAAAATGACGAAATCGGGAAGAAAGTCATACAGGCACTTGAAAACGTGGGATTGCCGGAAGCCATCGACAAAATGCCATCGGAACTTTCAGGCGGGATGCGAAAACGGATCGGGCTCGCGAGAACCATCATCGTAGATCCGGAAATCATTTTATATGATGAGCCGACGACTGGTTTGGATCCGGTGACATCGGTCGAAATCAGCGAACTTATCCGCGATCTGCAAAAGAAGCTTAATACGGCGGCCATCATTATCACCCACGATATTCCGTGTGTCCGCATAACCGCCGACCGCATTGTAATGCTCAAAGAAGGAAAAGTCTATAAAGAAGGAAGCCTTGATGAATTTGAAGATTCAGATGATGATTACATACGTTCCTTCTTTGCCGATTCAAAAAGAAAAACTGACAAAAAAACCAAAAGCCATGACTGAGAAAAGCAATAATTATAAAGTGAGATTGGGGTTGTTCATCACAGCCGGGATCGCGTTATTCTTCCTGGCGATATTTTTCATCGGAAGACAAAAGAACCTGTTCGATCCGCGTTTCCAGGTTTTCGCCTATTTTAAGAACGTAAGCGGATTGCAGGTTGGAAATACCGTACGGTTTTCAGGAATCAACGTGGGAACAGTGGAAGGAATCATCATCAAGAATGATACGACGGTGCGTGTGGAAATGCTGATCAAGAAAGATGTGCAGAAATTTATCCGGACAGATTCCGAAGCGTCGATTGGTTCCGAAGGGATTATTGGGAACCGTATAATCACCATTTCAAGCGGTGCGCCCACTTCGCCGGTAATCAAGGAGCGTCAGTTACTCGCATCGAACGAACCGACGGAAACCGATGCTATCATCGAAAGCCTTTCGGTTACTGCCGACAATGCAGCGGTTGCAACCGGTGAAATATCTGAAATGCTTACGAATATCAATTCCGGACGCGGTACTTTAGGCCGATTGATACGCGATACGACCATGGCGGGAAATATCGACAAGACTATTGTCAACCTTCGGACAAGTACCAAAAAGCTGGATCAGAACATGGAGGCTGCCAAACATAATTTCCTGCTCCGAGGTTATTTCAGGAAACAGGAAAAAGCCAAAAAAGAAAAAGAAGAAAAGGCCAGGGAAGCTGCAGAAGAAGCCGCTGAGAAAAAAGAAAAAGAAAAATCTGACAAGAAGAAAAAGTAATATCGTATCTTAATCCTATAAAACTCTCCCATTATATTACTAAGTGGGATAGGAATCATTGCTTAACTTTCCATTAGTTTTTAAAACCAATAGTATGAGCACCGGAAAAATTTTACTTAGTACGTTGATAGGAATCGCAGTAGGAGCCGCAGTGGGTGTTTTGATCGCACCGGACAAAGGATCTGAAACGCGCCGCAAATTACGCGATAACGGCGGCGATTACCTCAAAAACCTCAAAGACAAATACAATTCGTCGATTGACGCGATGACCTCAAAACTGGACGAAATAGAACGCGAAAGCCAGCGTGAAGCCCAGGAAGCTGAATAGACCGGATCAAACAAAATTGCCATGCAGGATAAAATCGAAATAGTAAAAGACCTGGCACAGAAAGCCGAGGAATTTGCCAAAACCAACATCGAGCTTTATAAATTAAAGGCCATCGATAAAGGGACGGACGTATTTTCATCGGTAGCTTCGGCAATAATCATCAGCCTGATTTTTGTGTTTTTCGTGACCATGATTTCGTTTGGGATCGCGTTGTGGATTGGCGAATCTTTAGGTCATTTATATTATGGTTTCCTGATTGTTGCCGGATTTTATCTTCTCATTGGAATCATATTGATTGTTACCAAGGAATCATTCCTCGAAAACTTCCTTAACGACTACATAGTTCGTCTCATTTTTAAAGAAAAAGACAATGAAGGGGCTCAAAAATAACGAAGAACTCCAATTAGCTATCATGGAACTCACGGTCAAGCGCAACCGTGAACGTGACGCACTTATTCAACAATGGAATGAGGTGAAAGTGGAATTCACCCCAGCGAATTTATTGAAAGACGGTGTCAAGGATGCGTTCTCGAATTCCGACATAAAATCCGGATTATTGAAAAGTCTATTAAGCCTGGGGGCCGGATTTCTTACGCGAAACCTGATTATGGGTTCGACGCCGGGTTTGGTAGGAAAAGTTGTGGGAACATTGGCTCAGACCGGTGCCACAAGTTTAGCCTATAAAAGCACCGATAAACTCAAGGAAAAAGGTGCCCCTATCCTATCCAAATTCTTAAAGAAATTAAAAATCGGAGAGTAATACATCTCTTTTATATAAATTCCGGCCAGACTTTATTTGATTCTATGTTGCTGAAACGGCCGTTTATTTTTTTGTTACTGATACTGAATGTGTTATCTGTTTATGGGCAGGAAAACACAAAGACAGCCCAGGATTCAGCCGCGATGTACAAAAGGATACAATCGTATTCGGAAAAACGCCGGTTCACCAAATTCGTCCACGGACTTATCTTTGAGCCGTTGACTCCTAAAAAGCTGCAGAAAAAAAAGCAGGAAGATGCCATCCGCTTTTCTGCATTCCAGGGAAAAATCATCCGCAAAATAAATATAACCACACTCGATCCTTTTGGTTTTTCCGAAAGGGATTCAACCCGATTTCCACAAAAGCCGCTTTCCAAGTTCGGGAACCGGATGCACCTCAAAACCAAGCAGCTTACCATCTGGAACCTTATATTGCTGAGGCGGAAACAACCTTTGGATTCATTGCTTGTGAAGGAATCGGAACGATTGATACGTGCACAGCGGTTCGTAAGGCGCGTCATTATTCGTCCGATACCTACTCCTTATAAAGATTCGGTAGACATTGACATTAGGGAATTGGATTCCTGGAGTTTGGTCCCTGATGCAGCTTTGTCCGGTACAAAGGCGAGCTACGAACTTACCGAGCGTAATTTTCTAGGAATCGGCCATCAGGTCTACCAAAGATACCAACAGGATTTTGGCGAAGGAAGAAGTGCTTACAGCGTTAACTATACGGTTCCTAACATATTGAATACCTATATCCGGACCGATATAAAATACAACATCGATTTGTATGGCCAATATCGCAAAAGCATAGGTGTTGAGCGTCCGTTTTTCTCTCCTTATGCACGTTGGGGCGCCGGTGCCTATATTGATCAATGGTTTCGGCGGGACAGCGTTCCGGATACGCAAGGACTTCGTGAATACCAATCGTTCAAATCGAATGCATCTGATTTCTGGGCAGGACATTCCATTCAATTGTTCAAAGGCGATTCAGAAAGCGAGCGGACAACAAACCTGATTACATCGGCCCGTTATTATAATTTGAATTACATCGATCGTCCGTTGCCACAATACGATCAGGCCAGGTTTTATACCGATGAGAAAAATTACCTCATTGGCCTTGGAATTTCTTCGCGTCAGTTTATCCAGGATCATTATTTATTCAATTATGGAATCATCGAAGATGTACCTATTGGTCGTGTCTTTGGCCTGGTTGGCGGATTGCAATATAAAAATCAGGGCCAACAGACCTACGCAGGATTAAAGATGTCCGAAGGCCGGTACACCAACATTGGCTATCTCGCCTATGATGTTGAAGTCGGCTCATTTTTCAGGGATGGCATTTCCAATCGAAGCGCCCTTGTGGTACAGGCAGACTATTTTACGCCTTTGCTCGAAACCGGAAAATGGAAGTTCCGGCAATTCCTTAAAGGCCGGATGGTCGTGGGAAACCGCAGGCAGGATTCATGGGGAGACGAACTGACGCTTTTGGGGGAGGATGGCATACCGGGATTTAGGAGCACCGGGTTTTACGGAACCAAGAAATGGCTTGTCACAACCCAGACACAGTCTTTTTCACCCTGGGATCTGCTGGGATTTCGCTTGAATCCTTTTTTCAGGTATTCTATCGGGATGCTGGGTGATGCCGAGCATGGTTTTTCCAAAAGCAAGGCCTATTCGCAAATTGGTGTTGGCCTTATCATAAGTAACGATTACCTGGTTTTCAGTTCGTTCCAGCTATCGTTTGCCTATTATCCTTCTTTGCCGGAACAAGCCGGGATGTATTCCACCAATGCCTTCAGTACGGAGGATTTTGGACTCATGAGTTTTGAATTTGCGAAGCCTGAATTCGTCGATTATAAATAAAGTGGTGAAGTCACACGAATCCAGTTAATTTGAATTATTCTCAAGACTTAGGTGTAATTCGATAAAACCGACTGAAGATTTACACGATTTTCCTCCCGATTTACGCAATTATTTGTTCAACTGTAAACCGTATAATTTGCGGGGTGAAAAGGTGTAATAATCTGGCATCATTGTCGGCGTTACTTTGTCCTATAAGAAATTATAAAGACAAAAACTATGAAAACCTTGACACTCCTTCTCACAGCTATAGCCTTTTCAACTTTACAGATATCGGCTCAACCATACGTAACCAATGAGCAAACCAAAACAGATTTGGCTAGTGTGGCTTCTGAAAACGAATTGATCAATGTTCGTTATTTTTACTACCCGAATCTTCAGGCTTATTTTGACAGGACTACTTCTACTTATCTATACACAAGAAACGGTCAGGATTGGATCGAATCTTCAAACCTGCCGAACGGATTGCGCGGTTACTCGATGAGCAACGGAAAACGTGTCCCAATAACAGATTACGATGGAGATGAACCATATGAAAAACTCGAAGCGCACAAAAAAGCGTTTCCGGCAAATTACTCTACAAAAAAACCATTGCCGACTAAAGAATCAGATAATAAGATACTTGCTTCCAATTAATAACGATCTTGTAGATTTTAGAAACAGCTTTAGGGCTGTTTTTTTATTTTCTAAAATTATATTTGAATGAAATTACTTTCAAAATATAACGATTTAGTGTATTTTGTCGATTTTTTATGCTTTTTATCGAATACTCTATACCTTTACCACATCAAAATGCAACAGTATGAAAACAGTAAAAGTAATGCTCGTCCTGTTTTTGGTTCTTTCTGGTTTTGAAGGGTTTACCCAGAATGCCGATGAAAAGATAAAATTTGATCCTGAAACCAATTGTAAAATAAGGTATTATTATTACCCAAACCTCGAGGCATATTTCGATATGGAGAAAAATACCTTTACTTACAAAGTAAACGGGAAGTGGACTACCACTGCTTCAATCCCAAGCGGATACCGTGGTTATTCCCTTTTTAACAAATCGAATGTGGCGATAAATGATTATGACGATGACAATCCTGTCCAGTTTTTGGACCAACACCGAAAAAAGTATCCCTATACAAACCTGAAGCGCATGAAAATGACCGCTTCATTGCACTGACCCGATTTTGCCCCAAATCTTATGTGCTTAACCAAAGAGTGTCCCATACGGGCACTCTTTTTTGTATTTTTGGAATCCGATGTACTTTCCAAACATGCACAAGCACTTTTATATCCCCGTCTTCTTACTCTTATTCGTAGTTTCGGTTCAAAGCCAACCTGCAAAACCGAATTCGGCCGAAATCCATTCCCGCATACAGAAGCTCAACTTCTTAGGTTCGGTTTTATATATCGCCGCTCATCCCGATGACGAAAACACACGTCTCATTACGTGGTTAGCCAACGACAAAAAAGCACGTACCGCCTATCTTTCGCTGACCCGCGGCGATGGCGGACAAAACCTCATAGGCCCGCAACTTCGCGAACTTTTAGGCGTGATCCGGACACAGGAATTGCTCGAAGCCCGTAAAATCGATGGCGGTATCCAATATTTTTCACGGGCCAACGACTTTGGCTATTCGAAGAATCCCGATGAAACATTAGCCATCTGGAACAAAGATGAAGTGCTTCAGGACATAGTTAAGGTAATCCGGGAATTCAGGCCAGATGTCATCATCAACCGCTTCGATGCGCGTACGCCCGGAAGCACGCATGGCCACCATACATCATCAGCAATCCTCAGCCTTGAGGCATTTGACCTTGCCGGTAAAGAATCTTCATTTCCGCAATTGATGAAGCTACCTGCATGGCAACCGAAACGTCTGTACATGAATACATCCTGGTGGTTTTACGGCAGCAAAGAAAAGTTCGATAAGGCCGATAAAACAAATCTGATCAAAATTTCAACAGGAACATTTTACCCGGAATTCGGAAAGTCGAATCAGGAAATCGCGGCATTGAGCAGAAGCAGCCACAAATCACAAGGCTTTGGAAGTTCCGGTGTACGTGGACAGGACGAGGAGTATCTCGAATTCCTAAAAGGTGAAAAATCCAACGGATCCACAGATTTATTCTACGGCATCGACACAAGCTGGAATCGGGTGGCCGGCGGAAAAGCCATCGGTGAGCTGATAGAAAAGATAGAAAAACAATACGATTATTCGCATCCGGAGAAAAGCGTCACCGATTTGGTGAAGGCCTACAATATGATTTCTGCAATAAAAGATGAGTATTGGAAAACGATAAAACTATCGGAAGTAAAAGAAATCATCGCCGCCTGCACCGGATTGTTCCTTGAAGCGGTTTCTATGACCGGGCAAGCATCTCCGGGTGATTTGGTAACAGTCAAAGCGGAAGCCATCAACAGAAGCAGTGTGCCGATGCAATTAAAATCAATAACCACAACTCCGGCAAGCGAAGGCCCTACTCCTGCTCCGCTGGATGCCAATACAGATAAATCAATCGATCTGAAACTCACGATTCCTGCTGATTTTTCTTTTACGCAACCGTATTGGCTTGTGAAACAAGGAACGGTCGGGATGTATAAAGTCGATGATGCGTCGCTGATAGGGAAACCCGAAAGCCCACGTCAGGCAAAGGCTGTATTTACAGTCGACATACTTGGGACATCGCTTGATTTTGAGAGGCAAATCGTTTACAAATTCAACGATGATGTAAAAGGAGAAGTCTACACACCTTTTGACATTGTACCTCAGGTTACCATTTCGCTGTCTGACAGGAATATGTTCTTTTCTTCAAACGAACCACGCACCTTCCATGTCAAAGTCGTGGGTGAGAAAGTACCTGCCAAGGGAAAGTTGATGCTTTCTGCAGGCAAAGACTGGAAAATTTCTCCATCGGCAATAGATTTTTCAATTGACAAAAAAGACGGAATAGCCGATTTCAGCTTTACGGTAACCCCGCCCCCATCAGCATCTGAATCGACATTGGATTGTGTTGCCATAATCGGGAACGATACGCTTCGGGCTGACAAAATCACCATCGATTATCCACACATCAAAAGGCAATTGGTTTTCAAGGAATCGAAAGCCAGACTGATCAAACCGGAGATTGTCATCGGAAACCAAAAAATCGCTTATATCATGGGCGCCGGAGATGAAGTCCCTGATTGCCTGCGTCAGATGGGTTACGCCGTGACTTTGATTGCACCGGAAGAAATTTCGGCTCCGCGACTCAAACAATTTAATGTGGTCATCACCGGAATCCGGGCCTACAATACTATAAAGGAACTGGCATTGCATCAGGCCGAATTACTGGATTTTGTCAACAATGGCGGAACCATGATTGTCCAATATAACACGCTTGATGACCTCGTTGCACCCGATATGTCTCCGTATAAGCTCAAATTATCGCGTGACCGTGTGACACGTGAAGACTGCGAGGTGAAATTTATCGACCCGAAAAACCCAATCCTCAATTATCCGAACAAAATCACCGAAAAAGATTTCAACGGCTGGGTCCAGGAACGCGGATTGTATTTTCCAAACGAATGGGACAGCGCTTTCAAACCCGTCATTTCCATGAAAGACACTGGCGAATCTGCCAAAGAAAGTTCTATCCTGGTGGCCAGTTACGGCAAAGGGACATACATTTATACCGGACTAAGTTTCTTTCGCGAATTGCCGGAAGGCGTGACCGGTGCCTATCGTTTAATGGCCAACCTCATATCGGCCTCAAACTCAAAGAATCCATGAGGGACAACAATGCTTCCGGTTGGAAAAAAAGCTATACTTGGGTGTTGCTGTCCAATTTGTGCTACATACTGATTTTCTATTTCCTCATGCAAATTTTCTCCTGATGCAACAAATCGACTGGATCATCTTATCGGTTACGCTGCTGTTCATCGTATTTTACGGAGTCTATAAAACACGCGGCAGCAAGAATGTCGAAGATTATATTCTGGGCAACAACCAGACACCTTGGTGGACGGTCGGATTGTCAGTCATGGCAACCCAGGCCAGCGCGATCACGTTCCTTTCTACCCCGGGCCAGGCGTATGCGGACGGAATGGGCTTTGTGCAATTCTATTTCGGATTGCCGATTGCCATGGTCATCATCAGCCTCACCTTCATCCCTATTTATTCGAGGTTAAAGGTCTTTACCGCTTATGAATATCTTGAAGGCCGGTTCGATTTAAAGACGAGATCATTAGCAGCCGTGGTTTTCCTGATACAGCGTGGGCTCGGAACCGGACTGACCATTTATGCACCTGCGATTATTTTATCCACGTTGCTCGGCTGGAACCTTACGGTTTTGAATATCCTGATTGGGATCATGGTCATCATCTATACGTTTTCCGGCGGAACCAAAGCGGTGAATGTGACCCAGAAACAACAGATGTTCGTTATCATGGCCGGAATGTTCATTACGTTTTTCCTGATTTTACATTACCTGCCGAACGATATGACGTTCACGAACGCTTTGCATATTGCCGGTGCGAACGGAAAAATGAACATCGTCGATTTGTCTTTCGATCCGGAAACCAGGTATACGTTATGGAGCGGAATCACGGGCGGTTTCTTTTTGATGCTCGCCTATTTCGGGACAGACCAGTCTCAGGTGGGCCGCTATCTGTCGGGTAAATCAATCCGGGAAAGCCAGATGGGATTGATCATGAACGGTTTTCTCAAAGTGCCGATGCAGTTCTTTATTTTGTTGACAGGCGTCATGGTATTCGTATTTTTCCAGTTCAATCCGGTGCCGCTTAATTTCAACCCGAACAACCGCGAAATCATCGCACATTCCAAATACAAGGAGGAATATAAAGAGCTGGAAAACAGACTCGACCAATTGTCGGAGGAAAAAAAAGAGTTCAACCTGATCTATATGGATCACTTGAACCAGGGCTATGACAATCCCATATTAAGGCGACAGTTGGTTGCGTTATCCAGCCGCGAGAGCGACCTGCGTGAAGAAGCGCGCGACCTCATATCCAAAGCAGATCCGAAAGCGACTACGAACGATAAGGATTATATCTTTTTGCACTTCATCCTCAATTACCTGCCTCAGGGATTGATCGGGCTGTTATTGGCGGTCATTTTTTCAGCGGCCATGTCGTCTACGGCTTCCGGGCTTACGGCACTTGCCTCTACTACTGCAATCGACATTTATAAGCGTAATGTGACCGAAGGTAAATCTGAAAAACATTTTGTAAACGCGACCAAATTCTTCACGCTGCTTTGGGGGATCATCGCCATTGTTTTTGCGTGTCTGGGAAGTCTTTTTGAAAACCTGATTCAATTGGTAAATATCGTCGGATCGATTTTCTATCCGGTCGTCCTCGGAATCTTCCTCGCCGGATTCTACATCAAATACATCAAGGCCGAGGCTATATTCTGGAGTTCGGTGATCACCCAAATCACCATTTTCTTTATTTATTATTTCTATATTTATAAGGTGGAAATCATAGGGTTCCTTTGGTTGAATTTCATCGGGGCCGTCATGGTCATCGTCCTTGCATTTTTACTCCAGGTCTTTGGATTGAAGGGAAAAAGGCATCACACAATTTCTACGTAGTAATGAAAACAAGCAAAATGATTTTCTGGACAGCAACAATCATCATCTTCCTTATGGAAGGTGTGCTTCCTGCTTTCACTTCCCAAACCGATATTGCCAGGGAAGGCATCCGACATTTAGGCTATCCTGCTTATTTTGGAAACGCTCTCGTGATTTTCAAAGTTATTGGTGCTCTGGTCCTTGTTGTTCCAGCTGCTTCACAACGAATAAAGGAATTCGCCTATGCCGGTTTTGCATACACGCTGACTTTTGCCGCCATCAGCCACACCGTTGTTGATGGCTTTGGGTTTCAGGCTGTGCTTCCACTGATTTTCCTCGGCATTCTGGGGCTTTCGTATTTTCATTACCACAAATTAAAAAAGGTCGTGGCGAATTGAAACACTATCCTATGAATAAAAAAAGCGCCTGGTTGTGGGCGCTTTTCATTTTATACCTAAAGGATTATTTGCTCCACTCGGCAATGCTCTCCTGGTTCATTTTTACGTAATCCTGGTTTTTGGCCGATTGTGCAGCCGCAAGTGAAATTTTAGCGGTTTCGATAGCTCCTTTCTTATCACCCAGTTTTGCCTGGATCAATGATTTCTGGCGTGTCATCCAGAACGGTTTGTCTTTGTTCATGTCGATGGCCTTGGTCACATACTCCAATGCTTTTTTCATGTCGCCGTTTGACTGATAATAATATTGAGCGGCAGAAAAGTAATCGTTGGAAGATGGGCCGGCAAGGACTTTATCGATGCTTGCCATGGCTGTTTTAGCCGTCGGAACTTCGAATTTTACAGGAACGACTGTTTTTTCCCACGAAATTTCAAGCACACCCGAATCATTCGTAATGTTGTTGATGCCGATGGTGAAACTTTCAACGGCGCGGTTCAGCATTTCCGGTTTGGCAGTGGTTTTCAAAGCGACTTTGGAATCTTCCCAGTTTTCCGGCGTTCCCCAATTGTCAGTAGTGGTGTAGAAATAAACGTCCCAGCTATCGACCTTTGGGTTGGTGTATAAAGCATATTTACCTTTTTTAAGGGTTTTTCCGTCAATGACGACATCTTCGCTAAACGAAACTGTAGTGTTGGCATTGGCACCTGTCCGCCACATTTTGTTGAACGGAACGAGGTCTCCGAAAATAGTACGCCCTTTCATGGCCGGACGCGAATAATCCAATTCCACATCGGTCAGGCCGACGACCTGGTTAACTACAGCTTTCGGGCTTGGCTGAGGCGTCTTGATTTGGGATTGGATGGTAAGATTGGCCAGAAGAACGGTCAGTGTAAAAATAATTTTTCTCATGTTGTCATTGATTTTGTTGCCCAAAAGTACGAATTACGCAAGCCTCATTTGTTAAGAAATGCCTAATAACCGTATTTAACCGGCTAATAACCGGCTTTAAAAAAAGGATATCGTACCTTTCCATATGAAATTATATCAACTGCGTGCCATCCAGATTTTTCCCAGGCCTGTAACTGAAATCTGGGATTTTATGTCCAACCCTAAAAATCTTTCCCGAATCACGCCTCCCGATATGCAGTTTACGACTGTTTCCGGTGAAAGCGACCGTACATACGCGGGCCAGATTATAACCTATACCATAAAACCGTTGCTCGGCATTCCGATGGATTGGGTAACCGAGATTACCCATGTCAAAGACAATGAGTATTTTGTGGACGAACAGCGTTTCGGGCCATACTCGTTTTGGCATCACCAGCATTTCCTGAAGGAAGTTGCAGGCGGTACAGAAATGACCGACATTGTCCACTATAAAGTGCCTTTGGGATTTTTGGGAAGGATGGTCCACCCGATTCTCGTCCGTCCAAAACTCGAACACATCTTTGACTATCGGAAAAAAGTGCTTTCCGGATTATTCGGTGAAATCAAAAACGAAACACTATGACGGTTTTTTGGTTCCGGCGCGATTTGAGGACAGGCGACAATCGCGGGCTGTATGAAGCACTTTCGGCCGAAGATAAAGTGCTGCCGATATTTATTTTCGACCCGAATATCCTCGATGAATTGCCAAAAGGCGATGCGCGTGTCACGTTTATCCATAACCGATTGGAAGCTATCCAATACGACCTTCGCGAACATAATCGCTCTTTGGCGACATTCCACGACGATCCTGAAAAGGTGTTCACAAAACTGATCCGTGAGAAAAAAATCAAAAAAGTCATCGCCAACCACGATTATGAGCCCTATGCGATAAAGCGTGATGAATCGATCCGGTCGTTGCTTAGGCAACATGATATAAACTTTGAAACGTTTAAGGATCAGGTTATTTTTGAAAGAGACGAAATCGTAAAGGACAATGGAGAACCATACGTCGTTTTTACGCCTTACTCCAAACGTTGGTTTGAAAAGTTCGACGCAGGTAAAATCGATAGCTATGCATCTCAGGGCAAAATCGGTAATTGTATCACGCATGAGTATCCGTTTTTGTCGCTCAAAGATATCGGCTTCGAAAAGTCAGATACGGATTTTCCAACGCCAGACACGAAGCCACAAACCATAGAATCCTATGAAGATAACCGTAACTTTCCGGCTCTCGATGCCACTTCGCATGTCAGCCTCGATTTGCGTTTCGGGGCAGTAAGTATCCGAAAACTCGTCCATAAAGCGGCCGGCCATAAAAACAAGACGTATCTGAAAGAACTCGTGTGGCGTGAATTCTTTATGCAGATTCTATGGCACTTTCCCAAAACCGTATCCCATGCCTTCAAACCGGAATACGACAATATCAAATGGCGGTATTCGGACAAAGATTTTGAAAAATGGGCATCGGGAAAAACAGGTTATCCTATTGTGGATGCCGGAATGCGCGAATTGAACCAAACCGGCTACATGCACAACCGCGTCCGTATGGTCACCGCAAGTTTTTTATGCAAACACCTGCTGCTCGACTGGAGACGCGGCGAAGCTTATTTTGCCCAAAAGTTACTTGATTACGAACAGTCAAGCAACATCGGGAACTGGCAATGGGCTGCGGGAAGCGGTGTGGACGCGGCTCCGTATTTCCGGATTTTCAATCCATCGGAACAACAGAAAAAATTCGACAAAGATTTCGAGTACATCAAAAAATGGGTTCCCGAATTCGGATCAGACGAATATCCGCAACCAATGGTCGATCACAAAGAAGCGCGTGACCGTTGCCTAAAAGTCTATAAGGAAGGATTGAACCGATAGGAATCAAGACTTCGTTTTCTGTTTACAAAGAAGTCGTTTACAAAAAAATGTAAACAGCATTTTAGGAAACACTAAGTCGTGATAATGGATTTCTATTCCAGTGTATTTCTTATTGTCCGTATTTTTTGATAGTCGAGTTCGGCAAAATCGGCGACAATCACATCTGCCTCTCCAAGTTCCTGTGATTTTGAGTTGACACTGTCGTACCCGATGCAGAATAAACCGGCCTCTTTTGCGGCTTTGATTCCGTTCGTACTGTCTTCGATCACGACACATTCGCTTTTGTCATCGCCGGAAAGTTCCCACGCTTTGATGAATATCGCTGGATTTGGTTTCGATTGGGCAAAATCTTCCCCGCTCAGGATATGGGTAAAATATTGGTGCAGGTTGAATCGCGTGAAAACCCTGTCAATCGTGACGTTCGCTGCAGAAGATGCCAGGATCAGCTGCATTCCGTTTGCATATAAATCTTTTATCAGGCTTTCGACTCCGGGCAACAGATACAAATCTTCTTTGGTATCGAATGCATCGTTGAACAGGTTGCGTTTTACCCGGATCAAATCGTTCGTTTCGGTATCGATGCCAAATGTATCACGCAGTTTCTGGTAGACATTCTTTGTTGAATTTCCTGTAAAGGTGCTGTACATTTCGTCGGGCACGTCGATACCGAGCTGCTTGAAGTGTTCGTAATACGCATATTTATGGACAGGTTCGGTATCGACGATGACACCGTCCATGTCAAAGATTACGGTTTTGATCATGAGGTAAAAGCTGACGGTTTCAAAACATCAGTTCGTTTGGATGACACAATTGAATAATTTCGATGTCCGTATCTCTTTTGAGATGGAAAAGTCTATCGGATTGATTTGTGCGGTCATTCGGATATCCGTAATGTCCGATTTTATGAGCCTTACAAAATCCGATGCCGCTACTTTAAAATCGTAAGATATGATTGCCGTAAAGGCACTTCCTCTCTGGCTTGGCATATCCTGTATACACGGCGCATCGATGGTAGATCCGTCATCCAGTAACAGGATCAATTTATTGGAAGTGTTCGCAACAGACAGGCCGCTTGCAAAAAAATAGTCGAGATGTATGAGATAATTTTGGTTTTCAACCTTGATTTGCAATTCGACCTTGTCAATCGAATAGGCATTTTTGAGCTTGATCCGCTCTGCCGTTACTTTTACAGGCTGTGTGTAAACCGTTTTGCTCTTGGTGAATTTATCCGTTTCATTTTTGGCAAGCTTGCAATCCTGGGCTTGTGCCAGATTGAAAGCAAGAAACAGAAATAAAATTATTTTGCCTATTTTCATGCGCATTGTTTTGATTTATAAGTATCCTGTTTTCCCGGAATTGATTGATAGGACTGTATTTTGATTTAGTTGCTTCACTATCCGGCTTTTCGATTAAATCTGGTCTCCAACCAAATGGCGGATGGCCGTTTCAGCCGCGTATAACCCGAATAATCCCGGCATATAGCTGCAGGTTCCGTAGAATGACTTCTTGAAATTGCTGCCATCGGTTCGGATCAGGCTGTCTTCGCGTTGTATTTCCGATGAAAAAACCACCTTGACTCCTTTATCGATCTTGACTTCCTTGAGCCTTTTCTTGATAGTTTTGGCAAGGAAACAATTCTCGGTTTTACTGATATCGGAAACCTTCACTTTGGATGCGATCACTTTACCGCCTGCGCCCATGCTGCTTACGATCTTGACTTTCTTTCGCTTGGCCGAAATGATCAGGTTGAGTTTTGGGGTGACACTGTCGATGCAGTCGAGTACGTAATCGAATTCATCGGTCACGATTTCAAACGCGCGTTCCGGAGACAGGAATTCCTTGAGCCTTGTGAGTTTCAGTTCCGGATTGATATCCATGAGCCTGTCGCCGACCACATCTACTTTTGGTTGCCCGACCGTGGAATGCAACGCAGGCAATTGACGGTTGATGTTGGTAATATCGACCACATCGCCATCAACGATAGTCATGCTTCCAACGCCGGCACGCGCGAGGAATTCAGCCGCAAACGATCCGACTCCGCCAAGACCGACGACTAGAACGTTACTGTCATTGAGTTTTTTGATGCCTTCTGCCTTGAATAGAATCTCGGCCCTTTCTTTCCACTTCGCCATGAATCAAATCTTTATTGTTAGCTAAATACGGTATTGAAATTCATTTCAATCTGGGCCGCAATTTCGGCTTTATCCAAACCTTTTGCAATAGCCGCTTTTTCATAAACGGAAGCTATCCCATAATCTGAAGAGTCGGTTTCCAGGAAATAGCTGTTATCCGGAACAGCTATTAAAACTGAGGCTAATTCCGGATTCTGCATCAGCCATTTTCCAAAAGATACGTAAAAGCCAGCAGCTACCAACGTTTTTGCAACCTGGATATTTTTGGAAAACCCATGGATGATGATTGGGACCGTTATTTTGTTTTGTCTGCAGATTTCTATGACTTCCTGATAGGCTGCGACACAATGCACGATGACCGGTTTTGAGAAACTTTGAGCCAGTTCCAGTTGACTTATGAAAACGTCCGTCTGTACATCCATAGGAGTTTCAATCCGTTTGTCCAGGCCGCATTCGCCTATGGCAAGGCACGATGGATCTTTAAGTTGAGATTCGATAAAGTCCAGTTGTTGCCCGATTTTATCGGTTTCGATGCGCCACGGATGTATGCCAATCGAAAACCTTTTGGTCTTTGAAAACTCATCCGGATATTGGTTGACGATTTCAATGACGGAAGCATTTCCCGAAACCTTGTGTGTATGAAGGTTTATCAATTGCATCAATCGTGGAATTTCTTTACGCCTGCGCGGATGGCGACTTCGAGGATATTTTCAGATGGAACTATCGGACATGAATACTTGTGGTTATAGGCGCAATACGGGTTGTAGGCTTCGTTGAAATCAATCACCATCGTATTGCCCGAAGGAATTTTCAAATCAATGTATCGGCCGCCGGCATAGGTTTCTTCCCCATTCGTATCATCGCGGAAAGGCAAAAACAAATGATCTTTGTATTCCTCTTTTTTGGAGAGTTCGATGTTGCGATATACGTTGAGTTTGCAGGTTTTTCCATCGATACTGAATTCAACTTCACCGTATTTGACGTACATAGGCCGACGCTTGGTGCTTGTTTTCATCTCGAAAGGCGACTCGCTCTCGGTGCGTTTGAACTTTGCGATAATATAATAATCGCCTGAAACCGGAAAGAAATCAAGACCGTGAAAAGTTTTAAGGTCTTTTTCCTCTAACGGACTTTCGGCCGGATTGGCATACTCCGAGTCGAGTTTGTCCTGTGCCGCCTTTGATTTTGCAGCATCGAACGCCTGTGATTGGACAACGGAAGTCAACAACAAAAAAATTACAACGACTACTTTTACTGGTTTCATTGGGCAAAAATAACAATCCGTTCCAAGATTTCCCATATTGTTGATAACCGCTCGCCCGCTCCTTTGTATTTTTGTATGTAATCAATCAAAATAATGATCAAGCTTGCGGCCCAACGCTACATAAACAATTTCAGAGGTTTTCGACGCGAAGTGTGGATTCTTGCCATCATTACTTTTATCAACCGGGCAGGTACCATGGTAATTCCGTTCCTGTCCAAATACCTTAAAGAAGACCTGGGATTCAGCTATGGTCAGGTAGGCTGGGTCATGGTTTGTTTTGGATCGGGCTCTATGCTGGGTTCGTGGCTTGGAGGTAAACTTTCAGATAAGATTGGGTTTTACAAAATAATGGTTTTCAGTTTATTCAGTACCGGTATTTTGTTTTTCTCAGTCCAGTTCGTGACCTCGTTCTATGGGCTATGTGCCGCATTCTTCGGGATTATGGTTGTAGCAGATATGTTTCGGCCTGCCATGTTCGTATCGCTGAGTGTCTATGCGAAACCGGAAAACCGGACACGGGCGTTGAGCCTTGTCCGATTGGCTGTAAATCTGGGTTTTGCTGCTGGTCCGGCTTTGGGCGGATTGATTATCATGAATATTGGCTACAGCGGTTTGTTTTGGGCTGATGCTGCTTCGTGTATCCTTTCAATCGGGATTTTCGCCTTGCTCGTCAAAGAGAAAAAGAAAACACCCGAAGAACATCTCGAGTTGGCAGATGAACCAAAGAAATCGGTTATGAAAGACCATATTTTCTGGCTGTTCCTTTTTGTGAGTTTTGGTACGGCGATGACTTTTTTCCAGTTGTTCAGTACGCTCCCGCTCTATCACCACGAAAAATACGGATTGACCGAACTACAGACAGGATTGTTGATGACGCTCAACGGTTTTCTTGTTTTCCTGCTCGAAATGCCGATTGTCGGTTTCTTTGAACGCATCCATTTCCCGAAGCTCCGGATTGTATTGTTCGGTGCGATTTGTATGTCTTTGGGTTTCTTTGTGCTGCTTCCTGAATTCAGCTCCAATTTATTGGTACTGAACATTTTGTTTTTGACGTTCGGGGAAATATTCGCGTTTCCGTTTTCAAACGCCTTTGTGCTTTCACGGGCGCCTAAAAGCCAGGTCGGGAATTATATGGGGCTTTATACTATGAGTTTCAGCCTGGCACATATTCTAAGTGCCAAAACCGGATTGGCGATCGTTTCCGTCAAAAGCCTGGGCTACTTTTGGAACTGGGTGTTCATGGGAACATTCGGGTTGGTCATCGCTGGACTGACTGTATATATAATGATACTCTACAAACGAGAACAACTTTCCTGATTCAGGAATAATCCTTAAAAAATAGTTAAACAACTAAAATTGTAGTTGCGTAACTAAAAATATAGTTGTAGGTTTGGCTGAGTTACGGATAAGCTTCGGCCCAAATAAATAATTAAGAATACCTAATAAAGAATATTCCATGGTTAAGTTGACAAAC
Source organism: Flavobacterium silvaticum (assembly GCF_012911565.1). Taxonomy (GTDB): domain Bacteria; phylum Bacteroidota; class Bacteroidia; order Flavobacteriales; family Flavobacteriaceae; genus Flavobacterium; species Flavobacterium silvaticum. The sequence continues at coordinate 217,644 of NZ_JAAMPU010000107.1, read as the reverse complement.
AAAGAAGAAGAAGTAATGCATATCCTTTGGCGTCTCGAAAAGGCGTTCGTCAAAGAAGTAATGGCTGAAATTACCGATGAACAGCCGCATTACAACACAATTTCTACAATGATCCGCAACCTGGAAGAAAAAGGATATGTAGGCCACAGTGCTTTTGGGAACACACACCAGTACTTTCCGGTCATAAAAAAAGAAGACTATAGAAAAGGTTTCATGAACAATGCCATCGAGAATTATTTTGGCAGTTCATATAAGAATATGGTATCGTTCTTTGCGAAAGAAGAAAAGATATCGGCAGATGAATTGCGCGAGATACTCAACATGATCGAAAAACAGAAATAGTATGGAAGCCGTAACATTATACTGTTTAAAATCAGGGGCGCTGCTGGTGGCGTTTTTCCTGGCTTATTATGTGTTCCTGAGAAAAGAGACGTTCTTTTTGGCCAACCGATGGTATTTGCTTGCGGGTTTGTTGACCGCGGCGGTGTTGCCATTCGTCCAGTTTAAAAAAATCGTCTATGTCGAGCCGCAAAATATCCCGGTCAATTTTCCGGTAGATACCTTTTCAGATACGGCTTCCGCCCTGCCCGTTTCGGCCATTTCCACAATGAACCCGGTTGCTGTCGAAGCTGAACCTTTCAACTGGATGTTGTTGCTCACCGTTATCTATTGCCTTATTGCCGCTTTCCTGCTGATGAAACTCGGGGTTGAGTTTTTCCAGCTTAAAAGGTTGCTCAAAGGAAAATCAGCAGATTCGAACAAAGGACTCAAATTTTACGATGTACCGGAAGACATTACGCCTTTCTCTTATTTTGGAAATATCGTATTCAATTCAAGCCTCTATACACAGGAAGAGCTCGATAATATATTGAGGCACGAACGCGTCCACAGTTCTCAATGGCATTCGGTGGATGTGTTGTTATCACGTGTTTTCTGCATCTTTTTCTGGTGGAATCCAATTTCGTGGTTCTATCACAAAGCCATCCTGCAGAACCTTGAATTCATAGCAGACAGTGAGGCGATCCGCGAAATAGGCGACAAAAGATCGTATCAGTATACTTTATTAAAAATCACGACACCTGTGAATGGGCTGTCGAAGACGACAATCAGCAATCATTTTTTTCAATCATTAATCAAAAAACGAATCGTTATGTTAAACAAGAATCAATCGAGCAAGTGGAATTCCTGGAAGTATCTGTTGATATTGCCGGTGTTGGCAGCTTTCCTTTTGAGTTTTCAGGTCCGAACCATCAGCTTGGAGAAACCGCTCAAAGCTATTGTTGGAAAAGCTTTTTCAATGGATGAGATCGACATCCGCATCACTAAAAATACATCTGATGAAGAACTCAAGGAATTCACCACGGAAGCCAAAAGAAACGACATCAAGCTTAAAATCAATAAAGTAAAACGAAATGCGAAAGGTGAGATAATCGCCATAAAAGTAGAATTCAAGGATAAATACGGAAAGACCGGAACCACCCAGGTTGAAAGCGACCAGCCCATACAACCAATTCGTTTCTTCCGCGATTCTAATGGTCTTGCCGGTTTTGGAAAACCTAGCGATTCCCGTTTCGTTTATTTTAAAGACGACAATTCAGATAACGAAGGTGACAATGCCGATAACGAAGGTGATAACGGAGATGAAAGCTTTACATATGGCCTTGCCGTAGAAGTCCCTGAACCACCGGAAGCACCGGAAGCACCGGAAATTGGTGAAGCACCGGAAGCTCCTGAGCCGCCGGAATTCAGTTGGTCGAAATCCGGTTCGGACAACAAGACTATCGTTATCACGACAAAAGATGGAAAGACACGCACAATCAGTGGAGACGATGCTATGAATTTCAGTTCAAACTACATCATTGCCCAAATCAATCCGGACGACATCGCTTCCGTTTCAATCACATCGGACAACGACAACATCCGGATTAATGGAGATGCTTTGGTTACCAACATATCCAAAATCACATCCAAAGAAATAAAAAAAGCGATGAAGCTGGCAAAAGATGAAGTCAAACGTGCCGAGCCAGAAATACGTCGTGCCATGCAGGAAAGCCGCATCCAAATAGAAAAAGCGACGCGGGATTTTAATAAAGATGTGCAGCGTGACAAGGAAATGAATAAAAACCAGAGTAGGAAAGCGCGTGAAGAATCACGCGAACAAATGGAAAGGGCCATGCAGGAAGCGCGTCATCAAATGGAAGAAGCCAAGGAGGAAATGAAAAAAGCAAAAGCCGAAATGGATAAAGCCCGAGCCGAACTTGAAGCCGAACGCGCTAAAAAGAAATAGATTTTGAGTTAGTTGCCTTTGAGAACCCGCCCTAATCAAGCGGGTTTCTATTTTATCACCAAATCATATTTAGCCAGCAAACCGCGCAAACCGCTTTCTGAAAAAATGGCGCGTTTGAGTCTATTGCGTTCCGGATCTATGGTGAAATTCCGGCTCGACAGGAAATCGGTTTTGTTGGCGATCGTATCGATGAAAACCGCTTTATGAAGATCGCAGTTGTCAAAGATCACATCGGTCAGATCGGCCGCCATAAAATCGGTGGCGACAAAACTGCAATCGGTGAATACGGTTTTCGGAAGCTTGAGCGTGTAGAATTTGGCCCGATCCAAATTGCATCCCGTCATCGAAATGATGAACAGCAGTTTATCGACCATCGCAAAATTCACATCGGAAAAATCACAGTTGAAAAACGACACGTCGCGAAAAGCCACATAATTGATCTTCGCACCGGCAAAATTGCAATCGATGAAGCGGCAATCTATAAAGGCCGTTCCCGTATAATCGCATCGGCTCAAATCACAGCCCGCGAATTCACAGCCTTCAAAATCAGTATACATGATTTCATCTCGCCCTATCTGCGTGAATCTTTTATCGTGGATATATTCCATGGATTTGTTTTTATGGCGCGTCGGCGGCAATACCTTTTGGCCAGACTGAAACAGTTTTGTGCCGCCGTCATGCTGCCCGCTTGTAGCTTTTGGCAAAACTAACGCTTTTTTAATTGTTGGAGTGGCTTCTGTTAGTCGCCTCTTCAACTGCTAAAAAGCAGGTCGTTTTTCCAAAAGGCTAACCGCTCGCATCATTCGCGCAACCTTGTAAATTGGGCCTTTAATAGATCACTGTAAGCCATCTGCAAGATGACAATCGGATAAAAAACTATCGAGAAACGGTCGCCCTGATTGCCGGAAATTCCAGAAACGACTAAAATATACCCGAATATAAAAGTCAGCAACAAATTAAAAATACTTGTTTTACGGAATCGGGATACATCTATAACCGAAATAAAAACACCAATAAACGTCAACAAAACATTCTGGATCCTTGAAATCCGGAACAATATTTTTTGAATGGACTCATTTCCGGAATGTGCCGTATCTATGATCCGGCTTCCTCCAAAAGCGTTTGCATAGAGGTTATACAAATACGCTTTAACCAGGTTTGGGAAATTGTGCCGTATCTGATTTGTAAAGTCTTTTGCAGCTGCTTTTTTTTGTTGGGAGTTATTTAGCTTTACGAATGCCTCGTATCGTTTGCCTTTGCATTGCCTGTAATGTGTTCCATTTTTAAAACACTCGGCTTTATCTCCAAGGTAATTGTAATAGGTGAACGAATCAATGTAACTTATTGTGAAATCGCCTTGGTTTTTACGCAGTGAATCCATCTGGAAAAAAATAAGTATAAGTGCTACAACTGAAATTGCCGAGTATTTATTTAAGACAATTTTCAATACCTGCCTGAAGAAAAAAACTGTGAAAATTAAAACCAGTCCAAGCGCCAGCGGTTTTACGAGAATCGAGAGCAACAATACTCCAAATGAAGCCGACAGGAAATTATGGTTTTGTGTTATGATGAATTTCCGAACCAGATAAATACAGAAAACCAGCATAAAGATGAACACCGATTCCGACAGGAATTTAAAGCAAATTGCCAGATAACCGACACAAAAAAGTAATGCGAATCCCAATAAAATTGAGGCTTTCGCTTTTGCTTTTCCCAATGTTAACTTATAAACCAGAAGGATTGACAAAACCCAAAGCATCAAATTTAAAACAACAACCCAAGTGTTTACCAGAACCAAAGAAGTAATCCCAAACAAGAGCGGAAATCCATGTATCAACGCAATAAGTAGCGGTCGGGTTTCACTTGGGGAAAAACTGGAATAAATGTTTTTGGCTGCTGCCCAGTATGTTACTTCATCTCCCTGAAGCGCTACATTTCCGGGTAAGTTAAGGATAAGCGCAAAAACAACACACCACACAATCGCTACAACAGGAACTAGGAATGCCCTCATACCGAAAAATTGTTCCTGGCGATAAAATTATCCATACTTTTCAATGTCTTTAACGAAGATACTATTTCCGGACAGCATTATCTGAAGTAAACCGAATCATTCGCAAAATCAAAAAATGGAACGCAATATTTTTATTTCAAACCGAATCAGGGAAGTGCTGTTGGACGGAACCTGGATTGCCAATACGAATTTCAAGGACCAGATTACGCATGTTACCTGGAAAGAAGCAATTCAAAAAGTCGGAAATCTCAATACGATTGCGGCTTTGACTTTCCACATCAATTATTACCTCGATGGCCTGATTCGCGCATTCGATACGGGAAAACTCGATATAAGTGACCCATTTAGTTTCGATGTCCCTGAAATTGGTTCAGATGCGGAATGGAAAAACCTTACCGATTCTTTCCTCACAAATGCAACTGAATTCGCCATACGTGTAGAACAGATGCCCGATGAAAAATTCGATGAGCCTTTTATTGACCCTAAATACGGAAATTACCTGCGCAACATAGAAGGCATTATCGAACACAGTTATTATCATTTGGGTCAGGTGGTGTTGATCCGGAAGATGATAGTGGAAAAAAGATTTTGAAGACTTGTTGTTTCGTCAAGGAAGAAAAACAAACTTGAAGGGTTGATTTTGTTTGTAACTCGTCAAGATTGCTTCGCGAGCTTGACTTTCACTCAGTCAAAGAGTAAAACCCAACTTGCCTGTGGCAAGCTGACATTTTTCATTTGATTAAAATTGCCTGAAAGCAAAGCTTTCGCAATTTTAATCAAATGAAAAAACCCAGCCTTTAGGCTGGGTTTTACTCTCATTCGTGACCTCGTCAAGATTCAAACTTGAAACCTTCAGAGCCGTAATCTGATGCTCTATTCAGTTGAGCTACGAGGCCTATTGCGGGTGCAAATATAAGAATTGATTTAAACCAAACAACCATTCTTAAATAAAAAAAGCCATATAAATATCACTTTTCAGATAAGGCTCTGGTTGTCACATAATAGCGCCAGGCCAATAATGCTTTTTGGAATCCGGATGCTTTGGAAATATCCGTATGTTTTTTGGTAAGGCTCGGTAAAAGCCATTTGTTCAGTCTGGCGAGAAATTGAAACATCGTACTTATCCGTGTTTAATGAGGAACTGGTTCCACTCTACTTCAAAATCGATAACATCAGAACCTTCCTTTGAAATCATTTGCCTGATACCGTTGCTGTGAGAACGCTGTTCAAAATTATGAACGAACAAATTAAGGATTTCCTGTTTGTCATCCAAACCCGTTTTTGCCCAAATCCTTGATTTCCGGATACTAAGTCTTACGATAAAAACCGCTTTGCCTTTATCTACAACGCCTGGTTGTTCATTTGAATCCAGTTGGCAGGCATAGATAAGTTCTGCATTGGTCGTTTTCAATACATCTAAAACAGAATTCAAGGCGACATCCCTGAAATCTGAATGATCCGTATACGTATGGTCTGGAAAGTTTGCTGTAAGCCTGATGAGTAAACCTTGGGGAGCTTCCATTGCAATTTTTATTTACTCTTACCCGAGTGTTATAGATACAAAGTGACTAAAAACAGCCATCAATGTCCTTACAGTATTCATTTCAATGGTTGCAGGATTTGATTTATTGCAGGTTTCGTCATAATAAAATGCAAATACATTTCAATTTTTAGCCATCCGTTTTTAACTTTAAGAAAACATCAGTCATGAAATGGATATACAGCTTACTGATATTTGCTTTCTGTTTGTCCGGAGTACAGGCACAGAAAGCGGCATCTGCAAAGAAAACATCACAAAAAACGGGACAGGAAAAATTGGTCAAGCCTGAAAAATCCAAAACCGAAGTCGACACGGCAGGCACAAATGAAAATGTTCAGGGAAGCGGAATGACGACTGCCAAAGATATTCCCGCCGATAAACTCGACCGAAACCAAAGTCTTAAAGACAATCCTGATAACCGGACAGAACCGGTGGCGCCAGCCCAGAATTAAATGTCACGGCTCATCACAAAATCTTCCATAAGCCAGCCGTTTCCTATCGGAATGTCGATTTCTGAGATTATGGAAAAACCTAGTCGCTCATAAAAAGTTTTGGCTTTATTGAATCTGTTGACATTCAGTGTCAGTCTGGTACAGCCTGCAACCGAACTTCTTTTGGAAACTTCTCCAAGCAATAATTTTCCAAGATTTTTACCCTGAGTTGCCGGAAGGACATATAGTTTATTCAAATGTGCCGAAAAATCATCTTTGATCGTAAAAGCGGCAAATCCAACTGCCGAATCCATTTCATCAAAAGCCAGTAAAAACTGCTGGCCGTTTTGCATATTGGCAAGTATGGCATCTGCCGAACAGAATCTGTCAAGCATGTATTCCAATTGATCGGCGGATAAGATTTCCCCATAGGTATCAGGCCACGTAGCCAAAGCGATTTGACTGATTACGGCCGCATCCGCTTCAGAAGCATTTCTGATTTGCATTCCGTTTAGTTTTTCCAACGCCGTAAGTTCGGAACTCCTTTGGCGAAGAATTTAGCCAGGAATCCCGGGATCTTCATTTCTTTCATTTTGCCAATCACGATTTGTTGCATTTCATCCGCCGTGACATCAGGTCGCGTGAACGATCCGTTTTCAAAACAATGGCTGCAATATGTGGTGCTGATCGATCCGTCTGCATTGGTTCCGCCACCGTTGGGCGATTTCCTGAGCGGCATTCCGCAACTCTGGCAATTCTTATAGACTTTTTCCATTATCCGTGTATGGTTTCAGATGTACCGTATTTGGAGATGACGCCGGCTTCAAAATCGAGCCATTCGCGCCAGCGTTTTTCCACGTCGATCGCACTTGCGTATTTCCGGGCGTAAGCGATAAACGTGGTATAATGACCAGCCTCGCTTTCCATGAGTTCACGATAGAATTCAGACAATTCAGAATCTTTGATATTTTGTGATAATACCTTGAAACGTTCGCAACTGCGGGCTTCGATCATGGCAGAGAACAACATACGCTCTACAAAACCGGATTCACGCGTCCCATCCGAGCTTGACTTCATATATGCCATCAATTCACCGACGTAATGATCTTTGCGCTCGCGCCCAAGTTTAAGGCCGCGTTTTTTGATCTGGTCGCAAACCCGTTCAAAATGCTCGAGTTCTTCTTTGGCCAACGCAATCATATCGGTCACCAAGTCTTCATATTCCGAATTTAAGGTTACGATTGTAATGGCGTTCGTAGCAGCTTTTTGCTCGCACCACGCATGATCGGTAAGGATTTCCTCTATGTTTGATTCTACGATATTGACCCAGCGTGGGTCTGTTTTCAATTGCAGCCGGAATGTGGACATAACAAGATTTTGAAGGCCTAATTTACAACAATTAGCCTTTTACCCTACTCTTTTCGCTATCGGCTCCGCTGGCATCGTATGAATTTTTTTGCTGGAACGCTTTTCCAAAACTATAGTTGAACGTCAGCGACACCGAACGTGAATCCGGTTTGTTTACCCACGTCGCGTCGGTCAGCTTCAGGTTGTTGATCGTTCCGGTGTAGATGTTCGTGTAGAAAACATCGTTCAGGTTCAGTTTGACATTGCCTTTTCCTTTGAGGACTTTTTTCTGCACACCGAGGCTCATGCCGCCACGTGAACCGAGTACGAATTGGGTAGACACCACATCGGTCACATAATAGCCACTGACTTCCGCACTCCAGTCATTCTTGAATTTAAGGCTGTTGTTGACGTTTATGGTCCAGAACGTACCGGCGGAATTCAGCGGTTCATCATATAGGATACTTTCAAATTCCATTCGCGTCACTTCTGAATACACATTCGTCGTCAGCCAGTCAGCAAACGGGATTTCAGAATTCGCATTTACACTGTAGAATCGACTCTTGCCGATATTTCCGGGCCGGCTGTAATAGATTCCGTCGCGAATTTCAATGGTTTCGTTGATGTCATCCTTGGTGAATCCGTAACTCGTGGTTACAGATAAATAGTTTTTATACCGATAAGACAATTCGAGGTTGTTGGCAAAAGACGGGTTCAGATACGGGTTTCCGGTATAAAAAGTAAACTTGTCCAACGGACTGATAAACGGGTTCAGGTCTTCGTAATACGGACGATTGATACGCTTTCCGTAATTCATCACAACCGAATTATCGCCAATCGAATCGAGCTTCCACATCACATAAGCCGTCGGGAACAAGTTGGTATAATTGCGTGAGAATTTTGACGGCGCCTGTTCCGGATTCCCAAGCTGGTTGCCTTTAGATACTGTGTTTTCAAGCCGTAGCCCGAGCTGGAAACTGAACCGTTTGTAGTTCGCGCTTCCATTCACATAAGCCGCGTTGATGGTTTCGTCGTATTTGAAATGGTTGCTCTGGTTGTAATTCGGAACCGATGCGCCATCGATCAGGTCGCGATAATCGGCTATGTTATCTGTTTTGGAGGAACTGATTTTGTAACCGGCCTCAAAGGTAATATCGTTTTTGAACTGCTTCGAGTAATCGGTCTTGAACGAAAAAATATCGATGTCCGATGGCAAATACCCGTTCGACTGATCCTGGTTGTTCAGCGTGCCGTCCGGTTCGTATATGAAATTCCTGAAAATCTGGTCCGTCGTATTTTTATAGGACAGATAATCGCCATCTGCGGTAAGCTTACTTGTGCTGCTGAATTCATGTCGGACATTAAGATTGACCCCGAGATTTTTAAATTGATTTGCAGTTCCATTGTTCGCGACTACAGTGGAATCAAGTTGGTTGGCCGCATTCTTTATGATGCTGTTGACATCCGAGTTCCCGTCGGATGATCTCAAAATACCGGTAAGCCTGGCTCCGATAGTCGTTTTTTCAGACATATAATAATCGATTCCGGAATTCAGGTTGCCGGATCTTGAGGTATTGGTCATGATGCTGTTTTGGTCAAAATAGCCTTTAACCGAATTGTCCTCGTTGCGAAAACGCCTGTAGATAGTCAGGTCGTTTATGTTATCGGAATAGCTGTAACCGATGTTTCCAAAGATGCGGATCTTGTCATTAAGATAGTTCAGGCTCAGGTTTTGCCGTGTCCGCGTGCGTTTTCCCTGTGTAAATGCCGACGTGAAACTTCCATTGAAACCACGAGCATTGGATTTTTTAGTGACGATGTTGATCAATCCGCCGCCACCAGCCGCATCATATTTAGCCGGCGGATTCGTCATGAGTTCGATTTGGTTGAGCGTGCTTGCTGGCAATGATTTTAAATAAGATTCGAGTTCGGCCCCGGACATATAAGTGGGCTTTCCATCGATGAAAACAGAAACCCCTGATTTTCCTTTGAATGTAATCGTCCCGTTCTGATCGACCATGATTCCCGGAGATTTCTGCAATACTTCAAGTGCATCGCCCGCAGCCGCTGAAATCATGGCATCTACGTTCACGACTACTTTGTCGATTTTGTTTTCTACAATAGGTTTTTTGCGTTGTATCGTGACCTCATTCAGTTGATTGGTGGCTGCTTTGGAAAGCTTGATCGATGGGATTTTTAAGATTGGATTTTCTACAGATACAACTATAGCTTCCGTTTGATACGGTTCAAAAGCCAGATCTTCCACTACGATCAGATAGCTTCCATATTCGATATTTGAAAAAGTAAAGTTTCCGGAAGTATCGGAAAGTTGTGTTTTTACGAGTTCGTTCGTTCCGGAAGACAGTAGTGAAATGGCTACTTCGGAAGGATTCGCTCCTTGAGGGAATTGGAATGATCCGGAAATTTCAGTTTGATTTTGGGCAATGCCGGACAGGTTCCAAAAAAGGAACACCAGCGCGATTAGTTTTTTCATTGATTAGATTGATGATGGGTTGATTGATGATTGTAACCTTTGTATGCTGATGAGACATTTAGTTACAAAAAAGCCCACTTATTAAGCAGGCTTTTTTAATTTATATGGTAAACGGACTAAAAAACGAACATAGCGCGTTCACTCATCATGTCGCTTACTTCCTCCCCGATTTCCTCAATGATAGCATCGTCGTTGATGTTCATAAGCACACGATCGATAAGATCCACAACGGTTTCCATGTCTGATTCCACAAGGCCACGTGTTGTGATCGCCGGCGTCCCGATACGGATTCCGGAAGTTACGAAAGGCGACTTATCATCAAACGGAACCATATTCTTATTGACGGTAATTTCTGCTTTCACCAAAGCATTTTCAGCTTCTTTCCCAGTGATGCCCTTGTTTCTTAAATCGATAAGCATCATGTGGTTATCGGTTCCGCCTGAAATCAAATCATAACCTCTTTTCACGAAAGCTTCAGCCATAGCCTTGGCGTTCTTTTGTACCTGCATGGCATACTGGAAAAATTCGTCGCTCAATGCTTCCCCGAATGCAACCGCTTTTGCAGCGATGATATGCATCAATGGACCGCCCTGATTACCCGGAAATACAGCCAGGTCAAGTAAAGCAGACATCATGCGGATATCGCCTTTCGGCCCGGTCAATCCCCAGGGATTTTCGAAATCTTTACCCATAAGAATCATTCCGCCGCGTGGGCCACGAAGTGTTTTATGTGTTGTTGTGGTGATGATATGGCAATGTGGAACAGGATCGTTCATGAGACCTTTTGCAATCAACCCGGCCGGGTGCGAAATATCGGCAAGTAACAAAGCTCCAACGCTGTCGGCAATCTCGCGGAATTTTTTGAAATCCATGTCGCGGCAATAAGCAGACGCTCCTGCGATGATCATCTTTGGTTGTTCGCGAGTGGCGATTTCCTGGATCTTATCATAATCGAAACGCCCCGTCTCTTTTTCAACGCTGTAAAAAACAGGCTGGTATAGTTTCCCTGAGAAATTCACAGGCGAACCATGTGTCAGGTGTCCGCCGTGGGACAAATCGAAACCTAAAATCTTATCGCCGGGTTTCAGGCAAGCGGCATAAACGGCTGTATTGGCCTGTGAACCTGAATGCGGCTGGACGTTGGCATATTCGGCTCCAAAAAGCGCCTTGGCCCGGTCTATCGCAATCTGCTCGACAATGTCCACAACCTCGCATCCGCCGTAATAACGACGTCCCGGATAACCCTCGGCATATTTATTCGTAAGACAGCTTCCGGCGGCTTCCATGACTGCATCGCTTACGAAGTTTTCAGACGCGATAAGCTCCAAACCATGTTGTTGCCTGTCTTGTTCATCAAGTATTAAATCAAAAATTTCCTGATCCTGACGCATATAATAAAGTTTCGTTAAAGTGCCGTCAAAAGTACGAAATCCGTTTGGGAAACTGAATGTTAATTTTATATTTGGTACGCCTAATCTGCGGCAAAAAACCATACAAATCACACACAAAAATGCCTATAACCGCAAACGATCCCCATCGCAAATCATGGCTGGAAACAGCACCTGACAGCGATTTTCCGATACAAAACATCCCATTCGGCGTATTCCTCACCAAAGAACACGTCGTAACCATCGGAACCCGGATCGGGGATTTTGCGATAGATTTGGGAGCCTTGCAGCAACTAGACTACTTTGACGGTATCGAACTGACCGACGATATGTTCATGCAGGACACGCTCAACGACTTTATTTCTGACGGAAAGAAAACCTGGCGTCTCGTGCGTAACCGTATCGCAGATATTTTCGACATTGAAAACCCGACACTGAGGGATAATCCGAAACACCGTGACATCATCATTTTCAATATGGCCGATGTCGAGATGCAATTGCCGGTTTTGATTGGCGATTACACCGATTTTTATTCCAGCCGTGAACACGCGACCAACGTAGGTAAAATGTTTCGCGATCCGGAAAATGCGTTGCTTCCGAACTGGCTTCACATTCCGGTTGGCTATCACGGGCGCAGTTCCACGATAGTCCCTTCAGGTATTCCGGTTCACCGGCCAATGGGTCAGACGCTTCCGAATGGAGAAACAACCCCGGTTTTCGGGCCAAGCCGACTCGTCGATTTTGAACTCGAAACGGCTTTCATCACGACCGATGCCAACATCATGGGCGAAAATATTCCCGTCCACGAAGCCGCCGACCATATTTTCGGTATGGTGCTGTTGAACGACTGGAGTGCGCGAGATATACAAAAATGGGAATATGTTCCGCTTGGTCCTTTCCTTGCCAAGAACTTTGCTTCGTCCATATCTCCATGGATCGTTACGATGGATGCTTTGGAACCGTTTCGAACCAAAGGCCCGAAACAGGATCCTATGCCACTTCCGTATCTGCAACAAAAAGGAAAACAATCGTTCGATATTCATTTAGAGGTTTCAATCGAGCCTGAAAACGCAAAACCGACCGTGGTTTCCAAAAGCAATTTCAAATATATGTATTGGAGCATGAGCCAGCAGTTGGCGCATCATACATCTAATGGATGCCGCGTAAATTCGGGTGATTTGATGGGTTCGGGAACTATTTCAGGCCCAACTCCGGACAGTTTTGGATCGATGCTGGAACTGACATGGGGCGGAAAAAATCCAATCAAAATGGAAGACGGAACCGAACGCAAATTCATCAACGACAATGATACCGTAACCATTTGCGGCTATTGTAAGAATCACGAGGTACGTATCGGATTCGGTGAAGTCAGAAGTAAATTGTTGCCGCCTTTTGCGAGAAATTGATCTACTTAAAATGAATAACTAATATAAATTCCGGACGATTGCTCATCCGGAATTTTTGTTTTAAAGTGTTTGCGTTTTTCGTCTGCCCAAAATCGCCTTCAGGTTAAATACGATTACAGATACGAAAACCACCGAATAGCCGACAATTTCCAATACACTCGCTTTTTCCCTAAAATAAAGAATCGCCAGCGTGAATGCAATGATCGGATTTACGTTGATCAACATCCCGACCGTCGCCGAATCAAGGCCTTTGAGTGCAAACAGATTCAGCCATAGCGGCATCACGGTAAAGAAAACCGCGATGACAACAATGAGTATATAAAAAATCGTGGGATGAAATTCCATCAAATGGAAGCCAGCCACAGGTGACAAGGCCGCCAAAGCAATCAGGAAATGGAACGACAGTAACAAAACCGGATCGAAGCCTGCATTCTTCTTTTGCAAAATCAGGTACAATGCATAGGATAAAGCAACGAGAACACTCAGCATCAGGTCGTAAAAATGCCCGAATGATAAAATACCGCAACCTGAGATACCTAAGAAAATCCCGCACCATTGAAACGTATCCAATTTTTCTTTGAGTAAAATCGCGGCTAGCAAAGCGGTCAATATCGGACACACCAAATAGGAAAGCGATGTGGCCCGGACACTGATATAGTTCATCACGTAAATAAACAGGAACCAGTTTCCGGTGAGTAAAAGGCCCATGAAAATGTTCCAGAGCACCAATTTGACTTTTTCTTTTTTGGAAAGCGACGCGAATTTTTGCTTTAGCTGTCTCAATTGTTCTTTTCTGAAAAAAACAATGATCAGAAAAATGATTACTGTACATGCGGCTACCCTATTGTACAAAATATCAAGTGGCACAAAGGTCTTCAATGGCCGCAGCACAAGGCTAAACAAGCCCCAGACCGAATAAGCCGTAATTGCCGAAAGGTAGTATTTGGATTTCACGCTGCAAATATCAGGAAACAATCTGGCTTTACCCCTGTCCTAACCTCTGGTTAAATTGTTATTTTAGCCTTCATGGTAAAACAACTACTCCAAATCATCGTCTTGTCCGTTTGCTTTCAGTCTGTTGGACAGAATTTCAATTTTAATTTCAACACCACGGGCCAACGTGTTTGCCTGGTTTCGGCAGAAGTCGATACGCAAGCGCCATCGGTTACGATAAAATTTCTTGATGCGGCCTCGAATACCAATCATCCTACGCGTTTGTATCGCCGGCCGATGTTTGGGAACGGCTCCGATTGGGTTTTGGTTGCCGATGCGATTCCGGCGGGAACAGTCCAATGGACAGATACCAACGTCAATGCCGGTGAAACCTGGGAATATCAGGCCAGACGAACCAATACGTGGTTTTATGCGGGTGAATCACATGATGCTATCGGATACACGATCGGGTCTTTGTTGTCGGATCATACGAACTATTCTGGCCAGGTCATTTTACTTGTTGCAGACAATATTGCATCGGGTCTTGCAGAAAAATACCATCGGCTTAAAAAGGAATTATCAGGTGATGGCTGGCAGATTGATGAAATCATCGTTCCCAAAGCGACTTCCTGGGACAGCGGAAATACAGTGGTTGGAATCCGGAATCAGATAATAGCTGTATATAATGAAGCACCATCCGATGACAAACCCAAAGCACTTTTTATCCTCGGGCATGTGCCGATGCCGCGTTCGGGAACAGGGTCTGCGGTAGCTCCCGATGAACACGACCAGAACAAAGGTGCGCGTGGTTGCGATGCCTATTATGCCGATGTGGACGGAATTTTCACCGATACACAAACCTTTAATCCCGGAGGATTACAGACTCCGCTGGCTATAAATCTTCCCGGCGATTTTAAATGGGACCAGGATTTTTTCCCTTCCGATGTTGAAATGGCTTTCGGTCGTGTCGATTTTGAAGATGTTGACGATGTGGCCGGATCTGAATTGACGATGATGGAAACCTATCTCGACAAACTCCACAATTATAAAACGGTTGCCGCCGGTTGGAATATGGGTGAAAAATCGGCATTCTTCATAGGATACGATAATTCCAACGACGGATCCTACAGAAGCCTTCCAAATATCTCAAAACCAGAAAACGTATTTCAGGAACCGTCCGGCCAGACGCATCCGCAATGGGTTTCCCAGAACGGCCCGTTCCAATTCTATATGCAGAACCAGGAAGTTCCCGATATGAACCAATGGAATACCTATGGAATGGAAGCCGCCATTTATTCAAGTGACCAGAGTTATTGGGGCTGGAACGATGTGCCTCAGGACAATTATATCTACAGCCGCATCCGCGCGTTGTTGGCAACTCCAACAAAGGTTGTCGCGACTATCTGGACCACGACAGGAGTTAATACGTTTCAGCAGGCATGTTCAGGAGAACCGATTGGGTTTGCCGTGCGTGAAATCATGAATCACAACGCCCAGAATAACAAACTGGAACGCGTACCACAAAATTGGGATACGGCCGCCTGGCAGAACCGGACACATTTCGCTTTCAATGGCGACCCGACGATACGGTTGTATCAGGTTCCGGCAATTGGTTCCGTCACTCTTTCGGAAGTTGGCAATCAGGCGGTCCTGGATTGGGAATCCGTCAATGGAGAAACCATTGGTTACCATGTTTATGAATCGGTGACTGAATTTGGGAAATATGAACGGCTTACATCGGCACCGATCACAGGAAATACGTACCAGATTGCCGATTATCATCACACCTATTGGTATATGGTGCGTCCGGTTTCGGTTAAAGAAAGTGGTTGCGGATCGTTCCTTATGGCTGGGAACGGGGCTTCTGTTTTGGGCGAATTTGTGTTATCTGATACGGAATTTTCATCTGACGAAATTACCATATATCCGAATCCTGCCAAATCTATACTTAATTTTAAAGGAATTGATCAATCAGCTTTGATTGAAGTGTTTTCTATTGACGGACGCAGGATAAAATCTGAAATGATTTCCGTCGATTCCCTACATCTTGATCTATCGGACATGGTTTCCGGGAATTATTTGCTAAAAATAAAAAAGGGAGACAGTACTTCTGTTAAGCGACTTATTATAAACTGATTTACATGGAACAATTTTTCTTTAATCCGGACAAATTCCAGATTGCCAGAAAACAGAAATTGAGTAAAAGCATTCCGATTTTTATCCTTTTCGCGGGGCTTTTCCTGACAATTGCCGCATTCAATGCAAAAGCCTTGGATAACCCGATTCCATTTGCGGCAGGAATTTGCCTGGCGGCGGTCCTGATTTATTTTTCTGTCATGCGGAATTTGAAAATGCAGAAAAAAATGATCGACAGTTTTGTCTTGACTATTGATGATCAATCAATTCGTCGCGAACAATTCAATATGCCTGGAGTGTCGATTCCACGCAAGGACATATCTAAAATTACAACTTACGCAAACGGAAGTCTTAGCATTACAGGAAAATCCGGATTGAAAATATTCATTATCCCTTCTTTAATCACGGATCACGAGCGCCTTGAAAAAGTTTTGAATGACATTCATCCCATTACACCACCCAATCCCAAAAATGGTTTCGATAAGCTGATACCGCTTCTTCCCGTTTTTGCGATCATCCTGTTTTTTATCCAGGCTCTTTCCCCAAACAAATTTATAGTTATTACAACCGGAATCATGTTGCTCGGCATTTTAGGATATGGATTTTATGCAATCCGGACAAGCAAGAATATTAGTTACAGGATCAAAAGAAAGATTTGGTGGTTGCTTCCGCTCGTATTTGCCATCATATACAATATTGCTGCGAAATTGACAGACGATTTTGGGCTGTATAAGCACTAAGCGTTTTAAAATATCCTACTTTTAAGCCACCAAACCAACTTCAATGAACCGACTTCTACCCTACGCTTTCTTATTCCTCCTTTTCTCCTGCGGATTGAAAAATACGCAGGAAATGCTGCGTTCCGGCGATTATGACAATGCAATTGACCGCGCGGCCTATGCCCTTTCAAAGAACAAAGACAAGAAAGGAAACCAGGAATACATCTACATTCTGGAAGATGCATATGCAAAAGCAGTGGATCGCGATAACAGACAGGTTCAGTTGTTGGGTAAAGATGCCAACCCACGCAACCTGGAGGAACTTTTCAATACCTATGTGCAGATGAACAACCGCCAGGAAAAAATCCGGCCGTTGCTTCCGTTGCATAAAGCCCAGGAAAACCGCGATGCGAAATTCGAGTTCAGCGATTATTCAGATCAGATAGCCAACAGTAAAAATGCGCTTTCCAAGTATCTGTACGATAATACAAAAGCGCTTTTACTGACAAAAGATAAAATGAATTACCGGCGTGCGTATGAGGATTTGAATTACTTAAACCAGATCAACCCGAATTTCCGTGATGTTCCGCAACTGATGCAACAAGCGTTGCAAAAAGGAACCGATTATGTAAAAGTGGTTTCCCGCAACGAAACGCGAATCATGATTCCGGTTCAATTGGAACGCGACCTTCTCGATTTCAGCACTTACGGGTTAAATGATAAATGGACCGTTTATCAAAGCAATCCACAGCCTAACGTGGAGTATGACTTTTCAATAGGGTTGAATTTTCGCGAGATAAACATCAGTCCGGAACGTGTCAACCAAACGCAGCGTACCTTTGAAAAGGAAATAAAGGTCGGACAGCAAAAGAAAATCGTTCGTGGCCATGTGGTAAAAGACAGCCTGGGTCATGCGGTTATGATCGATGTCTTTAAAAAGGTAAAAGCTTTCGTTGTGGAATACGAACAGTACAAAGCGAGCCAGGTTGTTGCGAAAGTGGATTATTCCGATGTGCGTACGAATCAGCTCTTACAGACTTTTCCAGTCAGCAGCGAGTTTGTTTTCAGCAACCGTTATGCGCGTTACAAAGGTGACAAAAGAGCCATCGATAAAGATTATCTGCCGTTTTTAAACCAGCGTCCGTTGCCATTTCCTACTAATGAGCAAATGGTATACGATACGGGTGAAGACCTCAAGGCGAAACTCAAGGACATCATTATCCGTAATAAATTCAGGAACTAATTTTCTTTTTTAGAGGCTTCGACCAAATCCCCGGCTGCAATTCCTGAATGTGATTCATGAAATATCGCTTTTCCGTTGCGGATCAGGATGATTTGTGGCGATTCGTGAGTAATGCCAAATTTTTGGGCTATTGCAGATGAAATATCGCGATGCGATAACAAGTCAAGGAAATACAACGAAATATCAGATTCCAATTGTGGCATTTCCGATTCGAAAGTCTTTAGTGACATCCGGCTGATACCACAGCGCGTGCTGTGCTTGAAAATGGCGACCGGATTACGGAATGATTCTTCCGACAGCCGATCCAACTGTTTCAAATGTGTTAATTCATTCCAGTCTAGGCTGCTTTGGTTTGTATCTTTAGTAAAGGAAAAAAGTCCCATTCTGTCGTGATTTAAGTCAATTTGACATTTAATTTTGAAAACGAACTGCTATTTTGTCAGAAATTACGTATCGGAACACCAATTGACAAGCAGGCGGAAAAAACAAAAATAAGATACAAATCACAATACGACTGTTAATCAGAAAGTAAAATATGAACATAAATAAATTTACGATCAAATCCCAGGAAGCTATCCAACAGGCACATCAGCTTGCACAGGTTTCCGGCCAGCAGCAGATAGAGAACGAACATATCATGAAAGCCATTTTTATGGTCGATGAAAATGTCGCTCCTTTCCTGCTTAAAAAATTAAATGTCAATGTCCCATTGTTCCAACAGGTTCTTGATGCCACGATACAAAGCTTCCCGACAGTCAGCGGAGGCGATATCCAATTCTCACGGGAGGCAGGAAAAACACTGAACCAAGCCGAAATCATCGCCCAGAAAATGAACGATGAATTCGTTTCTATCGAACACCTCATGCTTGCGATTTTACAATCGTCAAGTAAAGTTGCTCAGCAATTGAAAGACCAGGGCGTAACCGAAAAAGCCCTGAAGTCGGCTATAGACGAACTTAGAAAAGGCGAACGTGTCACCTCTCAGTCTGCCGAAGAAACCTACAATTCCCTGAACAAATACGCCAAAAACCTCAATGAGCTCGCTCGTACGGGAAAACTCGATCCGGTAATCGGGCGTGATGAAGAAATCCGTCGTGTGTTACAGATATTGACACGTCGCACCAAAAACAATCCGATGCTCGTAGGTGAACCAGGAGTTGGTAAAACCGCTATAGCCGAAGGTCTCGCCCACAGAATCGTCGATGGTGACGTTCCGGATAACCTTAAAGATAAAATTGTCTATTCGCTTGATATGGGTGCTTTGATTGCCGGGGCGAAATACAAAGGCGAATTTGAGGAACGGTTGAAATCTGTCGTCAAAGAAGTCACGACTTCAGATGGAGATATCGTGCTTTTCATTGACGAGATACATACATTGGTCGGAGCCGGCGGTGGCGAAGGCGCGATGGATGCCGCAAACATCTTAAAACCTGCATTGGCCAGAGGTGAATTACGTGCCATAGGTGCCACGACACTTGACGAATACCAAAAGTATTTCGAAAAAGACAAAGCACTCGAACGCCGTTTCCAAAAGGTTCTGGTCGATGAACCCGATACCGAAAGTGCTATTTCGATACTTCGCGGCATCAAGGAAAAATATGAAACCCATCACAAAGTCCGGATCAAAGACGAAGCGATAATCGCTGCAGTTGAATTGTCGCAACGTTACATCACAAATCGTTTCCTTCCGGATAAAGCTATCGATTTGATGGATGAAGCCGCTTCAAAACTTAGAATGGAAATCAATTCCAAGCCAGAAGAACTCGATGTTTTGGATCGTAAAATCATGCAGCTTGAGATTGAAATTGAAGCTATCAAGCGCGAGAATGATGAAAGTAAGCTCAAAATCCTTGGAATGGATCTCGCCAATCTGAAAGAAGAGCGCAACGAGATTTTCGCCAAATGGAAAAGCGAGAAAGATGTGGTCGATAACATCCAGAACGTCAAAACCCAAATCGAGGATTTCAAGGCAGAAGCCGAACGGGCCGAACGCGATGGAGACTATGGAAAAGTAGCCGAATTGAGATATGGAAAAATCAAGGATGCACAAACGCAACTTGAACAATTGCAACAACAACTTGCCGCGAACCAAAGCGGTGCTTCACTGATAAAAGAAGAAGTCACGCGCGAAGATATTGCCGAAGTAGTTGCCAAATGGACAGGCGTTCCTGTGACAAAGATGCTTCAGGGTGAACGTGAAAAACTGTTACATCTTGAAGAAGAATTGCACAGAAGAGTCGTCGGTCAGGAAGAAGCCATTGAAGCGATTTCAGACGCTGTCCGCAGAAGCCGCGCCGGATTGCAGGATTCCAAAAAACCAATAGGATCTTTCCTGTTCCTTGGTACTACAGGCGTTGGTAAAACCGAATTGGCGAAAGCGCTTGCCGAATATTTATTTGACGACGAAAATGCCATGACCCGCATCGACATGAGCGAATACCAGGAAAGACACAGCGTAAGTCGTCTGGTTGGCGCGCCTCCGGGATATGTGGGCTATGACGAAGGCGGACAATTGACCGAAGCCGTTCGCAGGAAACCGTATTCCGTAGTGCTGTTAGACGAGATAGAAAAAGCGCATCCCGATACGTTCAATATCCTGTTGCAGGTTCTCGACGAAGGCCGATTGACCGACAACAAAGGTCGTCTGGCTGATTTCCGGAACACGATAATCATCATGACTTCCAATATGGGAAGCCAGATCATTCAGGAGAAATTCGAGAATTTAAAAGGAAGTGTTGAAGCTGCTTCCGAAGTAGCTAAAGAAGAAGTGTTGGCTTTGCTAAGGCAAACCGTCCGTCCGGAATTCATTAACCGGATCGATGAAATTGTGATGTTCACACCGTTGAGCAAAGCAAATATTAACCAAATTGTAAGTCTGCAACTAAAGAGTGTGACTAAAATGCTTGCACAGCAAAACATTACGCTCGATGCAACTCCTGAAGCAATCGAATATTTGTCTGATAAAGGTTTTGATGCTCATTTTGGTGCAAGACCTGTAAAACGTGTCATTCAGCGTGAAGTGCTCAATAAACTTTCAAAAGAGATTTTAGCCGGTAAGGTAAGTGCCGAAAGCATAATATTACTCGATAGCTTTGACGGGGAATTGGTTTTCAGGAATCAGACCGAGGTCGTGAACAGTTAACGGGTAATAGTTAGCCCGTGACAATTAGTGATTGAATGCCCGCGGGTTTTGCGGGCATTTTTTATGACTCACAGTTTTATAGCAAATTAGCTATTCGATGGTTTGTTTTTTATACTGAAATATGTGTTTAACGCCAGGAAAATGGAACTTTTGTAGCTAATTTGATATTCAGTCGTGGGATTAACGTTACAGGCTGAAAGTTTATTCCTCGCGTGATAGGTGCGCGGCCAAGATATGAGACGATAGCCCGCAGCAACCGAATTTTTTATTTTTGAGATTTGGCGCAGCGACCATGGGAGCTCGCGCCAAATTCACAAAAATTTAAATGTGGTGCGAGGACTAAAGGCGGTAGCTTGAGAAAGCCGCCCGAAATAAAACACTGCACACTTATGACAATAAAAAAAGCCACCCAAAAAGGTGGCTCTTTATTTATGTCAATCTTGTAATTAAGACTTAACGAATTTAGAAACCTGAGTTCCGCTAGCTGATTGGGCTTTCACAACATAAGTTCCTGTAGCAAGTGAAGTAACATTAACGTTTACAGAAGAAGCGTTAACTTTTTCGCTCATTACTTTGTTACCCAACATATCGAATACTTCGTAAGAATTGATAGTCTCATTTTGTACCAAAGTCAACATTGATTTAGCTGGATTTGGATACGTAGAGAATACGTTACGGGTTACGTCTTGAGTTCCAAGAGTTTCAGTAACTGTATAGTTGAATATCAAAAGGAAACCTCCACCAACGATAGAATTTACGTGGATTCCAAGGTAATAGTTACCTGCGGCTGGTGGTGTGAATGGAGTTGAATCTGAAACAGTCGCGTTGAATTGAAGTTCTTCGAAAAGACCATTTTGGATAATGTCAGTGTAAGTACCAACAACTGTTTGGTTAGGTGCATCTGGGCTTGGAGCATCTGCCCAAACCAATTCAAATGCTTCATTTGCATCACCAACAGCATCTGAATCAGCTCCGTTGTATGCAATGCTTACATTATATGTTCCATTTGCCACCATTGCAATTGCAGGAGAGAAAGTCCAGTCATTGGCATCATCTGTAGTAGCAACACCTGCAGTAAGGAATGTTTCGTCTTCACCATCTCCATCAAGATCAAGATTTTGTTGGATCATAGCAGCTCCGTTACCGTCAAGGTCATACGTTTGATAACAACCGTAAAAATCTTCTGGTGCTTCGAAATCTTCTGTGAAAGGAAGTGCTGTACTACAATCTGGATTAAGTACTTCAAGGCTGAATGTAAATCCTGAAGCCAACCATCTGTCATCCCAGGCAAAATAATAAGTTACACCTGCTTCTGCAACAAAAATAAGTTCTGAGCGGTAGTCGCTGTCCGAGACATCATCATTACCATTGAAACAAGTAAGTGCATCACAAGTACCTGTATAGATACTCAAACGTGTATCGTAAGCGTCATTGTCAAATGGATTGACATCACCGGCAGTACTGATTTTAAGAACCTGAAGTTCCGTAGGTGTGTAGCTGTACCATTCTGCAGCGGTACCAGGAGTTCCCCAGCATTCAGATGTCTCATCTGCAGGGTTCCCGTCAATGTCGCCGACAACAGTCAGACCAAGGCTAACCGGGACAGCTTCTGCACATGTATCCTGGGCAAAACCATACCCGGAAACTAGTAATAAAGATAAAAGTGTAATTTTCTTCATGATGAATATGTTATTTTTTTTCAAACATAAGGATAATTATTTGCTTTTTCAATAGTGATATTCGCTCTTAACAATTTTTTTTTCAAGAATAGAATGTTAAAAAATTTTAAATGAATATATTGCGAGTCAATTGTGTACCCCTATGAAACAATTTTATTTTCTGTTTTGCCTGTTTTTGCAGTTCGGATTTGCCCAAAAAACAGCAATTGCCCCTACCGTTTCCCCTGGAAATGCCGAGGAAAAGCTCTATCGAACACCAGAAGTAGATTCAAAACCGGAAATACAGGAAGGTATGTACATCTTACCTTTATATGTAAGCCAGAATTTTAAATTGCCGGACGTACACAACAAAAAGGTAAAGTTGTTCGTAGGTTTTGTTGTTGAAACAGACGGCACCATTTCAAATGTAAAGTTCATCCATCAAAGTGTGACTCCTCTTAAAGAAGGAACGGATGCGGCCCAGACACCGGAGCAAAAGAAAAAAGAAACCGAGTTGTTGGATACCATGAAAGCCGAATCGGTCCGGGTGATATCCGGTTTTAAAAAACCTTGGAATCCGGCGATTAAGAATGGCAAACCGGTAAGATGCCAGTATAATTATCCTATTAATTTCAATCTGGAATAGGCAAAAAAAAATCCATCTGTCTAAGATGGATTTTTTTATTAATAAGATTCGTAAATCCTGTTGATGGGAATCCCAACTCCTTTTTTGAGAATGACCCTGTCGTCGGTCACGCCCCAAACGGTAGTCTCAACTACTTTTTTGGATTCGGCATCTTCAAAATAAATCTTTATTTTTGAATGTTCCAGATTGCCCAGCGCGAGTGCACGTTGCAAGTCAGACGATCTTTGTTTTTGGGCATCCCGGTCAGGCAGGACGTCTGCCTTAGGAAAATGTAATTCGGGGATTTGCTCCTTGTGGATGGTTTCGAAATTTGGTATCATAATCTTTTTTAGTAGGTTAATAATGATTTGAGGGATTGTAAATTTATAAAAAAAAGAATACGTTCCGAAAAAATATGTTAAAAAGAAGAGAATACTGTGAAAACAACATTACGACATAACGGATTTTCTGTAGAAATAGATTCTAAAGGAGCCGAATTACTATCATTCAAAAATCCTTCCGGCAAAGAATTCATCTGGAATGGAGATCCTGCTTTCTGGAATAGGCATTCCCCAGTCTTGTTTCCTATTGTGGGAAGCCTTAAGGACGGGAACTACTCCTATCAAGGCCAGACATATAAAATGCCGCGGCATGGATTTGCGCGCGACCAATCGTTCGACCTGACGCATCATTCGGAAAATCAGGCAGTATTTTCGCTGCATTACAATGCGCAGACGCTGGAAATGTATCCGTTCCGGTTCTGGCTCCAGATTAATTACAGGCTGTTGAACAATTCGCTTCTCATTGGTTACAGTGTGATAAACGATGGCGACCGAAAGATGCCATTTACCATTGGCGCACATCCGGCTTTTCTTCTTGATGGAAAATTTTCAGATTATGCCATAGATTTCGGTGAAGCAGAATCTTTACAAGTCAGTACACTTGAAGGCGGTCTTATTTCCAAACAGTCCAAAATACTGCCGTTATACAAAAATCATTGCCTTGCACTTGATTATTCACTTTTTGAAAACGATGCTTTAATCTTAAAGAACAATTCGCACAGAAAACTTTCGCTATTCCATAAAGGGCAAAAAGAACTCAGTATTGAATTCGACGGATTTCCGCATCTTGGGCTTTGGACCGTAAACAACGCTCCTTTTCTTTGCATCGAACCCTGGTACGGATATTCCGATCCTGTAGATTCATCAGGCGTCTTATTTGAAAAAGAAAGCCTTTTGACACTCGAACCCGGAGGCGTATTTAACACCAATTTTGGAATAGAGCTATTTTAACGCGGTTTTGGAATGCCTATATTTGAGTAAGTACCACTCTATTTATGCAGCATCCCGGATTCAGCACCAATAAACCAAACTTCCTGAATTTTTTATTTGCCTTGGTTTCCATAACCTTGACGGGCTGTTCTGCTACTAAAGATAGTATCGATCCGGAATACAGGCACGCCTACCTCTTTCATACCAAAAAAGAAAAGCAGCGTTATCTCAAATCATATGCGGCAACTTTGGATTTATTTCCTGTCAAGCCAACAGAAGCAGATGTACCTACGCGCTTTGGAACGGCCCATGTCTTAGTCATGGGCGATGAAAAATCCCCTCCGCTTATTCTGCTCCACGGCATGGATGCCAGTTCTACCATGTGGTATCCGAATATGGAATACTGGAGCCATTCATTCCGGGTCATCGCCATAGATTACATCATGGATGCCGGGAAATCTGTTTTAAAGAACGGCCCGTTGCGGAAACAGGAAATCGCACTTTTTTACAGTGATGTATTCGATCAGCTCAAAATAAAAAAAGCATCGGTGCTTGGCACTTCACGTGGCGGGTGGATTGCCTGTTACCTGGCGCTCAAAATTCCGGAACGGGTCGAAAATCTGGTACTTATGAGCCCGGCCCAGGTTTGCGGAATGGTCAAACCTGCCATATGGCCCGCTATCGTATTTAAAATGTTCCCCACAAGAAACAGCCTTAAAAATACGCTCGCTGTTTTTGCGACGCATCCGGAAAAAATCGAGCAGGCATATAAAGATCAATTCCTTTTCGCGAGCCAGGCCGGAAACAGCAAGGCGCAGATAACCCATATGACCCCGTTCTCAGGTTCCGATTTGGAGAAAATAAAAATTCCCGTCTTGTATATGGTAGGTTCGCGGGACGTAATGAACGGTAAAAAAGCGGTACGGAAAGCCAAAAAATATTTTAGCAATATGACTTTTGTCGAAATTCCGGATTCAGGACATTTTATGTCGACAGATCAGCCTGAAGAAGTCAATCGTGTCGTAAGCCAGTTCCTCAGCCGATGACATCAAGCTTTGCAAACCGAAGCAACAGCTTTTTGATTCCGCCTACTTCAAATCGGATTTCTGCTTTTTTATCGCCCCCGACACCTTCAAGGCTCAGGATCTCACCTTTGCCGAATCGTTCGTGCATGACCACATTCCCGGGAGCCAGGCCGCTTTCATCAAACGAAATCTGTCCGTTGGAAGGTCTGCCCATTGGTTTGAGGCGACGGATATTCGTATCTGGTTTCGGCTGGTTGTCCGTAATCCATTTTGGAGGTGTCGAACTTACCGGTTTGCTCTGTCGTAACTTCGATTTGTCCACATCCCCAAAAATATCGATGTCGATCATAGGCTTGTACCTGTAATTGGTTTCAGGCTGCGTCAGGTATTCGAGATATATGGGCGTGATTTCCTCAATGAAACGCGATGGTTCGCTATCGGTCAGTTTTCCCCAGCGATAACGCGATTGGGCATACGTAAGGTAAGCCTGTTTCTCTGCCCTTGTCAAGGCTACATAAAACAGGCGGCGTTCTTCTTCGAGTTCGCTTCTTGTATTCATGCTCATGGCGCTCGGAAACAAATCTTCTTCCATGCCTACAATAAAAACGTATGGAAATTCAAGTCCTTTTGCCAGGTGGATCGTCATTAAGGCTACACGATCGTCATCGCCTGTATCTTTGTCAAGATCTGTTGCCAGAGCTACATCTTCGAGGAATTCAGATAACGCGCCTCTTGCCCCGTCGATTTCTTTTTGGCCTTCGGTAAAATCCTTGATACCGTTCAAAAGCTCTTCGATGTTTTCGATGCGTGCGATTCCTTCCGGCGTCGCATCTTTCTTAAGTTCCTGGACCAGGCCGGTTTTTTTGGTGACGTGATCTGCCAGGTAAAAGGCATCCTGTGTTTCGTTGATGATTTGGAAACTTTTGATCATCACGACAAAATCAAGCAGTTTGTTACGTGTTCCGGAATTCAGCTTGATGTCGGTCTTATCGAGATTCTCCATAAGTGTAAACATCGAAACCTTGCGCTCATTGGCCTCTACGGTAAGCCGTTCAATGGTCGTATCCCCTATTCCTCTTGCCGGATAATTGATTACACGGATAAGAGCCTCTTCATCGTTCGGGTTGATGACAAGCCTTAAATAACAAAGCACATCCTTGATTTCCTTTCGCTGATAGAAAGACAAGCCACCGTAAATCCTGTACGGAATATCGCGTTTGCGCAAAGCATCTTCCATGGCCCTTGATTGGGCATTAGTCCGGTATAAAATAGCGAATTTCCCATTGTCAAGCTGGTTCTGCATTTTCTGCTCCCAGATTTCCCCAGCTACGAAACGCCCTTCTTCCCCATCGGTTACCGAACGGTGTACTTTTATCTTTGGCCCGTCATCGTTATTCGTCCAGACAATTTTGTCTAGCTTGGTTTTGTTTTTATCGATGATGGAATTTGCGGCTTCTACGATGTTTTTGGTCGAACGGTAATTTTGTTCGAGACGATACGTCTGCACATCGTTATAATCTTTCTGGAAATTGAGGATGTTGTTAATGTTGGCACCACGGAACGCATAGATACTTTGTGCATCGTCACCCACGACGCAGATATTCTGGAAACGATCTGACAACGCACGCACAATAAGGTATTGTGAATGGTTCGTATCCTGATACTCGTCTACCAATATATATTTGAATCGTTGCTGGTATTTGGAAAGGACATCCGGGAAACGCGCAAGAAGTTCATTTGTCTTAAGTAATAAATCGTCAAAATCCATTGCGCCAGCCTTGAAGCATCTTTCCACGTAATTCTGGTAGATTTCACCAAGTCGGGGCTTTTTGGACATGGCATCGGCTTCCTGTAACTCCGGATTATTGAAGTAAGCCTTAACGGTGATCAGGCTGTTTTTATATGACGAAATGCGGCTGAATACCTGCTTTGGTTTATAAATGTCTTTATCCAGTTGCATTTCCTTGATGATGGCACCAATGAGGCGGACGGAATCCTGTGCATCATAAATGGTGAAGTTCGACGGATAACCGAGTTTGTCAGCCTCGGCCCGAAGAATTCTTGCAAACACGGAATGGAACGTTCCCATCCATAAATTCTTCGCTTCATTATTTCCCACGATAGCCGCTATACGGTTTTTCATTTCACGTGCCGCTTTATTCGTAAACGTAAGTGCCAGGATGTTGAACGAATCTACACCAAGACTCATGAGATAAGCGATCCGGATGGTAAGCACACGGGTTTTTCCGGATCCTGCACCGGCAATGATGATCATGGGACCGTCTTTTTGCAAGACCGGTGCGGCCTGGGCTTCGTTGAGTTGGGCTATATGTTTCTGAATGTTTTCCAAGACGGGCAAAAGTACGAATTCCGACTGCCAATTCCCAAGCAGGTTTGTCAATTTGGAAACTATTTTTGATCCGCTTATTGCTTTCAGGAATACTATCAGTAACAGGTCAGGTTTTCTCAGCGATTACTTTTTCCGGAGTCTGAGAAATGTACAGAATACATCCAGAAATGCTTGCTTTTGTTCTTGTATGACACCGTGGCCGGCAAAGGGCATATTGTAAAAAATGGAATCGTTTATACTTTCGCAAAGCCTCACGGCACTTTGCCTGGAGAACATATGATCCTGATCTCCTCTCACAACAAGGGTCTGGCATTTAATCTGGCCTACTTTGTTGTCCGGATAACCGGAATCAGAAATATCCAACCACATTTTCTTGATCTTTTCAAGATGGGTTTCCATATCCAGATCAGGAAAATAATCGGCATAGATTTCAAAAGTACGCGGCATCAGTTCCTTCCAGCGATCTACGGTAAAACCTTCAAATAAATCTTTTTGGGAAGTCACATCTTCATGGCTCCAGGTACCACCTATGGTTATGAGGTGCTCGATTTTGACTTTTTTTTCTATGGCTATGCGATACCCGACAATCCCGCCGTCGCTGAAACCCAAAATACAAACTTTACCGATGCGGGCCTGGGAAATAAAAATTTCAACATCATGTTGCAGCCGTTCATATGTGAGTGGTTCCGAGCCCGCAGATGAACGTCCATGCCCCCGGCTGTCAAGCCCAATGAGGTAAACATATCGGGATAAATATTCAACTACCGGATTAAAATCTTCAATGGTACCGCCACCGCCGTGAAGCAGCAATAAGATGGGATTGGATGGGTTACCCTTGGTTTCATAGTACAAGTCGGCATCATCGATCGAAACGATCTTGCCTGAGGTGTGGTCGAACTGCATTGTCTTTGGAATTTGAAGCCAAAATACTACAGGCATTGACCACTGATTTTACATAATTTTCGTTTTATTTTAATTGGCGATGATTTCTATTTCGACACGACGGTTTTCACTGCGCTCCTGCTCGCTTTTTTCGGGTATTGGATGAAGCGGCCGCGTGGCACCAAACCCTTTATATGACAGTCGTGATTTATCTATCCCGTTTTGGATCAGGAAATCATAAACCGCTTTGGCCCTTGCAGTAGAGACACCATAATAGTGGTCATTGGACTGAATGGTGCAGCAAATGTGTCCCTGAATCTCGATACGGAGTTTTGGATTGGCCTGCATAATGCCCAGAAGTTCCTGCACTACGGGAATCGATTCCGGCAGGAATTTATCGCTCATGTTGTGGAAATTAAGATTCTTAAGCACAATTTTATTTCCGGTTTGGGCAGACGATATCCGGGATTTGAAATCTGTTGATTTTTGAGAGAAAGTAAGCACAACTTTCCTGTCGGAACCTGAAAGCTTTTTTTGGGCCTGACTTTCACCGAATCCTTTAATTTGATTGTTCGTTACCGATAATCCGCGATTTGTCAGGAATGCAGAGACACTTTCTGCCCTTTTAAGCGAAAGACTGTCGTTGTATTTCTCAGATCCGCGAAAGTCACAATAGCCGTAAATGGAAGCTATTTGGCTGTCTGCGGTAATGTGTTCGAGCTGGCTTTGGGCTGATGCCGTCAGTTGTGAGCTGTCGGTTTCAAAATAAATTTCGATTTTGTTTTGGGCAAATCCGATCGTGGTGGAAAGCAACATTACTTGTATAAAGAATCGGGGCATACTATATAAAACTGGTTGTTGTATTTCACCTTCCGGATCGGCTCCAAATAAAAACCCAAGTTAAGATTTTTACCGACTTGCCAATTATCCAATTTTCTAATTGCCCAATTATCTAATTGAACTATTTTTGCGTTCAAATTCTACCAAAATGAACACAGACAAAGTCATCGAGCTTTTATTCTATTGCATTCCGGCGCTTATTACAGGCGGAGTAGCCTATTATTTTTTCCAGATGTTCGTGGAGAACGAAGACAACAAGCGCAAATTCATGATCCTTAGGCAAAACAGAAAAGATACGCTTCCGCTTAAACTCCAGGCTTATGAGCGAATGACGTTGTTCCTGGAACGAATCGATCCGGCGAAATTGCTTATCCGCGTCACTCCTATATCTGATGAAAAATCACATTACGTTGATTATGTCATTGCGCAGATCGAACAGGAATTCGAACATAACCTGACACAACAGATTTATATTTCGGACGAATGCTGGGGTTTTATTTCGACTGCCAAGAACGCCACGATACAGGTGTTGCGCAAGGCAGCATCGGATGCTTCCATAACGGAAGCCGATAAATTCCGTGAAAAGGTTTTGGGCGAATCGTTTGATAACCCAAGCCCGAGTTCGGCGGCTTTGGCTTTTATACGGAATGAGGTAAGGGAGATTATTTAAAGTTGTTTTTTGTTAATCTGACGATTTGTTAATTTGAAGATCTATTTACGTGTTACTATAAAAAAAGCCTCTGTTGTTGCAGAGGCTTTTCATCTTGTAATCAGTACAGCCATCTATGAGCGGTTACGTTTAATGTGTGCCATACTCCTTGCGAATCTTGAAAAGTGCCGTTGATGGTTAAATCGACATATCCTCCTAATAATGCCGAACTAATAACAAATAATAACGTATTAGGCGTGCTGGCATTAACTGTAATACCATTTGACTCGCCTGTGATGTTAAAATTGTCAGCAGTTGTGTAAGTACCGACTGTGGCCTCGGGACTATAAATTTCAAATCCGGTTTGCTGAGCATTTGAAAAGCCAAAACTAAAATAGTGGACTACATTATTGGAGTATAGCAATGAGAATTCACCTCCTGGATTCAGTATAACTGGTCCATCATCAATTTGATATGACCAGTATTCACTATCACTTGAACAAACGGGGATGCTTCCTAGATTTGTGATAGGGATGGATTGGATAGTATAAAGTATATTACCTGTAGACTTCTGATTATTTGCATCATATGCAAATACTGTTATAACACTATCCTCTGAACATGTCGGAATCGAAAAACTGAAGCTGCCGTTAGTGACCGGAACCGTGGTGGATGGAATCACGTCGTTCCCGTAAATAAGATAACCGTTGGTAATTGGATTGCCATCACATTGCAACAATGATCCCTGCACAATAGTTGTTGTTGACGCTGACATGATCATCGGTGGCAAAATCGTATCTGAGGTCAGGGAATTAATCTGCATTGTGCTGACAACATTGCCGCATGGACTAAACAATTCAATCATTAACTGCATATTAGATGGTACTTGTCCGGAAATCTGACCATTTTCGTTTGTAGTACCTATCTCGCTGTTGCCTAACGCAGATTGAATCTTCACGCCCGCATTTGCTACAGGTTGGCCGGTAGCGTCTTGTATAGTGACCGTTAAAGCTATCGTCGGAAACGGCGCATCACAATTCCACCACGAAAAATGCCCAACATTCCCCACATAATAATTCCCCTGTTTCGCAGCCTGTCCATCCTCTTTCCACCAACCGGCTTCTTCATCGAAATGCCATAATGGAATCGTAGCTGGTGCGTTTGCCAGTTGATCGTCGTCAATCCGTAACGTAATCTGTGCTGTATGGCCTTCTGCAATCTGAAGTTTTTGCCCTGCAGATCCGCGCAGTTCAACGTTGATCATCCCGAAAGTCTGTAAAACGGCCTCACTTCCGGTAGCTGTTTCGGCATAGAGCATTCCCGGCATCAGGCTTGAAACATCCGGATTTGATGGCGTGAGATGGAACAGGGAAACAGCGACATCTCCCGAATAGGCAATTCCGTTTTCATCCTCGAAAGAACCATCGAAATTGACTTTGGTTCCGGAATAAATAGAAACTTCGCTGGCTTCTCCGGAATGCACGGTTTGAAGCGAACCCGATTCGATCAGCATAATCTTTACATTGTTTTTGCCCGATGTCGGAACCAACGAACGCGAACCATCTATATAACCAGCTTTGGTAGCAGTTACGTAAGCGAATTTTTCATTGACGGATGCCCCGTTGATGATGAAAACACCATTGACATCGGTTTGCACAGACGTCGAGCCGATTTTTACGGTTGCCGATACAATCGGACTGTTCGATGCATCAACCACCTGGCCGATGAAGTCGCGGGAAACCGAT
Organism: Flavobacterium silvaticum; assembly: GCF_012911565.1. Lineage (GTDB taxonomy): Bacteria > Bacteroidota > Bacteroidia > Flavobacteriales > Flavobacteriaceae > Flavobacterium > Flavobacterium silvaticum. The sequence continues at coordinate 185,522 of NZ_JAAMPU010000107.1, read as the reverse complement.
GGGCCGAAATTCTGGCGGAATGTGGTGTCGGATTGTCCGGATGAGGAAGAACCGTCGTCAACCGGATCACAGGAAAACAGCAAAGACGAGGCTGCAATCAGTAAAAGAATCTTTTTCATGAGCTATTTATTGGTTGTGATAACCGGACGAGAGATAACTCAAAGGGTTGCGTGACAAAAAAAATCAAAACAGAATTTTGTCACAGGTTGTGTGACATTTATTTTAAAAATATTTTTTTGTCACAGTTGGTGTGACAATTTTTTGAAAATATTTTTTTTGTCACAAACGGTTCAGAAGGTTGCGCAGGATTATTATTTAAAGCGCCTTAACTTCGCTCATCAATTCACTCTTATTCTGCGCATACTCATACCCTTCTCTCCACCAGCGCGTCATGCTGTGTTTATTGAAAACCAAGGCATTGGTAGTCAGTGAGGTTGGCGTATAGTACAGATTAAGCTTGACGTTTTTGTTGTTGGCAGCGAGTTTTCCAATGGTGATGTCGTGTTTTTCAACCTGGTCGAGCAACGTGCCAAACAAATTTACCATAAGAGAAAAAGGGTTCTTCCCGATGGCTTTTGGAGATGCCAACGTTTCAGTCTCCAGGATTACCACATCAATTTCGGTTGCACCGCGTTCGATAGCCTCCCGAATCGGAACAAGGCTTGAAAATCCGCCGTCTCCATATTCCGAACCTTGTTTACGCACCAGGCTCATAAACGGAACATAGTTGCATGAAATCCAGATCCAGTCGCAAAACTGGTCATAATTGAAATCTTTGATGCACTTATACTCTACCTCATTTCGCGACAGGTTGGTTACGGTGACCACGATATTGCAGTTCGAGGCTTTAAGCTGGTCGAATTCCGCCCTGGTGAAATTCTTGCGGATATAGGAACGCAATTTTTTGCTTTCGCCAAACGTCCTCCTGCCGCGTATGAATTGCCAGATGACATTAAAATGATTGATGGCTACAGATTCAACACCATTGCGCTTCTTGACGATGAACGGATTGATGTTGAAAATTTTCTCCATGCTGACATTGGTATAGATGCTCCGGATTTTATCCACATTCCCCAATGCCAGGTGCGGGATCAATAGACTTCCTGTAGATGTGCCGATAAGCAAATCATACAAATACCCTTTTTCTTCCATTAGATACTGTGCGACACCACCTGCGAATGCACCTTTACTGCCGCCTCCTGATATGACAAGTGCCCTCATTTTTCGTCGAGTAATCTTTTAAGTTGGACTTGTTCATCTGCTGACAATGAAGGCAGAAGCTCTTCGTAAAACTTTCGGGTATTTGTCAGTTTGAGTTTTTCGCGGATGGTATCCCGGGCAAATTTCGTCAGTTGCCATTTTTGATGGACAAGTGCTTTTGCGAGTAACGGCAATACATTGGAATCGCCTTTGTCTATGAAAAGCAACTTCTGCATGGCACTTTGACGCACGCTTCCTTCTTCGCCCGGTTGGGCATTTGCAAGCAATTCATCGTAATACGCTGCTTTTTTATCCGGACGATAACCCTCAGTCTTCAAAGCCAGCGTCAGCCAGAGCAACCGGATGTTTTTGTCGTTGAGGCCAATCTGTCCGTCAGTCTGGTCCAGATAGAAAGAACGTTTTTCAGGGAATTCCCGACATAAGGCATTCAACGTTATTTCACGGGTTATGTACGATGCATCCGTCAGTAAACTTTCATATTCCGATTGGAATTCAGCAGGTATTTTCTTGAGTGTCTGGGCCACAACCTGTCGCACTTCCACGTCTTTTGTGGCCATTGCCGCACGCAACAATTCCTTTTTTTCTTCAAAAGGGATTTCGATGGACTGATAAATGACTTCCTGTTTTATCGGGTAATAGGCATCCGAATGCAATACGTCCATAAACCGGTTTTTCTTATCTGCAAATGGTTTGTCCGCAAGGCTCCCAAGTTCGAAATAATCGCGCATGAATTGATTTTTAGATAACGATTGCAAGGCTTCGGCCACTTCGAATTTTCCGCTCTTAAGCCACGTTTTTTCAAATCGGTCGCGGTCGAATGATTTCACTTTGTACACTTCGTCAAGGAATTCCTTTGTATCGACATTCGTGAATTTGTATTTGTCCAGGTAATTCCTCACGGCTTTGCGGAAATTATCTTCCCCTACCGTTTCCCTTAAAATGTGCAGCGCCCACGCTCCTTTTTGATAATACGTCGTCGAACTGGCCTTGGCATTTAGGATCGGAATCGTATCGGTCTTTGAGGCTTGCTGGATGGTTTCTGCATTTTCGTATAATTTCCAATAGAAGTAATCGTCCCCAAAAACCTCGCGTTCGGCCAACAATGCATAATAAGTCGCGAATCCTTCCTGAAGCCAGTGATGCTCGCCTGATTTTGCCGTAACCAAATCACCGAACCACTGATGCGCAAGTTCATGCCCATTTACATTCACATAATTGCGATCGTTGAACCCAATACTGTCAACCACATAATCCCTTGTAAATAGAGTCGAAGAGGTATTTTCCATGCCTCCGTATAAAAAATCCCGAACCGGAATCTGACGGTACATTTTCCACGCGTATGGAATGGTTTCTTTTTCAAGGAAGTCGAAAATCTGTTTGGAATACCTGTATGTCGGTTCCCATTTATCAGCCATTTCGGTAGGTTCGAGATAAAGTTCGGATGTCGTTCCGCTGTCTGCCGTTATGGTTTTCTTATCGAATTTTCCAATGGCGAGCATAAGCAGATAGGAACTCATTGGGTCATCCATGCTATAATCCCAGATTTTCTGGCCGTTGAATTCACGCGATTTGTTAAGCTGACCGTTGCTGATTACCGTATAATCGGAAGCATATGTCAGCGATAGGGAAAAGATCAGCTTTTCATTGGCATCGTCAAAACTCGGGAACCAGTTACTCGTGTATTTTCCTTGTCCCTGAGTCCAGATCTGAATGTTATTATTAGGTGCCGATACAAAATACAATGCTTGTTTTGGGTGAGCCGAATAATGGAAAACCAACGTGTTCTTCCCTTTTTTGTAGCCCTTGTACAGTTTTATTTTTTTGCCGGAATTGATGAAAGGTGAAATTTTACCGTTGAGGGTAACATCGGGGATTTCCATCGAAACGGCATCGATCGAAATGGTATCGGGATTCTTTTTTACCTCGAACTCAAAGGTGACGTCGCCGGAAACTTCCTGTTTTTGAAAATGGAACGATAGATTCGCGTGAACCGATTTAAAGTCTACAAAATCAATTTGTTGTTTTTTGTCCGAAGCTGATTTTTGGGCAAAGCAAAAAGTAAAGCAAAGCAGCAGTAAATATTTCATTCAGGAAATCGTATTCGAAGATTGGTTCCGATAAAAATACGCAAAACCGACGAAAACGACCGGCACATCTGATTCAATTTAACGTCACGGTTTCTTCCGGATTCCCAAATGTCTTATATTCGTTTTTTATTCGCCATACAGTTATGTCTGACCAATTGCAAACTCCCATAGAATATCTCAAAGGCGTTGGGCCGAACCGTGCACAGTTGCTTCGCAGGGAACTCGGAATAAGTACTTACGCAGATTTATTGCAATTCTTCCCCACCCGATACATCGACCGGACCAAATACTATAAGATCGCTGAACTTCGCAACACTATGGCCGAAGTCCAGATTATCGGCAAAATAGTGCATCTTAAGACCATCGAAGGCAAACGCGGACAAAATCGGTTGACTGCAACTTTTGTTGATGATACCGGCCAACTCGAACTCGTTTGGTTCAAGGGCCAGAAATGGATCCGCGACACCATAAAAATCAACGTTCCGATGGTTGTTTTCGGAAAGATCAACCAATTCGGGAACCAGGTCAACATGGCGCATCCGGAAATGGAGCCGCTCGACCAGCATCAGCAGCAATTGAGATCGGCTTTGCAGGCCGTTTATCCGTCTACCGAAAACCTCAGTAAAAAAAATATCACTTCCCGTGTGGTTTCGAATATGATGCAAAATCTTTTTCTGGAAACCGGTGGAAATTTTGCCGAAACCTTGCCCGATTACCAGATTGAGCAAATGAACCTGATGAAAAAACCGGACGCCTTGTTCAACATCCATTTCCCAAAAAGCAACGAACATCTGGCAAAGGCGCAGTTCCGGCTCAAATTCGAGGAATTGTTTTACATCCAGGTTCGCCTGCTTATGAACAACCTGATCCGGAAACACAAAATCCAGGGTCATGCCTTTACGGTCGTAGGCGACTATTTCAACGCATTTTACCACAGGCATTTGCCGTTTGAACTGACCGATGCCCAAAAACGAGTCATCAGGGAAATCCGCAACGACATGGCGACTAATGCACAAATGAACCGATTGCTCCAGGGCGACGTAGGTTCCGGAAAGACAATCGTAGCTTTGATGTCCATGCTGATTGCGCTAGACAACGGTTTCCAGAGTTGTTTGATGGCACCTACGGAAATCCTCGCCAACCAGCATTTCCGGGGATTATCTGATTTGGCAAACGGCCTTGGCATCAACATAAAGCTATTGACGGGTTCGACCAAAACTGCCGAACGCAAACTCATCCACGAAGAACTCATCACCGGAAAGCTGCATATATTAATAGGTACCCATGCGCTTTTGGAAGACAAGGTGCAGTTTGAAAACCTTGGGCTGGCCGTAATTGATGAGCAACACCGGTTTGGGGTCGAGCAACGATCGAAGCTTTGGAAGAAAAGTGAAATACCTCCCCATGTTCTTGTCATGACGGCCACTCCTATCCCGCGGACGCTTGCCATGAGTTTGTACGGCGATCTGGATGTATCGGTCATAGATGAATTGCCGCCCGGAAGAAAACCGATACAGACGGTGCATCGGTATGATTCGAACCGGCTCAAAGTTTGGAAATTCCTCAAGGATGAAATTGCCAAAGGCCGACAGGTGTACATCGTCTATCCACTGATACAGGAGTCAGAAAAAATGGATTTCAAAGATTTGATGGACGGATATGAAAGCATCTCACGTGATTTTCCGTTGCCCCAATATTCGGTTTCAATGGTGCACGGACAGATGAAACCTGCCGAAAAAGATGCCGAAATGGAACGCTTCTCCCAAGGCAAAACCAACATAATGGTAGCGACAACGGTGATTGAAGTGGGTGTCAACGTCCCGAATGCGAGTGTCATGGTCATTGAAAGTGCCGAGCGTTTCGGGTTGTCCCAATTGCATCAGCTGCGCGGACGTGTGGGTCGTGGGGCCGAACAGAGTTATTGTATTTTGATGACGTCGTTCAAATTGTCGTCGGACACGCAAACCCGTCTGGAAACCATGGTGCGCACCAACGACGGATTTGAAATTGCCGAAGTCGATCTTAAACTTCGCGGCCCTGGTGATTTGATGGGGACACAGCAAAGCGGCGTCTTGAACCTTCGCATCGCCGATATCGTCAGGGACAGGGATATTCTGCAGCTTGCGAGAAATGTCGCACTCAAATTACTTAAAGAAGATGCCCCATTGGTAAAGCCGGAACACGCTATTGTTGCAAAAGTCTATCACGAACTGACACGAAAATCGAACATCTGGAATTACATCAGTTAAATGACGAATGCATTTCGTCAGATTTATAAGCAACTTGATGTTAAAAAATTTCTAACGGTTTCGTCAGGGCTTTGTCAGAACCTTAGTTTTGCTTCAACGGTTTACGCCTTTATATATGAAGATAAAATACATTGTCTATACCATTCTGGCACTTGGTCTTGCCTATCTCATTTATCATCGGATCTCTGAGAATAAATCAGAAACCGCCAAAGATAACGGCCCAAAGAAACCCACGGCACTTTCCGGCATTGTCGCGACACCACAGAATTTTGAGAACAATCTTGAAATTGCTGGGTCAATCGAGGCTAACGAACAGGTCGATATACGGAGCGAAGTATCGGGAATCGTGGAAAAGATATTGTTTTCAGAAGGCAACCACGTGAGCCAGGGACAGGTATTATTCACCGTAAACGACATTGAACTGCGCGCCCAATTATCAAAAGCGCAAACAGCACAGAGCCTTGCTTCGGAAAATGCCAGGCGCGCCAAATTGCTTCTCGACAAAGAAGCCATCAGCAAAGAGGAATTCGATATCGCGACCGCAGATTTCAAATCGGCAAAAGCGGAAACCCAATTGATCCAGGCCCAGATTGGCAAAGCGAGTGTGCGTGCGCCGTTCTCAGGAACCATCGGGCTTCGTGCCATTTCCCCCGGAACATATGTAGATCCTACGACTGTCATCGCCAAACTGGTCAACAGCTCACAGGTCAAGATTACGTTCTCGGTTCCTGAAAAATATGCATCACAAATCAAGACGGGTTCTGAAATAGCTTTTACCATTGCCGGACAGGACAAAAAATTCTCTGCCAAAATTTACGCAATAGAACCTGAAATCGCGACAGACACCAGAACGTTGCGTCTTCGTGCCATTGCACAAAACCCCGATGGTAAACTCTTGCCCGGAACGTTTGCCAATGTGCTTTTGCCGTTACAACAGATTGCCAATGCCATCGTGGTTCCTACCGAAGCCGTCGTCCCAGTCCAGAACGGAAAGAAGGTTTTCATTTCAAAAGATGGAAAAGCGAAAGAAGTCATGGTTGAAACCGCGACACGCACACAAGCTGAGATATTGGTTTTAAGCGGTATCAAAGCCGGTGATACGGTAATCACAACGGGAGTCATGACACTCAAAGACAGTACGCCGGTAAAAGTCTCGATCCAAAAACAGATCACCAAATGAGTCTTTCTACCACGAGCATAAAGCGTCCGGTGATGACGATAGTGATGAACCTTGCGATCATTCTTTTTGGCGTGATTGGTTATACGTATTTAGGAATCCGGGAATTTCCTTCTATCGATCCGGCCCAGATATCGGTTCGTACGACATACACCGGTGCGAATGCGGACATCATCGAATCACAGATTACCGAACCTCTGGAGAAAGCGATCAACCAAATCGACGGTATCCGTAACATTACATCCTCGAGTAACCAGGGCTCAAGTAATATCACCATCGAATTCAAGCTCGAAAAAAACCTTGAAGAAGCGGCCAACGATGTTCGCGACAAGGTTTCCCAGGCTGTCCGAAGTTTGCCACAGGATATCGATGCGCCTCCGGTGGTTTCGAAAGCAGATGCCGATTCAGAACCTATAATCACGATGACTGTCCAAAGCGATTCACGTGATGTATTGCAACTCAGCGATTATGCCGAAAACGTGATTGCGGAACGGTTGCAGACGATTCCCGGCGTAAGTTCCGTCCAAATCTGGGGACAGAAAAAATATGCAATGCGGCTGTGGATAGATCCGGTGAAACTCAATGCATACGGCGTGACAGTTTCTGATGTGCGTACGGCACTTGAAGCACAGAACGTCGAACTGCCATCGGGTAAACTCACTGGCGTGAACACGGAGCTTACGGTCAAAACGATGGGAAACCTGTCCGATCCGAAACAGTTCAACAATATCATCATCCTGGCACAAGGCGATCGCATCGTCAAACTCAGCGACATCGGTTATGCTGAATTAGGCCCTGAAAACCTTGAGACAAGCATGGAGGAATCTGGTTTGCCCCTCGTTGGCCTTGCCATCATTCCGCAACCAGGTACGAATTACATTGACATTGCCGATGAATTCTATAAGCAGTATGATCATCTGCAAAAGACGTTGCCTCCTGATTTCAAACTCAATATTGCCATTGACAATACGGTTTTCATCAAACGTTCCGTAACTGAAGTAGCCGAAACGCTGATTATCGCATTGATTCTGGTAATCCTGATTATCTACTTGTTTTTCAGGGATTGGGCCATTGCTTTCCGTCCGCTGATTGATATTCCGGTTTCACTGATCGGGACGTTCTTTATCATGTACCTGATGGGATTTTCGGTAAACGTACTGACGCTTCTGGCCATTGTTCTCGCGACAGGTTTGGTTGTGGATGATGGAATCGTCGTCACCGAAAATATCTTCAAGAAAGTCGAGGAAGGCATGTCGCCTATTGAAGCGGCCATTCGCGGATCAAATGAAATCTTCTTTGCCGTCATTTCCATTTCGATTACGCTTGCCGCGGTTTTCCTGCCTATTATTTTCCTTGAAGGATTTGTGGGCCGATTGTTCCGCGAATTCGGTGTCGTGATTGGGGCGGCCGTATTGATATCGGCATTCGTATCGCTCACGTTGACACCAATGCTGAATGCGTACCTGATGAAAGGCGGTGTCCATAAAAAATCGAAATTCTACGACCTGACCGAACCGTATTTCCAGAAAATGAACGATGGCTATGCCGCTTCATTAAAGAAATTCATGGGCAGGCGCTGGCTCAGTTTCCCTATCATATTAGTATGTCTTGGCCTTATCGTACTCTTCTTCTCTATCCTTCCGAAAGAAACCGCACCTTATGACGACAGGAGTTTCGTCGGTGTCAACGTAACCGGACCCGAAGGTGCAACGTATCAGTACATGGATCGGTTCATGAATGAAATGTCGCGGTTGATCGACGATTCGATCCCGGAAAAGAAAGTCGCATTGGTCATTACATCGCCAGGTTTCGGTTCCTCTGCCGTAAACAGCGGAAGAATCCGCATCGCCCTGACCGAACCCGACGAGCGAACCCGAAGCCAAAAGGAAATTGCAGCCGATTTGACCAAATGGACAAAGCGTTATCCTGAAGCCCGTGTCAGTGTTTCGGAACAACCTACCATTGCGGTCAACAGACGCGGAGGTTTTCCGATACAATACATAATCCAGGCACAGGATTTCGAACAATTACAAAAGAAAATCCCTGAGTTCATGGATGAAGCAGCCAACGATCCGACATTCTCAAACACCGACGTTAATCTTAAATTTAACAAGCCCGAACTCAACGTGACCATCGATCGGGAAAAAGCGCAAAGCCTTGGAATTTCGGTGCTTGATGTGGCACAAACGCTGCAACTTTCGCTCAGCGGCCAGCGTTTCGGTTACTTTATGATGAACGGCAAGCAATATCAGGTCATGGGGCAGTTCGAGGAGCAGGATCGCGCCAAGCCACTGGACCTGACCTCAATGTTTGTAAAGAATACTTCGGGCCAGTTGATACAGCTCGATAATGTGGTCAAAATCGATGAGAAAAGCAATCCACCTCAGTTGTATCACAATAACAGATATATGTCTGCAACCATCTCCGCCAGCCTTGCTCCCGGAAAAAGCATGGGCGACGGAATCGATGCCATGGATCGCATCAAGGCCAAAGTGCTCGACGATACCTTTACGACAGATCTTGGAGGCGAATCACGTGATTTCGTCGAGAGTTCCTCAAATACCTTATTCGCTTTCGGCCTCGCGCTTTTATTGATTTACCTGATTCTTGCGGCTCAATTCGAGAGTTTCCTCGATCCGCTGATTATCATCCTGACCGTTCCTATGGCAGTTGCCGGAGCCTTGTTTTCGCTATGGCTTTTCGGGCAGACGTGGAATATCTTCAGCCAGATTGGGACCGTGATGCTTATTGGGCTTGTAACCAAAAACGGAATCCTGATCGTGGAATTCGCCAACCAGCTTCGCGAACAGGGGAAATCCAAAATGGAAGCGATTGTCGAAGCATCGGAAGCACGTTTACGACCCATTTTAATGACATCTCTGGCTATTTCACTCGGTGCCTTACCGATTGCATTATCACTTGGAGCCGCAGCCACAAGTCGTATAGGGATGGGAGTCGTCATTGTAGGCGGAACCATATTTTCACTTATACTTACATTGTTTGTCATCCCGGCCATTTATTCCATGTGGTCACGTGAACGTGTCCATCGTCCGGAATTCGAACACGCCGAACAATACGAAAAAGAAGCACAGGCAGGAATATGAAACGAGTGTTGATATACATCGCGATAGCTGCATCTGGAATATGCCAGGCCCAAACTACGGTCAGGGAACAAGAGCAGGAAAAACCATTGCTGACCGTTTCCGATGCCATAAAAATCGCCCTGGAAAATAATTTCGATATCCGGATTTCCAAAAACGATCTAAAGATTGACCAGACGAATGTAAGTTGGGGAAATGCAGGTGCTTTGCCTCAGTTAAATGCCAATCTGGTTGACAATAACGGACTTCAGAACAGCACCCAGGTCCGAAGCGACGGAACACGTACGGAACTCAACAACGCAAAAAACAACAGCCTGCAATATGGCGTCAGTTTGGGCTGGACGGTTTTTGACGGCCTCGGGATGTTCGCCAGATACGACCGTTTGCAGGAATTGGAAAAGTTAGGTCAGGCCGAATTACAGGGAATGATACTCGACCGGATTTCTGATGTCGTCAACAGATATTATGATTTGGTACAACAGCAACAGGTTTTGGCATCGTTGGATACGACTCTTGTGATTTCAAAACAGCGGGTAGAACTGGCCCACAACCGTTATACCATCGGCAAGGCCAGCAAGCTTGAAGTGCTGAACGCACAGGTCGACCTGAATACGGACCAAACCAATCTGTTGCGCCAGAAAGAAACATTCGCCAGCGCCAAGATCCAGTTGAACCAGGTGCTTGCCCGCGATACCAAAATCGATTTTAAGGTTGGGGACGAATTCCTGACGGACAGGACATTGTTGCTTCCGGCTTTGGAAGAGACCGCTCTCAGGCAAAACCCACAGCTTCAGGCCACGATTATTTCCAAACAGGTGGCCGAATTCGATTTGAAAGTCATCAAAGCGCAACGTTATCCGGTTGTTGGGGTCAGTACCGGATATAATTTTGCCGAAACCCAATCAAGCCTTGGTTTTACCACATCCACATCGGCCAAAGGGCTTACGTATGGATTTACCGCGAGCGTTCCTATCTTCAACGGTTTCAATCAGAACAGGAACGAAAAAGTAGCAAAAATAGCTATCGAAAACGCCAAATTAGCCGCCGAACAACAAAACCAGGCCGTAATTGCCCAACTTGGTACGGCGTATCAAACATATCTGACCAATATCAGCCTGATCGATCTGGAAGCCAAAAACGAAGAGATCGCAAAAGAAAACCTCAGTATTACGATGGACAAATACCGCATCGGCACTATTCCGACCATTGAATACAGGACGGCCCAACTTAATTTTCTCAATGCACAGGTCCGGCACAGTGTTGCCAGGTACAATGCAAAAGTATCCGAAGTAGCGCTTCGCGAACTTGCGGGAAATCTCTCTTTTTGATCCTGCTGCAGCTAACTCTGAAATTTGCTTTATTTTTGGTTCAGATTCCAACCCATAAAACAATCTGACCGAGTTTATGCATTCGTATTCCACCAAAGACTGGCTTTCGTTTATTTTCAATTTCCATAAATCGGATACGTTTATCAAGCTTATCCCAATGATGTTGGGAATTGGCATCTATGCCGGACTCGTTGGTTATCTCGAAGTCGAACATTGGAAATTGGGAAGCGATCATTACCTGCGCAATTTCAACCTGATGCACAACCTTCTCGGATTCGTGCTTTCGCTATTGCTTGTTTTCCGGACGAATACGGCCTATGACAGATGGTGGGAAGGCAGACGGCTGTGGGGTTCGCTTGTCAATAACAGCCGCAACCTGGCCATGAAAATCGCTTCGGTAAGCGCCAATGAACACGACCGGGCTTTTTTCCGCAAGGCTATTTCCGATTATGCCTTTGTGCTCAACGCCCATTTGAAAGATGAGGAAACCTCTAAACAATTGTTTGACGATCTCGATCTTGAAATCGACCACCACAAACACAAGCCGAACCAAGTGGCAAAAACCATGATGGAGCGGGCGAATGAAATGTATCGTGAAGGTCGTATTTCCGGCGAGCAACTGCTGTTCATCAATCCTGAATTGCTTTCGTTTACCGATATCTGCGGCGCCTGCGAACGAATCAAGAATACGCCTATTCCCTACTCTTACAGTGCCTTTATAAAGAAATTTATTTTCTTTTACGTCATCACGCTTCCGTTTGGCTATGCGTTCAGCCTTGGCTATCTCGTTGGGCCGATCGTCATTTTTATCTTTTATGTTCTGGCAAGTCTGGAATTGATTGCCGAAGAAATAGAAGATCCGTTCGGGACAGATGAAAACGATTTGCCGACACAGAAGATATCGGAGAATATTTCAAAACATGTGGCGGAGTTGATCTGATTTCCTATTCTGTTGAATGTGGGTAAGTCACGATTATTAGGTTCTTAAAAAAGAAAACACCCATCGCCCATGTCCGAAAAAATATACCAACGATTTTTTGGAATTCGCCCATAAAGAATCGATGCGTAACAAGGCTGATCTTTTGGGCGATCACTTATGCGGCTGTTTCCATTTCATGGAGACATTCAGCCCAATGGAGATCCAGGATTGGATCAGGGAAAAAGACGGGACAGAAACAGCTATTTGTCCCAAATGCGGCATCGATTCCGTATTGGGTTCAGCCTTTCCGGTAACCGATGAACACTTTCTGGCCGAGATGCATCTGTATTGGTTCTGATACGACATAAAAAATCCGGACATTCAATCCGGATTTTTTATTCTATACCATAAAGCGATTACTTGATGAATTCAATTTTCTGTGCTTCTTCCGCATTGACGCTGTCAAAGAAACCTTGTTCATTCATCCATTCGTCGCTGAATACTTTGCTCATGTAACGCGAACCGTGATCCGGGAAAATAGCGACTACATTGCTGTTGGCGGTAAATTCACCTTCTTCGGCGTATTGCTTGATAGCCTGCACCACGGCACCTGAAGTATATCCGACGAACAAACCTTCTTTCTTAGTGACTTCACGCGTTGTGTGTGCACTTTCCTCATCGGTAACTTTGATGAACTTATCGATCAGATCAAAGTCGGTAGCCGACGGAATCAGGTTTTTTCCAAGTCCTTCGATTCGGTACGGATAGATTTCCTTGTCATCGAATTCTTTGGTTTCATGATATTTCTTAAGCACAGATCCAAAAGCATCGACACCGAGGATACGGATATTCGGATTTTTCTCTTTAAGGAATTTCGCGGCTCCTGAAATAGTTCCGCCGGTTCCGCTGCAAGCTACAAGGTGCGTGATCTGGCCGTTTGTCTGTTCCCAGATTTCAGGGCCTGTGGTCTTGTAATGCGCATCTATGTTAAGCTGGTTGTAATATTGGTTGATATATACCGAGCCTTTTGTTTCTTCATGAAGCCTCTTGGCTACATTGTAATAAGAACGCTCGTCGTCTGCAGAAACATGTGCCGGGCAAACATAGACTTTGGCGCCCATGCTGCGTAGCATATCGATTTTATCGCGTGATGATTTTGAACTGACGGCAAGTATGCAATGGTAACCTTTGATGATACTTACCATGGCAAGACTGAAGCCTGTGTTACCCGATGTGGTTTCGATGATGGTATCTCCCGGGCTGAGGATACCTTGTCTTTCTGCTTCTTCTATGATATATAATGCAATCCTGTCTTTTGTGGAATGTCCGGGATTGAAAGCCTCAACCTTAGCGTAAAAATTCCCTTCTAAGTTTTCGGTAACGCGGTTTAATTTGATTAGTGGCGTATTTCCGATAAGTTCCAGGACATTACTGTAGGCCTTTATTTCTTCTTTCATAAAAAAATAATTAGTCAAGGAAAGTTGCTTTTTGGGCATACCTTGAGTCCTTGCAAATTTAACAAAAAAATCTAATCAGGATTTAATTTTTTCTAAATGTAGTAAAAAACTAAACTCGCGCGCCAGTTCTTTTAATGCTTCAAATCTGCCCGATGCACCTCCGTGACCGGCATCCATATTCGTATCGAGGAACAACAAATTCCCGTCGGTCTTGACACTGCGCAACTTAGCGATCCATTTCGCCGGCTCCCAATATTGAACCTGGGAATCGTGAAGCCCTGTCGAAATATACATATTCGGATAATCCTGTTTCTTAACATTATCATAAGGTGAGTACGATTTCATGTAGTCGTAGTACTCTTTTTCATTCGGATTTCCCCACTCGTCGTACTCGCCCGTCGTCAATGGAATGTCTTCGTCGAGCATCGTGGTCACGACATCTACAAAAGGAACCTGCGCAATGACGCCGTGATATAATTCCGGAGCCATGTTCACAACCGCCCCCATGAGCAATCCGCCGGCCGATCCGCCTTCTGCATATAAATGTTGGGGCGATGTATAGCCTTTCTGTATCAGATAGCGCGAGCAATCTATAAAATCGGTGAACGTATTTTTCTTTTTGAGCAGTTTTCCGTCTTCATACCAATTGCGGCCCAGGTCTTCACCTCCGCGAATGTGTGCGATGGCGTAAATGAAACCTCTGTCGAGAAGAGAAAGCCTTGTGCTTGAAAAATGTGCATCCATCGACGAGCCATAAGATCCGTACGCATATTGCAACAGCGGATTGTTTCCGTTCTGTTTCAATTCCTTGCGATAGACCATGGAAACCGGAATCTTGGTGCCGTCTTGCGCCGTCGCCCAAATGCGTTCTTCCTTATAATTATCCTTATTGAATTTTCCGCCCAACACTTCCTGTTCCTTGAGCACTGTCTTTTCCTTCGTCTTCATGTTGAAATCGATGACAGAAGATGGCGTAGTGAGTGACTGATACGCATAGCGCAGGATTTCCGTATTGAAATCAGGATTTGTCGTAGTAAACGCAGTATAAGTTTCACTTTCGAACGGCAGATAATAATCACCTTCCCCATTCCACGGTTTGATATGGATCTTGTTCAGGCCGTTGCTTCTCTCCTCAATGACAAGATAATCGCGAAACATATCGACAGATTCAAGCAAAACGTCTTCGCTGTGCGGAATCAGTTCCGTCCAGTGCTCCATTCCGGTCTTATCGAGAGACGTCTTCATCAATTTGAAATTCGTCGCTTCGTCTTTATTGGTCAGGATGTAGAACGCATCTTCAAAATGGGAAATGCTGTATTCCAATCCGCGGACGCGTTTCTGGAAAACCCTGAATTCGCCGTCCGGTTCGTCAGCAGAGAGTATCCGGAATTCAGAGGTCATCGTACTCATGGAAGCAATCACCAGATACTTGCGTGATTTTTCCTTGCTCACCGAAATATGGAACGTATCGTCTTTTTCATAAAAAACCACGACATCGTCTTTCGCATCGGAACCAATCTTATGTTTGTAAATGGTATCAGACCGAAGCGTCTTTTTATCCTGACGCGTATAGAAAACCGTTTTATTATCGTTTGCCCACACACAATTCGGAGCCGCATTCTCGATTTCTTCGGAAAAAATTTCGCCGGTAATCAGATTCTTGAACCGAAGCGTATAGATTCTTCTTCCCACGATATCCGTCCCAAAAACCGCAAGCTGATTGTCCGGACTGATGCTAACTCCGCCCAATTGAAAGAACGAATGCCCTTTTGCCATTTCATTGCAATCGAATAAAATTTCCTCCGGCGCATCGAGAGAACCTTTCTTTCGGGAATAAATCGGGTAATCTTTTCCGGTTTCAAAACGTGTAATATACCAATATTGATTGTAGAAATATGGAACAGATTCGTCATCTTCCTTGATACGGGCTTTCATTTCAAGAAATAAATTTTCCTGGAAACCGACCGTGTCTTTGGTCATTTCGCGGTAATAGTCATTCTCTTTATTGAGGTAATCAATCACTTCCGGATTTTCGCGGTCGTTGAGCCAGTAGTAATCGTCAATTCGCACATCTCCGTGTTTTTCCAGCCTGTGCGGTTTTTTGGCGGCTACAGGCGGAAGTATTTTATCAGGCATAGTTTGGTTTTTCTTTGAATGGACTAAAGTAAGGGATTTTTTTGGGGCGTTGCAGAAGCTTGAACATTTCGTTTAATTGATATTTTTAACTAAGTCCAGCCGTCAAGCCCCGATGTGTTACGCAAATTGGCGTTACGCTATTTTAAGTAACAGAAAATGAAGTAACAACCCAGATCATAAATCAAATGGCCCTAAATTGACGTACTCTGCTTACCTTCGCAAAAAAACAAAAACCATGTTCGGAGATTTAATGGGTATGATGGGCAAGCTTCAGGAAACCCAACAAAAAATAGAAGAAACCAAAAAACGCCTCGATTCGGTCCTCGTCGATGAACAAAGCAACGACGGATTGCTGAAAGTTACGCTGACGGCAAACCGCGCCGTGAAATCGATCAGCATAGACGATTCATTGCTTGAGGACAAAGAACAGCTTGAAGATTATCTGATACTGATTCTGAATAAAGCCATCGCAAAGGCTACAGCTGTCAATGACGCGGAACTTGGAGCGGTCGCCAAAGAAGGGATGCCGAATATTCCGGGGATGGGAAATCTGGGATTCTAAATTAAATTCGATGACAGGGGTATTATGAAGCTACTTTTCATATTATTATGTGTCGCACTCATCCTGCCCTTGCGTTATCTTGTTGTATTCATCCACGAACTTGGACATGCCGTTCCTGCATTGCTCCTTACCAGACAAAAAGTAACCGTATATCTGGGTTCTTATGGGAACACGGAAGCAAGCAGAAAAATTTCCATTGGGAATATTGATTTTTGGTTTAATTATAAAACCATCTGGAAAAAAGGTCTTTGCAGCCCCACAGCAACAGGAATACCTATTCGCCATATATTGATCTATACACTTGGCGGCCCTTTATCGGTTTTCTTTTCAGGCGTATTTTTATTATCTGCATGCATCGTTTGGAATTGGGGCGATACGGCAACGTTGATTACAGTGATATTCTTTATTATGGCTGTGTTTGACGGATTGTACAATCTTATTCCAAATTCCAATAAAATCCAGCTTGCCAATGGTTCCTACGTCCATAACGACGGAACGAACGTAAGGGCATGTATCCGTTTGATGACATATGGGGAGGGATTTGGTAAATTCCAGAAATTATATGCCGAAGGCGATTATAAAGGTGCCATAGCACAATTTGAGATGCTTCCTCCAAAAATCAAATCAAAAAGGCACACGTTGCGCCAAAAAATTTCATGTCATATGCAATTAAAGCAATACGGCCAATCGCTGCCGCACTTGCGTATGCTTGAGTCAAAAGGTGGCATGAATCCAGATGAGCTGACCTGGTACGGTTATGCCCTTTTTGACCAGGGCGATATCGAAAATGCGATAGGATGCTATGAAAAAGCACTCGATGCCCGGGCCAACCACAAATATGCGCTGAACAACCTTGCCTACTGCCTGAATCTGCAGGGAAAATTTAAAAAAGCGATTCCGTTGTTCGACCTTGCAATCAAAACAGATCCTGAATTCGCTTACTCGTACAACAACCGCGGCCTATCCAAAATCAAGCTCGGCGATACACAATCCGGGTTGGACGATATTCAAAAATCAATGGAACTTGATCCAAAAAATGCCTATGCATACAGAAACCTCGGCATTTATCATCTCGATCTGGGAAATACAGAACAAGCATCATCCTGTTTCAAGCAGGCAAAAGAGCTTGATCCGAATACGCATATGATTGATGAGCTGCTCGAAAAAGTAAACAGTACAATGGCTTGATGAAAAATGGAAGACAATCTCCTGTTCAGAATCGTAAAGCCTGATGAATCACTTTCGGGTTTTGTCGAAAGTTTTTGGTTATTGCACAATGCTACAGGCAAAGACAAAGAAATTGTCGTCCTGCCAGACGGCCGCGTCGACCTGATCCTTTCCAAAACCGGGACACAGCCGTTCCATATCATGCTCTCAGGGCTTGAAACACTTCCGCAGCCTGTAATCCTTGAAGCGGATACGTTGATGTGTGCCGTCAGTTTCAAGCTTCCGGCAACCGAATTGCTTTTCCCGAACCGGATTTCGAATTTACTCGATTATGCCGAATACCTGCCCGATGACTTCTGGGGATTTGATCAAAACGATCTTTTGGATTTCGACAACTTTTGTCAAAAAGCGGCTGCTAAAATCACTGCGCTTTTGCCGGATAAAACCGATGACCGGAAACTCAGGTTATTCCAACTGATTTACGCTGATAAGGGAAATTTGACTGTCAGGCAACTTTCAGAGGCCGTATTTTGGAACAGCCGTCAGATCAACCGATATTTTACATCCCAATTCGGGCTTTCACTCAAATCGTATTGCAACATCCTTCGTTTTCGCGAATCGCTCGGCCATCTGGCCAAAGGCAACCTTTTTCCGGAATTGAATTTTGCAGACCAGAGCCACTTCATCAAACAGGTCCGGAAATTTTCAGGTGTGATCCCAAAAGAATTGCTCAAAAATGAAAACGACCGATTTATACAATTTTCGACGCTTTTGCCGGAGTAGGTTTGTCACATGAAATTACAAGACAAAAAAATCGCCATCGTTGGCGGAGGCCCGGGTGGCCTTACATTAGCGCGTCTTTTGCAACTCAAGGACGCAGACGTAAAGGTATATGAGAGGGATTTCGATGCTACGGCACGTGTTACGGGTTCGCCTCTCGACATGCACAAAGAATCGGGACTGGCGGCCATAATCAAAGCGGAATTGCTCGATGTGTTCCGGAAAACATTCCGTCCGGGAGCAGATAAAATGGTCATTGCGGACGACCACGGTACTATTGCATTCAGCGATCACGATACCAATGTCCACGAAAATTTCGGGCACGAACATTTCCGTCCGGAGATAGACCGCGGTCCGTTGCGCAATATGCTTCTGGATTCGCTGAAGCCTGAAACAGTGGTATGGGACAGCCATTTTATCTCAATGGACAAACAAGGCGACGGTTGGAATTTACATTTCAAAAATGGTTCATCCGCTTACGCCGATATTGTAATTGGTTCCGATGGTGCCAATTCCAAAATCCGTCCGTACATCACTCCAATCAAACCTGTATATTCCGGAATCACCATGATCGAAGTCAACGTCCATGACGCCTCGAAAACCACACCTGATATGTATAAACTGCTTGACGGCGGGAAAATAATGGCGTTCGGGAATGAGCAATGTATCCTGGGCGGACAGAAAGGCAACGGCAACATCGGGTTTTACCTAAGCCTGAAAACCAATTTGGATTCATTCACAAAAGTCGATTTCTCGAACAAAATCCAAGTCCTGGAATGGTTCACCAAAACCTTTTCAAACTGGAGCGACAGCTGGCAGGAACTTATCGGAAAAGCTGAAATGCCTTTTATCCCAAGACCAATATATTATATGCCACTGGACCAAACGTGGAAAGCATGGCCCAACCTGACGATTATTGGCGATGCAGCCCACGTGATGCCGCCATTTGCCGGAGAAGGCGCGAATATGGCTATGCTCGACGCTTTGGAATTGAGTGAAGCTTTGACTTCTGATACATCCGATTCAATAGAAGAAGCCATTGCCGTTTATGAAACCAACATGCGCCAAAGAGCCGCCATGGCTACACAGGAATCGATTGAGAATGGTGAGAAGATGCATTCAGCGGAGGCATTGAAGCTTATGGTCGGATTTTTTGGATGACGGACAAATAAAAGAAAGGCCTCCTATCTTTCTATTCAATGGCCATTTGCCTGTTTTCAGCATCAATGTAAAGCTCCTTTTGCAGGAAGAGCTTATTCCCCAACATTCCGGACATTCCTGAAAATTTCATCAAATAGTACTGGGCTTTGGAATATCCTTCGACATACGTAATTTCATGTAGCGGAATCGCGGTATTCGGAAATGCTATGTTTTCATTCGTTTCCGCCGTGTAAGTAGTCAGGATATTTTTCCAGGATTTTCCTTTTTCCTGTTTGATTTTGGAATCTTTCGACTTTAGTCTTTCCCAAATTTCTTTATTGGTCAGAAGTTCATAACCGCTTGTACCGGAATCGTATAAAAACGCTTCTTTCTGATTCTGCAACATTGCGGGAATGATAATCTTTCGCTTTTTGAATTGGAACCTGAACGTTTTGGTTTTAATATGATCCGGAACTGAACCCAGATTGAAAACCACATAATTTTCCCTTAAGTTCAAAAGTGTTTTTCTGTTTTCCAAGATATCGGTTCCTATTGTACCAATTACAGGCAATTGGCCTTCATTCGTTTTTTCCCCAAAATCAATCATTTTAAAACAGTCTGATTTTACTTCACAATTGCCGATTCTAAAACGACACTTTGCCGTCATTTTGCTTTTTGAAATCTGGCTGATTGTTGAAACTGGCGTTTTATAAAACATAGTGTACGGACTTCCGGTATCGAATTGCATGTAGTACGTTGTGGTATCCGTATTAAAATGAATTGGCAAAAGCATTACCTTTTTCTCTTCGGTTTCCCACCGGACGAAAACTTTTCCGCTTTCATTGGTGACGTGCAGATAATTTTTGTCCGGAGAAAATTTACGGTCAAAATAAACGTAGCCAAAAAGGAATGTGAGCGTAATCAGAACCAAAAATGCCAGTACCATTTTCTTAAGTAATTTCATTGCTTTTTTTTATGCAATGTTGTGGCAAATTTTTCTGATTTCCCGAAAAGGCGGGACGACACTTTTACGCCATTTTACTGTCGTTCTTTATAAAAAGCTGTTTTTCAGCGCAATTGAGATTTTACTGTATTTGTTCAGAGCCACTCCATTATAGATAACGATGGCCAATTTCACAATCAGAAAAACGATCAATACATACAGGAAAAGCGGCTTTCTGATTTGAAATTCTTTTTGGAAAAACGGTAGGGCTATCAAGGAAACAGATAAAAGGAACGTCACGATGATTTGCACTTCCACTATTTTCTTACCGATGTTTTTATTGAATGCATCCTGGGTTTTTGACGTTAAGAGGAGTGGAAAAATGATTCCTCCAAATGGGATGACCAAACCGGAAAGGACAGATAAATTGATCAGTTTGGCCCTCTCAATGCTTTGGGTTTCATCCGGGAATAAATTTTGAGGATTCGTTTCCAAAGCTTTTGCCAGGGCATGCAATGAAAATCCTTTCAATGTGCTTCCGGCTTCAATCCGTTGAATGGTTCTTAAAGATAATCCTGATTTATCGGCAAGTTCATTTTGGGTAAGATTATTCTTCTCGCGCCAATATTTTACTTTGTTCATTTTCTAAACGGCATTCCAGATTAAAAAATCGACATCATTACTGAAACGGCAGCTCTCCGTTTAAAAAGTCAATTTCTGCAATGCTTCCACCACATAGCTATGCATCACTTCACGATAATCCAGATGCGTTACGATACGAAGCTTGCCCTGACCAAGACCGCTGATGTGGATGTTTTTCTGTTTGAGCTTTTCAATGAAAGCCTGCTCACCTATTCTGGAATCGATCTCGAAAATCAGGATATTTGTTTCTACAGGTTCGACCTTGCGGATGAAAGGAAGCTGAGCGAGAATCTGTGCGAGTTCTTTGGCGCGTCGGTGATCTTCTGCCAAACGGCCCACATGATGTTGCAAGGCGTAAATTCCGCCAGCCGCGAGATAACCCGCCTGACGCATGCCGCCTCCAAGTATTTTGCGAATCCTGAGGGCGCGTTCGATTGTAGCGGCATCCGAAACCAATAACGATCCTACCGGTGCGCCCAATCCTTTTGAAAGACAGACCGAAATAGTATGGAACGTCTGTCCGTATTCTTTCGGGTTTTCGCGTTTGGCAACCAACGCATTCCACAGACGTGCACCATCGAGATGGAATTTGAGGTTGTGATTGTCGCAAACTTGTCGGATTTTTTTAAGCTCGTTCAAATCATAACAGGCACCGCCACCCATATTGGTCGTATTCTCGACACAAACCAATGACGTTTTCGGGCTGTGATAGAATTCCGGATTGTTGATGGCAGATTCAACCTGTGCAGCCGTAATCATACCACGATCGCCTTCGAGTAATTTGCAAGAAACACCGCTGTTGAACGAAACGCCTCCGCCTTCAAAGTTGAAAACATGGGCATATTTGTCTGCGATTAACTGATCACCGGGTTGCGTATGTAATTTGATCGCGGTCTGGTTTGCCATGGTGCCGGACGGAAAAAACAAAGCATCCTCCATCCCAAATACATTGGCAACCATGCGCTGCAATGCATTTATGGACGGGTCTTGTTTATATACGTCATCGCCTACTTCGGCCTTGAACATATACTCCAGCATTTCGGGTGTGGGTTTGGTGACGGTATCGCTGACTAAATTTATTTCCATAAGTTGTGCGCTTGTCCTACTTTTGCATTTGTGTCCGACCGGTGCCGGAAATGACTTCCATCTGCGAAAAAGGAACACAAAAGTACATCATAATATGACAAATTCCGAACAGGTAAAAGATATATCCGAACGTGTTTCTGCACTACGCAAGTATCTCGACATCGATAAAAAACTAATAGAAATCTCCAACGACGAGGAAAAGACCCTTGCCCCGGATTTCTGGAACAACGCCCGTGAGGCTGAAGCTTTCGTTAAAGTGCTGCGTGGCAAGAAGGCATGGGTTGACGATTATTTAAAAAGCATTTCGCTATCTGACGAACTGCAATTGGCCTATGAATTCTACCGCGAAGGTGAACTGACCGAAGAAGAACTCGACGAAGCCTATTCGGCAGCCAATTCCCATGTGGAAAACATCGAATTCCGCAATATGCTTTCGGACGAAGGCGATTCCCTTAGTGCCGTTTTGCAAATCACAGCCGGAGCCGGTGGAACAGAAAGTTGCGATTGGGCTTCGATGCTGATGCGGATGTATTTGATGTGGGCCGAAAAACACGGCTACAAAGTAAAGGAGCTTAACTTCCAGGAAGGCGACGTGGCCGGAATCAAAACGGTGACGTTGGAAATCGAGGGCGATTTTGCTTTCGGATGGCTTAAAGGCGAGAACGGCGTGCATCGGTTGGTCCGCATTTCCCCTTTTGACAGTAATGCCAAGCGACATACTTCCTTCGTTTCGGTCTATGTGTATCCGCTTGTCGACGATACGATCGAAATCGAAATCAATCCGGCAGATATTGAAATCACGACCGCCCGATCAAGTGGTGCCGGCGGACAGAATGTAAACAAGGTCGAGACCAAAGTCCAATTATATCACAAACCTACGGGAATCCAGATCCAGTGTTCCGAGACGCGTTCCCAACACGATAACCGCCAACGTGCCATGCAGATGCTGAAATCGCAGTTGTATGAAATCGAACTCAAAAAGCAACAGGAACAGCGCAGTGATATAGAAGCCGGAAAGATGAAGATCGAATGGGGCTCGCAGATACGTAACTATGTGATGCAGCCTTACAAACTGGTCAAAGATGTTCGTACCTCATATGAAACAAGTAATGTGGATGCCGTTATGGATGGTGAGATCGATGAGTTTCTAAAGGCCTTTTTGATGATGATGGGACAGAAAGAGGAAGAGGTTTGAATTAATAAGTAACGATTAATAATTAATAATGAGAGCTGGGCGTGAATGCCTGGCTTTTTCTTTTACAAGCACCAGCTATGAATCATGTACGGAATCTTTTATTTTCCATTAAATTAGTCCTCAACTCAAAAAAATCCCTGTATATGAAAAAAATGTCATTCTTCTTTGCCTTTCTGTTTTTGATTTCACTGATTCCGGCATCTGCCCAGGAAACCAATCAAAAGTACGACGACAAGGACAACCTTTTTTACGCCACGCTTGAAGATGCCCAGAACCATAATCCGCTTCCGGACCTGTATATGAGGACTGACTGGAATCAGTACCACGAATTCGATATCTTCTATCCCAATGGCGAGATGAAGCGGAACGTCAAATGCAAAAGCAAGGAATGGCCATCTGAATATTTCACCAACCGCGGCATGCTGCTGCGTGTCATTGACGGTAAAGCCTATATATGCCTGTCGATGGGAAAAATTAATTTTTATCAGGATTATCACGATGGAAAAAGATATATGCAGGAAGGCGGCTTAAATACCGGGCTTAAAAAATGGGACCAGAAATATTACGAAAGCCTGCTCCAGGAGCACAACCTGCTTATGCAATATCAAATGGAAAAGCCCAAACGGGAATTCCGCGACACCGTGAGTGGCTATGGAAACAAGATGATGAGCTGGCAACTCAAATTCATGATGTTGCTGAATGAGAAGATGTAAATCGGATTGCCTTGGCCTAAAGGCAAGCAAAACAAAATTTTATGGATGTAAAAAAACAAATAGACGCATACATCAACAGCCAGCCTGATGCAAAGCGTACTGATATGCAAGCCCTGCACATGAGTATCCTGAAGATAAATCCCGAATGTAAATTGTGGTTCCTCGACGGGCTGAACGAACAGGGCAAAATGGTATCGAACCCAAATATCGGGTACGGATTCCGGATTATGAAATATGCCGACGGCACGGCCAGGGAATTTTACCAGATAGGCGTCAGTGCGAACACCACCGGAATTTCTGTATATATTCTTGGCATAGATGATAAAAAGTACCTGTCAGAAACCTATGGGAAAGATATTGGCAAGGCCAGCGTCACGGGCTATTGCATCAAATTCAAAACCCTGAAAAACATTAACGTGGATGTTCTCGAAGCAGCCATCCGATATGGATTCGAACAAAATAAGTAACTATCTAAAAACTTATTTATCAGGTAGATAAAATAAAGGATTATCTTTAGGGAAAATCCTGTATCATGAAACACCTCTACGCTATTCTGTTACTTAGTTTATGCTGTGCCCCGACACTTGTGGCCCAGGAAGATCTTATCCTGCATTATACCTTCGACGGAAATGCCAACGACTCGAGCGGAAACAACAACAACGGCACGGTCCACAATGCGACGCTGACCGAAGACCGAAACGGCAATCCGAACGGCGCCTATGATTTTAACGGCGTCGACAGTTACATTGATTTTCCGGCAAGCGCCTCACTCGACGAAATCTATACGAGTGAAGAAGTCACTATCGCCGCGTGGATCAACATCCGGAACTGGTATCAGGGCTGGAACGTTTTTCCTATAATCGAACAATACAATCCTTTGACAGATTACGGCTCGCTGGTTTTGGAAGCCAATTGGGCTTCGGGCGGAATATTGTTCACTTCCGGCTATAACTATGAAATTGTCGGCGCGAATTACACGTGGGATTTCAATGCGTGGCACCATGTGGCCGTGACGTATAAAAAGACGGAATCGATCGTGAATTTTTATGTCGACGGAAATCTCGTAGGCTCATCTTCCTATTCACAGGATTTTTCGCCGGATTCAGAGAACTTATATGCCATAGGGCGCAGCTTAAGTGGGCCGGACGAATATACCGACGGAAAGATCGATGAGATTTCTGTCTATAAAAGGGCGATGACCTCCGAGGAAATCGGAGATATCCTCGCCGTAAGCCAAAACCAGATACCAACATTAAAGATGTATCCTAATCCAGCTACAGCTGTTGTGAACATAGAGAATTATGCCAGCCCCGATATTAACATATATTCCGCAGAAGGAAGATTGGTTTTTTCAGGCAGCATCAGCAATAATAAAGTTAATGTCGATCAGCTGACTCCGGGATTTTATTTTTTGAACGTCGATGGTAAATCTTTGAAATTCATCAAAGGCTAGAATAATAGTTATATGCAAAACGGAAAAGCCGGTTCTATTTTATGGAGCCGGCTTTTTTATTGTTCGTGTTTCAAGCTACAATCAAAAAATAAAAAGTAGTCTTCCAACCTTTTGCCTCTTTTAGACATCAATCCAATAAACCGTAACTCTTTTTCCTGTTACGGAAAATAACGTAACGCAAAATCACGTAACATGAAACAAAAATCGAGTGTACACAAACAATTGGGAATCAAACAGGAAGTCCTGGCCATGCTTTTGGGTGTTTCCCGTCCGCGACTGGCGATGTTTGAATCCGGAAGAAGAAATTTACCCATAGAAAAGCTTCAGGTTATATCGGATATGACCATGCATTTGGAGCAAAACAAAAGAAAGAGCGCCATGCCTGACTTTGTATCGTACAGAAGTAACCAGGAAGCCGATTATTTTTTGAAAGTCCTCAAAGAAAATGAATTCCGGCAAATTAAAACGGCAAGACGGATAAGGGTACTGCTGAAGGACCAGCAGTGCGATACAACCCGTTCGGAACTGGCGTGGTTTCTAAAAAATCGCGCCACAACAGACGAGCCTGTCAATCCGATGGTATTTTCAATCGATACCTCTGATTCCAAATGGAAAAGGCCAATGCATTTTGAAGAATTGATGCAACTCAGGCATACATTGAAAGTATTGGAATTGGAAAGATCAATGCTCAAGGAGAGTTTGGAGTAAAAAATTGTCCGTTCCAAAAAAAAGCCCTGCAATCTGCAGGGCTAGATAGTCTATAAGTAAAGTGGTTACAGATAATTGTTAACTGTTATCCGTTAACCCAAAACTTCTTTTACTTTCTTCCCGATCTCAGCCGGTGAATCCACGACATGGATTCCGTTGTCGCGCATGATTTGCTTTTTAGCCTGGGCCGTATCGTCAGAACCACCAACGATAGCTCCGGCGTGTCCCATGGTACGTCCTTTAGGCGCACTTTCTCCGGCGATGAACCCGATTACTGGTTTGCGGTTGCCATCTGCCTTGATCCATTTTGCGGCGTCGGCTTCGAGTTGTCCACCAATTTCACCAATCATGACGATGGCTTTGGTTTCAGGGTCGTTCATCAATAATTCTACCGCTTCTTTGGTAGTTGTGCCGATGATCGGGTCACCACCAATACCGATTGCAGTCGTGATTCCCAAGCCTTGTTTTACAACCTGGTCTGCTGCTTCATATGTCAAAGTCCCGGATTTTGAAACAATACCTACGGTTCCTTTTTTGAAAACGAAACCCGGCATGATACCCACTTTGGCTTCTCCCGGAGTAATGACACCCGGACAGTTCGGCCCGATAAGGCGGCAGTCTTTTCCTTGTATATAATCGTATGCCTTGACCATATCGGCTACCGGAATACCTTCTGTAATGGTGATGATGACCTTGATTCCTGCATCGGCGGCTTCCATGATCGCATCAGCAGCGAAAGCCGGCGGTACGAAAATGATGGAAACATCTGCTCCGGCCTTATCCACAGCATCTTTTACGGTATTGAAAACCGGACGATCCAAATGTTGTGTCCCTCCTTTTCCCGGAGTTACACCTCCAACAACGTTGGTTCCGTATTCGATCATTTGGGATGCATGGAATGTACCTTCGCTTCCGGTAAAGCCCTGTACGATGATTTTTGAATCTTTATTGACTAAAACACTCATTACGTATTTTTATTTAGATTTATTTTGGTTGCAAAAGTACGGGTTAAACCGCATTCAGGAAAGGAAATATATAGCAAATTTATCAGAGTTGGCTCATTTGATAACCTCTGTATAACTTATCATCCTTGATTTCCCAGATTGCCATGAAATTCGCGAGCAGGATTTCTTCGCGCGGGTTCTCTATCGTCTTGATATGATGCGTATAACGCACAGATACTGTGTTGCCTTCCTGCAAGATATGGCTGATGCGGACCTTTGAGCGCATATAGGCACGACCGAGTTCGGTGGCGAGCTGGATGATGGCGGCCCTGTCCATTTGAATAAGTCCCCTGCTGCTATTCCAGTCGATTGTGGCTTCCGGATGAAGGAATTGTTCCATTACTTCACCATCGATAAGTGCATCTGATTTATAAAAAAGCTGGACGAATTTTTTAGGGGACATACTTATTTGAGCTTATCTATGATTGATGGAATCTGACGGATCGATGCCATTTGTTTCATGGCTTCCCTCGCCTCTACTGCAGGCGTCCCAAAATATTGTTTTCCTCCTTCGAGGGTTTTGCTGATACCGCTCTGGGCGAATAATTCCGCTTTGGATTTGATGGTAATGCCGCTTTTGACACCAACCTGGCCCCAGATCGTAACTTCATCTTCAATGACTACGCAACCAGCGATACCTGTCTGGGCCGCAATAAGACATTTTTTTCCGATGACCGTATCGTGACCGATATGGACCTGGTTGTCGATCTTGCTTCCCGCACCAATAGTCGTATCGGCAGTGACACCGCGATCGATGGTACACGAGGCACCAATGTCGACGTTATCTTCAAGAACCACACGTCCGCCAGAAATCAACCGGTCGAAACCTTCGGGACGCTTCTTATAATAAAAAGCATTCGCTCCCAAAACGGTTCCGGCATGGACGGTTACGTTGTTACCAATAATGGTATGGTCGTAAATGGAAACATTGGAATGGATGATACAATTTTTACCGATGACCACATGGTTACCCACAAATGAATTGGGCTGGATCACAGTGCCCTCGCCTATTGTGGCAGACGGAGAAATGGATGAGACCGATTTCTCGAACGGTAAAAAATAATTCGTCAGTTTGTTGAAATCGCGGAACGGATCGTCAGAAATGAGCAGTGCCTTTCCATCGGGACAATCCACTTTTTTATTGATCAGGACAATGGTGGCTGCAGACTGCAAGGCCTTGTCGTAATACTTGGGATGATCTACAAAAACAATGTCTCCGGGTTCTACCACATGAATCTCATTCATGCCGTGAACACCAAAATCACTAGCGCCGACAAACTC
Source organism: Flavobacterium silvaticum (assembly GCF_012911565.1). Classification (GTDB taxonomy): domain Bacteria; phylum Bacteroidota; class Bacteroidia; order Flavobacteriales; family Flavobacteriaceae; genus Flavobacterium; species Flavobacterium silvaticum. Next base: position 157,173 of record NZ_JAAMPU010000107.1, on the reverse strand, counting down.
ACTGCCGATGATCATTGCAATTTCTTCGAGACCGTAAACGCGGGGGAATTTCATAACTGTTATCCGTTAACAACTACTCCTTCACACGCTCCATATAAGCACCCGTAGCCGTATCGATCTTGATCTTGTCCCCTTCATTGATGAACAAAGGAACGTTGACCGATGCGCCTGTCTCGACTTTTGCTGGCTTAGTCGCGTTGGTTGCCGTGTTTCCTTTGGCTCCCGGCTCGGAATAAGTAACTTCGAGGATTACAGATGCAGGCATATCTACGGACAGAGGTGCTTCTGTCTCGGCATTGATGATGACTTTTACGGTAGTTCCTTCTTTCAAAAGTTCCGGTGCATCGAGGATTTCCTTGTTCAATGCAATCTGCTCGTACGTTTCCGTATGCATGAAGTTATATGCATCACCTTCGGCGTACAAAAATTGGAATTCGTGCGTCTCTACACGTACTTCATCAATTTTATGACCTGCAGAAAACGTGTTGTCAAGCACTTTACCATTCGTCAGACTTTTTAATTTCGTACGTACGAAAGCCGGTCCTTTACCAGGTTTGACGTGAAGGAACTCTATGATTTTATAGATGTCGTGGTTGAATTTGATGCACAGTCCGTTGCGGATGTCTGATGTAGAAGCCATTATTGTTGTTTATGCGTTGATTTGTAATTTGTTGATTTGATTTATTGGAGCCGGTCAATATCCGCCGGAGTAGCCTTTCATGATTCCTCTCGATGAATTCCGGATGAACATGATGATCTCATCGCGTTCCGGGGTCGCTTCGAATTCGCCTTCTATGATACCGAGGGCTTGGGTCGTATTGTAATTTCTTTGGTACAGGATTCTGTATATGTCCTGCAACTCACGTATTTTATCAGATGTGAACCCGCGTCTTCTCAAACCAACGGAATTGATCCCGACATAGGAAAGCGGTTCTTTTGCAGCTTTGGTAAAAGGAGGAACATCTTTACGTACCAGTGATCCACCCGAAATCATGGCGTGATCTCCAATGCTGATGAATTGATGCACGGCAGCCAATCCGCCTATGATAGCGAATTTACCAACCGTAACGTGTCCGGCAAGTGCCACCCCGTTCACGATGATGGCGTTATCACCAATATGACAGTCGTGGGCAATGTGGGCCGTTGCCATGATAAGACAGTTGTTCCCAATAACGGTTTGTCCGGAAGCAATAGTTCCTCTGTTGATGGTAACGCATTCGCGGATGGTACAATTGTCACCAATGATGGCCAGCGATTCTTCCCCACCGAATTTTAAATCCTGTGGAACCGCAGAAATTACAGCGCCCGGGAAAATATTGCAATTCTTTCCGATGCGTGCTCCTTCCATTATGGTTACATTCGATCCTATCCAGGTTCCGTCTCCGATTACCACATTATTGTGGATGGTCGTAAACGGCTCAATCACCACATTTTTGGCGATTTTCGCTCCGGGATGGACATATGCCAATGGCTGATTCATAAATTGTCTTTTAGTTTTGTTTGGCGATTTGCGCCATTAGTTCTGCTTCGGTAACCAGTTTGCCATTCGCGTAAGCACTCGCTTTCATATGGCATATGCCGCGTCTGATAGGAGAGATCAAATCACATTTGAATACCAATGTATCACCCGGAAGCACCTTTTGCTTGAACTTGACATTGTCAATTTTCATAAAATACGTCAGGTAATTTTCAGGATCCGGAACCGTGCTTAAAATAAGGATGCCTCCACATTGCGCCATCGCCTCGACTATAAGAACGCCAGGCATTACAGGTGCTCCGGGAAAATGACCAACGAAGAAATTCTCGTTCATCGTGACGTTCTTCAATCCGACCACATGCGTACTGCTCATCTCGAGGATTTTGTCGACGAGCAGGAATGGCGGGCGATGTGGCAAAATAGACATGATTTTATTCACGTCCATCAACGGTTCTTTGTAAATGTCAAAAACCGGAATCTGGTTGCGCTGTTCTATTTTGATGATCTTTGAGAGTTTCTTGGCAAATTGGGTATTGACGAAATGCCCGGGTTTATTGGCGATGACTTTTCCTTTGATACGGGTTCCAATTAATGCCAAATCACCAACAACATCAAGTAATTTGTGACGCGCGGCTTCATTCGGATAGTGTAGCGTCAGGTTGTCGAGGATACCGTTCGGTTTTACTGAAATCTTTTCTTTTCCGAACGCATGCTTGAGGTTGTTCATCGTATTCTCGGAGATTTCCTTGTCTACATAAACAATCGCGTTGTTCAGGTCGCCTCCCTTGATGAGTCCGTTGTCGAGCAGTGTTTCCAGTTCATGAAGAAAACTGAAGGTGCGTGCATTGGATATTTCAGATTTGAAATCGGAAAGGCTTTTCATGGTCGCGTTCTGCGTACCTAAAACCTTTGTCCCGAAATCGACCATGGCCGTGACCTGATAATCGTCTGCAGGCATTACGATGATTTCGCTTCCGGTGGCTTCGTCTGTATAGGAAATCACTTCTTTGACCACGAAATATTCGCGTGCGGCATCCTGTTCTTCAATACCCGCTTCTTCTATCGCCTGTACAAAAAATTTGGAAGATCCGTCCATGATTGGAGGTTCTGGCGCATTGAGTTCGATGATGACATTGTCAATATCACAACCCGTAAGCGCTGCAAGTACGTGTTCTGATGTCTGTATCTTTACGCCGAGCTTTTCGAGATTCGTCCCGCGTTGCGTATTGACTACGTAATTGGCATCGGCCTCGATTACAGGGCTGCCTTCAAGATCTACACGGACAAACGTGAATCCATGGTTTTCAGGAGCCGGCTTAAAAGTCATTTTAACCTCTTTCCCGGTGTGAAGTCCCACACCGCTAAGGGAGATTTCATTCTTTATGGTTTTTTGTTTAACCATTATTTGTTTATTTGGTTTGCACTTTTTTTCAATTCGTCAATATCTGAAGCAATCTTCGTCAGATTCTTGAAATGGACGTAGGATTTGTTGTAATCCGGTAAATGGAAAGCCGGGCTTCCCTGCAGGACTTCATCATCCTTTATATTTTTCCCGATTCCGGACTGGGCCTGGATACGGACATTGTTACCAATAATAAGGTGTCCCACGATACCAACCTGTCCGCCAATGATACAGTTCTTGCCGATTTTGGTCGAACCTGCCACACCGGTTTGGGCAGCAATGGCTGTATTCTCGCCTATTTCTACATTATGGGCAATCTGGATCTGGTTGTCTAATTTGACACCGCGGCGAATAATGGTAGAACCTAAAGTCGCGCGGTCGATTGTGGTACACGAACCAATGTCAACATGATCTTCAATGATGACATTGCCTATTTGCGGAACGGCTTTGTAGGTTCCGTCCTCGGTGGGTGTAAACCCGAATCCGTCTGCACCGATAATGGCTCCGGAATGAATGACGCAATGATTCCCGATTACCGTTTCCGAATACACTTTTGCTCCGGCAAACAACGTCACGTTATTACCTATATGTACATTGTCGCCAACGTAGCAATTCGGATAGATTTTAACATTATCGCCAATGACTACATTGACACCTATATAGCTGAAGCTTCCGAGATACAGGTTTTCACCGTACGAAACATTATCGGAAATAATCGTGAATTGTTCTATGCCGCTCTTGTTCCGCTTCACCTCGTTATATACCTCGAGCAAACGGGTAAAAGCACCATAGGCATCCTGGACCTTTATGAGTGTGGTATTTACATCAGATTTCGGATCGAAACTATGGTTGACAATCGTAATCGAAGCCTGGGTGGAATAGATGTAATTTTCGTATTTGGGGTTCGAAAGAAACGTGAGTGAACCTGCGACACCTTCTTCAATTTTAGCCAGTTTATAAACTTCTACCAAAGGATCTCCTATTACTTCTCCTTCAAGTATTCCTGCTATTTGTGCTGCGGTGAATTTCATTCGGTTGTGTTATGGTCGGCTTTAAAATGAATGGACGCGGTAGTTTCATGGGCTTTGTTGTTCCCGTTCCATTCGGACAAAAATATAAAAATTTGGTTGTACTATTTGAATTTATACCAGATGTTTTGGCACACACATATAGTATTTCGTTATTGGTTTTGAAAGCGCCCTGAGACTCGGTTGATCCGGACGGTCGATCACATCTTCCACGCTTCCGTCTTTCATTATGATGCGCACAGGTTCCATTTGTTTGTTATACACCTGGTTCCATATTTTGCCTTTGAATACAAAGTAAGAAGCCTCGTGAAGCGAGCAATTCCGGTCTTTTGAAAGCTGCGCCAGATAATCGTTGAGCAGTTGCTTGGGGAATTTTTCGTCACTGAGACGTACTTTCAAAAGATCCCGGTTGATGACCATAAGACTCAGATCACGAAGTACGGCATCTTCTGCATTCGTCCAGTTTTTTATGGCCGATAGAATATCAACATCATCGAGACTTGAAAATCGCTGTAGGACGTCGGCGGTAAAATTTTCAATCGTAATATCTGAAAGCAGGAAAAATTTGAGGTTTTGGGGACAATCGACTTCTGCCCCATTTCGCATCAGTTCCTTGGCGCGTTGTAATACCTTTGTGAGTAACATTTCTGCTCCGAGACTTGTTTTGTGCAGATAGACCTGCCAATACATCAGCCGTCTGGCCATGAGGAATTTCTCGACAGAATAGATCCCTTTTTCTTCAATCACCAGGACATCGTCGGATACATTCATCATTTGGATCAAACGGTCGGAATTGATGTTCCCTTCGGCGACACCTGTGTAAAAACTGTCGCGTTTGAGATAGTCCATCCGATCCATATCGAGCTGGCTTGAAACCAGCTGGAGCATAAATTTACGTGGGTATTGCCCTTTGAAAATCTGGATCGCCACATCCAGTTTTCCGTTAAATTCGATATTGAGTTGCTCCATAAATAGTAAGGAGATGCTTTCGTGGTCCATACTCGGAACAATGCTGTGTTCCATGGCATGTGAAAACGGGCCGTGACCAATGTCGTGCAATAAAATGGCAGCCAGCAATGCATTTTCTTCGTCTTTGGAAATCTGGATGCCTTTGGATTTCAACACATCGATTGCCCGTGACATGATATGCATAGCCCCTATCGCATGATGGAACCTGGTGTGGTGCGCCCCAGGATAGACCAGATACGAAAGTCCCATTTGGCTGATGCGCCTGAGTCTTTGGAAAAATGGATGCTGGATCAGGTCGAAAATGAATTCATTGGGCAAATTGATGAATCCGTAAATAGGATCGTTGAAGATTTTTAACTTATTGCTGTTGCCCACTGATGACGATTTAAAAAGCAAATATAAGGATTTGGAGGCAGGAGGCGAACCGTCAAAGTTGGAATAATCCACAGATACTATATAAGTCTGTTCTACTTCTGCCAATGTAATTTTATTAAAATTCAAATCCTGAAATCATGAAAATTCAATTTGCAATACTCGGGTTGCTGATGACGCAGCTTTCCATAGGACAAACCACAGATGATAAACTCCAACAGGAGCCTCCAAGACAGGAGCAACAATCGGTAGAAAGAGCAGCTCAAAAAGACGCTAAAAAACAAAGTAATAAAGAAGTCAATGCCGAAAGAATGTCAAAAGAAAAAGGTCAATCCCAAAAACAGACACAGGTACAGCCGCAGGGACTTCCGCCAAATTTGACCGATACGGTCCAACGTGTCAAGCATACAAAACGAAAAAACAATTAACCCTGAAGCGACTATATTTGTAATATGCAGTATGGGCGACATAATTTTCACAGGAATACGTTTTGTATTTTCAGGCAGGTCGAGAATTCGGTTGTTTCTGATTTAAAACCAGATCATGTAAGCCGTTCCGGAAGCCGGTATTATTTTACCAATGATGGTGTTTACAGATTTTCTACACATTGGGGTCGCGCCGCAAAATGTAAATGGAGGCTCACTGCAGCCGATGGCAAATCTTACGACAGGAAAGGTTCTGTTGGTTTTGCCAGATGGCATGACTTTTTTCGTGATGACGATCATTCGAAAATTTATTGGATAAAGGTATCGGATGACGGAAATTCGGCTCAATATTTTCATAAAGATGATCCTGAATATAAAGATGCTGTTTTGCGGACATCACAAGACACGATCCGTATTATCAGAAAAATAAGAAGTCTCATGAATAAGGGCGAAAACAGCCTATTTCAAATTAATCGCTTATTGTTGGCATAGAGCAAAGTTGTGCCGTTAAATAAACGTTAAGCAGCAAAATAGAGACTTAAGTTTTTTATCTTTGTAGTGTATTATAGATACAACATACTTAAGAACCTGAAGAACAATTTAGATTTCTATTTGTTATTTAGGTTATTGATGGGAGAGGTTTCATTTTTATGAAACCTCTTTCTGTTTTTACTGGCTTTAAATTATCTTTTGATTTATTAAAATAAAAAAGGCTGTCAGAAATGACAGCCTTTTGGGTATAATGAAATCTGGAAACTTATCTTGCAAGCATTACTTTTCCTGTAACTACTCCTTCAGAAGTACTCAACTTAGAAATGTAAACACCGTTTGGAAGTTGAGACATATCAAAAGTCACAACGTTTTCTTCATTTTCTTTAACCTCGTCGTTGAACAATAGTGCAACACGCTGACCTGCAATGTTGAATACTTCAAGAGAAGCATTACCTGTGTACATTGAAGAGAAGTTGAAGTTAACAATTCCACGGCTTGGGTTTGGATAAGATCTCAAACCAACTACTGGCTGAGGCTGTCCGACCGGCTCATTAGTAACCGGACCTTGAGTATTTTCACACTGGCTGGCGATCAGTCTTACACCATCAACATCGTAAGCATCAGGAGTTGTTGTAAGGTTATCGTTATTAGCGATTTTCACATACTGCACGTAAGGAAGGTAGATTGGGTTGTTGCTTGCATCAACCGCATCGTCAAAGTTTACAGTGAAGTTATGGCAACCTGTCTTAACGAAATACCAGTTTACGTTGTCGTTAGAAACCCAGATGTCAGCGTATTCAGGATAAGAAGCACATGATGGGTTGTTGAAAGATGTTTCAACAATTTCGATATCGTCACCAGCATCGTTCATGATGAAACCATCAAAGCAAAGTGTCAATGAACCACCGTAACCTAAAGTAAGGAAGTTGTTGTTAGCAGGTGAAGTTGTTGCATCGCTGTATTGAGGAGTTCCCAAAGCTCTGTCTACGTGAGTTCTTGCTGCTGGCAACGCACCACCAAGTTTAGTAGTTCCCTGAACATATCCTTCTCCTGTAGTACAAGCTGCAAAACATCCGTTTGGAGTTTCAGGCTCGAAAGGCTCACAACCGAACAATGCTTCTACACCATCAACATCGAAGAAATCTTCTGTGCTTCCCAATGCAGAATTTGTTGCGATACGTACATATTTAACGTGTACTCCGCCTGGAACAACTGCATCAAGGTCAAGGGAAATATCTGAACTCTGGCAGTGGAAACCTAATGAATACCAGTTTACGTTGTTTGCAGAAACTGAAATTTCAGCATATTCCGGGTAAGAAGCACATGAAAGGTTACCCCATGTAGTTTCGTACACGCGAAGATCCGGAGCAGACGTTCCATCCTGAATGATGAAATCACTCATTCTTAATTCAATCCAACCACCGTTACCAAGTGTAAAGAAGTTGTCAGCACCAGATGAACGATCGTTTTCAGGCTCTCCCAAAGCTTTGGTTTCGTCTGTACGCATCGGATCTGTAATTGGCTGGCCGTTTTCTTTAGTTCCCTGGAAGAAATCCATCACTTCAACAGCATAACATCCTGGAGCAGGAATGTTGCCACATCCGTTTACAGCGTAAACACCATCAACATCGAATCCATCAGGAGTTGTACTTGTAGCGTCGTTTTCAATTTTGATGTAAGAAGCCCAAGTGAAACCTGCGGCAGCGATATCTACTGAACCGTCACGGCAAAGTTCACCAGCCCATACGAAATCAGTTCCGTTTTGGCTAAGGTATACCTGAGCGCGCTCAATACCGTCGCTCAGACAGTCATTTGAAGCATAAGAAGTTTCAACAACGTAAAGGTCTTTTCCAACACCATCCATTACGGCTCCACCGAAGCCAAGTGTCAAAGATCCGCCGTATCCAAGTGATACGAAGTTTTCTGTGTTGTCATTTTGTGGAACCCCAAGAGCCCTGTCAGCATGCTGACGGTCTGCAGGAACCGGATTCGCGGAATTTTTCAAAGTCCCGGGAGTGTAATTCTCAACAGTCTGAGCGTAACATCCCTGGCCTTCCTGGGCAACAGCATTTGGAGCATATACTCCAAGGACAGCTGCAACCGCGCCTGTTAAAAGTCTTTTTTTGATCATAAGCCTAAATTTAATTTATAATTCGATTTTGTTTAATTCGAGTCTAAACCAAACATCAGGCGGTAATAAGGAAACAGCAGATTTAGGGATTTCTGAATTTCTGAATTAAAATTATCCTGAAATTATTTACTTCTATAATTTTTAGGACAAACTGTAATTATTTCCGATAAATTGCAGTTCCTATCACCTTATGTAGCTATCTGGCAGATAGGAACTTCAATTACACCATTTATTAGAACATTATTTTTTTGGTCTGGATTTTTCCGTCAACCATGTAAGCCTTGACTAAAATCAATTGATTCTGACGTGTGATGCTTGTTGTTTCAAAGGAATCAGAATTCAATCCTTCGTTACTTACAAATAAAAGTTTTCCTGTTACATCATAAACCTCAACTTTATTGATCAGGGCATCTTCTTCGGCTTTAAGCTGAACCATATTTTCACGTGCCGAAGCAGTAAGATTGGCCTGGCGTCCCAAATATTGTTGCTGAGACGGCACCTTGAATATGATTTTCAATCTTTTGTGGAAAGATCCGGCAGCCGATGTAAATTGATAATCACCATTTTTAAGGTTGTGGACCATATTTGTAGTGGCATCTTTGATATAGACATCCTGTTCTGTAAACAAACCGTCGAACTGAGCCAACGATATGGTGAGCGTTCCCTGACTTGGATTGGTGTATCCAAGTTCTACTTCATCAGTATCCTTGAAAGGCAATGCCCGTCCCTGTATTACGTAGTTTTCGTTAACTCCGACAGAATAAAGCGTCAGCGAACTTCCGCTGAAAACCTTTCCGTCATAATCACGGTCAAAACCATTAGTCGCACCTGCCAGATAACCTACGGCAATTTGGTGGAAGGCTCCATTTGCATTGGTAATATTTAGCCACACACGGCTTTTTGTCGTATCTTCTACATCATAAGATGCATTAGGCGAATTTTGGGCACTAGTCCTGAAAAACTGTGTATTGTTAGTGCTTGACCGCATGCTGTTTTTGAACTGTACGCTAACATTGTTTGCAAGCGCTTCAACAAAGAAACTCTGGCCTGATGCAAGTTTTCCGTTGAACGAAGCTCCTCCAGGAGAAGTAACAGTACCGGCAGTCTTGTTGTAAGCCAGGTAATCGGAACTTACATAAGAATACACACCTGTTTGTGGATTGATAGCAGTGTTATGTGTCCAGATGTAGACTGTTCCTCCAAGCTTGGTAGAGTTGTTTGAATCGTTGAGGAATGAGTTAATGTCAATAGATGAAGGATATGGATTTCCTAACAGATTCCAGGAATTGGTTCCGCTCTTATATACTGTTGTACTTAACAATCCGTTGTTCGGGCGGCCAATAAAAGTAGCTTGGTAAACGGAAGGCGCTGTAATGCTGTGTGATTGAGGTGCGCGGATGATGTATCCCTGGCCTGTCGCCATGCTTTCTGCTCCGTTCATAATAGTTACCCAGTTATTTCCGGCCGTGTTGAATTTATAGTATTTATCGGCAAGCGTATTGGGAGATAAATTGTAAAGCGTTTGATTTTCAACAGGTGAAGCCCAATAGGTAAAATCATATCTTCTTACAGGTTTTGTATTGCGGATTACTTTGAACATACCGTCTCCAAGATCCGCGTTAACCGCATCGTCTTTAATCTGGATCAGACTTCCGCTATCATCAATCTGAAAATAGCCGTTATTCATCAAAACGCCTTTTACAGTAATCGATGCATTGTGCTCGACTAGTAAAGTGGCCCCCGGCTTGATGTCCAGTTCACAGGCATATACGTTTGTTCCGGACGGAATAGTACAGGTTCCGCTTACGATAGATACATAATAGTTTTCGTTGGTCGGATCTGTAGGGATGACACCACCGTCCCAGCCTGTATCTTCATAATATACCGCAGCAAGTGAGCACTCACGTGTTTTTATACGCGCAATCATACGTCTTGGGTTCCCGTCATATGTTGTAAAATCGCCGCCAACTATGATTTTTGAATCAGATTGTAGTTGGATATCACGGATAACCGCAACACCTTGATAAACACTTGTTCCACCGGAAAATCCTGTGCCTGTAAGGAAAGTAGTATCTCTTGACCCGTCAGGATTCAAACGAACGATTGCTTTTGGAATATTGGTGCCGTTCCACTGTGTGAAGTTTCCCCCCAGGATAAACTTGTTGTCCGGCTGGATCGTGAAACAGAAAACGTGTGTATAAGTTCCGCCTGTTCCGGCAGCGCCTCCGTTGAAACCTGTTACTAAAGCACCACTGGTATTCAGTTTTATAAAGCCTTTACGGGCCACTCCGTTATATAAGTCGAATCTTCCCGCTACATAAATTCCGGAATAAGAACCTGAACCTACGTAAGCTATCTGGAATACGGCTCCATCACTTCCGCCGGTTGCTCCTGCTCCACCGGAATTAAATGTCGTATCAAGGCTTCCGTCCGTATTCAACCGGATGATACGAGACTGATTTACCGTGGTTCCGCCATTGTTGAAGCCTGCAAAGAATCCGCCGACAAGAACTTTGCTTGTAGGGCTTGTTCCCTGAAGCACGATTGTACGAACTTCACCGGTTGGCGTATTTGTGGAACTTGTCAAAAAGCCTGAAGCCAAAGCACCCACAGAAGTCAACTTGATTACGCGTCCACAAGCGGTTCCGCTGTAAGATGAAAAATCACCTCCTATATATAAGCCGGAAGAAGCATTTGTTCCCAGTGGACAAAAGGCATGTACCACACCGTTCGTTCCGCGGGTTGTTCCTGCAGCCGAACAAAAAGTAGTATCAAGCGTACCATCTGAATTCAAACGCGCCATATTTTTATAGGTAATTCCACTGGCGGCAACAGTAAAACCTCCTCCGATAAGGATTTTATCGTTAGCAAGAATTTCAACGCAGTATATATACTGACTGCTTCCAAAGGCTGTTGTCGCAGAAAATGTGGTATCAAGCGTACCATCGGCATTCAAGCGGGCAATGTATTCACGGGCAACACCATTGTAGCTGGTAAAACGTCCCACGATAAGGATTTTGTCCTTGTGAACCGAAGTCGCCGGATAGACTTTGGATTTGTAAACGTTTCCGTCAGCGGTCGCATCTAAAGGAACTGCAGAAGGATTTCCTCCATAAGCTCCAATGCCGCTTGAATTAAATGTGTTGTCTATTTCACCTGGTCCGACTTGGGATTGACCGGCAAAAGCAACCATTGCAAATAAAATTGTAAAAAGTATTCTTGTTTTCATTGTTCTTGATTTTAAGTAGGTTATCAAATCAGTTACAGGGCAAAATTATGTCGGCTGATTTGTGACAGATGATAATCTTCACATATAATTGTTGAAGCGATCTGTTTTATCGACGAACGGATAATGAAATGTCAATTTTGACGATAAACGGTTTTGGCCAAAACCATTGAAACAAGCGCCTTTAGAATTTAATTGTAAGAATTTACACCATTTATGATTTTTTATAACGGGTCAGCAGTATTTTATAAGATGAAACTGTCACTAACATCTTGAATGAGACAATTTCAATATATTATATACTCCTGATTATCAAAGACTATCAGTGTCTATAAGACATTCACCGTTAAAAATATGCTTTACTTATAATCCATTTCCACATCAAAAAACACCAGTTTAAAAGCTGCATTTCATCGACGAAATGAATTTTTTTTAAAAAAATATCGACAAAGTGTATTATTTTACCGATAAAGTGATACATTTGAATTGATTAATAAGTTTATGATTACAATTATTGAATGGCATGTTTAACCCCTAATCCCAATCTAACTATGAAAGCATATTGAAAGAACAGGCAGTTTTGACACCCGTAACTGTGTTTTTATTCAAAAATCGGTTCCGATTTTAACTTTTTGCCAATACCACTCGTCGATAAATATTACATAATCGACATCTTTTAACCGAAAAACTGAGCATTTTATCTATTTCTCGGCCTAAAAAGAACGTGTATTGTCAGGTTGTAATAATTTCGTCCTGTCATTAAATGACGCTGCCACAATTTTATTTGCTTTAAAAACTTAACAATTAATGTATTATGAAACAATTATTTACACGCGTAAAGGGTGCATTATACCTGCTCCTTTTTTATGGTGTTTTTAATTCTCCGTCCCTACGGGCCCAAGCAGTTACTGAAATCATTACGGATTATCAGGGCTACTGGAAAAGTGGGATTGGGAACATAAACCCCATAAAACCTCAAAACAGCCACAATCTGGTGAGTTTTACGTACAACGGTACAAGATACTCTACAGGTGTGAACGATGCATTGCTGACGACAAACGGTCAGGTATTCTCTCCTCAGGATTTCCAGGCACTTCCGTTTCTCTATTTTACAGGAACACCAACCAGTAGTACTTTTATTGGTTTGGGTCAATTGTATGATGGGGTAAATAACGGTGGTTCGGTCCCTCCTCCAATCAACAACATTCCAATGTACCTTACCGATGGTGCCCACGGACTTGATTTGGGTACCTGTGTCGCCAACATTCCAACCGGAAACATCAATTTTGGTGTCAGTGGAATGCAGGCTGCATCCATTGGTGATGGTATACCAGACATCCTCATCAGCCAGATAGCCCAGCCTTCGGGGGCGAATGATCAATATTCTTTCCGCGATGCAGATGGGAATATAGTAGGAAATACAATGAACATCGTCCTGGCCAATATTACACCGGTAGGAAACTGGGTCGCAGATTTCTACCAGGTGAATAGTGTACCAATGGTTATTCCTGGAGGTTTTGTGAATACAGAGCGCCCAATACGTTTCTGGGCTGCAGACTTGAGTGACTTTGGAATTACACCAGCGAACTACCAGCAAATCGTAAGTTTTGGTGTTGGTCTCAAAGGAACTTCGGATCTGGCTTTTATTGCATATAACTTCAATACGGTTACTGTCGTGCCACTTCCTGCGGGAATTGCATTGCAAAAAGATGGCGTATATGTCGACAGTAATAATAACTGTATCGCAGATGCCGGTGATACTATAAATTATAGCTTCACGGTAACCAATACAGGTGAGGACGCCTTGACTAACATTATGGTCAACGATCCACTTGTAACATTAAGTGGTTCGGCCCTTGCCACACTTGCACCGGGCGCAACCAACTCAACGAACTTTACAGGCACACATACTATCACAGCCGCCGAGGCCGCTGCTGGTGCAGTATATAACCTCGCCAACGTAACAGCTACAGATTCAGAAGGACAAGCACTTAATAATTCTTCCGTAGATCCTACTCCTATTTCAAGCAGCAGTCCTTTCTACAACGAGCAATGTCCTAATTGTACTGTAACCGTTCTGCCTACGGCTCTTACGGCTCAGGCTCCGGCAGCACTTATTGTTGAAGGCTGTTCTACTTCCGCCATTACAGGTTTGGTATACAGTGAAACGGCTGTGTCCATTTCTGTTGCTCAATATTTATTGGCTGGTGGTGTATTATCTGTTCCTGCAGCAGTTACAGGTATCACGTACCAGGATACTGTTAGCGGTACCTGCCCGCTAAACGTTACACGTACATTTACAATCAGTGGTTGTTCCAGTTTGACTGTTCAACAAACCATTACTGTTGGTGATTCTGTAGATCCAACGGCATCGAACCCTGCACAGATAGACGTAGTAGGTTGTGGCACTGCTTTTCCTGCTCCGGATACTTCGGTAGTTTTGGATGAAGCAGACAATTGCGATGCTTCTCCGGAAGTTGCCTTCGTAAGTGACAGCGCTCCGGTATTTGTAGGTTGCCAGGAAACCATCATGCGTACTTATAGTGTAACCGATAATTGCGGTAACAGTATTGTTGTTACTCAGGTACTTACCCGTACTAACGATACTGTATTGCCTACAGCTACAGCTCCGGCAGACATCGTGATCGTAGACTTCAACCAGCCGTTCCCAAATCCAGATGTAAACCTGGTAACGGACGAGGCAGACAACTGCAGCACACCTACGGTAACTTACGGAGGTGACAGCCAGCCTGTATTGAATGGTTGTAACGAAACTATCGTACGTACTTACCTTGTAACAGATGCTTGTCAGAATGTTCTTGAATTACACCAGAACATCACGCGTAGCTTCGACAACACAGACCCGGTTGCCAATCTTTCTCCAATAGTATCTCCTTGCGGACTTACAGTTCCGGCGGCGACTGCTGTTGATGCTTGTGCGGGCGTAATCACGGGTACTACTACAGATCCTACGACTTTCACCACTCCTGGTGTATACACGATCAACTGGACTTTTGATGACGGAAACGGAAATACCACTACAGCTCAGCAAACAGTTACTATCGATCCTTCTGCTTTACCGCAAATTGGTGATCTTCCTGCCATAACTGCTGAATGTAACCCTGTAATCACAGCTCCGGTAGTAACAAATCCTTGTACAGATACGCAAGTAACAGGAACAACTACAAGTCCTACGACTTTCACGGGTGATGGAACATATACTATCGTATGGCATTTTGACTTTGATGGTACAGATGTTACGGCTAACCAGTCTGTAGTCATCGATGACGTAACCAATCCGGTATTGCCATCACTTAGCACTATTGAGTTCGACTGTTTCGGAACTGTAACAGATGTTCCTGTAGCCACAGATTCTTGTGCCGGAACAATCACAGGTACAACTTCTGATTCATTGGTATTCAATACACCAGGTATGTTCAACATTACATGGACATTTGACGATGGAAACGGAAACATAGATTCTACGACGCAAACCGTAATCGTGAACGCGGTTGCACCTACAGCTCCGGTTTTATCACCTATTGTAATGCAATGTCCTGCTCCTATCACGGCTCCGACCATCGAAGATCCTTGTACAGGCGGTACTATCACAGGTACTACTTTGGATAATGTCAATCCTACAACAGAAGGTTCTTATACCATCACATGGACGTTTGCTTACGGAAACGCAGTTCCTCCATTAACAGTGACTGCTACACAAGACGTTACAATCGACGATACACAATCTCCGGTTCAGCCGACTCTTGCCAATGCAACCGCATCTTGTACCATCCACGTCGATGCACCTACTACTACCGACAACTGTGCCGGTACAGTAACAGGTACAACTTCTGATCCTGTAGACTACAGCGTTGCCGGAACATATACCATCAACTGGGAATTCAATGACGGAAACGGAAACGCTTCTGTATTCGCCCAGCAGACTGTTATCGTTACAAACCCTGGCGCTCCGGTCCTTCCTACATTACCAACGCTCACAGGCGAATGTTCGGTGACAGCAGGTACAGCTCCACAGGCTAACGATCCGTGTACAGGTGCTTTGGTTACGGCTACGCCAGACCAGACTTCGTTTACATCACAAGGTACGTTTACTATCACGTGGACCTATGTGTTCTCTACCGGAACCGTTCAGGATTCCCAACAAGTAATCGTTCAGGATGTGACGCCTCCGACCGCCCCTGCATTGGCAGCATTGTCCCAGGATTGTGACATTACTGTACCAACTCCAACTGCTACGGATAACTGTAGCGGAACAGTTACTGCAACAACCACAGATCCGTTGACCTATAACGTTGCGGGAACATATACTGTTAACTGGTTGTTTACAGATGCGAATGGTTTGACAAGTACAGCCCAACAATCTGTTACGGTAACCACTCCGGCTACGCAGAATGGCTCTACTCCAGATCAGTGTAATGCTGACGAAAGTGCAATCGTTGACCTGACAGACTACCTTCCTGCAGGCATTGCACAAGGAGGAACATTCTCTGACCCAGCCAATACAGGTGCTTTGCAAGGAAGCAACTTTGTTCCGCTAGGGTTGGCAGTTGGTAACTATACCATTAACTATACAGTTACTGTAGACAGTTGCGAACAGACAGCGGAATTGGCTATCGCGATCAACGACGACTGTATCGTATTGCCGGCTTGTTCCGTATTGGTACACAATGCGATCACTCCTAACGGTGACGGTGAAAACGATACCATGATCATCGACGGTCTTACGGACGGATGTTATACAGATAACTCTATCGAAGTATACAACCGTTGGGGAATCCTGGTTTACGAAGCGCGTCAGTACAACAACACGAGCGTTGTTTTCCGCGGACAGTCAGAAGGGCGTGCTACGCTTAAGAAAGACGAGGAGCTTCCTGCCGGAACGTATTTCTACATCCTCAAATACACCGATGTAGAAGGTAAAGTAACTGAGAAATCAAGCTATTTGTACATCAGCAGATAATACCCCCAAATCTAAAAACAAGAAATGATGAAAAATAAAATCATACTTTTCGCCATGCTGCTGACGGGAATCGCAAGTTTTGCCCAGCAGGATGCACAGTATACCGAATACATGTACAACACCGTGAACATTAACCCTGCTTATGCTGGTTCACGTGGTGCCATGAGTTTCTTCGGACTGTACCGTACCCAGTGGGTCGGTTTGGACGGAGCGCCAAAAACCGGTGCTTTTTCCCTCAACACACCAATAGGCAACAGCCGTTTAGGTCTCGGTCTTGGATTCATCAATGATCAGATAGGACCTACAGACCAGAGCACGTTCAATGTAGACATCTCGTATACCGTACCAATGGGTGAAACCACCAAGTTGTCCTTCGGTATCAAAGGATCTGCGGATTTTTTCTCTCTTGATGTAAACAAACTCGATCCGTCGAATGCATCAGATCCGAACCTGCAGAGCTACAACAGCAAACTGTCACCGAACATTGGTGCAGGTGCTTACTTACACGGTGATAACTACTATGTAGGTCTTTCGGTTCCGAGATTGCTCCAGCAGTTTCAGTACGACGACAACAACGTAGAAGTCAGCAAAGCCAAAATGCACTACTACCTTATAGGAGGTTATGTATTCGACGTGAGTCCGTCAACCAAACTGAAGCCTGCCCTATTGCTCAAAGCAGTACAAGGTGCACCGCTTCAGGCAGATATCTCACTGAATGCTATGTTTATCGACAAGTTCACGCTTGGAGCAGCCTATCGTTGGGATGCAGCATGGAGCGCCATGGCCGGTATCCAGATTACCGATGGCCTTATGCTGGGTTACGCCTACGATATGGAAACCACGCGTTTGAAAAACTACAGTTCAGGTTCGCATGAAATCTACCTGCGTTTCGAACTGGTCCGCAAGTACAAAGATTTAGTTACCCCAAGATTCTTCTAATATGTATATCATGAAAAATAGACTCGTACATATCGCACTCGCAGGCCTGTTCTCTGTTACGTCTCTCTACGCCCAGGAAGGTGCCGAGAAACGCGCTAACAAGAATTTCGAGAAATACGCCTACGTAGACGCTATCAAAACCTACGAACGCATTGCCAACAAAGGATATAAGAATCCGGCATTGCTTCAGAACCTGGCCGATTCCTACTATTTCCAGTCGGATTTCACGAATGCGGCCAAATGGTACGGTGAACTCTTCGCCATGTCGCAGGATGTTGCACCGGAATATTACTATCGTTATGCCCAATCGCTTAAAGCTACGGGTGATAACGCCAAGGGCGACCAGATGCTTGCCACGTTCGCGTCGAAGAACGCATCTGATCCGCGCTCTAAATTGTACAACGCCCAAAAGAATTACCGCGAGGTGATTGCCAAGAATTCGGGCCGATACAAATTGGAAGATGCCGGAATCAACTCGTCTGCATCCGATTACGGTTCTGCCGTATGGGGCAACAAGATGGTTTTCACAACGGCACGTGATACCGGAAACTTCGCCAAGCGTACCGATCGTTGGGATGGTAAATACCTGACCAATTTTTACGAAGCCATTTTGACTCCGGACGGAACACTAAGCGATGCACAGAAATTGAAAGGATCTGTAAAGACGCGTTTCCATGAAGGTTCAGCCGCTTTTACCAAAGACGGAAAAACCATGTATTTCACACGGAATAACTTCAACGGAACACGTGGCCGCGATGCCAAGAACAAGACGAACCTAAAGATCTATTGGGCAACGCTCAAAGATTCTGTGTGGTCAGATCCGAAAGAAGTTCCTTTCGACAGCAACGACTACAGTGTGGCCCATCCATCATTGAGTCCTGATGGAAAGACGATGTATTTTGCATCAGATATGCCAGGCGGTTTTGGAGGTTCCGATTTGTATAAGGTTTCTGTTGGTGCCGATGGTACGTTCGGTGCGCCGGAAAACCTGGGTGCTTCGATCAACACACCGGGCCGTGAGTCCTTCCCTTTTATGAGTGGTGATAACGAGCTTTACTTCTCATCTGACGGATATCCGGGCCTTGGAGGTTTCGACATCTTTGTTTCCAAACTGGACGACAAAGGCGCATTCGGTGAAATCTTCAACGTGGGTGCCGATGCGAACAGTCCTAAGGATGACTTCGCTTACTATATAAACAGCGAGACACGCAAAGGTTTCCTGAGTTCTAACCGTGATGGTGGAAAAGGTTCGGATGACATCTACAAATTCGTCGAGACCAAGAAACTGGATATGAAAAAAGTCCAGCAGCTTGTAGGTAAGACAGAAGATGTCAATACGACCGCAGCCATTCCAAACGCGACGATCACGTTGAGCGACGAGAATTTCAAGGTAATCAAAACGGTTAAATCTGATGCTCAGGGCAAATACGACCTTGGCGAAGTGGAAACCGGTAAGAAGTATTATGTGAAGGCTGAGGCTGAAGGATACATCACCAAAGAAGTTCCGGTAATCATCACGTCCGATAAAGACAAGACCGAACTTCCGTTCCTTCTCGATCCGGTTGTACAAGCCGTAAAAGTTGGCGACAACCTGGCCGATGCGTTCAAGATCCGACTGATTTATTTTGACTTCGACAAATCTGACATCCGCAACGATGCAGCAGTCGATCTGGCCAAGATACTTGACGTACTTGAGAAAAACCCGACCATGAAACTGGATATCCAGTCTCATACCGACAGCCGCGGAACTGCCAAATACAACCAGAAGCTGTCTGACCGTCGTGCCCAGTCCACGTTGAAATGGTTGCTATCTCACGGTGTAGCCAAACACAGATTGACCGCAAAAGGCTACGGTGAATCACAATTGGTAAACAAATGCTCCGATGGTGTTGAGTGTTCAGAAGACGAGCACCAGGCCAACCGCAGAAGTTTATTTGTGATTACCGCTTTGTAAAATGGTTAACGGATAACAGTAACTGTTATCAATTGAATAATTTTAGGCTTATGTTGAAAGAGGCGTCCGTAATGGGCGCCTTTTTTTATTTGCCCGACTTAAGTCGCGGTATTTTCGCCCGCCACGTTTCTTCACCATTTTTATCCTGTTGATTTTCGTTACGTAACTATGTGTTACGCTTTTTTACGTAACCGGAAATTGCGTAACAAACTTTACGGTTCTATTTTGGACAGCAATCGTAAATAATATGATCAGTGCAGTTGAACAAAAAGAATTTTAAATGCCAATTTCAAGTCTATAGCCTTTCCCGCGTATGACAGCGATTTTGATATTCGGATCAAGTTCCAGTTTTTTTCTAAGTTTTGATATGAACATATCGAGGCTTCGGCCCACAATGACTCCTTCATCTTCCCATATCTCTTTCTGGAGCCGGCTTCGCTCTATGATCTCATTGGGCGACAATGCAAAAATATGCAGTACACGGGCTTCAGTCCTGGTCAGCTCTGTGGTTTCTCCACCTACAATAAGTTTACGAGTCATTATGTCAAATAATGTCGATCCCAAAGTCAGTGTACCGCCTGTTGAGGCTTTTGGCGGCTTGACTGATCTTAAAAAAATAAATCCGACAAAAGCCAAAAGTGGCAGGCTCCCCAAAAGATATCCATTGGCTGTTGCATTAATGCCTGTCGGTTCAAATTTAATGTTGATCACATAATGTGCCTTGGGCTGTTTTCTGCCTGTACAGGAAATAATGTCATCTTCTTTATTATTTTTCGATATGGCATATCCGTAAGCTATACCGGAGCCGTCCTTGTTCAGTACCTGAACAATATAGTCACTTGACAAGGGATCTTTGGCCAACAAATAACGGGTAGTATTTACCAGAGAGTCGGGTTGAAAAGTAAACTCATCCTCAAACCGGATCTGGTACTCGTTTTCGGATATTTTTTTTACCGGAAGAACGCGCGATATACTGTCGCCCGACTGCAGCAGTATTTCATGCCCGAGCCGGCGAAGCAAAACTTCTCTTCTTGATACAGTATAGTCGTTACGATCAGTGAGGCTGAAAGCGGCGCAGGCCACAGAAATAAATAAAAGCAGCAGGATTCCAAAAAAGTACCGGCCTTTACCTGGCATGAGATTTCGGCTATTAATCATAGTGTCACTTTTTTATTTACAAAGTTTACATTCTTATTTACAAACCAAATCTCCAGGTACCGAAATTATCAAGGTAAGTTCGCCGAACCTGTTTACGGGTATTTATTGACTTTGAAGTCAAAAATAGCCAGATGACATGTGCCGCTAATTTAAAAAATCATTTGCCAACGAGTTTCAATCAATCAATCAATCAATCTAATTTTTCACTATGAACACTAAGACATCCATCACTTATTCCATTTTATGCCTCTCCATTTTAATTTTGGGTTGCAAAGGGCCTAAACAGGAAAATAATGACAACGCATCCTCGGGTTCCTTATCCCAAGGCCAAAAATACAGTATAGACACAACGCAAACTGTCGTAACATGGAAAGGTTCGAACCTGGTTGGTTCGAACAGTCATGCCGGATATGTCCATATTTCAAAAGGAGAACTGATGATTGA
The DNA here is from genome assembly GCF_012911565.1 of Flavobacterium silvaticum. Classification (GTDB taxonomy): domain Bacteria; phylum Bacteroidota; class Bacteroidia; order Flavobacteriales; family Flavobacteriaceae; genus Flavobacterium; species Flavobacterium silvaticum. The sequence continues at coordinate 136,175 of NZ_JAAMPU010000107.1, read as the reverse complement.
TAACAATCGAATTGTAGGCGGTACGGCTGAAATCGACATGAATACAATTGAAGATGAAAACCATGAACGGGATAATGGCCTTATTAAACATTTAAAAGGCCCTGATTTTTTTGATGTCAAAAAATTTCCACTTTCTAAAATCGTACTTACCCAAAATGCCGAGAGCAGGAACATTACAGGAAACCTGACGATAAGAGGCATCACGCAACCGGTCAGTTTTGCTGCCAAATTGGAAACCAGGGACGGGATTGTCAACTTAAGCGGCTATCTGGCCATTGATCGGACATTGTGGGATGTGAGATATAAATCGGGGAAGTTCTATGATAATCTGGCGGATCAAACCATATCCGATTACATTGAATTCCATATTAAGATTGTAGCAAAAAAATAGACTGCTGCATCCATAAAAGCCTTAAATTTAATGATGATAATACAGTTGTGAATATCAAAATTATAGTATGGCAATTATAAATCCACACATCAACTTCAACGGAAATGCAGAGGAAGCATTCCATTTCTACAAATCGGTATTTGGTGGTGAATTCACCAAAATCATGCGTTTCAAAGATTTAGCGGGTACTGAATTCCCGGTCACGGAAAACGATGCCAATAAAATAATGCACATTGCTTTACCTATTGGTCAAAATATGTTGATGGCCAATGATGTTCCGGAATTTCTCGGGCGTACGAACGAAAATGAAAACAGAAGTAAAATTTCCATCAGTGCCCAAAGCAAAGCGGAAGCCGACAACTTATTCAACGGACTTTCGGAAGGCGGGCAAATCGAAGTGCCAATCGCGGAAAGTCCCTGGGGTTCATACTTTGGAATGTTCAGGGATAAATATGGCATCGAATGGATGATAGATTTTGATCCTAATTCATAACGGAATAAAATCCGGCTTCCAGTCTCTTTATTTCAGGAAGCCCACAGGCATTACTTACCTATGCAAATGACAGCAATTAAAACTTCTCATTCCTTTTGAATGTTGATCCGTTTCGCTTTCTTGTGGCAACTTCTAAAATTCGGGAGTTTGCCACATTTGTTTTTTGTCAACTTTCTCAAATTGGGGTCACCTATTTAAAATTTACGTTATAAGCCCGTACTATCGGGCCACAGTAATACTCAAAAACTTATAACAACTTTATGAAAACCGCCTGTCGCAAAATGTTAAATTGCCTCCACAATAAAACGACAAATTAGTATGGATAAAATTCAGATCCTTTGGGTTGACGACGAAATCGACATGCTCAAACCCCACATATTGTTCCTCGAAAAGAAAAATTACCAGGTAACCACACGCAACAACGGGCCGGATGCAATAGATGTATTCGAAGAAAAGAATTTCGATATCGTATTTCTCGACGAAAATATGCCGGGAATGAGCGGGCTTGAAGTACTTAGTGAACTTAAAGAGAAAAAGGCTTCGGTGCCTGTGGTCATGATCACGAAATCTGAGGAAGAATATATTATGGAGGAAGCTATCGGATCCAAGATTGCCGACTATCTGATAAAGCCCGTCAACCCGAACCAGATTTTATTGTCGCTTAAAAAAAACCTCGATAATTCACGTCTGGTTTCTGAAAAAACGACACTCGATTACCAAAAGGAATTCCGCAAGATCGCCATGGAAATGGCTATGGTGCGCACCTGGGAAGAATGGGTCGATACCTACAAAAAACTGATTTTCTGGGAAATGGAACTCGAGGATATCGAAGACCAGAGCATGACGGAAATTTTGGAATCCCAAATGACCGAGGCGAATTCACAGTTCGGCAAATTCATAGAACGCAACTACGAAGACTGGTTCGCACCGAAAGCGGATAAGCCAATCATGTCAAATACGCTGTTCCGTGAGCTCGTGGTTCCTGAAATCACCAAAAAAGAACGTCCGGTACTTTTTGTCGTCATCGACAATTTGCGTTACGACCAATGGAAAGCGTTTGAAAGTGTCGTCGCCAACCATTACAAACTGGAAAAGGAAATTCCATACTATTCTATCCTTCCGACGGCGACCCAATATGCGAGAAACGCGATTTTTTCAGGTTTGCTTCCTACCGAAATGGAGAAACAATTCCCGCAATACTGGAAGAACGACATTGACGAAGGCGGAAAGAATTTACATGAAGCAGAGTTTTTAACGGCTCATCTTAAACGTCTGGGCCTGAATATAAAACAGGATTATTTTAAAATCACGAATTTGGCAGGCGGAAAGAAATTGGCCGAGACATTCAAGTCTTATAAAGACAATGATCTGGTAACTGTGGTGTACAATTTTATCGATATGTTATCCCATGCTAAAACAGAGATGGATGTAGTCAAGGAATTGGCCTCAGATGATAAAGCGTACCGTTCGCTGACATTAAGCTGGTTCAAAAACTCACCGCTTCTTGAGATTATCCAGCAGGCACAACAACTCGGTTTCAAGCTGATCATCACTACAGATCACGGAACCATCAACGTAAAAAATCCGTCCAAGGTCATCGGTGATAAAAATACAAGCCTCAACCTGCGGTATAAAACCGGGCGTTCGTTGTCTTATGAGGAAAAAGAAGTGTATGCGGTCAAAGATCCGCGCTCGATAGGGCTTCCGGCCATCAACATGAGTTCGTCTTTTATCTTTGCCAAAAACGACGACTTCCTGGCTTATGTCAATAATTACAACCATTACGTTAGCTATTACCGGAATACGTATCAGCATGGAGGTGTTTCGCTCGAAGAAATGATAATCCCTTTTTTGGTTTTCAATCCGAAGTAAAATGCATTTTGAATATAATCTGGAAGAAATACATCTGGCAGCAAAATATATCTTAGACAGTAATCCGCATAAGGTTGTCCTGTTCTATGGAGAAATGGGCGTCGGAAAAACCACGCTTATAAAGGAAGTTGCCAGAAGCCTTGGAGTTGAAGGCGCTACAAGCTCGCCTACGTTTTCGCTTGTGAACGAATACCGTATTGCACCTCATGAAAAATTATATCATTTTGATATGTACCGACTCAAGACGGAATCGGAGGCCTATGATATTGGAATAGACGAATACCTGTATTCCGGGCATTGGTGCTTTGTGGAATGGCCGGAAAACATCCCGAACCTGATTCCGGACGAACATACCAAAGTCAAGATTTTTATTTTGACCGATGAGAAGAGGCAGCTTACGATTGATTGATTGATGAAGTAAACTGTTGTTTGCTGACATGATTCTGTTTACCAATTGTGTGTTTACGGATTTTTGTAAACAGGAAATTTGTAAACACAATTTTGGATACGGTTCGGCCGAAATCATTCGATTACCAGTAGTTTTAGTGGCAGGCAAAAAGAGCCTGTAGATTTACATACGCCGTAGTTATACCTGGAAATCAAAGAAAAAATTCGATACTATACCGCTTTCAATTTCGACTTTCCGTTTTCAACTTCTTTTCATAATTTAGTCCATTAAATCCTCAACCAATGGCCATCACCCCGTTCACGAAACAACAATTGCTTCCGCAGGAAGAGACCCTCGAAATCGCAAGGGCCAAAAGTGAACTTTTTATTGGTGTGCCAAAAGAAACGAGTTACCAGGAAAGACGCATCTGCCTTACTCCCGATGCCGTGAATTCATTGGTTTCCCACGGCCATCGCGTCCTTATGGAATCAGGAGCCGGAGTCAGCGCCAGTTATTGTGACAAGGAATACAGCGATGCCGGCGCAGAGATCACTGCCGATACCAAAAAAGTCTTCAGCTGCCCTATCCTTCTCAAAGTGGAGCCGCTGACGATGCAGGAAGTCGAGATGGTCAAACCGGAAACCATCATCATATCGGCCATCCAGTTAAAAACCCGTAAGAAGGAATATTTCGAGGCGCTTTCAAAAAAGAAAATTACGGCTTTGGCTTTTGAATATATAAAGGACGAGGACGGATCATATCCGGCCGTAAAGACACTGAGCGAAATTGCCGGAACCGCATCTGCATTGATTGCCGCCGAATTAATGATCAACAATGAATTCGGGAAAGGGTTATTATTCGGTAATATTACCGGTGTCGCTCCTACCGAAGTCGTAATACTTGGAGCCGGAACGGTAGGTGAATTTGCAGCCCGGACAGCCATCGGCCTTGGCGCAAGTGTCAAGGTTTTTGATAATTCGATAACCAAATTACGCCGTTTACAGAACAATCTGAGCCATCGGATATTTACTTCAACCATTCAACCTAAAGGATTGCTTAAAGCACTCAGACGTTGTGATGTCGCCATTGGTGCCATGCGCGGGAAAGACCGTTGCCCGGTGGTGGTGACCGAAACCATGGTGGAACATATGAAACGCGGGGCTGTCATTGTAGATGTCAGCATCGATACGGGCGGATGTTTCGAAACCTCCGAAGTCACCACACACGAAAATCCTACTTTCGTAAAACACAACGTAGTACATTATTGTGTGCCGAACATTCCGTCGCGTTATTCCAAATCGGCATCGCTTTCCATCAGCAACATCATTACGCCTTATTTGCTCCAGATTGCGGAAAATGGCGGCATCGAAAGCGCCATCCGAATGGATAAGGGTCTTCGCAACGGCGTCTATCTGTATCACGGAATCCTCACGAACAAAGCCATCAGCGAATGGTTCAACCTCCCGGATAACGACATAAACCTGATTGTTTTTTAAAATACATTTATTCTTATCCGGATTTAGAATGATGAATCCATAATCATGTCCTAAATTTGCGGCGTATTTAATTTTATCAGACGTAGTGTTCGTCCTTTGGGCTTCCGTCTTTCGTCTTTCGTCTTACTCATGAAATTCTACCAACGTTTCGCTTATTACCTTATCGGTCTTGTTTTAGGATGTTTTTTCGTGGCTGCCATGTGGAGTGGAAAAGATGTCCGATGCAATTATTTCCCGAATGCCCGTGTGCTCAATGATCTTCGCACCAAGCCTTTCCATCATACAAAAGAGGCCGATTCATTGCTTTCCCAGGGATGGATTTCAGAAGCTGACATCAAAAATATCCTTACTTACGGCGATGTAGATTTCGACCGCAGCAACATCAAGGAAGGCGGCGGTAAAAAATACCTGATCGAAGGCCAGACGGCCGCAAAGCAGAAAGTAGAAATCGAAGTGGTGAATTTTGAGGATAAAGCGGTTTTGAAAACCATCAGAAAGACAAAATCTGAATAATAAAAAAACCGGTCGATGCCGGTTTTTCTTTTTTTGCGGTAACTGATTTGCTTTTCCGGATTATTCCAGAGAAAAACTCACCTGGACGTTTGCCGTCACTTCGATATCGCCCAAAGCCAACGTTTCGCGTGAATCTGCAGCTTCTGCATTGGCCGCCATCTTAAACATGACAGGCGAAGGAAAATGAACCTCCGAATTATCAGAAATGGTTATCGCCTTCCCTACTTTCTGATTGAGAACCGAAACATAATCCTGGGCTTTGTTCTTCGCATCCTGCATGGCCAGTTTTCGCGCCTCGCTTTTGGATTGTTCTATTTTGGATGACTGGAATTCCACATTATTAATCAGGTTGATCCCGGATTCGGTCAGTCCGCCCATGATTTCGTCGTAACGGTTCAAATCTCTAAGGATAACCTGGATGGTCTGGCTGGCCCTGTAGGAATATTTCTTTTTTTGGTAATCGTAATTGGGTTGGAGCGAAACGCGTTGCGTCTGTACGTCGCCTTTTTGCAGATTCGCTTTTTTAAGGTATTGGACCACTTTTTCGGTTTCGGTATCATTTTGTTTTTTGACATCGGTGGCATTTGCGCCGATTGTCTCGATTCCAATTGAAATGGTCACCTGATCCGGAGTGACCTTTACTTTTCCCTGTCCGGCCACATTGATTTGCGGAACCGGTTTCATATCGATGGCCTGGGCAGATGCAAATCCGGCAGAAAGCATCATCAACACAATAAAAATTCTGTTTTTCATGATTGTTTTTTTTTAAATCCGACGCGCGGTTTCCAAAGGTTATGCCATCAGAGCTTACCCCGTCTTTCCATTATGAATAAAATAACAATCGGAATGGCTAATACGATGACAATGAGCAAATGCTCGCTGAAAATAATCGGATGATAAGCCAAAGTCAATGCATATCCGCCAACGGCGCCACCAAAATGAGCCGTGTGCCCAATATTGTCGCGTCGGCTTTTCATTCCGTAAATCGAATAAAGCAGATAGACGATTCCGAAGATAAATGCCGGAATTCCAATCGGAATGAAAAACAGGTAGATTGGCATATCCGGTTGCAACAGAATAGCCGAATATAAAATTCCGGTGACTGCTCCGGATGCACCGATTGCCCTGTAACTATACTCGTCTTTATGGATGAGCAAGGTGAGCATACTGCCAAAGAGAAGGCTCGCCATATAAATGAGCAGGAAAATCCACATCCCAAGATATTCGGTGACAACAGGTGCAAAAAAATACAGCGTGAGCATGTTGAAAACCAAATGAGGCAAATCGGCATGCAGCAAAGCGGAAGTAAACATGCGGTAATGCTCGCCGCTGCGGATGCTGCCTATGTGGAATTCATATTTTCTGAAAAAGGAAATATCCTGGAAGCCTTGATAGCTAAAAAGACAAGTGATGGCAATAATGCCTATCAGTGCGATATCCATGGGTAATTATTTGACCCGAAATTACGCATTTCCACCTTATTTTGCCACCATTTATATATATGTATATTTGTAAAAAAACTCCTGTTGCAATTACTAGCCTTCATCCTTCTTTACCCATTAATATGGTGTATTTCCATACTTCCTTTCAGACTATTATATTGGGTGGCCGATATCGTTTATTTCCTGGTTTATCACATTGTGGGCTACAGAAAAAAAATTGTCCGGCAGAATCTCGGTATGGCCTTTCCTGAAAAGTCGGCAGCAGAACTCAAAAAAATAGAAAAAGAGTCCTACAGGCATCTTTGCGATATGTTCCTCGAAATGATCAAGACCATGACCATTTCCAGAAAGGAAATCGAAAGAAGGTACACCTTCACGAATATGGACTTGTATCTCGATTTAGAAAAACAAGGGAAAAGCATAGCCTTGCTGTGCGCCCATTATGCCAGTTACGAATGGGCCGTTTCCATGAACTTCCATATTACTTTTGAAGGTTATGCCATTTATAAAAAAATCGCGAACAAGTATTTTGACAAAGTCGTCCGTGACATACGCACCAAATACAGGGCACATCTGATCACGACCAAAGAAACGGTTCCTACCTTGGTCACCAACCAAAAAAACGGGATACTTGGCGTTTATGGATTTGTCAGCGACCAATCGCCAAAACAAGGTAAAGAACAACATTGGGTGGAGTTTCTCGGGATTGACACACCCGTCCATACCGGAGCGGAAATGCTCGCCAAGAAATACGACATGAACGTCATTTTCATGCGGACTGAAAAAGTAGCCCGCGGACGATATAAAGGAACTTTTGAATTGTTGGCTGAAAATCCAAGGCAAGTACCCGATTATCAAATCACCGATACCTTCATGAAACTCGTGGAGAAACAAATCAAAGACGATCCGTCCTATTATTTATGGACGCACAAACGCTGGAAGTATTCGCGTTCTTAGGAAAACCAGCTTTTGACTACCGACGTTTCAAAATGACTTGCCTTTTTATGGGTATATTCATTCGTTGACCGGCTGTAATCATACTCATCGGCCCAATTTTCAAATTTTGCCGCAAGTTCCACAATGCTGTCGCAGACGAATTCAATCTCGGCATTCGTAGTCGTCGGATGTATCGACATTCTAATCCAGCCCGGTTTTTCAATCAGTTCGCCATTTGATATTTTATCGGTCAGGTAATGCGATTGTTCCTGGTCTACGTGAAGCAGATAATGCCCATAAGTCCCGGCACAACTGCATCCGCCGCGTGTCTGTATCCCAAAACGATCGTTGAGTAATTTGACCCCGAGGTTAAAATGCAATCCGTCGATGTAGAAGGAAATCACGCCAAGCCTGTTCTGATGCTGTCCGGCCAGGATATTCAGGTTCGGTATATTCTGAAGCCGATTGAAGACATAATCTACAATTTCGTGTTCGCGCTCCAGCATCTTCTGAACATCCATCTCTTCTTTGAGCTGAATGGCCAACGCCGTTTTAATCGTCTGCAGAAAACCTGGCGTTCCGCCATCTTCGCGTTCCTCGATATTGTCTATGTATTTGTGCTCGCCCCACGGATTCGTCCAGCTGACCGTTCCGCCACCCGGATGATCGGGAACCATATTCTTGTATAATTTGCTGTTGAAGATCAAAACACCCGAAGTTCCGGGGCCGCCGAGGAATTTATGAGGAGAGAAAAATATGGCGTCGAGATAACTTTCAGGATCAGCCGGATGCATATCGATAGTTACATAAGGCCCTGAACACGCAAAATCCACAAAACACACTCCGCCTGCACGATGCATGAGCTTCGCGATCTCATAATAAGGTGTCTGGATTCCGGTGACGTTGGAACATGAAGTGACCGAAGCGATCTTGAGTTGCCGGTGTGCATTCTCATCAAGCAACTTTGCAAACGTATTCAGGCAGATCAATCCTTTTTCACAGGCCGGAACCACGATTACATCGGCAATGGTTTCAAGCCACGAGGTCTGGTTCGAATGATGCTCCATATGGGTGATGAAAACGACAGGTCTCTTTTCCTGAGGAACGTCGATGAACGGCTGAAGGTTTTCTGGGACTTTGAGTCCGAGGATCCGCTGGAATTTATTGATGACACCCGTCATTCCGCTGCCATCGGTAATCAGCACATCTTCACTATTGGCATTGACGTGTTGCTTGATGATGTGACGCGCCTGATGATATGCCATGGTCATCATGGTTCCGGAAACCGTAGTCTCGGTATGCGTATTGGCGACGAACGGACCGAAATCGTTGAGCAGCTTCTCCTCTATCGGTCGGTATAATCTTCCGCTTGCCGTCCAGTCGGTATAAATGATTTTCTTTTTGCCGAAAGGCGATTCGAATTCCTGGTCAATCCCAACGATACCATCCCGGAACGTCTTGAAATACGTTTCCAGTTCGGTCGAAACACTAGCTCCTGCAATCATCATCTATATATAAGGTAGGTTGCAAAGGTAACTCAAAATACTATTGGGCAACGATGGATGTCCGCGAAATCGATATTCCCCCAAATTGTCATTTTAAACTGTTAAAGGCATCGTAACCAATCATAGTTGACACCTCATAAATTTAAGTCAGATTTTGACAATAACAGGCCTTAAACAAGGCGTTTTAGGGGCATTATTTGCCCGCAAAAACCATTTGTTAAATTTAAATATTATGTTAATTTTCCATTCTAATTTTGTGCCATCAAATTCAAAACACCATGACAAACATGAACATTTTATTTTGGGTAATCCCTGTGATTATCTGCCTCGTATTGTACAAAATCGTGTTGCGTGTCTTCTTCGGGATGGTCATCGTACCGGAAGACAAGATTGGACTCGTAACCAAAAAATTCGTCATCTTCGGATCGGACAGATCACTGCCGGACGGACGCATCATCGCCACCAAAGGAGAAGCCGGTTTCCAGGCACAGACACTTGCTCCGGGTCTTTACTGGGGCAAATGGTTCTGGCAATACAAAGTGGATATGGTTCACTTTACCATTATCCCCGAAGGAAAAGTCGGACTTGTACTGAGCAAGGACGGCGTCGAAATCCCAACGGGACACATCCTGGCCCGACGTGTAGAAAGCGACAACTTCCAGAATGCCGAAGCGTTTTTGGTCAACGGCGGACAAAAAGGACGTCAGACCGCTTTTATCACAACAGGTTCTTATCGGATCAATACCTATTTGTTTGAAATCATCATCACCGATCAGATCAAGATTTTTGAAAACATGGTCGGGATCGTCACGGCACTCGATGGGGAACCGATCCCGATTGGGCAGATCGCCGGTAAATTCGTCGAAGGGCACAACAATTTCCAGGATTTCGACTCGTTCCTGACCAACGGCGGAAACCGCGGACTACAGCCACAGGTGATGCTCGCCGGTACGTATTATCTCAACACATGGGCGGTCCAGATCGAGCAGACACCTATGACAGATGTGCCTATCGGATACGTAGGGGTCGTCATCTCCTATATTGGTGAAGACGGACAGGACGTTACCGGGGAAACGTTCAAACACGGTAACATTGTTTCCAAAGGACAACGCGGTGTCTGGCTGGAACCGTTCGGGCCGGGTAAATATGCATTGAACAAGTACACGACCAAGCTCGAGCCCGTTCCAACTACGAACCTTGTACTGAACTGGGCCAATGCCAGAAGCGAATCGCATGATCTCGATAAAAACCTGTCGACCATTACGGTGCGCTCCAAAGACGGTTTCCCATTCAACCTGGACGTGGCCCAGATCATCCACGTGCCGGCCAACGAAGCGCCAAAGGTTATCGCGCGTTTCGGTTCGATGACGAACTTGGTTTCCCAGGTTTTGGAACCGACAATCGGTAACTATTTCCGGAACTCGGCCCAGGACAGCGATGTGATTTCGTTCCTCAGTACACGGAAGCAGCGTCAGGAATCGGCTAAAAACCATATCAAGGAAGTGCTTGACGAATACAACGTGAATGCGGTCGATACCTTGATTGGTGACATCGTCCCACCGGAATCGCTGATGAAGACACTTACCGACAGGAAAATCGCCGAAGAGGAACAAAAAACCTATCAGACCCAGAAAATGGCACAGGAACAACGCCAGGGTGTCGAAAAAGAAACCGCGATCGCCGACATGCAAAAGGAAATCGTGCGTGCCTCCCAAAGTGTCGAGATCGCGCAACGTACAGCCGATGCCGCCGTCAAGAAAGCAGAAGGTGATGCCACAAGTCTAAAACTCAACGTAAATGCCGAAGCCGAAGCTACGAAGATGCGTGCCAATGCCGAAGCGGAAGCCACAAAAGCCCGTGCCGGCGCTCAGGCTGAAGCCACAAAACTGACTGCCGGAGCCGAAGCCGAACGCATTTCCAAAACCGGTAATGCCGAAGCCGAAAAAATCATGGCGGTGGGTAAATCAACTGCAGAAGCCTATCAATTGCAGGTTTCAGCCATGGGTGGCGATAACTTCACGAAGTATAAAATCACCGAAGAAATCGGTCGCGGCAATATCAAGGTCATACCGGATGTATTGATTTCCGGAAATGGCGGATCCGACTCGCCTATCAGCGGATTGCTCGGGATGAAACTGATGGAAATGATGGATGCGAATGCGGCGGCTAAAATAAGTCCGGCCAAACGCGAAAAGCCTAAAGGTGACGAATAAGATCAGTCGTTAAATAAAAATCCGCTTCATGATTGGAGCGGATTTTTTGTTTGTTGCCGTTGGCTAATCTTTGATTTTAAAGTCATTCCAGTTATGTCCGTCGATTCCATAGACGATTCCGTTTTTCCGGAAGATATCCTTAAGGACATCCAGTTTTGAAATGCGGCAAGGCATGGGGAACCGTATCAGGTCGGGCCAGCCTATATCTTGGGAAGCGGCGGCGCCCATGCAGTCAAAACAAATTTCGATATAAGAAACAATCCTGTCTTTACCATCGAGGAACAAGATTGCGTTTCTCGGAAAATAACAACCGATCACCTCGACTGTTCCATCATCTTTCCACTTCCTCGGATGATAATTGAAATACCAGCGGCTCAGCGAGTCTTTCCATGCCTGGTTCAATTCGGTGATTTCGAGAGCTGCGTATTTGAGATTGTTTACATCCGAAAGATGTGACAGGTCAAACTCCTTCAATATCTTCAGGTTCATTTTGCGGACTATGGAAACACTGTCTGTCGCCTGGATTTCTTCCCAATTACCATCAATTATTGTTTCCGATCCATCACGACCGGCAGAAAAATACGAAATCAACAGGATCCGTTCCGCGCTTTTAAAAGGTTCCGATGTCCGTCTTTTTTCAACCGGCATCGTCCCGAACCAACCGCAATCCGATTGCTGTCCCGAAACGATCGAAACGAAAAAACAAGTGATCACGGCCAGTCGCAGCTGCATCAGATTCCGGCGACAGCCTTTATTTCATCAATGATGCGTATGGCAAGATCATCAGCAGCTTGTTGTGTTTTTGCTTCGGTGTAAATGCGGATGATCGGTTCCGTATTCGATTTGCGTAGGTGTACCCAGTTTTCGGCAAAATCGATTTTTACGCCGTCGATAGTGGTTATTTTCTCGGACTGATATTTTTCGGTCATCGCTTTCAAAATAGCATCGACATCAATCGCCGGCGTGAGCTCGATCTTATTCTTGCTCATGAAATACTGCGGATACGAAGCCCGCAATTCCGACACTTTCATTTTCTTGTTCGCCAGATGTGTCAGGAACAAGGCTACCCCGACCAAACTATCGCGTCCGTAGTGCAGTTCGGGATAAATGATACCGCCGTTTCCTTCGCCTCCAATAACGGCATTGTTTTTCTTCATCAGTTCGACCACATTGACCTCGCCTACCGCACTGGCTTCATAAGAACCTTTATGCGCTTTGGTGACATCGGCCAACGCACGCGATGACGACATATTCGAAACGGTATTTCCCGGCGTTTTCGACAAGACATAATCGGCGACGGCGACCAAAGTGTATTCTTCCCCGAACATTTCACCGTCTTCTGAAATGAATGCCAACCGGTCAACATCGGGATCGACGACAATCCCAAAATCTGCTTTTTCATCAACGACAAGTTTGCAGATATCACCCAGATGTTCCTTCAAAGGCTCCGGGTTGTGCGGGAAATGACCGTTCGGTTCGCAATACAGTTTTACGGTTTCGACTCCGAGCAAATCCAGTAATTTTGGGATGATGATGCCCCCGGACGAATTGACGCCGTCAACAACGACCTTGAATTTAGCAGCCTTAATGGCTTCGGCATCTACAAGTGGAAGTTCGAGAACTTCGTCGATATGGATATCCATGTAGGCATCGTTCGGGATGATTTCGCCCAGTGAATCCACATCGGCAAAATCAAATGCCTCACGTTCGGCTATGTCAAGTATTTTGGCTCCTTCTTCCCCGTTCAGGAATTCGCCCTTTTCGTTAAGCAACTTGAGCGCGTTCCATTGTTTCGGATTGTGTGATGCGGTCAGGATGATTCCACCATCGGCTTTTTCCAAAGGAACGGCCACTTCTACGGTCGGTGTCGTCGATAAACCTAAATCAATCACATCGATTCCCAAGCCAATCAGCGTATTGACCACGAGATTGTGAATCATGGGGCCGGAAATCCTCGCGTCACGGCCAATCACTACGGTCAGCTTGTCTTTGTTGCTGTAATTCTTGAGCCAGGTTCCGTAAGCCGATGCAAATTTGACGGCATCGACAGGAGTTAAATTATCGCCGGTCTTTCCGCCTATGGTACCGCGGATTCCGGATATGGATTTGATTAGAGTCATTGAGGGGATTATTTTATCCGCTGCGCTTTATACAATTCGGCTGCGCCTCGGGTGTTGATTTGATTTTTGTTGATCTGAATTTGGAGCCGTTAGGTCCGTGAATTTTACATCAGCGTCACAAAGATAAAATTTAGAAGCTATTCCCGCAGTCCACGCCTGGCTTTTTCAAATCTGGAAATTAACCTGACCATAAAGTTAAACGACCAATGATTTATGATACCTCGTTTTTCCCAACCTGTTACGCAATTCGTTGTTACGTAATTTTAAGTAACGACAAATTGCGTAACACTACCCCTCCTAAATACTTTACCTGTTATCTGTTAACTATTAACCGTTATCTGTTAACCGTTATCTGTTAACCGTTAACCAAACAATCCCTATCTTTAATCCATGAACTATCTTGCCCACATCTATCTTTCCGGCGACAACGAACTCGTCAAAATTGGCAACTTCATGGCAGACGGCATCCGCGGAAAGCACTATGAAACCCTGCATCCGGATATACAGAAAGGTGTGCTGCTGCATCGCGAAATCGATATGTTCACAGACCAGCATCCCGTATTCCGCAAAGGGACAAAACGGCTGCACGAAAGGTACCATCATTATTCAGGTGTGATCATGGATATTTTTTACGATCATTTCCTTTCTAAGAACTGGCAGAAATATTCCCCTGAAAAACTCGGTTCTTTTATCGACAATTTTTACGATTCGCTCGAGCGCAACTACGATCAGCTGACCGAAAAGACAAAAGGGATGATGCCGTACATGATCAAGTACAACTGGCTTTGGAGTTACCAGTTCCCTGAAGGCATCCAACGCATACTTACCCAGATGGACCAACGCAGCCGCACGGAATCCAATATGCGTTTCGCTTCGGAAGAATTGTCAAAATACTACACCCTGTTTGAACAGGAATTCACTGAATTCTTTGAAGACCTGCGCGCCCACGCCGCCAAAACCTTAGCCGGTCTATGAAGCGATTTCTTTTTTCATTGCTTCTATGTTGCCAGATTTCGTTTTCACAGATCGGTTTTACAGCCCGGAACGCGATGGTCGTTTCGGCCCGCATCGAAGCGAGTGAAATAGGATCCGAAATAATGAGACAGGGCGGAAATGCATTCGATGCCGCTATCGCCGTCCAACTCGCGCTTGCAGTCGCTTATCCATACGCAGGGAATATTTCGGGTGGTGGATTCATGGTGTACCGAATGAACGATGGAACTTCAGGATCGCTCGACTTTCGCGAAACCGCACCTTTGAAAGCGAGCCGCGATATGTTCCTGGATAAAAACGGGAACGTGATCCCGAACCTGAGCCTCAGTTCTGCCAAAGCGGTCGGCGTTCCCGGATCTGTGGCCGGAATATTCGAAATGCATAAAAAATTCGGAAGCTTACCGATAGAGAAATTGTTCGCTCCGGCAATTGCCCTGGCAAGAAAAGGTATTGTGGTTACAGGCAAACAACTGAAACAAATCACCGACCATAAAAAGGAAATCATCAGTCTCAATGGAAACGGTACCATTTATTCCGGCACTTTTAAGATTGGCGATACCATAAAATATCCGGAACTCGCCCAAACGCTGGAACGGATTGAAAAAAACGGGGCTAATGAATTTTACAAAGGACGATCGGCAAAAATGCTTATCAGGTTCATTGCAGAGAAAGGCGGGATTCTGTCTGCGAAAGATCTCAGGTCATACAAAGCCATCTGGCGCAAACCCATTGAATTCGACTATCGGAATATCCATGTGATTTCTATGGGTTTGCCCAGCAGCGGTGGTTTTTGCCTGAATCAGATGTTTAAAATGATCGAGCCTTTTGATGTCAGTTCCCTACCTCATAACTCGGTCGATTATATCACTTTACTGACCGAAGCCGAGAAACGTTCCTATGCCGACAGGAATTATTTTCTAGCCGATCCGGATTTTATAAAATCACCTCAAAACCAGTTGATTGACACGACGTACTTACACCATCGTTTGAAAAGTTCCGATCTTGAAAATATCATCCCGTCTTCACAGATTTCACATGGCGACATCCCTTTTTCAGAGAGCGATCAAACGACGCATTTTTCTATTGTGGATCCGTTTGGAAATGCCGTTTCGGTAACTACGACTTTGAATGGTGCCTTCGGTTCCAAATTGTATTGTGCCGAGCTCGGTTTTTTCCTCAATAATGAAATGGACGATTTCAGCATCAAGGCCGGAACGCAGAATTATTTCGGGCTTACGGGTTCAAAAGCCAACGCAATCGAACCCGGTAAACGTATGCTGAGTTCAATGACACCGACGATTGTTGAAAAAGAGGGTAAACTGTTTATGGTTCTTGGATCGCCGGGCGGATCGACGATCATTACCTCGATTTTCCAGAACATCCTCAATGTTGCTGAGTTTGATATGGGCATGCAACAATCGGTTGGCCAGCCGCGCATGCATCATCAATGGCTTCCGGATGACATACTGATGGAGCCCGATGGATTTTCTGGCGAAACAATCAAACAATTAAAGGACAAAGGGTACAAAATCAATATCCAGGCAGCGCCAGTCATCGGAAAAGTCGATGCGATCCTGCAATTACCCAACGGAACCTATGAAGCTGGTGCCGATCCGCGCGGGGATGACGCCGCAGCCGGTTTCTGACAGGAATCGGAAAAATCAATCAAAAAAATATCTCAAATGTAAAGGTTGTTGGCTTTGCAGGGGTTATTTTTGCACATCCGGAATTTATCCCCAACAACTATGTCAGCCAAAAAAGCTTCGATCCCCGTATTGTTCTTCCGCAAGATCGCAAGACAGTTCGAACGCCTTTTTTTCATTGCCAAGACCATGTTGCCGGAACGCCAGTTCCTATACCTGGCCTGTGTGGTGGTTGCCTTTACGTGTGCCGTGGCGGTAATCATCCTGAAGAGTTTCGCCCACTATGTTTTTGTTTTTGCGACGTATATCAACGGATTCCTCAAGTTTCCGTTCATCAATGTACTGCTGCCCATTGTAGGTATTTTGCTGACGGTCTTCGTCATCCGGAATTTTCTTGGCGGAAGCCTCGAAAAAGGAAGTTCGCGTATTTTGTTTGCCGTCGCCAAAAAAGGTGGGATTTTGCCAAAAAAACAAATGTATGCCCAAATCGTTACGAGTTCACTTACCGTCGGGCTTGGCGGATCGGCCGGGCTTGAGTCCCCGATTACCATAACGGGAGCCGCCATCGGGTCGAACTTTGCCCAAAAATACCGGCTCTCTCAAAAAGACCGTATCCTGCTTTTGGCCTGTGGTGTCGCGGCAGGTATAGGTGCGGCGTTCAATGCACCGGTTGCAGGTGTGCTTTTTTCGATCGAGGTGGTCTTGACCGATGTGACGATTTCCGCTTTTGTCCCGATTATCATTTCAGCCGCGACCGGTGCTTTGGTTTCTACCGTCGTATTGAATGAAGAAGTATTGCTCTCGTTCCGCCAGAAACAGGAATTCGATTACCATAACATACCGTTCTATATTTTATTGGGACTGTGCGCCGGATTCATCTCGCTGTATCACGCCAAAAATTTCCAGCGCGTCGAAGGTTTCTTTGCACGCATGAAGAACAAAGCCTACAAACGTGCGCTTTTGGGAGCGACGATGTTGGGTATATTGATTTTCTTTTTCCCTTTATTGTTCGGTGAAGGTTATGAAAGCATCAAGACCCTGGCCAATGGCGATCCGTCGACGCTTCTTGAAAATACTTTACTGGAGAAACACAGGCATAACGAATGGATCCTGCTGTCTTTCCTTGGGATAACCATGATGTTCAAAGCCTTTGCGACGGGAATGACGCTCGGAAGCGGTGGAAACGGCGGAAATTTTGCGCCTTCTCTGTTTGTAGGTTCTTACTTAGGCTTTTTTGTCGCCAAATTTTTCAATCTGCTCGGTATCACCCACCAGCTTCCTGTCGGGAATTTCACCATTGTTGGCATGGCCGGAATACTCAGCGGCTTGTTCCATGCGCCTTTGACCGCCATCTTCCTTATTGGTGAAATCACGGGCGGTTATGATTTGATGGTGCCGCTTATGATTGTGTCCTCCATCAGCTTTGCGGTATCGAAACAATTTGAAAAACATTCGATGGATGTCAAGCACCTGGCTGAAAAAGACGATGTATTCACTTCGGATAAAGACCGGAACATCCTGCTCAGCATCGATATGCTCAAACTCGTCGACCACGAAGTCCAATGGCTGCGGCAGACCGATTCCGTAGAAACACTGATCCAACTGCTGTCTGAAACCAAACAGGAAGTTTTTCCCGTACTCGACGAAAAAGCCAACCTGACGGGAATTGTCGAACTCAATGCCATCCGGCCGATCATCTTCAATTCATTCCGGCAAAAATATACGGCGCTGCACGACATCGTTTCGTACCCCCAGGCTATCATCACGTTGGAAGAAGGTGTCGCATCGGCCATGGAAAAATTCGAATCGACCCATGCTTCCATCCTGCCCGTACTCAAAAATGGTCGCTACTTTGGGTTGCTTGAAAAAACAAAGGTACTTGAGGCGTACCGCTTGCAACTGAAGCAGCTGGTTATTGAATAATCATTCAGGATTCATGCATTTTTCTATCGCTGACTGAACCTTGTATTTTTGAGGATATAAAGCTGTCAAACTGTGTTTAGAAGATGAGTAAAGAGCAACATCTTCCCGAACTTAGTTGAGACCATAGGACCAGATGTCTGATCCAAACACGCTGCAATCAATAAAACTTTAACATTTGCGGCAGAAAAAATGTACCGACTATTTCTAATTTTTTTTTTGGGTACCATTTGGCCCCTCCCCGTAGCAAAAATAACGTTTCCCAAAATAGACTGGTTACATTAAATCTGCCGCAAATGTTAATTCCACGAGTGCTTAGACTTAAAGATTTTTTTCCTTATACAACTGAAACAACTGGTAATTGAATGATTTTCCGGCTAACCTAAACCAAATTCGTGTTTACAAACTTCCTGTTTACAAAAATCTGTAAACACACAATTGGTAAACAGAATCGTAACAGTAACAAACAAAAGCTCGTTTTAACACAAACTTCCGTTTTCCCACACCCAAAAATCAGTGTCGAAATCGTACTTTTGCATCTCTTATTCCGCCACGAATTTTTATGCTAAAGACAGACGAAACCATTGAAGTGCTCGGCGCCCGCGTCCACAATCTCAAGAATATAGACGTTGTTATCCCACGCGAACAGCTTGTGGTTATCACGGGGCTTTCGGGTTCAGGGAAATCATCGCTTGCCTTCGATACGATTTATGCCGAAGGACAACGCCGCTACATAGAGACTTTTTCGGCTTATGCGCGCCAATTCCTCGGAGGTCTGGAAAGGCCCGATGTGGATAAGATCGACGGATTGTCGCCCGTCATCGCAATTGAGCAAAAAACGACAAGCCGCAGCCCGCGCTCTACCGTTGGAACTATCACTGAGATTTATGACTTCCTGCGATTGCTGTTCGCCAGGGCATCCGATGCCTATAGCTACAACACCGGAGAGAAAATGGTCAGCTACAGCGACGACCAGATCCGTTCGCTCATAGAAAAAGATTTTGCCGGAAAACGCATCAACATTTTAGCGCCTGTTATCCGCGCGCGAAAAGGCCATTATGCCGAATTGTTCCAGCAAATAGCCAAACAGGGGTTCCTTCGCGTCCGCATCAACGGCGAGGTCAGGGAAATTACGCCCGGAATGAAGCTCGACCGGTACAAGACGCATGATATTGAAATTGTCGTGGACCGCATTGCAGTAGATGATTCGACCGACACCCGAAACAGGTTGACCGAAAGCATTAAGACCGCCATGTATCATGGAGAAGATGTACTCCTGATTTTGGACCAGGATTCAGGTAACGCGCGTTTTTTCAGCCGGACATTGATGGACCCGATTACAGGCATTTCCTATCCGAACCCGGAACCGAATTTATTCTCGTTCAACTCTCCCAAGGGCGCGTGCCCGAATTGCACGGGGCTTGGAACGGTGAATGAAATCAATCTCAAAAAGATTATCCCGAACCCGAAACTGTCCATCAAACAAGGCGGTTTCGCTCCACTCGGCGAATACAAATCGAGCTGGATCTTCAAGCAACTCGAAACCATAGGTGAAAAATTCGGGTTCAAACTGACCGATGCGATCGAGAAGATTTCAGAAGAAGCCATGGATATCATCCTCAACGGCGGAAAGGAAAAATTCGCCGTCGCCTCGAAATCGCTTGGGATTACCAAAGAGTACAAGATCGAATTCGAAGGGATTTCAAACTTCATCAAGAACCAGTACGAAGAAACCGATTCGACTTCCATAAAACGCTGGGCCAAAGATTTCATGGACGAAGTAACGTGTCCGGTCTGCGAAGGCGCACGTCTCAAAAAAGAAGCGTTGTACTTCAAGATCGAAGGCCAGAACATAGCCGATCTTTCCGGAATGGATATTTCCGACCTGACGCAATGGTTTGATTCCCTAACCGATAAACTATCGGAAAAACAAAAAATAATAGCCGTCGAAATCATCAAGGAAATCCGCGACAGGCTTCACTTTTTAGTCAATGTCGGATTGGATTACCTGTCGCTGAACCGCGGCTCGAGAACACTTTCGGGCGGTGAAGCGCAACGGATTCGTCTGGCCACACAAATCGGGTCACAACTCGTCGGCGTACTTTACATTCTAGATGAACCGAGCATCGGATTGCATCAGCGCGACAATGAAAAACTCATCCATTCGCTCGAGCAATTGCGGGACATAGGCAACTCCGTCATCGTGGTCGAACACGACAAGGATATGATCGAACGCGCCGATTATGTAATCGACATAGGGCCGAAAGCCGGAAAATACGGTGGTGAAATCATCTCGAAAGGAACGCCGGAGGAATTGCTGTCGGAACATACGCTGACCGCCGATTACCTCAGTGGCAAAAAAGAAATCGCGGTTCCGAAAAAACGCCGCGAAGGCAACGGCAAAATCCTCAAACTGACGGGTGCAACAGGAAACAACCTCAAAAATGTCTCGATCGAATTGCCGTTGGGCAAACTGATATGCGTCACGGGAGTTTCGGGCAGCGGCAAATCGACACTTATCAACGAGACGCTCTACCCTATCCTCAATGCTTATTATTTCAATGGGGTCAAGAAACCGAAACCGTATAAAACCATCGAAGGCCTCGAACATATCGATAAGGTCATCGATATCGACCAAAGCCCGATCGGTCGTACACCGCGGTCGAATCCGGCGACATATACAGAGGTTTTCACCGAAATCCGGAACCTGTTCACGATGACTTCGGAAGCCCAGATTCGCGGATACAAGGCCGGACGTTTTTCTTTCAATGTAAAGGGAGGACGTTGTGAAACCTGCGAAGGATCTGGCGTGCGTACCATCGAAATGAACTTTTTGCCCGATGTGTATGTGGAATGCGAAACCTGCCAGGGCAAGCGCTTCAACCGCGAAACGCTTGAAATACGCTACAAAGGCAAATCGATTTCAGACGTACTGAACATGACGGTTGACGAAGCGGTCCCGTTCTTTGAGAACATCCCGAAAATATATCGCAAGATCAAGACGATACAGGATGTCGGTCTCGGATACATTACGCTGGGACAACAAAGTACGACTCTTTCAGGCGGTGAAGCCCAGCGTATCAAACTCGCTACGGAACTGTCCAAAAAAGATACGGGAAATACGTTCTACATCATGGACGAGCCCACGACCGGCCTGCATTTCGAAGACATCCGCGTATTGATGGAAGTCATCAAAAAACTTGTCGACAAAGGCAATACCGTACTCATCATCGAACACAATATGGACGTGATCAAGCTCGCCGACCATATCATAGATATAGGCCCGGAAGGTGGAAAAGGCGGCGGGAAAGTCGTGGCCGAAGGAACGCCGGAAGAAGTCGCGAAAGTGAAAAAAAGCCATACGGCGCGGTTCCTGGCGAAGGAGTTAAAATGAATAACCTATGATTTTTCGGGAAGCGATAGCAGCAGATATTCCACAGATCCAAATTGTACGTAATTCGGTGAAAGAGAATATGCTTTCGAATCCGGCTTTGGTTACGGATGCAGATTGTTACGACTTTATGTTCCATCGCGGGAAAGGTTGGGTTTGTGAAGCCGATGGAAAGATTGTGGGTTTTGCCATAGCCGATTTGGTCGACAGTAATATATGGGCGCTTTTCCTCGATCCCGAATCTGAAGGCAAAGGAATTGGTAAAAGGCTCCACGACATGATGCTCGACTGGTATTTTGATCAGGATAAGTCGGAAGTATGGCTTGGAACGGCGCCAGGCACAAGGGCTGAAAAATTCTATGAGAAAATGGGCTGGCACAGGAACGGGATGCATGGCAAAGAAGTCAGGTTTGAAATGAGCCGCCTGGAATGGCTTCATCTATCGGGCAAAAACAAAGCATAACCCATGACGCCATTGATTACTCCCGATGAATTACTGCTTCTTTACAAAAATGACGATGTAATCCTTGTCGATGTATCCAATTCTTCGGATGCGTTTGAAAATTATAAACGGAGCCATCTGGAGAAAGCTGTTTTTGTCGATGTGAATAAAGACCTTGCGACTGTCGGCGATCCGAAGTTTGGCGGAAGACATCCGTTGCCGTCTATCAAGCATTTTCTAAAGGCGATTTCAAACATTGGAATCAGCGAACGAAGCCATGTCGTAATCTATGACAATCACTGCGGAGCCAATGCGGCGGCGCGTCTCTGGTGGATGCTGAGAGCCATAGGACACACCAAAGTCCAGGTTCTCGACGGCGGATTCCAAAATGCGATTGCAAAAGGTTTTCCAACGACAGATCATATAAACAAATCCACACCATCAAAAGATTACGAAAGCTCCGGCTGGAATTTACCTTTTGTCACGATTGACGCTGTCCGTAAAGCCATCCATGAAAAAAGCCATCTGCTCATCGACGTGCGTGAAAAGCAGCGATATGACGGAATCACCGAACCGATAGATCTGGTCGCCGGACATATTCCAACGGCTGTAAACATTCCGTTCAGGTCGAATCTGGATGAAGCCGGAAATTTCAGGAAGCCTGAGGATTTGCGTGATTTGTACCGCAACATGATTGGTGATAAAAAATCACCTGAAGTCATTGTGTACTGCGGTTCGGGTGTCACGGCCTGTCATACGCTGCTGGCATTTGAAGTGGCTGGTTTACCGGTTCCGAATCTATATGTAGGGTCGTGGAGTGAATGGTCACGGAATCATCCGCCTTCACCTGGATAGCCTGGGCGAGTTGTGTCGTGTATAAGGCTGACAACATATTGCGGTTCATTTTCCATTTGCGCTTCAGATCATTCCGGCCGTACTTTATCTTTTCCCCTATTTTATGATTCACCCGGTCGATGACTTCCATCAAAACTTTATGGTTTGGGTTTTCATATTCGAACATATGGAGCTGCTGTGATTCGTCTTTTGAAATCTCCATCAATACCACACCAGCCTTTTTATAGTGATGCCCTTGTTTGTATATCACTTTGAGTGCCCTTTGTGCCCATTTGCTTATTTCGAGTGTCGATGATGTGGGATACGGAAACCTAATCGAAAAAGCGCCGTTGTACTGGGACAGGTCTTTACGGTGGCGGTTGCTCAGGATAAAAACATGGACGGCCTGGCAATTGCTTTTCTGTTTCCTGAGTTTGACTGCGGCACTGGCAACATAGGTGCTGATGCGTTCCTGCATTTCTTCTTCGTCGCAAATCATCTTGTCGAAACTGCGCGTACAGGCGATATGCTTTTTGTCTTTTATCTCGTCACTCTGTGTTGCCGGTTTGCCTTCGAGATCATATTTCAACCGAAGCCCGATTACGGAAAGATGCCTTCGGACATAATCGTCAGACAACTGGGTGAAATCATAAGCCGTACGGATTCCAATGGAAGTCAACCGTTTGTAATTCTTCCGGCCGATTCCCCAAATGTCTCCGATGCCTGCCCATTTGAGTGCTTTGATACGTTTTTCCTCTGAATCCATGATGTAATAATTACCGGTGCGGTCCGGAAATTTCCTCGCGATTTTGTTGGCCAGCTTTGACAACGCGCGCGTCGGTGCAAAACCTATCGATACCGGAACGCCGACTCCTTTCAATATGCGTTTGTGGATGGCCGTACCGATTTGGTCGAAATCGAAATTTTCAAAACCTTCGAATTTGAGGAAAGCCTCATCGATACTGTATATTTCGACTTCCGGACTGAATTCCCGAAGCAGGTTCATGACGCGATTGCTCATGTCGCCGTACAGCGTATAATTGGACGAGCGGACAAAAACATTATGCTGCCGGATGATATCCTGAACTTGGTAATATGGCGCTCCCATCTTTATTCCCAAAGCCTTCGCTTCATCGGATCTTGAGATGATGCACCCGTCGTTATTCGACAAGACAATCACGGGCTTGCCTTTGAGTTCCGGCTGGAAAACACGTTCGAATGAAACGAATGAATTATTGCAGTCGATCAATGCATACATGCTATTTTCTTTTCCGGTGATATTTTAAAGTGTGGGTTACGATGCCCCAAACTTCAAAATCAGCATCTTTTGGAATTGGTATCGGCTTGAACTGGTTATTCTCCGGAAGCAGCCATAAACTGTCTTTTTCTACTTTGAGTCGTTTTAAAGTGAATTCACCATTAAGGACACAAACAGCGATATCATGGTCTGCGGGCTCGATTCCTTTATCGACCACTACAATATCGCCATGGTCTATACCCGCATCTTTCATGGATGTACCTGTTACCCGCACACAAAATTTTGTAAACGGAGCATTTCCAAATACTTCCGTGTCGAGGCTTATCGTCTGTTCACAGTAATCGTCTGCCGGGCTGGGAAATCCTGCGGAAACACCATCTGGAAAAAAAGGAATGTCCATTTGTCAAATGTATTTCATGTATGGAATTTTTCCAAATTAAATATGGATTATTTCCAACAAACTCAAAACACCTTCCGATCTATCGAACTTCCCATCTTTTGAACTAATAAAAAACAAAAAAGGCCGCGATATCTCGCAGCCTCTTTGTCAAAACAAAAACAAAATTTAATTCAACTCACTCTTTACTTTTTCACGAATATGTTCGTGTAATATTTTTTGCCGGTGGCAGGGTCTACCGTAATCGAGATACCGAAGTGAGTGAAATTGCCTTCGATGTTCGCTTTGTGACCCGGGCTGTTCAGCCAGGCATTCAATGCACCGGATGGAGCCTGATAATTGTAAGCAATGTTTTCGTTTACCTTTACGGCACCAAGTACTTCCATGATGTTGTGGGCGCGCTCCTCGAATTGGTCGTGGTTTACAACCTGGTTTGCGATCATGTATTCGTTGTGCTCTTCAGATTTAAAGGAAACATGGTTGATGAGTTCCAAACGGTTCAACCCGATACTCTCACGGTAATCGTTGATTTCCGTAGCCAGTTCGGTTTCAAGGTCGTTGTAAGCGTAGTTGGTAACCAATGTGCGCTCTTCTGCATTCAGCTCTTCGGCCGAATCAGACGTACAAGAGTTCATAGTGAACACCAAAGTGCACAGCAAGACTGATTTGAATAGAAATGTTTTCATCGCATTAGTAGGTTTTGCAAAGTCCTGATTTGGGGAAAAAGGGCTTTAGTTTGTTGAATTTCCAAACTGGCATGTGGGGCAAACCAGTTCAGGTTGTTTTGACTTTTTGATATCCGGGTTACATTTGGGGCGGTAACCTTTCAATCTGGGTAATCGTAAGAACGTCTTTGTTTTTGTTGAGACAATATTACGGCAAATGTCGGTGAAATGACAAATAAAATCGATGAAATACACATATTTGTATTTTTATTAAATATTTTTCTTACAAAATGATGTTTTAAGCAATAAAAAGTCTTCAGCGGAAACTGAAGACTTCTTCTTTGTTTGTGTTATTTATTGTAACTGTGTGTCCAACTAATAAATACTTAAGGTTGTAATCGAATCTGTTTCCAATCACCATCTTCAATGACATACAAAATACGATCGTGCATCCTGTTAGCCCTGCCCTGCCAGAATTCCATGCTTTCCGGTTGTACCTTATAGCCGCCCCAATATTCTGGTTTCGGAATCTGGCGGCCTTCGAATTCACTTTCGAGTGTTTTGAGCCGGTCGTCAAGTTTATGTCGTGATTCCACCGGAAGGCTTTGGTTCGATGCCAACGCGCCTAACTGGCTGCCGCGCGGACGTGAATGGAAATAGGCTTCAGATTCCGCGTCATCAATTTTAGAAACGCTTCCTTTTATAATAACCTGACGTTCCATCGAAGGCCAGAAAAATGACAAACAGACTTTTGGTTCAAGTTCCATGGCTTGTCCTTTCTCCGATTCATAATTCGAAAAGAATACAAATCCGGAATCGTCGAAACTCTTTAAAAGAACCACACGTGCTTTGGGATAACCGTCAATGCCGATCGTGCTCAATGTCATCGCGTTTATTTCAGGTTCTTTTCCAAAATCGCGCAACTCATTGAACCATTTGGCAAACAGCTCAAAAGGAAATTCAGGTAAACCTGCGTCAGATAATTCGCTTTTTTCGTAGGATTGGCGCAGGTGGGAAAGATCTTCCATTGTTAATTATTAATTGTGTTAATTCACCATTCAAAACTCAACCCATCATCGGCAAGCAAAACATTCTCAAAAACGGTCTGTGCTTCTTCTTTGAAAAGCGTTATCGAATCATATCGGGTGGAATAATGTCCAAGTATAAGCTGACCCACGTTGGCTTCTTTGGCGATAGTGGCTGCCTGTATCGCTGTAGAATGCATGGTCTTTTGGGCCAGTTCGGCTTCGCTTTGCAAAAAAGTCGACTCGTGGTACAGGGAATCTACTTCCTTTATATAAGGTATGATGGTTTCGGTAAATACGGTATCGGAACAAAAAGCGTAACTCTTTGGCTTATCGGGTTCAAATGTCAATTCTTCATTCGGAATCGTCCTTCCATCGTCGAGCGTAATATCTTTCCCTAAAACAATATTGCGGTAATACAATTTTTCGATTCCGTACTTTTCCACGCCTTCAGGGTTCAATCGTTTCAGACCGGCTTTCTCCTGAAATAAATACCCCATGGTGTAAATACGATGCACCAACGGAATTGTCGAAACAATCACCTTATCATCTTCATACACCACGATGCTTTCCTTATTGTCGTTTTCGTGGAAATACAGATTATAGCCCGTAAATGAATTCGAAAGCCGCAATTGCAACAAAATGATTTCCTTGATTCCTCTTGGGCCATGTATGTGCAAATCTGCAACGCGGCCCAACAACATGAACGTGGAAACCAAACCTACAAGCCCGTACAAATGGTCGCCATGCAAATGGGAAATAAATATATGTTCGATTTTGGAAAACTTGATTTTATTCTTTCGCAGCGCCACTTGTGTTCCTTCTCCGCAATCGATAAGGAAGATACGGTTTTTCACTTCAAGTACCTGTGAAGTCGGGTTGGTGAAGGTTCGCGGAGTTGCGGCATAACAGCCGAGGATGGTAAGCTTCAAAGAAAATACAAGATTTAAAACAAATTATTTTTGCGGACAGGCCGTATCATAAATGTCAACAAACTCACCGAATCTGGATACAGGAAGATCGGCTTGTTTTAGTTTCTCTATGAATTCAGGACAAATCTCCTTATAATTTTCGTGTATCACGGCATATGTACTCATCCCTGTCATAAAGTCAAGGTCGTATCTGTGGTCACCTATCGAGAATGCGAAATCGTCA
Source organism: Flavobacterium silvaticum (assembly GCF_012911565.1). GTDB lineage: Bacteria > Bacteroidota > Bacteroidia > Flavobacteriales > Flavobacteriaceae > Flavobacterium > Flavobacterium silvaticum. The sequence continues at coordinate 109,083 of NZ_JAAMPU010000107.1, read as the reverse complement.
CCTTCGCGTTGCAGGAAATATTTATCGCCTCCGAATTGTTGCGAACTTATGCCTCCACTTGCCCGGCCCATAGTGGTAGTACCTTTGAAATGCGCGATATAGATTGCAATCCTATTCTTTTTTACAATCTTCAAAAATGATTTTTCTTCGTTTATCTTAAATCCGTCGCGAAGATTTCGATTACGCGCGGTTTTAAGCGTAATGAATTTTTCTGTTTGGCCTTCACGGTTCGTTATCTCGAATTCTTTTACGGTTTCGACTTTTAGCTTTTCGACCGAAGCTTTTTCTGTAGACCTGAATTTTAATTTGGAATCCTGAAATTCCGGAATCTCAATAAATCCTGATTTTACAGAACCGTCATTGAGTGTAACAGTTCCTGGATTATACTGTGCAAATGCAATCACCGGGAAAAGGAAAATCAAAAGAACTAAATTCTTCATTTGTTAGATGTTTTAATTGGTTGATACGGATTAGATTCCCAAATCGCGTTCTATTTCTTCCAGTTCAATTACGTCATGCGCTTCCTGGATTGTAGGAACGAGTGCCAATTTCGCAGAGGTAGCATTGAAATCGGTATCGGTAACCACCACAAAAGACTTTTTGGTTTTGCGGTGCGAATTCGACAGAGGCAAAAATGAATTGGCCTGTTTTACCGTGATACGTCCGTGCGAACTTACATCTATAATTACATGGTATTTTTCGAATGTCTTGAATTCATGGGTGAGCTTCATGAGGAAATTGGTCAAATCACTCTGATTGTCACGAATGATACAGGTATTGTTGTGTGTCTCGACTTTCATAGCTGCGAAATTTGGTCTTTAACAAATATACAAAGATTGAATCCGCGTGCCGAAGCCAAAAAAGTGAAATCTTATTTAATTTTAGAAGCGAGCAGATAGACGACCGCCATTCTAATCGCAACACCGTTCTCAACCTGGTCGAGTATGACCGAATGCCCGGAATCTGCCACATCTGAAGTAATCTCGACACCTCTGTTGATCGGGCCCGGATGCATGATCACAATCTCTTTATTTAGTGAATCGAGAAGTTGTTTGTCCAATCCGTATTGCTTTACATATTCGCGTGTGGATGGAAAGTAGCTGTAATCGAGCCGTTCGTTTTGTACCCGGAGCATATTGGCGACATCGGCCCATTCGAGGGCTTTTCTGAGGTTCGGTTCGACGGAAATGCCGAGTTCGTTTATATAACGCGGAATCAGCGTATTCGGCCCGCAAACTTTTACTTCGGCTCCCTGCATCTGCAATGCATAGATATTGGAAAGTGCAACCCGCGAGTGTAAAATATCGCCGACAATAACAACCTTTTTACCGGCAACATCACCCAGTTTTTCCCGGATGGTGAACGAATCCAGAAGCGCCTGAGTCGGGTGTTCGTGAGCGCCGTCGCCGGCATTGATAATGCTCGCCTTTACATTCTGCGATAAAAAGTAAGCCGCACCAGGGCTTGAATGACGCATGACGACCATATCGACCTTCATGGCCAGTATGTTATTCACCGTGTCAATCAGCGTTTCCCCTTTTTTGACGGATGATTGGGCCGCCGAAAAACTCACTACATCTGCCGAAAGCCTCTTCTGGGCGAGTTCGAACGACAATCTGGTACGGGTGCTGTTCTCGAAAAAGATATTGGCAATAGTGACGTCACGCAACGACGGAACTTTTTTGATCGGTCGGTTAATGACTTCCTTGAAATGGTCAGCGGTCTCGAAAATGAGGTCAATATCGGCTTTGTTGATGTATTTGATGCCAAGCAGATGATTTACGCTGAGTTCGGCCATTTGGGGATTATGAATTTGAGTTGATTAAATAAACGGCATCTTCACCTTCGTTCTCCTTCCATTGTACGCGGACTTTATCATCGTTGATGGAATCGACCTGTCGTCCGCGATAATCGGGCTGAATGGGCAAGTCGCGACTGAAACGCCTGTCGACAAGCACACAAAGTTCGATGCCCTTGCTGCGCCCGAACGACTGGATTGCGGTCAATGCCGCCCTGATGCTTCTTCCGGTGTAAAGCACATCATCAATAAAGACGACCCGTTTGCCTTCTATGGAAAAATCGATACGTGTTTCGCTGGCTTCGAGCGGTTTGTCTTTTCGGCGGAAATCATCGCGGAAAAAGGTAATGTCGAGATATCCGATGACAATATCGCTGACACCATAATCTTCTTCGAGCAACGCTTTCAGCCGGTTAGCCAAAAAAGTACCTCTCGGCTGGATGCCAATCAATACTGTATTTTTAAAATCGAGGTGGTTTTCAATGAGCTGACACGCAAGGCGGTGCAAAATGATATTGACTTCTTTGGAAGTAAGCAATATTTTCTGGCTCATAGAGATGTGGTTTGCACGCCAAAGTTACACGATTTTTGCGAGTGGAAAAATAACATCGGGCTAATTATTTACTAACCTGTCTTGTTCTGTTTTTTTGGACAGATAAGGTTTTATTCGCTACATTAGCACATCAAAAGCTTTTTGCTATGAAAGCGAATGTCCCCCATATCAAACGAAGTATCTTTTTATCTGATGACGATTCGGACGATTGCACCCTGTTCTCCGAAGCTCTCATGGAAATTACCGGCGAAGCGAATCTGACGGTTTCAAATGACGGCGCCAGGCTCATGCAACTACTGGAAGATACGCCTCCTGCCCCGGAAATCATTTTCCTTGATTTGAATATGCCCCGCAAGAACGGCTTCGAATGCCTTCAGGAAATACGCCAGTCACCAAAACTTCGTGACATTCCCGTTGTAATATTTTCAACTTCAAGCAACTCAGATGTTGTGGAACGCATGTTTGAAGGTGGTGCCAATTTTTACATCACAAAACCTGCTTCCTACAACTTGTTAAAAAAGGCGATTGCCTATGTACTTTCACTGGACTCGCGTAAATTGCAGGTAAAGCCCCTTCGCGAACAATTCGTCATCAAGGTGGCCTGACGCGTACATGACATCATTCAAAAGCAGCAGGATACAATTAATCTTTATTATCGCGGCGGCACTTTTGCTGCTTCTTTCGGTGTTTTCCTATCTGCGGATAAATAATCTCACGAAGACTTCCGAATGGGTCAACCACACGACGTTGGTAAAACTCCAGCTCAATAACATTTATATTTCCACTTACGAAGCCGAAGCCGATTCACGTGGATTTGTACTGACCAAAGACCCCATCTATCTGGAACGGATGAGGCATAACCTGTTTGTGCTCGATTCCCAAAAAGTGTATTTACGCGAACTCATAAAGGATAATTTTTCCCAACGCCAGAACTTCCGGAAACTGGACAGCATCCTGAATAAGCGGGTCACTTTCATGAAAGATATCGTCAATGATTCACCTTTGGGAAAAATTCCAAAAGAGCGCTGGCTCAAAGGGCGAAAAATCATGATTGATTTGCGGAGTCACGTGAACCATATGGTTACAGAAGAAGACATGCAGTACAAACTCCGCAATAAAACCTTAGTGGAACAAACCGTCCTGACACCACTGTTTTCAATATTCCTGACCTTCCTTTCCCTGCTGATCCTTGTAACGTCTTACCTTATTATTTTTAGGGAACTGAGGATTTCAAATCAGTTAAAGACCGATCTGGAAAGCAGCCGGCAGCATTTGCTTGAATCCAACAAAAGCCTCCTCGAGAAAAACGCTTCCCTTGATGCCATGAACAAAGAACTGGAATCGTTCACTTACATTTCGAGCCACGATTTACAGGAGCCATTGCGTAAGATACAGACGTTCATAAGCCGGATTGGGGAAGATTCCGCCAATAGCTTTACCGAATCCAGCGCCAATTATCTCAATCGCACCCAGGAAGCGGCCCGCAGGATGCAAAACCTCATTCAGGACTTGCTCGCCTATTCACGCGTCAAGAAAGAAGTGTTCCTGTTCGAGAAATACAGCTTCAGGGAACTGGTCAATGAAGTGACGGAAGAACTCAGTGAAGAAATCGAATTGAATGCTTCTAAAATAACTACCGAAGGCAACGATGAGATCGAAGTGATTCCGGTGCAGTTCAGGCAATTGCTTATAAACCTGATCAGCAACGCCATTAAATTCAAGGCAGAAGGTGTCACTCCCAAAATTAAAGTGAGGCACGAAATTGTTGACCATGTCAGTTTAAACGATGAGACACAATACGGAACCTTTTCAAAAATGACAGTAAGCGATAACGGAATCGGGATAGAACCTCAATACCAAAAACGAATCTTCGAAGTGTTTCAGCGACTACATACCAAAGAAGAATATTCCGGAACCGGTGTCGGCCTGGCCATTGTAAAGAAAATCATCGAAAACCACAACGGTTTCATCGATATCGAAAGCAAACCCGGAAAAGGCTCGAGTTTCATAGTATATTGGCCAATAACTTTAGCAGGATAAATTTTACAAATAACCAAAGGAATGCTGTAAGTGACAACATCTGGTTTTGGCCGAATTTTACAAAAACAAAAACCAGGAATCATGAAACGCCAGTACTTTATTTATCCGCTTCTTTTACTTTTAGTATTAACACTCAACAGTTGCGAACTCATTGGGGATATTTTTCAGGCCGGCGTTGGTGTCGGGATATTCCTTGTCGTAGCTGTGATTGCAGTGATTATCTGGATCATATCGCGGTTCAGGAAATAATCCGTAAGCAAAATCATATCAAAGGCCGTCTGTAATGGACGGTCTTTTTTATGCTATGACTTAAATGGTATATTTGGGGAAACCTGAGGACAAATATGATAAAAGTGCCGCTTTCCCCAGCCTTTCGCACAAAGGCGACAATCGCCGTAATGCTGGTAATTCTTTTTGCTATTATATACCTGATTCTTCTTGTGATGGCAATTGCCTGTTTTGCAGCACTGGGTTATGTAGCCCTAATGCTTATAATCAGTAAGCCGATGTTCGCCACTTTAGCACTTGGCATAGGACTTTTTGCTTCGGGCGGATTTATTGTGTACTATATGATAAAATTTCTGTTCAGTTCATCTGAGAGACAAGAACTCAATATGATTGAACTCAATCTCGACGAAGAACCCGAACTCAAAAACGTGATTCTTGACCTGACTCAAAGCATCGGTACAAAATTTCCCAAAAAAGTATTGCTGTCTTATAATGTAAATGCTTCGGTATTTTATACTTCCTCTTTTTGGAGCATGTTTTTTCCGGTGCGTAAGAACCTCAATATAGGTCTCGGATTGGTCAACGGAGTCACCGTGAGCGAATTCAAAGGAATTCTCGCCCACGAATTCGGGCACTTTTCCCAACGTTCGATGGCTGTCGGCTCTTATGTCCATAATGTCAATAAAGTCATCCATAACCTGTTGTATGACAACGAGAGCTACAACAATACAATCGCTTCGTGGTCAAACGCCAGTATTTATTTCAAACTAGTGAACTGGCTCGCTTTCGTGTTCAATTCAGGGGTGCAGTTTGTATTGAGGCAGATGTATTCCCAGGTCAATAAAGGAAACCTCGCCCTTTCACGCGAAATGGAATTCCATGCCGATGCCGTTGGCGCGACATATGTGGGTACAAAACCAATGATTGATTCGTTGCTTCGGATGAATCTGGTTTCCGATAGCCTGGATCAGGTTGTCGATTATTACAACGGTCAGATTCGCAACGGGATCAAGCCAGACAATATCTTCAGCAGACAAACCATAGCCATGAATCTGATGGCACAAAGGCTAAAGCTTCCGCTTGAAAATAATTTTCCCTATGTGTCCGCAGAAAAGGCAGCGGCCGGTGTCAAATCTTACATCAGGGTTAAAGATTTGTGGGCTTCGCATCCGTCAGATGAAGATCGGATTCTCTCATATAAAAGTGGAAATTATATGGAAATACCTGCTGATTGCCGTCCGGCCGGAATCTTATTCTCCAATCTAAAAAAGACCCAGGAAGAAGCGACAGCATTTCTGTATCGCGATGTTACATTTGAAAATGAGCCTGTTTTTGATTCCGGGGCCGATTTTGAAGCATCGTTTACCAAAGAAATCAATGACTTTCCGGAATGCTTCAACGGATATTATGACAATCACAACCCGTTGCATCTCGATTTGGATGCTACAGATGCTTCGGATCCGGAAAACGTCACTTATTTTGGAACCAGTCAAGTTGCATTGCTTTCTGAACTGGCTACACTTCAAAACGACCTTAACTTTCTGGAATACATGACCCAAAATCCTGCGGCATATAGAAATTTCGAGTATGAAAGTGGTCGGTATTCGTCTGACAAAGCTTCACTCGTAGCTGAAATTCTCGCTAAAAAAATGGCCGAAACGGTGAAACAAATACAGCAAAACGACAAAGACATCTATGCTTTTTTCCGCCGGCTGGCATCAGAAAAAGACAGAAAAGATGAATTCAGGAAAGCCTACGATTCCTTTTATAAAATGGATGCGGAATTTGATCGTCTTGCCAAAAAGTATACTGAAATGCATGAGGAATTCGAATTCGCGTATCAGAACAACCAACCTGAATTGATACATGCAAAACTGAACAGGTTCTATCATATAGAGGATTCTTTTTGTGATGAGCTTTCCCATCTGATGAAATCCGCAGCCTATAAAGCAGCCATTACAGACGAAGCCACGAATGCATTCAATGCTTATATTTCAGACAGGCCGCGTTATTTCACAAACGACAAATACAACCATGAGGCAATCAATCAAAAGGCAATCGTCCTCAATTTATATATGGCGGTGCTGCAGAGGGCTTATGTGCAAAACAAAAAAAAGCTACTTGGATTAAAGGCCGAATTGATGTCTTCATAAACAAAAATCCCGGCTACTGACCGGGATTTTTTTATTCATACATCGATTTGCGAAGTTCCTTTATTTTAGGATCGTCGAGATAATCGTCAAAAGTCATATAACGGTCAATGACTCCTTTTGGCGTGAGTTCCAGCACACGATTGGCGACTGTCTGTGCGAATTCGTGGTCATGCGTACTGAAAAGTACCGAGCCTTTGAAATTCTTGAGCGAGTTGTTGAAAGCCGTGATCGATTCCAAATCCAAATGGTTTGTCGGTTCGTCGAGCATCAGGACATTCGCGCGCTGCATCATCATTCTGGATGTCATGCAACGTACTTTTTCACCTCCTGATAATACACGGGCAGATTTAAGCGCTTCTTCTCCGGAGAAAATCATCTTCCCTAAAAATCCGCGTACATATACTTCATCGCGTTCTTCTTCGGTCTTGACCCATTGACGCAACCAATCGACAAGGTTCAGATCGACTTCAAAGAATTCATGGTTGTCAAGCGGAAGATAAGCCTGCGTAGTTGTAATTCCCCAATCGAAAGTTCCGGCATCGGCTTCCTGCCTGCCATTGATGATTTCATAAAAAGCGGTGGTAGCACGTGAATCTTTTGAAAAAACTACGATTTTATCACCTTTGGCCATATTCAGGTCGACTTTGGTGAACAAGGTTTCACCATCGATTGAAGCGGCAAGGTTCTGGACGTTCAGGATCTGGTCGCCTGCTTCGCGTTCCTGATCGAAGATGATGGCAGGATAACGACGGCTCGACGGCTTGATATCGGCGATGTTCAATTTGTCGATCATCTTTTTACGCGATGTCGCCTGTTTGGATTTGGCTACGTTGGCAGAAAAACGACGGATGAATTCTTCGAGTTCCGCTTTTTTCTCCTCGGCCTTCTTGTTCTGCTGGGCACGTTGCTTGGCAGCCAATTGGCTCGATTCGTACCAGAACGTATAATTTCCTGAATAATGATTGATTTTTCCAAAGTCGATATCGGAAATATGCGTACACACTGAATCCAAAAAGTGACGGTCGTGGGAAACCACAATCACTGTATTTTCATAATTGGCCAGAAAATTCTCGAGCCAGGTGATGGTCTCCAAATCGAGGTCGTTCGTCGGTTCATCCATGATCAGTACATCGGGGCTTCCGAAAAGCGCCTGGGCCAAGAGCACACGTACTTTGAGTTTTCCGTCCAAATCTGCCATCATAGTGTAATGATGCTCCGCTCCTATTCCAAGGTTCGATAACATCGTGGCGGCATCTGAATCGGCATTCCATCCATTCATTTCCTCAAACTGGACCTGAAGTTCACCAATTCTGTCGGCATTTTTGTCATCGTAATCGGCATACAACGCATCCATTTCGGCCTTGACCTTATGGAGCATTTTGTTCCCCATGATCACGGTTTCCAGAACGGTGTGCTCATCGAACATGTTGTGGTTCTGGTTCAGGACGGACATCCGTTTGCCCGGTTCAAGGAAAACATGGCCCGAAGTCGGATCGAATTCGCCTGACAATATTTTTAAAAAAGTGGATTTACCGGCGCCGTTGGCTCCAATGACACCATAAATGTTCCCATCGGAAAAGACGGTATTCACTTCGTCAAACAAAATGCGCTTGCCGAATTGTACCGATAAATTATTTACTGTAAGCATGAAAAGTTGGTTTAAATCAGGGCGCAAAAGTAACAATAAAATCCAGTAGTAGGAAATGATGCCGCAATCCGATATTTTAGCCTTTTACATTTAACGATGCCTTAACACAATGGCTTACGCTTTGCCGATATTTTTGTGACCTATCCCCTATGAGAAATGATTGAAATGAGAGCCATGCGAACCGTTGTGTTGCTGGCCGGGTTGCTGCCGCTTCTCGGTTCTTGCCACAAAGAATTTGGCAGAAATGATTACAGGGCCTATTTTGGTGGCGAAGTGGTAAACCCTCAGAACCGCTATGTACTTTTCTGTAAGGATGGTGATGTGTTGGATACCATTCCGCTTAAAGCCAACAATACTTTTTTTATAGCTTTTGATTCACTTACGCCCGGGCTTTACAGTTTCAGGCATGATCCGGAATATCAATATGTGTATTTCGATAAGAACGACAGTTTGATGGTACGTGTCAATTCACGTGACTTCGATCAATCGGTGGTTTGGTGCGGACGAGGCGACCAGAAAAACAACTTTCTCATGGAGCAATACCTGAGAAACGAAGCGGACAAAGACAGCCTTTTTGAAAACTTCGATCTTGGCCTGGCCGATTTTACAAAGAGGATTGACGCCAGCCACAATTCCGACGAGAAATTCTATGAAAAGAAAAAAGAGAAAATCAAATGGAGCGACGGTTTTGACAAATATGCCAAAGCTGCCATGGATTATCACTATTACGCCAAGAAGGAAATTTATCCGAACGTTCACCGCTTGCGTACCGGAAATGATGTGATAGAACAGCTTCCGAAAGATTTTTATGATTACAGGCAGCATTTGGACCTGAACGACAGCTTGCTTTCCGGCTTCTCGCCTTATGTGAATTACCTGACACATATGATCAACAATATGTCGTCTATTACGTATCACAATCATTTTTCGCAGGAAGACTTGGCGCTAAAGACTAATTTGAACAAACTACAGGTCGCCGATTCCCTTATAAAAAATGAAAAGGTACGGAATATCGTCCTGAACAATATCGCTTTCTCCTATCTGCTCGAAGACCAACGCATGGAAAACAACCAGAAATTCCTGGATATGTTCCATAAGTTTTCTACCGATGACATCCGAAAGAACGAAATCACCAAAATCGGGAACGCCATCCAATTGCTTAAGCCCGGAAACCATTTACCGGTTGTAAACCTTACCGATGCTTCGGGTAATGATATCAGTTCCGATTCATTCACCGGAAAACCGACGGTTATATTCTTCTGGACCGAAAAACTCAGTTCCCACTTTTTCGCAGTGCATCAAAAAGCGGTCGATATGATGAAAAAACATCCGGAACTAAGGTTCGTAGCGATCAACGTCGATATGAACAAAGACAAATGGGTCGAAAATCTGGCCAAACTCAAAGCCACCGGAATTGCCGAATATTCCACGCGGGATTTTCAGGATTTGAGGAACAGATGGGCCATAACAAAAATCCACCGCACCATAATCCTCGACAAAGACGGGCGCATCAAAAACGCCTTCACCAACCTGTTCGATTCGGAATTTGAAAAAGAACTCAATGAACCGGCTCACGTAGGGCTTATCTCAATGAAATAAAAAAGGATCGGGTAATACCGATCCTTTTTGTTTATTCGAAGTTTCCTATTAACTGTTTCCTTTGGCATAATCAGCAAGAAACTGAGCCAATCCGCTGTCAGTAAGTGGATGCTTCAATAATCCGAGGATTGCAGATAGCGGTCCGGTCATGACATCGGCACCAATCTTGGCACAGTTCACAATGTGCATGGTGTGACGCACGGAAGCGGCAAGGATTTGAGTTTCGTATCCGTAGTTATCATAAATCTCACGGATTTCCTGGATCAGGTTCAAACCATCTGTAGAAATATCATCAAGGCGACCGATGAACGGCGATACATAAGTAGCTCCGGCTTTAGCGGCAAGAAGTGCTTGTCCCGGTGAAAATACCAACGTAACATTGGTACGGATTCCTTTGTCGGTGAAATATTTACAGGCACGCACACCGTCACGCGTCATTGGAAGTTTCACGACAATCTGCTCGTGCAATTCAGCAAGTTCTTCACCTTCACGCACCATGCCTTCAAAATCCACTGCGTTTACTTCGGCACTCACATCACCTGCCACGATATTACAAATGTCTACATAATGTTTAAGGATATTATCTTTTCCGGTGATGCCTTCCTTGGCCATTAGCGACGGGTTTGTAGTTACGCCATCCAATACGCCAAGTTGTTCCGCTTCGCCAATTTCTTTAAGGTTTGCTGTGTCAATGAAGAATTTCATATTGTTCTTTTTAATTGTGATTTAGTATTCCGAAGACAAATTTACGCTTTTCTGTCCTAATTTATCCAACGAAACTTAAATAAGTGTAAAAAACACACATTAAATTATTGATTCGGTTAGAGTTTATAATGATTCATCAGGATTCGTTCATAAACCTTGTCTGGCAATATCCTTTTGAGTACAATCGAAAGGCGCGACATAAAAGGCCCGACCTTGTAATGTATCTTGGGTTTATGCTGATTGATAATAGCGGAAACGGCTTGGGCAACCAAAATCGGGTCGTCGCCTGCATTGACCTGTGAGTTGATCAAATCGATGGTTCGTCCATAAACTTCGGCATAAGCAGATTCTGCAGATTGAGGTGCATAATACCGTCCATCAGCAATATTCGTGGCAAATTCGCCAGGGGCAAGGCAACTGATATCGATTCCGAATGATTTAACTTCCATACGGATGCCTTCGCTTAGCAGTTCCAAAGCGCCTTTTCCGGCGGAATAAACTGACCTGAATGGCAAACCCGTATAACCGGCTATAGATGTGATGTTGATGATTTGACCTGACTTTTGCAGACGCATTTGCGGAAGTACGGCTTTCATGACTTCGATTGGGCCGTATAGGTTCACTTCAAAATGATTGCGGATTTCATCGGTCGGGATTTCTTCGAGCGGCCCCAGAATTCCGACACCGGCATTGTTGACCAGGACGTCTATTCCTCCTGTTTTGGAAATGACTTCTGCTACACAGGCATTGATACCGGATACATCGCGCACATCCATGGCAATCAGCGGAAACTTTGAATCGGGGTATTTTGACGGATTACGACTGGTTCCAAAAACAGAATGTCCTTTTGTGAGCAGATACTCCCCTATGGATTTTCCGAGTCCGGATGAAGCGCCGGTGATGAGTACTACTTTCATGTTTGTCATATGGAAGGCAAAGAACGAAAAAAGCCGCGATTTAAAAATCACATTTTAACAATTGATACATTTTTTATGTATCCATCGTATCGGAAAAATATGGAAATTACCTTCAGGGAAGGGGCCGGTGTTTATCCCTAAAAAAAATACCCATTGTATTGGTACAGAAAAAATGTACTTTTTGTTAAAGTTTGCTGGTGGATAACGTTGTGAAATGTTTTTGAATTTGAATTTCACTACAGCCTGACGTTGCCCATCTCCATTATCTCTATATCGTAAATTAATTTTATCACTGGTCTTCATTTGAGCTTACTAGAATGTATGACCATAAATCGTCCCCTCTAATACTTATGAGAATATAGCCAACGTTTAGTAGTGGATGCGGGCATGAAAATTCTCTGTTCCATGCGCCTTAATCATCTGTTGCTAATGTTACTGGCCGGATTTTACCAACATTTTCAAATACACCCTCTAAACTGGCTTAAGGCTACACTTCACAACCGAATTGCAGCAAATATCCATTGTTGTCATAAATGGCGAATTCCCGCATCCCCCATTCGAATGTTTCCGGTTCGTAACAAACGTTGACAGCATCTTTCAGTTGCCTGAAAAGCCCGTCCGGATCTGGAACTTTGATGTAAAAACTTCCGGTGAAAAAAGGCTTATCAAACGGAATATGCTCATTCGGTTTGGCAAACATAAACTCACAATCATCTTTGTAAAGCGCCGCCCAACCCCATTCGTTGTTTCGTTCGCCGCAGGTAAAACCTAACTGATTCGTGTAGAAATCTATGGATTCGTCTAGCTCATTGGTGTAGAGCATTGGGATTGGAGCTGAGAATTTCATGTATATAATTTACTGTAAATATCCTGAATTTCCATAAATAGATATCGGTCCGGGTTGAAAACGTCCGCGTTAAGGATGGAGGCATATGTTTGAGCTCTTTTTGCTGTTAATGATCTTCAACCGTAAGAAATTGCTGTTAGAGTAAAAAAAGTCATGAAGCATTCTGACTGCAAAAAAGCGAGTGCCGAGAGCCTGGCTGGAGCAAATCGATTGTTGCTTTTTACAGAAAGTTTCCTGCGACAGCAACGCCAAAAAAAAATCCTCCAAAAGGAAGATCAAAAAAAGAAAAAAAAGGCAAGCGACCTGTATCGCACCGCTACAACCGCGTACCCTTGCTATGTTCCCATCCTGGGGGATTCTGCAGGAGCTGGTCGTACAGGACTTGCCGTTGCAAATATACTATCTTTTCGTATTTTCGCAAGCGCCGGAGGCCTAAAATAGCTGGACGAAGGCACAAAACAACAAAAAAACATAACATGTCTTCATACAAATTATTAACAACCATTGGGTTAGGTCTTTTACTCGGGTCTTGCGGAAAAGATGATCCGAAAGAAAAATTTTTCAGCTTCAATGAGTCCAACTTCAAAACGAAGTATAAAAAGGAAGATTCGGTGACGTTGGAGCTTACGAGCCTTAAGGATAAAGCTGTAGACAGCGTGGTTTATTTTGTTAACGATAAAAAAGCGGCGTCTGTAAAAGGGTTGCAAAAAACTGAATTTGCGTTAAAAGATGTGTCTTTCGGATACCAGAAACTAAAAGCATTGGTTTATTTCGACGGGGAAACTTCAGGCCAGGAAATCGACGGACGTATTGAAGTGGTTTCGAGCATAGAACCCAAGTTGCTTTCATACAAAGTGTTGAATACCTATCCGCATGATGTGGCCGCTTTTACCGAAGGACTTGAATTTTATCGTGATACGCTGATGGAAAGTACGGGCCAAAAAGGCGCGTCGTGGATCCGTAAATCAGATTTCAGGACAGCTAAGCCATACAAGCAGGTTGATTTGACACCGGAATATTTTGGCGAAGGCATCACGGTAATCGGCGGAAAAATCTATCAGCTCACCTATCAGGAAAAGACAGGCTTTGTCTACAACGCCGACACAATGAAAAAAGAAAAGGAATTTACCTATGACAAAGACATCGAAGGTTGGGGAATGACGAACGATGGCAAATACATTTACGCCAGCGATGGAACCGAGAAAATATGGCGCGTGGATCCGGCGACGCAAAAACATTTGGATTATGTAAATGTGTATTCACAATCCGGAAAAATACAACGGGTGAATGAATTGGAATTTGTCAATGGAAAACTGTATGGAAACATCTGGCAACAAGATGCCATTGCCCTTATTGATCCGGTAACGGGAGCCGTGGAAGGGATTCTGAATCTTGCCGACCTTCGCAAAGAATTAAAGGCAAAAGAAGCAGAAGTTCTCAACGGAATCGCGTATCGCAAATCTACCGGAACGTTTTTCGTGACGGGAAAGAACTGGGATAAGCTATTTGAGATTTCGATCAGTAATTAATAATTGGCTGTCTGTAAATCAGATTCTGCAAAAATAAAAACCTTGATTTTACGTTGATTACAAGCAGGTTTCGGCCTGCTTTTTAATTTATTGCTATGAAATATATTGCTTCTTCCCTATTCGCTTTACTTTTTTTGTTTGGGTGTGGTTCAGATGATGATGCCACCCAGGATCAACCCAATCTTCCTGCACAGACGCTGACGGACGTTTCTTACGGACCAGATGCGGAGCAAAAACTCGATGTCTATCTTCCTGCTGACAGAACCTCGGATACCAAAGTTTTCGTCCTCGTACACGGAGGCGGCTGGACAGAAGGCTCCCGAACCGATATGGGCTATGTAGTTCCGGCTCTACAGGCTGAATTTCCGGATTACGCCATCGTTAACCTTGATTATAGATTGGGAACCGATACGAGTCCGGCCTTCCCGAAACAGATCGATGATATAGCTTTGGCAATTCAATTCATCCAAAACGCCGGTTACCAGATTTCAGATGATTATGGATTCATAGGAGTAAGTGCCGGAGCGCATCTGTCTTTATTATACAGTTATAAATATGATCCCGATCATGAGGTAAAAGCGGTTTGCAGCATAGTCGGTCCGACGGATTTCACCGATCCGGCTTATATAGGAAATCCGGTTTTTGAATATGGGCTGACCCCACTCATAGGAAATGTTTCCTATGACGAAAATCCGGAACTTTTCGCCGAAGTCAGTCCGGCTACTCATGTTTCTTCTGAAGCTCCGGTTACTGTGATGTTCTACGGCGGACAAGATCCGTTGATTCCGGTTTCACAGGCCACACGTCTTAAATCCAAATTGGATGAAGCTGGTGTTTACAATGAATATTATCTATATCCGGAAGGCGGCCACGGCGACTGGGATTTACCGACGATGATTGACTTCCAGACAAAATTGATTGCTTTTTTTGAGGCGAGGTTTTGAGGAGAGCTTGATTTCAAACTTTAACTTTTGCGGCAGTTTTTGTGTACTAAAAGTATTTTCCAAATCATTACTTTGGCACTGGGGAGGGGCCAATGGTATTCCCTACATAATCCTGAAATTTATGAGATACATTTTTCATATATATTATGTTAAAGTTTCAAAAGATTGAATATTCCATATTGCAAGTACCTTCCCATGATATCTTAGCGAATCTGTATGAAGTCTCATCGTAAGAGAGACAATCTGTGAAAGCAACTAAAAAATTTTCACCTCCTTCCCAACCTTTTTGTTTCAATTGTACTCTATACAAGAAAACCTTAGGTCATGAAACAAAATATCATTCTCTCGATTGCGCAACCCTGCCATGAAAACTGGAACAAAATGACTGCCTTGGAAAAAGGGCGTTTTTGCGATTCCTGCCAGAAAAAAGTATTTGATTTTACTTCCGATTCGGATAGGCAAATACTCGAACGAATCAAAAACCAGGAAAACCTCTGCGGACGATTTCTTCCGTCCCAACTGGATCGCCCCTTGATCACCCCTTCAAAAAAATATCCCCGATACCTTGCTGCCACGATTGGCTTCTTAGGGTTATTCAGTTCAGGAACTACGGCAAATGCACAATCAATCAAGGGCGACACAGTCCTGGTAGAAAGAAAAAATCTGATTGTAGGCAAGCCTGCGTCCAATCCGGCAATTAAGGGAATTGTCCTGGCAAACGGAAAACCATTGAAGAATGTAAAAATCAGTATCGACGGAAACATCATCAATACTGTCACTAACAAAAAAGGCGAATTCACGTTGCGATGCCAAAAAGGCTCAACGTTGATTTTCATTCATCCTGACTATGAAAAATGTGAAGTTGTGATTCAAAATAACCAACCTGTCAAAATCGAACTTAAAAAGAAAAATGAAGATAAATATATATTGGGCGGCTTGGGCTTTGCAGGTTTTGCTCCTGTAAACCAATCTGCAAGGAAAAGGTTCCTTCAAAAACTAAAAGGATTATTCCGTAATAAGTAAGTTAGGTTGTTAATTGAGTAATGAGAAAAGCCCATCTATACTGATGGGCTTTTTGCTTTTAGAAGCTAGACGATTATTTTTTATTCAGGAATTTTTTCTGATCTGCATTGTATACATATTTTGTTTCGGACGATTTTCCTTTTACGATCAAATCGCCAGCCGGTGTAATGGTCAGATCCATTCCTTCATGCCGCTTTTTATATTGGGTTTCAGATACCACTTTGACCTTATCAAGGAATACGACTTCCGTAATATCCGTATCTGTTTTGGTATTCGTGAATAGATTTGCCTTTGTCGCCGGATCATAGATTTCAGTCCGCACTGACGTACTTTCTTCCAACTTTGTTTTCAATTCTCCGACTTTTTTCTTTTCTGTCCAACTGAGGCTGCACAATTTGGCACCGCCCGATGTAAATGGCGTAATCTTCACATCTGAAACTGTTCCGCCTAAAGTCCTGGCGTGGACCGTATCTGTTTTCGTAAGGTAAAACACCAGGAATCCGTTTCCGGCTTCGGCTTTCATGTCACCTGATGTGGCAAGTGTCTTTGTCGCTGTGGTTTTGGCCTTACCCTTTGTAGATTTCTTTTTTGATTTTTGAGCGAACGAACCGCTGCAGGCCGCAATAGCGCAAAGTAATAGCAGGTATTTTTTCATGATTTGGATTTTTTCTACAAGATAGGGAAATGGTAATTAACAATTAACAATTAATGATTAACAATTTGAGCCTCATTTCAGGGACAATTTAGGGCAATAAAAAACCGGACTGTTTCCAATCCGGCTTTCAAACTTTTAACCGTTAACTGTTATCTGTTAACTATTATTTCACTTCCTCAAAGTCCACATCCTGAACATTGTCCTGTGACTCTGCCTGTGGAGCTTCCTGCTGTGGCTGGCCCTGAGCGGCTTCACCTTGCTTGTACATTTCTTCGGAAGCATTTTTCCACGCCTCGTTGATTTTGTCCAATGCAGGTTGGATTACATCGACATCTTTGGATTCATAAGCGGCTTTCAATTCGTTCAAAGCGCCTTCCAGAACTGTTTTGTTTCCGTCGGAAAGTTTATCCCCAAGTTCCTTCAGCTGAGATTCCGTCTGGAAAATCATGCTGTCAGCCTCATTGAGTTTTTCTGCTTTCTCTTTCGCTTTTTTATCTGCGTCGGCATTGGCTTCGGCATCTTTACGCATCGCTTCGATTTCTTCCGGAGTAAGTCCCGATGAAGCTTCGATACGGATATCGTGTGATTTCCCTGAACCTTTATCGGTAGCCGAAACTTTGATGATTCCGTTCGCGTCGATATCGAACGTAACCTCGATTTGAGGAACGCCTCTCGGTGCCGGCGGAATCCCGTCAAGGTGGAAACGACCGATGGTCTTGTTATCGGCAGCCATCGCTCTTTCTCCCTGCAACACATGGATTTCAACACTTGGCTGATTATCTGCAGCTGTCGAGAAAACCTGTGATTTCTTGGTTGGGATAGTCGTATTCGATTCGATCAGTTTGGTCAGAACACCGCCCATTGTTTCGATACCAAGTGAAAGCGGCGTCACGTCCAAGAGCAATACGTCCTTTACATCTCCGCTCAAAACACCGCCTTGGATGGCAGCACCAATAGCTACGACTTCGTCAGGGTTTACGCCTTTCGACGGTTTTTTACCAAAGAATTTCTCCACTTCTTCCTGGATTTTCGGGATACGTGTAGATCCACCGACGAGGATCACTTCATCGATGTCAGATTTTGACAAACCGGCATCTTTCAATGCTTTGGCAACCGGTTCCATGGAACGCTTTACCAACGTATCTGCCAATTGCTCGAATTTCGCGCGTGTCAATGTTTTAACCAAGTGTTTCGGCCCTGAAGCCGTAGCCGTTACATATGGCAGGTTGATTTCTGTCTGTGCCGATGAAGAAAGCTCTATTTTCGCTTTTTCAGCAGCTTCTTTCAAACGTTGCAATGACATTGGATCCTGACGCAAATCAACACCTTCTTCAGATTTGAATTCGTCAGCCAGCCAATCGATGATCACCTGATCGAAATCGTCACCACCTAAATGTGTATCTCCATTCGTAGACAATACTTCAAAAACGCCATCGCCCAATTCAAGGATAGAGATATCGAACGTACCACCACCCAAATCGTAAACGGCGATTTTTTGGTCTGTGGATTTTTTATCGAGTCCGTACGCCAAAGCAGCAGCAGTAGGCTCGTTGATAATACGCATTACTTTAAGGCCAGCGATTTCACCGGCTTCTTTTGTAGCCTGGCGCTGTGCGTCATTAAAGTAAGCCGGAACCGTGATGACGGCTTCCGTTACGGTTTGCCCAAGATAATCTTCGGCAGTTTTTTTCATTTTCTGCAATGTCATCGCTGACAATTCCTGAGGCGTATACAAACGGCCATCGATGTCCACACGGGCCGTGTCGTTGTCACCTTTGACCACTTTATAAGGAACGCGGTCTGCTTCATTTTTGGATTCAGAGTATTTGTTACCCATGAAACGTTTTACCGAAGCGATGGTTTTTGTCGGGTTGGTAACCGCCTGACGTTTTGCAGGATCACCAACCTTGATTTCGCCACCTTCAACAAAAGCAATCACCGATGGCGTGGTGCGCTTGCCTTCCGAGTTCGGGATAACCACCGGCTCACTGCCTTCCATTACTGCTACGCAGGAGTTCGTGGTACCTAAGTCAATTCCGATTATTTTACCCATTTTTATTATTGTTTATTGTTATCGTTATTTTTTATTTCGCCGCCCGTTAGTCAACCATTGTGCCATTGAGGAAAATGTCAGGAAGAGGTGACAAGATGACATTACAGCCTTCTTTTTATTTTACGGGCTTTTTTCTATATTGAGCTCAAAACCAAACCAAATGAAAAAACAACTACTACTTTTCTGCCTTCTGTCTGCCTTACTTACCTGCGCAAGACCGCGTCCGGGTAAACTCTATTTCACCAACGGCACCATGCGCGAAGGTCTTGTAGATTTCAACGAGACCTGGGGTTTTTATAAACAAACGGGCAATTGGGTCGGGTTCAAGGCCGATTCCACCGCAGCCGAAGAAAAAATCAAAAGCGATGACCTGTCACGGATGGAAATAACCATGGGCAACGAGATCAATGCTTTTGTCAGATTGTACACGGCTCAGGGTCATAATGACAAGGTTAAGAAAGATAAAAAGAAAAGCTGGTTTCCGGTTATGTATCATAGTGCCCGTGTGGATTTCGTAGGTTATGAAGTGGTGGGCGACATCCGTACCTCGACTCCCGGAACCTATTATTATATGCATTATCCCAATACCGATTATGCACTGTATTTCTGGGTCGACATCAAAGGCATGGCCATGATAGGTGGCAAGAGCGCCATGCGAAAGACAGTTGCGGAACGTTTTGCCGATATCTGCCCTGAATTGGTCAAAGCCATGGAAGAAAAAGATTTCGAATCGAAAAGCGGCAAGCAGGTAATAGAATATTATCTGGAGAAATGTGGCTCATGACACCAGTTGTGAACCGAGAGTTTTCGCGTAAAATGCAACAAGTTCAACTGTACAATCGTGAAAACGTAGTAGCCCCATTTTATTTGGGACCATTGTTCAAAGCTTCCGTCAAGCATCAAAGCGCAAATTGAGATAATCAAAAACAACAGATTGACAAATTGAAGTCGGTACAGCATCTTTGTCCATCGGGAAAAAGAAATTGGAAAGATCAAAATGGTAAACAGGACGATAAATGAAAAGCATAGATTTTTAATCCAAAAACTTATGTTCCCCACAAATTTCTTCATCCCTTTTTCATGATATTCGTCTTGTAATTCTTTGAAAGGAATCTTTTCAGTAAACAGGCTTTCTAGCTGTTCAAACCCGAGTTGTGAAATTTCGTATGCGTTTTCAGATTCCGGATCGTCCATAAACCTATATATCGATTTAAAAGATAATCCATCTCTTATCGGGACACTTGTCACAACAGTATCAGATTTAGCATTTATTGGGGAAATAGAATCCACAATAACTTCTTCGGCCTTTTCATCTTTTACCCTCCTCAACCTGCTACCATTGCAATGATCATAAAAAGGCGCTATCAACAATAAAAATCCAATCGCGCTTAAAATCCTGACAATCGTTTTACTTTTCATTTGTTATCGATTTCCTAAAAATCTCAAAACCAAACACTATTCCATAAATCGCCTGGAAAAATATAACGAAATCGAATCAACCTGTTACGCAATTTGCCGTTACTATAAATCGCGTAACACATAATCAGGTAACACTAATTTCTGATGCTGTGTTTCCAATAGTCAACTTATCCATCACTGACAGGGTTGATTGTTAACTATCAATCGTTAGGTAAACATTCCTCAATTACAAAAATCGTTTTTACAGCCTTGTTGCTATATTTGCGGCAACCTGACAGCCATGCTTTTCAATTCCGCGGGTTTCGCGATTTTTCTTCCGGTCGTATTTGCCTTATATTGGGGTTTGTCGCGCAAAAGCCTGAAATTGCAAAACGGCTTATTGCTTGCGGCAAGCTATTATTTTTACGCGTGCTGGGACTGGCGGTTCCTGTTTGTCCTGATTTTTTCGACACTGCTCGATTATTACACTGGAATCCGGATAGAGAACGCCCTGAAAACAAACCATAGAAGATTCTGGTTGTGGCTGAGTATTATAATAAATGCCGGCTTTCTGGGTGTTTTCAAATACTACAACTTTTTCGCTGATTCTTTTGCGGAAGCTTCATCTCACTTAGGCCTTTCGATTCATCCCAAATTGCTCGAAATTGTATTGCCGGTTGGAATTTCGTTCTATACATTTCATGGACTTTCCTACGTGATCGACATTCATAAAAGCCGAATCCGCGCAGAACGCAATTTTGTAGATTATTCGCTCTTTGTCAGTTTTTTTCCGCTTTTGGTAGCAGGGCCAATCGAACGCGCTACGCATCTGCTTCCACAGCTAAAGGAAAAACGGCCATTCGACCAGGCCAAAGCTACAGACGGGCTTCGGCAAATTCTTTGGGGCTTCTTTAAAAAAGTAGTGATTGCAGACAACTGTGCCCATTTCGCCAACCTGCTTTTCGATACGCATTCCCATTCGGGCGGATCGACTTTGGTTTTAGGCGCGATGTTATTTGCAATACAAATCTATGGTGACTTTTCCGGTTATTCAGATATTGCACTGGGCACAGCCCGTTTATTCGGTATTGATTTACTGCGAAACTTTTCACATCCTTATTTTTCCAGAAATATCGCTGAATTCTGGCGGCGCTGGCACATTTCCCTTTCATCGTGGTTTCGGGATTATCTTTACATACCTTTAGGGGGAAGCAAAGGCGGAACCTGGCAAAAAATCAGGAATGTATTTATAATTTTCCTCGTAAGCGGCTTTTGGCATGGGGCGAACTGGACCTTTATCGTGTGGGGATTATTGCACGCGATTTATATGATGCCGTCTGTCCTGTTGAATCGCAACAGACGCCATATGGAAATCGTGGCCCAGCATAGAAGCCTGCCAAACGTACCTGAAATCCTGTCTATGGCAGTCACTTTTTCATTGGTCTGTTTTGCATGGATTTTTTTTCGTGCCGAGAACCTTTCACACGCACTCGATTACATTTCCCGGATGTGCTCAGGCCCAATGGCCATGGAGTCAACTTTTTTACATTCCAAGATGTATCCTTTCTACATACTTATCGTTTTCTTTTTCTGTATTGAATGGATTGGAAGACGTCAACCGTATGCCATTGCCTCACTGTTTTTGTCGAATGTTACATTGAGATGGGGGTTCTATTATTTGCTGTTGGCCATAATCCTTGTTTTTGCTGCATTGAATCAGCAATTCATTTATTTCCAGTTCTAGCCCGATGAAAAAATTTCTTAAACGCCTGTCGCTTTTTTGCCTGCCACTGGTAATCCTAAGTTATCCCATCGATCGCTGTATTTCAATTAACCTTGAAAAGTCGAACGGATACGCAATGAAAGAATACGAGCCGTGGCGTGATCTTGTACACGGAAAGGTAAATTCAGATATCGCAATTTACGGCAGTTCACGTGCCTGGGTTATGGCAGATCCACAACTATTGTCTGATACGCTGGGATTGCCGGCCTATAATCTCGGCGTAGACGGATATACGTTTGGAATGGAATATTGCAGTCACAGATTACTTCTGGACAGGAACCGTCAGCCCAAACTCATTGTGCAGATACTGGATCCGCATACGCTTACCTATCGGGATGATTTATACAATCCGGACCAATTCCTACCGTTCTTACTTTGGGATCGGGAATTCATCAGTGCTACATCGGGACGCACAGGTTATAATCTGCTGGATAAGTATGTCCCTTTAATCAGATACTACGGAAAGTTAGGAGCAATCAAGGAAGCTTTTAGGATAAGTCGCGGACAACCTAACCCCGTCGAACGAAAACATGGATTCCAATCGAGTGACAGGAATTGGATGGGAGATTTTGAAAAAGTGAAGAAAAATTTTCACCGGCAAATCATAACTATTGATTCACGCGTCGTGCAGCAGTTCAATGATTTTCTTTCGGAATGCCGTCTAAAAGGAATCAAAGTGGTCTTTGTCTTTGCTCCCGAATATATAAAGGGCCAATCTTTTACAAAAAATCGTGCAGAAGTCATGGAGTTGTATCGGGATATAGCTATCAAAAACAAAATTCCTTTCTACGATTATTCACAGGACAGTCTTTCCATGGATCAATCGAATTTCTACAATGTTTCCCATATGAATTCCAAGGGTGCAAAAAAATTCAGCAGCGACCTTGCGCACCGGCTTAAAATGGAATCGGATTTTAAAATCCTGTTCGGCAACTAATTATCACTATCTCGTTTTTACTATATTATTTTTAGATTATCCTTAAAATAAATGAGATTTTAAATCAACCTATACGTATTTTTGTAAAAAAATAAGTTGCTACAATGGAAGAATGCATCTCCGTATTCGACATGCTTAAAATCGGCGTCGGCCCATCGAGTTCCCATACACTTGGTCCGTGGCGCGCAGCCGAACGTTTCCTATCGGAACTCAAATCGGAACGAATCTTCGACACGACCGAAACCGTAAAAGTCCACTTATACGGATCGCTGTCACTGACGGGAAAAGGACACGCTACAGATTTTGCGGTCATGCTTGGTTTAAGCGGACAGGATCCGGAATACATCCCGGTTGAAGATATTTCAGGAATCGTTGCGAAAATCCAGGAAACACAGGTGTTGAAGCTAGGGAATAACAAGGAAATCCCGTTTTCATTTCTAACGGATATTGTCTTCCACAAAGATTTTCTCCCGTTCCATGCCAACGGATTGAAATTCACCGCTTTTTTGGAAGATGGTTCTGAATATGAAACCACGTTCTATTCCATCGGCGGCGGTTTCGTCGTCAAGGAAGACCGGCCGAACGCCAAAGCCAAAGAAATCATCAAATGTGCGTTTCCATATCCGATACAAAAGGCGGACGAACTCCTCGCCTATTGCAACCGACACAACAAGAGTATTTCAGAAATCGTATACGAGAACGAAAAGTCGATGCGTCCGGAACCTGAAGTCAATTCAGAATTGATGCGTATCTGGGAAACCATGCTCGAATGCATGTACATCGGCTGCCACACTTCCGGGACATTACCCGGTGGTTTGAACGTGCGTCGCCGTGCCTTCGATATGCACCAGAATTTAATTGGGGAATTACCCTATTCGAATCCGTGGGAATGGCTCCATGTGATCCGCAAGACTGAGGTTAAATTCCGACAGATATTGAAATGGGTTTCCTGTTTCGCATTGGCCGTCAATGAAGTCAATGCATCCCTCGGACGCGTCGTAACGGCTCCGACCAACGGAAGCTCGGGCGTGATCCCGGCCGTTCTGATGTATTATCTGGTCATTGAAAACCACAAAGCGGGTGAAAAGGAAATCAAGCAATTTTTGATGGTTGCCGGCGAAATTGGCAGCATCTTTAAAAAAGGCTCGACCATTTCGGCAGCCATGGGCGGATGCCAGGCCGAGATTGGCGTGTCGTCAGCGATGGCGGCAGGAGCACTTTGTGAATTGCTAGGCGGAACACCCGAACAGGTATTGATGGCGGCAGAAATCGCAATGGAACATCATCTTGGCCTTACGTGCGACCCGATTGGCGGATTGGTCCAGATTCCGTGCATCGAACGCAATACCATGGGCGCCATAAAAGCCATCAACGCGGCAGAACTCGCCTTGGAAACCGATGCCAAAAATGCCAAAGTCCCCCTCGATAAAGTAGTCGATACCATGTGGAAAACGGCCCAGGACATGAACTCGAAATATAAGGAAACGAGTGAAGGCGGATTGGCCGTTGCGGTGAATATGGCAGATTGCTAAAGATTACTGTTTCAATGTGGAAATTTTCCTTGCGACAGACCGTCCGCTTTGCAAAGCCGCTTCCACAGTAGCAATTTCACCTTTCGGGTGCAAGGCTTCCCCTGCAAACCAAATCGTATCTTCAATGCCTCTGTTCAATTCGGCTATGGCTTTTTTGGATTCGATTTTCAGATAAGAATAACCGCCGCCGGAAGCTGAATCTGTATCATATGTAAAGACCGCCCCGATTTTGAAAATGTCGCGGATATCACCGAATACAGGCACAAGTGCGGCCAGAGCTGATTCGATAATTTCGGCATCTGTTTTATCCTGATACTCGGATACATGAGAATTCCCGATCCATCCCGTCAGTATCGGCTTGTGTTCTTCGAGCTGCGTCCAGAACGTGATGGATTGGGGCGTGAATAAAAAACCGAGCGCTTCTGCCCTTTCTTCCCAAAAAGCACGGTCGAATTCAAGGATGATTTTGATGACATTTCCGAATCCGATGGCATGGAAAAGATTAAGCTTATGCGGAATCGGATGAACGAATTCCAACTGTCGGGCCTGCATATTTCCTACCGATGAAGTAATTATTACGGCTTCCGCTTCATAGATTTTATCCGAAGCATGGACTCTTACGGCATTGGGTTTCCAATCGATTTTTGATACTTTCGCATTCAGATGTAATTCATACTGACCTTTGGCCGATTCGTTATGCAGATACTGCAGCAAAGAGACATAGCCCGAATGCGGCCGGTATTGCTGGTCTTCAGACGCCCATTCCTCACGGATACTGAATACGCTGAGATTATCGGGATCAGCCAGATCAAGCCCTTGGGCCATTGCTATAACTTCTGTACGGAAAGAATTATGTTCTTTTCCGGGAAAATTTTCCTCAAGAAATTCTGAAAGCGTCTGATCACGTTGGAGGGCATCGGCTTTTTCATAAAACAATGACCAGACTGTACTATCTCCAAATCCCGATTTCAATCTGCCGGATGCAAACGAATAGAAATGCCCCGAGACTTTTGAAACCGGAAGCTTTGCTTTTTTCATGAGTGAAAGCGTAAGCGGAAGTTCGCCATGGATGAATTCGGCTGCTGCTTCTATAGTCTGGGAAAAACCATCCGGAATGAGTGTATGTATCCTTCCGCCAATCCGGTTTTCACGTTCGAGGACGATTACCTCAATATTTTTCCGCGTCAATTCATAAGCCGCCATAAGCCCGGCCGCACCGGCTCCGATGATTATCATTTTCATAGCAGAAAGATACGAAATGGTAAAACCGGAAAGACTGTTTTATACGTACAATAATGTATCACGATCAATCGTTCCATAAAAACCAAACTCCATTCATTATGTTCAGGATGCTTCTGAAAATTATTTCCGTAAGCCTTGTGCTTTTCATTATTGCCGGCTGTGCCACTGTTTTGAAAGACGATGCGAATCACATCAGCGAAGGTTTGTTCATGGCTTTGTACCTGGGTGTTTTGATAACGGCCCTGATATTCATTCGGCGTTATAAGATTATCCGCCGGTTTATAGACGACCGTATTAATTTACCGGAATAAAAAAGAGGGACTAAAATCCCTCTTTTTCATTATTCATTTAACCATCAATTCTTTATCAGGCGTTTGACGATGTGTCCGGAAGCATCGGTAACGGTAATGAAATAAATTCCAGATTGCAAGTCTGAAACATCATACGTCTGGGCCTTGTCATATGCCTTGAGCCGCTTGCCACTCGCATCTGTAATGGTGATTTTTGTGGAAGACGGATCGAATCTGTCAATACCTGCAATCTTAAAGTTGTCGTTGGCCGGGCTTGGGAACAGTTGGATCTCATCTTCCCCTGTAATATTGGCAATTCCCAACGCTTCGAGTTCGACGCATTGTTCATAGTAGTAAGTACACCCGAAATTATCGGTCACAAAATAAGTAAAGCACTCCTCTCCGGCTTCTGGCGAACCTACGATAGCTATAGTGTCATATTGCTCTATAATTGAAGGGTCTGGCAACCAGCCTCTTTCCATGATTTGTGTCTCAAAAGCCAGGTCGTCCGGCAAAAGCTCAGGTGCGAATTCCAGAGTCCAATCGAAGATAAAGCCGTTATCAATGGCGAGATTATCCGTAATAAGTATAGTCCAGGTCCCATTCAGCGGAGTTCCGACGAGCGAACTGAAGCTACCTTCCGAAAGATATGTTCCGGGAACTACGCTGACTCCACTCGATCCGAAATAAGGAATATATGTTGGGGCATCGACAAGTGTGGTAGCTGCATCCATTGAAAAACAGTATTCACTTCCGGTTCCGGGCTCGAAAGGGTTGTCCTGGTCGTCTACCGGTATTCCAAGCCAGGTATTGCCCCCGCCAGGATACGATTTCAATACCACATCCAGGCCGTTCGGGCTTACCAATCTGATAGTCAGATCTCCCAGATAGGAATGTTCCATATTCAAACAAATACCCAAAAGTTGATCTGGATTCGATAGCGTCTGCCCAGGGTCGTAACAATTTACATAAATAGTGGATTGATAAGATGCGCCGCTACCGTCAGGAAGAAAAGTAACTCCGGGAACAGATGGCGTACAGTCATACGTGAAGCTGGCAGAACTTGTCTGGGCTTCCATCCATAAACTATTATCTTCATTAAGGTCTGTAGCGATTAATACAGCAGGCTCGAACGACGTCTGGACCACGCGGTTCAAAGAATTCGTATTGATACAGCCGGACGCGTCGGTAACCCTGAGGCCAATCATGTAAGCACCTCCGGTTTCAAACGTGTGGGTGATATTCTGGCCTTCGATTTCCAGATCTCCAATGGTCCAGACATAGGTCGCTCCGGCCCCGGAATTGGCAAATACCGCATCACCGTTGAACTGGACCGTTGTTCCGGGACATATCTTTATGAGTCCGTCCGCCGGATCGGCCTCAGGAACCGTACTTACCAAAACGGATTCTATCGATTGGCAAGGCGTTACACATAAAACGGAAGCTTCCCAACCGCCCATCGTAGTCTGTCCGTCTGAAAGAAACCGAAACGTAAGCGCGCCTGAAGTATTCGTCGCCGATGCCTTAAGTACCGGCGGCAGCGTTTCTCCCGTAAATCCGCCAATCAACGGTGCCGTTACACTTCCGCCATCGTAGACGAATAAAATATCGGCCTGGTCTTCAAGACTGAAACTTGAGAATGATACCTTGACCGAAGAACCCGCAAGCGAAGGATAAAATGTCTTTGTCAGGTTTTGGTTGAGGTTGTAATTTCCGTCCGGACCGCCTGAATCATAAAAAAGACCATCACATGTGGTTGAAGATCCATTGTTCATATTGAAGTTCTGTCCGATGCTATGTAACGAAGCGAGAAACAAAAATCCGAGTAGTATCTTTTTCATGATTTCGCAACGATTTGAGGATTGACGACAAGCAGGTAATTTGTTCCGTCGATTCTGTAAACCAACGTACGGTTTGCAGTAAGCGGAATTTTGTATTTAAGGACATTGAAGGTATCGGGATTGAAAGCCGGTCCGGTAGTATCGCGTTCCAATTCGGGATTGTATTTATTGAATAATGGAACCGACGAAATCTTAGGAAATTTTTCACTGGAGCTTTCAGCTTGATTTACCAGTATAGCCCGCGTCTGCAACATATCTGCAAGAAGCTGCTTCCGGTCTTTGTCGTTCATGATCATGGTTTCGGTCTGGTTGCCGTATACCTCCCGGATTTTGGAATCGGTATTTTTACCCGTTGCCATTCCGCTTTGTGCATTGGCAATAAGTCCGGCAAACAGCAATAATATGCTTAAGTAATAATGCTTCATATCAGATTGATTTTTAGGCAATATAGTTTTTTTTGACAAACTTATCCAAAAGGAAAAATCGTTTTCCACACACACGATTGTTAGTGAATAATCCTTTGTGAAAGAGCCTGGTTTCTGTGTTTATTGAAAAAGGCTGACGTTTTTCTGCCATTTCAACTTAAATCACTTCCTGAAATGATAGACATAAATGGTTTTCTCTTTGGGAAAACTTTTTTTTACGGAATCGATCAGCCCGGTATAGGGAGAAATGTATTCCACCCGGTTTACGTAATCCGTTATCTGTCTCAGGATCGTATCGGCGTCATAGCCATAACGTACTTCGGATTGAATATTATCGTAGAGGTTCTTCTCTAAAATCCGGATCAGCTTTCCACGTTTATTATAGCTGTAGCGTCTAACCCATGTCGTATCCTTGTCGCTAACACAAATTTTTTGCTTCAAAAATTCCATCTTGTCGTCAAACAAATAATGGATCGTATCCTTTGTATAAGTCAGATAGGCTCCAAAACTTTTATGATAAACACATTCAAGGACCTTATGTTGTGACGGTTTGCATATATATGTGCTTTTAAGATGGCTATGGATGTCACTGTCAGTCTTGGCAATACGTATTCTGTTTATGGAATCATATTCATAATGCTCATTATCCATCCAGCCCAGCGTTGTGATCTTATCTGTGATGTAGCCGGAATGGTTTATGACAACGGAATCTTTTTGATAAATCGTATCTCTGGCTGCCTGCATTCTTATATAGTAATCGACTTTATTTCTTTTGAAAGCATCGATCATGGGATCCGGATCCAAATCTGGAAATGTGATCTTATTCTCGCGACACGAACACAGGACGAATGCCAATAAAATCAGAATAATCCTTTTCATGATATAAACGTAGTCGTTTGTTATGGATGCAAAAGGAAAACGCTCTATTTCCCAATCTCTTCTTCGCCGAAAAAAGCGGCCCAGGCTTTAAGTCCGTCGACCCGGTCAAAAACAATCTTAAGCACGGCAAGAATCGGGATGCTCAAAAACATGCCTTTTATTCCCCAGATCATTTCGCCTATGACCAATGCCAAAAGTGCCATGAGCGGATTGATCTTAACCTGCGAACCGACGACTTTCGGCATCACGATATTACTGTCGATAGCGTGAATGATTACTACAGCTATCACGACCCAAAGTACATCGGCAGGCGTTCCCGTGGCAAATGTCACCAAAGATGCCAGCAGCAAAGCCGAGAAAATACCTATGTATGGGATGATGTTGAAAATACCCGCAATCAGCCCGAGCAACATAGCGTATTTTATCCCGATACAGGA
Organism: Flavobacterium silvaticum; assembly: GCF_012911565.1. GTDB lineage: Bacteria > Bacteroidota > Bacteroidia > Flavobacteriales > Flavobacteriaceae > Flavobacterium > Flavobacterium silvaticum. Next base: position 79,627 of record NZ_JAAMPU010000107.1, on the reverse strand, counting down.
AAAAACCGTACAGGCCAATATCGATACGATCAGCATCTGGAAAAACAAACCACTCACGTAACGTTTGACTACGTGGCGAATCTGGTTTACGGCATCGCTTACGGTTTCAGAATGGGAATCATCAAACAATCCAGCGACTGCATTGTATAGCAACCGACGGTAAATAAGTATGAATAATGCGTACAGGAATGTAAAAACGAGGAACATCAGCAGCGATGAAAACGACAGGAGCATCGTCCCCAAAACAACCGTCCCCTTTCCCAACGCGCCATTCGCGGCTTCATTGATGTATTTGATTTGGGCTGAATTATCGATATGGAATGTTTGGGCCACCCAAGTCTGAATTTCATTGACCGCCTGGAGCAACTGGGCCTGGAATGCCGGAAAATCCGTAGCCAGATCTGAAAGTTGGCCCAGCAAAACAAAAAGCAACGAACCCACGATCAATCCGGAGCCAATCAATGCAGTCATGGCGGCAAGGCTTCGTGGGAATTTGAGTTTGCGTTCGAGCCATCCGGCGAACGGAAGCAGCAATAAGGCAAACAACAACGCAAACGCCAGAGGCTCAAGTACCGTCTGCCCGATTATCGAAATATAGACGATGGCAATAAGGCTGACCAGCACATGCGCCAGTTTGGTATAGAACGGATATTTTGCCATGAGCGTTTGTTTCTTGTAAATTTAGAGAATTAATCATGTGTGCGATGCCTAAAAAATCTGCCGGGATTTTATTGTTCCAAAAACAGCCTTTGCGGTTTTTTCTTGTCCATCCGGGCGGGCCGTTCTGGAAAAACAAGGACGATGGCGCGTGGTCTATACCTAAGGGCGAATTTGAAGCGGATGAACTTCCGATGTCTACAGCCATTCGTGAATTTCGTGAAGAGACCGGGATTGATTTATCTGACGAAACAAATTTTATCGAATTGCAACCTGTGAAGCTAAAATCGGGCAAAGTAGTTTTTGCTTTCGCCCTTGAAAAAAATGCCGATCCTGATTCCATAATCAGCAATACGTTTGAAATCGAATGGCCGCCAAAATCCGGCCGATTGCTTGAAATTCCGGAAGTCGATAAAGCGGCGTGGTTCGAATATGAAGAGGCAGTCGCCAAAATAAATTCCGGCCAGATTCCGCTTCTCGATGAAGTGAAGCAATTACAAAAGGGTTAATTTTCAACAATCTCGATTCTGCATAAGCCACAACAATTCTATTTTATTATTTTCGTAAAAACAAAACAGCATTTATGGAAAATCACAACCTTTTAGTCTCTGAATCTTCTGATATCGAGAAAGCAGCCTTCTACAAAAAAACATATATGCATGTCGCTTTGGCATTGCTGGCTTTCATTGCCGTTGAATGTTTATTTTTTCGTGTCGTCCCGGAAGAGGCGATAATCTGGATGCTCAGCGGAAAATTCATCTGGCTTTTCCTTTTAGGCGCTTTCTGGCTCGGAAGTACGATCTCGACAAAAATGTCTTTTGCCCCTACGCGCGGGCAACAGTACGCCGGCCTTGGGCTTTACGTAATTCTTGAAGCTGTTATTTTCCTGCCGTTGCTTTACATTGCCGCTTACAGTGTAGGATCGGCCGTTATCCTACAGGCCGCTATCGTCACTTTATTCATGTTCACCGGACTTACGGCAGTTGTATTTTTGACCAATACAGACTTTTCATTCCTGCGTTCGGCTATCATAATGGGCGGTTTCATCGCGCTTGGGGCTATCGTCGCCGGAATGATTTTCGGGTTTGACCTTGGCTTGTGGTTCTCGATATTCATGGTGGTACTTGCCTCCGGAAGTATCTTATACCAGACCGGCCAGATCAAGGACAATTATGAAACCGGACAATATGTTGGCGCCGCCTTGCAACTATTCGCATCTGTGATGCTGTTGTTCTGGTATGTGCTTCGGATTCTGATGAGCAGAAGAAGCTGATCCTTTTTCAGAAACAAATACGAACCGGGCCATTACAGCCCGGTTTTTTGTTTTAAGAATGATGGAAGTATCAGCTTTCAATCTGAGGCAGCCAAAACCAAAATGTGCTACCGTTCCCAACCGAGCTTTCAACGCCCATTTCGCCTGATTGTGCCTCGATGAATTCCCTGCTGATGGCCAATCCGAGCCCGGTTCCCGTTTTTGAGCTTCCCGGAACCTGGAAATACCTGTCGAATATCCTGGCCTGATATTTTTCGTCGATTCCCTGACCTTTGTCGGTAACGGAAAAGAATAAACGGGAATCACTTACCTTGACATCAACTTTTAAGACACTGCTTTCAGGTGCGTACCGAATGGCATTCGTAAGCAGGTTGTTCAAAACCCATGAGGTCTTTGCAGCGTCGGCGCGGACTGCAACAGGCGTATCCGGCAGTTCTACTTTGAGTTCGAGTTGTTTTTCATCGGCCTGTGTCCGGACGGCATCGAGTGACGATTCAATGATTTCAGACGGGCTGCAACTTTCCAGTGTCAGCTGTATATTTCCGGTTTCTACTTGGGACATTTCGAGCAGTTCTCCGGTAATTTTGAGCAATCGGTCGCTGTCATCCTTAATGCTTTCGAGCAACTGTTTTTGTTCGGCATTTGTGGTTCCCGTATTTTCTTTCTCAAGCAATTTGAGACTTAGCTTGATGGCCGAAATAGGTGTCTTGAGTTCATGCGAAACAGTGGCTATGAAATTCGTCTTGGCAAAATCGAGTTCCTTGAAAGCCGTGATGTTCCGCAGGATAATGAAATTTCCAATGTCCGCAACGTCATTTTCACCCGTCGGGACAACGCGGATATTGACTTTTTCCGGTTCAAAGTAACTTTCCTTTCCGTCGGCATAAATCTTCATAGCCTTTTTATTTGTGGCTTCCGACAGCAAAGAACGCATGAGGTCATTCCGGCCTGCGACTTCTTCCGCATCTTTGCCTACTACATCCGAAACTTTGAGGCCAAGGATTCGCAATGCCTGGTCGTTGGCAGACAAAATAATCCCGTTTTTATCAAGCCCGATAACCGGATCGTGCATGTTGTCGAGCAAGGTTTCGATGCGTTTTTTCTCGACCAGCAATTTGTTGAGGTTGCTGTTATTGTATTCCTGGAGTTTTTCGGCCATGGTGTTGAACGACCGCGCCAGATCACCGAATTCATTGCGGTTTTTGAAATGGACGCGGCGGGTGTAATTTCCTTTTGCTATCTCACGGATGCTGTCGGTTAGTTCGCGGATTGGGTTGGCGATATTTTCCGGCAGGTTTATCATTAAATTGAATGCGATCAGGAAACAGAAAGTCCCGGCAATGGCAATCCATAGGTTCGCGGTATCGGCGGTTCTTTTAGCCAGGTCGCCTTTGACTTTTATCGCACTCATATTGAGTTTCATGATTTCGAAAATGTCGCTTCTGATCTGGGCTTTGACAATTTCATCCGATCCGGAACCTTTGAGCTTTTCGAAATTCCGTTTGAGATCTATCGTGACTTTTTCTTCTCCTTTTTCGCTGATATTGCCTAATTGCTTTTCCAGATTCTGCTCAAAAACAATGCTTGCCGTATTCCTGTCTTTTGAAAAATCATCGAGCGCGCCAAGCATATTGCGTGAATATTCAAGCGTGTTGTAATTGGCCTTGAGAATGTTGTCGGTATCTTTTTTTATGGCGAAGATGTACCACGCACTGATGGTCGTCAGCAGTAAAATCATCAGCAACAACAAGCCGACGGCAAGATTCAGTTTGGTTTTTGTTTTCATGATAAGATGACTAAATCAACATTTGATGACGACAGGCTGTCGAGCAATCTCCTGAAACTGTTCGTAGCCAAAATTACCCGAATTATCCCAAAATGCGGCTTCCCGATGCAAACCGTCGTAATTTTCTTTTCGGTAGTGGTTTCCAGGATTACGTCGCTGATTTTGGTTCCTTGTATGTTGAGCACTTCGGCACCGAGTTCGGTCGCCAGCTTGAAATTGTTGATCAGGTGCCGTTGCCTGTCCAACGGAATTTTATCAGGACTTTCCTTTGGCAGTTCCACATAAAGCACATACCAATGCGCACTATTGTAGTAATTGGCCAGTCGTGCGGTTTTACGTATGATGGCTTTTGCGGTTTTATCGTTGCTGCTGATGCATGCCAGAAGCCGTTCGTGACGTATTGAAACCGTCGATGGAACCTGGGTTTCCACTTTCCTGAGAACCTGTGATGCGACTTCCTTTAACGCCAGCTCACGCAGTTGAAGGATCTGATCTGGCTTGAAGAAATTCCGCAGTGCCTGGGCAATCTTATCCTCGCGGTAAATTTTGCCTTGTTCCAATCTGGCAATTAATTCGTCTGCGGTCAGATCGATGTTGACCATTTCATCTGCCAGTCTCAACACACTGTCGGGCACACGTTCTTTTACTTCGATTCCTGTGATTCGCCTTACATCTTCATTGAGGCTTTCGATATGCTGGATGTTTATGGCCGATATCACGTTGATTCCGGCTTCGAGTATATCGATCACATCCTGCCAGCGCTTCTCGTTCTTGCTGCCTTCGATATTCGTATGCGCCAATTCATCGACGATGACGACTTCCGGCCTCAGGTTAAGGATGGCCTGTGTGTCCATTTCGTCTATGTCTTTGCCGCGATAGAACAAGCGTCTTCTGGGAATCACGGGCAAACCGTCGAGCAATGCGTGTGTTTCTGCCCGGTTATGCGTTTCTATATATCCGATCTTGACATCAATACCGCTTCGCAAAAGGCTGTGAGCTTCCTGAAGCATACGATACGTCTTGCCGACACCGGCGCTCATGCCGACGTAAATCTTGAACTTGCCGCGTCGCGAACGCTGGATTAAGTCGAGAAAATGTCGGGCATCGTTTTTATTTTCCATAACAGGTTCCGTTTAAAACAGGCAACCCGGAAACAACTTAAATCGTCCCCGAGCGCCAAAACACACACTTCTGCAACTAATTCAAAGCCTGAAATTCACGGCCAGTGTCAGCCGGTTTTCAGATTTTCGCAAGTCAGGCCGCCAATCGCCTACGTTTGTATCGACCCAACCGTCCGGGCTTGTCGTCCCATTCGGGCCCGCAAAATAAGGTACATTACTGCTGCGGTAACCGTATTCAAGACGGAAGGTGATGAAATCGTTCGGCATCACATCGAAGGTAGCCGTTCCCTGGAACATCTTCAGGTCTTTTCCGGAGGCAAGTGCATCGTTGAAATCATTATCCGCGACCGGGGAAGGCGAAAAGGCAAGATAAGCGCCAGGGTTGGTTATGACATCACCCCGTAACGTCAACGCGAGTTTATTTTTATGGAACCAGATCCTGTTGGCAAGCGAAGTCCCTAACATATAATTATCTTTTGCCTCCAAGCCTCCGCCCGACTGAAAACCGTAATGGGTATTAAGGCTGAAACCGGCCTGTGAAATACCGTTGCCCCCTGTATTGCGGTAATATCTGTACACGACACTATTGTCATGATGGAATCTGCGGACATCGGAATTATTGCGCGTATCCTGTCCGTTTAAATAGAAATTGGCGACGAGCTGCAGGTTTTCGTTCGGTCTGTAATAATTGGATGACCCGATGCCCAACCCCTGGTTCCAGCCGTTGTAGGTTTGCCAGCCATTGAGCAGCCAGAGTTCGGTCTTGAAACGCTTTGACGGAAAGAACTGAAAACGTGCACCCTGGAAATAAAACGGGGTGAAATCACACACCATGCTGCGTTGGTAGGACCAGTTCTCGCCTATCACATAACTTTCGAGCCCGATGTAGCTCATGAAAATACCCATTTCCGCATTAAGCCCGTAAGCCACGTTAAAGTGATAACCTGCCGCAGCTTCGCGGATATACTTTAAGTTATTGACGCTTGTGTTGCGGCCATGGCCAACGGTTCCGTCAAGATCCTGGACTATGGAAGCCATCTGTCCGTACTGCAGCCAAAGCCGCCCGATTACGTTTTTGTAATTGGTTTCGAGCCCGATGCTGGCCATATTGATCGTGAATTCATTGCTGCGCCCGATCGAAGAAGATATCGTATGGGTATTGTCCTGCGGATTGTGGAAGTCGTAATTGTAGTAGGCATCCACATAAGCGACACCGGTTACGATTGTCTCTCCGTCTTTATCCTTTAAGGTCAGTGGAAAATCCTTTTGGCGGTTCTGACCGTTGATCCAGGTCAGGTCCATGCCTTCGAACGGGATTCTGGAAGTCTTCAGGGAATCGGTCTGGGCATTAAGTCCAATAGATGCCAATACTAAAAAACTTAGTGTTTTGAAATTTGTCATGTTTATATAGTTGTTATTTTAATTCGTCAAGCGCGAGGTTCAGTTCCAGTACGTTTACCGTTACCGTCCCGATTACTGGTCTGTAGATTTTGGATTCGACGAGCTGTCTTACTTTCGATTCGTCTAATTTTCTCGCCCCGGCAACACGTTTGACCTGGACCAACGCGGCTTCGGCGGAAATATCGGGATCCAGGCCGCTGCCAGATGCCGTTACCATGTCTGATGGAACCTGCGATTTCTTCAGGTATGGATGTGCGATAAGGAAGGTATCGATACGTTTTTGTACCTGTTGAAGGTATTCGACATTGGATGGCCCTTTGTTGCTTCCGGCACTTCCCGCAGCATTGTAATCAACCGCCGATGGCCTGCCCCAGAAATAATTGAAGGCATTGAATCTTTGGCCGATCCGTCTGTAACCGACCACTTTTCCGTCAACAGAAACGGTTTCTCCTTTCCCGTGGTTTGGGGCAAATTGGGCAATGGCATAAACGGCAAGCGGATAGATTCCGCAAAAAAGGACTAACAGGATTATGGTCAGCCTAAACTGGATGAACAGATTTTTCATATTTATGATTTTGTTTTAGAAGAAAGTACCTACTGCGAGGTCGATTAATTTAATGCCAATGAAGGGTACGATGATACCGCCAAGACCGTAGATCAACAGGTTGCGTTGCAAAATGGCACTCGCTCCTATCGGTTTGTAAGCCACACCTCGCAACGCGAGCGGAATCAGCAGCGGGATGATGATCGCATTGAAGATGACAGCTGAAAGAATCGCACTTTCCGGTGAATGCAGCCGCATGATATTCAAGCCTTGTAATGCCGGAATCGCCGTAATGAAAAGTGCGGGTACGATGGCAAAATACTTGGCGACATCATTGGCAATCGAAAACGTGGTCAACGTTCCGCGCGTCATCAGTAATTGTTTCCCGATTTCGACTATTTCGATCAGTTTGGTCGGGTCGTTATCCAAATCGACCATATTTCCGGCTTCTTTGGCAGCCTGGGTTCCGGAATTCATCGCCACGCCCACATCGGCTTGGGCAAGCGCCGGTGCATCATTCGTTCCGTCGCCCATCATCGCCACGAGCTTGCCTTGCTGTTGTTCGGCTTTGATGTAATTCATTTTGTCTTCTGGTTTAGCTTCGGCTATAAAATCGTCTACACCCGCTTTTTCGGCAATGAATTTCGCTGTCAGTGGATTGTCGCCCGTAACCATCACGGTTTTGACACCCATCTTACGAAGACGATCGAAACGTTCCTTCATTCCGGTCTTGATGATGTCCTGAAGTTCGATGACTCCTTGAACTTTACCGTTTTTAATCACGACAAGTGGCGTTCCCCCATTTGAAGAAATCTCAGTGACCTTATCTGAAGTTTCAGGTGGAAAAGCATTGCCCGCATTTTCAGCGATGCGTCTTGCCGCGTCCTGTGCGCCTTTGCGGATGTCTGTTCCGTCTTTGAGAATGACTCCGGATGTACGGGTTTCAGCTGTGAATTTGATGGTTTGTGAGATGTGAGAAGTGAGAAGTGAAATGTCTAGGCCGATATCGGAATGCATTTGATTGCTAAGTTCAATGATCGATTTTCCTTCCGGAGTTTCATCTGCCAGCGAACTCAACACGGCGGCTTCGACAAAATCGTGGAAATTCACGCCCGGAGCCGGATAGAAATTTGTCGCTTTTCTGTTTCCGATCGTAATCGTTCCGGTCTTGTCCAGCAACAACACATCTATATCGCCAGCCGTTTCTACCGCTTTACCAGATTTGGTGATCACGTTCGCCCGAAGCGCACGATCCATGCCCGCAATCCCAATCGCAGAAAGCAATCCGCCAATCGTGGTCGGGATTAGACAGACGAAAAGCGAGATGAAAGCGGCAATGGTGATTGGCGCATTCGCATAATCGGCGAACGGTTTGAGGGTAACGCAGACAATGATAAAAATCAGGGTAAATGCAGCCAGAAGGATCGTCAGTGCGATTTCATTCGGGGTTTTCTGGCGGCTGGCCCCTTCGACAAGCGCGATCATCTTGTCGAGGAAACTTTCACCAGGTTCCGATGTAACCTGCACGACGATTTTATCGGACAATACTTTAGTACCACCCGTAACGCTGCTTTTGTCACCTCCGGCTTCACGAATCACAGGAGCGGATTCACCTGTAATGGCGCTTTCGTCAATGGTCGCGATACCTTCGATGATCTCGCCGTCCATAGGAATCGTATCACCGTTTTCACAGACAAATTTGTCGCCTTTTTTGAGTTCCGATGATTTGACTTCGCGTAGGGTTCCGTTTTCGAGAATCTGGCGGGCCGACGTTTCTTCACGGGTTTTGCGAAGACTGTCGGCTTGTGCCTTACCTCTGGCTTCGGCAATCGCTTCGGCAAAATTCCCGAAAAGCAAGGTGGCAAAAAGGATAAGGAAAATGATGAAATTGTAGGCGAAACTGCCTTCTGTCGTATTACCCATCAATACCGACACGCAGACTACAAGCATGATAAGTGTTCCGATTTCAACGCAAAACATCACCGGATTCTTGATCATCAACTTCGGATTTAGCTTTACGAACGATTGTTTGAGGGCCGAGAACACCTGGTCTTGTTGGAAGAGGGATTGTGACTTCATTGGTGAGAAATTAAAAGTGAGAAGTGAAATGTCTGGGCATTTCCGGAAAATTTGTAGCTTTCGATATCTCCGCCAAAATAATTTGATATGAAGCCACACCAAAAACTGAATGCCTGGATTAAAGGCTGTGAACTTGTAAAGGAATTGTATGTTTTTACAAACACATTTCCTGTTGCAGAAAGATTCGGACTTACTTCGCAAATCCGGAGAGCTGCGGTTTCTGTTCCGGTGAATATTGCCGAAGGAGCGGCTCGGAAAGGGAAAAAGGAATTCATCTATTTCTTATATATTTCGTTAGGTTCTTTAACCGAACTTGATACGCTATTACATTTGTCAAACAGTTTAGGTTTTGGAGAAACAAGTGATATTGATAAGCTCAATGTAAAATGTGATCGTGTCGGAAAAATGATCTATGGCCTAATTAAAAATCTCGAACGGCCCTAATACGCCCAGACATTTCACTTTTCACATTTCACTTCTCACCCAAAATACTCCGCTAACGGGCCAAGCGCCAGGGCTGGGAAAAAGGAAAGTGCAGCTATAATTGCGATGACAGCAAAGGTCATTACGCCGAATATGGTCGTATCTGTCTTTAACGTACCCGCGCTTTCCGGGATGAACTTTTTGGAAGCAAGTAATCCGGCTATGGCCATCGGCCCTATTATCGGGATGAAACGCGCCAGCAACAGCACGACTCCGGTAGTAATGTTCCAGAACGGATTGTTGTCGCCTAAGCCTTCGAATCCGGAACCGTTGTTTGCTGCCGATGAGGTGTATTCGTACAACATTTCAGAGAATCCGTGGCTTCCGGGATTGTTGAGCCAACCCGTGGCTTTTCCGGAGAACCACCACCCCATTTCATAGTCACCTGCGGCACAATAGGCTGCCAGTGCTGTTCCGGAAAGTATCAATAGTGGGTGAAGAATGGCGATAAAAGCCGCAATCTTGACTTCACGCGCCTCGATTTTCTTCCCAAGGAATTCCGGTGTCCGTCCGACCATCAATCCAGATATGAAAACGGCCAGGATGATGAAGATGTAAAAATTGAGGAATCCCACGCCGCATCCGCCATAAAAGCAATTGACCATCATGGCGAGCAATTGCATATTTCCGGACATGGCCATGGTGGAATCGTGCATTCCGTTGACAGATCCGGTTGATATCACCGTGGTAGCGATGCTCCAGAATGCCGTCATGGGCGCTCCGAAACGAACTTCCTTGCCTTCCATGGCTCCGGCCTGGGCGATACCCATCTTTTCAATCGCCGGATTTCCGCCCATTTCAGAGACGACGGTCGGTATGACCAATAGCAGGAAGCCGACCGTCATAACCCCGAAAATCACATAAGCCAGTTTTTTGCGGTTGAGGTAAAAACCAAGTGCGAAGATCATCGCGAACGGAATAAGCAATTGCGTCCAGAGTTCGACGGCATTGGTAAAGTAGTTAGGATTTTCCAACGGATGTGCCGAGTTGGCTCCGAAGAATCCGCCACCATTCGTTCCTAAGTGCTTGATGGCGACAAAAGCTGCAGCAGGCCCACGCGAAACTTCGACTTCATCACCTTGTAACGTTATGATTTTATCTTTCCCTTCAAAGGTCATCGGCGTTCCCTGGAAAGCAAGGACGAGTGCCACGATCAACGACACCGGCAATAAAATGCGGGTGCACGATTTGACGAGGTTTGAGAAAAAGTTGCCGAGTTTATCCGTTGTTTTATCCTTCATGGCGCGAAACACCATAATGGCTGAGGCGATACCGGTTGCGGCTGATACGAATTGCAGGAACATCAGCATCAGCTGGCCCAGATAAGACAGTCCGCTTTCGCCTGAATAATGCTGCAAGTCGCAGTTGACGACAAAGGAAATGGCTGTATTGAAAGCCAGGTCCGGCGTCATGGATGGATTTGCGTCCGGATTCAGTGGCAACGATCCTTGTGTCAGTAACACAAAAAAGCACAGGACGAACCAAAGCAGGTTCACGCCCAACATCGCTTTGAGATACTGTTTCCAGTTCATTTCGCAATCCGGGTCGATACCGGAAATTTTGAAAATGAGGTTTTCTATCGGTTTGAATACCGGATCGAGAAATGTTTTCATTCCGAGGAATGTGCGGGCAATGAAGCGTCCGAACGGAATGGCTGCCAGGATGGATAGTCCGAATACCGGGATGATGCCCGTAATTTCAGTGTTCATTTGGTGACGGTGTTAGAATTTTTCAGGCTTGATCAGCACATAGACCAGATAGCCGAAAACGAGTAGTGATACAATAAAGAGTGCTGTCATCATTACATTTTTTCAAAAAAGTCAATTGATTTGAAACAGATACCAAACAGGACAAAGCCTAAGGCTAATAAGATAATCGTCATCATTATAAGACTGGATTTAAACACTTGTCGCGTTGATTTGACTGATGTATTCGGCATGCAACAACGGCGGAAACAAACCGCTGATACGGCAGTTCCGGAGTTCCATGAAACCCGATACCGAAAACACATAGACATTGGTGATTGCCACTTTGGTTTCAAGGCTGCCGTTTTTGAGTAGTTCTTCGGCGGCCAACAGGCATTTGCGGGCCCGGACTATATTTCCGGTTCGGAGGCAGGTTTTGGTGATTTCAGCTAAACGGGACGCTTTGCCCTGTATGCTGATGATGGTGTTTTTCATCAGGAAAAAATTTTTGTTCGCGCCCCGCTTGCCAAACGCCGTTCCTAAAAATGAAATCACAACGCAACTAATTAATAATTAAAGATTAGCGATTAATTATCGAATTGTGGCAAAACAAAAAAGCCTATCAAAATGAAAGGCTTTTATCAAAATGGAAGTGCTGTGTTTTATGAAATCTGGTATTCCTCGAGCTTGCGGTACAGGGTCGCGATGCCAATTTCGAGAAGCCTTGCGGTTTCTGCTTTGTTTCCGCCTGTGTGATTATAGACTTTCTGTATCTGTAGTTTTTCGGCACTTGCAAGTGAAAAGGCAGAGACGCTTCCGGAAGTTGGGGCAGATAGATTTATGATTTCAGACGGAAGAACATCGGACTCCAAAATTTCACCGGGACAAAGAATCACAGCTCTTTCAATCACGTTTTTGAGTTCACGGATATTTCCCGGCCATTTATAAGCCTGTAATTTTTGTATGAAATCAGCTGACACATCAAGTTTTTTGCGGTTCATCTTTTGAGAAAACTGGACCGTGTAGAAATCGGTGAGCACGGGAATATCTTTCGAACGTTCTCTCAAAGTTGGAATCCGTATCTCGAAAATATTGAGTCGGAAATATAAATCAGGCCGGAATGTGTGTGCCTCGCTTTCGGCTTTGAGATTGCGGTTCGTCGCGGCAATCAGTCGGAAATCTGACTTTCTTGCAACAGTTTCGCCCAATCTGAAAAACGTTCCGGTTTCCAACACCCGAAGCAATTTAGCTTGTAATTCCAACGGCATCTCTCCTATTTCGTCAAGGAAAAGCGTGCCTGCATTGGCTTCTTCAATAAACCCTTTTTTGTTTTTTATGGCTCCGGTGAAAGCACCTGCCTGATGACCGAACAATTCGCTTTCAAGGATTTCACGGCTGAACGTACTACAGTTGAGTGCTACGAAAGATTTATTGGCCCTCGGACTGTTTTGGTGTATGGCCTGTGCGAAAACCTCTTTCCCGGTTCCGGTTTCACCCGTAAGCAAAACGGTGGAATGCGTCACCGAAACTTTTTTGGCCTGTTCGATAGCTAGCTGTAGCGGTTTGGAATTCCCTATAATACCGTCGAATGAATAGGTGTTTGAAACCCTTTTTTCAAGCAGTGCAACTTTTTTCTGCAGGTCGGCCTTTTCACAAGCCTGATGCAGCAACGGAATTATCTTGTCGTTGTCATCTCCTTTGACGATGTAGTTGAATGCACCGTTTTTCATGGCAAGTACACCGTCCTGGATTTTGCCGAAAGCAGTCAGCAATATTATTTCTGAATACGACGAAATCGATTTGAGCTTACTGACAGCTTCGACTCCATTCCCATCCGGGAGTTTGACATCGCACAACACTACGTCTATCTCGTTTTGCTCAAGTTTTTTGAAACCGGATTTTAAATCTGATGCTTCTATGACGTCAAAATCTTCTGCTTTGATGATACGCGCGAGGAGGCCGCGCAGTTTTTCTTCGTCGTCTATGATGAGTATAGTGTTCACTGGTCAAAGGTCGGAAGGAATTTATGATTAATACCAGAAGCGAAAACTTTTTTTCATTGTGAAACTAAAGGTGATTATTGCTGAGAACAGATTAACGAAGGATGCCGATGGATAAAATCAACACAATCATAGATTACAAGTTCCAAGTTAATGCATGCATATAAAACACAAATTTTAACAAAAAATACATTTTTTCTGTAATCAATTCAATTTGGATTTTGTAGGGACAACACTGGCCCCTTCCCTGTGAAAAGATAGGGCTTCCTGAATTACTCCAGATACAGACCCGAGGGCTTGCCCGAACTGAGCATAAGCTAAAAAATGCATCTTTTGTTAAAAATGATGTCTCCACAATTTTATGGCTAAACATTTCTGGCCACCGTTCAATGTCAGCCAGCTTTAACCGTGATTATTTATTAATCATTAATCATTAATTGTTAATTACCTTTACGCCTCTAAAACAACAACACATGTCCGTCGCAAAAAAAGACTACAAGCGCATCACCACTCAATCACTTATTGAAATGAAGGCCAATGCCGAGAAAATCTCCATGCTCACCGCCTACGATTTTACCATGGCAGGCATGGTCGATGCTGCTGGTTGCGACGTGATACTTGTAGGTGATTCGGCTTCAAACGTAATGGCCGGACATGAAACAACGTTGCCCATTACGCTCGACCAAATGATTTATCACGCTTCGTCTGTGGTCCGAGCGGTTAAACGTGCTTTGGTTGTAGTCGATTTGCCTTTCGGAAGTTACCAGAGTGATCCTAAAGAAGCGCTTAGGTCATCGATCCGGATCATGAAAGAAAGCGGTGGACATGCCGTCAAACTTGAAGGCGGAAGCGAAATCAAGGATTCGATCAAGAAAATTTTACACGCCGGAATTCCGGTCATGGGACATTTGGGGTTGACGCCTCAATCGATCTATAAATTCGGGACGTATACGGTCCGCGCCAAAGAAGAAGCCGAGGCTGAAAAACTCCTGGAAGATGTGAAACTACTCGAAAGGTTAGGTTGTTTTGCCATCGTCCTCGAAAAAATTCCTGCAGCACTCGCGGAAAAAGCAGCCAAAAGCGTCAACGTTCCTATCATTGGGATCGGTGCCGGCGGCGGGGTTGACGGACAGGTTCTGGTGATTCACGATATGCTTGGAATGAACAATGAATTCAGCCCCAGGTTTTTACGCCGTTATCTGAATTTATATGAACAAATGACGGGCGCCATCGGGAATTATGTAGCCGATGTGAAATCGAGTGACTTTCCGAACGCTTCGGAACAATATTGATTTTTGGGGCGCTGCTTTCAGCCCGGGCTGTCGGCAGTCGCTTTTAGACTACAAACCCCAATTATAAATAAATCTTTCAGGTAGTCTAAAGAGCTCCGACAGTGCCGCCATCCCTAGCGCATACATTTCCAGAACAACCATTAGTCTTAACCCAACGTGTCGTCATCTAAGATCCTTTCCGACAAAACAAATCTTCAGGTACTTTTTGAAGATAATCACCTGATTGTCGTCAACAAACGCGTCGGTGACATCGTTCAGGGAGACAAAACCGGCGACAAGCCTTTATCTGATGTCGTCAAGGAATACATCAAGGATAAATACAACAAACCCGGCGAAGTCTTTTTGGGCGTTGTCCATCGGTTGGACAGACCGACTACGGGCATCGTTGTCTTTGCCCGGACCTCAAAAGCCCTTGAACGGCTCAACGAACTTTTCAAGAACCGCGAAACCAAAAAAACATATTGGGCGCTGGTCAAAAACAAGCCCTCAAAAGAATCGGAAAGACTCGTCCATTATCTTACACGAAACGAAAAAAGCAATACTTCAAAGGCTCATGCCAAGGAAGTCCCGAACAGCAAGATAGCCGAACTTGAATATAAAGTTTTGAAACAACTCGACAAATATTACTTACTGGGAATCAATTTGTTTACGGGTCGTCATCATCAAATAAGATCTCAGCTTTCCGTCATCGGTTCACCCATAAAAGGCGACCTCAAATACGGCTTTGACCGCAGCAATCCGGATGGAGGCATCTCACTCCACGCACGCGAACTCCAATTCATCCATCCGGTCAAAAAAGAACCCGTTCACATTGTCGCGCCGGTTCCGGAAGATGCGTTGTGGAAGGCCGCATCATCATGAAAAGTCTTTCAAAAAACGTTGCGCCACTTCAGATTGTCATATCATAAATTTATCGGAACTTGCTGAAGAACCAGTCAGCCAATGAAATATCCGTACGACATAGATGCCCGAAAGCAAAAACTCAAAGCGCTTCTTTTCGCCATTGAGGAAAATCTGGAAACCATAGAAAAGGCACTGTTCCTCGATTTAGGCAAACCTGCATTTGAAGCCCGCGTTTCTGAAACCGGTTATATCATTGGCGACATCAAATTATTCCTTAAAAACATGAAACGATGGTCACAGACCAAAAGCGTCTGGCCGTCCCTGCTGAATTTCCCGAGCCGCGATTATATCATGAACGTGCCGTACGGAAAAGTTCTCGTGTATGCACCCTGGAATTATCCGTTCAATTTATCGCTATCACCGGTAATCGCGGCTTATGCGGCCGGAAATTCCGTAGTAGTAAAACTGTCTGAGCTCGCTCCGAACACGGCATCCGCAATTGCACAATTGGTAGCATCGGTCTTTGATCCAGATGAAATGCGTGTTGTGAACGGAGATGTGAAGGTCGCTTCATCTTTACTTGAAGAAAAATGGGATTATATCTTTTTTACCGGCGGCATTTCAATCGGGAAAAAAGTAGCCGAAGCAGCCGCCAAAACCCTCACGCCCACGACCATGGAACTCGGCGGAAAGAATCCGTGCCTGATTTTAGACGATACTAATCTGGAATTGACGGCAAAACGGATCGTATGGGGAAAATTCTTCAATTGCGGACAAACCTGTATCGCTCCTGATTTTGTGTTGGTTCCATCGGCACAAAAATCAAAACTGATGGAAGTCATGCGAACCGAAATCAGCAAAAGTTACGGACAGGACGCGTCGGTTTCGCCAGATTACGGAAGGATTGTCAATACCGATAATTGCATCCGTCTCCAAAAACTGATTCAAGACGAGCGCATTTTCTCCGGAGGGAATTCCAATGCCGAAACACGTTATTTCGAACCGACGATAATCGATCTGGAATCTGTCGAAACGCCCATAATGTCGGAAGAAATCTTTGGCCCCATACTTCCGGTCATTGCATACGATTCAGTTCTGCAACGAGACGAAATCCTCAAACGATTCAGCCATTCACTTGCTTTCTATGTTTTTGGGAACGATACATCCGAAGCTAAAAAAATGATTGCCAAACAGCCGTGTGGAGGTGCCTGTATCAACGATAGCGTGTTGCAATTTGCCAATCCAAAATTACCTTTTGGTGGAATCGGGGCTTCCGGATACGGTGCTTACCACGGCAAATTCGGATTTGATACCTTCACCCACAAAAAAGCAGTGCTGCAAAGAGGGCAATGGATAGATCCTTCGTTGCGTTATCCGCCCTATTCCGCAAAGTGGAAACTGCTGCAAAAAATCCTCAAATGGCTTTGAAAATTTGAGTAATATTGGCCTGTAAAATCACGCTATGAAAAAGGGAATGCATGACAGAGTTGAAAAACTCATGCAAGAAGGCTATGAACTGGATTTTAACAATGTACTGGCCGAAACCAAGGAGCATTTCAAAAAAACATTTGCCTGGGGCGGCCTTGCTCTTACGGTACTTTGTATGCTGGTGGTTCCTGTTGTCATTTGCATTATGCTTTCCGTTTTTGGGATTGATAAACTGGTAGGAAAACCTGAAAATATTACAATAACTTCGCTGGGCCCGGGCGCACTGGCTCTTTATATGGGGTTTATGGGCTTGCTCAATACAGCAATCACTCCATATAATGCAGGACTCATAGAAATGAATCATCGTGCCGATACAAAAAACCAACTTGACCTCGGCACTGCCTTTATCCATTACGGGCGACGCACTTTTGGAAACGTATTGTTACTTGGAGTGGTTGTAAGTCTCATAACTACCTGTGTTTCTACCGGTGTGGAATTACTTCATTTTCCAGGCTTTTCGACGGTAAATATCGCGTTCAGTTTTCTGTTCGGATGCTTTTCACTGTTGGCGATACCACTTGTAATCTTTGGTGAGTTCGGTCCCTTAGAGGCATTGAGCGCCAGTTTCAAACTCATTTCGAAACAATTTTCAACGATTTTTTCTCTGTATGTATTGGCCATCTTTGTAGCTATTTCAGGTTTATTACCTATGTTTATAGGTATCGCGACAGCACTTCCGGCTCTTTCTATATTTTCGATTGGCTTCATTTTTACTTTGCCGTTCCTTTTTGCTTTTGTGTATACGTTATATAAACAGATTGTTGGTTTTCCGGCAGATACTACTAAAGAATCTGTTATCTCTGAGCAAACCGAATAATACCTTGTCCACTTAGTCTGTGTTCCTAATGGAATATTAAGTACATTAGTTATCACTTAATTTTCTATTTATGAAATGGATGGGACGTCGCGAAAGCGATAACGTAGACGACAGACGCGGGGTTTCAGGCGGACAGGTTGCCATTGGCGGCGGTGTGATTGGTCTTGTTCTTTTACTGATCAATATGTTCATGGGCGGCGATTCATCAGAACTCCTGAATCAGATACAGCAACAATCAGTACAACAGCAAACCCAGACCGAAACACGGGAACTTACACCCGAAGAAGTCGAAATGGGCAAAATGGTTCGCGTCATACTGGCCGATACAGAAGATACCTGGGCCAAAATTTTCGCCGAAAATGGAATGACCTATAAAAATCCGGGGCTTGTTTTATTTGACGATGGTGTCGAGACCGGATGTGGCAATGCGACTTCGGCCGCCGGACCGTTCTATTGTCCCGCAGACCAGAAGGTATATATCGACCTTAAATTCTTTAATGAACTTAAAAGCCGTTTCGGGGCTGAAGGCGGCGATTTCGCCATCGCTTATGTCATTGCGCATGAAGTCGGGCATCACGTCCAGACCTTGCTCGGCACATCGGCAAAAGTCCGACAGATGCAGCAAGGCATGAGCGAAACCGAAGCGAATAAATTGTCGGTGGCTTTGGAACTTCAAGCCGATTTTTATGCCGGACTGTGGGCGCATTACAACGAACAACGCACCCACTCGCTTGAAGAAGGCGATATAGAAGAAGCGTTAAGTGCCGCCAATGCCGTGGGTGACGACGCCATACAAAAGCGTATGAGAGGCAGTGTCGTCCCCGATTCATTTACACACGGCACTTCTGCCCAACGCGTCAAATGGTTCCGCAAAGGTTTTGAAGGCGGGAATATTCGCGATGGAGATACTTTTTCGGGGATTTGATTTTTGGTTCGGGAGTTCGGAAGTTCAAAAGATCGGAAGATGTGTTATACCTTAGAAATAAAAACGGCTGATAAAAATCAGCCGTTTTTTATTGGACTATTTGAGGGCGATTTTCTTTGTCCTTCTGGTCAGGATAAAGAAAACCAAAAGTCCTATGAGCCAGATGGTCCAGAAGCGTAAGAAGAACGTGATCAGGCCTTGGAGAATGTTCCAGCCGAACAGCAAACTATCCGTAACTTGTGTTCCGAAACTGGTTTTATAAGTCAGGCTTTCCGGATTCGCAAGCACTTCACGAAGGACGGTTTCATTTTGGTACAACTGAAGCGAAACCGTGCTGTAAGCCACTTTATCTTCTAAATCAAGGTTCTGGATTTTGGCGGAATCGGCTTCTTCGTTTTTTGTCGTCAACCTATCTTCGGCATCAACCACATCCTTTAGTTTCCGGCCTTTGGAGTCGATTCCGTTCTCCATTCGTGCATTGTATTTCTGCTGGCGTTGCTGTGCCATTTGGTTGGCGAGCATCTTCAACTGAACATCTTCTGCTTTGATGACCCGATGGTTTAAATACCCAACCTGGCTTTGGACTGTTGTTAAAAGAGAATCGAGCCTGGCATTCGGAACCCGTATGATCATATCGTTTGTGACTGTAAACCGTTTGGTTTCCACAATGCTGTCCTGGCTCAATTTGGCGGTTTCCGTACCATTTTCATTGCTTTGCAGATTGGTTTCGACTACGAATCCGCCAAAACGGTTCACCGATTTTTCGACTTCAAATGTAGATTTTGCAACGTCTTTGACTTTGAAACGCATATCGGCGGTTCTTACGAACTTGCGGCCCTGCACTGGTTTTGCCGTTGGGGCAGGTTCCGCGGAAACGGATTCTTCTGTAGTGGAAACGGCTTCTTCTGATTTGGAAAAATCACTTTGCTTGCAGGATGAAGCAACGGCAACCAAAACCATGGCTGCAAAAAGAGAAATAGATTTCATAAAATTCACGGATTTTAAATTACACAATGTTAAAAGTCTATGTAAAATTGTTTCGATATCCGCGATGGTTTAAGATTTCACAATTCGAGGCGCAATAACAATCGTGCCAGAAATTTTGGCCCTTTCATTGACGGCGAATTATTGTAATTTTGAAAATAGCTTCTTTCATTTTGAGAACCGTTTTACACAGGAAAATACCGAATCCAAACCATTTCAGGCAGCAATTGCTCGAGTGGGCACAACAGTTCCGCGAAGTACAGTTTCTGGACAGCAACGGTTACGAACAAACGTATTCAGATTATGATTGCGTGCTGGCCGCAGATGCATTCCTGTCGCTTAAAACAGATTCCGTCAACGCTTTCAACGATCTCGAAGAATTGCAGAAAACCACAAAAGACTGGCTATTCGGTTATTTATCTTATGACCTGAAAAACGATGTGGAAGCACTGAATTCAAACAACCTCGACTGTCTCGGTTTTCCCGATTTATACTTTTTCCAACCTAAAAAGTTGTTTGTGATCAAAGGTTCCGATGTTGAACTATTATATTTACCCATGTGCGATGATGAAATGGAAGCCGATTTCGAATCGATCCAAAGAATCGTCCCAAAAGTTGCATCTTCAAAAAAACCGCTTCTCGTCCGTCAGCGGATTTCGCACGACGATTATCTGAAAAAGTTCAGCAAATTGGCCAATCACATCCATCGCGGTGACATTTACGAAGCCAATTTCTGCATGGAATTCTACGCGCATCCGGCCCAGATTGATCCATTGCCGACATTCAGGAACCTGAACGCTATTTCGGAACCTCCGTTTTCGGCTTATTTCAAACACGCGAACCAATATATTTTAAGTGCTTCTCCTGAACGTTATTTAAAGAAAAAAGGGCATAAAATCATTTCCCAGCCTATAAAAGGCACGGCAGGCCGAAGTGAAAATCCGGACGAAGACAGAAACATCCGACACGAACTTTCCGCCAATGAAAAAGAACGATCGGAAAACATCATGATCGTAGACCTTGTCCGTAATGATTTATCGCGGACCGCCACAAAAGGCAGCGTCCACGTTGAAGAATTGTGCCAGCCGTATACCTTCCGGCAGGTGCATCATCTTATTTCGACCGTCGTATCGGAAGTGGAACATAACCTGAGCCCGGTGGAAGTGTTGCGGACGACGTTCCCAATGGGCAGCATGACGGGTGCGCCAAAAATATCGGCCATGCAGATCATCGAGGAGCTCGAAGAAACCAAACGTGGTGTCTACAGCGGCGCTCTCGGCTATTTTATGCCGAACGGTGACTTTGATTTCAATGTGGTCATCCGAAGTATTCTGTATGACAGCGACCGTGAATATGTATCTTTTTCGGTCGGAAGTGCCATCACCGCTGCATCGGACGCTCATCTGGAATATGAAGAATGCCTTGTCAAAGCTGTGGCGATGCGAAAAGTGCTGGAAACGAACGAGACTGATGCAGGATAGATTCGGACAACATATTCAAAACGGTTTTTCTTTTCTTAACGGAAAAAAACTGCTCATTGCCTGCAGCGGCGGGCTCGACAGTATGGTTATGAGTGAATTGTTCCGACGTATGGGTTCTGATATTTCTCTCGTCCATTGCAACTTCGGTTTACGCGGATTGGAGAGTGATAACGATGCCGATTTTGTAAAAGCGTATGCCGATTCACATTCGATTCCGCTTTATCTGCAAAAATTCGATACCCAAAAATTCGCCTCGGATACCGGTTTGTCCATCCAACTTGCCGCCCGTGAATT
Organism: Flavobacterium silvaticum; assembly: GCF_012911565.1. Taxonomy (GTDB): domain Bacteria; phylum Bacteroidota; class Bacteroidia; order Flavobacteriales; family Flavobacteriaceae; genus Flavobacterium; species Flavobacterium silvaticum. The sequence continues at coordinate 58,474 of NZ_JAAMPU010000107.1, read as the reverse complement.
AAGATACAACTGGTTTGAGGAAATCCGTTCCCAAAACAATCTTGATTTTATCCTGACCGCACATCACGCCGATGACAATCTCGAAACCTTCCTCATCAACCTGAGTCGCGGAACCGGAATTGAAGGCCTGACCGGAATCCCTGCCCGAAACGGATATATCGTGCGGCCGATGCTGGCTTTTTCGCGTGAGGATATCGCTGCATTCGCTGCATCGGAAGGCATAGAATGGAGAGAAGACAGCAGCAATGCATCGGACAAATACCTTCGGAACAAAATACGACACGACATCGTTCCGCTTTTGAAACAGCTGCAGCCGTCGTTCCTGAATTCGTTCGCAGATACGCAAAATTATCTGCAACAAACACAAACCATGGCAGAAGATGCTGCCATCATGGTCTATCAGCGTATCGCAACAGAAAATGGCGACGAGATTTCTTTCGACCTCGACACATTGCTCAAACTGCCTAATTTCGCCTCCTATTTATATCAATGGCTTCGCGAATACGGTTTTTCAGCCTGGGATGATATTGCCGAACTTACCGCAGCAATCAGTGGAAAACAAGTCCACTCACCTACACATACCTTACTTCGCGACAGAAACCGGTTGTTGCTTTTTCCAAGACGGGAAACAGCCGATTCAAAAAGTTACCGCATCGACACGACTGATACTATCGTTAATTTTCCTGTAAAACTTGAGATTAAGAAGGTTGAATCTATATCGGACGTTTCAAATACCGTTATATTTGCCGACGCTTCTTTGCTCGAATTTCCGTTGGAAATAAGGCGATGGCAACAAGGCGATACGTTCTGTCCGCTCGGAATGGGTGGAAAATCCAAAAAACTTAGTAAATTTTTCAAAGACGAAAAAATCCCGCTCCATAAAAAAGAGGATGTCTGGCTTTTGTTGTCTGAAGGAAAAATAGTCTGGGTCATTGGGATGAGACAGGACGAACGCTTCAAAATACAAACTACAACTACAACCATTTTGCGATTGACTACCGAATGAAAAAACTACTTTATCTACTCCTTGCCTTTGGTTTCCTTACGAACGTTTCGGCCCAGATAGTAAAACCCGTCAAATGGGCTTCACGTGTCGAAAAGGTTTCCGGTTCCGAAGTGAAACTAATCATGGAAGCCACGATTGAAAACGAATGGCACGTCTATTCCCAATTCACTCCTGATGGCGGACCGCTTCCCGTAGAGATTGAATATAAAAATGCTTCCGGAAACTACCAGCTTATTGGTAAAACGGCCGAAAGTGCCACCAAACGGCATTTCAACGAAACCTTTGGCGTTGACGAAGTCTATTTTGAAAAGAAAGCTGTCTTTACGCAGAAGGTCAAAATCCTCAATGCAAAACTAAAGACGATAGAAACTTCGCTCGATTACCAGGTTTGTAAGGAAGTCTGCATCAACGACGATGTGAAATTTACGTTTACGCTGCCGCAGATAGACCTATCTGTAGCGAAAACCACTTCGACAGTTATAAATCCAACGACAGAGACTCCAGTAACTGAAACTACAACCACAGCAGTTGATACGGCAATAACTCCGGTAGCCCAAGCCAAAACGGTAGACACAACCAAAGTAGCAACGCAATCTGCTACAAAACCAACCGCCCCGGAACCAAAGAAAGAGCGCAGTTTGTTCTCTATATTTTTCGTCGCCTTCCTTTCCGGTTTTGCGGCCTTGCTGACTCCTTGCGTTTTCCCACTGATCCCAATGACGGTTTCATTCTTCACCAAACAGAGCAAGACCAAAGCGGCCGGAATACGAAATGCCATTACTTATGGAATCTCGATTATTGTAATCTATGTAGGGCTCGGTTTGCTCGTGACGTGGATTTTTGGTGCAGGTGCCTTGAATAACCTCGCGACGAATGTGACTTTCAATCTGGTCTTTTTTGCATTGCTCATCTTTTTCGCCATATCGTTCCTGGGAGCTTTTGAAATCGTATTGCCGAATTCATGGGCCAATAAAGTGGACAGACAAGCCGACCGCGGTGGCATCATCGGGATTTTGTTCATGGCATTAGCCTTGGCGATCGTATCTTTTTCATGTACCGGCCCAATCGTCGGAACCATCCTGGTAGAAGCCGCGACCCACGGCGGAATTGGGCCTGCTATTGGAATGTTCGGTTTTTCCTTGGCATTGGCGCTTCCATTTATGTTGTTCGCCATGTTCCCGGGTTGGCTCAATACGCTGCCAAAATCAGGTGGCTGGCTTAACACGGTAAAGGTTTTCCTCGGATTTTTGGAACTGGCCCTTGCGTTCAAATTCCTTTCGAATGCCGATTTGGTCATGCAGACGCACCTACTCGAACGCGAAGTATTCATCGCCATCTGGATTGCCGTTTTCGGTGCTTTGGCCTTATATCTTTTCGGAAAGATCACCACGCCACACGACAGCCCGTTGCCGTTTATTTCCGTCGGCAGATTGTTGCTCGGTTTATTGGTCCTGACGTTTACTGTTTATCTGATCCCAGGTCTTTGGGGTGCACCGCTCAAATTGATCAATGCATTCCCGCCTCCGATGGAATATAGTGAAAGCCCGCGTGGTTTTGGTGGCGGCACTTCTGTAGCAGCTTCATCGGCTTTACCGGAAGGAGCCAAATACGGTCCGCATGACATCATTGCTTTTGACGATTACGATGTGGCTCTCGCTTATGCGAAATCTGTCAATAAACCTTTGATGATTGATTTCACCGGCTTTGCGTGTGTAAACTGCCGTAAGATGGAAAACTCCGTCTGGAGCGACGAGCGTGTATTGAAACTGCTCAAGGAAGACTTAATTTTGGTTTCGCTTTACGTGGACGACAAACGCGAATTGCCTTTGGACAAACAATATGTCTCAAAAGATTCAGGCGAGGAAATAGAAACCATCGGAGACAAATGGACCGACTTTATCATTACGAGATACAAGACCAACACACAGCCTATGTATGTGCTACAGGATGTGAACGGGCAGGATTTGTCGCCTACGATTTCCTATGTGGGAACGGAAGAATATCTGGCGTGGCTGAAATTGGGCCTGTCAAACTTTAAGAAGTAAACATGAAATTGCTGCGGAAACTACTTTGTACGCTCGTGCTGATTCCGGGTTTTCAAAGCTTCGCCCAGCAATTTTACAGTGAAGACATCGATCGGTTCTGGAAAACGTATGATTTGATCAGGACTGAAAAGGACAGTATCCGGCAATACCAAATCCTTAAAGACAATTATATTTCGCCTGCTTCAGCCGGTCTTACAGATTTAATCGCAGCGCGCAATTATTCCGATGCCGAATTCCTGACAGCAATAAACTCGTATCCGGAATTCTGGTCGTCAATCCGGAAAAACACGCTGAATTCACAAAAGTATGTTCCGCAGATCAAAGCCGATTTCGCAAAACTGAAATCGCTGTATCCAAAACTTTCAGTGGTTCCGGTCTATTTTTGCATAGGTGCTTTGCGTTGCAACGGAACAGGGAATAACGGTAAAATCCTGATTGGTTCAGAGATGGCGTTGGCAGACGATTCCGCGAATTACAACCAATTACCGGAATGGATGCACGCCTATTATGCCAAGATGCATCCGCTTGATAATCTGTCACTTTTGTGTACGCATGAATATATCCACACACAGCAAAAGCCCTTGCTCGAAAACCTGCTTTGTGCATCGTTATATGAAGGAATCGCAGAATTCATTTCATGCCTGGCAACCGGAAAAGAGTCAAACATCCCGGCATTTTCGATCTGGGAAAAGCAAAAACCGGAAATCCTGACAAAATACAAAGAAGATTTATTCCTGACCGACAGGCTTTACGATTGGATGTGGGGAAACAACAGCAATGCCTTGAAAGAACGTGACCTCGGATATGTGGTTGGGTTTAAGATTGCCGAGGCTTATTACCGCAAAGCTTCAGATAAGAAACGAGCCATTACTGAATTGATCGAGCTCGATTACACCAATGATGCCGCCGTTGAAACTGTGGTAGATTATTCGGGATTACTTGGAAAATCTATAGGGCAATTACATTCGGAGTATGAAAGTCGCAGGCCGACCGTGATTTCAGTCGCACCATTCGGCACGGATAAAACCGTAAAACCTGGACATATAACCATAACGCTGAAATTTTCACAGCCGTTGAACGGATACAATACCGGGCTTGATTTTGGGCCGCTTGGCGAAGAACATGTGATTAAGTTCTCAAAAGCGATTGGCTGGAATAACGATTTTACCGAATGGTCTTTCGAGGCGGAACTCCAGCCGGATTTTCGGTATCAGCTTTTGGTATCAAACAACTTCAGGCTTGCCAATGGCGTGCGATTGAAGCCATTCCTGATCGACATTGCCACTTCTGCCCGCTAATCTGAATCTTCAAGCAAAAAGATTTCTTCTACGGACTTTTCAAAATACCGTGACAGTTTTAATGCCAATACGGTGGAAGGTACATACTTCGCTTTCTCCATCGCGTTTATCGTCTGCCTGCTCACTCTTATTTCTTTGGCAAGATCTTCCTGGGAAATATTCCGCATGGCCCGAAGTACTTTGAGGTTATTCGTCATCGCCGGATATTTTTTGGAGTTGGTAGATTTTAATGTGGAAACGGATGATAAAGAAAAACAGTAACGAAAAGATGTTGATTCCCATAACCATAAAATAGTCCGTGCCATAAATGAAGGCAGTGCAGAACAACATCACCGCGAAGTTGAAATACACGGCCCATATGAGGCTTTCGTAGCGTATCTGGCGGATAAATTCATCTTCAGTCTTCAGACGGGAAAAACTAACGAATAGTCCTCCCATGATAAGAAGCACAATTGAAATCTCATCGAAAATGCTGTTTTCGACGATACTGAACGAAGACGATTTACCAAGCGGAATCGTATCTACAATGGCAAATACAGGAACAACAAGATACCGATCCATGGATTCTCCCGAAAAGAAAATAAAAATACCCATCGAAAGGCCAATGAGAAACAGAATACAGCCGATGACTTTGAAGCTGCGCGGAAATAAGAAATTTGCTTTCATTTGATTATAGACTGATGATTAAAACCGATTCAAATGTAAAGTTTATTTTACATTATGACAAAATATTTTTACCAATTGTAAAAATATTTTGACTTATCGTATTGTTGATTTGACTATTTGTTCTGGACAAATCTGGAAAGAGATGGTTCTGAAGTGACTTGGTATTTTACCGCCGCATTCGAAAATGATTTTTTTCAACCGTGAAATACATTGCAGAAAATCCTGTAGCTATGCAGACTAATAATAGCAATAAGGCGCAACTGCCGTCAGCATTTATATCTGACCAGGCAATTGCGCCACGCTTTATCAAAATTTTACTGATGGACGTTTTGAGAGTTAAGCCTTGTAAATCTTAACATTTGATACAGAAAAAATGTATCCAAAACTTTTCAGGATTTCGTAGGGACCACACTGGCCCCTCCCCGTGGCAAGATACCTCTCACACAAATAAGCCCGCTACAGAAAACATACCGAAAATGTTAAAATTACTGAACACAGAAATTCTCGTGCTTCTGAAAATCCTTAGAATTCCGAATTTCTTATATCCTCAATTTCAGGTCTATTTATTTAAATACACCCTGAAAGTAGATCCCATCCCAAATTCAGACTCCACTTCAATCCTACCGCCAATTTTATCAAGCAGCTTCTTTACCGAAGACAACCCAATTCCTGTGCCTTGAGATTTAAACCGATCGGTCTGTCCCAACGTTTTGAACAACTCGAAAATCTGCCCGAAATGTTCCTGTTTGATACCACGCCCGTTGTCGATTACAGAAATAATATGATGCCCATCGTCTTCGGAATAGGTAATTTCGACACGCCCTTCCGGTTTATCGTTATACTTTATGGCGTTAGCTATCAGATTGTACAACACCTGGCCAAAAGCGATACTGTTGGTCCGAAAGCCATAATTCTTTTGAGGAAGAATAAAAGCGATACCATCCGGTTTACCAAAAAGGCCTATCAGATACTCACCCATCGTGACCAACCTGATTTTTTCGCGCTTGGTCGTATCGAGGCCATCGTATTTATAATGTTCGAGGATTCCGTCGATAAGTTTTTTGAGTTGTTCGGCGGATACTGAAATATAACCGATCATCTGATTACCGTTTTCATCGAGCCTATCCGAATATTCTTCCCGGAACATAGTTGAAATCGCAATTATATTGTTCAGCGGCGATTTAAGATCGTGTGAAACGACAGATGAAAAGCGCTCGAGTTCACGGTATCGATCAGCCAGCATGTTATGGCTTTCCACAAGCTTCAAGTTGATTTTATGCAATTCGAGCAACTTGGTAACCTGTCCGGCCAGTTTTTCCAATGCCTTGATTTGATACTCTTCCAGTTTTTTTGGTTTTGAATCGATGACACACAAAGCACCAAGGGCGAACCCATCGGGAGTCACCAATGGTACTCCTACATAAGAACCGACCAATCCATCCGTGACTACCGGATTATCAAAGAATCGGACGTCTTCGTGGGCGTTTTCTATGATGAAATTTTCATGGGGCGTATTGATCGCGTGGCCACAGAAAGAAGATTCGCGGTCTGTTTCCTTCGCATCAAGGCCAATGATCGATTTGAACCATTGACGATCCTTATCCATCAGGGTTATGACCGAAATGGGGGTATTACAGATTTCCGAGGCCAGTCGGGTAATATCGTCGAATTCCTTTTCCGGAGGCGTATCAAGGATCTGATAAGACAATAAGGCGTCAAGACGCTCCCTGTCGTTGCTGGGTATTGGTGCTTTAAGCATGCTTTGTGGTATTTAGCGTCTCAAATTTATATGCCCGGATTGACTTGTAAAACAATTATTGTTTATTTTAACATCGTCTAAGCCTTTTAAAGAATATACGCCATGTTAACAACAGTATTTGGCAGCGCCGTCTTTGGCGTGGAAGCCACCACCATTTCGGTAGAAGTCCACATGGACAACGGAATCGGGTATCATTTGGTCGGATTGCCCGACAACGCCATCAAGGAAAGCAGCTTTCGCATCGCGGCCGCCTTAAAGAACAACGGGTTTACCTTGCCCGGAAAGAAAATCACCATCAACATGGCTCCGGCCGATTTACGAAAGGAAGGTTCAGCCTATGACCTGACCATCGCCATCGGCATCCTGATTTCGTCGGGGCAGATCAAAGCCGAGCATTTCGGGGATTTTATAATAATGGGAGAATTATCGCTCGACGGTTCCTTACAACCCATTCGCGGCGCATTGCCGATTGCCATTCAGGCGCGAGAAGAAGGCTTCAAAGGATTTTTCCTTCCGAAGCAGAATTCAGCAGAAGCCGCCATCGTGGAAGGCATCGATGTCTATGGTCTTTCCAATCTTCGGGAACTAACCGATTTTCTCGAAAAACGAAATAGTCTCAGCCCAGATCTGCCGGCCGAATCCGATACTTTGAATTTACCTGATTCCGATTTTGATTTCTCCGATGTCAAAGGACAGGAATCCATAAAACGTTGCATGGAAATCGCAGCGGCCGGCGGACACAACATCATCCTGATCGGGCCACCGGGTTCGGGAAAGACGATGCTCGCCAAACGGCTGCCGGGAATTTTACCTCCAATGAGTCTGCATGAAGCTTTAGAAACCACCAAAATCCACAGCGTCGCCGGAAAACTCAAGGATGTAGGTCTCATGCGGCAACGCCCTTTCCGCAATCCACACCATTCGGCTTCGTCGGTTTCTTTGGCAGGTGGCGGCAGTTTTCCACAGCCCGGAGAAATCTCGATGGCGCACAACGGCGTACTCTTCCTCGACGAATTACCTGAATTCAGACGTGACGTGCTCGAAGTATTACGCCAACCGCTTGAAGACCGTGAAGTCACGATTGCCCGGGCAAGGTTTACCGTAACCTATCCGTCATCGTTTATGCTCGTGGCAAGCATGAATCCAAGTCCTGGCGGATTTTTCCCGGATGCGGGTTATTCAGCAGGAAGTTCCAATGAAATGCAAAGGTATATGGGAAAGATTTCGGGTCCGTTACTTGACCGTATCGACATCCATATAGAAGTGACGCCTGTTCCGTTCGAAAAGTTATCTGCTACGGCACCATCCGAATCAAGTTCAGACATTCGCAAACGCGTGACGGCAGCACGTGAAATACAGCAACACCGTTTTCGCGATCTTGATTCGATACACTACAATGCACAGATGGGTTCGCGACAAATACGACAATTCTGCAAACCCGACGAAGCCTCTTTATCGCTTTTGAAAACGGCTATGGAACGGTTAGGACTATCAGCACGTGCTTATGACAGAATTCTCAAAGTCTCAAGAACCATAGCCGATCTGGACAAATCTGATGAAATAAAACCAGAACACATAGCAGAAGCAATCCAGTACAGAAGCCTGGATCGGGAAGGCTGGCGCGCATAACGAAAAACTCCGGCTTTTGACCGGAGCTTACATTTTTAAAAGGTAACACGTTGTTACATATGTATCGAACGCTTGCCCGTAGCATCCAAAGCTGCTTCTTTCACAGCTTCGGCATACGTCGGGTGAGCGTGCGACATACGCGAGATATCCTCGGCAGAAGCACGGAATTCCATGGCAGTGACGGCTTCCGCGATCAAATCTGCGGTACGTGCACCAATCATATGTATGCCAAGGACTTCATCGGTCTTCGCATCTGATAGAATCTTCACGAAACCATCGGTATCACCACTGGCACGCGAACGGCCAAGGGCTTTGAACGGGAAACTTCCGCTTTTATATTCGGTTCCGGCTTCTTTGAGTTGCTCTTCGGTTTTTCCGACGGCGGCAACTTCTGGCCAGGTATAAACAACACCCGGAATCAGGTTGTAATCGATATGCGGTTTTTGGCCTGCAAGGATTTCGGCTACCAACACGCCTTCCTCTTCCGCTTTGTGGGCAAGCATCGCCCCTTTTACGACATCACCGATAGCGTAAATATTTGAAATATTCGTCTGTAGGTGCGAATTGGTTTCGATCTGTCCGCGGTCTGTGAGTTTTACCCCGGCTTTATCGGCTGCAAGGCCATCGGTGTAAGGTCTTCTTCCAACCGAAACCAGAGCATAATCACCTTCAAGTGTTACCGTCTGTCCTTTGGCATCATCGGCCTGGACCACGACACCGCTTCCGTTGTTTTCTACTGACTTCACTTTGTGGGACGTGTAGAATTTCATTCCCTGTTTTTTAAGCACTTTAGTCAGTTCCTTGGACAGTGCGCCATCCATTCCGGGAATGATACGGTCCATGAATTCGACTACCGAAACCTGTGCGCCTAGTCTAAGGTACACCTGCCCCAATTCCAACCCGATGACACCACCGCCGATTACGATAAGGTGCTTCGGGATTTCCTTGAGTTTCAACGCTTCGGTAGATGTGATGACACGTTCTTTATCCAACTTGATGAAAGGCAGTGTCGAAGGCTTTGAACCTGTCGCGATGATCGTGTATTTCGATTCCAGCACTTCAGAAGAACCATCAGCTTTAGTGACCTTGATATGAGTGGCATCTTCAAACGAACCGACACCCTGGAAAACCGTGATCTTGTTTTTATCCATCAGATATTTGATCCCGCTTACGTTTTGGTCTACTACAGATCCTTTACGCGCGATCGTCTGTTCGAAATTGATTTTAATCTCTCCCGGAATCTCAATGCCATGTTCCTTGAAATGGGAAACCGCATCGTGATAATGGTGGGATGAATCGAGCAATGCCTTTGACGGGATGCAGCCTACATTGAGGCAGGTTCCGCCAAGTGTAGGGTATTTTTCTATGATGGCAGTTGTAAAACCTAATTGGGCGCAACGGATTGCAGCTACATAACCTCCGGGGCCGGATCCGATTACGGTAACATCAAATGAACTCATGTCGTGGTGTGATTTATCTTTTGAAAATTTAAAAAGCACCACAAAAATAGCGATTTAAACCGAAAGCAAAACATCAAATATCAGGCATTTTACCTGCTTTTTCTGTAGTGTCGGGCGTTGCAGTTTGACTGAAATACCATCGATGAAATTCACCTGCCTTGTGATTGGAAGGTTTTTTATTTCATTCAACGATTATTTAAGGTGTTGTCGAAAGTTGTTGATAAGTTTGGTCTGTCAATCACAAGATTCTGACGACAATGGAGAATATTTTCAACCCGATATACCGCCGCGATTACTTAGCCGGATATTCCAGCGCCTTCAATCCGCATTTGGAATACAACCAGGATTTGTACAGCGAGGCCTACAATTCAGGCTTTAATCTAGGAAGACTGGAATACGAAAACATGAACGGCCACATTACCGACGGCATTCCGCTTCGTATCCTGACCCGAAAGACACTCGAAGAGTTCATGCTCGCCGGAATACTTGGCATGCGTGTGGACTTCCACGGATACAACGCCTACCAGATTGAAATCATAAACCGTTGGTATCAAAGCGGGATTGAGAAGTACGAGCCTGATTTCGGGTTCTATTTACAGGACATCCTGGAATACAATGGCATCGAAATAGCCGACTGATCTAGAATTCAAAGGCAGTAGAATATTTCACTTCCGATATCATGAACGTGCTGTGCGTACTGCCGATATGTTGCAGACCGGTCAGTTTCGTAACCATGAATTCGCGATAGGCTTCCATATCGGCCACACAAACCTTGAGTATGTAATCATAATCACCGCTCACGTGATAACATTCGAGGACTTCTTTCAATAGCACCACTTCTTTTTCAAACCGCGTCAGGAAATCACGCGAATGCTGTATCAGTTTGATATGGCAGAAAACAACGAATCCTTTGTCGACCTTTTTCTTGTCGATAAGCGCCACATAGTTCGTAATGACTCCTTCCCGTTCGAGCTTGCGGATGCGTTCGTAGACTGCCGTGACCGATAAATCCAGTTGGTTCGACAGGGCTCTTGTAGTCTGTGAACTGTCGCGTTGCAGCAACGAAAGCAATTTGTGGTCGGTAGTGTCGAGTGGCATGTTTTGTTTTTTCTGCAAATGAAGCAAAAAACAAATTGATTTAGATTTTTTATCTGAAAATTATTTAATGTAAAGAATTAAAATCTAAATTACATCGATATAGTTGATTAAAATAATCTAAATTACGTGCTTTGGACTCAACTAAAATCTCCAGATCAGTTGAAACCAGCCGACAAAATCCAGGACCTGCAATACTTCGGTGAATTCGGAGGCGTCAATCCGTCCATTTCAGATTCTTCGACCTACACCTTCCTGTCTGCCAAAACCATGTTCGATACGTTCGAAGGCAATGCGGACGGATGCTATTTATATTCGAGACATTCTTCTCCAAGCAACCTCTACCTCGACAAAGCGCTTGCGGCAATGGAAGGAACGGAAGCCGCCTGTGTAGCCGCTTCCGGAATGGGCGCCATCACTTCTACTTTGCTGCAATTGTGCAAATCCGGAGATCATATCGTGACGAGCCGAACCATTTACGGCGGGACGTATGCCTTCCTGAAGAACTTCGCTCCAAAATTCGGAATAAAAACCACATTCGTAGATATCACGAATCTTGAAGCGGTTTCTGAGGCAATAACCAATGAAACCAAAGTGTTGTATTGTGAAACGGTGAGTAATCCGCTATTGGAAATCGCCGATTTGCCCAATCTCAAAAAGATCTCAAAAGCCAAATCGTTGTTGCTTGTGGTCGATAATACGTTTTCACCCTTGTCTATTTCCGCAGCGGAACTTGGTGCCGACATCGTCATCCACAGCATCACCAAATACATAAACGGAAGCAGCGATACCGTAGCCGGCGTCAGTTGTGGAAGCCGCGAATTCGTCAATGCAATGAAGGATGTGAATTCGGGCGCTGCCATGCTTCTGGGCCCGACCATGGATAGCTTACGGTCTGCGAGCGTCATGAAGAATCTGAGGACACTGCATATCCGAATGAAACAACACAGTGCAAACGCAATGTATCTCGCACAACAATTCGAAGCAGAAGGAATCCGTACCGTATATCCCGGCCTCAAATCGCACAAAGGACATGAGCTGTTCAAATCAATGATGAACCCGGAATATGGATTCGGCGGGATGATGACGATAGATGTGGAAAGCCCTGAAAAAGCCAATGAACTCATGGAACTCATGCAACAAAAAAACCTCGGATACCTTGCCGTCAGCCTCGGCTTTTACAAGACGTTGTTCAGCGCGCCGGGTTCGTCGACATCGTCTGAAATACCTGAAGAGGAACGTGTGGAAATGGGACTTTCAGATGGATTGATCCGATTCTCCGTGGGCCTTGACAACGATATCGAAAGGACTTTTCAGAATATGAAGGAATGCCTGCAGGAATTACAGATCTGCGAGGCAGCGACTTCCTGACCTTTTCTTTTATTTGTTCGTGGAATCCATCCGGAACCTTTTGGCAACGGGTGGATTTTTTTATTGACAATCAGTTTTTTAAAGGAGTATTTATTTACATTTAGGGCAAACCAAACCTCTGTTTATGAAAAAACTTTACGCTCTATTTTTTTTACTCGCTTCTGTATCTTCTTTTTCCCAGGTCATCGACTTTCCGGATATTGGTTTTAAAGCTGTAGCAGTTGCTTACGCTGACCTTGATCTGGATGGGGAAGTGACACAGGAAGAAGCCGGTTACTGCAGTATGATGACTATTTCAGGAACCTCAGTTACCTCGCTGGAAGGCCTTCAGTATTTTTTTAACCTTCAGGATTTAGGGATCAGCAACACATCCTTGACAACTATTTCCTTGACCAACGCGAACGAAACATATTTATCGATCAGCAATAATCCTTTGCTTACCGCTATTGTGGTTTCAGGGACTGCCTTATATTATGACGGCGAATCATATTTTACGGGAAATCCATCCCTACAGTCACTGGATATTTCGGGATATGAAAATTCCGTATTTGTCAATGTTACCGAAAACCCATCGCTTGCTTCGCTAGCCCTAAACCATAGTACCCGGTTTCTTGACGCTCACAACAACGGCCTGACAAGTATTGATTTTTCAGATGCTGTGCTTACGGTTTGTGATATTTCCTATAATCAACTGGCTTCTATTGACCTGCCTAATATGTTGGATGACGGTATGTTATACCAATTCAGCCTGAACCTGTCCGGCAATTTATATACGTCAATAGAATTTCCGGAAATGATATTTCCTTTTTGGGATAATGGTATGTCGGGAATCTTGACGATAGAAAATACGCATCTGCAGCAATTGAACTTAAGAAGAATGCAGCTGAGCAATTTATACATCCAGAATAATCCGGACCTGACGTTCATTAATTTCAGGAACGGATCTGAAGATGCTGCCGTATATAATGGAGAAGGATATTTATACAGTTGGGTGGAACATATCACCTATGCCAACAATCCCTCAGTTGCCTATGTTTGTGTCGATGAAATTGAAAACTGGGGCAATCTGGCAGGCACGACAATTACGGATGGTATTACACGTATGTCAGACATCATAAACGATCCTAATGTTGTCATATCCTATTATTGCACATCTGTTCCCGGCGGAACTTTTAATATAGTGAACGGTACGGTGCGGTTCGATGCCGATGGGAACGGATGTTCTGAATCAGATGCTCCTGTCAGCGGTCTTAACATAGCTGCAAACAATTATTTTACTACCACCAATACCGATTCCGAAGGTCATTTCAGCGCTTATTCAACCAATGGTTATGTTACTGTCAGCGTGCCGCCGATTCCGTATTTTACTGTATCTCCGGCTTCTTACAGCTATAATTTTAATACCGATTCCGTTGCTGAGCCTGAATTTTGCATCACTCCAAACGGCACCCATACGGATATGTCGGTTAGTGTGATTCCGATGCAGGCCACTCGTCCGGGCTTTCCGGTTTCCTATAAAGTAATTTGCAAAAACCTTGGAACTACAAGCCAACCAGGTTATGTGACTTTGAATTTCAACAATGACCGCACTTTCAATTCCTCGGTAACGACTTTGGATCAGAACAACACGGGCTCAATTTCCTGGAACACACCTGTTTTAGCACCTTTCGCGACATTTGAGAACACCGTAATTTTCACGATGAACGGGCCAACGGACACGCCTGCTGTCAATTTGGGACAGGAGACGCATATTACTGCCGGACTCGCTGTAGCGTCTGATGAGAATACGGCTAACAATACGACTTCCGTCTTTCAAACTACAATAGGTTCATATGACCCGAACGATAAAGCGGTCAATCAGGGAGCTGAAGTTTCACTGGAGCAGGCAACGGATGGTTTCGACTACACCGTCAGGTTCCAGAATACCGGAACCGCTTCGGCTGACCGCGTGGTAATTGAAGACATGATCGATGAGGGTCTTGATCTTTCGACGCTTCGTATAATCGGAAGCAGCCATCCGTATACCTTGCAGGTCATGGGTAGAAAACTCGTCGCTTTCTTTGAAAACATCAACCTGCCGGCATCGGAAGATGACGAACCTGGTAGCCACGGTTATATTACCTACCACATCAAACCTACAAACACTGTGGCTGTCGGATCCCAATTCAGCAATACGGCGAGCATATTCTTTGATTTCAATTTTCCCATCGTGACGAATGAAGTCGTAACGGAAGTCATAGAACTCGGAACCGTTGATACAATTCAGGACGATGCCGTCAAAATGTTCCCGAATCCTGCCAAGAACCAGCTTACGGTTATGGCAAATGGAATGGTTGCTGTCACTATTTACAGCATCACCGGCCAGAAGCTAATCGAAACCGGCAAAAGGAACGAACACCTCATAGATGTTTCGATGCTTTCTGAAGGAACATATCTTACAGAAATAGTATCGGATGAAGGAAAGACAGTCCGAAAACTGATCAAGTATTAATAAAAAAGCCCCGATATTAAGTCGGGGCTTTTTTTATACGTTCAACTTACTGTTCTTTTTACCGTAGCAAAAATAAAACACAAGTCCGATGACGAGCCAGACACCAAACCATTTCCAGTTAGAAAGTGCCATTCCCGTGAGCAGGTAACAGCATGAAATAAGGCCGAGCAACGGAATCAGCGACAGGTTTTTAAGAAAGGCCAATACCGACATCACGATACATAGGATAAAGAAAATGACCATCGAAATATGATTGGTCGCATCACCGGAAAAGTCAACTATTCCTGAAAAATAATCTGGGAAAAAGTATTGGATGATTCCTGCAGATAAAACGACCAACGCCGGGAAAATAAATTTCGAATTGACATACGGAATCCGGAATTTTCCTCTCGTGGCACGTTCAGCTAGTTCTTCCTGGCTTTGGGGCGACAGTATCAGCACGCCTCCGCAGACGAGTACGAAAGCGAACAACGTACCTATGGAAGTAAAATCAAGGACGAAGTTCTCATCGGTGAAAAATATCGGAAGACCGACCACGATTCCGGTGACTATCGTGGCGAATCCCGGCGTTTTATATTTCGGATGAATTCCGGAGAACTTTTTCGGCATCAATCCATCGCGGCTCATGGTCATCCATATCCTGGGCTGGCCCAACTGGAACACGAGCATTACGCTCGTCATGGCAACAACGGCCGCAATCGATACGATGAACAGCATCCATTTGACGCCTTTGAGTGCAAAGATTTCCGCCAATGGGTCACTGACGCCGAGTTGGGTATACGAAACCATTCCGGTCAATATCAGCGCAAGTACAATATATAATATGGTACAGATGACGAGCGACCAGATCATGCCGCGTGGTAAATCACGTTGCGGATTCTGCGATTCCTCGGCCAGTGTCGAAACGGCATCGAACCCGATATAGGCAAAGAAAACCGCCGATACGCCTCCCATGACACCTCCGAAACCGTTCGGCATAAAAGGCGTCCAGTTATCGATATCGACATAAAAAATCCCTACAGCGATCACCAAAAGGACGATCAGTAATTTGATCATGACCATCGCGTTGGAGAAATTACGTGATTCCTTTGTCCCCCTGTAAACCAGATATGTAATCAGCACATTGATAAGCACGGCCGGCAAATCGAAAATGATACGCAGCGAACCTAACATGGGTGCGTTGTTCCAGGCCGCGATTCCTTCATCGCCTTTACCGTCTATGATGGCATCGTGAGCCGATTGGTAATTTATCGTGAGCCATTCGGGCAAATGAATGTGGAAGCTTTCCAGCAGGTTCGTAAAGTATCCGCTCCAGGAAAAGGCTACATAGATGTTTCCTATCGAATATTCCATGATAAGCGCCCAACCGATGATCCAGGCGAATAATTCCCCGAACGAAACATAGGCATACGTATAGGCACTTCCCGAAACCGGGACACGTGAGGCGAATTCTGCATAGCACATAGCCGTAAATCCGCACGCAATTGCACAAATAATATAGAGTATTACTACTCCAGGGCCGCCGGAAAAACACGCATTTCCAATTGCACTAAATGTTCCGCCACCAATTATGGCAGCAATCCCAAAAAAAGTGAGGTCACGCACTGTAAGTACTTTGTGTAATCCGGTGTGTTCTTCCCCGTCGCCTCCTTGTTGGATAATGGTATTGATTTTCTTTTTGCGGAATAAGGAGTTTTGCGACATATGCTGCTTGGTTTAAAAAAAACAAATATAGGAATCAGGCGATAAAATTACGAGGTCCGAAATTTTAATAAGCTTTCATTGAAAATGAGACAACAACGAAAACGTTGTATTTTAAATTATTCTCAACAATACCTATCAAATAACCATCTTCTATGATAAAATCAAATTAAATAATTTCAATTATAGATTATTTTTCAATCATCGCCTTACATTTGTTCCGAAAGTTAACCTTAAAAACAAAACTATGTCATTCGTAGGCAAAAAATTCCCCAACTTATCCGTGGACGCCATTTCTGAAATGGGCGACAACCTCAAAATCAATGTTTTTGAAGAAGCCGTAAACAACAACAAAAAAGTGCTTTTGTTTTGGTATCCTAAAGATTTCACCTTTGTTTGTCCCACCGAACTTCACGCGTTCCAGGCCGCTTTGCCGGAATTCGAACAACGCAACACTATTGTAATCGGGGCTTCATGCGACACGAATGAAGTGCATTTTGCCTGGCTCAATACGCCAAAAAACAACGGAGGTATCGAAGGCGTAACCTATCCTATCCTTGCCGATACGAACCGCAACCTGTCGAATATCCTTGGAATCCTCGATATTGATTCGTCCGAATACAACGAGGAGACGGAAAGCTACATCCTCGAAGGTTCAAACGTAACCTACCGCGCGACTTACCTGATTGACGAAACCGGAAAAGTATTCCACGAAAGTGTAAACGATATGCCGCTTGGCCGTAACGTGAACGAATACCTGCGCCTGGTTGATGCTTACACACACGTACAAACCAAAGGCGAAGTTTGCCCTGCGAACTGGGAGGAAGGAAAAGATGCGATGTTCGCTACGCGTGAGGGAGTTGCTTCTTACCTGAATAATTAATTTTTGTTAACGGTTAACAGATAACGGTTAACGGTTACGTAAGCTGATTCCTCTGTTAACTGTTATCCGTTAACTGTTAACTCAAACACAATGCTCATAGAACTCACCGACGACACACTGCAAAACATCGTCTCGACCAACAATAAAGTCCTTGTCCAATTCTCCGCGTCGTGGTGTGGCAATTGCCGGATCATGAAACCGAAATTCAAGAAATTCTCTACAGAAAATGAAGACATCACTTTTGTGATAGTCGACGCAGAGAATTCACCTGAATCAAGAAAACTGGCCAACGTATCGAACCTGCCTACGTTTGCAGCGTTCAGTGGTGGAAAGCTAATCAACGAAACACAGACGAATAAAACGGAGGTTTTGGCCGAACTGGTTTCTGAAATATCCTCCAATTAATGAAGCTTCCGGTAATCAAACACTTGGTGGATTTCATTGAGGAAAACGACCAGGATTATATCATCGAAGCCACCGAAGTCCTTGAAGCGCTTACCGAACTGCCGTCTCTCAAAGACGAAGAACTCGACGTGATTGGTGAACTGATATCGAATATGTACGGAGCGCTCGAAGTGCATCAGGCCATGAAAAGCGGAACCGATAAAAAGACAGCCCTGAATTCGTTCATGCAACGGGTTTTGGGATCTATCGACAAATAAGACCTGAATTGATTTTGTTTAAAAAGGCGCTCTGACCACGGGGCGTCTTTTTTTGTTCTTGTGCTGGCCGATTCTTTATATTTGGCTCACTGATCAAAAAACATGAAGCGGATACATCTCGTCCTGTTATCGCATACCATTGTATTTACGGCATTAGGCATCTTTGCCTTTATCCCTGAATATATTGAAGGTGATGATGCTTCATCTATCCTTTATCATTTGTGCGGACGGAATGCGGACATCCAAAGGCCATACGCCGCTTATCATTCCGGGTTCGATTTTTTGCTTGGTTTCTTAGGGAATGATGAAGCCCAGTTGCGGCAGTTTTCCATCGGGCTTTCTTTTATGAGCGGATATGCCGTAGTTTGTCTGCTGACTCTTTTTCTGGATTTGCTTGTCAGAGGAAATGACAGGTCAAAATATCTTTTCCTGGCGCTGATTCCTTTCATTGTGCCAGATGTTTTGTTCCATTCGCTGATTTTCAATCCCAGCAACGTGAGTTTTTCATTTGCCCTTTGCGGACTCCTTTTTTACATTAAGTATCTAAGAAGCCAGAAAATTTCCTTCTTTATAGTGTCTTTCCTGTTCCTTGGCTTGGCAATACCTTTCCGCTGGTCCATGCTGACTATCTTTCCTGTCTTTTTTGCCGTCGCCCTGCATGAAAGAACCATGAACCTGAAAACCTTCATTACTACGGGCGTTCATCTCTTTTTGGCATTATTCACCGGAATCTTATTGATCTGGATCACCGGATATCCGCCTGTGAAAGTGGTTGAAACGATGTTATGGGGCACTAAAGTGGTTGACAAGACAGATGCATCTTCACTTTCCGTGATCGCAACAGGATCGGCATTTTTCACTCCGCAACTAATCATGCTGGCTTTATTCGGGCTTTGGGTGATGTTCCGTAAAAAAGCAGCTGCATTGACTGATTTTTACATCATCCTTTTAGCCATATGCCCGTTTTTTATCCTGGGATTTTTCACGGCTTACAAGTTTTTGCTAAGCGCCGTTCCAATTTTACTTTTAGTGTGTTTGTATGGGTTTATGTCGATGGCAAACCGTCGTATTCCTTTCGTCCTGCTAACCGTGACAATTATCGGAACCTGGTTTATTGGTATTCAGATAGAAGCCGATGGTGTCGTTTCCGGCCCGGGATTCTGCCAACATACGAATCAGCATAACGAACGATTGGCAACCCACGAGAAAAACCCTGACAAAAGAATCCGGATAAAAAAAGTGATGCCTGTACCTGATGGCGGATTTTACATGCCCATGCTCGAAGGCCCGAGACCGCTTTACGGCTATTTTTATGTATTGTTCGGCGGACAATGGAAAGAATTCGTATCTAACTTCCGCAAAGAAAGAATAGCTATGTATAAAGTGCTTACAGCCAAAAATGCACTGTATTTCCAGGACAGGCCGGCGGCATTTTTCCAATGCGACCTCTATCGTTCCGGATACCACACAGATACGGATTTCATAAAAGCTTCACCCCTGGATTTTCGCGTATTCACCAAGTCAAACCATGAAAAAATAACGCTTTTCACCACGCCTGCAGGAAAACCAACGAACGAATTCGATTCGGAATACATTGGCAAAAGTTCCAACATCATTTTCAGGAGCACTTATTCCAGCCAGATTCTGAAGCTCACACAGGACTATCCCGAAATACGGGTGATAGGTCCACATACTATTTATAAACCCTGATACCTGTTCAATATTTTTTCATAACTTCTCAAATGCAGGATTCAGTCTGCGGAAAACCTTTTTAAATTGCGAACAAAATTGTACACTTTCTGCTTTTATAAGTGGCCATCTGCCTTAAATCAAAGCTTTAAATGCGTACTTTTGGCAATCAAAAAAACCTAAAAATGGCAACAGTGACATTGGGCGGAAATCCCGTACATACAGCAGGAGAACTTCCTAAAAAAGGAGAAGCGGCTGCAGATTTCAAATTGGTTAAAGAAGATCTTTCTACCGTAAACCTCTCTGATTTCAAAGGAAAAAAAGTAATCCTGAATATATTTCCAAGCATCGATACGGCCACTTGTGCCACATCGGTACGCAAATTCAACGCTCAGGCATCCGGTCTTGACAATACTGTGGTGCTTTGCATTTCACGTGATCTTCCGTTCGCACAGAAACGTTTTTGTGGAGCCGAAGGATTGGACAACGTGATTTGCCTTTCAGATTTCCGCGATGGTAAATTCGGTAAGGATTATGGTTTGGAATTCACAGACGGTAAACTTGAAGGACTTCATTCACGTGCCGTCATAACCCTTGATGAAAATGGGATTGTGACCTATGCGGAACAAGTCGCCGAAATAGCCGACGAACCGAATTACGAAGCCGCTTTAGCTGCTCTATAACCATGGATTTCCAAAAAGACGAAGCCTTTTTTTCCGGCCGTATCAAAAGCCTGAAATTCGCCGTTTTGGGAGCGATAAAACTGATCCGGACCGAACACAGCATCATGACGCAGTGTTTCATTGGGATTGTGATGACGATAATTGGTTTTATAGTCGGATTGACCCAAACGGAATGGATGTTCCAGACATTTGCCATAGGCTTTGTCCTGGGCATCGAAGGATTGAATACAGCCGTTGAAAAAATTGCCGATTTCATCCATCCGCAGTTTCACGAAAAAATCGGTTTTATAAAAGATATCGCAGCCGGAGCCGTATTTTTTGCGGCGATCACGGCAATTATCATCGGGGCATTGATTTATGTTCCGAAATTCAGTTAAAAAAGTTTTCCGTTAAAGGAACATATATGGCAAAAACCAAGACAAAAGCTACAGCTACAGAAACCGATAAGGCACCAAAGAAACCATGGCGTATTTCACGCCGCCATGAAATTCTTGCAGGTAGTTTGCTGCTGATAATTTCAGTGGCATTGTTGCTTTCTTTCATATCGTTTTTCATCACCGGTCATAATGACCAAAGTGTAGTCGATGCATTGGGAGACAGAAGTCTGAAAGCCGGAAACTGGCTTGGGAAATTCGGAGCCTGGATTGCCGATTTCTTTATTTACAGAGGGTTTGGCGCTGCATCCTTCCTGTTTGTAAAACTGTTCTTTCTAACGGGCGCATTTATGGTGCTCGATGTGCCGCTCAAAAAACTCAAGACCATTTGGTTCTGGGACTTTTTTGCACTTATTACGTTGTCTATCCTGTTAGGATTTTTTGCAGATTCGATTCCGGAACTGGGCGGAACGGTCGGTTATGAAATGAATCAGTTCCTGGCAGATTATATCGGATCGACGGGAACCTTGCTCCTGTTGGTTTTCTGCATCGTCATTTACTTGATTTATAAGATTCGTGTCTCTCCCGATGGTATCAAGAATTTCTTTGAACGCCGGAAGCAGGAAATGGAGAACGAGGCGAAAGCGAATGTTGTTCCTGTCGCCGAGAATGGAGCCGCATACAATCTGGAAGAATTCGCGATAGATGACCTGACGGAAGAAGACGAGGAAGAAATTGGCGAACCTGTCCTGAAACCGGCTTCAAAGTTCGAAATCAATAAAGACGCCCTGAAACCGACAATTGAGCATGCAAGCGAGATTGTCATGACCACGACTGTCCCTGAACCAGAACCGATAAGCCAGATTTTATCGCATCAGCCTGTGCATCATGGTGCTCCGGCAGAAATCATCCATACAGCCGATGAAGCCTTTACGATTGAAAAAGCTGCAGAGGAAGACATCGTCGAAGAAAACCAGGCCGCTAAATTAGTCGCAGATTTCGGATTATTCGACCCAACACTGGAACTTTCGAATTATAAGTTCCCAACAATAGATATGCTGCGTGATTACGGAGGCGGAATCACCATCAATCAGGAAGAACTTGAGGAAAACAAGAACAAGATTGTCGAGACGCTTCGCAATTATAAGATTGATATTGCACAGATTAAGGCGACAGTCGGACCATCTGTAACCTTATATGAAATCGTGCCTGAAGCGGGAATCCGGATTTCAAAGATCAAGTCATTGGAAGACGATATCGCGTTGTCTTTATCTGCTCTCGGAATCCGTATCATCGCGCCTATTCCGGGTAAAGGGACTATAGGTATCGAAGTCCCGAACAAGAACCCGACGATGGTTTCCATGAAAAGTGCCATCGGCTCCGCCAAATTCCAGGAAGCCGAAATGGAACTGCCGATCGCGCTTGGAAAGACCATTTCAAACGAGACATTCGTAGTCGATTTAGCCAAGATGCCTCACTTGCTTATGGCGGGTGCGACGGGTCAGGGAAAATCCGTCGGACTCAATGCCGTACTGACATCGTTACTTTATAAAAAACATCCGGCCGAAGTGAAATTCGTGCTTGTCGACCCGAAAAAAGTCGAGTTGACGCTGTTCAATAAAATAGAGCGCCATTACCTCGCGAAACTTCCGGATACCGAAGATGCGATCATCACCGATAATGCAAAGGTCGTCAACACCCTGAACTCCCTTTGTGTGGAAATGGATAATCGCTATTCGCTTTTGAAAGATGCGATGGTGCGGAACATCAAGGAATACAACGAAAAGTTCCGTAACAGAAAATTGAATCCGGAAGCAGGCCACAGATTCTTACCGTATATCGTTCTGGTTGTGGACGAATTCGCAGATTTGATCATGACGGCCGGCAAAGAAGTAGAAACACCTATCGCGCGTTTGGCGCAACTTGCACGAGCCATCGGAATCCATTTGATCATTGCGACACAGCGTCCGTCTGTCAACGTAATTACAGGTATCATCAAAGCTAACTTCCCGGCAAGGATCGCTTTCCGTGTAACTTCGAAAATCGATTCACGGACGATTCTCGATACACAAGGTGCCGATCAGCTTATCGGTCGCGGAGATTTACTGTACTCGAATGGAAACGATATTGTCCGCGTCCAATGTGCATTCGTTGACACGCCGGAAGTGGAAAAAATCACCGAATTCATCGGCGCACAAAAAGCATATCCGGATGCATATCTGCTGCCTGAATACGTACCTGAAGGCGAAACTGGCATTAATCTTGATATCGACATTTCTGAAAGAGATTCGCTCTTTAGGGAAGCCGCCGAAGTTATCGTATCTTCACAACAAGGTTCCGCTTCCCTCTTGCAACGTAAATTGAAATTGGGTTATAACCGCGCCGGAAGGCTCATCGACCAGCTCGAAGCAGCCGGAATTGTCGGACCGTTTGAAGGCAGCAAAGCAAGAAGTGTGAATGTTCCTGATTTACAGGCTCTGGATCAATTCTTTAGCAATGAGCAAAACAACCTTTAGCATGAAAAATTTCCTCTCCATCGCATTGTTTATCCTTTTCGCCACCTCACTTCAGGCACAGGATAAAAAAGCGAAGGATTTGCTGGATCAGGTGACCGCCAAAGTAAAAAGTTACGAGAATATCGTCATCGACTTCAAGTACAACCTGAATAATTCAAAGGAAAACATCAATCAGGAAAGCAAAGGCAACGTTGTGCTTTCGGGCAATAAGTACGTACTCAATTTTATGGGTGCGACCAAAATGTTTGACGGAAAAAAGACCTATACCATTGTTCCGGAAGACGAAGAAATCACCATATCCAAAGTCAGCGACAAAGATGAAAATGCCATCACTCCGTCTAAAATGCTGACTTTTTTCAATTCTGGTTACAAGTACACCTGGGATATTCTGCAGAACATCAAAGGGAGAAAAATACAATACATCAAGCTCGTTCCTATCTCGAATAAAGACCAGCGTAAAGAAATCCTTCTTGGGATTGACAGCCAGACCAAACACATTTACAATCTTATCGAACTCGGAAAGAACGGCACCAAAACCACACTGACCGTTAATTCTTTCAAATTCAACCAACCTTTGTCAAAAAATCAGTTTACCTTTACCCAGAGTAAATATCCCAATTATTACATCAATAATTTAGACTGATTTTCCCCACGGTGAAGATTCTCGACCGGTACATCCTTCAATCCTTCCTGAGTACGTTTGCTACGGTTTTCGTCATTCTGTTCTTCATTTTCATTTTGCAGACCGTATGGCTTTTTATAGCCGAGCTTGCCGGAAAAGACCTTGATATTTTCCTGGTCCTAAAGTTCCTGATGTTCGCCATGCCACGCATCATTCCTTTGGTTTTACCGCTTTCGGTTTTACTGGCTTCCATCATGACCTTTGGAAGTTTTGCCGAGAATTACGAGTTTGCAGCCATGAAATCGTCAGGTATTTCCCTGCGTCGCGCCATGCACAGCCTGGTTGTTTTTATCCTATTGTTGTCTGTTGCATCCTTCTTTTTTGCCAACAATGTTATTCCTTACGCCGAATACAAGTTCATAAATTTCCGGGCCGATATTGCCAAAAGGACGCCTGCAATGGCTATTGCCGAAGGCCAGTTCAGCGATATCGGGACATATAATATCAAAGTCGATAAAAAGTCAGGCGAAAACGGGAACCATCTTACAGGTGTTACCATCCACAAAAAAGCGGCAATCGGAAATACCACTACGGTCATCAAATCAAAGACAGGTGAACTGAGCACGAGTGAAAAATCGAACATTCTCCAACTCATACTCAATGACGGCAATTACTACGAAGACGTCACTCCGAAAGACTACAACGACCGCAAGAAACTTCCGTTTGCCAAAAGCGACTTTAAAAAATACATCATCAACATGGATTTGTCCAAGCTCAATAAAAACGATGATGAGAGCAGCGCCGATGTAAGCACCAATGCCATGCTCAACGTAAGCGAACTGTCATACACCCTTGATTCACTCCACAAAAGTTATTCAAAAGATGTGGCTTCGTTTGCCGATAATATGTACCAACGTACCGGTATCGTCTCCATCCAGCAGCCTATGCCCGGAAACTTGCCTGCCAAAACTCCTGGTACTTTGACACGGCCTATTCCTCCAAGCCGACTGCCAGTTGCTCAAAAACCAGCGGATACAACTAAAAAAGTACCGCTACAAAACAACCTGCTTGCTATGTTTACCCGACCTCAGAAAGGACCGCTTTTGAAGGTTGCGAAAAGTAACATAGAAAGTGTGGCTTTTACTATCGATGGTTCAAGTTTCGACCGATCTGAAAAAATCAAGAACATCAACAACCACCAACTTGCCTTTTACGATAAATTCGTCATAGCGTATGCGTGCATCCTGATGTTCTTTATCGGTGCGCCTCTCGGGGCCATTATCCGTAAAGGCGGAATCGGGTTGCCTATCGTGTTTGCCGTACTCATTTTCATCACCTTCCACTTCATCAACACCTTCGGGAAACGTATTTCGCAAAGCGACGAAATGCCGCCATTCGTGGGAGCGTGGATGTCATCTTTTATACTCACTCCTTTTGCAATCCTGCTGACGTACCGCGCCACCAACGATATCGGGCTGTTCAGCATGGACACTATTACAGAGCCAATTATCCGTTTTTTCTCCAGTATTTTCAAACGGAAAAAGGACCAATTACCAGAATCATGAAACTCAATACCATAGAAGAGGCGATTGAAGATATCCGCCAGGGAAAAATCATTATTGTCGTAGACGATGCCGATCGTGAAAACGAAGGCGATTTTTTGGCCGCCGCCGATAAGGTGACGCCCGAAATGATAAATTTCATGGCGACCCACGGACGCGGACTGATTTGTACGCCTCTGACGGAAAGCCGCTGCAAGGAACTAGATTTACGTCCCATGGTTACGAACAATACCGATCATATGGAAACGGCGTTTACGGTTTCCGTCGATTTGAAAGGACGTGGTGTAACAACTGGAATTTCAGCAGATGACAGAGCCAAGACTGTTCTTGCCCTGACCGATCCGGATACCAAGTCTTATGATTTGGCACGACCGGGACATATTTTTCCTCTCATTGCCAAACAAGGCGGCGTTCTCAGACGCACCGGACACACCGAAGCTGCCATAGACTTCGCGCGTCTTGCGGGTTTTAAACCTGCCGGCGTCATTTGCGAGATCATGAATGAAAACGGAACCATGGCGCGGCTGCCTGAATTGTTCGAAGTTGCCAAACGATTCGATTTGAAGCTTGTTTCAATAGAAGACTTGGTGGCTTACCGAATGCAGCACGATAGTCTCATCGTAAAGAAAGAAGACTTCGATGTCGAGACGCGTTTCGGTACGTTCCGCCTTCGCGCCTATATCCAAACGACAAACAAACAAGTCCATATTGCATTGACCAAAGGAAACTGGAATGCCGGCGAGCCTATCCTGACACGTATCAATTCCACCCAGGTCAACAACGATTTACTTGGTACGCTGACGAATAATGCCGATAAAAAACTCGACGATATGTTCCGTTTGATCAACGATGAAGGCCGCGGCGCCGTGCTTTTCATCAACCAGAATATGGAAGCCTATGGTTTGCTGAACCGGATTTCTGAACTAAAGGATTTGCAATCACGCGGCATCCAGAAAGCGCCTGCTATCATCATCGACAACAAAGACTTTGGGATTGGTGCGCAGATGCTTCACGATCTCGATATCTGCAAGATCCGCCTGATCTCGAATACGCAACAGGGAAAACGGGTTGGGATGATTGGTTACGGACTTGAAATCACCGAATACGTCGGGTTTTAATTAGCTCAACGAATCCATTAAGAAATTTTTAACCTGTGAAAAACTATCGTAAATACTGGGGTTTTTCAAGATATTAATAGATAACAGGATAAAAAAAACCTTTTTGAAACGACTGTTCCAGAATTAATTCTATCTTTGCTCACGAAAATGATGTACGATGGCACGCTGTGTTGAATTTAATGAATGCGAAATTATAGAAAAAGCGATGAATGTCTTTTGGGAAAAAGGCTATCATGCGACTTCGATGCAGGATTTGGTAGATGCAATGCAGATTAACAGAAGTAGTCTCTACAACACCATCGGAGACAAACACGCGTTGTTTTTGAAATGCGTGAAAAATTACACCGAAGGCGTTCTGTGCGAAACCCGTGAGAAAATCTCCAAAGAAAAATCGGCGTTGCAGGCGTTGGTAAACATCATCAAAGATAAAGCGGCCTGGGTTGCCAATAGCGATAAAGGGTGTCTGGGAATAAAAACCATTTTCGAGATTGCCCCGGAAGACGAATCCGTAAGGAACGTGTTGAGCAAAAACAATGAAGTCTATCTAATCATGCTGTCTGACCTGATCCAAAAAGCGATCGACGACAAAGAGCTCAATGTTACCGAAGACGCTTCTTTCCTTGCCGAATATATCATGACGACTTTCACCGGCTGGAAGCAGGCTTTCATCCTAAACGAAGATCCAATCATGATCAAAAAAATGTCTGAATTCCTTATCAAAAGTATTACCCACAAGTAATATTTTTTTTGAACAATTTTGGAACGTTCATTTCAAAATGAATGTTACGGAACAATTATTAAATTTTTAAAACGCAGCTTCAATTCTGGAACAAACGTTTCAGAATAAATAAGTTAACACTAACAAATCTTTATCAATCAGCATTAATTCTGAACCATTCATTCCAAAATAGCCATGAAAACTAAAAGCCAAAATCAAGAACAAAATCCATCACTAACAAACAAATTGAACCTCATGAAAAGCATAATTACGTTAACCCTGATTGCCCTGTTTGCATTCGGTTGTGCCGATAAAAACGCCGGTGCACCAGCCGGCGCACCGGCAACACTTCCTGTAATGGAAATTGCTTATGCCTCGACCAGTACCGAAACGGAATATCCGGTTGCCATTCAAGGTAAGACAGATGTCGAGATACGACCACAGGTAAGCGGAACCTTAGACCAGATATTCGTTGATGAAGGCGCTTACGTCACTGCCGGCCAATCCCTTTTTAAAATAAACGAAAAGCCATATCGCGAACAATACAACAATGCGTCTGCAAGTTTGAATGCCGCCGAAGCAGCCGTATTGAACGCCCAACTGGAAGTTGAAAAACTGACTCCGCTGGTTGCCAATAAAGTGGTTTCCGACTATCAATTAAAAACAGCGAAAGCCAATCTGGCCATCGCAAAAGCAACTGTCGCACAGACAAAAGCTACCGTCGGTTCGGCACAGATCAATCTCGGCTACACCATCATCAAAGCTCCGGTTAGCGGTTACATTGGCCGGTTGCCTAAAAAACAAGGAAGCCTCATAAGCCCGGCAGATCCGGAATCACTGACGACTTTGTCTGACACCAAAGATGTATACGCCTATTTCTCATTGAGCGAAAATGAATTCATCAATTTCAAATCGTTGTACAAAGGCAACACCTTAAACGAAAAGCTCAAAGGTCTGGCGCCTGTTTCATTGGTTCTTTCAGATGACAGCGTCTATCCGCAACAAGGCAAGATCGATATGATCGACGGCCAATTCGACAAAACTACAGGAGCCATCACCATGAGGGCCACATTCCCGAATGCCAACGGCTTGTTGCGTTCCGGAAATACCGGAAAGGTAAAAATCAGCATCCAACATCAAAACGCTATCGTAATTCCTCAGGACGCTACCGTAGAAATACAGGATAAAGTCTATGTTTTCCTTGTCGATAAAAAGAACGCCGTGACACGCCAGCCGGTTTCGGTTTCGGGAAAATCAGGAACAACCTATCTAATCAAAGACGGTATTTCGACCGGAGACAGAATCGTCCTCAAAGGATTCGAAAACCTGCCTGACGGTGCTACCATCATACCTGAATCTGGCGTAAGTGAACAGGCGAAACAAAAAAAGACGGTAGCCAAACTATAATCTAAACCACACAGACATATCATGTTACAAAAATTCATTGACAGGCCCGTACTGTCAACAGTCATCGCTATTCTTATAGTTATCCTCGGTGCCATCGGGTTAAGTACCCTCCCACTCCAGCAATTTCCGGACATTGCACCTCCTGCGGTCCAGGTTGTGGCTTTGTATCCGGGAGCGAATGCAGAAACAGTCCTGCGTTCAGTGGCACCTTCACTCGAAGAGGCCATCAACGGGGTCGAAAACATGAGCTATATGAGTTCGACAGCGAGTAACGACGGATCGCTTGTCATTACCGTAAACTTCAAGCTCGGGACAGATCCGGACCAGGCAGCCGTAAACGTCCAGAACCGCGTGGCTCAGGCATCGAGTCAGTTACCCGCAGAAGTACTGCAAGCAGGAATCTCAACAACCAAGCAACAAAACAGCTTGCTCATGGTTGTCGATTTGTACACCGACAACGAAAAGCAATACGACCAGACCTTCCTGGCCAATTACGCCCAGATCAATATCATCCCTGAATTAAAACGGATTCCTGGTGTGGGACAGGCACTTATATTCGGTGGTAATAAAGACTATTCGCTTCGGGTTTGGCTCGATCCGGCAAAAATGGTAAGTTACAGGCTGACCCCGAAAGAAGTCATGGGTGCCATTCAGGACAAAAACCTCGAAGCCGCTCCCGGACGTTTTGGTGAAGCCAGCAAGGAAGCCTTCGAATACGTCATCAAGTACAAAGGGAAGCTCAACAACCCGACTGCCTATGAAAATATCGTGATCCATTCCAATTCAGATGGTTCGGTTTTACGATTGAAGGATGTCGCAAAAGTGGAACTGGGATCTTACACGTATGCGAGTAGTACCCGCATCGACGGAAAATCAGGCCTTAACATTGGTATTTTCCAATTACCCGGTTCCAACTCAAGCGATGTGCAGATAGCTATCCGCGAAATGATGGACAAAGCATCAAAGGATTTTCCGAAAGATGTCAAACACCTGATTTTGTATAACACCAAAGATTCTCTCGATATGTCGATTGCCCAGGTGAAATCGACGCTGATCGAAGCTTTTATATTGGTATTCATCGTGGTCTTTTTGTTCCTTCAGGACTTCAGGGCCACGCTGATTCCTGCCATCGCGGTTCCGGTTTCCATCCTGGGTACGTTCTTTTTCATGCAGATTTTCGGTTTCTCGGTCAACCTGCTGACGTTATTCGCCCTCGTACTCGCTATCGGTATTGTCGTGGATGATGCCATCGTTGTCGTCGAGGCCGTGCACGAGAAAATGCACAGTAAGAAGCTTTCGGCAAAATCGGCAACCACATCTGCCATGAGCGAGATTACGGGCGCGATCATTTCGATTACGCTGGTCATGTCGGCCGTTTTCCTTCCGGTTGGGTTTATGCAGGGATCGACAGGTGTTTTCTACAGACAGTTCGCCTTTACCCTCGCGATCGCGATTGTCATATCTGCCGTAAACGCCTTGACGTTAAGTCCGGCACTGGCCGCCTTATTTTTGAAAGATGTACCTCACGACGATCACCACCATGGTGAAGTCAAGCCGCAGGGTTTCAAACAAAAATTCTTTGTCGGCTTCAACAAAGGTTTTGACAGGCTGACGAACAATTATGTGAACAGTCTTCGCTTCCTGATCAAGAACAGATGGCTCAGTTTTGGCGGACTCGCCGTGGTCATTGCCGCAACGGTTTATATGGTAAAGACGACGCCGACCGGATTCATTCCGTCTGAAGACCAGGGATTCATTGCCATCTCACTTTCAATGCCGGCAGGGGCTTCATTGGAACGCACTCAGAACGTCATGAAAGAAGTCGAAGGCAAACTCGGCAATCTTCCATCGAAGAAAGTCCTCAATATCATTTCCGGTTTCAACATGCTGACGCAATCGACAAGTGCATCTGCCGGAGTCGCTTTCATCCTGCTCAAACCTGCCAAGGAACGTGGCGAATTGCACGACATCAATGACATCATGAACGATGTACGCGGACGACTGGCCGGAATCAAAGGTGCGAACTTCTTTGTGTTTACATTCCCTACCGTTCCAGGCTTCAGCAACGTGGACGGACTCGATATCGTACTCAAAGACAAAACCGGCGGAAGCATCCAGAAATTCACCGGAATCAGTACGCAATTCATTGGCGAGCTCATGAAGCGTCCGGAAATCGCGGTTGCCTTTACGAGTTTCAAAGCAGATTATCCACAGCTTGAAATGGAAGTCGACGACGTAAAAGCAGACCAACTCGGCGTCAGCGTCCGTGATGTGTTGCAGACGATACAAGCGTATTACGGAAGTGCGCAGGCATCGGATTTCAACCGCTTCGGGAAATATTACCGCGTCATGGTCCAGGCCGATGCAGCTGCACGTAATAATCCCGAAACCATGCGGAACATCTTCGTCAAGAACCGTACAGGCGAAATGGTTCCGGTGAGTTCGTTGGTAAAACTCAAACCGGTCAACGGATCCGAGACCGCTTCGAGATATAACCTGTTCAATTCAATCGGGGTGAATGCGATTGCAAAACCGGGTTTCAGTTCCGGAGCGGCCATACAGGCAGTCCAGGAAGTGGCAGAAAAGCAATTGCCTAAAGGATATTCGATAGAATTCTCCGGTCTGACCAAAGAAGAACTTACCTCTTCCGGCCAATCCGCTATAATCTTCGGATTAAGCCTGCTGTTCGTGTTCTTTCTGCTCGCGGCCCAATATGAAAGCTATATCCTTCCGGCAGCCGTATTGTTATCGATACCGACAGGAATCTTCGGGGTTTTCGCAGCCATCGGCATGACCGGAATCGCAAACAACATTTACGTACAGGTGGCACTCATCATGCTCATCGGGTTGCTCGCGAAGAACGCGATTTTGATCGTGGAATTCGCCATACAGAGACGACGCGCAGGTAAATCGCTGCTGGCATCGGCACTCGAAGCGGCCAAACTCAGGTTGCGCCCTATCATCATGACTTCGTTCGCCTTTGTCGTCGGGTTGATCCCGATGATGCGCGCCACAGGTCCATCTGCCTTAGGAAACCACTCCATCAGTATTGGGGCGGCAGGCGGAATGGTGTCTGGTGTAATCCTCGGGATTTTCATCATTCCGGTACTTTTCATCGCCTTTCAGTACCTGCAGGAAAAAGTCTCGGGAAAACCGCTGGCCGTCATCAACAATGAAAAAAAGGAGCAGAACCACCTGCAATTAGAACCATCTGAAATTTAATTATGACCCGATATATCAAAACAACCGTGATGCTTATAGCCATAATCACGGGCTTTACTACTGTCGCACAGCAAATACAAAAGCCGGAAGTGCCAGCAAAGTATCGCAACACAAACGAGAGCGACACCACGAACATCGCCGACATCAAATGGAAATCGTTCTTTGAGGAACCAGATTTGGTGCAACTCATAGATGTGGCGATTTCGAAGAACAACGATTTGCAGATTGCTGACAAAAACATCGGTATCGCCAACCTCCAATTCCGTCAGAGCAAATGGGGACAGGTGCCTCAGCT
This sequence comes from Flavobacterium silvaticum, assembly GCF_012911565.1. GTDB lineage: Bacteria > Bacteroidota > Bacteroidia > Flavobacteriales > Flavobacteriaceae > Flavobacterium > Flavobacterium silvaticum. The sequence goes on along the minus strand of NZ_JAAMPU010000107.1, from coordinate 26,202 downwards.
CAATGCGAACGTGAATGCGATCACGACCCAACTTTCAGACAACAGCCTCAACGGGATCAGCACCCAGCAATTCCTCGGGAAAAGTCATATCGAAGACTACAACGCTAATCTGAACCTGAGTTGGGAAGCCGATATCTGGGGTAAGATCCGCAATCGCAAAAAAGCCGCACAGGCTGCTTACCTGCAAACGGCAGAGGCCAAAAAAGCATTGCAGACTACAGTAGTAGCGACCGTTTCCAAAGGTTTCTATGATTTGCTGATGCTCGATGCCCAACTCGAAATAGCCAAGAAAACACTGGCACTAAATGACAGTACTGTATTTGCCGTGAACCTTCAGTACGAATCGGGACAGGTCACATTGTTGGCCAAACAACAGACCGAAGCCCAGCGCTTGGTAGCGGCCGAATTGATTCCGCAACTAGAAAAAAACATCCAGCTCCAGGAAAATGCACTAAGCGTATTGTCGGGCAGTTTTCCGGAAGCAAAACAACGCGCGAGTAAACTGGAAACCATCGTAGTCAAAGAAGATCTCGCATCGGGGATTCCATCCCAATTGCTGAGCAAGCGCCCCGATGTCAAAAGTGCCGAACTCGCACTCAAGGCCGCGAACGCGAAAGTCGGGATAACCAAAGCGAGCCTGTATCCTACCCTGACCATTACGGCTGTGGGCGGAGTAAATTCATTTGAATCGAGCAATTGGTTCAATATTCCCGCTTCGTTATTCGGTTCTGTGGCAGGTGGACTGACCGCTCCTTTGCTCAATGGAACGCGGTTGCGTACCCAGAATGAAATTGCGAAAGTGGAACAGGAACAGGCTGTGATACAGTTCCGCCAGACGGTCATTGTGGCTGTGGGCGAAGTATCGGATGCTTTGGCAAAAATTGAAAAACAGGAGCAACAATACAAGATTGCAAACGAACGTGTCGAAATGCTGAAGAAAGCGGTGCACAATGCCACATTGCTTTTCAAAGCCGGAATGGCTACCTATTTTGAAGTCAACAGCGCCCAATCGAGCCTGTTGCAGTCTGAACTCGAACTGGCTTCGGTCAAAAAAGACCGATTATCATCCAACGTTGAATTATACCGCGCACTGGGCGGCGGATGGGAATGATTCACACCCAAAAAAATTAAAATCAACATGAAAAATATAACTTTTTTTAAACAACTGTTTAACCGAATAAAAAATAACTTCGGCACTGAAAAACCGGAGGAAAACGACACCCAAACGGAAGTGCCGGATTCCCAAAAACAGGTCAAAAACAAAAACTCCGAGACCGGTTTCCGGCCTTTTGACCTCGACACGATTTTCGCCAATTGACCAGAACCCAAAACAAGCTCCTATGATTCGAATTTTACTGTATCCGCTCTCACTTATCCCACTACCCGTCCTTTACTTTTTTTCGGACGCGTGTGCCTTTTTCCTGTACAGCGTCATCGGATACCGGCGCAAAGTGGTCAAAGCCAACATCGACAAATCGTTCCCGGATCTTGACGAAGCACAACGTCATGACATCGAGAAAAAATTCTACCACAATTTCTGCGATCACTTTTTCGAAACGCTCAAATTGTTGTCGATGTCAGAAGAAACGCTGCACAAACACATCTCTGCCGATTATACCGAACTCAAAAAAGCGATAGACGAAAACCAAAGCATCCATGTCTATTTAGGGCATCAGTTCAACTGGGAATGGGCCAACGCCCACATTGCCTCTACGATGAAAGACCTTAATGTAGTGGTCGCTTACAAACCGCTTCGCAGTGAAATATTTAACGACCTGATGTTCAAACTGCGCAGCCGGTTTGGGTCGAAGATGGTTTCCTCGCGTAATCTCAAAAAAGAGATGGAGGCCTTCGCCGATGAAAAACACATGCTCGTCTTGGTGGCCGACCAGAACCCGAAAGTGCCGAACCGCAGTTTCTGGACGTCGTTCCTGTCCCAGCCTACCGCATTTATGAGTGGGACAGAATTATATACGGCCTCGCACAAGACACCGATGCTTTTTGCCGAAATCATACGCGAAGCCCGCGGTTACTACAAATTTGTATTGACACCGGTATTTGATTTCAAAGCGGAATATAAAACCGGCATCATCACGACGCTGTTCACTGAAAAACTCGAAAGCACCATCAAGAGCCATCCGGAGAATTATTTGTGGAGCCACAGACGGTGGAAGCATTTGTACAGCAATGAATACCAAAGACGTTTCCTCAAGCGTGAAGCGTTGCTGTCGTAAAGCGAATATTGAATTCAAAAAGCCTGTACATCGAAGTACAGGCTTTTTTGTAAATTGACCTGATGTCGCAACAATCGGTACCCTATAGCAAAATCGGTTTCGGCGGAGGCTGCCACTGGTGCACCGAAGCCTACTTCCAATCATTGGCCGGCGTGGAAAAAGTCGAACAGGGCTGGATTGGTTCCGCAATTCCCGACGATGCCTTTTCCGAGAGTGTAATCGTACATTACAAACCGGAAGTTATACCCTTGGAAATTTTGATTGCTGTCCATCTGCATACGCACGCGTCCACCAAAACACATAGCCTGCGTGAAAAATACCGGTCGGCCGTTTACGTTTTTGATGGGGATATAGCAGATATGCAACGGCTGATAGATCAGAACCAGCCTGATTTTAGCGAACCGATCATTACGAGGTCATTGCCGTTCGTCCGGTTCCTGGGCAACATCGAATCGCAACAGGATTATTACCGGAAAAACAAAAACGGTGTGTTTTGCCAACGGTATATTTCACCCAAGTTGGAACTGATCCAAAAAGAATTTGCCGACTACTTCAGAAAGTCCTGAAATTATCGGCCGAACGCAATCACTTACACAAATTGATGTCCTTTCCGCTATCAGATTTCTTAAGCGTCTGGAACAGCTTTCCGTCCGTATAAATCTCATAGCCTTCCTTGACGGCTACTTTTTGCTTTTCGCCCGCTTTGTATTTGGATACCGAACTCGATCCGTCTGCCCTGACCCTGACTTCGACTTCTTTGGTACAATTGTTCTTGATGTAAATATCAAAGTAACCGCCTTCAGCTATCGAAATATTACTTTTGAACGATGAGGAAGAAATGGCAATGACAAGCAGCAATGCGAGTAATCTTAAATTTTTCATTTGGTTTTAGTTACGGATGAATTTTAAGGTTTGAGACTGGTTTTCGGTGGCGACTTTCAAAAAGTAAATCCCGGACGGAAGTTCCGATACATCGATTGTTCCCGAATGCAGGATTGCTTTTCCGAAGCTGCGTCCTTCAACCGACACAATCTCGGCTGAAACCAGGTTCTGGCCAGATGGCACCGACAGGTTCAGTATAGTATCGACGGGATTCGGATACAACTTGAAAGATTGGATTTGCTGATCTGGAATACCCAGGCTTTGTTCGGTAGTTACGGCAATTTGGAACTCAAATTCAGTCGTAAACGGCAATTCGCGGAACATTACCTTTACGAAATACTCTTTTCCCGGCGTAAGGCCATCGAGCAGCAGTTCGCTTTCCACGATGGTCGAACAATGGTGAAATGCCAATTCGCCTTCCACAAATTCATAGACAGAGATATAAATCGGATAATGATCTGCATCTATATAGTCACTCAGCGGATACAGATTGTCCGCTTCATTTATGAGACGCACCACATGAGCATCCTGTGTCGCCGTGAATTTGTAGTAAGCCATTGAAGCCTGGTTCGGCGGCCACGAAATGGCACCCAATTCCCCACAGGCCGTCGGGCTGAAGGCGTACGGGACATCGACATGATACGTCGAACGCGTGGTATAACCATAAATGTAATCTGGTTCGGCATACCAGGACACCGGAATTTCATCAGCCGTTTCCAATGTACTGTTCGTCGGGATGGGTTTGAGCGTCTTGAGGCAGACATCGAACGTCATCGGAACAAGATTGTGGTAAGAAACACTCGGTTCCAAATAAGAGTATAGTCGGATGTAATAGGTTTCCCCTACGGTAAGCCCGGTGTAATTCTGCAAAACCAAGGGAAAAAATTCATCAAAATTCCAATAATTATAGCCCGAAGGCACCATATCGAGGTTATTGATGTTGCCGAAAATATCGTAGCAATATACTTCCTGCCCTACGCCACCATCCACCGAATTGTACAGTGAAGTCGCATAACTGAATCCGGGCGTTTCCGGGTTGGTGTTGACAAACTGGAACTGTTCATCAGGTGAAGTCGCTACGAATGTATACCAAATGTCGCGCGGCACATCGTTACAGGCCGGTTCGGGAATCTGGACAGACTCGGTCGCACGGTTCATGGTTCCGGAAACAGGGCTACAGAAATCGAGGCCTTCGGACGCGAAAAGTTCCACCGCATTCTCAGGCTCGTCGTTCGACGGAACCGGAACCGGTGTCGTCATACAAACTGACAGGGGTGCGAAAAGCTGGTTGTTTATATGGAGCAACCGTATAAAATAATCCGTACCCGTCACGAGGCCAGAGATGAGCGTATATCCGCCAAAACTGGACGACACCGTAGGACCACAGACAAGATTGCCTGCCGTTCCACCAAAAACCTGGACAAACGTTGGTGCAGGCCCGGTAAACTTAAGCAATTGCTCATTTGACAAAGCCGTAAAATGAAGCCATTGGTCGGCGTAGGAAGTCTGGTTCGGATTCGTCGGCTGCAGATACAGGTTGAAATCTGAAGCGCAACCCGACACATTGAGTGAAACCGACGGAGTGGCGGGCCCAACCCAGGTATCGACCGGTGAAACGCAATCTAAATTTTCAGAGGATACGATTTCAGTGGCATTTTCAATACCGTCATTCGTAAAGGCCGGAGCCGTGGCGATACAAAAGCTGAGTGACGTAGATAGTTCCGAATACACACTAAGCAAATACTCCTGTCCCGCGGTAAGGCCTGATACGAATTTGGTTTCGCCTTCCTCTGCAGTACCTGAAGCCAGACAGGAAGTCACCGGACACGTATTGGCATGCAACGTATACCTGAGCCTGTCGTTGACCTCCAATGTATTTTTGATCAAGATGTTATCTGATGAAGCAACGAAACTGTACCATAAATTTTGTTGCGGATACGGAAGCGAACACGGAAGCACGTCCTGTATATTCTGTGAAGCCGTATTTAGATTGGCGACCGTGGATTGGGAACAGGTTTCCGTGGCCGATACGTCAACAGGCAGTGCTGCCGGACATTCGTCGTTTTCCAGTACCGATGCGAGTTCGGTCACACATAACTCAAACCCCAGGCTGACCCCATTATAGGGCCTGTAAACCCTTATGAAATAAGTCGCGCCTATCTCAAAAAAAGAAAAGTTCCCGCCCGCACAAGACATGAGCGCCAAAGGCCCGGGCGTGCTTTGTTTGTAAAGCTGGATACGCAACTGTGTCGTACCGGAAAATGCTATGCGGTAACGATCAGACGTGGGAACAAAGGAATACCAGGCATCGATAAGGCTTGTCGAAGTAGTGCAGTTTCCCGGCAGGTTTGGGGTAGACGTCGCATCCTGTAATGTTCCGGACACCGGTACGCAAGTATCCGGAAGTCCGGGTGTGATAGCCTGGGCGTTTGCAAGCAAGTCGTTCGCGGGTGCCTGTGCAAACAGGCCCGCACCTATAATAAGGAATGAGTAGCGTAGAAATTTGATCATAGGGAGTTGTTTCTTAGGGCAATATAACTAATAGTTATCCCGCAAAAAAATACTATGACTCATTTCCCGCTTATTTTCTATGAAACTTTTACGCCGATACAACTGGTTATTCAATCGCCTGTAAGATGCTTTTTTCCTCCGAACTGACGGTCTGTATCTTCGATGACGTGTTTGTCCCTTACTGATTTGATGTCGCGACGGTCTTCCTCATCTGCATTGCGTTCCTTACCCGAACGTGGGCTTCCCTCAGCTTTAGGGATATGCTGATCTTGTTCCGCGTTTTCGTGCGCGCTACTGTTTACGGTTTTTTTTGTATTTTTCATGACGCATCTGTTTTGCATAAAGTTACGATCCGGAAAAGCATCATAGATTATAACATTTTCTTTCAGATTGACATACTTTTACAGACTTCCAAAGCCTTAGTTCTTTCTACGATCACTGGCAAAAAAGAATTCTTTTTTTCGTTTCGCCTTTGTTCAGGTTACTACGAGGGACACCCTATCATACATTCGGATTTTCTGCATACATTGGCACAAGCATAATACAAAAGAAGCGACCAATGGGAAAAATAATCTCATTTATGCACGTCTCACTTGACGGTTTCGTATCTGGCCCGAACGGGGAAATGGATTGGATCAAAGTGGATGAGGAAATTTTCGACCATGTCGGCAAACGAATCGGGCAAGGCGACACGGCTTTGTACGGACGGGTGACCTACCAGATGATGGAAGCGTATTGGCCCGGAGCGGCAGATCAGCCATTGGCGAGCCGGCACGACATCGACCATTCGAAATGGTATAAAGAGGTATACAAAGCAGTACTTTCAAAAACGATGAAAGGGGCAGATACCGACAAACTTAAAATCATCGGCGACAACCTTACGGCAGACATACAGGAGATAAAACAACGGACCCATAACGACATCATGCTTTTCGGCAGCCCAACGGCGACCCACTCACTTATGGAGCTGGACCTTATAGACGGTTACTGGCTGTTTGTCAATCCAATCCTACTCGGCCGGGGAATCCCATTGTTTGAAGGAATCGAAAAGAAAACGAACCTAAAACTCCTGGATACGCGGACATTCCATTGCGGGGTGACTGAGCTCAGCTATGTCGTGGACGGTAAATGACCGATTGTAATAAGAATCATGTAACCTATAACTTTATTGAATGAAAAAGACAACAGCTGCATTTATCCTGTTTTTCATGACCACCATCTTATTTGCACAGGAAAAATACGATGATAAGGACAACTTGTTTTACGCCACGCTTGCGGATGCACAGAACCACAATCCGATTCCGGGCCTGTACAGCAAAACCGAGTTCGACCCTTATGACGAATTCGATATCACCTATGCGAATGGAGAAACGAAAAAAAACGTCAAATGCAAAAGCAAGGAATGGCCGTCCGAATATTTTACCAACAGAGGTATGCTGATCCGCGTCATTGAGGGAAAAGCCTACGTATGCCTGTCGCTCGGGAGAATGAACTTCTATTCAGCCTTCCATGACGGTAAAAAATTCACCCAGGAAGGCAATACCGGTGCACTTAAGAAATGGGATCCGAAATATTTTGAAAGCCTGCTCCAGCAACACGACCTGCTGCTGAGATACCAGATGGAAAAGCCGCATAGGGAAATAAGCGATACGGTAAGCGGTTACGGCAGTAAGATTATGGGATGGCAGGTTAAGTTTATGATGTTGTTAAATGAGAAACTGTAATTTATTTTTTATACGCCCTGCTGACGCAGGGCGTTTTTTTTTAGCATCAAACGGCCCACTCGCAAAAACGGAAGCTAATCTTCCAGCGTTGGGAATTTCGTGATATGCTTCACCTCCACCCCAGCCCCGGAGCCACATGCTCCAGAATAGAGGACAAGACATGGACATTATAATCAACCCCTAACGTATTTGGAATCGTCAGTAGTAACGTGTCTGCCTCCCGTATCGCTTCGTCTTCAGCCAGTTCTTTTATCAACTGATCGGGTGCTGCGGCATAGCTGCGTCCGAAAATAGCGCGTTGGTCCTGTTCTATCATCCCGATGGAATCGGTACTCTTGCCCTGTTGCCCGAAGTAAAGCCGATCCTTTTCATTCATTATCGCAAAGATCGAACGGCTCACCGAAACCCGTGGCTCCCTGTTGTGTCCGGCCTTTTTCCATGCGTCTTTGTAAAGCCGTATCTGCTCGGCCTGCTGTATATGGAAAGGTTTTCCGTTTTCGTCGAATTTAAGTGTCGAGCTCTGCAGGTTCATTCCATTCTCTGCCGCCCATATCGCTGTGGCGTTTGACGCGGCTCCCCACCAGATCCGGTCTCTCAATCCTTGGGAATGTGGTTCGAGACGAAGCAATCCCGGCGGGTTCGGAAACATCGGGAACGGATTCGGACGGGCAAAGCCTTCGCCTCTCAATCCGTCTAAAAATTCCAATGCTTTGCGTCGTCCCATTTCGGCATCGGTCTCGCCTTCATTCGGTTCGTACCCAAAATAACGCCAGCCGTCTATTACCTGTTCCGGTGACCCTCTGCTAATACCGAGTTGCAGTCGTCCTTTAGAAATCAGGTCGGCGGCTCCGGCATCTTCTACCATATACATTGGGTTTTCATAACGCATATCGATGACGCCCGTACCGATTTCTATCGTATTTGTCCTTGCCCCGACTGCGGACAGTAACGGAAACGGAGACGCGAGCTGTGCAGCGAAGTGATGGACGCGGAAATAGGCTCCGTCGAGTCCAAGTTCTTCTGCAGCAACAGCCAAATCAATGGATTGAAGCAGTGTGTCAGAGGCGGTTCTGGCGGTATAAGATGGATGATTGGCCCAGTGCCCGAAAGATAAAAATCCTATTTTTTTCATGTAGTCAAGGTACGGATTTTTTTAGGGAGAAGAGGTATCGTAGAGGTTAGCGCTTGTTGACGCGGACTTTTAGATCAAATGGCGCGGACTTCAATTCCGTGCCTGAAAAAATGCAGCAAAAGGTATCACGGACTGGAAATCCGCGCTAATCGAAGTCCGCACTAACAGACAACCTACTCCTTAATAATCTTGTGAAAAGAAGAATCAGTCCCGAAACGAACCTGAACTATATAAACCCCATTCGAGAGATTTGAAATGTCTACGGAAGTCTGTCCACTTCCAAGAATGTTGGTTTGAAGCACCCTGCCGTTAAGATCGCAAACCGTCGCCGATGCTTTGGTGTAATCCGGCATTTCGATATGAAGAACAGATGAAGCCGGATTCGGGTATATGCCGACCTTGGATCGAGTAGCATCTGAAATACCCAAAGCGCCCTCTATTTTCCGGATGCGTTGGTTTCCGGCGTCAACCACTACAAGGGTACCGGTGTTCGCATTTACCGCAATGTTGTAGGGACTGTCGAATTTGGCCGTGGCAAGTGAACCTTCGGTAAAACCGGCGTCGCTTCCGGTAAGCGTGGTGACAATGCCGCCCGGTGTGATTTTTCGGATGCGGTGGTTGTTGGTATCGGTTACCAGGATAGTTCCGGACAAATCAATGGCAAGCCCCTGCGGATAATTGAATTGTGCTGCCGTGCCCGTACCGTCGGCATTTCCAGACGTACTTCCGGCAAACGTGGATACCTGCCCTGTCGTGGTAATTTTGCGGATACGGTTATTCCCTGAATCCGATACGTACATCACGCCGTCCGCGTCTATGGCCACATTCGTCGGGTAATTGAATTGTGCCGATGTACCTTGTCCGTCCAGTTCCCCCTGAATGCTGCCCGCAATGGTAGTGACCACTCCGGCCGGGGTAATCTTACGGATCCTGTTATTTCCGGAATCAGATACGATGACGTTTCCGTCCGCATCGCAAACCACTCCCGTGGGTGAACTGAATTTCGCCAGCGTACCGTTGCCGTCTGCATAACCTTGTGTGCCTCCCGCCAATGTCGTCACGATGCCCGCAGGTGTGATCTTACGGATACGGTGGTTGTTCCTGTCTGCTACAAAAACAGTCCCGACCGAATTGATGGCGACTCCCATAGGCACATTGAACTGAGCCTCCTCCGCAAATCCATCGGCATATCCCATAGAACTTCCCGCCAGCGTGCTCACATTGCCCGTCGCCGATATCTTGCGTACCCGGTTGTTATTGGCATCTCCAACATACATGGCATTTGCCGGCGTAATGGCAATGCCATACGGATACTGGAACGCAGCTCCGGTTCCCTGTGCGTCGAGAAACGAAGCCTGGCCGGAACCGGCAAAGGTGGAGACGGTCTGGGCCGAGATTGTTGTTGAAAAAAGAGCGGTCAGGATTGTTAAGCTAAGGACAGAAATTTTGGGCATGGTATGTTGCAACGGTTTGTTTTGGTTTGCAAAGGTAGGGTTTTGGGGGGATTGGGGAAATAAAATATTGCTGTGGACAGATGGTGCGGACTTGGGTTCCCTGCGTCGAAATTGCGGTAAAGTGTAGCTGTGACCTGAACTCCGCACCAAAAGGTTCAATTATGTTTGATATCGCCCAAATTCTGAAGGTTAGTGGCCCTGTAAAAGTCGCCGGGTGTTACGAAGTTTGCATTGGCCGATAGAAAATCACGCAAAATCAAGGGAGGTGACGTAAGCATCTCCGTTGCAGGATTAACCGTAGTAGCCAAAGCAAATACAAATTTATCAAGGCTTTGTTTCAAAGCCAGTTCGTCTGCTTTATCCAAAATATAATCTTCAGCGGCATAACTTTGTTCTACCTGAAAAAATAACGCTTCCATCTCTGCATCCTCCTCCTCCAATGCATGGGCAACTTTAACTATTTCGAGCGTTTTGGAGTTTGGCAGTTCCAGGAATGGAACCGCATTGTTTGCAATCATATCTCGCCCAAGCCCGTAATAATATGCTACAAGACTTTGATTGTCATACAAATGCGAATTGTTTTCGAGGACGAATTGCATCGCCTTTTCGCTACCGTAAGCGAGTTGAATGGCATAAATGTCTTTTATTTCCGGAAGCGCCTCGTCGTAACACCGATAAACGAATTCCGAACAAATCAATGCCTGACGATTCCCAGCCGTCAAATTCAGCAAAGCACCAGCGGCGCCCTCAAGTACCCGCCTAAAGAAACGCGCTACCACATTATTTACGCGAACGCTGCGCATACTGCAAATCAGGGCAAGCAACAATAGCTGTTCATATCCATATCTATTCCCTTCATATCTGGGAACCACAGCAATCACAGGCGACATATCATCAGGCCGCTGTAATAAACGAAAAACAGATACCTTGACAGCATCGTGGATACTTTCATCAATAGTCCTGCGGGTAACCCCTTTTGCAACAGCCTCCACAACCTGGTCGTTGCCTACAAATATCGACGTGTGATTATAATCTGTTCCGTCAAAAAAACGGATAGCTTTTGCAAGCCACGATGTACCACGATACAAGAGGATATCTGCATCACGGAGATTTTTTGGAGAAAATGGTGTTGACATAGTTATACGTATTAATTGATTAATAAAGACTCAAAAATAAGCCTTAACATAAAGATCAAACTCCCCAACAATAGGTATTTGCCATATAATCAACCAACTAGCATATGTAAAAGTTTTTATGTGATGCTGTGCAAAGGAAGTCTGCAATGGAAAATCTGCATTTCTTTCCAAGCTGTTCCAAAAAGTATCGATACAAAAAATCCGTTTACACAGTTGTTGTTTACAAAATTTTGTAAACGGGATTTTTGTAAACGGGTTGGATGGCGTGGACGTAAACCCGTTCAAAAAAGACCTGAGCTGCAAAGCGATCATGCTGATTCCTGTCCGCGGTTGGCATCAAACGTCAACCATCCGGTTCAGGCCGTATACGATTATTTATTGGCACCGATGGATTGACCCCTGAATGATAAAGACCAAATCAGGAATGGGGGCGCAACACCACTATACAGTCATTTCCGGCATTCGATTATTTTTTAGTGAACCGTACGGTCGAAACTCCTTTATCCGAATGCACGCGCAACAAATAGTTTCCGGATTCAAGTCCTGCCAAATCTATTTTATCTGAGTTGATGGCTGACAAAACCAACTGGCCAAGCATGTTGTATACTTCCGTTGAGGTGATGGTTGCACCGTCGGATTTTATGTTCAGGGTCGTTTCCGCCGGATTCGGATATAAAATGAAGTGGTCTGAAAACTCCGCATCGGAAACAGCCAGAGACTGGATTAAGGTCAGGGCCGGATCCGTAACGATCGGGAAATTGTAATCGAAATAAACAGTTGCCGTATTTTCAAAAAAATCGCCTGCCACAAGGGACTGGAGCGTTTTGATCTTGAACCCGACAAATGCCTTGTTGTATTGCTCCACATTGGTCAGATTGATGTTGTTGAAAATGAATTCCGCCGTATTGCCGTTGATGCGGACATAAAAATCCCGATTGGCATTCAGTGGCAGCAACGTGGATATATCGAATTTGGCAGGATCGATATTTATTTTGGCTACAATGTTCTGGGCCGGAAAAGTACCTGTGTTCTCAAAACTTATAATGTAATGTACGTACTGACCTATTACCTCAGTTCCCACAATGTCACCCTCCGAACAAACAATAGTGTTAGGGTCGTACGAATTGACGACGGTGTGTGCCAGGTATCCGGAATTATTTGAAGGCACTTCGTCCGCAACGTCGTCCAGGGTAACGCTTGCAGTAAAGTTCAGCACATCGCCTGAATTGACGGCAGGCGTTTCCTGAGGCGTGTTGGCGTGAACCCGTAAAAAAAATGAAAGATACGAGAACGGAACAATATTGCTGAAATTCCATTGGGCGTATCCGGGCCCGGTGCTGTCAGGTTCGAACGACAGTGCCACCGGATCAAGTAAAGCGTCGTCATACATCAGGTTGACGGTTCCGGATTCAAGCCGGTTTCCTTTGTTGCGGACCACCGCGATGTAGTCTGCATCAAAACCCGGTATCAGAGGTGTCAACGGCTGGATGAAAATTTCTACATCATGGTGAACCGAGGTTGGGGACAGACAGAAATTCTGGGCCATCGGGCTTTGGTCGGTTGGAAAATCAACCGATAGGTTTGTCGGAAACACGCTGAAGTATTCAGGGTTTTCAAGTACAGGAGTAATAGTATAGCTTCCCGTAGTAAAAGGAATGGTGTAATTGCCGCTCGCATTTGAAATATGGATGCGTGAAGAAATCCCGTCGGTGATCTGGAATTTGAGGTTTTGGTCCAAATAATCAGAAACATCGCAACCGTTACCATTGATGTCTATCCTATTGGTTCCATTCACGGTATAGTAAACCCCGCCCGGAACAAAGGAACAATACGTGTTGATCTCGGGATTTCCCTGGCTCGAAGCCGCATTTTCCTGGACTTGGTCCAATTGCCCGGGGTTTACGCAGATATAATCGAGGTTGGGCGTATAAAAAAAACTGATGGCAGAAAAATACGGATTTCCGTTTTTGAGATTGAGATGCGTAAGTGAAAGGTTGTAATCTACGACACAAAAATAAAGATCCGGGCAATTTGAAAAATCCAGTTCGGTAAAATCATTCGAATATCCGCCGAACTCATAAAGGGTTGTCGGGATCTCCAATTGTGAAATATGATTTTCCTCTATGCCCAGAAATATAATTTCCGGGAGATTGGACAAATCCAGAGCCGTCAGGTTATTTCCGCCGCAGTGCAGGCTGAATAGTGCGGGATTGTCGTCGAGTGAGAGCTCAGACAGCAAATTATGTTCACACGTAAAACTTTCAAGCAAGGCAAGAGACGAAAGATCGATCGTTGCAAATTCATTCGTAGAAATGTCGAGACCTTTCAGCTGTAGATTATTGGACAGGTCGAGACCTGAAAGCAAATTGTTCTTCACATCGAGATTTTCCAGATCGACCAATTGGGACACATCAAGCGAGTTGAGCTGATTCCCCGAACAGGCCAGGCGCTTCAATGAAGTGAAGTAGGATATTTCCGCCAGGTTGCTTATACCGGCTGTACTTACGTTTAGCCCAACTACAGCCAAGGCTTCCTGCTGCGATATGTCGCCATCGGCATTGGCATCTATTGCGATCTGCATATTGTTTTCATTGAAGGCGATCGAATTTTCGGCTGAACTGAGCAGCAACGCATTTTTAAAGTTCGGATCGGAAAACGAAATCAGCTGGGCTTTTGCAGACAAAGCTGCAAGTAAAAAGATAAGGCATAGTTTGTTCATATTGTACTTGGTTCAATAAATACGTGCTAAAAATATCCCGCTGAAAATTCAATCGTACAGACAGCTCCGTTTTTTCGTAAAGTATCGCCGATACTGCCGGCGTCACCCTGGCCGAGAGAAACTTTTAAAGCGGGTTCTTCAATTTATTTTTTAGTGAATTTCGTAGTCGACACGCCTTTATCCGAATGCAGGCGAAGCAAATAATTTCCTGTTTCGAGTCCTTCGACATCAATTGTATCGGCATGAATCGCTGTCAGAACCAATTGCCCGAGCATATTATATACTTCTACAGAATTTATGGTTGCGCCGTTGGATTTGATATTCAGGATCGTTTCGGCGGGGTTCGGATATAAAGCAAAATGAGCTGCAAAAGCCATATCAGACACAGAAAGCGACTGGATCAGGGTTGTAGCCGGATCTGTCACTACAGCCGCATTGTAATCGAAATAGATATTGGCTGTATTCGAAAACGTATCCCCTACCTGAAGCGTCGGAAGTGTTTTGACCTTAAAGGCGACGAAACCGTAGCGCCAGTCACCTTCGTAAGGCAGGTTGATGTCGGTGAAAATAAATTCCACATTGCCCTCTGTTATGCGCGTGATGAACGGAAAGCTGCCGTCGAGCGGCTGTAAGGTTGAAACGTCGAACTTATTCGGGTCGATATAATCTGCCACCACTATATTTTCAGCAGCGAACGTCCCTGTATTTTCGAACCGGATGATATAATGGACATAGTTACCAATCACTTCGGGGCCGACGATATTTCCTTCAACGCAGACCTTGTCGTTAGGATCAAGGGAAGCAAGTACCGCCTGATCCATTTCGGCTGTATCGTCTGACGGGAATTCGTCTGTGGCCACCGTTGTGGAATGTACGGTAAAATGCAACATATCTCCCATATTTACAGTAGGTGGAACGGCATGCACGAGCGTAAAAGTAATATTGCGGCTCTCGAAAGGCAGAAGCGTCGCAAAATCCCAGGTAAGCAGTGATGGTTCAGCTGACAGGGGCGGCATATCGGCCGAAATAAATTCAGAAAGGCTTCCGTCGAAGGCTACCGAAACGGTCCCCGACGCATTCACGCTACCCTTGTTCCGATAGATGACGCGATACTTCGAAGATTCTCCGGGTCTTGCCACGTCAAGCGGAAATATAGAAACCTCGACATCTGTATGCGAGCCGTTGGGAGCCACGCAGAAATTCTGGGTGAACGGGCTTTGCTGCTGCGGAAATTCGGTTTCGACAGTTTCCGGGGAAACGGTGAAGAACGCAGGCGTTTCCAGTACAGGTGTTATGCTTGCGGTTCCCGCAGGAAAGGGAATCCTGTAGCTTCCGCCGCTGTTCGTAAAATAATTCGCGGATGTGCTGTTTGCAGTGACCGCCTGGTATTTCTGATACGGTATGCCATTTCCTGCGAAGGAACAATTTCCGGTCGGGTTGAACAGAATAACCCCGTCCATAATATAATTGTAGGCTCCGGGATCGGTCGTGCAATATATAGTGCGTATGGTGGAAAAATTTCCAAACAGGTTCAGTTTCTGGTTCAACTGGTATTGCTCGAATTCATCGCAGCACGCATACTGCAATCCTGGGTTCTGTTCAAAATGTACCGCTGAGCCAATATCGCCCACTCCATTCTTGAAACTGATCGAGACCAGTTGGTTGTTCTGGGCATTGGTATTCGAAAGGCCCATGGTCTGGCCGGACAAATCGAGATCGGTCAGAAAATTATTGTTCAGCCACAACTCGTCGAGCGCGGGACATCCGGACAAATCTATTGAGGTCAGTTGGTTGTCGTTGAGGAAAATCAGGTCAAGGCTGTCGTTTCCGCCAAAAGTAATGCTTGTCAGCCCACAGTCTGATCCCCATACCGTTTCAAGCGCAGCCAATCCGCTTACATCGAGCGTTTGTATCGTCGATAACGAAAAATAAATCGATTCCAGATGGGGAGTGGCACTAAGATCCAATTGAGTAAGCTGGGTCGAATTGACATTCAGATAGGTAAGTGCCGTAACACCCGTGAGGTCAAGGCTCGTCAGCGGATTGTTCAAGACGCCCAAACGTTCCAGTTGATCCAGGCCCGTCACGTTGAGGCTTGTCAGCTGATTGTTGGAAAGGCTCACGAACTTCAGGTTGGGCAACATGGACAAATCGGCCGACGTAATGGCATTATCGCTGGCGTTGAACGTAACGAGGTTCTCAAAATATTCCACGCCTTCTACAGATACGATATCAGTTCCGTTGAGCAGGAATCCGTCCACGGTAATCTTATAAGCCAGCAAGGCTTCAGCCTGTTCGATTTCCTGGTTTCCGTTCGAATCCAAACTGATAAGGCTATCAGTTTCATCGTAGGTATAATTGCCAGACAGCAAAGCCGATTTGAAAACCGGATCGGGTATGTCGATGACCTGGGCGTTCAGGGTCATTGCAAAAAAGAACGCTAATCCGAGTATAAAATTTGGTTTCATAGGGTTGGCTTTTAGGTTCAAAAGCAATTGTTCAGAAGCCTTTCAGGATTGTATCCGGAATCTGCATTACCCGGGCATTGGATAAGCAAACGGTAAAGTAAAAGCATAACAAAGTAACGTTTCGTCATGATTTTTTTTCGAATATAGATAAAAAAACGGCAGCAAAACAGTGGATTCCAAAATTTTACCGGAAGGAGAAAAACGAAGTCTGAAGTAATGAGGAAGTTGATATACAGGACAATCCTGTAGCAGATAAAATCGTTTCGGTAACTATGGATATTGGTTCGGCTTGGTGCATGGAGCAAGGACTGGAAGTCTGCGCAGGCTGTGGTTCTAAAAAAGGTGTTTACCTGTTTATTGTTTACAAAATTTTGTAAACGGGATTTTTGTAAACGGGTTGGATGGCGTGGACTTGTAGTCCGTGTGTTGAAATTACTGTAGAGTGTAGCACGGACTGGAAGTAGGTACTATCCAAACAACCAACTAAGTGCTCCGGTCACGCATACTTATATTCCATAATATGATTCCCGATATATTTCCTCAGTTCCTTATCGACTATGTAAACATAAGTACCTTTAATTCCCCTGTACATTAATGTCTTATAAATATTGAGAATGTATTCTTTCAAAATTTCCGGATCTTCAACGCCTGCCTTTCCGTTCCGGTCAAAGTAATTTTCCTTTTTGATTATAATTTCCTTTTTGACCGGGTCGTACGAAATTTCACCGCCAAAAATAACACCTGTATAATTCAGATCATATCCTTGGGTAGTATGGATACAACCAACTTCTGAAAATGCATTTTCAGAATTGATCCAGTTACTGGTTACCCTGTTCCAATTCAATTTCAAGCCCTGTATCTCAATATCGTGAATGTCTTTTGCCCGCGACTCCCAAGGCCACGCAAACCCTGCCGTCAGTCTTGACAAACCATCTTTTTCTTCTTTTTTCCGTAATACTCCTATCATCTGGGCCAAATCATCAAAAAGATAGAATTGATACTGGCTGTTTTTGACGAACAACTCTTTCTCTTTTAACTTGCCTTCCAACAGCCTGTCCACGAAATCTATATAATCCACGCCTGCCAATACACGCATCTGCGATTTGAGTTCGATGAGGGAATTGGCGGATTGCCTGAGAAGAGAATCGAATCGTTCTTTCGGGATATCTGACGGACGAATGGATTGCAGCGGGTCATAAAAAAATAATTGATTATCGCTCTGTTTTAAAATCCAATCCAATTCGGTCCCTTCCTCATCGAAACCAAGCAACCGATTCATATCATCATGCGACCTGTAATTGGTTATGCCTTTCCTCCTCTTTAAACGATGTGCCTCATCAATAAGTAAAACATCATAATTCCCATCTGAAATCTGGGAAGGCCCAATCACATTCTTTGCTCCCAGACCTTTGATGCCTTTGAATACTTTTTTCAAGGTATCCCTCAACGAAGTCATGGGTACTACCAACGCAAGTTTCGGATTCGGTACTTTCTGTTTGTATCGCTTAACAAGTTCAAGCAGGTACAAAGTATCCTCGTCCAGATTCTCATCTTCATAGATACTGATATCCGTGAGCAACAACTTCATCAGGTAGATGCCGACGATGGTTTTTCCTGTGCCCGCGCTTCCTTTGATGAAAATGGATTGTTTATCCCTGTTCACCAAAAGCTCAAGGATCGTTGTGACCGATTCCAGTTGTTCAGCCGTTAAGGACTTATACGGCGAATATTTAAAATAATCGGAATTGTTGAGTTTTGAAATTTCGGCTTTGGTGACCTGTTGTGTCTGCAACCGGCCCCATATGTCGATAAAAACTTTACCGTAAAGGGATTTCTGGTAATAATTCTGGCTGGCGAGTCCAGCATTTCCGTTCAGCAATTTGTAGCGTTCGTCGGCATCGAAATATTTAATCAGATTGGATTCTATATCCAACGTCGCCGACTTGTTAAAACTTGGACTTGTAATCAGGAATACCTTATTGAGTTTGCTCTTTGCAATATGGGTCAAATGATTTTTGAGGCGGTTGACAATGTTGGCCGATTCACCTACGTAAGCTTCCATTACCTCATTACTGATGAGAATATAAACAGACGGCCATAAGTCTGAGACATACAAGTTACGCTTCGTTATCTCCGACAATGCGAAACTGTCGAAATCGAATTCCGTAATCTCAAAATCGAACGCATCGATCGTTTCAATCATAATTCGTCATACTTCCTTGCCGTACCTTTAGCTTTCGATACCGGATATTTTTCGTCGTTCTTTTTGATTTTGTCCAGTACGATCTGAAAAATATCGAGATGATGCTTTTCCGCCAACAGAAAAGAAAAAGAAAGTACATCCGCCAGTTCTTCCTTGAGTTTGTCAATATTGACATCATCTGATTGACTTTCTTTTTTCCAAAGGAAAAGCTCGTTTAGCTCAGCTGCTTCAATGGAAATGGCCAACGCCAAATTTTTGGAATCGTGGAATTGCTGCCAGTCGCGTTCGTCGCGGAATTTTATAAGTTCTTTGATTACGTCTTGATAATTGCTCATAGGATTTAGACTTGATGCAATTTAGGGAAAAGTTGGAATGTCTTTGCACAACGTATCCGGTTGATTCTATCTTATTTTGTACGAATATTTACATAACGTTAGCTTTTTTTTGAGATTAAGTTTATTTTTTTTGTTTATTTGAACAATAGTTTAGATATGATTATTCAAGAAACCGATTTGGATTTTGCCTTTAATTCTATAAGAGTCTCAACTTCTTGGAATAGTGTGGCGGAAAAAGAATTAAAAATGCATAAAATCCATGCTTATCCTGCAAAATTTCCTTCATTTCTAATAAACAAAGCATTAGAATATGCTGAGCAAAAAAAAATATCAATTGAAAAGTTGGGAGATATTTTTTGTGGTTGCGGTACTACGGCACTTGAAGCAAAAACTCAAAATATTAGTTTTTGGGGCTGCGATATTAATCCAGTAGCTACTCTTATTGCGAAAGTCAAAAGTCAAGACTACAATTTAAATATTCTATCAAGACATTATAATTCGATTGTTAATCAATATAAATTTTTCGATTCAACAATTCCAAGAAAATTTAGTACAAATGAAAGACTAAATTATTGGTTCACTGAAAATCAATTATTGGATGTATATAAATTATTATATTCTATTGAGACATGTGTTGCTAAGGGAAAATATAGGGATTTTTTTTATGTAGCATTTTCAAACATCCTAAAGCGTTCATCCAAGTGGCTTACAAAATCCATCAAACCTCAAGTTGATCCAATCAAACCTATATATAATGTACTAGACTCTTTCAATATTCAATATGAGTTTATGTATAAGGCGGTTTTTGAATTGAAGAAATTTAAAATGCTAAGATCTGAATCTCAAATAGTCAATAGCAACTTTCTAAGTGTGGATGCTAATGGATTAGAAGTGGATATGTTGATTACTAGCCCGCCTTACGTCACTTCATACGAATATGCCGACTTACATCAGTTATCTACTATGTGGCTTGGATATACGGATGACTTTAGATTGTTGAGAAATGGAACGATAGGTAGTTTATACCATAATGAGATTTTGCAAGCCGAAATTAGCAAACTTGATGATTTTGCAATTAATATATATGATGATTTAGTAAAGGCGAAGGCTAAAAGTCCAAAAGCCGCATTGAAATATTTTATTGATCTCAAAAATACGGTTGAGAAGTCATTTGATATAATTAAAGCCGGAGGGTTAGCTGTATTTGTAATTGGAAATACAAATCATAAAAACGTATATATTGATAATGCAAAGTATTTAACTAAGTGCCTATTTACTCAGGGTTTTGTAAATGTGGAAATAAAGAAAAGAAGAATTAGTTCTAAAATTCTAAGTCCATATAGAACAAAAGATGGAAAATTTTCGAGTAATAAAAGACACAAAAAAGTCTATCACTACGAGTTTGTCATTATTGCCCAAAAACCAACGATTAATTAATAGACGATTACTATGTTTGATTTGAACAGTCTTAAGCAAGAAACAACACATAATAATAGATATGACAAGAGATTAAACAAACTTATATCTGCACATCAAGATGTTGAGCGCATTAAAAGTGTTGTCGAGAATGCTATTCTTAATATTGGGAGGGACAAAAAATCCTTCGTAATTTATGGAGAACCACAGAGTGGAAAAACAGAGATGATGATTGCTCTTACCGCTAAGTTACTTGATGAAGGAAATAAAATTATTGTTGTTCTATTAAATGATAGTGTTCAACTTTTGGGTCAAAATCTTGAGAGATTTCAACGTTCTGGATTAGCACCTTCACCAAAAAAATTTAGTGAAATTTTAATGGATGAAATAAAGATTGGAGATCAACAATGGGTAATATTCTGTAAAAAAAATGCAAGTGATTTACAAAAGTTGATTACTAAATTGGGTAAAAAGAAATGTGTAATTATTGATGACGAGGCAGATTTCGCAACTCCAAATTCTAAAATTAATCATCAAGAAAAAAGCAGGATAAATGAACTTACGGGGAATTTATTGGGTGAGGATGGGATTTATATTGGAGTCACCGCAACACCAGCGCGATTAGATTTGAATAATACACATGAAAATGTAAACGAACATTGGATTGATTTTCCTCCACATTCTAGCTACACGGGACAGGACATATTTTTTCCAGTATCGCTTGAAAATTTACCATACACCTTAACTCTCCTCCCTGACCAGGGAGACGATCCAAAGTATTTAACTGATGCGTTATTCAGTTTTATGGTAAATGTTGGTTACTTGAACACTGAAGTTAACGATCCTGAGCGAAATTATTCTTTTCTTATACATACTAGCGGTAAAAAAGAGGATCATGTTATAGATTATAAGTTAGTCCTCAAATTATTTGAAGCGCTTAAAGATGAGAAACATCCTAAGCATAATTCATATTTCGAAAGGATTTATAATGTGGCCCAAAAACGTTATCCAGGTCATGAAGAAACTATTACTCGATATGTAATATCCAATAGGGATAGGAATAATATCGTTGTTATGAATTCCGACAAGGAAGTCAATGCAGCAGATAATCGTACAGCTACTGATCCTACTGCCCCCTTTACAATAACAATTGGTGGCAATATAGTCTCACGAGGAGTGACGTTTAATAACTTACTCTCTATGTTCTTTACCCGAGATGTAAAGCATAAATTACAGCAAGATACCTACATTCAAAGGGCGCGGATGTTTGGTTCACGACAAGATTATCTTAAATATTTTGATCTAATCATTCCTAAAGGACTTTATTTGGATTGGCAAAAATGTTTTATTTTTCATCGACTATCTCTCGAATCTAGAAAACTTGACAAAAAATCTCCCGTTTGGTTAGATGGTGCTAGGGTTTCAGCTGTAGCATCCTCCAGCATTGATAATACTACCGTTGCAGTTGACAGAGGAGAGATGAGTTTTTCATTGTTTGAGTATGACTCTGCTTCTACTAGTGTAATTATAGAATCTTCTACATCAAATTTGACAAAACTCGAGGCTCTTTCAAACCTTTTAGGCCCAGATTACTTACCCCCATATTTAATAACATACATAAAAAGTTTTCTGCCTTCGGGAGATAGTTCACTAGCTGTTCACGAACCTAAATCTATTGATCGCTATGCAGATAAAGAAGGTGAAATGGATAGGGGTACAATTACTAGAGCTAAAGGATTTATAGGAAAATTTGAGCGAGAAGTTGCTAAATTTCCTAACGCAATTCACCATATAAATATCTTGTTCAATAAAGAAGGAAAAGCGCGATTATTTTATAAATATGAAGGGAATATCCGATTTTTAAAAACTTCAAAATCATGATTAAAGAATTTGAATTTTATCATGGAGTTGTTTTATCTAAGTTAGTTCATTACGATGGAAACGAAGTAAAAATAAAACTATATCCAAGTCCAACTAATGCATCTTATATACTTAATAACAACATAGGCTTATACATTAAACACTCAACGAAAAGAATGTCACCTTGGCGTTTTACATTTCAAAGAGATCATCAAGATGAAATCGCTGAAATGGCAAAAAGGCAGTCGGAAATGTTTTTGTTACTTGTCTGCGGTGAGGATGGGATAGTTGTGCTAAATTTCCAAGAATTAAAAGTAATTCTTGACCATTTTCATCAAGAAACAGAATGGATAAGTGCTACCAGAACAAAAAATACTGAATATACAATTAAAGGTTCAGATGGTAAATTAAAATACAAAGTAGGAAAAAAAGATTTTCCACGTAAAATTTTTTCTATGAATAATAGTATTGACTACTTACAAGTCGCCCTCTAAACTAGAGTTCTCGTTTCGCGGTTGATTATAAACTTAAAAATATTAATCTCGGCTGACTATAATTGTAAGGATTGCCCAAAATGACTTATCTCTACTAACGGCTATTGAATTTTTAAGCTTCTAACGAAATTGAGTTGTATGTTGGTCGACATCTTCAACCATAAGCATATTACGATTGATTGCTTGGGTACTAGTTGAAACAATTCCTACGTGTCTCCTCATCGTTTCAACCCTTCTTGCCCCATGTGCCTTGTGGTAAATCAACCACACAAACCATCCCCAACCTCCACCAAAACGCCAAAGGCCTCCCTTCGAGTCTCCCAACCACATTCAAACCCCAACACTCAAAAAAAACTTTGTGTCTTCGCGTCTTAGTGTCTTAGTGTCAAAAAAAAAGCCGCAGGCTTTAAAAAAATCCCCCCTCCCAACCTTTCCCCCAAAAAAAGCATCAAAACAAAAAAAGCCGTTTCCCAATTCCCTGTTTACAAAATTCTGTAAACGGCACAATTGTAAACATGATGAAGACACACCAAGGAATGAGAACCGCAATAGGTCTCAAGCAAAAAGGGCTCGCCACGCTTCTGGGCATAAGCCGCCAACGCCTGTCGATGTTCGAGGCGGGCAAAAGGGATTTGCCGGTACACTTACTCCGCATGATCGCTTCACTTGCCGATTACATGCAGCAAGGAAAAAGAACGAATGAAGATTCCGGGCGGCTCCGGCTTGAACAGAAAAAAGAACAGCATTTCCTTGAAAGCCGTTTCAGGGAAAATGAGTTCCAACGGCTACGGACCGCCAAGCTGATAAAGCGGCTCGCCGAACGCCAAAAGCAGGACAATCTGCTTCAGGAGCTCGGGCAATTCCTCATGGCATCTGATACAGCACAAAAAGACAATGCCGTCATAGCATCAATTCGGGATAAGGCGGAGAAATCATCGGGTTCGATGCACTTCGATGAGCTATTGGAACTGCGGTATAAAATGGAACTGCTCGAGACAGAACGAAAACTGCTCCAAGCCAAACTGAAACAGGAGAAGTCATCCTGATTCACACGTTGTACAATCTCTTTTTTACAAACCAAATTCAAATACTATGGAACCTTTACAAATCAGGAAATTATTCAGGCTGTCTGAATATGAAATGGCACAGCTTTTAGACATTACGGAAACCGAATGGTCACACGCCGAAGCCGGAACACAACAACTGCCTGAGATGGCGGCCAAGCTGATGGCGCAAATCCTCGGTTACATCGATACGCGCGATGATCGGGAAAAAGCGATGCAGCGAACGCGTGATGTAAACCTTGCCGTGCAGCGCACGCTCCGGGAATTGCAGGCCAAAAATGAGTATCAGCTGTTGCTGATGGACATGAGAGTAGAGAGCGCAAGGCAGCGGGTGGCCACTCGCGCCAAAAGGCATATCAGCGCCTTTGCCATAACTGGGTTTGGAGAAAACAAAACGACAGTCCGGAAATTGATCGAATCTGTTTCCGAAATGTTTTCAATGGATGATTCCGACCTTATTACTATCGAAAGCCAGCTAATCTTATTGCAACTTAAAAAAAGGTTCTTTGCCTCGGAGCTGAAAAAAATCGATACCGTCCTGAGGATAAAAAACGAAAACGGTTCGTATTAAAACAAATCAAAAGAAATTCTTTATTTTTTTCTAAAATGGTTATTTGTCCTTTGATATAAAGGGTGAGAGATTGTGAATAGCATCCGTCCGCAAAAAAAAACATCACTTTTTTTCTCTCCCTTTCCAACCTTTTGAATAAAAACATACTCTATACAATTGAACCTCCAATGGTTGGAGGTAATAATTTAAAAAAATGTATTATGAACTACAGTGTAAACAACCTGACAACGGTTGCCGATTGTGACGTGCTGCTATCATGGGCAGCAAGAGAAAAATCTGATCTGGATTACAAAAAGATCACAGACGAACGCATGACTACGCGATACGTGCAGTCATCTGCGGAAATCGATGCGGAGCTCCAGGGCGTGATTGCGGAAATCGCCGCTACCGAGACCATCATCCTGACGCTTCCGGAAGGACCGTCACGCGATGAGGCCATGAACCGCAAGATCCGTCTGGAATACAAAAAGTTCGTTCTGGAAACACGACGCGAAAGCTATGGGACCATTGCTCTTATCGAAAAAGAAGTAGATCTGGCGCGCGTAAACCAGGAACTCACCGAAGTGGATGCTTTTATAGTGGCAATCACAAACAAAAAAGCCTCATTGCAGGCCTGATGTTTCCAAAAACCAGAAAGCGGGACAACCTCCCGCTTTCTCCATAAAAAACTATCAATCAACAAACAAAACAGTATCTTTAACCTGCTTACTCCAAACACGTTACCCATTGTACATTACCCCGCCTCTCGTTGTATGGGATAAGCACCACCTAATCCGACCACCATGAAAACCAAATTATTCTTTTATGCCATCGTATTGCTGTTGTCGCTCGACGGCAGCGCCCAAAATGCCCTTCCCGAATTCAAATTCGAGCTTCCGAAAATCCCAACGACTACACTGCCTGGCGATTTCTCCAAAAGCCTCAAACTCGACACGATACCCAGGGCGCGTATCATCAAAACGGACATAGACGGATGCCGGAACGAAAAATTACAGCTCATTATCATCAGCCCTTTGGACAAGTCGGAATTTTTTGCCGTCAACGACACGATCCTGTCGCGTCAGGAAATCGAAAGACGCAATGAGATAGATATGTGGAAGATGCATTTTTATTTCAAGGGATTATCCTATGTAAAAGAGCACGAAAAAAAACCGGAAGCCGGGCCACGGAAACAAAAAAAGTAACCGGATATGATTACGATATACGATTCCCTGTTGACCTACACCGCGCGCGAGAAATCAAACCTCCATCTGGAAACCCTTTCGAGGAACCTGATTACCGCAAGCCGTATGGAAACCTTAGACGAAATTGATGGCGTAATGGCCGAAATCGAAAATGAAATGGACCAATCACGGCTCCGTTCGGTCATTGCGGAAACGAATCTGCTTATTGCCGTACTCACCCGAAGAAAAATAACTTTTGGGATTGTAAGTTAATACTGTTGAATGTAAAGCGGGTGATACCCGCTTTTTTTATGAGCGTTTACAGCTCATAATGTGCCATTTACAAAATTTTGTTACCGTGATATTGCGAAACAGGTACACATGGCACGGACTGCAAGTCCGCACTATCCGGGGCCGCGATTTTTAATGAGCCATGGAGTTTGGTTTGGCTACATGCAGAAACATTTGTTGAATATCCAAAGGCCGCGATCCCTGGGTGCGTAAACTCCGGCGGCTAAGGATTTGCCCTGGCTTTACCTGATCTTTGGCTGGCAAAAAAAAGGGCCTTTTAAAAGGCCCTTCATATTATGACTTTATCAGGGTATGGGTCTCGACATGGCTTCCTACGGTGATCTTGACGACGTACGTCGTGTTGCCCGGATAGTTGCCCATATACAGCCCGACACTATAGGAACTCATGCTCGTGGAATACAGAAGTGTGCCGTAGATCGTGTACAGTTCCACAGTCCCCGAACCGGGAGGCGGCGTCACGTTCGGATCTATAAGGTTGACGCTCGTGCCCGTCTGGCAGGGATTGGGCGCCACCACGAAATACT
>NZ_JAAMPU010000106.1 GCF_012911565.1 Flavobacterium silvaticum | reverse complement strand
TGGCATCGACAGCACAGACACTCACCGAAGAACCGGCCCCGAACGTATCGCCATCGGTATCCGCATAGAAAGGGAACGAAGCGTGTTTCGTGTTGTCGGCATCGTTGCAATCGGTGTTGTCCGTCACGTAACCTGCAGGCGCACCTGTACAGCTCGATTGGGAAACTGCGGTGTTACCGAAGGTGTCTCCGTCGGCATCGGCGTAGTAGGTAACTGAAGCTGGCGATACCAGAACGACAGTATTATTAGATGAAACAGTTACAGATGAAGAAGTGACATCGGTACGTTGAACAGAAGTAACAGTCAATGTCTGTCCGTTATTTCCTGCAGTCAGTGCCAAAGTGAAACTTGCATTTCCGCTTGAATCAGGAGTAAGGCTTGCTGTTTGGTTTCCGCCTGTTCCAATATGGTAGGTAAGCAATGTAGTGGAAGGATACAATAATCCGGTTACATTGAATGTAGCTGTTCCACCAGCGCAAACTCCGGCAGCCTGGGTGATACCTCCAAAAGTGGCAACAGGTGCTGCAGTTGTAGTGGCGGTAATCGTATTTGAGTTACCAGATGTACTGTTGGCAGAAACGGCACGGACACGGTAGTAGTAATTTGTACTGGCTGAAAGTCCGGATACAGTTTGGGATGTTCCGTTAACGGTAAGATTTGTATATGACGGAAGTAGGGTTGTCGGACTTGAGGCGGTAATGATTATGTCGTCAATTCGACTTGTTCCCGTTCCTGCTACAGCAGCTCCACCCACAGCAGTATTCGACGTCATAATCCATTGGATAAATACCGAGGCCTGATTGTTACAAGCTGCTGGAAGCGTTACATCGGCACTTCCGGTTACAACGTTGTTTGCCACGGTAATTTCACCGCCTGGTACGTCTGTATAAGTACCTGAAGCTCCTAATTTATATTGCAACTTGAAATCTTTTGGACCGGTGTTCGAAGATTGCTGTACAGAATTCAGGTGAATGTTTGAAACGCCTGTGGTGTTGACTTCCACTTGCCAATATTTACTGCCAGATCCGCTTGTCCAGCCAGATGTAGATGCTGACTGGGTAGTTACACCTGCACTACTGTAAACGATTGTTCCGGCATTAGTAGTAATTTGTTTTGAGGTGTTTAATGTTGTCGCGGTAGATGGCGTGTCGGGGCCAGATGTTGTAGGGAAGGTCCATTCTGCAAGAGATCCCGAAAAACCAGTGCTGAAACTGCTATCGGTAGCAACATCCAATCTGTATGAAGTCGCTCCACCTGTAACATTCCAATTAGCCACAAAAGAAGAAGTAGTTGGGGATGTTGCAGCTGTTGCAACCGGTGTTTGGATAGCAGAAGTAAGGAATGACTGCTGTTGGGTTGCGTAATGCGTGCCTGATCCATCGATTGCATATGCTTTATAATAATATGTGGTATTAGGAGCAAGTGTTGTCAGTGAAGTTGAGAAAACACCTGATGCAGCGTTTGAAGAACCCGCATTCGTTCCAGCTCCGTTTGCAAATCCGTTGGTTGTGCTGTATTCAAATCCGTAAGAAGTGACTGCGGTACATGCAGCGGTGAAGTTTCCGTTGAGAGTCGCTCCTGTAGAAGTAGCAGCAGATGCAGCCGTCGTATTGACCGTAGCTGCAGTATTCACTCCGGCCCCAGTCACGCCCACAAGGAAAGATGAAGGTAATCCGCCACCGCTAATTGAGATATCTCCACTATATGATTGTACGGCAACGGGTGAAAATTTAACCCAAACCGTTGTGTTCGTGAAGGAGTTTCCAGTGTATGGAATACCTAGGGTGGATGTGTAAGTTCCGGTTTCTGTAAGTGAATACGAATATCCGGACAAAGCATTTACAGTAACTGCAGCTCCATTAAGGTTTGCGCCGCTGATTGCAAAATTATGAGTTGAGGTAGCAGCTGTACAGACGTTTCCAAATGCTGTAATGTCTGTAACCAAAGTTATATTCGGCGATGTTTGCGCCATTGTCGTTCCTGAAGCCGAAGCTCCGAATGCTGTTTCAGTAGCGGCACCATTTCTGGCCTTCACATGAAAAGTGTAGGTTGTATTTGAGTTAAGACCTGTTACGGTAACTGTAGACCATGCCGAAGCAGTTTGCCACACAGCCGTTGCGCCTAGTGAACCGTTTGCCTGGACATATTGCCCGCCAGTTTCCTGAATGGCATACTCGGCTGCCCCGGAATTTCCGTTAGCCGTGCCGCTTGGTATGGAAACATCCAAAGTAAAAATTCCTGCATTATTGACAACCGGAGCATTCGGAACAGCTGCGAGAGTATAGAATGTCAGATTGCTTCCGTTCGTGACGGTTGAACTGACAGTTCCAACGGCTCTGAAGTTGTAAAATGTTGCTGGAACCAATGAAGATAAATCGGCATATGGAGTGGCTGCGGCAGTACCTGAAGAAGGCGTTCCAGTCGCGGTTGATCCATAAGAAGCGGTTGTACCATAATCAAAAGACCATGAAGTCGTAGTTCCATAACCATTGACAGAAGAATTCAATCTCGCGCTGGTTGTGGTAACGCTGGTTGCAGCCGTCGTAGTCACAAGCGGACCTGCGGGCAATGCTGCTTCTATCCAGGTGTTTGCTATACGGATACCGTCAACGATGATTCTTTGGGCAGAGCTATATTGCCTCAAAAAAACAGCGCCAGCAGCATTGGTATTGGCTGCCTCTGTAAAAGTAGACGAAGGTGTGGTTGGTTCCGACGAGACAAAGCTGTTCAACACAAATAGGCTTGTTACTTTTGTCGCCAAATCAAATTTAAGAACTACTAGTGTAGGAACTCCCGGAGTTATAGCTACATACGATGAGGGTGCATTTGTGCCGACATTAATTCCATTTCCGGCAGCGTTTACCCATAAGCGAGAAAAATAGGTTGTGTTTCCTAAAGATGAAGAAAGCCCCATAAAATAACCTGCAGTGGTTGATGCGGTTATTTGTATTACGCTGGAAACGTAAACAACACCGGAAGTTTGAGATGTGAAAGCCTTGTTTACATCTTGCCCATCATTATCCAGATTAGCCGCACCTCCTGCCACAGCACCGCCATAGCCTGAAAAACTTAATCCAGTGGTTGCATCGATAGCCTGAGTGGTTCCACCGCTAAGGACGGTCCATCCATTTGCGGTCAGCAATTGGCCCGTGGCGTAATTGAAATCATCTGTGAGCAATACTTGTCCATTTGAGGACATACCTGCGAACAGAATTGCCAAGAAGAGGAAAAATCTCATCTTTTGAAATCGTAACTGTTTTTTCATTTATAAAATTTTTGAAAAATTGAGGGAGCTAAGATAATGCAGTAACTAGGTATTATCCGATATGCCTGATTATCTTTTTGTTAACCCTTGAGATTTCTGAATTATGATATTTTTAAGAAATCCGGCTATTCTCAACAAAATCCACAATGATTTTTCTTAAACAATCAAATAACTGTCAAAAACATAATTACAGTTAGAAATAAATTTTATCAACATTCATTAAATCAGTGGGAAATTATTGCTCTAATCCAATGTGGTTTGCTGTAAATTTCGCCATGCAAAAACTTTTATGCCCTATCGTCTTTGGTCTTTTGACGATTCTTTTGTCTGGTTGTTCCGATGAAAACGCCAATGCAAATTCAACGGATACCTTCGTTCGTGCCGCTGATCTTTCTTTTCTTCCCGAAATCGAACAATCTGAAACCATATACTATGATAACGGACAGCCCAAAGATGCCATACAGATTCTTCATGACCACGGATGTAATACAATTCGGTTGCGATTGTGGAAGAATCCGCCCGCCGGACATTCCGGAATGGCCGAAGTCAAACAAATGGCAATGCGGGCAAGGGTTTTGGGAATGCAGGTCTGGCTCAGTGTGCATTTTAGCGATACGTGGGCCGATCCGGGCCAGCAGATGATTCCACAAGAGTGGCAGGTATTGGATTTCGATGGATTGAAAGCCGAAGTTTCTGGTTATACCTCAGAAATTATCCAACAAATACATCCCGATATTTTCCAGATTGGCAACGAAACCAACGACGGATTTTTATGGCCAATGGGTCAGTTATCACAGAATCCGCTTCAATGCCATGAACTGTTTTCTGCTGTGAGTGCCTCGATCCGCGCACAATCTCCGCAGACAAAAATCATGATTCATTACGCCGGGACTTCCGGAGCTGTGGAATTTTTCGATTCATTCGAAGATATCGATTACGACAGTGCCGGACTATCGTATTATCCGGTTTGGCATGGCACCGATCTGGATGAATTATCTTCGGTTATGGCCCTGATCCAGAATCATACGGGAAAAGAAATCCTCATTGCAGAAACTGCTTATCCGTTTACCTTAGGTTATGATGACTGGACAAACAACATAGTAGGTCTCGAATCACAACTGGTTCCCGGATATCCGGCGACTCCCAACGGGCAAAAGCAATTTCTCCAAAGTATAAGAAATCTGGTCGAATGGAACCCGAATGGTAATGGCTTTTGTTACTGGGGTGGTGAATGGGTTGCTTTCCGCGGGCCTGAATCCACGAGCGGTTCACCGTATGAAAACCAGGCGTTGTTTGACTTTGACCACAACGGGCTTTCTGTCCTGGATGTTTTCGAAAGATGAAATCAAATTTGTAGAAATAGCGTATTACAAATTTTAACACCCGAGGCTTTAGCCGAACTGAGCATAGCTAAAAAGTACATTTTTTATGTATCAAGGTTGCCGGAAATTTTTTTAGGGACTACACCGGCCCCTTCCCTGAAGGTAAGTTCTGAATTTTTTTAATGCGGGACATACAGTAAAAATGTACATTTTGTTAAATCATTGCAGTTGCGCTGCTTTTCACCACCGACCACCCGAGCCTGATGATGCCAATGCCAAAAACGGGTTGGAGCTAAAGATTATCCAATTATAGTTGTTATTTTAATTGATTTGGCTCGGTTCGCCTCAGGCTCGCGTTGAACAGGCTGCAGGATCCAGCTTCTAACAATTATTAATTATTAATTGTTAATTATTCATTTTACTTTTGCGACAAATTTGAATCAAAATGTACAGAAGCCATACCTGCGGTGAACTCAATGCCGCACATATCAATTCAGAAGTCACGCTTGCCGGATGGGTGCAGAAATCACGTGCTAAAGGTTTTATGACCTGGGTCGATCTACGCGACCGATACGGCATTACGCAGCTCATTTTTGATTCGGAACGAACAGATGCTACAGTGTTTGAAAAGGCCAATACGTTAGGACGCGAATTCGTGATCCAGGTGAGAGGCCGTGTCATTGAGCGTGAGTCGAAAAATCCGAATATGGCGACTGGTGACATTGAAATATTGGTGTCTGAACTGACTGTTTTGAATGCCGCACTGACGCCTCCGTTCACCATTGAAGACAATACCGATGGTGGTGAGGATATCCGCATGAAATACCGCTACATCGACATCCGACGCAATCCGGTAAAGGAAAGTTTGATCTTCCGTCACAAGGTTTCCATGGCCGTACGGAATTACCTGTCTGAAAAAGGATTCTGTGAAATCGAGACCCCATATTTGATCAAGTCGACTCCGGAAGGTGCGCGTGATTTCGTGGTGCCTTCACGCATGAATCCTGGACAGTTTTACGCCCTGCCTCAATCGCCTCAAACATTCAAGCAATTGCTGATGGTTGGCGGAATGGACAAATATTTCCAGATTGTGAAATGCTTCCGTGACGAGGATTTGCGTGCCGACAGACAGCCTGAATTCACCCAGATCGACTGCGAAATGGCGTTTGTGGAACAGGAAGATATATTGGACACTTTTGAAGGTTTGACGCGCCATCTGCTCAAAGAGATCAAAGGAATCGAAGTGGATAAATTCCCACGCATGACGTATGATCACGCGATGAAAACATACGGAAATGACAAACCCGACATTCGTTTCGGGATGGAATTCGGGGAATTGAATTCTGTTGCCCAGCATAAAGATTTTGGTGTTTTCAATTTGGCCGAACTCGTGGTTGGAATTGCGGCTCCGGGTTGTGGCGAAATGACACGTAAGGAAATAGATGCGTTGATCGAATGGGTCAAACGTCCGCAGATTGGGGCATCAGGAATGATTTACGTGAAATGCAATGAAGACGAAACGTTCAAATCGTCTGTAGATAAATTTTTCGATCAGGAAGATCTTAAGAAATGGTCCGAAGTTACAGGAGCAAAAGCCGGCGATATGATTTTTGTATTGTCTGGCAAAGCCGATAAGGTCCGTGCGCAACTGTCAGCTCTAAGGATGGAACTGGCTACACGTCTCGGGCTAAGGAAACCGGAAGAATTCGCCCCGCTATGGGTTGTAGACTTTCCATTGCTCGAATTTGATGAAGAAAGCGGCAGATACCATGCGATGCACCATCCGTTTACGTCTCCTAAACCGGAAGATATGGCGTTGCTGGAAACAGATCCCGGAAAAGTCAGGGCAAACGCCTACGATATGGTTTTGAACGGGAATGAGATTGGCGGGGGATCAATCCGTATCCACGATAAAGAAACACAGGCGTTGATGTTCAAATATCTCGGTTTCACTGAAGAAGAAGCCCGGAACCAGTTTGGGTTTTTGATGGATGCGTTCCAGTTTGGTGCTCCACCTCATGGCGGATTGGCTTTTGGATTAGACAGGTTGACGGCTATTCTGGGCGGACAGGAAACCATTCGTGATTTCATCGCCTTTCCTAAAAACAACTCAGGAAGAGACGTGATGATCGATGCGCCTTCTATAATTCATGACGAGCAATTGAAGGAGTTGAACATACGTTTGGAAACTGCAAAATAAGGCGCACAAAACAACGGTGAGGCTGATTTTTCTGATTTCTGAAAAGTTAGCAGTATTCTCAGGTTTTGAACGAGTTAGACTGTTTATATTGTAAAATCTGAATATTATTTTCAATAATCCGATAATTATTGGCTTTATTTTAACGTAGCCAAAAAACGTAAGGGATAATAATTTACATTTGTAAATCAATAACCTTTTTATCAGAATTATGCGTACAGGTACAGTGAAATTTTTTATTGAATCCAAGGGATTTGGATTCATCACCGATGATGAAACCGGAAAGGACATCTTCGTTCATGCAACAGGCCTTAAAGGGGACCAGCTTCGTGAAGGCGACAAGGTAAATTATGAGGAAGAAGAAGGCCGCAAAGGAAAAGTTGCAGCTCAGGTATCGTTAATAAAATAATTACTTAAATAGCTTACTTTCACAAAAGACAGAGCGCTTCCGGTTGGAGGCGCTTTTTTGTTTGCTGCAGTTTTGATAATTGGAGATTTGTTTTGGTTGATTTCGGTTGTAAATAAAGGTTTGGCTTTTTGGTCGGAATTCCGGAATTGTTTATCATGGACTTTGCATGTTTTATAAAACCGGCAAGGTCTCTGGTGAGGTTCTGTTGAAATGGACCCCAATCTTATTTATAATCAATAAAAATTAGGTCGCCGTTACTCCAGCCGCCCGCGTTTCCTTTGTTTTTTCACATTTCCCAAGCTATTTTTGTACTTCCTGATAAACTATCTTATCCTATGGAGACAAACCAAATCGATTATATCCCAATCGCCATGCAAATGTTGCTGGCTGTCGGCTTCGTTGTACTCACAATAATTGGCTCTTCTTTTTTGGGGCCTAGCCGAAAATCAATGAACAAGGACAAGAGTTTTGAGTGCGGAATCGAATCCATCGGCAACGCGCGGATTCCTTTTTCCGTAAAATATTTTCTGGTTGCCATACTTTTCGTTTTGTTCGATGTCGAGGTGATTTTTATGTATCCATGGGCCACGAACTTCCGCGAAATGGGTGTTGAAGGACTCGTGAAGATGGCTATCTTTATGACGCTCCTCATTATTGGCTTTGTTTACGTGATCCGTAAGAAAGGCCTTGAGTGGGAATAAGTTGTTTGGGAACAGATGATGATTGATGAAGTTGAAATCCCGAATGTTTGCTAAAGACTGAAAAAATGAACGATTCTTCTAAAAAAATAAATACAGCCGATGCACCTGAAGGTTATTCAGGGGAAGGCTTTTTTGCCACAAAGCTCGATTCGGTAGTCGGCCTGGCGCGTGCCAATTCACTTTGGCCGTTGCCGTTTGCCACTTCTTGCTGCGGAATTGAATTCATGGCGACCATGGCTTCGCATTACGATGTAGCCCGTTTCGGATCAGAACGCATGAGTTTTTCCCCTCGTCAGGCAGACATGCTTCTCGTAATGGGAACAATTGCCAAGAAAATGGCCCCGATCTTACGTCAGGTTTACGAACAAATGGCCGAACCGCGTTGGGTCATTTCGGTAGGTGCCTGTGCATGTTCCGGTGGAATTTTCGACACGTATTCGGTTTTACAAGGCATTGATAAAGTCATTCCGGTTGACGTGTACGTTCCGGGTTGTCCGCCGCGCCCGGAGCAGATCCTCGACGGAATCCTAAGACTGCAGGATTTGGTCAAGACCGAATCGGTACGTCGCAGAAGTTCACCTGAATATCAGGAATTGCTGGCATCTTATAACATTACCTAATCCGTATTTATGGCATTAGATCAACATACGCTGATTGAAAAAGTGTCCGATAAATTCGGAACCACGGTCAGCGACTTCATAAAAATCCATGACATCCTGACTTTTGAGGTCGAAGCTGATTCGATTCTTGAAGTGATGGCATTTTTGAGAGACGATACAACGCTCCGGTTCAATTTCCTTACAGATTTGTGCGGTATGCATTTTCCGGATGCCGAAAAAAGCCGGCAATTCTCTGTGGTCTATCACATGCACAACTGGGTTGACAATGTCAGGATCCGCATCAAATGTTACCTTGATGGTGACGCTCCGGAAATTGACAGCGTCACATCGTTGTTCCTGAGCTCAAACTGGCAGGAACGCGAAACCTACGATTTTTATGGCATCATATTCAAAGGACATCCGCAGTTGAAAAGAATCCTGAACATGGATGAAATGGTTTCGTTCCCAATGCGAAAAGAATTCCCGATGGAAGATGGCGGACGTACCGATAAAGACGACCGTTTCTTCGGAAGACAAACTGATAATTACAAAAACTGATGGCAGACGATCTTCTATTACCACCGGAACAACGATTCGACGCCGTAATAAAGCAGAACCAGAACGAGGACGGAAGCGAGCTTTCGATACTGAACCTCGGTCCGACGCACCCGGCTACACACGGAATTTTCCAGAATATCCTGCTGATGGATGGCGAACGTATCATGGATGGCGAAGGAACTGTCGGATATATCCACCGCGCGTTTGAAAAGATTGCCGAAAACCGTCCGTTTTACCAGATTACGCCACTTACCGACCGTATGAATTATTGTTCGTCACCAATCAATAACATGGGTTGGTGGATGACGGTCGAAAAAGCCCTGAACATAGAAGTTCCAAAACGCGTCCAATATATGCGCGTCATCATCATGGAACTGGCACGTATTGCCGACCACATCATCTGCAACTCGGTTTTGGGTGTCGATACAGGCGCATTGACCGGATTTTTATATGTGTTCCAATACCGAGAAAAAATATACGAGATCTACGAGGAAATCTGTGGTGCTCGCTTGACGACAAACATGGGACGTATTGGAGGTTTTGAAAGAGACTGGAGCCCGGAAGTCTTCAAGCGCATCAATGATTTCCTTGAGGAATTCCCGAAAATCTGGAGCGAATTCGAGAACCTGCTCGTGCGCAACCGGATTTTTATGGACAGGACAATCGATGTCGGCCCGATATCGGCAGAAAAAGCGATAAGCTACGGCTTCACAGGCCCGAACCTGCGTGCTGCCGGAATCGATTACGACGTTCGTGTCATGAGCCCGTATTCCTCTTATGAAGATTTTGAATTCGATATTCCGGTGGGAAAATCAGGTGATACCTATGACCGTTTCTGTGTCCGTAACGCGGAGGTCTGGGAATCGCTCAAAATTATAAAACAGGCCATGGAAAAAATGCCGGAAGGCCCATACCACGCCGATGTACCTGATTATTATCTGCCTCCAAAAGAAGATGTCTACCACAACATGGAAGCACTAATCTACCACTTCAAGATCGTAATGGGCGAAGTTCCCGTTCCGGTTACCGAAGTCTATCACGCGGTAGAAGGAGGAAACGGGGAATTAGGATTTTATCTGACTACAGACGGCAGCCGCACGCCATACAGGTTGCATTTCCGCCGTCCGTGCTTTATATATTACCAGGCTTTCAACGACATGGTTCGCGGACAGATGCTTTCTGACGCCATCGCAACCCTGTCAAGCCTTAATGTAATCGCTGGCGAATTAGACGCCTAACGCTTATGGACAGAACACATCGCATACATCAGGATATCAACATGACGCCGGAACTCATGGCCACGATCAATGAGTTGCTGAGTCATTATCCCGAAGATAAACCCAAATCAGCGCTCCTGCCTATTCTTCACGAAGTACAGGATGCCCACGACAACTGGCTTTCTGTGGAACTCATGGACAAGGTTGCCGAAATCATCGGAATCAGGCCTATCGAGGTTTATGAAGTCGTGTCTTTTTACACCATGTTCAACCAGCGTCCTATCGGGAAATTCATGTTCGAATTCTGCCAGACTTCCTGCTGTGCGACGCGTGGCGTGGAAGACCTGATGGATTATACCTGCTCAAAACTCGGTGTCGGCATTGGCGAACCGACGGCTGATGGGCTTTTCGAAGTGCGTGGGGTCGAGTGTCTCGGTGCTTGTGGATATGCTCCTATGATGCAATTGGGCGACACGTTCAAAGAACACCTGACTAAAGAAAAAATCGACCAGCTCATCGACGACTGCAAGGCTGGTAAAGTAGAACTCCATTATAAAGTCAATCATGGGTAAGCAGCTACTTCTCGATAAGATCAACGTTCCGGGCATCCGGACTTACGAGGTTTACCGCAAAGAAGGCGGATACGCTTCTGTAGAAAAAGCGCTCAAGACCATGACACCTGACGATATCGTCAACGAAGTCAAGACTTCCGGGCTCAAAGGCCGTGGAGGCGCAGGTTTCCCAATGGGTATGAAATGGAGCTTCATCGACAAAAAATCAGGCAAACCGCGCCACTTGGTGTGCAACGCCGACGAATCGGAACCGGGAACTTTCAAAGACCGTTTCCTAATGGAATACATCCCGCATTTGCTGATTGAAGGCATGATCGTTTCGAGTTTCGCACTTGAGGCACATCGTTCCTACATCTACATCCGCGGCGAATATATGTGGGTTTATAAGATTTTGCAGAATGCCATCAAGGAAGCTTATGCGGCTGGCTGGCTGGGGAAAAATATCCTTGGAACCGGTTATGACCTGGAACTCAACGTTCATGTTGGTGGAGGCGCTTACATTTGCGGGGAAGAAACCGCGCTGATCGAATCACTCGAAGGCAAACGTGGCAATCCGCGTATCAAGCCACCATTTCCTGCAATCTCAGGATTGTGGCAGAACCCGACGGTGGTCAACAATGTGGAATCTATTTCCGCCGTGCCGTGGATGATTTTGAACGGAGGTGCCGAATATGCAAAGATTGGAACTGAAAAATCTACGGGTACAAAACTCATTTCAGCATCGGGTCATATCAAAAAACCAGGCGTTTATGAAATCGAACTCGGCATTTCTGTAGACGAATTCATCAACTCCGATGAATATTGCGGCGGTATGCTCAACGAGCGTCCGCTTAAAGCATTGGTCCCGGGTGGATCTTCGGTGCCGATTCTGCCGGCCCATCTTATCTATAAAACAGCTAACGGAGAAGACCGAATGATGTCTTACGAATCCATGAGCGACGGTGGTTTTGCGAGTGGTTCCATGATTGGTTCCGGCGGATTCATCGTATACAACGATACAACCTGCGTCGTTCGCAACACGTGGAATTTTTCACGTTTCTACCATCACGAAAGCTGCGGACAATGTTCGCCTTGCCGTGAAGGAACAGGCTGGCTTGAAAAAGTATTGCACAGAATTGAAACCGGCCACGGACGCGAAGAAGACATCGATTTGCTTTGGAGCATACAAGCCCGGATAGAAGGAAATACCATTTGTCCGTTAGGAGATGCGGCGGCCTGGCCTGTTGCGGCAGCCATCCGTCATTTCCGCGACGAATTCGAATACCATGTGCGTTTCCCGGAGAAGATCAAAAACCGCGATCATTTTGTTGAGG
Source organism: Flavobacterium silvaticum (assembly GCF_012911565.1). Lineage (GTDB taxonomy): Bacteria > Bacteroidota > Bacteroidia > Flavobacteriales > Flavobacteriaceae > Flavobacterium > Flavobacterium silvaticum. The sequence continues at coordinate 292,914 of NZ_JAAMPU010000106.1, read as the reverse complement.
AACCATTTGAAAAAGTCAAACATCTGTTGGCAAAAGCCACCGTTTAGACAGAACAATTATGAAAGTAACCATTGATGGTCAAAGCATAGACGTCGAACCAGGAACCACGATCCTGCAGGCGGCGCGCATGATTGGAGGCGAAAGCGTTCCTCCGGCCATGTGCTATTACTCGAAACTCAAAGGAAGCGGCGGAAAATGCCGTTGTTGCCTGGTGGAAGTTTCAAAAGGAAGTGAAGCCGATCCGCGCCCGATGCCAAAACTGATGGCGTCCTGCGTTACAGGCGTCATGGACGGAATGGAAGTCAACAGCATCTCAAGCGAAAGAGTGACCGATGCACGTAAATCGGTGACTGAATTTTTGCTGATAAATCACCCGCTCGATTGCCCGGTTTGTGATCAGGCGGGCGAATGTGATTTGCAGAACCTGAGCTTCAAACACGGAAAATCGCAAACGCGTTACATTGAGGAAAAACGGACGTTCGAACCCGAAGATATCGGCCCGAACATCCAATTGCACATGAACCGTTGCATTTTGTGCTATCGTTGTGTGATGGTTGCCGATCAGTTGACTGACGGACGTGTACACGGCGTTCTCGACAGAGGCGATCATTCGAATATCTCGACCTGCATCTCCAAAGCGATCGACAATGAATTCTCAGGAAACATGATCGACGTATGTCCTGTCGGTGCGTTAACCGATAAGACGTTCCGGTTCAAATCGCGCGTCTGGTTCAACAAGCCTTACAACGCACATCGCAATTGCGATAAATGCTGTGGAAAGACCACCGTTTGGATGTTCGGAAACGAGATCCAGCGTGTCACCGGACGCAAAGATGTATATCACGAAGTCGAGGAATTCATCTGTAACGAATGTCGTTTCGATCACAAGGATGTGAACGACTGGGTTATCGAAGGGCCTCGTAAATTCGAGAAGGATTCGGTTATCAACGCCAACAATTACACCCGTAACATTGCGCCGGTTGTGATCGAGACCGAAGAAAAAATATTGCTCGGACGCGAAGAAGACCGCAAGAAAATTTCGATGGCTTCACGACCGTTGCGACCTGAGGAAACAGAAATCTTTAAAGAAGGAAACGTATAATGGATCAGGCGATTATCTTAGAAAAGTCTATTTTCATTTTCACCATCTTCGCGATAACGATGCTGGCGGCAATGTATTCCACGTGGGCCGAACGCAAAGTAGCGGCCTGGCTCCAGGATCGTATCGGGCCGAACCGCGCAGGGCCATTAGGCCTTTTACAACCGCTGGCCGATGGTATGAAACTGTTCTCGAAAGAAGAATTCCTTCCGAATACACCGAATAAATTCCTTTTCGTCGCCGGACCTGCCATTTCGATGAGCGTTGCTTTGATGACTAGCGCCGTAATTCCTTGGGGCGACAAATTGATCATTGGCGGACGGACCGTGATTTTACAGGCGACCGATATCAATATTGGAGTCTTGTACGTTTTTGGGGTTTTGTCTGTCGGAGTTTATGGAATCATGATCGGCGGATGGGCGAGCAACAACAAGTTCTCCCTGATGAGTGCCATGCGTGCCGCTTCCCAGATGATTTCCTATGAAGTTGCCATGGGAATGTCGCTGATCGCTTTATTGATGATGTCGGGCGATTTGAGCCTAAAGACTATTAGCGAACAACAGGCAGAATGGCATTGGAACGTGTTATACCAACCACTAGGTTTCATCATTTTTCTGGTATGTTCATTCGCCGAAACCAACCGTACACCATTTGACCTTGCCGAGTGCGAGGCCGAATTGATTGGCGGTTATCACACTGAATATTCATCGATGCGAATGGGCTTTTACCTGTTTGCTGAATATGCGAGTATGTTCATTTCCTCGACCATTCTGGCAGTGCTTTATTTCGGGGCTTACAATTATCCCGGAATGGCCTGGGCTGTTGAGCATTGGGGCGTGAATGCCGCAAATGGAATTGGAATAGCCGTTTTGTTCATTAAAATATGTGCGTTCATCTTTTTCTTTATGTGGGTGAGATGGACAATCCCGAGATTCCGTTACGACCAATTGATGCGTTTGGGCTGGCAAGGCCTGATTCCGTTGGCGATAGCGAATATCTTTATTACAGGGGTCATTATTTTGTGGCACGACGGAAAGTTGTTTTAAGCCGATTGCCCTAGCCCGGATAGCAGCGGCATCCTTTTGTGAAGCTTTGTTAGCGAACAAAAGATTGCCTCACAAAGGAAAAATTGTTTAAAGGTGTTCGGCCAGTTCGCTGCGCTCGGGTGGAGCGGATAGCCGGAAACAGCTCCTAAAAAATAAAAAATCGCCTTGGCGAATAAATAATAAATTGATGTCAGTACAGACAATGTCCCTTTCGGGGCGCAAAAAAGAGGTTTCAAACAAAAAGATGACTTTTTGGGAGAGCCTGTATCTGGTGGCGATCGTGAAGGGTCTTTTCATTACGATCGGACACTTGTTTACACGTAAGGTCACGGTAAAATATCCGGAAGAAGTGCGTACGCGTGCCGGAATCTGGCGCGGCCAACACATGCTCAAGCGCGATGAACAAGGTCGTGAAAATTGTACGGCCTGTGGGCTTTGTGCGTTGTCGTGTCCGGCCGAAGCCATCACGATGACGGCTGCCGAACGCAAACCGGACGAAAAACATTTATATCGAGAAGAAAAATACGCATCGGTCTATGAGATTAATATGCTGCGTTGTATTTTCTGCGGATTGTGTGAAGAAGCTTGTCCGAAAGACGCCATTTACCTTACCGAATCCAAAGTGTTGGTTCCGGCGAGTTACGACCGCGAAGACTTTATCTTCGGCAAAGACAAATTGGTCATGCCGCTCGAAATGGCTATGGCTAACGCTAAAAACAGACAGAACTGATGAGTACGGTATTGATTATTTTCTTTATTCTGTCGGCCGTTACACTGGCGACCGCTTTCCTTACCGTGTTTACCAAAAACCCAATCCACAGTGCGATTTATTTGGTACTTTGCTTTTTTTCGGTTGCCGGCCATTATTTGCTTTTCAACGCTCAGTTTTTGGCTGTTGTCCACGTGATCGTGTATTCCGGGGCTATCATGATTTTGTTCCTGTTTACGGTCATGCTCATGAACCTGAACAAAGAAGATGAAGTCCACAAACCGCGTACGACAAGGCTAGCCGCGGGAATCATTTTCATCCTGACGTGTTTGGTTTTACTGGCGATTTTCATCCAGACCAAACCGATTGTCGGGCCTTATGACGATACAGGAGTCGATTACCAATCCATTAAAGTACTGGGCAATGTATTGCTCAATGAATATATGGTTCCGTTTGAATTCGCATCGGTATTGTTGCTGGTGGGAATGATTGGGGCCGTACTATTGTCCAAACGCGAAAAAACCGAGAAGAAATAATGGGGAATGTTCTAAACCAGATCGGGATCGAGAATTATATTTTCCTTTGCGTGATTTTGTTCAGCATTGGGGTTTTCGGGGTGTTGTACCGGCGCAATGCGATCATCGTTTTCATGTCGATTGAAATCATGCTCAATGCCGTCAACCTGTTGTTCGTCGCTTTCTCAACGTATCACCAGGACGCACAAGGACAGGTGTTCGTATTTTTCTCAATGGCCGTTGCCGCTGCTGAAGTTGCAGTCGGGCTCGCAATACTCGTGTCGATTTTCAGGAACCTGAATTCGATCGACATCGACAACCTAAAAAATCTGAAAGGATAGCATGGATCAAACTTACATTTTACTTTTACTCTTGGCGCCACTGGCCGGTTTTATACTGAATGTTTTCTTCGGGAAAAAAGCAGGGCATAACGGCGCGGGATATCTGGCTACTTTTGCGGTTTTTATTTCGTTTTGTGTGACGCTGATGTATTTTCTTCAGATCAATAAAACGGCTACTCCGGTACAGGTCAATCTTTTTGAATGGTTCAGCTTCGGCAAAGTCACGGTCAATATGGGCATTCTGCTCGACCAGCTTTCGTTGTTGTGGCTTATGTTCGTTACCGGAATCGGGACGTTGATCCACCTGTATTCGGTGTCTTATATGCACGATGATGAGAACCGTCATAAGTTCTTTGCTTACCTGAACCTTTTTATCTTTTTCATGTTGCTGCTCGTCACAGGAGACAATTTGCTCGTGATGTTCATCGGATGGGAAGGTGTCGGATTGTGTTCTTACCTGTTAATTGGGTTCTGGTATAAAAACCAGGATTATAACGATGCGGCAAAGAAAGCGTTCATAATGAACCGTATTGGTGACCTCGGGTTTCTTATTGGGATGTTTATAATTGCTTATCTGACAAAAACGCTTGATTATGCTCAGATTCCAGACGCAATTAAATTTAAGCTTTCGCTTTTGCAGGAACCTCAACAGATGAAATTTATATCAGCATTATCAATAGCTGCACTTGCGTTATTTATTGGTGCCTGCGGAAAAAGTGCCCAGATTCCATTGTACACCTGGCTTCCGGATGCCATGGCTGGCCCGACTCCGGTTTCTGCATTGATACATGCGGCGACTATGGTGACAGCCGGTATTTTCATGGTGACACGGATGCATTTCCTTTTCGACCTTGCCCCGAATGTCCAGAATGTAATTGCGATAGTCGGAGCCGTCACTTCGATTGTTGCGGCGACTATCGGGCTTGTCCAGAATGACATCAAAAAAGTACTCGCGTATTCAACGGTTTCCCAGTTGGGACTCATGTTTTTGGCTTTGGGACTTGGCGCTTATGAAGTTGCTGTTTTCCATGTGATTACACACGCATTCTTTAAAGCCTGTTTGTTCCTTGGCTCCGGTTCTGTCATCCACGCATTGCATGGGGAACAGGACATGAGAAAAATGGGTGCCTTGAAAAAATGGATGCCGATAACCTATATCACATTCCTTATTTCATCTCTTGCCATTTCAGGAATTCCGCCATTTTCCGGTTTCTTCTCCAAAGATGAAATCCTGATGACAGCTTTCCATGAAAATAAAGTATTGTATGTAATCGGATCTGTTGCGTCCATCATGACAGCTTTTTATATGTTCCGATTGTTGTACCTGACATTCTTTAAGGATTTCCGCGGAACAGAAGAGCAAAAGCATCACCTTCACGAAAGCCCGGCTTTGATCACATTTCCATTGATAGTTCTCGCTATTCTTGCAGCTATCGGCGGATTGATTAGTTTTCCGGGTGCGAGTTGGCTCAATCAGTATCTGGCTCCGGTTCTAGGCGCTAAAGAACACGGTGAGCATCATCTTGGAACGACCGAATACGCATTGATGGCTGTTGCGGTAATTGGCGGATTGATCGGAATCGGGATCGCATACGCCAAATACCTCAAAAAAGGAGAAGTTCCGCCAGCCGACGAAGAAATGACAGGCTTGCACAAAGTTCTCTACCATAAATATTACATCGATGAGGCTTATGAATTCCTGTTTGTAAAACCAATCAACGCACTTTCGACATTTTTCCGCGATACGCTTGAAACGGCTTTATCCGGATTTGTATATGGTTTCGGAAAAGTCACCAATGCCATTGGCGACCAGGGAAGATTGCTCCAAAACGGAAGCGTCGGTCGTTACCTTTTCTTTTTCGTGATGGGAATGGTGGCCATCGTATCGTATTTGTTCTATAATAAAATTGTCTGACAGAATGGATGTAAGTATTGTCCTGATACTATTATTTGCCGGCGCATTGCTCAGCTTTTTGAGCGGAGATAAATGGGCTTCCAAAACCGCGTTGCTGACTTCGGTTGTCGCTTTGGGCGCTTCGTGGTTGGTTTTGTGCAAACACAACGCAAAAGAAGTTGTCGGCGTAAGTTATCTGTGGAGCCAAAAACCGAATATACATGTTGCTTTGAGCGGTGACGGATTGTCTCTTGCCATGCTGATGCTGACTACCGCATTACTGCCACTTATCATATTGTCTACGTTCGGAAGGAATATCCAGAATGCCAAATCGTTCTATTCGCTCATTATGTTCATGGGATTTGCGATGGCCGGAACTTTTCTCGCCCTTGACGGATTCGTGTATTACATTTTCTGGGAATTGGCACTTATACCAATTTATTTCATTGCATTACTTTGGGGAAGCGGGGAACACAAAGACCGTCAGCGGGCCGTTGTCAAATTCTTTATTTACACGTTTGCCGGTTCTCTTTTCATGCTGGCTGCTTTTGCGTATTTGTATACCAAGGCCGGTTCTTTTATGTGGACCGATCTTGCAAAATTAGACTTATCCAAAACGGAACAAATCTGGATTTTCCTGGCTTTCTTTGCGGCGTACGCCATTAAGATTCCATTGATTCCTTTCCATACGTGGCAGGCTGCCGTTTATGAAAAAGCACCGACTGCGGGAACCATGTTGCTGTCAGGCATCATGCTTAAAATGGGGCTTTACAGTATTCTGCGTTGGCAATTGCCGATTGCTCCTTTGGCGGCAAAATCATTCATGGTTATCTTTATCTGGTTCGGATTGGCTGGCGTTCTTTACGGATCTGTCGTGGCTTTGCGTCAGAAGAACCTCAAAAAATTACTTGCCTATTCCTCATTGGCCCACGTCGGATTGATTGCGGCCGGTGCTTACACCTTGAATAAAGACGGTCTTAGTGGTGCCGTATTGCAAATGATTTCGCACGGATTCGCCATCGTCGGATTGTTCCTTGCTGCAGATATCATAATCGACAGGCTCCAAACCCGTGAAATATCAGAAATGGGAGGCATACGTTCACAGGCGCCAAAATTCACCTCGATGTTTATGATTATGGTATTGGCATCCGTAGCCTTGCCTACCACATTCAACTTTGTCGGGGAATTTACCGTGTTGTATTCGTTGTTCTTCAAGAAAGTATGGTTTGCCATAATTGGAGGACTGACCATCATACTCGGGGCTTACTATATGCTTAAGATGTTCCAGAATGTGATGCTGGGGGAAACGAATAAAAAGCCATTCCGCGATGTTTCCTGGTCAGAAGGATTGACTTTTTCAATCATAATCGCAGTTACATTTTTCTTCGGTTTATATCCGAAACCCATAAACGACCTGATTGCACCGAGCATTCACCAAATCATGTTTTTAATACACTCTGGACCTAGACTTCTATAAATGAATACATTACTTATCATAACGGGATTAGGTGTATTGTGCCTGTTGCTTGAAATTCTCAACTTCCGCAAAGGCATCGTGCCATTTACGGTTGTCGGACTGCTGGTTGCCCTGGGCGTGACCATGAATGATTACGGATTGCAGAAAGGTTTTTACGGCAACATGATTGTCGTCAATAATTTCTCTGTGGCTTTTTCGTCCATTTTCATTGTCCTGGCCATTCTGCTTATTTCAATGTCCGATGATTTCTATCGACGCGAACACGCCAAGATTTCAGATTTTGTCGCCATAAAAGTCTTTATGCTCGCCGGAGCTGTCGCCATGGTGTCTTTCGGAAACCTGTCGATGTTTTTCCTCGGGATCGAAGTGCTTTCCATTTCGCTGTATATCCTGGCTGCCAGTAACCGCATGAACGTCCGCAGCAATGAAGCCGGGATGAAATATTTCCTGTTGGGTTCATTTGCTTCAGGTATTATCCTCTTTGGGATCTGCCTGATTTACGGAGCCATGGGAACTTTCGATATCGCTGAGATTTCAGAACTTTCGAGTTCCGCGGAATTACCGGATTGGTTCTTTATCGGAATCGTATTATTGACTATCGGAATGCTGTTCAAGATCGCTGCCGTTCCGTTCCATTTCTGGGCGCCCGATGTCTATGAAGGTTCACCTGCACTGACGACTTCCATCATGAGTACGTTGGCTAAGATTGTCGCTATCGCAACTTTTTACAAACTTCTGACTGGAATGAACGCCCAACTTTCCGTGGCCTATGAATGGGTTTTGCTTTCTGTTTCCATAGCATCCATGACACTCGGGAATATCATGGCTTTGCGTCAGGAAAATGTAAAACGTATGCTCGCTTTTTCCGGAATCGCACATGCGGGTTATATGCTTATGGCGTTCCTTAACCTTGCGAATTCTGCCAGTGTACTTTGGTATTATGCAGCAGCGTATGCCTTGGCCGGTGTTGCAGCGTTTGCCGTTGTATTGAACGTTTGCCGCGACAAACAAGATGAAAATATCTATAACTTCAACGGCTTCGGAAAAAAACATCCGGTAATGGCGGCGTTGCTTACAGGAGCTTTGCTTTCTATGGCCGGAATTCCTGTTTTTGCAGGTTTCTTTGCCAAGTTTGGTTTGTTCATGCACGCCATCAATGCCGGTTATCTGGTTGTTGTAATCGCAGCTGTCATCAACTCGATAATCAGCGTCGGTTATTATTTCAAGCTGATTCTCGCTATGTACACCAAAGATGCGCTTGATCCTGTCGAAAATCCAAAACCGATCTATGTTGTGGTTGCTGCCATTGCTTTATTGCTCAATCTCGCTATGGGCTTGTTCCCGTCGTTGGTAAACAATCTTATTTAAGAAACATCTTTCTGAATATAAACACTCTGGTTCCAGGGTGTTTTTTTTTTGGAGCTGATCCATCGTCCGCTTCAAGTTGCCTTCCGCGCTTTTGCTTTTACAGCCGTTTCACAGGAGCTTCTAAAGTCGCTCTGTGAAACGGGTAAAAACAAAAAGCCCGGTTCGGCAAGGTTTACACTTCCTCCGGGCTAGATGCATATCTGTTGAAACAATAGGGCTGAATTACACCGCAGTGTATCCTCCATCTGAAATAAAATAACTTCCGGTGGTAAACGACGATTTATCGGAACTCAAGAAAACCACTAAATCTGCAATTTCTTCCGGCGTTCCCAATCGGTTCATAGAAGCTTTCGCGGCAATTCCATCCATCGCGGCTTTGTCAAGGTTGGCATCGAGCAATGGCGTTTTGATATATCCCGGGCCAACGGCGTTACATCTAATATTCTTCTGGCCGTATTCCGCAGCGATATTCTTGGTAAGACCTACGACACCGTGTTTGGTCGCCGTGTAAGCCGAAGACATTGGAGCAGCAACCGTTCCGTGGATCGAAGCCATATTCACGATCACGCCTCCGCCTTGCTTGTCCATTTGTTCGAGTTGGTAGCGACAGGCATAAAACACGCCGCTTAGGTTCAATGCGACCACTTTGTCCCAATCTGCCGGCTCTACTTCTCCTGTAAGTGCAGGCTTTCCGCCAATTCCGGCATTGTTGAAAGCCACATCGAGGCGTCCGTATTTTTCAACGATAGCAGCTACAAGGTTTTTGTTATCTTCTGCTTTTGAAGCATCGGCCTTGATGAAAAGAGCCTCGCCTCCTGAATTTTTGATTTCAGAAGCAACTTGTTCTCCGTGTTCTGCGTTGACATCAGATACCACAACTTTGGCACCTTCGCGGGCATAAGCGACTGCAGTGGCTTTACCAATTCCAGATCCACCGCCTGAAACAAAAGCCACCTTATCTTTTAATAATGACATAATTTGAAAATTTTTAATGTTGCCTGAAGTTACTTTGATTATGGATCAAAAAATAGCACAAATCGGGCTTTAGCTTAGTATTAACAAGACCTTGGCAGATTTTTTTAGGCGACTTCACAGAATTATTTCTTTATCTTTATGCTCCTTAAAAAACACAACATGAAAAAATTAGCTTATGCTCTTTTGTTCGCAACGGCAGGACTTTTTGCCCAGGACAAAGTGAAGTTCACGGCAAAAATCGAAAACCGCAATAGTGACACAATCCGGATTGTAGGCCAGAACTTCAATAAAATAATCGTCGGTAAGAACGGTTCCTTTACAGATACGTTTGATGCACCAAAAGGATTTTATCAACTGGGAGATGGTACCGAGGTCACAAGCCTCTTCCTGGCACCTGGGTTTGATGTCAACCTGAAGATGGATGCAAAAATGTTCGATGAATCAATCGCTTACACGGGAAAAGGCTCCAAAGAAAACAATATCCTTGCCTGGCTCGGACTCCAACGTGAAGGATTGGACAATGCTATGGAAAAAGGTGATGAAGCAGCTTTGAATTCTTTGGTAGATAATATGATCAAAGGAGCCAATGAGAAAGTTGCCGATAAGGAAGTAGATGAATTGTTTCGTCAGCAAATCTCCGGCGGAATGCAGCAATTAAAGGGGCAATTGGCCCAAATGGCGGCAAGCAAATCTGCCATCTCTAAATTAAACGGTGCGGATTCCCCGACTTTCGATTATGAAAACCACAAAGGCGGTAAAACAAAACTGTCCGATTTCAAAGGAAAATATGTTTATATTGACAATTGGGCTACATGGTGCGGGCCTTGCCGAGGTGAAATTCCGCATCTTCAAAAAATAGAAGAGGCCTATCATGGAAAGAACATCGAATTTGTGAGTATTTCAATCGATGCCCAAAAGGATCATGACAAATGGAAGAAATTCGTGGACGACAAAAAACTCGGTGGCGTGCAGTTAATGGCCGATAACGATTGGAATTCCGAATTCATCAAAGCATATGGAATCACAGGAATTCCGCGTTTCATCCTGATCGGACCAGATGGAAAAGTCATCAATGCCGATGCACCTCGTCCATCTGACCCGGCTTTGAAAGCTGTTCTTGACAAATTGGTCAAGTAAAAAAGCACCTATTTTTTATGAAAACCCGGCTAATTGCTGGGTTTTTTCATGGCTTAAATTTTCCCAATGTTAAGTTTTATTCAATGTTACGTAATTGTTAAGCGAAAGTTTTGTTAGTGTAAATAAATTGATTAGGTTTGTTATGTAATTATTATTAACCGTAAAAACCTACTATAATGAAAAAGTACATTTTAGCAGCCGTGATGATGAGTGTTATTGCGGTATCTGCCCACAACGGACCAAAACTCGAAGCTGTCGGCGGACTTGTAAAAGCAACATATTACCACGATAATGGGTCTATCGCCCAACAAGGTTTCTTCAAAGATGGAAAAGCGGACGGAAAATGGGTTGCTTTCGATGCAAACGGAAACAAGAAATCAATAGGAGAATACAGCAAAGGACAAAAAACCGGGAAATGGTTCTTCTGGAACGAGCAAACGCTTAGTGAAGTGGACTATGCCGACAGCCGTGTAGCTGCCGTCAAAAACTGGAAACAGGAAGCTGTGGCCAACCGCAACTAACTATTAATTCTGAAAACGAAAAGGCTGTCACTACTGACGGCCTTTTTTATTATATGATAATTAGAATTTGGATGAAGTGCCTTGATTCGGGAGTTTTTTAGTCATTTTGAGTCCGGCAGTCAACGCAATCACAGAAATGCCAATCCAGAAAACATCCACAAAAGCAGGATGGAATTCAGAAAACAGAACCTTCCAGAACCAATTCCCTGTAACCAATCCGTTCGCCAACGGGATGCATAGTCCTATCAGACTTCCAAGGATCAGTGAATAAAATGTAGTAAATTCATTGTTCTTTCTCCAGATGAAAAACAGCGAAAGTAGCAGCCAACCCACAAAATAAAAGCTGTAAAGGAATTCCATCCCGGCATCCGGATACAATTTTACCGCTATGAAAGTAGCAGCGATGACAGGAAACATACTCAGAGAAATAGCCAGGTAAATGTGGACGACTCTGTTGTTGAACTTTCTTTTCTTTTCGTCCAGATTCTTCTTGTCTCGGGCCACGAGCCACAACATCACACCCGAAAGAATCACGAAACACGTAATGATTCCGAACAAAAACGAAATGGATTTGATCGCATAGCCGGCATAATCACCATAATGGATGCGGTACAATAAGTCTTTCGTCATTTCAAGATAACCGGCGCTGACATATGGATCTTTTTTATGGACGACATTTCCGCCTGCGTCAAAAACCACTTCTCCCAAACCATTGAATCTGGAGCTTTTTGGCACGGAACCTTCGGCGAGTATATGCTGGCTCGAATCTCCGTAGTTTTCAATATGGATGCTTCCAATCCGGAAAGAAGCAAATTGGCGTTCTGCTTTTTGGATAAGGTCATCAAAGTGCAATTGTGTGCCGATTGGCTTACCGGTAAATTCATATTTCTGATGCAGGTAACCGAGTTCGTCGTACAACTTTACCTGATCTCCGCCATAAAACGTAAATACACTCGGGGCTACCAGAAAAATATTGAGCATAAAAAAAGCTCCAGTCACGGCATAGACAAACTGGAACGGAAGCCCGATCATTCCCAAAGCCGTATGCGCGTCCGTCCAAAGCGTTTTGAGTTTTTCTTTGGGACGGAAAACATAGAAGTTGGAAACGATTTTTTTCCAATGAACCAAAACGCCGGTTATAATCGCAAACAAAAAGAACAAGGCCGTAAACCCGGACAGATAATACCCGTACGGATATGGGATTTGTGCAAAAAAGTGCAATCGATACAAAAACTCGCCAATCTTGTATGATTCCTCGTAAGTCTCAGCTTTAAATGTTTTGGGATCGATGTACAGATAATGTGCAGTCCGGGCTTTTTTAGGAGCAAGCGAATCCTTTGTCGGTTCGAGGTTGACGACAAATTGATTTTCGGCATGCGGACGCGATATTTCAATGCTTCGTCCCTGGAGCGAATAAGCAGAATCAAGCGAAGCCAGAGTATCGTCAAAATCAACATGCAGGTATTTATCTGCCGGACTGTATCGGTTGGCTTGCCAGTCGTTGAAATCGGCACGGAAAAAAGAAAAAGAGCCCGCAAAAAAGATCACAAAAAGCACCACCGAAACCACGATTCCGCTTACCGTATGCAAATGAAAAAATATGTTGTATTTGCGATTGTCCATGTCTAGTTGTCAAGCATCAGCCCAAAATAGGTGAGTAAAAGGAATGCTATCGATAGTCCGGCATAAGTGGTCCAGGCTTTCCATCCGCTTTTGAATAAAAACGCGACAATCATTAGTGCCGCCCACACTATAAATCCGGTGTAAGCTGAGGTTATCAGCACGATTCCTTTGTCAAAATAAGCTGTCAGCATCAGGTGGAAACTCGCCGAAACCAAGTAGCCTCCAACAATGGCCGCGCTTATCTTGAGGAAACGCTGAAGCGTGGAAGTTGTCAGGTATTTTGGATTTGCAGGCATATCAGACTAAAATAAATTCTGCTAAAAACAGCAATGCAAAAACAACGAATACAACTGCCGGAGAGAACAACCGCAACGGGGTCAAAATCACGATCAGGCTTCCGAAAACCATCAGCGTTATCGTAAATAAGAATATTCCGGAAAGCAATCCTTTAACGCAGATGAATAGCGCAAGTGACAGGATAAAGAATACCAACGAAATCATTTTAGAACGTTTCGGATCATGTGAAAACCATTTTCCGGGTTGTGAATGACTCACAGGAATTGCTTTTCGCGACGTTGCATAAGCCGAGAAAAATCCGCAGAAAACCAAAAAGGCGCCTAAAGTGATCATGTGTGCAAATATACAAGGACAAGAACAAAGACCCCGAATCACTCCGGGGCCATTGCTTTCAAAAACTAAACTAACTCAACACAATTAAAAATTGTAAGTGACGCTGGCCGAAAATGTCCTCGGATCCTGCGGGCTGATCGTAGACCATCCTTTGTAATATTCTTTATTGCCGATGTTATCCAGTTTCAGGTTCACCTGGAAAGCGGCGATGTTGTAGAATACCGATGCATTGAAAACCGTATATTCGGGTAAAGTGAACGTTCCGGCATTGCTGCGGTTGAACACTTTGTTTTCGCTGGCGTAATTTCCGCCGAACCCAAGCCCGAATCCTTTGAGGCTTCCGTTCCCGAATTTATAACTCGCCCAAAGGTTGGCCAGGTTACGCGGGCCGGCACTTTCCGGACGCATTCCTGCAAAACCGGAGTTGATGTCGGCTTGTTCCAAAACGCTGTCGTTGTAGCTGTAGCCAGCCACAAGGTTAAGTCCTTCGAACGGATTGGCCGTGATGCTCGCTTCGAATCCTTTGTTGACCTGTTCGCCGCCTTGTGTATACACTTCCGGGGCGACATTGAGGACTTTATTGGAAACTTTAGTGTGATAGTAACTTGCCGAACCGACCAGTTTGTCGCCAAGCAGGTTTATTTTAGTACCGAATTCAAACTGGTTCGCCTGTTCCGGATCAAAAATCAACACGGCACTTCCGGTATTGATCGGGGCGACATTGCTGAATCCGTTCATGTAATTGGCAAAAACGGCCACTTTATCTTTGATTGGCTGATAGACCAAACCGAATTTTGGCGACCAGGCCGATTGGTTGTAATCGTCATCGGAAGTCGTCACATCTCCATCGCTCATAAAACGATCAAAACGGAGGCTCACCATAGCAGAAAGGTTTGGCAGGAAATACGTCACGTTCGAAACGTAAGCGCTATAAATATCCTGGCGTGTCTTGTAATAATCTGTTCCCGGATTGGCTAAAGCTGCAATTCCCGCATCGGCACCGTCCTGTGTCAAAACGCCCGTGTCATCGGCACGCGTTCCCATTGGTGTTCCGTAAAAGGCGTGGAGAGAGGGGGCGACCGCAGCGAAATACGCCTCGTCGACACCAATATTGATAAAGCCCTGGTTTCCGTAACCCGTGCTGTTGCTCAGCGTATTCATATTATAATAATCGAGTCCGCCGATGAATTTGTTTTTGATGGAACCAAGCGAATATTCACCTATGAAATTTTGTTGTATATCCGTTCCGATGGCTTCGAAATCCTGCTTGCTCGTGAATCGGGCCAGGATGATTCCATCGTTTATAGGAGTGCCGGACATAGATGCTACCGTGCTCGTCACTTCATACAAATAGGAGTAATAACCCCGCGATTTTGCCGATGAACGCGAAACGGCAGTCTGGGACGTCCAGTTCTTTGAAATCTTATAGATCATTTGTCCCTGCAGATTATACGTAGGTGTTTCAAGGAACAAATCGTTGCTGGTGTAAGATCGTTTGTAGTCATAACCCAGTTCGTCCGGATTGTGCACACGAAGCTCGGAGCCGCGGTCTACGAACAGCATGGTTTGGTTCGTGCTTTTTCCGTTGTAGAATTCGGTGTTTACAAAAAATGAAAGCCTGTCATTCACTTCATAGGTCAATGAAGGTGCGACGAATACCGATTTGCGGAAACCGGCATCCTGGAAGCTGTTTTCATTGTGGTAAGCGGCATTGAGTCGAACTGCTGCTTTGTTGTCTGTTCCTATTGGGGTATTGATGTCGGCTGTGACGCGGTTCAGGCCGTACGTTCCGCCAATGTAACTGATAGATCCGCCAAAACTGTTATAAGGCCTTTTCGTGGTGACGTTGATGAGGCCGCCGTAAGAAATCAGGCTGCTCCCGAACAAGGTTCCGGAAGGTCCTTTGATCACTTCGATACGTTCGATGTTGGCAGGATCGGGACTTCCGTTGCTCAGTCCGGGCAGGCCGTTCACCATGGTCGGT
Organism: Flavobacterium silvaticum; assembly: GCF_012911565.1. Lineage (GTDB taxonomy): Bacteria > Bacteroidota > Bacteroidia > Flavobacteriales > Flavobacteriaceae > Flavobacterium > Flavobacterium silvaticum. The sequence continues at coordinate 277,595 of NZ_JAAMPU010000106.1, read as the reverse complement.
TGGACGGCAAACCCGCGAAGGCTGAAATATCCGGCACCGTCTCCGCCACGGCCTGTAGATTCCCACAAGCGGTCAATTCCGGGTGCATTCTTTAAGGCATCATCGAATGTCGTAATGTTTTGTTCTTTGAGCAATTCAGCCGAAATGGTGTTGTAAACCTGAGGATTTTCGATGTCTTTAAGCGGCATTTTTGAAACTACAGCACTTTCCTTCCGGGCATATTTGTTGACTTTTGCCGATTCTACTATGACTTCGGAAAGTCGTTGTTCGCCGGCAGTCAGTGTAAAATCCTGTGATACCGTTTGGTTTGCAGTGACTGTAATGGTCGTCTCTTTTGAAGAATAACCCACAAGAGAGACACGCAGCACATATGTTCCTGGTTTGATATTTTTGATTTCATAAACACCCTGGGCATTGGTCACGGTTCCAATCTGGGTATTTTTGAGTACGACGGAAATGTTTTCCGGGGCGTCAGTTGTGCTTAGGGTAACTGTTCCGGTAATTGTTCCCGTTTGTGCGTCAGTCGCAAAACTGAATAGGAGTACAACCAGCAACTGAAAGAGATGTTTGATCGATTTAGATGTCATAAGGTAGTTTTTTAACGAGGCGAAATTACTGCCTAAATCCAAGTAAAACAACACTATTTTTATTAATTCTAAATAAAAATAAATAAACCGTGATTTCTGTCAACACCTGATTTTTTTAACAGATAAAAAAACAATTGTGGAATCCTGACTTAAATCCATAAAAAAACCTGCCGTGTTCTGGCAGGTTTTGTAGTGGTATTTGGATTGGATTAGACCGAATGTTTTGTCGTAAATCCGTCTTCGCTTACTTCCGTCGGGGTGTATTCTTCAGTGATCAATCCAGCGTAATCGGTAGCTTTTTTACCTTTTCTGGTTCGTCTGATCAATCCGTCGAAAATCGAATAGACAACCGGAACGATGATCAGGGTCAGGAACAGGGAAGATATCAATCCGCCGATGATTACCCAGGCCAATCCATTGTTCATCTCGGCTGCTGCACCTGAAGCGACCGCAATCGGCACCATACCGAAAACCATCGCGATCGTCGTCATCAAAATCGGACGAAGACGGGCATGGTTCGCCTGGATCAATGCATTATAGGTAGATTCTCCAGCTTCTTTCCGGTGGTTGGTAAAGTCGACCAGAAGGATAGCGTTCTTACAAACCAATCCGATAAGCATGATTACACCGAGGATCGTAAAGATGTTCAATGTATTATTCGTCAGCGCGAGTGCGTACAGCGCCCCGATAAACGAAAGCGGCACAGAGAACAAGACCACGAACGGATACACGAAGCTGTCGTACAACGCGACCATTACAAGATAGACAAGCAAGATGGCCGCAAGCAAAGCGATTCCGAGTGTTCCGAAACCTTCCTGGCTGTTCTCGATCTCACCTCCCCAAACATATCCGACACCTGCCGGTCTTGGGAGTTTCGAGAATTTTTCTTCCCATTCGGTAGCTACGGTCTGTACCGATTTACCGACAGTCTGTGCCTGGATGCTGACAGCTGCCGATTTGTCGCGTCTTTCGAGCAAACTCGGGCCGGAACCTTCAGTCACATTGGCGAACTGAGATAGTTTTATCTGTTGTCCGGCGGTATTGGTGAAAACGAGGTTCCGCACATTATCAATGTTCGAACGGTCGAATTCGTTGAAGCGGATGTTGATGTCGTATTCGTATTGGCCTGCACGGAATTTACCATCGGTGTTTCCGTTGAATGCCGTCTGCATTGTCATTCCGACCGTTTGGAGGTCAAGTCCCAAAGCCGCCATCTTATCGCGATCTACCTGGACGTTGATTTCCGGCGATCCGTTTTCCGAGGTCAATTTGATTTCTGTCGCACCCGAAATTTTTGCGAGTTCTGCAGCTGCTGATTCGGCGAATTTCATCGCGCTTTCATTATCGTTTCCGGTAATGGTCAGCATCAGTGGTGCGTCGTCGGCACCACCCATGATACTTACGGGAACAGTTTTGACCTGTGTTCCAACGAGGATTTTCTGCAATTCGCGTTTGGTGTTCGCGGCATAGATAAAAGTATTGTCCTTGCGGTCTTTTCTGTCGACCAAAGTCACGGTGATTTCAGATTTATATGGAGTAGTTTGTACACCTGAGAATCCACCGGAAATTTGTCCGACCGTCGTGATCAGTTTCGTCACTTCTTTTTGTTCCGACAGAAATTTCTCTGCTTTTTGGGTTGCCCAGTTACTTTGTTCGACTGAGGCATCTTTTGGTAATTCCAATTGGACGATGAACTGTCCGCGGTCCATTTTAGGGAAGAATTCACCTCCGATGAAACCACCACCAACAAGCATGATGGAAGATATGAATAGTCCGACGATGATCAGCAGTGAAATGACTTTTTTCCATCTTGAAGCCAGTGACCATTTGAGGATTCCCGAAACCCAATCGGTGAATCGGTCCAAGCCTCTTTCAAAACCTAAGATGATCCTGCCAAACAGATTCTTTCCAGTAATATGCTCCAATTTTCCGAATCGGGACGAAAGCCATGGAATCAGCGTAAACGATGACAGCAACGATAATGAAGTCGCAATGACAACGGTGACACAGAACTGGGTGATGATGTTGGCCACGAATCCGGTACTCATGGCAATCGGTAAGAAAACCACGATGATGACAAGTGTGATCGCCGTTACCGTAAACCCAATCTCGGCCGTTCCGTCAAAAGCAGCGCGTGCGCGGTTCTTGCCCATTTCCATGTGTCGGTAAATGTTCTCGAGTACCACGATGGCATCATCCACAAGAATACCTACCACGAGTGAAAGTCCAAGCAACGACATCAGGTTCAGGGTATAACCCATAAGGTAAATACCTATGAACGTCGCGATCAAAGATGCCGGGATAGACACCATTACAATAAACGCGTTCCGGATACTGTGAAGGAAGAACAACATCACGAATGCCACGAGGAAAACCGCGTAGAACAAATCGTGTATGACACCGTCGGCGGCAACCAGCGTAAAGTCACTGGTATCGTTTGCCACTTCCAGTTTGACACCTTCTTTGGCGTAATCTTTCTCGATTTTTGCGATGGCGGCCTTCACATCTTCACTTAATGTTACCGCGTTGGCATCGGTCTGTTTGATGATCTGGATCGCAATAGCACTCTTTTGGTCGACGCGTGAAATCTTCTCGACCTGCTTTTGTGCATCTTGGACATCGGCAATATCGCCAAGACGAATCTGGATGCCATTTTTACTCGACACCACAAGGTTTCGCATTTCCTGGACGTTCTTGTATTTTCCGGACAGACGGATAAGCATTTTGCTCTCACGCGTTTGAAGGTTTCCGGTAGGGAAGTCGAGGTTCGAAGACAAAATCACTTGCTGCACAGCCGGAATAGACAAGCCGTAACCTTTAAGCTTTTCCTGGTCGAGGCTCACCTGGATCTCGCGTTCCTGTCCGCCGACAAGTGTCACCTGGGCCACACCGTTTACACGGGCAAGTATCGGTTCGATTTTTTTGTCGAGCAAATCATAGAACTTCACTTCGTCCATATTGGCTGTAGCACCTAAAGTCATTACAGGCAAATCGGAGATCGAGAACTTCGTCAACGATGGCGGATCCACATCTTCCGGTAAATCTTTTTCTATGGCGTTGATTTTTCGCTGGGCATCGTTGAGGGAATAATCGGCATCTGCCTCCGCTTCAAGCGTAACCATGACGAGCGACAGGCTTTCATAGGATTTCGATTCGACTTTCTTCACTAATTCCAAAGATCCTACCGCATCTTCGATTTTACGTGTCACGGTATTCTCGACCTCAGCCGGCGATGCTCCCGGATAAACTGTCGCGATGGTCACCACGTTGATCTCGAATTTCGGGATGAGTTCGTAGCTGAGGTTACTAAAGCTGAACAATCCGCCCAGCGTCAGTATGATAAACAGCACGATGATAAGCGTCGGCCGCTTTATGGATATTTCTGCTATTTTCATAATGTTTCGTTTGGCTTATTTCAGGATGCTGACTTTGGCGCCGTTCGTTAAATTGATCTGTCCGCTGATGACGACGATTTCGCCGTCCTGCAAACCGTCAAGGACTTCCACTTTATCACCGAAGACACGTCCCGGAGTGATTTTCTTCAGTGTTGCGACACTGTCTTTGACAATGAATACCTGTCCTGCGTTCACACCGCCTACAAACGCGTTGCGTGATATGGTGCGAATCGGTTTTTGTTGTTCGGAGCCACCAAAATCAGCGGTTCCATACATTCCGGCTTTAAGTTCGTTGTTCGGATTGTTTGCGATTTCGATTTCGACCGGAAAGTTCAAAGATTCGTCTGCTTTTGGAGCTATGAACGAAATTTTACCCGAGAATTCCTTGTCCGGATATACGCTTGCTTTTACTTTGACCGTATTTCCTTTTTTAAGAGCCGGAACCTGGGCTTCCGGAACAGTCACGGTCAGTTTAAGTTTGGAAACGTTTACCAGTTCGAACAGTTCGGTTCCGGGAGAAACGACAGATCCGGGTTCGATCATTTTCTTGTTCACGATTCCGTTGATGGTCGCTTTGATACTCGCATCGCCAAAAGAAATATTGGCCTGATCTAATTTGGCTTTGGCATTTGAAAGCGTCAACTGCGCCTGGTCAAGTTGCTGTTTCGTGACACCTCCGGTCTTGAAAGCGTTTTCATATCGTTTGGCATCGGCTACGGCATTATCGTAAGCAGCACGTGCGCTGACCACATCGACCGAAAGCTTATCGCCTTTTATGATGGCAAGTGTCTGCCCGATCCTTACCACATCGCCTTCATCGACCAAAACTTTTTGGACACGGCCTGAATTTTCGGCTGAGAATTTAAGTTCCTGGGATGGCATGAACGTTCCGTTGGAAACGGATTGTGCCTCGATAGGCTTGGTTTCCACCGTATCCACGCGAATGGAAATGGAACTGTTCTTAAGTGAAACTATTTTTTGTTCGTTTTCGTTCTTTTCCTTGTTCTTCGTCAGCACGAAAGCAATGAGCGCAACTGCGGCCACTAATGCGATGATATAAATGAATTTCTTTTTCATGGTTTATTGAGCTAGTGTTTTGAGTTCTCCTTTTGATTTGATGTATTGTATTTCGGCGAGTTTGTATCGCAATAATGCCGTGTTGTAATTGGATTGTGCCTGGATGAGTTCATTTTCGGAATCAAGTAAGTCCGTAAGTGTCGCCAATCCGTTTATGTAATTGTTCTTGTTGTTCGAAGTCACTTCCTGGGCCAGACGCACGTTTTCCGTCTGGTCGGTCAATGTGGCCAGGTTGTTTTTGAGGTTGGCCATGGCATCTGAATATTCCTTCTGCAGGCTCAATTTCGTATCCGCCATATCTTCCTGATGCTTTCTCAGGGCTACATCGGCTTTCGCCACTTTTGCCTTTGTGCCGAATCCGGTGAAAATCGGTATGTGCAGATTCAATCCGATAGATGAATAATCTGTCCAATACGTACCGTTCTGAGGCTTGGAAAACCACACGAATTCATTGCCCAATCCCTGATAATTGTAATTGGCGCTGAGTGAAAGACTCGGATAGAAGCCCGCTTTTTCCGCTTTCTTCTGATACTGAAGCAGCTGTTCTTCTTTCTTCATGACCTGGAATTGCACGCGTTGCTCTACGTCGGCTTGTTCTTCCAGCGGCAATGGTTTTACCACGACTTCTTCTTTGGCCAAAGTGATTGGTGTTGCGCTCGGCATTCCCATATAGAACTTCAGGGCATTCTCCTGAAGTTCGACAGTATTGAGGCTTTGGGTGCGTTGCGTGCCTATGTTAGACAAACGTACCGTAGTCCTGTCAAGGTCGATTTTCTTTGCCAGACCGTTGTTGAATTGACCTTTGATTACATCGAGCACACGTGAAGTCTTTACGTAATTGCTGTCATTAACGGTGTATTGTTCCCTTGCGACGAGTACCTGGTAATAAGCATCGGCGACACGTTCGATGATCATTTCATCGGTCAGGTTGGCATTGATCTGATAGAATTCGCGTGTTGTTTTTGCCGCTTTCAACCCCGTAAAAACTGTAAGGTCGAAAATCTTTTGGGACAAGGCGAAACCGGCTGTCGAATTCCATTTCTGTCCAAACGGAACCAAAACGATAGTTCCGGCAGGCGCGCCAAAGAATTCACCGGGCAACGCACTTGACTGCAAAATAGGGTTGTAGGTAAGGCTTCCGTTTGCCGAAATGGTCGGCAAGGCCTGGGATCTGGCTTCCTGGATTTGATAACCGGCATTTTCCACGTCTAGTTTTGCTTTTTTCGCATCGGCCTTGTTTTGAAGCGCGAATTGGATGGCATCTTTTAAAGACAGCGGTTTTTCCTGAGCCGATACCACTATTGCCGAGGAAAGCAAAAGGATGCTGAGGAGTTTTTTCATAGGAGTTTTATTTAGGAATTGATTGCTAATTGTTTTTCTAATTCTTCAAGGCCTTTTGGTGTCGAAATAGCTCTTGTATGATACACAAGCGCCGCCAGTTCCTTAGCCTGTGCGTCTTTTTCCAAAGCGGTATTGCTGCTGATGTGGAAGGTGATGGTGTAATAGAAGTCGATGGAATTCTCAACATCTGTATCGGTCCTGTAATATCCTTCGGCGATTCCTCTTTCGAGATTGTGCTGCATGAACCGGAAGCATTCGTTCTTTTCTTTGGAAATCACCGTTTCATAGATTTCCGGATAATGTTTCCTAAGCTGATAAAGCGGTGAAGTTTCTGCCGATTGGAAAATGCCTTTGAAGTATTTCCGGATTTCGAAATTCTCTTCCACCGGATTATATCCTTTTTCCTGCATGCATTCGAAAACGTCGTTTACGGTTTGATGGACCGTTTCTGTCGCTTCCTCTATCAGTACTTCTTTGTTGCAGAAAAACTTGTAGATGGTTTTCTTCGAGATGCACATTTCTCCTGCAATATCATCCATGGTCACGCTCTTGAAACCGAGTTTCAGGAACATTTCAGTCGCTTTGGCAATGATTTTCTCCTTCATGTAGTCGTTGAAATTGTGGCGCAAAAGTATATCGGAAACTTTGAACACAAAAAAAGTTTCCAAAGTATTTACATTTTTTTAACATTGCCCGAATAATTGGGAAAAGAGCGTAATATGTTACCTTCGTATCAAATTCCAACATGCATTCCCTTAGCCAGTACCAGGATTTTTTTTCAGATTACCTACTCGGGCAGCAACTGCTCAAGGAGCCGAATCAATTGTATGAGCCCATCGACTATATCATAGGTTTGGGCGGAAAACGCATGCGGCCGATACTGACGCTCATGTCTGCGGAAATTTTCGGAACCGACTACAAACAGGCACTTCCGGCGGCACTCGCCATAGAAATGTTCCATAATTTTTCGTTGGTCCACGACGACATCATGGACGATGCTCCTTTGCGTCGCGGGAACGAAACCGTGCATGAAAAGTGGGATCTGAACACTGGAATCCTTTCAGGCGATGCGATGCTGATATTGGCCTATCAGTATTTCGAACAGTACGAACCGGCCGTATTCCGCGACCTGGCGAAACTGTTCAGCAAAACGGCTATCGAAGTGTGTGAAGGCCAGCAATGGGATGTGGATTTTGAAACCAGGGACGATGTGACCCTGCCGGAATATCTGCATATGATAAAATGCAAAACCGCAGTCCTTGTTGGTGCAGCCTTGAAAATGGGCGCCATCATAGCCGGTGCTTCAGATGAAGATTCGGATGCGATCTATCAATTCGGATGTAACCTTGGAATCGCGTTTCAGTTGCAGGATGATTACCTCGATGCGTTCGGCGACCCCAAAAGCTTTGGTAAACAGACAGGCGGCGACATCATCGAAAACAAAAAAACCTATCTGTATTTAAAGACGCTTGAGTTTGCAAAGGATGGACAACGCGAACAACTGCTCCATTTGTATTCGGTGCATCCGAATGATAATACGGATAAAGTTATTTCCGTAAAAGAAATCTATAATGCCACCGGAGCTTCAGATGCGACACGTGACGCCATTCGGGAATATACCGAAAAGGCTTTCGCAAACCTTGATTCGCTGAACCTGACACGTGAAAAACGCGAATTGCTTGAGTCGTTCGGGCAAAGTCTAATGCAACGCCAGGTATGATGTTCATTGCCCCGGTTTCCGCTGACGATTTGCTCGATCAGGCCCAAAAAGACGATTTGTACCAAAAACTCATCGATCAGCTCAACAAAGATTTCAATCTGGCCAATGAAGCAATCGATTTTCCTAAAAGCACCACGCCGGTCGAATTGAAGATACAGCTTCATGAAAAAATCTACAGGCTCATCCAATACCGTTTCGCCGAATATCTGAACTTACTTTATATTATAGATGTTTCGGAAGCCGATGTCAAAAGCCTTGACGGATCTGATATTTCAGCACTGTCAGAACAGGTCGCTTTTTTGGTATTGAAACGCGAATGGCAAAAGGTTTGGTTCCGGAACCGGTTTTGATTTTAGCATCATTTTATTCCTGCTTCGCTGCGTAAAGCAATTTTTGTCCCATGGTTTGCATTGATCCTTTTCCTCTTTGGAAGCAGTCGGAAAGAACCTCTAAATCATTTGTGAATTCCATCGCGTTGCCCAAAAGTTCCTTTTCTTTAACCGACCAGGCTTCATAGGCGCGTGGATAAAGAATGCGTGCTTTCACGATACTTTCCGGCAGATTTTCTATCCTGACGATTCCCAATTGTCCGATTTGTTTTTTTAATTGGTCTATTTCCGGCTGATTCAACGTATTGAATTTTGGCTGTTGGAAATAATCGATTTCCTTATGCCCTTCATCTTTTGGCTTCTTTTCTTTTACGAAACTTTGCTTCGTATCCTTTTTTAGTTCGTCAATGGCGATCTGCAAAGCACGAATAATAGTGCGATCGTTCAATATGGTTTCCCCAACGAGCATTTCTCCGGTCAATGGCGAGCGTCCAGCTGCAAGCGCCTCAACTATTTCAATGGTTTCAGTTATGTCCATAGTATAAACAATTGGTTAGATATGTGCATTTTGTTTACGATTCAGGAAGATTTCATTGAATCCTTATCGTGAAGCTGTTCGTTTGTTTTCGGCAGCAATCACTTCAAGCTCACACTCGTTCCCGCCTTCAGCTGAATAACAAACCCATTTTCCATCGACACGTCTCGGGGAATAGTCTTCGCAATCACAAATCACGATTTCCGGTTCTTTCGCATCGATATATAAATCACGTTTTTCGCGGTAGAGCAATTGAGCCATTTTGAGGCGTGAATCTTCAGATTGGGCAAACAGGAAATAATACGGACGGTTGGTTTCGTCATCGATGGATTTGCGGATGATGACAGGATTGACAGATATGCTGTCGTTGCGGTTTTTCAAAAGCGCATTCCACTTTTCGCGTAAACCGACGCTGTTCAAAACGTCGGGCCGACTGGAAAAGACAATGCCTACCTTTTCCATTCTCAAGCCCGAGCAACAAATAACTAACATACAAATCGTGGCAACATACAATAGTTTCATGGCGTATAGATGAATCCCGAAATTACGTTGCCGGACTCAATCCGTATTACATTTTTTCTGTATCAATTGTTAAAAAAAAGCCCGACGCGAAGGTCGGGCACTAGTTGATATGTTGCTGAAAGCTAGGAATTCCCATACAGGTTCGATTCGCCTCCATCAATGGCAATCGTCTGCCCATTCACATACTGGCATTCATCGCTCAGTAAGAAAGCTACAAGATGACCCACTTCTTCCGGTTTTCCCAAACGGCGTGTCGGGTTTCGCTGTGCATATTCTTTTTCAGCGGCTGCAGGATCAGATGGATTTACCTGTTTGAAAGCTCCGGCGACCATTGGTGTCAGGATGGCTCCGGGAGCAATGGCATTGGTGAAAATATTGTCTTTTCCGTATTCGATGGCGGCATTTTTGGTCATTCCGGAAACGGCGTGCTTACTCGCGACATACGGCATTTGGTTCACGACACCGCGAATTCCCCCGACAGATGCTACGTTGACGATTTTACCACCACCGTTTTTCTGCATCACCGGAATGATGTACCGAAGTCCGTAATAAACACCAAGCAAATTGATATCGATGACTTTTTTGAAAACGTCAATGTCGTATTCCACAAGCGGAGCCTGCTTCCCTTCAATTCCGGCGTTGTTGTAAAAACCGTCAATCGTCCCGAATTCGGCTACCGTTTTATCCACGTAATTTTTAACGGCTTCTTCGTTGGATGTATCGGCTACGATAGTCAGTACTTTTGAATCGGGAGCGATGGCTTTCAATTCGGCTTTGGCATCTTCGAGCGCCTTCTCGTTATAATCTACAAGTGAGAGATTTCCGCCTTTTTGGGCTATTACTTTTGCGGTTGCCAATCCCAGACCCATCCCGGCTCCGGTAATTACGACAGTCTTTCCTTTAAATGAACTCATGATAATTATTTTTAATTTTCATAAAGTTCCGAAGCAGGAAATGCCGGCTCTGTTAACCATCGGTTAATTAACGGGAATTGGTTTCAGGTGAAAAAAACAAATGCGAATTTTTACAGATTTGTTTTAAAAAAGTTATTTTCAGTGAGAATGTGCGCCGGTTTTAGAAATAGACGCGGATAAAAGGCATCCATGGTTCGGCATACACGGCTTTGTCGGAATCGTGTAGCACGTTGTATCGTAGTCCGATCGTTACGTTTTGTGTGCGGAAACCGGCTCCAAAAAACAATCCGGTACTCCAGAAATCGTCATGTATCTTTCCATCTGAATACGTATCAAAAGTAGTGTTGACACGAAGCTGTTCGAGTTCGACCGATAACTGGATTTGAGGAATCGGCTGGGCAAGACCAATTATACTTCCGCCATAGATCCATGATTCATATTCTCTTACAAGAGCGCTGTATCTTTTATACTGAACGAAACTTCCGTTCAATCCGACACCTGCCGAAAAATATTGGTTGAAGTTGTAGATGGCACCTGGCGCGAGGGTTATATCTGTATATCCGGATCCGAAACTCGCACCTATTCCGCCACCAATCTGAACATGATTCCAAAAGTCAGAACGCGCTTTGGGCAGATCATTTCCCTGAGCGTGGATTTTAAAAGAAGTGCTAATAGACAACACCATAAAAAATAAGGCACAAACGATTTTTTGGAACTCAGTTTTCATAGCATTCGACATGTATTTCTAATTGGCATAAAAGTATCCAAAAACGTATAGTTATTCCACTAAGAGTCGTACTTTTGCAAAACATTTTCAACAATTAAGTTGTTTTTACGAAAATTATGGATAGGTTTTCATTCCTGAACGCGGCCCACACCGAATTTTTTGCTGATCTCTACGACCAATACCTAGAAAATCCCGATAGCGTTGAACCCAGCTGGAGAAGTTTTTTCCAGGGCTATGATTTTGGCGCCAGTGCTTACGGCGGAACAAGTCCGGTAGAGCAAATGGCTTCTGCCGCGATCAGCGACCAGGATTTCAGCAAGATTTCAGATAAGCTCCAAAAGGAATTCAATGTTTTAAAGCTGATCGACGGATACCGTACACGTGGGCACTTGTTCACCAAAACGAATCCGGTACGCGAAAGAAGGGTCTTTACACCTTCGCTTGATCTTTCGAATTTCGGTCTGTCAGATTCAGATTTGCAGACTACTTTCGATGCGGCAAAGGTCATGTACCTCGAGCCATCGACGCTTGAAGAAATCCTCAAGCACCTCAATAGAATTTACTGCGCGTCAATAGGCGTGGAATACATGTACATCCGTGATCCGGAAGTGCGTGGCTGGATCCAGGAAAAGATCGGGGTCAATGACAACCGCCCGAAGTTTTCACCGGAACAGAAAAAACACATTCTTTCAAAACTCAACGAGGCCGTTTCTTTCGAGAACTTCCTCCATACCAAATACGTCGGCCAGAAGCGTTTCTCGCTTGAAGGTGGCGAATCATTGATTCCCGCTCTTGATGCCTTGATAGAATCGGCTGCCGAAAAAGGCGTCGAGCAGTTCGTCATGGGAATGGCACACCGCGGGCGTTTGAACGTGCTGGCCAATATCTTCGGCAAAAACACCCAGGATATTTTCTCTGAATTCGACGGAAAAGATTACGATGATGATGCGTTGTTCGACGGCGATGTGAAATACCACCTCGGATTGACGTCTGACAGAAGAACCGAATCCGGCAAGAGCATAAATCTCAATCTCGCCCCGAATCCATCGCATTTGGAAACGGTCGGAGGCGTGATCGAAGGCATCACACGTGCCAAACAGGATCGTTACTTTCCGAACGATGCTTCCAAAGTATTGCCAATCGCAGTCCATGGTGACGCGGCGGTTGCCGGACAAGGCATCGTTTACGAAATTGTCCAGATGGCCAAACTCGACGGATATAAAACCGCGGGAACCATTCATATCGTTATCAACAACCAGGTAGGATTTACCACAAATTACCTTGATGCGCGTTCGTCTACTTATTGTACCGATATCGCAAAAGTGACGTTGTCGCCTGTGCTTCACGTGAATGCTGACGATGCGGAAGCTGTCGTCCACGCTATGTTGTTCGCTCTCGATTACAGAATGAAATTCGGTGGAGACGTTTTCATCGATTTGCTCGGATACAGAAAATACGGCCACAACGAAGGTGACGAACCTCGTTTTACCCAACCAAAACTGTATAAAATTCTAGCGAAGCATCAAAACCCACGTGATATTTACGCGGCTCAATTGCTGGCTGACGGCATCATCGACAACACATTCGTCAAAGGCCTCGAAGACACATACAAAGCATTGCTTGAGGAAAACCTCGAAGCATCGCGTAAAAAAGACCTGACCATCATTACGCCTTTCATGCAAAACGAATGGCAGGATTACAAAGTCCAGGCAGGGCAAAAGCAAATGCTTGAACCCGTAGAAACGACTTTCGCTGCGGATAAATTGGCTGAAATTGCCAAGCATATCACGGAATTGCCTGCGGACAAAAAATTCATCAGCAAAATCACCAAGCTCATCAACGACCGCAAAAGCATGTGGGAAAGCGACAAGCTCGATTGGGCCATGGGTGAATTGCTCGCTTACGGAACGCTGCTCACAGAAGGTTATGATGTACGTATCTCAGGACAAGACGTTGAACGCGGAACATTTTCGCACCGTCACGCCGTGGTGAAAGTAGAAGATTCAGAAGAAGAAGTCATCCTGCTTCAAACCCTCAAAGAACAAAAAGGCAAGTTCAATATCTTCAACTCGCTTTTGTCTGAATACGGAGTTGTCGCTTTCGATTACGGCTACGCTTTGGCAAGTCCAAAAACGCTTACAATCTGGGAAGCGCAATTCGGGGATTTCTCGAACGGTGCCCAAATCATGATCGACCAGTATATTTCTGCGGCCGAAGACAAATGGAACAACCAGAACGGACTCGTCATGCTGCTTCCTCACGGATATGAAGGCCAGGGTGCCGAACACTCGTCTGCGCGTATGGAACGTTACCTGCAAATGTGCGCGAACGAGAATATGTTCGTCGCCGATTGTACCACGCCGGCCAATATCTATCACTTGTTGCGCCGCCAGATGAAGACAAATTTCCGCAAGCCGCTTATCGTGTTTACGCCAAAAAGCTTATTGCGTCATCCGCTTGTGGTTTCTACAAAAGATGAACTCGCCAACGGCAAATTCCAGGAAACCATAGACGATGCTTTCGTGAACAAAGCCGATGTCAAGACACTGGTTTTCTGTACCGGAAAATTTTATTACGATTTACTTGCCGAAAGGGAAAACAACGGTCGCAAAGATGTCGCATTCGTCCGCATCGAGCAATTGTTCCCGCTTCCGGTGGATCAACTCAAGGATATTATCGCTTCTTACCCGAATGCCACCGATTACGTGTGGGCCCAGGAAGAACCGAGAAACATGGGTGCTTACAGCTATATGCTGATGAATTTCGACCTGGTCAAATTGCGTGTGGCTTCATTGAAAGCTTACAGTGCACCGGCCGCCGGAAGTTACGCGCGCTCGAAAAAACGCCATGCTGCAGCGATTGCAATGGTGTTTGACAAAGATTTGTTTAATTAAGGTTAGGAGCCGCGAGCCTGCTGCCCGTTTCACCCGAGCGCAGCGAACGGACCGAACACAAATAAAAAAGTGTTAGCTTGTGAGGTAATCTTTTCCCGCGAAAGAACGCGGCAAAAGGATTTACACTCGCATCAGGGCTAGGCCTCAGACAAAACAGAACCAATAGTATTACCATATAAATTCTATATCGATGATTTTAGAAATGAAAGTGCCTTCGCCGGGCGAATCGATCACCGAAGTTGAGATCGCGACCTGGTTAGTAAAAGACGGAGATTACGTTGAAAAAGATCAGGCTATCGCTGAGGTCGATTCTGATAAAGCCACACTTGAGCTTCCAGCAGAAGCCGCCGGTGTCATTACTCTCAAAGCCGAAGAAGGCGACGCGGTAAAAGTCGGTCAGGTAGTTTGCCTTATCGATACTGATGCTGCCAAGCCAGACGGTTCTGCAGCACCAGCAGCAGAAAAGAAGGAAGAAGCCCCAAAGGCTGAAGCGCCTAAAAAAGAAGAACCAAAGAAGGAAGAACCAAAGGCTGCTCCAGCTGCGACTTCTTACGCTTCAGGAACGCCATCGCCTGCGGCCAAGAAAATCCTCGACGAGAAAAATATCGATGCATCTACCGTTTCCGGAACCGGAAAAGACGGGCGCATCACTAAAGACGACGCTGTAAACGCAGTTCCGTCAATGGGAACGCCAACAGGTGGAAACCGTTCGTCCCAACGTACCAAACTTTCCATGTTGCGTCGTAAAGTCGCTGAAAGATTGGTTGCTGCGAAAAACGAAACGGCCATGCTTACGACTTTCAACGAAGTCAACATGACACCAATCAACAACGTCCGCAACGAGTTCAAAGATGCGTTCAAAGCAAAACACGGAGGTGTAAGTCTGGGCTATATGTCGTTCTTCACCAAAGCCGTGACGCGTGCGCTGCAATTGTTCCCCGATGTCAATTCAATGATAGACGGCGACCAGAAAGTAACCTATGATTTCGCCGATATATCTATCGCTGTTTCAGGCCCAAAAGGACTTATGGTTCCGGTTGTCAGAAATGCCGAAGCTTTGTCTTTCCGTGGTGTAGAAGCTGAAATCAAACGTCTGGCTTTACGTGCGCGCGACGGTCAAATCACCGTAGACGATATGACCGGAGGAACGTTCACCATTACAAACGGTGGTGTGTTTGGGTCTATGTTATCGACTCCAATCATCAATCCGCCACAATCGGGAATCCTTGGAATGCACAACATTATCGAGCGTCCGATTGCCGTGAACGGCCAGGTTGAAATCCACCCTATGATGTATGTGGCTTTGTCTTACGATCACCGCATCATAGACGGACGCGAATCTGTAGGTTTCCTTGTAGCCGTAAAAGAAGGCCTGGAAAATCCGGTTGAGTTGCTTATGAACGGAGACGCTAAAAAAGCACTCGAGCTCTAATCACGTATTTCCATTTTTAGTTTTATAGAAAGAAAAATCCCGCTGACTTCTGAAGCGGGATTTTTTGATTTTAGGAAATTGCTGAGGTTTTATTCCTGAGCCGCATTAATTGCCGATACAAGTTGGGCTTCGGTTCCTGTTACGGTTTCAGATAATGATATGGTAACAATATCGCCTTCCGAAATAGTTACTGGCTTAATCGCGTATCTGTAATTGCCATTGTCTTCTGAAATAAAAATGACATGGCATGCCAGTCCAACAGGAACCTGGCCGTAATGCTCAGAAAAATATCCATCTGTTGTGTAATGATCCAGATTTGCCAATGCGCTGCCTTCTCCATCATAAGATAAATAGACAGAACAGTTCTGGTTGTTATAAATTTCAGGCACATCTACAAGGATTGTAGTTTTAGGGCCAGTAAAAGAATAGAATCGGTCGCAGTTTACCCATCCGAAATCCTGAAGGAAGGCAAAATAGAAGCTTCCTTCATTGTTCAGGAAATTCCCCTGCGGAGTTGGAACGATAGGATTCCAGATGACATCGGGCGTTGCTAAAGTATCGGATTCGACAGCATTCCACAGCGTCATATCTTGATCAACACCGCCCGATAGATTTGCGGGAACCACTATATTGATGCCGCAGGAAACGTCAACTTTCTGCCCATCTTTATACACTCCTATAAAAAATTCCCCGCCCGATACCAACATGGCCAAATCACCGTCTGCATTTACTCCGCGTGTCGTTTTATTGGTGACTGCCATATCGCCTCCATCGAAAATCTCGACAAAGTCCAGATCGAGGTTTCCTGTAACAGATGCTCCATTCAGGGTCAGGCAACTTGTGTTAATGGTTATAGTGACGCCTTTCTCCGAAGTCACCGTTACAGAAGTGCCGTTTGCCACAAAATCAAAATGTTGTGTCCTTGATTCAAGAGCAGTTTGCCTTAAGGCGTTGAAACTGGCAACTGTTGGAATATTTGGAGAAACTGCTGTGGCATCATCGTCACCACAACCAACAAAAATGGCCGACAAACCAAAAAGAGCGGTCGCGGCCATTAAACGGATTGAATTCGCAAAAGCGTATACATCGTACTTTTTCATAGCAATTATTTTATTGATTCCTTTTGAGGACGCTTTGGCTTTATAAAGGTTGCGCCGAAAAAAGAAATCAATAAAATTAATGGCCGGAAACGAAGTCGGTCAGTTCGTCCGTACTGGAACTGTACGTGAAAATATCGTTGATCTTGTAGTAAGATTGTGGATCGATGCAACGGCTGTACGCGAATTTGGCAAAGTCGAGTTTTGATTCCTCAAACGTAAAAGTCTTGCAGACTTGTTTTATTTGTTCAGATGACAGGCAGTTCGATCCTGCAATCTGTTTGGCCATTTTCAACTTTGAATCTTCGAATTTCTGTTGGTTCAAAGATGAAATCGCACCATTGAAATCTGTTGGTTTCATGCCTCTGTTCCTGGAACAATCTGCGGTGGACTCAACAGTTTCGTATCCGCCGGATGTTGTAGTTGTCGTAGTTGTGGTATGTGTTTCGACCATTGCCGGTTCCGAAATATTTACGTTGATCCCAACGCCCATTCCCTGGACATTCATATTCGTGTTGATCGTAGGAGCGTTGTTGTTGATTATCGTGGTGCTTTGTGTGACCACTTGCGGCTGACCGTAATGAATGACTTTTACATTAGACGGTGGAATGAAATCCGGACGGACGGCCGTCTCTGAAAAATAAGACAACTTCATTTTTTTAGAGTTGTTCTTGTCGCGTTTGATTTTGTAAGTGACATCTTTATAAATATCGTCTACGTCTGTAATCTGGATGGTTTTGGAAAGTTCCGTCTTGTTGGCATCGGCAAAAACGATACGGGCATTGTAGTACGGCTGATTCAGTTCTTCTACCCTAAGATTGGTTTGAGGGGCATCATTTATGGTTTCCCCGTTGAGGATAAGGGTAAACTTGTCGCCGTCTTCACTAAAAATAGTCAGGTGACCATAATTCTGGGCCGAAGCCGATAGTGCCATTATAAAGGTACAGGCAAAAAAGAAAAGTTTGTTCATAAAGTTTGGTTTTGGTTATCGGTCAAAAAATCGACCGCGCGAAGTTAGCAAAGTTCGAACCACTTGTAAAAATAGAGCAAAAAAAATCCCGCTACTTTTCAGCAACGGGACCTGAGGTAAAAAAAGTGCAGTTTATTGTTTCACGAAGCGGACGGTTTTGACTGTGTCGTTCGTTGTGATTTTAGCAAAATAGACACCGTTTGAAAGTTGCGAAATGCCAATTTCGGTTTCAGTGGCTCCAACATTTTTGGACAAAATAACTTTTCCGGTAATATCTATTATATCTATAGATTTGATGTTCGATCCGGCAACGTTAAGATTGTGTTTCGCAGGATTCGGATAAATGCGGAGCGACTGTGAATCGTGATCTGCAACACCTAATTCCGTCACGAATTCGGTTGCTACAGTATTGGTAACGATTGCCGGATTCGTGTCGAAATAAATGGAAGCAGTATTGTTCACGATATCTCCAATGGCGTAACCCGGTTTGAGTTTGACCGTAAATTGTACGCTTCCTTTTCCAATTTGTGTGTTTTCTTCAGACGGCGGCAACATGATGTTGTTGAAAGCGAATTCGAGAGCATTTCCTTCGCGGTACATCTGCACATTATGTGTAGCACCGATTAATCGGACTGATGTTTCGTCGAGTTTGTTGTCCAGTTCATCCGTAAGACGAATGTTCATGGCGTTGCCGTTTCCGGTGTTTTCAAAGTTGAGTGTATAATTGAGCGTGTCATCTGCGGCAAATCCATCGAATACGATTTGAGGCCCGTGTGTTTCAGACTTTGAATTCGGATCGAAAGAACCCGAAACGATCTTTGTCAGAAAAGCTTCGTTGTTATCTGTAATCGTTTCATTTGACATAACCGTTACCGATGCAGAAAAATGTAACGGTTGGCCCAAATCTACAGTCGGGATTCCCGGCGTGTCATAGTAAAAATACACGACTTCTGTTTCCATAGGCTGAAGCAGCATTGAAACGACTGCCGTATTTCCTGTAATCGTGGTTCCTGTTCCTCCGTCAACATTGGCGATTGATACAAGTGGATCTGCTGTATATGTCAGATAAACAGGCTGTACCATTAGACTTTCGTTTCTGACAATGGCATAGGAATAAGATTGGAAACCAGGCACGGCATTGTTTCCGTAAAGCCATACACTCAAATCGACACAATCAGACGGATCCAGAGGGAATCCGAGATTGACGATTCCATTCGGATCAATCGACAGATTGCTGTAAACGGTATCTGATGTAAACCCGCTACCACATGTGATTCCCGGCTCAAAATGCACGGAATAAACATTTGAAGGAGTAGTGTCATAAAGTGTGAATTCACCTGTATACGCCTGGACGGTCACAGGCTCTTCGTTGTTTTGCTGATACACGAAAGATCCGTATGGAACCAACGGTTCACCGCTGTCGAGTTGGTTGTTTGCGTTGGTATCTGCGTAGGCATAAAAATGGAAGCCTGTAGGAATTGGCAATGTTACGTTGAAAAAGGCTTTGCTATATACTTGCCCCAACGGAGATATCCCTGTTATAGGTTCCCAGTCATTGGCCGAACCATCAAGAATATCCTGTTCCGTAATCATATAAAAACCAGGTACAACAACTGTGGAGTTTGCTGGAATCACATCTATAGGGGAGAATTGGATGATTCCGCTGCCGCCCATAACATTCGTGATATCACATTCAGAAAAATTGGTCAGTGAGATTTGGCATACCACCATATCGCCCAAGTCTACGATTCCATTCGAGTTGGCATCTAAATATTCTGCCTGTGTGTCAGATCCGATGATTTGCATCCACGGAATATCAACCTGTACAAAAGGGGATACACAACCGGAAGCACTTACCACACGAATCCGGTATTGATAACCTTCTGAATCCAGCGGAACCGAAGTGGTTGATCCGCTGCCGGTAAACGTGTAAGCACCATCATTTGCAGCGTAAAACGGATACGGATCTACAATAATGGTCCAGTTTCCTGCAGGAAGATCGGATACTGTAGCCATGCCAGGCGAGTTGCACGTTGCCGGAGCAAAGTTCAATGTTGGTGCCGCCTGGTTACAGGTTGTGATTGTAACGGCAGCCATAGAAGTATTCGCGCCCTGGCTTATTTGATAATAAACCGTGTAAGTTCCCGGTAATACGAAAGTTTGTACGTAAACCGCTCCGTTATTAGGGCTGATGTTGATGCCGGGTATCGTGTTCAGATCTATAATGGAAACGTTCTGGATCGTGGCCGGTTGTCCGTTGAAGGTATCGTTGGCCAGGACAGAGAAGTAGCTGCCATCACTATTAATGATTGCCGAATACTGCAGGATGTTGGCCGGTGGAGGTGTGTCGGCATTAGCCACCACTTGCGCCCATGAGGAAGCAGCAGCGCAAAATGCAAGTAACAAAAAGAAGTAATTTTTTTTCATTGGTTAAAAGTTTGAAAAGACTCTATTGAAACAGAGATATACCCCAATACCCTAAGTGCAAAAAAAAATCCCGCTGTTGGCGGGATTTTAAACTGGATTTTTTTTTAATAACGAATATCGAAAACACCGTTAGTGACCGAAATTTCAGTCTCGCCATTCTGGGAAATCATATTTCCGTTAAAGGAGCCTACCAAATGGTTTCCTGAGTTCGACGAAACTGTAATAGTAAAGCCGCCGCCATTGTATCCATAGTATGTTGTTCCGTTTAAAGTGTAGCTGACGTTGTATATCGCGTCGGCTCCAAGATCACCTTCATCTGTGTAGAAAGAAAGAACTTCGGTACCGTTTGAATTGCTCGCGGCAACTTGTAGTTCGGTGTAAGCCGGGTAACTTCCTTCAGCCGGATAATCCTCTTGGGTCACTGCTACCGTAGTGTACGTTTTGGCAACCCCATCGACAGACAGGTTAACTGAACTGCTTCCGACTCCGGATCCGCTGTCGTCGCTCGAACAAGACGTAAGGGAAAGTCCTGCAACAGTCAGGAACAAAAATAATTTTTTCATTTTGTTTAAGTTTTGAATTAGTGAGCGGCAAAAATAGAGGTATTTTTAAAGTATGCAAGGTATAAAGACTATTTTCATAATAGATTCTCTCATTCCTGTTGGGTTATCATACTGCGGTTTTTTAATGATGGATGTCAAACGTCCCGTCGGTGATTGTAATTTCGGTATCTCCGTTTCCGCTTACCATGGTTCCGTTGAAAGTTCCCTTGAGGTAATTTGGCGAATTTTCGGTGATATTCAGTACAAAACCACCGCCGGAATTGTCGCCGTAATATATGGTTCCGTCGTAGGTGTAACTGATATCATAAGCGGCTTCCAAACCTGTTTCGCCTTGTGGGGTACTAAAGAAAAAGACTTCGGTGGCCGTGACATTTTGTACCGTGGCAGAAAGTTCAATATATGCAGGTTCGCCTCCTTCGGCCGGGATGTTTTGTGAATCTACATCGGCACTCGTGTAGGTTTTGGCCACGCCGTCTACGGTAAGCTCGATAATCGTATTCCGGTGCTCCGAATCGCTGCTGTCATTCGAACATGACGAAAGTACAAGGCCCGAAAAAGCTATCGACAAAAATAGTTGTCTCATTGTGGTTTTATTTTGGGTTAGTGAGAAGACAAAAATGCTATTTATTTCAGATAATTCAAATACAGCGTTTTAGTGGCGTAATCGATTATGGCGTTTCCATTTATAAGTACGTCGGCACCTATTATTCCGCGCACTTTCTTGACCTTGTGCTGTTCGAGTGCGGCGTTCACATGCGACAGGTCGAATACCACAAGATTGAAATCAGGATTTTTCCACCGACCTATTTTAAGGACATTTTTACCAGATACCATCGTAAGCATATCGATTGCTCCGGCACCGGCGGCTTTGGTCTTCGAATCTTTTGTCTTTAGTCCGAAATATTCAGCCTGGTCAAAACCAACACAACTGTTCGAAGCGCCCGTATCCAATATAAAATCACCCTTGCTGCCGTTAATGGTGGCCGATATTAACAAATGACTTGTTTTTGTAATCCGGAATCTTGTTTTTTGATACGACTTTGTATTGAGAATTAATTGGGGTTCGTTTTTCATAACCCAAATTAAGGCATTTTGGGCCGAATCTGTCGTTTCGGAGTTCGTAACTTTGCGTAAAATCCAGAAAATGATCTTTACCGATACACATACGCATTTGTACAGCGAGGAATTTGCAAACGACAGGAATGATATGATACAACGCGCCATCGCAGCCGGCGTGACCCGTTTTTTTGTCCCGTCGATTGATTCCGGGTGTACTAACGCTATGTACCAACTTGAAGCTGCGTATCCGGACAATGTGTTCCTCATGATGGGGCTTCATCCGGTTTACGTCAAGCCTGAAAGCTGGGAAAAGGAGCTTGATTTTGTCGAATCGGAACTCAAACGAAGGAAATTCTGTGCGGTGGGTGAAATCGGCATCGATCTGTATTGGGATAAATCGACTTTAGGAATACAACAGCAGGCTTTCCGCAGACAGATACAACTCGCAAAGCACTATCATCTGCCCATTAACATTCATTGCCGTGAAGCCTTCGATGAGATTTTCGAAGTGCTTGAAAGTGAAAAATCAGATGATCTTTTTGGTATCTTCCATTGTTTCACCGGAAATTTCGAACAGGCACAACAAGCCATTTCATATAACATGAAACTCGGAATTGGCGGTGTCACGACATTCAAAAACGGAAAAATCGATACTTTTTTGAAAGACATCCCATTGGAACATATTGTACTTGAAACAGATGCGCCTTATCTGGCTCCGGTTCCCTATCGCGGTAAGCGCAATGAAAGCGCTTATGTGGTTTTGGTGGCCGAAAAACTGGCATCGATTTACGGTTGTCCGGTTGCAGAAATCGCTGAAAAAACAACGCTCAATTCACGTAAAGTTTACGGTATTTGACAATTGATGTTCGGCGAAATCCAATAAATTTTCGTTCTTTTGTCAATAAACAAGGCAGTATGTCAAAGTTCGATGCGATCAGGCCGTATTATGATGCTGAGGTCAATGAGGCACTAAAATCGGTAGTAAATCACCCCATGATGAAGGCCTTGATGAACTTTACCTTTCCCGCGTTGAAAGATGAAGAATGGCAGGCCCAATTACTCCGGACACATTCCATCCGGGATTTCCAGTGCAATTTTATTTATCAGGCCATACAACAGGTTCTCAAACGCAGTTCGGACGGTATCACGACTTCTGGTTTTGAAACCCTGGAACAGAACACCGCTTATCTGTTCATTTCGAACCACCGCGATATCATCCTTGATACTTCGCTGCTCAACTGTGCGCTTTTCGATCACGGGTTGGTCATGACCACATCTGCCATTGGAGATAATTTAGTCCAGAAATCATTTTTGCAGGTCTTGTCCCGAATGAATCGGAATTTCCTGGTCCAGCGTTCATTGCCGCCCCGTGAAATGCTCGAAAGTTCAAAGCTGATGTCCGAATTCATTGCCAGATCCCTGCGCCGTGAAAACCGGTCAGTGTGGATTGCGCAGCGCGAAGGCCGGACCAAAGACGGAAACGACCAGACGCAACAAGGTGTTTTGAAGATGCTCGCAAAAGGATCTACTGAAGACAACCTGATGGATTTTTTCCGAAAGATTAAAATAGTTCCCGTAAGTATTTCGTACGAATATGATCCGACTGACGTATTGAAAATGCCGCGATTGCTGGCCGAAGCCAACGACGAAATCTACATCAAAGAAAAAAACGAAGATTTCCAGACACTGATTTCCGGTGTCATAGGTCAGAAAAAGCATATCCATTTACATATCGGCAAACAACTGACAACTGAAATCGACGAGATAGAAGCCAATTACGACAACGACAACAAACGCATACAGGCATTGGCCCAGGTACTTGACGAGGCCATCATTTCCGGATATAAATTATGGCCGACGAATTTCATCGCTTATGATTTGCTGCACAACACCGACACATTCAGCAACAGGTATTCAGAAGACGAAAAGCAATTGTTCGAACGCCGTCTCGAGATGCGCATAGACGAGGATAATCCGGTTGCGTTCCAGGGCTTTTTAGCCATGTATGCCAATCCGGTCATCAACAAAATGAAATATGCAGCAGTCGTCTAAACCCAAAATCCTGCTGATTTACACAGGCGGTACTATTGGGATGGTTAAAGATTTCAAGACCGGCGTACTAAAAGCGTTCAACTTTACCAAACTGCTCGAGAGCATTCCCGAGCTCAATTTGCTGGATTGCCAAATCGAAACCATTTCATTCGACAAGCCGATAGATTCTTCGAACATGAATCCGTCGCGTTGGATCGAGCTCGCCGATATCATCGAAAAGCAATACGATTCCTGCGATGGTTTTGTGATTTTGCATGGATCGGATACCATGAGCTATTCGGCATCGGCACTCAGTTTCATGCTGGAGAACCTCAACAAGCCGGTGGTGTTTACGGGTTCGCAGCTTCCGATTGGCGACTTGCGTACGGATGCCAAAGAAAACCTGATCACGGCCATCCAGATCGCTTCCTTAAAACAAAAAGGCAAACCGATTTTTACCGAAGTCTGCCTGTATTTCGAATATAAACTCTACCGCGGCAACCGCACGTCAAAAATCAATGCGGAACATTTCAATGCATTCGCGTCACCCAATTTTCCGCCATTGGCAGAATCTGGCGTGCATCTCAAAGTCAATAAAGAATTGATCCAGGCCAAACGCAATTCAAAGCCGCTTATCGTGCATCGCAAACTCGAAACGAATGTAATGGTGCTCAAACTTTTTCCGGGAATGAACCAGTCTGTCTTATCGGCCGTTTTGCAAATCCCGAATCTGCGCGGACTTATCATCGAAACTTACGGATCCGGAAATGCACCAACTGAAGCCTGGTTCATAGATGCGCTCGAATCGGCCATAAAAAAAGGCTTGCCCATCGTGAATGTGACCCAGTGTTCGGGCGGAAGCGTGCAGATGGGGAATTATGAAACGAGCACACATTTAAAGGAAATCGGTGTGATTTCAGGTAAAGATTTGACTACTGAAGCGGCCGTCACAAAACTCATGTACCTACTTGGTGAAGGCGTTTCGATTCCTGTTTTCCGGACCATTTATGAAACAGGTTTACGAGGCGAATTGTCTTAGGTTGGACTATTGGATTGTTGGATTTTTAGATTGTTGGAAAATCAAACTCATTTCGGCTCTCATTCATCATTCTGTCATTCATCATTCGACTTACTTAAAAACAACACCGGCCGCACCTAAATGCAGCCGTTGTCAGATTTTGGAAATATAAGGAGCGGGCAAGCCGACGAATGTTTTTTGTTGAGGTAAAATTAGCCATCACGTGTCTCCATATTTTATATTTAAAACCGATTTTTTTGCAGCGTTTCATTTCGATTCCAATTTCATTCAGAATTGATGCCTAACTTGCATATATGAAAATCCTCATCGTAGAAGACGAAACCGAAATCGCCAATGGAATAAAGAACTATTTCCAGCCAAACGGCGTGCAATGTGAAATGGCTTCCAATTCGCGCCAGGCCATCGAAAAAATCGAGATGTATGATTACGATTGCATACTGCTTGACCTGATGCTTCCTGATGGTGACGGATTCGAAGTCTTGAAGACCTTGCGGAATCTGGGGAAAACAGATGGTGTCATCATTATATCTGCCAAAGAAAATCTCGACACACGCATCGAAGGTTTCCAGCTTGGCGCCGACGATTATCTGACGAAACCATTCCATTTATCGGAACTTCTGGTGCGTATGCAGGCGTTGATCCGTCGTAAGAATTTCAAAGGGCACAACGTTGTGAAATTCAATGAAATTTCGGTCGATGTGTTTTCTAAAAGCGTCACGGTTAATGGCCAATTGCTCGACGTGACCAAAAAGGAAATCGATTTGTTGCTGTTCCTCATCGGAAACGAAAATAAAGTATTGTCGAAAGCCGCAATCGCCGAGCATCTTTCAGGTGATATGGCAGATATGCTCGACAACCACGACTTTGTCTACGCACACATAAAAAACCTCAAAAAGAAACTCAGCAAAGCCGGAAGCGGGGAATACATTTCCACAGTCTACGGATTGGGTTACAAATGGCAGAATGGCTAAGCTTTTAAATAAATCCACCAATAGTTTCCTGGCTTATGCGGTTGTCATATTGCTTATATCGGCACCTGTGTTTTACTACATCAGCACCTGGCTTTACATTTATGAGACAGACGAGGTACTGCATTTCCACAAAGGTGCATTCGTAAAAGAAAGCCATAAAGATTACACGGAAAAAGACATTACCGCCTGGAATAAATACAATCCGAATGTAACCATCGTGCCCGATATGGGCGTGTCGAAAGATTTCATTGTTGGCAAAGAATTATTCGATTCCATCGCAGGCGAACCGGAACCTTTCCGGTTGCTTTATTCGCCAATCGACATCAACGGAAAAAAATATACCTATATCGAAAAGAGCAATCTGGTCGAAATGGAAGGCATGGTGATAAGCATCGCGGTTATGTTCCTGTTAATCATCATAATACTTTTGGTTGGAATCATTTGGATTTCAAAGACTTCTTCGGCCAAAATCTGGAAACCGTTCTATGATACGCTGGGCCAGATACAGAATTTTGAGCTCGATAAAAACAACCAGCCGCATTTCAGCCCGACGAACATAGATGAATTCGACCGGCTCAACAAAAGCATCGATAACCTGATTCAAAAGAACCAGGCCGTGTACAATACGCAACGCGAATTCGTCGAAAATGCCGCACATGAGCTGCAGACACCTTTGGCTTTGTTCCAGGGAAAAATCGATATGTTGTTCCAGACGCAGGGTTTATCTGAGGAGCAATCCGAAATCCTGGGTTCGCTCAACAACGACGTAAGCCGGTTGAACCGACTCAATAAAAATCTGCTGTTGCTTTCTAAAATCGACAACGAGAATTATTTTGATAAACAGCAGGTTTCGATCCAGAATATTTTAGGCCGGAACCTCGATTTTTTTACGGAACAAGCCCATGCTAAAAATTTGGAATTGACTACAGATTTCAAAGATGACATCCAGATTTCCGCAAATTCCACATTGACGGAAGTGCTCATAAATAATTTGTTCCTGAATGCGATCCGCCACAATGTCCAAGACGGAATGATCAAGGTAACAATCAAGGGCAACACGTTGGGAATTGTCAATTCCGGACCACTGCAAGCGCTGAATTCAGGTAAATTATTCAACCGTTTTTCCAAGATAGATTCGTCTACGCAAGGCAACGGGCTCGGTCTGGCCATAGTCAAAAAAATCGCCGAGATAAATAACTGGGACATCGAATACGGTTTCAGCGAAAATTTGCACAGATTTAACGTTACCTTCGGCTAAATTCAAACTTCATTCTAAATCGTACCGCAGCTTTGCATCTGTAATTTCTAAATAAAATTTCAGATGAAAACCATTGCAACACTTCTGTTGGCTGCCACTTTTGCAGCAGGCGCTTCGGCCCAAAAGACGCAAGAGAAAAAACAAAAAACGAATGTCCCGGATAAGGTGACGGCTGCTTTTAAATCGGACTTCCCAAAAGCGCAAAAGGCAGAATGGGAAGCGGAAAAAAATGATTTTGAAGTAGGATTCAAACTCGATTCAAAAGAGTATTCCGCCGTTTATGACGCTTCGGGAAAACGCAAGGAAACCGAAGTCGAAATTCCAGCATCGGAATTGCCTAAAGCCGCCATCGCTTATTTGAAAGATAAGAAAGTAAAAGAAGCGGCACGAATCACCGATGCTTCCGGAAAAACGACTTACGAAGCGGAAGTTTCAGGCAAAGATTTCCTGTTTGACGAAAAAGGCAATTTCATTAAATCGGTCAGCGAATAATTTCCATGTTTCGAAAGTGCTTTTTACTGCTGATGCTTATTGGCCTTACTGCCGCATTCGCCCAGAATAAAACCGCAACGGTGTCTGGGCAAGTGCGGGAGAAAGCTACCAATATAGCCTTGGCTTATGCAAATGTGGCCCTCAAACATACCGACGGTAAAATTGTTTCGGGAACCATCACGAACGAACAGGGAAGATTTTCATTCGAACATGTGGCATCCGGGAATTATCTGGTTGAATACAGCATGATGGGTTTGAAGACGAATACAGTAGCTGTTTTTGTCGGAAACCTCAATGACTTTATCGAATTGCCGGTGGTCAACCTCGAAGCCGATTCGCAATTGCTTCAGGAAGTGACCGTCACCGCAAATAAGACCGAAGAAGTTTCAGCCAAAATGGACAAGAAAACCTTCAATCTTTCCGACAATGTTTCGCAAACCGGCGGTTCGTTATTACAAGCGATGCAGAATATGCCCGGCGTAAGTACGCAGGACGGAAAAGTACTGCTCAGGGGAAACGATCACGTCATGATTTTAGTCGATGGGAAACAAACGGCATTGACGGGAATCGCGAACCAGTCGGGACTTGACAATATTCCGGCATCAGCCATTGAAAAGATAGAAATCATCAACAATCCGTCGGCGAAATACGATGCGAACGGGAATGCGGGAATCATTAATATCATCTACAAAAAGAATAAACAAGAAGGTTTGAACGGAAAGGTCGGGATCGGTTCCGGATATGGCTCTTTGTGGGAACGGAAATCGAATCTGCCCACGATAAATCCGCAGTATTCACTGACACCGAAAATCAATCCGTCACTGTCCCTGAATTATCGGAAGGAAAAGATAAACGTGTATTTCCAGAGCGATTATCTGTACACGGAAACCCTGAACAAAAATGAATTCGTCAATCGTTTTTATGACGATGGAACCATTATCCACCAACAGACAAAACGCAATCGCGACACGCATTTCACCACATTGAAAACAGGTGTCGACTGGAATTACGACGATCATAATACCGTAGCATTTTCGGGAATGTTCGGCAGTGAAAAAATCGTCGATCACGGGGAAGAACCGTTTTTCAATTCCGATTTTTCGCAGCGGTTGCGATTGTGGCAATTCGTAGAGAACGAGCTCAAAACCACGGTCATGGCTTCAGCTTCGTGGAACCATAAATTCACCGAGCCGGGACACTTTTTCAACACCGGGATCAATTACACCTTCCATCGTGAAGATGAACGTTATGCGTTCAAAAATATACTGCCGGATTTCTCGGGAACCGATGCGTTTAAATTATTGTCCGATGAAAAAGTCATAGACGTAAATTTCGATTATACCAAACCGTTGAAATACGGGCGTATCGAAGGCGGTGTCAAATTCCGCAACCGTGAAATCCCGACCAATATGCAATTTTATCCGGGACAGAATTCACCCATCGATTCCACTGCCGGCGGACGTGCGACGTATCGCGAAATGATTCCGGCGCTTTATGGAAACTATGTTTTTGAAAATGCAAAATTCGAGGCCGAAGCCGGTCTGCGTATGGAATATGCGCATTTGAGATACGATGTCGACCCGAACCATCCGACATACAAAAGCGATGGATACGATTACATCAAGCCGTTCCCGAATCTGCGTTTGGCATATAAACTGGCCGAAAAAGACAAGGTTTCGTTATTCTACAACAGACGTGTCGATCGCCCGGCCGAAATCGATATCCGCATCTTTCCGAAGTACGACGATGCGGAAATCATCAAGGTTGGAAATCCGGCGCTTCAACCACAATTTACAGATAATGTCGAGTTGGGTTATAAGCGCACTTTTTCGAAAGGCTATTTATTCGCATCGGCTTATCACAAATATGTACGTGGAACCATTTCGCGAATCGCCAGTTCGATGGACGGAAGCAATTTGATTTATAATGTTTTCCAGAATGCCGGAAAAAGCTATGCTACCGGAATCGAGTTTTCAGGATCGTTACAGATAGCTCCTTGGTTCACCTCAAACCTGAACCTGAACGGATACAAGAATCGCTTTGATGCATTTACCGTGACCGTTCTATATCCGCAGCCGAATACGATTTACACTCCG
This sequence comes from Flavobacterium silvaticum, assembly GCF_012911565.1. Lineage (GTDB taxonomy): Bacteria > Bacteroidota > Bacteroidia > Flavobacteriales > Flavobacteriaceae > Flavobacterium > Flavobacterium silvaticum. The sequence continues at coordinate 248,119 of NZ_JAAMPU010000106.1, read as the reverse complement.
GCATCTGGCATTTATTCCGGAAGCGTCAAATCGAACAACACGTTCAAGCTCGGAAAGACTGCTGTTTTACAGGTTTCTGCAGCTTGGCTCGCGCCAGATATTATTCCACAGGGAAAAACAAACGAGCGTTTTTCAGTCGATGCCGGAATTAAGAAAACCATACAGAAAGGCAAAGGCGAAATCTTTTTGAATGCGACCGATCTCTTCAACACGCTTGTGATCAAAAAGGAAGTTTACGCCGACGGTTTCCGTTATCAAAGCAGCGATTATTATGAAACCCAGGTGGTTCGTTTCGGGTATAGCTACAAGTTTTGATTTGTCCTGAAAGTTAATCCAATGTTAATTCAAAATTAATTCAAATTCACGTTGGAATCTTGCGTGAAAAAATAGCCCTTCATGCTTAAAAGGTTTTATTTCGCAGGCAGGTTTTCGCTGCTTTTTATTTTCTGTTCCTGGTTTCTCATCACCTCATTTTTAATACGGCTTTCGCTTTTTACCTGGCAATCGCAAGATGTGTCCTGGCATGTTTTTGATGTGACGCGGACGTTCCTCGTGGGATTGTTTTTTGATGTGGGAACAGTCAGTTACGCAGCGATTCCGGCACTATTGTATTATACTTTTTTCCCGAATAAATGGATTGGTTCTTGGGCCGATAAAATCCTGGTCTGGTTCTTCACGACGCTTACGATCTTTATATTGATTTTTGCCTTTTTCGCCGAATTCACATTCTGGGAAGAATTCCGCAGCCGTTTCAATTTCATCGCAGTCGATTACCTGATTTACACGCATGAAGTGGTGTCGAATATCCAGGAATCGTATCCGCTGCCCTTGCTGATTGGCGGAGTCGGTATTTTGACGGCTGCGGTATTGTTCCTGTTTTACAAACGCGGGGCTTTTTCCGAAACATTCAGCTTTACGGCGAAATGGCATCAGCGGTTAATTATTTTCGGCGGATTTTTATTTGTCGCTTTTTTATACACCGCCTTTATCAAAAATACAGTTGCCGAATGGTCATCTAACCGATACAATTCAGAGATTTCAAAATCCGGCATCTATTCGTTTTTTGCCGCGTTCCGGAACAACCAGATGAAGTACGATGAGTTCTACACTTCTGTTGAAAACGACAAGGCATTTAAGATGGTTCGCCAAAAGCTGCAACAACCGAACAGCAAATTCACCAGCACTGATTTTTCCGTCCACAGGACCATAACCGATTCCGCAGCTACGGCCGAAAAGAAAAATGTGGTTTTTATTCTCGTTGAAAGCCTCAGCGGAAGTTTCCTCAAGGAATTCGGGAACCAAAATAACATTACCCCCTTTTTAGACAGCCTCGCACAAAAAAGCGTGTTCTTCAGCAACCTGTATGCAACCGGGACACGCACGGTGCGCGGTATGGAAGCCGTCACGTTGTGCATTCCGCCGACGCCTGGACAAAGCATCGTGAAGCGTCCGGAAAATGCAAATCTGTACACAGTAAACAGTGTGTTCCAAAACAAAGGATATGTGTCTAATTTCTTTTACGGAGGCGACGGCTATTTCGATAACATGAATGCTTATTTTGGCGGAAACGGTTTCAATATTTACGATCGCGGTCGTGGAAGTGTGCTCAGCGATGCCATAAAAACAACGCGAAACAACATTGCCGATAACGAAGTGACGTTTGAAAATGCATGGGGAATTTGTGATGAGGATATCTTCAACAAAATGCTCAAAGTTGCCGATACCTATCATTCGCAAAACAAGCCGTTTTTCAATTTCGTCATGACTACTTCGAACCATAGGCCGTATACGTATCCATCGGGTAAAATAGATATTCCGTCGGGAACCGGTCGCGACGGAGCCGTCAAATACACCGATTTTGCATTGCGTGAACTATTCCGGAAAGCCAAACAAAAACCGTGGTTTAAGAATACGGTTTTCGTCATCATAGCTGATCATTGCGCGAGCAGTGCCGGAAAGGATGAAATCGATGTGGCCAATTATCACATCCCGGCCATGATCGTGAATTTGCCTGAAAACCTCAATCAGAAAATCGATAAGCAATGTTCGCAGATCGATTTGTTCCCGACGTTTTTCTCGCTTATGCATTGGAGTTACGATTCGGATTTTTTCGGCAAGGATGTTTTTGACCCCACATTCGAACAACGCGCTTTGGTGGGAACGTACCGGAAACTGACGTTGATGAAGCAAAATAAAGTGATGATTCTGTCCGACCAGAAAAAGCAGAATTTCTATTCGTACGACGTAAAGGACAACAGCCTCAAACCGCTTCCGATGGATCGGTCGTTCCTTGACGAAACCATCAGTTGGTATCAAACCGCAGATTATCTGTTTACGAACAAACTGCTCAAGTAATGTTGTACCTGCATTTCATCGTCAACCCGATTTCGGGAAAAGCCAAACACAATTTATCGGCTACCACAATCCGGAATTATTTCCCAAGGAGCGAATTCAGGATCGAGGTCGATTACACCAGGCACAAAGGGCATGCGATGACTTTGGTGCGTGATATCGTGACCAAAAATCCGGATTACGTCATTGCCTGCGGAGGCGACGGAACCATAAACGAAGTCGCATCTGCGTTGGTGGGAACGGGAATCATTTTAGGAATCGTGCCCGTAGGTTCCGGAAACGGCCTGGCTTCGAACCTCAATATCCCGAGAAGCATAGAAGGTTCGTTTGAAATTATCCGCCAACTTGAAGCCACGACCATCGATGTGGGGAAAGTCAACGACTGTTTCTTTTTCAGCAATATGGGAATCGGCATAGATGCCCAAATCATCAAAAAATACGAGCGTTCCGGAAACAGGACATTGAAGGCTTATGTGACTGCGGCTTTGTCGGCGAGTCTATCGTATAAACCAAAAAAAGCAATCGTCAAAGTCAACGGAGATTCAGTTGAAATAGATCCGTATCTGCTGTTCATTTCCAACTCAAATGAAATGGGTTACCACATGAGCCTGACGCCTGCCGCAAGCCTTTCCGACGGTTTGCTGGATGTGCTCATCGTAAAGAAAATCCCACTCATGCAGCAACTTTTACTCGGGTATCGCGTACTCACGAACCGGGTGGAAAAATTTGGGAAAGCACAGCACCAATTGGTGAAACAGATAGAAATAAAAATGCCTGAAACGCTTTTGATCGATGCCCAGATAGACGGTGAATTCAAGAGTTTCAAAACGAACAGACTAGATGTTTCGGTTATTCCGTCCGCATTGAAAGTATTGGTTTAATTTCCGTTGGTTGTCACCTTTTCAAAAGTCAGGTATTCCCAGTCGTCTGAAGTGTAGGACAACAAGCTCAACCGGCCCGCTTCACGGGTTACGATAGCCCATTTTCCATTGATATACTTAAAAGGTTCTTTGCGCGGGAATTGAATTTTGAACCCGAAATCGACATCGGGCGAATCGTCTGTTGCCGGATCGCTTTCTACGTGCCATTTGCCTTTGATGGTGTCTGATTTGCTGCTTCCTACAAGTTCGTTCGCGGATGAAAAAGTAAATATGTAATCCTGGAATTCAGCCTTCATGGATTTTCCGTTGACCTTGTAATTTGAAATACGCCATTGGTCTTGGGTGAACGCTTTGGTGAAATCCGGATTTGTGATAAAAGTGGTGCCCAATTGTTCTTTTTCGGAACAGGAAACCATCACTATCAAAATTAAAACCGATAAAAAAATACGCTTCATAATTGTTGTGTCAAAATGTTTTTACAAAACCGATTCCCATATTGCGGCCGTCATAAGTAGGCATGACCATGGTAGATGAGGTTCCGTTCTTTTCATGGTGTCCGTTGAATACTTTCTTGTTGATCCACGGATTGAGCCAGTAGGCGACTTTGGTGCTCAGAATCCCGATTCCGGCTCCGGCTGCAACGTCGGTGAGCCAATGGCGGTTGTTATAAATGCGGAACAAACCGGTTCCCGTAGCAACAGCATAACCCGCGACACCATACCAGATAGACTTGTCTTTGTATTCCTGCCATAAAAATTCGGCGCCCATAAATGCATTTGCGGTGTGTCCCGATGGAAATGAATTTCGTGCGCTTCCGTCCGGACGTTCAATACGGGTAATCGATTTCAGGCTGAAAACGGTCGCATTGCAAATCAGGAAAGATGTAAGGTAAATGGTAGCTCGCGTCTTCAGATTGTTTTTTGCTTTCACTCCGGCGGCATCGAGCGCAAAAACAGATACGGCTGGCGCCCATTGCGAAAAATCATCGATGGTTATTTTCCTGTCGATATCTTCTGTGACCTCTTCACGTATGCCGAGGTTCCAGCTTTGGATCTGGTCGCTTTCAATCCCTATCAGTCCATAGCCAATCAAAGCTGTCGGAATGATTAGTGCTTCATAATGAAAGCGGTTTTTTTTGATTGAATCTGTCGAAATGCTGTCGACAACTGCATTTTGTGCTTCGGAACGATGTTGTGCCACAAGGGCTACGAACAATAAAACTGCGGTCTTTCTCATGTTTGTGGAGTTTAGGAACGTAGTTTTATGTCATAAGTGGAAAAGAAATTTTTAAGCCCGAAACCGAATCAGGTGATTGATATTTTTAGCGAAGTACATATGTAATTCTGAATTTATTCTGAATTCTAAAATGGTTTTGGTGCATGAAAGCATCATTGTGTTTTGATTCTGTTTAAGCAGAGCCAAGCCCATAAGATGTGGAGAAATATCTTGTGGATTTTTAAATCTCCACATCTCCGATTGCCACAAAAAAATAGGTTGAACATGACGGATTAGTGTATGCTGTCGGAGTGATTGATTTTGGTCGGATTAGGTATGAAAAACCGATTTTTTTTGAATTGCCTATCTTTATTCAAACTACGTATCCAATGTTCAAATTTGCCTATTGCTGTGCCGTATGTCTTTCGCTCCTTATTTGCCGGGCACAAAAAATACCGGCCGATAAAATAGACGCGGCGTTCATCCAAAGCCAGAAGCAATATTCACTATTGGCAAACAGCGCCACGGCCGGCCATTATCCCAAAACATACCATGCCGATAAAAATGCCGTCGAAACCAGTGACTCGGGTTGGTGGTGCAGCGGATTTTTCCCTGGCACATTAGTATTGCTCGACGAGGTAAAACCAGCTGCAGGATTAAAGAAGAAAGCAATCGGAATTCTATCGGATTTAAAAAAAGAACAATTCAACACCTCTACGCACGACCTCGGTTTCATGATGTTCTGCAGCTTCGGGAATGCCCAGCGTCTCGATCCGAAAAAGGAATACGAAGAAATCCTGATGAACAGCGCCAGATCGTTGGCGACACGTTTCAATCCGGTTGTGGGTTGTATCCAATCTTGGGATCCGGCTCCGTGGAATGGCGCAGGGAAAGATGAAATGCCAGTAATCATTGATAATATGATGAACCTCGAATTGTTGTTCTGGGCGACGAAATACAGCGGCGACAGTACGTATTATAAGATTGCTGTGCGTCATGCGGATACGACACTGAAAAATCATTTCCGCCCCGATTACAGTTCGTATCATGTGGTGATTTACGGAAAGGAAGATGGAAAGATGCACCGGCAGATAACGAATCAGGGAGCGGCCGATTCTTCTGCCTGGGCGCGTGGTCAGTCTTGGGGTTTGTACGGATATACGGTGATGTATCGTGAGACGAAAGACAAAAAATATTTGCAGCAGGCACAGCATATCGCCGATTTTTTACTGCATCATCCGAACCTGCCTGAAGACAAAATTCCATATTGGGACTACAATGCGCCAAACCTTCCGGATGCGCTGCGTGATTCATCTGCGGCATCGATCATGGCATCTGCTTTATTGGAACTGAGCCAGTATTCCGACACTAAAAAAGCTGCTGAATACAAACAGGCATCGGAACAAATTCTGACCACATTACTTTCGTCCGAATATTTTGCAAAGCAAGGAACGAACGGCGGATTTTTACTAAAGCATGGCGTTGGAAATATGCCGAACAAAACCGAAATCGACACCCCGTTGAGTTACGGCGATTATTATTTTATCGAAGCCTTGATACGCTACAAAAAACTTGAGAACCTGTAACATGAAAAGATATTTTTTACGCTTGATTTTGCTTTTGCAGCTTGCAAATTCCAATGCACAGGAAACGTTGATTACGAATGTTGAAGGGCGACGGAATATTTCACTAAACGGCACCTGGCATTACATCATCGACACCTACGAAACGGGCTTTTACGATTACCGTTTCAAGGAGCGGAAAGAGACCGATAACGGCGCGTATTGGAACCGGAACACGCCAAAAAGCAAGTCGGATTTGATCGAACATCAGTATTCGGATAAAAGCAGCATCAACGTTCCCGGCGACTGGAATTCCCAGGATCGTCAGTTTTTGCATTATGAGGGAACGGTTTGGTATCAGCGGGATTTCGATAAGCCGCAGATGCAAAATAACGATGAGGTTTATCTCTATTTCGGTGCCGTGAATTATGAAGCACATGTGTATCTGAACGGCAAAAAACTCGGTACGCACAAAGGCGGATTCACGCCATTTAATTTTAAAATCCCGAAAGAGTTATTACTTGAAAAAGATAATTTCCTTGTCGTAAAAGTTGACAACAAACGACACGCCGATGAGATTCCGACATTGAATACGGATTGGTGGAATTACGGCGGAATAACGCGTGATGTAAAATTGGTTATCGTTCCGGAAACATTTATTTCACAGTACACTATTCAGTTGGACCAGCATCAGGATATTTCAGAATCGATTCGGAAAAAAACATTTCAGGTTTCGGGTTGGATCAAATTAAATCAAGCCACAAATTCAAAAGCGGTTGTTGAAATTCCAGAGCTTAAATTCCGCAAAGAAATCGATGCAAAATCAGACAGTATTTTCTTTTCATCGGCACTAAAAAATATCCAATTATGGTCGCCCGAAAACCCGAAATTATACAATGTAAAATTCACCTTCGGAAATGAAATTATTTCGGAAAAGATCGGCTTTAGAAAAATCGAAGTTTCAGGTAAAAAAATACTACTCAACGGACAGGAAATTTTCCTTCGCGGCATATCGATACACGAAGAAATCCCGCAACAGATACGCCGTGCCCACAGCCTTGACGATGCCAAACAGTTACTGGGCTGGGCAAAGGAATTGGGTTGTAATATGGTTCGCCTGGCGCATTATCCGCACAACGAAAACATGACGCGGCTCGCCGATGAAATGGGCCTGTTGGTTTGGTCTGAAATCCCGGTGTATTGGACCATAGATTTCACGAATCCCGAAGTGCTGAAAAAAGCAAAAAAACAGCTCGATGAAATGATAGAACGTGACCGCAACAAAGCATCGATAATCATCTGGTCGGTTGGTAACGAAACACCTGTGAGCGAGGCAAGGACGACGTTTATGAGTACGCTTGTAAAAAGGGCAAAATCGAGGGATGATTCGCGGTTAATTTCTGCGGCACTTGAAGTCAGCGGAGAAGGTAATCTGAATAAAATAGATGATCCGCTTGGCGCATTCGCAGACATTGTTTCGTGCAACGAATACCTGGGTTGGTACAGAGGTTTGCCAAATGATTGCGAAACGGCGAAATGGGAAACCATTTATGATAAACCGTTGTTTTTCAGCGAAACCGGAGCCGATGCCAAAGCAGGTTTCCATGCCGATAAGCTCACGCGTTTCAGTGAAGAATACCAGCAATGGTATTTTGAAGAGCAGATTGCCATGATGAAACGAATGCCCGATAATTATGTGGGAATTTCTCCGTGGATCCTGGCCGATTTCCGAAGCCCCAAACGCAACAATCCGGAGTATCAGGAATTGTGGAACCGCAAAGGATTGATTTCTGATGAAGGTGTGAAAAAGAAAGCTTTTTTCGTGCTTCAGGACTATTATAAATCCATCATTTCAGACGACAATGCAAAGCGGCTTAAAAAGTAAATCACTGGCTTTTATTTTTTTGTTTTTTGGCTTGAACTGCATCGGACAGAATCAGCAGAAATCCATTGTTTTACGAGTCGAAAATGCCCTGGATTTCAGTCGGAAAGAAATCGTCGAAATTCCAAAATCGAAGTTGTTGTCGCTACCCAAGAATTACATTGAAAAAGAGGTACGTGTATGCAAATCCGGAACTTCCGATTGTCTTGTTTTGCAATGGGTCGATACGGATTCGGACGGAAAGAATGACGCGTTGCTTTTCGTGGCAGAAGTCGCTGCAAAATCAATGGCGAAATTTGAAATATCTGTCAATCCGGATATCAAAATCCCTGAACCTGAAGCCATAACTTTTTCGCGTTTCGTGCCGGAACGTACCGATGATTATGCCTGGGAAAATGACAAAGTCGCATTTCGTGTTTACGGGCCCGATGCACAACAACGCTTTGAACAGAAAAGAGAAAACGGAACACTTTCAAGCGGCATAGATCTGTGGTTCAAACGCACGGAAAAGGCAGTCATAAATAAGTGGTATAACGGATATACATCAGACCCGATGTTTTACCATAAAGATCACGGAGAAGGTTATGATCCGTACCATGTGGGTGCAAGCCGTGGAACCGGAGGAACGGGAATCTGGTATCAGGACAGTTTGTATGTTTCCAAAAATTTCGTGTCGTATAAAACAATCGCCGTCGGGCCGTTGCGGACGATTTTCGAAGTGACGTATGCGCCTTTCAGCCCGTTCCATGTTTCTGAAACCAAACGTATTTCGCTTGATCTCGGAAGCAATTTTTCACGTATCGAAGTGACTTACAAAAATGACACAAAACTTCCGGATTACGCAGTTGGAATTACGTTGCATGACAAGATGGGGAAAACGAATATCGATTTGGCAGACGGCATTTTCCAACACACGGAATCCATAGATGGCAATTGGGTTTCCGAAGCCATAATCATGAATCCGGACGCTATCGAAACGGCATTTGCACACGTGTCGAAAACACCGGACCAAAGCCATTTATTGATTATTGCAAAACCAACCGGAAAACTGGTTTATTTTGCAGGATTTGCATGGGAAAAAAAACGTGATTTCCAGAGCGTATCCGACTGGGAAAAAGCACTTAAAAAGCAAGCTCAAATACAGTCGGATCCGCTGCAGCTTTTTTTCGAATAACGATCAATTCAACTTTCGGTATTCGTTCGGCGTAAACCCGATCATGCTCTTGAACGACCGCGTAAAATGCTGTGGATATTTATACCCTAATTCGTAAGCGATTTCACTCACCGATTTATCCGTATCGAAAATTTTCTCCTTGGCCACATCCATCACTTTGAGCTGGATGTATTCCTGGGCCGTTTTCCCCGTTTCCTTTTTGATGAGATCGCCAAAATAATTCGCTGACAGATTCAGTTCCGCGGCACAATGGCTTACCGATGGAAGACCGATTGTCTGTGGTTTATCAGAAACATAATAGTCTTCAAGCAACGTTTCAAAACGTTCAAGCAAACCCTTATGAGCAGATTCTCGGGTGATAAACTGACGTTCGTAAAAACGCACGCAGTAATTAAGGAACACTTCCAAATGGCTTATGATAAGCGTCTTGCTGTGTTTGTCAATGCCGCGTTCCAGTTCGTACCGGATCATGGAAAAACAATCGGTGATGATTTTTCGTTCACTGTCAGATAAATGCAGCGCTTCGAAAACTTCATACGAAAAGAAATTGTAATCGCGGATGTTCCGGCCCAATGACGTTCCGCGTATAAAATCAGGATGGAACAACAAAGCAGTACCGTGCGGCTGATACCACTCGCCATTGTTTTCCACACCAAGTACTTGTCCCGGTGCTACAAAAACCAATGTTCCTTCTTCATAATCGTAGTAATTGCAGCCATATTTGAGGTCGCCGCATTTGATGTCCTTTAAAAAGATGGTATAAAATCCGTAGACTGTTCTTGAATTCTGTCTTTTGGGGGCTTTGGATAAATCAACCAGGCTCACCAACGGATGATAGGTCTCGTTATTTGAAGCCGCGCAATACTGTCCAACCGTGTCAATTCGCGTTATCTCTTCCATGTCATTCTTCTTTTGGATATACAAATTTACGGCATTACACCGGTGATTTTTATTACAGATTATCGAATCGGTAATAATGGTAGTCAATTCCGTAATTCATATAAGCCGGCCGCTTTTTTACGCTCGAACTTTGTATCACAAGTTTTAAAATACAAAAAATGCAAACGAGAAAACTAGGAAAACAAGGATTGGAAGTATCGGCCATCGGTTTTGGCTGTATGGGATTGAACTTCGGTTACGGTCATTCCGCCACCAAAGACGAAGCCATCAACCTGATACGATCTGCCGTTGAGCAAGGTGTCACCTTATTCGATACAGCCGAAGTCTACGGGCCGTACACCAATGAAGAAATCGTAGGCGAAGCATTGGCTCCATACCGTCATAATGTAGTCATAGCTACCAAATTCGGGTTCAACATACAGGATGGCAAAATGGCAGGCGTAAACAGTCGCCCGGAACAAATCCGCAAAGCGGTCGAGGGTTCTTTGAAACGACTCAATATCGAAACCATAGATTTGCTCTACCAACACCGCGTAGATCCAAACGTACCTATAGAAGATGTCGCAGGAACCGTAAAAGATTTAATTTCAGAAGGAAAAGCCATGTATTTCGGTCTGTCCGAGGCAGGTGCACAAACCATCCGTAAAGCCCACGCCGTGCAGCCGCTGAGTGCGCTTCAAAGTGAATATTCACTATGGACACGAAAACCGGAAGAAGAAATAATCCCGACACTCGAAGAACTCGTAATCGGCCTCATTCCATACAGCCCGCTCGGCAAAGGATTTCTTACCGGAAAACTGGAAAATGCAGACCTAAAAGACAACGACTTCCGCAAAATATTGCCACGCTTTACACCGGAAGCCATGAAAGCCAACCAGGATCTCGTCGATTTGCTCAATGTGGTCGCATCTGAAAAAAACGCAACGCCGGCCCAAATCGCATTAGTCTGGTTGCTCGCACAAAAACCGTGGATCGCACCCATTCCGGGAACGACAAAACTGCACCGGCTCACCGAAAATAACGCAGCGGCAAACATAACGCTCACGCAAAACGACCTGTCCGAACTCGAATCGGTCTTGTCAAAAATCAACGTCGAAGGCGAGCGCTATCCGGAACACCTGCAAAAAATGGTCGGGCTCTAAGGTTGGATTTTCAGGGTTTGGGCAGCTGTTTCCGCCCTCTGTTCCCGCTTTTTTATTCAGAAGGGTGAATAAAAAGAGCTCCACTCGGGTCAGGCTGCACATTGCGAACCATTGAACCTGCCGAATCAAAAGCCTCAACCGGCAATTGACTTACATCAAATTTCAACAATGAAAAAAGTACTCATCATAGGGGCAAGTGGCAGTCTTTCCAAGTATGTGATCGCCGAACTGAAAAACTGGCCGGAAGTACAACTGACCTTGCTCGCCCGCAATAAAAACCGCATTTCGGGGGATATTTCCGGTTGCAAGATCATCGAAACCGATGTCATGGATTATCCGAATTTAAAAACGGCCATCGACGGACAAGACATCGTGTACATCAACCTGGCCGGAAACCTCGAAGCCATGGCTAAAAACATCGTGAAAGCTATGAAAGAAACCGGCGTGACACGGGTTATTGCCATCAGTTCCATCGGAATCTACAAAATGCCGTTGTCGTCAATCCTTGTCCCATACAGGAAACTCGCCGATGTCATTGAATCGTCCGGCCTCGATTACACCATTCTTCGTCCCGACTGGTTCACCAATGGCGACGAAATAGCTTATGCACTGACCCAAAAAGGCCAACCGGAAACAGGTGGCGCGATTTCCAGAAAAAGCATTGCGGCTTTCATAGGCACCCTAATCGAAAACCCGCAATTGCACCAAAACGAAAACCTCGGGATCAGCAAACCCGATTAACTCCTAAACCACGACACAATGACACAACTTCTCTCTATCAGGCACAAATCTTTGGCAATCATCTGTTCCCTATTGATACTGCCCATTTCTGCCTGCGCGAATAAATCGGAAGAGGCCAAAAAACCTAAAGCGAGTGAAAAACCGGCTTTACAAACCACTGCAAGCCCCATGAAAATTGGCGTCATAGGTGCAGGTTGGCTTGGCGGAACAGTCGGTAAACTTTTAGTAAAAGCGGGTCATGAAGTCATGTTCTCCTCGCGTCACCCTGAAGAATTACAGGCTATGGCCAAAGAACTCGGTTCGCGCGCATCGGTCGGTACGCCAAAAGAAGCCGCCGCTTTTGGAGACGTATTGCTGTTCGCGGTTCCGTATGATGCCATTCCGCAATTGGGAATTGATCTCAAAAACGAAATCAACGGTAAAATCGTGCTCGATGCCTGCAACGGCGGAAGCGGCGATTTGGGGAAAGAAGTCGATGCGAACGGAAACGGGCCGACATCTGCCAAATATTTAGCGGGAACAAAACTGGTGCGTGTTTTCAGTTCGGAAGATGCAACTGCCATAGAGGCTTCGTTCGACAGAAAAGAAAACAAACTCGCCATTCCAATTGCCACAGATTTTCCCGACGCGCGTGATGTTGCCGCCCAATTGGTACGCGATGCCGGATGCGAACCAGTAATTGCAGGTAATTTATCAACCGGTGTAAAATTCCAGAGACGAACGCCGGCTTTCCGTGCCAATACCAATGCGACGGAATTGAAGCGTTTGCTCGACCAGACCAAATAAGTTATATGCCCCAACAAAACAACAAAACGACACTTTTGGGAAAGCTTCGGATTCTCCTTAACGTCAATCCATCAGAAACAAAAGCGTTGGTCTGGGCATGGCTGTATGTTTTCGCCATTTTCCTTGCCTACTACGTGTTGCGTCCCATACGTGACGAACTGGGTGTTTCCGGAGGTGTAGAAAATTTACCGTGGCTTTTTACAGGAACGTTGGTTGCCATGATTGCCGTCAATCCGCTTTTTGCATTTGCCGTAAAACGATGGACGCGGGAAAAATTCATAGCCATCACGTATCGGTTTTTTATGCTGAACCTGCTGGTTTTCCTGATATTGATCCAATTCGGTTCATCGACGCATCAGGTTTGGATCGGGCGTGCTTTTTTCATCTGGGTTTCGGTGTTCAACCTGTTCGTCATTTCAGTTTTCTGGTCGTTCATAGTCGATATTTTCAATTCGGAACAAGGCAAACGGCTATTCGGGATTCTGGCTTCGGGCGCAACCATCGGCGGCATTGCAGGGTCGGCATTGACTTCCGGACTTGTAGAAATAATAGGGCAAAGTGGTCTTTTGATGCTGTCGGCTCTTTTGCTTGAAGCAGGTGTTTTTGCAGTGAAACGATTGTCAAAAGTGAACCTCGGTTTCCAGAAGTCAGGTCACGATAATGAATCGGAAAGAGCGTTGGGTGGAGGTGTTTTCTCCGGAATGGGGCATACGTTACGCTCGCCTTATCTGTTCGCCATCGCCTTTTGCATTTTACTGAGTTCCATCGCCTCTACGTTCCTGTATTTCCAGCAAGCCGAAATCGTGTCGGTCAACTTCACCGATAAAGTATCGCGGACGGCATTTTTCGCCAACATCGATTTTTGGGTAAATACCTGCACGCTGTTTCTCCAACTCTTTTTTACCGGTTATCTGGTCAGGTCGCTTGGAGTTGCCCTTATGCTCTGTGTCTTGCCGTTTATCAATATCATAGGGTTTTCGGCTTTGGCAACTTATCCGGTATTGGCCGTTTTTGTTGCGGTTCAGATAGCGACACGGGTGGGGAATTTTGGGTTATCGCGTCCGGTTCGGGAAGTGTTGTTCACAACGGTTTCCCGCGAGGACAGATACAAGGCGAAGAACTTTATAGATACAGTCATTTACCGCACAGGCGATCAGGTTGGGAGTTGGGCATATGCCGGGCTTATCGGCATCGGGCTGACCATGACCGGCGTTTCCATAGTTGCGGTTCCGCTATCGCTGATTTGGCTCGGGTTGAGTTTTTGGCTCGGTCGTCAGCAACATCAAAAACCACATAATCTTTCAACAACAATTTTAAATAACTCCTTATGAAAAAGATACTTCTTCTTTTTATGCTGTCGGTTTGTACAGCCACACTTTTTGCCCAAAACAAAGCTGTTCCGGCAAAAGGATTCGCCAAAATGTCGGCCACCGGAAATTTCCAGGCTTATGACTTCCAGCGCCATGCCGTGGGTGATGATGAGATCCTTATCGACATCCAATATGCCGGAATATGTCACAGTGACCTACACACAGCCAAAGGCGAGTGGGGCGCGATAGATTACCCTATTGTTCCCGGTCACGAAATTGCCGGTCGCGTGTCACAGGTCGGAAAGAATGTCACCAAATTCAAAGTAGGTGATTTTGCAGGTGTAGGCTGTATGGTCAATTCCTGCGGAACCTGCGAATACTGCAAGAAAGGCGAGGAGCAATACTGCCTTAAAGGAAATGTAGGCACATACGCGTCCAAGGATTATTTCCACAACGATGAACTGACCCAAGGCGGTTATTCGAACAAAATAGTACTCGCCGAAAACTTCGCCATCAAAATCCCAAAGAACGCCGATATGAAAAAAGTCGCGCCTTTGCTTTGTGCCGGAGTTACCACGTATTCACCAATTGTCCATAAAAATGTAAAAGCCGGAGATACGATTGCCGTAGCAGGTTTTGGCGGATTGGGCCACATGGCGGTTCAGTATGCGGTAAAACTGGGTGCAAAAGTAACCGTGTTCGACATTACCGAAGACAAACGCGCCGATGCCCTCAAAATGGGAGCCGTGAAATATGTCAACGTTAAAGATCCGGCCCAGCTCAAGGGTTTGGACAATACCTATCGCGTTATCATAAGTACCATTCCGGCAAAATATGATTTGACCATGTACCAGAAAATGCTCAAGCTTGACGGTGATTTGGTCATCCTGGGTTTTCCGGCACAAAAGGATTTACCGAGCATGACATCGGGCGATATTCTGTTTGGCGGAAGACGCAAAATATCGGGGTCGCTCATAGGCGGAATTAAAGAAACACAGGAAATGCTCGATTATTCCGTGGCCAATAATATTTATCCGCAGGTTGAAGTCATTCCGGCAACGGCAAGCGCGATAGATCAGGCCTATACCAATGTGCTTGACGGAAAAGTGCGCTATCGGTACGTGATCGATATGCAGACAATCAAGTAACAAAACGTGCTGAAAATGAAACATCAAAGGAATTTTTGGAATCTAATTTTGGCAATTACTCTATTGTCTGTTTCAGCAATCGCACAAAAAATCGGCAACACAAAACAATACAAAATGACTTCAATCAAAGAGCAAGGGCCGGAAGCTCCAACAGCCTATTTCACCGGAACAGTCCACGTGAACCTGGCGGTAACTCCAGAGGACAAACTCAACGTTGGCCTGGGGAAAGTGACCTTTGATGCAAAGGCCCGAACCAACTGGCACACGCATCCGTACGGCCAGATTTTAATCGTGACGGATGGTATCGGCTATTATCAGGGAAAAGGAAAATCAGTCCAGATCATCAAAAAAGATGATGTGGTCAAAATCCCGAAAAATGTCGAACATTGGCATGGTGCGTCGCATCAGAACAGTATGACGCACATTGCGATAGTTCCTTCAGATACGAATGCGACGGTCTGGATGCAGGCTGTTTCAGATGAAGCGTACGATAAGGCCCTGACAGATGAAAAATCGGCAGTCACTATTTCTGAAAAGGCACACCAAAACCACAACCAGTTATGGCCGGAATATCAATCCAATTTTGCCCAGACCGATCCGGAACTGATACAGGTTTTTGACAATTTCGCTTTTGATGAAATCGTCGGCCATGACAATCTCGACGTCAAAACACGGACGCTTATGATCCTGGCATCGACCATTGCAAGCCAGTCCGTCACTGAATATAAAATGTTTGCCAATGCTGCATTGAATGTAGGTGCGACGCCGGTTGAGGTCAAGGAAATTTTGTATCAGTCGGTTCCTTATGTCGGGATTTCAAAGGTTATTGATTTTGTAAAGGCGACGAATGATATTTTTAGGGAGCGCGATATCAATCTGCCAGTCGAACCCCAATCGACAACAAATCCTCAGACACGCCACGAAAAAGGATTGGCGAAACAGAAGGAAATCTTTGGTGACCGGATTGATGATATGTATAAAAATGCGCCTGACGATTTACTGCATTTCCAGCATTACTTATCGGCAAATTGTTTCGGCGATTATGTGACCCGGAACGGCCTCGATGTCCAAATCCGCGAACTCGCCACGCTTTCATTCCTGATTGCTTTGGGCGGAACCGAAAACCAGATCAAAGGCCACATTCAGGGCAACGCGAATGTTGGGAACGGCAGACAAAAATTGATCGACCTCATGACACAGCTGCTGCCATACGTGGGTTACCCGCGAACGCTCAACGCCGTCAATTGTTTAAACGAAATACTACCACCAAAGAAATAATCATGGGAACAAAACAAGTACAAGCTTACGGAACCGAATCTGTTGCGAATCCGTTGCATCAAATGACCATCAACAGGAGAGCGGTCAAGCCACATGATGTGGAAATGGAAATCCTGTATTGCGGCATCTGCCATTCTGATTTGCATCAAATCAAGAATGACTTTGGGGGAACGAATTTCCCTATCGTTCCCGGACATGAAATCGTCGGGCGCGTGACTGCTGTGGGAAATCATGTGACTAAATTCAAGGTTGGCGATTTGTCGGCAGTCGGTTGCATTATAGACAGCTGCGGCCATTGCGAATATTGCAACGATGGAATCGAACAATTCTGCGATGAAGGTGTTACGTTTTCGTTCAACAGTCCGGATAAGGATTTGGGCGGATCAACTTTTGGCGGCTTCTCGAAAAGCTATGTCTGCCATGAAGATTATGTACTCAAGATGCCTGCTTTTGAAGACCTTGCCGCTGCCGCACCTTTGCTTTGTGCCGGAATCACCGTGTATTCACCTTTGAAACACTGGCAGGCCGGTCCGGGTAAGAAAGTCGGTATTTTAGGAATTGGCGGACTCGGGCATCTGGCCATCAAGATTGCAAAAGCGATGGGCGCGGAAGTCACCGTTTTCACCACGTCTCCGGATAAGGTTGCCGATGCCAAAAGACTTGGGGCTGATAATGCCGTATTGTCTTCAAACCCCAAAGAAATGGCTGAGTACAACCGCAAGCTTCATTTTATAATCGATACGGTTTCGGCTAAACACGATGTCAATACGTATCTGAATTTATTGCGTCACGACGGAAGTGTCGTTCTTGTCGGATTGCCGCCTGAACCTTTGGAAATCGGGGCATTCAATGTTGTCATGGGCCGACGCAGTTTTGCCGGATCGAACATTGGTGGTATTGCCGAAACTCAGGAAATGCTTGATTTCTGCTTTAAGCACAACATTACGTCTGAAAGTGAATCATCGCTATCGACTATGTGAATACGGCGTTTGAACGACTCGAAAAAGGTGATGTCAAATATCGGTTCGTAATCGATATGGCTTCGCTGGAGCATTAACTACCGAATCAACAACACGACTGAAACGCTGCCTAATGGTGGCGTTTTTTTGTTGAAGAATCATCGTTTCATGGCAAAATGGGCACGGAACGTTTTGCTTGCGCCGTTTTCAAAATAGTCTATCGTGAACCAATAATCGCTCGAAGGCATTTGGTGACCATTGTAGGTTCCGTCCCAACCTAAACCTTCCGGGCTTATTTGCTTTAGCAACTTTCCGTATCTATCAAAAATATGGATCGAAGCATTGGTGATTCCGTCGATGTTCCAGGTATCGTGGATTCCATCTCCGTTCGGGGTGAAATATTTTGGATAATCCAGGATCGTGACCGTTGCCGTAAGAAGCGTGCAATAATCGTCAACCACGGTTATGGTATGTGTTCCGGCCAAAACGGAATGGAATACGTTTGAGGACTGCGGATAGAAATCGTCCAATTGATATGAAAACGGACCGCCTCCGCCAACAACAGTGACCGTAATCGTTGGATTATCACTGAATGCGGCAGATTGCTCGATGACCAGGCTTTCTCCTTGAGGTCTTTCACCAACGACAGCATCTACCGGAAGTGAAATACAGCCCGCACTATTCGTCGCGATGACCGTGTATGTCCCAATTTGATACGCATCATATGTGTTTGAGGAAGCACCCGGAATCAAGTCGCTGTCAAGATACCATTGAAACGTATGGTCGGCCGCACTCAGGTTTGTATCCAACGTATAAAATTGAGTCGATGGAAGTCCCGAACCAGGCCGGCAAATCACACCATCGGTGATTCCCGGAATAGGCAACGGAAGTATATTGACCGTTATTGTGATTGGATTTCCTGAACAGCCGTTGTATAGAGGCGTGACGGTATAGGTTACGGTTCCGGCGGAATTTCCGGTCAGTGTTACGTTTTGATTGATTTGGTTTCCGCTTCCGGCAGTGGCTCCATTTGTTCCGCTTTGGGAAACGGTCCAGTCGAAAGTTGTCCCCGCAACGGTCGATGATAAATTGAGTAAGATCGATTCTCCTTCGCAATAATTCAAATCTCCTGTATAAGCTGCCGTTGGTGTCGGGTTGATTGAAATGGCTACCGAATTTGTAAGCGACTGTGTACAGCCGGTTGCGGGCAGTATTATGTTTGTGAGCTGATATGTGGTAGCGACAGATAACGGCAATGTAGTTACAGAAGCGGTTCCGCCGGCATTCAACGTTATGGATTGACTGCTGCCTCCGTTTACGGTGTACGTTATAACAGCATCAGGTGTTCCCGTAAATGTCACAGTACTTGTCTGTCCGGAACAGACAGCAGTTGGACTTGCGTTTATAGATGATACTGTGGGCAGCGGAACGGAGGAAACGGTAATCGATTGATTAAGCGTTTGTGTGCAAGGCGATGATCCGGTGGAAGCGACACTCGAAAGTGTGTATGATACAGCCGTAGTTACGTTTGAAGTCGAGGCAGATGCAGTTCCGCCTGCGTTTAAGGTAACTGTCTGGTTCGGGCCTCCGGTTGCTGCATACGTAACGATCGTGTTCGGTGTTCCCGTAAAATTCAAGGTAGCCGGCGTTCCGTAACAAACCGGCGAATTGCTTGAAAAAGATGCGCTAAGTACATTCGTTACCGTAACGGTCACCGAATCATTTTTAGGCCGGCTGCACGAACTCAAATCGGCCGATGTACAACTTACCAATGTATAGGTAACACTCGCAGACAAAGGAGAAGTTGTGATGCTTGCGGAACCCGACGCGTTCAGGGTTATCGTTTGATCTGAACCGCCATTGATGTTGTAGGTAACTATCGCATCTGGTGTTCCGTTAAAAGTTATGGTAGCCGTATTTCCACTGCATAGGGTTGTGGCTCCCGATATGGTTACATCCGGAAGCGGGATAATGGTAAGTTCTACAGCCGTTCTTGACGTATTGATGCAATTGGTGGTGGCGTTGTATGTTTCGGCATAATAGATTCCCGCAGCAGTAGGTGTGTAGGTTGTGCTGGCAGATTGCAATAAAATTCCTCCGGTAGCTGCACTATACCAATTCACGTTCGTACCTGAAGCAGCAGTTACCGATAGCGAAGGAATAGTTTGGTTACTGCAGATGGTCTTATCCCCGTCGTTTGTGGCAGCAGTCGGTGTCGGTAAGAAATTGACGGTAAAAACATTCGAGATACTCGAACAAAAAGGATTGCCCAAATTGGCTGCATCCTGGGCCGCCCGTACCCGGAAATACGTCGCGGAACTTAAATTGGGTGTCGTGTAAGTGGAACTGGTGGCCCCTGTAATATCTGTCCAGGATGTCGCATCGGTACTTGTCTGCCATTGATAAAAATAAGGCACGGCACTCAAGGTTGTTGCATCCAATTGCAATGAAGTGGGGTTAGTACAGGTAGTATACGTATCTCCGGTGACCGTTGGGCTTGAAACCGTCGTCAAATCGCCACAGGCACTGAACATGATGTCGTCGATCGCCAAATCATTCCCGCATCCGCCCACACCGTTATTCTTCATTTTCAAAACCACCGATGTTTCGCTTGTCGTAGTGAATACCAAGGCGAATTGTTGCCACAGCGGAGCGGAACTGCCAAATATATTTCCGGTATTTCCCGAGCCTAAGAGAACGGTTTCCGTATCGTTCCAGATTTCAAATCGCACGTTGATAGGAATCTGTCCGGCACCGCAATAATTGGTGTTCGGATTATAGACATTCATGAGCCAGGCGGAAAATTCAAACGTGGTGTTGACACATAATCCCGTAACCGTTTTTTTGTAAAAATCGCCGGACGTGACAGCATTGGCATTCATCAGTAACATTTTTCCGTTAGGGCCGTTTGTGGCATCTGGTGTATGGTCTAAGGAATAGTGCCAGGTGGTATAAAGAGAAGACTGATAGTACAAAGTGTATTGCCCATCATTTGGAGCGCCGGTAACAAAAGGATACGTTGTGGTTCCTGCTGGAAGGGCGGGTCCGTATGTTGTTCCGTTGCCAAAATTCTCACTAAAAATAGGGTCGCCCTTACTACCTGTACAAAACCCAAGTTGAGCGTAATTGTTTACGGATGCGAGCAAAAGTAAAAAGACAATTATTTTTTTGATTGGGCTCATCAATTAAGTGAAATAAGGTCTTGGATCAAAACCAGGTAATTCAAAGTCAGCAATAAGATTTTGTTTCAGACCAATAGTGAAATGACACAGTTGGTATTCATAAAAATAAACCTAGTCTTTTACCATTTTTGTTTTTTGATGATATAAAAACCATACAATTCGCAATGATGCATTAAGTCACGCTACACGCCAATTACAACCAATTTATTTGGACTCCAGAAAAATATTGTTGCAGATATAACAGACATCACCAGCTTTTGATGTGGTAATGTACGGTTGGCGAAATCGTTTTAGGGATGCGTGTTTAAATGAAAAAATTCATTTGTGACCTGATTCTGCAATTTTCCGGATTCAGGCCATTTATTGGTTAATTCGCAGCCGGTGTTTTTTCGGTTAATTCAAATTCGCTTTTGAGTCTGATATCTTCTGAGGACGAACCTATCATTACATCGAATTCTCCGGCTTCAGATGCAAAATCAAGGTTCTCATGGTAGAACGAAAGTTTATCGTTATCGATGGTAAACGTGACGGTTTTACTTTCACCGGCTTCCAGTTTTATCTTCTGGAAATCCTTTAGCTCTTTCACGGGACGCACTATTGACGCGAACCGGTCTTTTATATACAACTGGACTACTTCCTCACCAGCGACTTTTCCGGTATTCGTTACTGTCAGCGATAGTTGGAGTGTTTCGTTTTTGCGAATAACCTGTTTTGACAATTTCAAATCGGAATACCCGAATGTCGTATAGCTCAACCCATAACCGAATGGAAATTTTGGTGAGTTCTGCAAATCGATATAAGCCGATACATAGATTTTGTCATCCTCGTTCTTAGCCGGCCTTCCGGTGCTTGTATGGTTGTAATACAACGGAATCTGGCCTTCGGTACGCGGGAAAGTCATAGGTAATTTTCCGGACGGATTGTAGTCTCCAAACAACACATCCGCAATGGCGTTGCCGGCTTCGGAACCTAACCACCATGTATAAACGATAGTCGGCATATTGTCGGCTGTCCAGTTAAAGACCAACGGTCGTCCGGAATTGATTAAAATGACAATCGGTTTACCTGTTTTTTGAAGTTCCTTTATCAGGTCTTCCTGTACTCCGGGCAAATTGATACTGCTGCGGCTTTTTGCCTCACCGCTCATGTTTGGGGCTTCACCAACACTTAGAATGACCACGTCTGCCTGGTTTGCAACCGTTATGGCTTCGTCGAAACCTGCTTTGCTCATATCGCTTATGCCACAACCTTTGGCGTAAAGCAGTTTGGTGTTTTTACCCACCTTATTCTGCAATCCTTCCCATTGGGAAACAATGTAGGTTGAATCGACATCTTTTAGGTCGACGGCCCAGAATCCGTGATTGGCTCTTTTTGGTTTTACCATCGGCCCGATGAAAGCAATCGTTTTGGTGTCTTTTGAAAGCGGTAACACCTTTTTATCATTCTTCAGCAGTACGATACTTTTGGCAGCGACTTCTCTTGCAGCCTTGGTGTTTTCCGGATTATTGAGTTCTTTTTGCTGACGTTTGGCATCGCAATATCTATATGGGTCATCGAATAATCCGAGTTCGAATTTCTTATGTAAAATACGCTTTACGGCATCATCTATCAGGGCTTCGGAAACTCTTCCTTCCTTTACCAATTGAGACAGGTTATACAAATAGGAATTGCTTTCCATATCCATATCGCTTCCCGCTGTGATTGCCGAATAAGCTGCTTCTTTTTTATCTTTGCTGAATCCGTGGTTGACCATTTCTCCAATCGAACCCCAATCTGAAACGACGAATCCGCTGAAATTCCATTTGCCTTTCAGGATGTCGCGCTGGATGTGCTTGTTACCCGTTGCCGGAACTCCGTTGAGGTCGTTAAATGAATTCATGAAGGTTGCCGCTCCGGCATCGATTGCTGCTTTGAAAGGTGGCAGATAGGTTTCCCACAGCATTCTTTCGCTCATATCGACGGAATTGTAATCACGTCCGCCGATAGCTGCTCCATAAGCTAAAAAGTGTTTCGCACAGGCCATAACCGAAGTTAGGTCTCCGAGTTTGTTACCCTGAAAACCTTTGACGCGGGCGTAAGCGATTTTTGAACCCAGATAGGTGTCTTCACCGGCTCCTTCCATGACTCTTCCCCAACGCGGATCACGTGAAATATCCACCATTGGCGCAAACGTCCAGTGAATACCACTTGCCGCAGATTCACGCGCGGAAACACGGGCAGAAAGTTCTATCGCTGCCAAATCCCAGCTTGCGGCTTCGGCCAACGGAATCGGGAATGTGGTTTTGTATCCGTGGATGACATCGAGGCCAAAAAGCAACGGGATTTTGAGACGCGACTGCATGGCCAGTTCCTGATACTTGCGCGTGTATTCGGAACCGAGAATATTGAGCATGGAACCTATTTTTCCCGCTTTGATTTCTTCTTCCTTATTCGGATTGATCGTCAGAGGGCCGGTAAGGGTGTTGTCTCCCGTGTATTGATTCAGCTGACCTATCTTTTCATCCAGGGTCATTTTTGCCAATAGCTCATTTACTTTTTGGTCAATACTTTTTTGCTGTGAAATTCCCGAAAAAGAAAGTAACAGGAACAGTATCGAAATGTAATTTTTCATTTGGATTTGATTTATGACAGACCAAAGCACATGAGCATTCTGGCACTTTTATTCTTAAAAAAAACAGGCTTATTGATATACTTTTACGTAGTCGACAATCATTTTTTGAGGAAAAGGAGTCTGGGCGGTCGGGAAGCCGACATAATTTCCACCTACTGCAATGTTCAGGATCAGGAAGAACGCATGATCGTAAACCCAATCACCTGGGACATCATTTTTAGAGATTCTTTTGTATAGATAATCGTCAACAAAAAAGTCGATTTTATCTGCTGTCCATTCCACGGCGAAGACATGGTAGTCCAAATCGAATCTGCTGTTCTGCAAAGCGTAAGAGCCTGATATGGCGTTTCCGGCAGAATATCCCGGGCCATGGATGGTTCCGTTTACGACATACGGTGTCTGGCCACGTAATTCCATAATGTCTATTTCTCCGCATGCAGGCCACGCCGGTTGGTTATTGGTTGCGCCTAACATCCAGAAAGCGGGCCATATACCGGGGCCGTAAGGTGTCTTCAGGCGGGCTTCGAAACGTCCGTAAGTCTGTTCGAATTTGCTTCGGGTCTTGATACGTGCCGATGTAAATGAATTCCCATTTTGTATTGCGGTAATGACCAGATTTCCGGTTCCGTCCAACGATACATTTTCCGGATTATTGGTGTAGGTTTCGAGTTCCGCATTTCCCCATCCGCCATTGTTTCCAAGGTCGTATCCCCATTTAGTGTCATCTGGCAATGAACCTGCTGAGCCATCGAAATCGTCGGACCAGGTAAGCGTCCAGTTACGGGCCGGAAGGCTTTGCTTATCGTCTTCATTACATCCGCCAATGGAAAATGCAATGACAGATACTAAAGCTATTGCCATTGGTTTCTTGTATCTATTTCTGTTTGAAAAATATTTCATACTGATTTTTTTAAATTTTTGAACTTAACCCCATAAGCTACCCCGATGCAGTTTAATCGGGGTAGTGAAGGGATATATATGCGTTTAAAGCAAATTTGGGGCAGTTGGTTGGGTTAATTTCTGAATAAGATGTTGTCCAGATAGATGTCTCCGTTTCCGTCGAATTTGAGCTGGATTATATTAGCCAGGTTGACCGGAGCGAACTGTGACAAAGGAATATCAACACTATTCCAGCCGCTCGTAGTTGGAACGGTCAGCGCATGAAGTTGTTCCGTTGTAGGGCCACCACTGATCAGGTATACGTTCAAAGCCGTCGAATTCGCGGAATAGTAATCCAGGTGCAGGAAGTTCTTGGAAGACACATCTGTCGCGCTTCCCAATTGAAGTCCCTGATAATTGAGACCGGCATATTTAAGCGTATTGTTTCCGCCGATAGCTACTTGTGAAGCCACGGTTACCTGGCCCCAGTTCGGGTTCAGGTCTGATCCCGCAATGTTGGTGTAAGCGTCGCTGAATACAGAAATTACGTCGCCGGGCGCATACGAAGGAGCTGGTGCAGCTGTAGTCGGAACAGGAGAAATCACGCTTCCGTCGTTGTAGAAATAAATATTATCTGCATAGAAATTGGTGACATTAGCGCCTACAAAAATGAGTTGTGCCAGATGTGCCCTGCCTCCTAAAGCAGCAAATTGCGCCAACGGGATATTAAGGCTGATCCAGTTTTGGGAAACCAGCGTGGGTGCCGTAAAAGTAACCGTGGCATTGGTATCGTTTCCACCGCCAAGCGCTCCGTCTGCTCCGGCATCGATCAATTGAACCTGGAAATTCGCTCCGGCAGGAATTGCGTTCGGAATGTATACGTCAATATGTAAATGTGACATTCCTGAAGCATCGATTGTTGGGCTTGTAAATTCAATACCCACGAAATTGAAATTGGTGTAGTTGAGTACGTTGTCCTGATTTACCGTAAAATCTGCCGATTGCGTCGTTTGGTACGGCTGCCAATACCCGTTGTAGTAATTTACCGGAACATTGGTGTAGGCATCTGAAAATATAGAAATCACGTCTGACGCATCCCGTGTAGGTGTATCCGCGTGCACGAATTCTCCTGATGAATTGATGGTCAGCGATCCCAATGCTTCCACACCATTCACCGTTGCCGTAATAACAGCTGTTCCGGCGCCTACAGTGGTAACCAATCCTTGTTCATCTACGGTTGCAACGGCGGGGTTTGAGGAGGTAAACGTAAAATAAGCCGGTGTTACGTTGACTATCTGGTTTATTCCATTAGGCATGTTAAAGGCACAAACCAGCCCAGCGATAGTATTGGTTACACCGGCGTAAGCTGTCTGGACTAAATTCTGTCCGTTCAAGATTTGCGGCTGTTGCGGATTGATGGTTCCGAGTTTTTCGAATCTGACTTCGTCGATCCAAAACGTATAGCCGTTTCCGTTTTCAGGTCCTTCAGAAATAAAGAACATTCCTTTTTCCTGTGTCAGCTTCGACGGATCCGGAATTGGAATGATGTATTTTCTCCAAACCGTGCTGATCTGCAAACCGTTTATAGCTGCCTGATATTTGTTGTCACCAAAATCATTTCCGAATCCGACAACGTCGATCGTGGCGGCAACGGTACTCTTGGCCCAGAATGTCAATGCATCGTATTGGGTAAGGTCACGTCCGACGGAAGTGTAAAACGAACCTCCGGCATAAGACCCTGCAGGATCGTTTACGTTCGGTACGTCGAATCGCATGGAAGCCGCGGAGTTGTTGTAGGCCACGTCAGCATCTACCTGAAACGCATCTACGACGGCACCTCCGTATGAGGAGAAATTCAGCCCGGCACTAAACGTGTCAATGAATACCTCAGGATTTTTGGAATAAGTCGCTTCTTCAAAATCATTGGGGTCGTTCTGGCAGCTGAAAAAGGCAAAGGCAAGTATCCAGAAGGATAATTGATAGGCCAGTTGGGTTTTAAATCTTTTCATAGTATTTTTTATTTTCCAATGTTTATGTGAATGTATGTCCTGATTTCCCATTCGTTTCCTTTTGGAAAACCGATAGCAGTTGGGTCAGGTACCCAAGTTCCTGATGCGTCAAGTATTTGCGTCGGATTGTATCTTGGCGAATATTGATCCAGCGTCCTGTAAGTTCCACGAATCCCGATGCGTGTACCCGGAAGGATGAACCAGTCCGGCTTGCCGATTTCCGTTGAAAGGTCTGCCATGAGCTGCATTGGATACGTGAGGTTGAAATCGCGGTGGTAATCGTATGGCCCCCAATCGTTTATTTTGACAAAAGAGCTCAGTTTGATTTTACGGTAGATGACGCGCAGATCCATTCCATATCTGTGGATTGTCCTCGCATCGCTTCCGTTGGCCTGTGCATCGCCTGTGTACAGGTTTGCGATCATGCCAAAATCTTTGGTCAGTTTCGAAACGATTCGTCCGTTGACCTCATACAAATCTTTGGCAGGCGCGGCACCGTCGAAGGCGAAAGTGGTTCTTCCGTCCGGCATGATTCCTATCGCAGCATCCTGAGTGGTAGGCAGGTGACGGAAAACCACACCGGCACTCACGGCAAATTTCGCATCCTCGGTCCGGTCGCTGTCCCAATTGTACATCCACGAGCCTGGTGTAGGGTCATAGGTAAGTAAAAGTTCCCCGGCAACTTGTTCACGGTTAGCACGCACTACGAACGGATCGTTCAGAATGTTTCTCGGTCTTCCCGGTGCAGGAACGTTGGCGTCTATTGGGCCTTCAAGTGGTTTTTGCCACAGGAAGTTAGGTGCAATCTGGAGTTTTCCGATTGAATACGTCGCTCCGGTCAAAAAGTTATACTGGTTGCCGCTTCCGCTGTCCTTAAGTCTCCATCCGGTGAACGTTTGGGTGTAATCGGCACCGCCATTCGCTACAAGGCCCATTGCAGCACCTTGTCCGTACCAGTTGAATCTTCCTCCGATGTAGGTGATCTTGACTTTTCCACCAAAATTGTCCTTGCTTTCGATATGGTGCTGGAAAACCTGTTCGTCTGCCCCTGAACCTCTAACAATTTGGTATTCCCGACCGTTCAATGGTTGTCCGGCCCAGATTCCGCCTACATCAATGCCAAATTTTCCAATCGGGCGGTGTACGGCCAACGTAAAGCGTCTGGTCTTAGGTTGCGGAATCGCGAATGAACTTTCT
This sequence comes from Flavobacterium silvaticum, assembly GCF_012911565.1. Classification (GTDB taxonomy): domain Bacteria; phylum Bacteroidota; class Bacteroidia; order Flavobacteriales; family Flavobacteriaceae; genus Flavobacterium; species Flavobacterium silvaticum. The sequence goes on along the minus strand of NZ_JAAMPU010000106.1, from coordinate 220,911 downwards.
GTGTTGGTTTGTTGTGCGATATCTTCATGGAAAATACCTGTGATAGCAAAGTTGTGTATCGTCTTGGAATATTTGAGCAATAGGGCCGGGTTCGCTCCCCACCATAGTTGCGGACCGAATGCGAGCTTGAAACCACTGAAGAGTTTCTTTCCTTCCATTTCGAAACCGGACGGCGCAATACCGTTATAGATGTCCATGTTCGCCCCGTAGTTGGCCTCTGGATACAATCCGAAGAAATCTCCTTCATAACCCCAATGATAGTGTCCAGTCCTGTAGAATCCGGTGAGGTTGAACAAACTGTGGTTCCAGCTGTAACTTGCACTGTAAACCTGCACGCGGTTGTTCGAATCGATGCGGACATCGCCATTGCTTCCCTGTACTGTTACCGGACGCCCGCGGTTTTCATAGAAAATCTGGTCGATCGGGTTCAGGGCGACGTTGCCTAAAATGTTGACTTCTACATTGGCGCGCATATTATCGGAAGGATTTCCTTCTACCCCAATGTAGTACGATTGCATATGGTCGAAACCTAATTTGTTTGGATATTCAGATGAATTCGGATCTGCAGCTTTAGGAGTCGTAATCAAAGAACCTCCGGTATTGAAGGTCGTGAATTCTGCCCTTAGTTTGCTGAAACGTATTTTTCCGCCTTGTTTGGAATCCAGGGCCGCCTTGTCACCTCTGGCACGCAACGTTGCATCCATGACCTGGATGTTATCGAAATAAGTGGCGACGCTCGTAGCTGTGGTGCCTGGAGCGTATGGATTCAGTTGATGCACCTGTTTGAGCACATAGTAAGCCGAACGCGGATACAGTTCGTATAACCCCTTGGCATTCGTAGGGCCTTTGGCACATATCCCGAACCATTCCTCGTTCATGTTGTTCTGACCTTGTTCGTAATCCCTCATATAGCCGCCGTTAGACCAGGATGCATTGGTATCGTGTACATCAAGATCTGCCGTCTGGCCGTATTTCCACCAACCGTCGCTGAACTGGAACGTAAAACCGCCCAGGGCATTCTGTGCTTTTCCCAATCCTGCAGTATTCTGGTAGATTTCCTTCCATTCGTTGAGCAGGTAATACGATTGTGAAGTCTGGTCTTCCTGGCTTGTGATGGCGTTGTAGGCATCGGCCCCGAACTCAGAAAACAATACCGGTTTGCCGTATTCCTTTTTTACGCGTTCGAACAAATCCCCGAAAGAAGGCCCACGATAAACGTTTGTAGCGAAAATGTCGAAATCCTTACATTCTTTAGCGATTATGTCAAGGAATAGCAAATCTCCGTTACAAAAAGCTATCGGATGGGTTTTGTCGATGTTTTTCATCGATAAGGCCGCATCATTGAACAGCTTGTACATCGCGACAGCTCTTTTGGTCGATTTGCGTTCGTCCATCGGGATATTTTCGGTTTCGGCTCCATCCCAGAACAGGCCGTAGTCGTTTTCGTTTCCTAATAAGAACAGAAGCAATCCTTTGGTGTCTTTATAGTCTGTAGCCAACTGGTTCGCCTCTTTCATAAGCATCTCACGGACTTCGGGTTTTGAATATTCCGTATTTGGCTGATACGTACCATTTATAGTCAATCCATAACGGCCAAAAGAATGGTTGATCATCGTGTAGATGCCATAATTTACATATACGTATTCAATCCATTTCTTAGGCATTCCGGCATAGACACGAATGGTGTTGACGCCCATGTTTTTGAGCAGACCCATTTCATTGTCCAAGGCCTGTTTGATCATATCGTCAGATTGTGTCCATAAACTGTAGGAATAATTGGTTCCGATTGGATAATAATCCCAGTTCATTCCGTTTACGATAAATTCCTTTCCATCGACCATCATTCTCGATCCGTCGCTGCCGTTTACCACAACAACTTTATTTCCCTGCGAAAAAACCGAAGGCGAAAAAATGACAATGGTTAGTAATAAAATAAGTTTTCTCATTATACTATTTATTTGGTTTGGGTGAAGCTTTGAAATGATTTACGGTTGCATAAATCATTTGCCTATAATGTTATTTATACAGGTTATTTTTTTGATATTGATAAAAAGTAGGTTTAAAAATTTGGAATGGCTTAAAACTACATTTTTTATATTTCTAAAATTAAATTGGTTGTCTAAAGAAACTATACACAATAACTTTTAACATCAATTCGCGCCGGAACGTTTATTTAATACAGTTTTAACAATAAAATCAAGGCTCTGAGAGTCATCGCCTATACACGTAAAAAGGCGTTTCGTATAGTTAATGTATGGTTGTATTTAGGCCCGATTATTTAAGCTATATCGATAGAATATACTCTACAACACCCGTTTCGTGCGGCAAATCCATTTTTTTACGCAATCGATATCTTTTTACCTCTACGCTCCTCACGGAAATATTGAGTAGTGGGGCAATTTCCTTTGATGATAAATTGAGTCTCAGATAGGCACAAAGCCTTAAATCATTTGGGGTTAAAGTAGGATGGGCAAGTTTAATTTTCTTAAGGAAATCATTGTCAGCCGTGTTGAATGCTTCTTTGAAAATGGTCCAGGAATTATCGTCGGAAATGCTTTTGTTAATGGTATTGATTACAGATTTTATACTCTTGTCGTCATTGTCCGTGCCGGTTCGTTTCAAGTCATCTTTGATGAGAGCGAGTAATTCGTTCTTCTTCATAAGGCCCATTGTAGAAACGGCTAGTTCACGGTTTTTACTGTCTACATCACTCGACAACTGTTCGTTCTTGAGCTTCATGAGCTGTTGTTCATTTTCGAGTTCTTTTATCTCAAGCAAAAGGTTGTTTTCCTCGATCAGTTTTTGCTCTTTTTTGCGATAATATTCCTTATACGCTTTATGAACATAAAGAATCAATAAAATTCCTGTGATAAAATAAATGATCAGGGCCAGGTTATTCGCATACCACGGTTTATGAATGGTAAAGCGATAAACGGCCATGTTTTTAGGGTCTGAATTGGCAATTTTCGCCCTTACTTTAAAGACATAATCGCCAGGCGGCAAATTCTTGAAATTGGCAGTTGTCTTGGCCGACCAATTACTCCATTCGCTCTGCAAACCTTCGAGTATGTATTGGTATTCTGTGTAGATATATTTGTTGTATTCCGGAACGGTGTAATTCAGGATGATGTTATTCTCGTCCGATTCAAATTCACCCGTTTCCTTAATGGAGCAACTGATCAGTTTTTCGTCCAGTTTGTTTGTGGTAACGTTGGTAATGGAAACACCGTTGCTCTTGAATCGCAGTTCGTTCAGGTTGATGGTGTAATAACCATCTGTAGTTCCTATGAGGTAAACTGAATTTGACAGACGCGTCACGTTTTCATAGCCCAACATAGATCCGGTCAGCGACAGCGGAATAGGGATGGTATTTTTTTTCAGTTCATTGCCTATTTTGCTCAACGTGAAATAGTGGATGTAATTCTTTGAGAACAGCCATAATTTATCCGAGCCGTCTGCAATTAATTTGCCCGACGTATATTCATCTTTTTCAAAAACCGAACTCATCAATTTGTCCCTGTGGAAAGATTTGCTTGCTTCGTCAAGAACATAAATCCCTTGTTTATTGGCGTAATAAATATGATTGTCGAATTTTATAAGGCTCGCATTCTTACCCTTTTTAGGGGTTTTTAGCATGGTAAGACCTGAACACGTCATGTAGTTTTCATCTAATTTGAATCTGAAAACACCCTTGTATTCATGGCTTATGAATACATCCCTTGAGTTGGAAATCTCAAAATGCTTCGAGGAATAATCGAATTTTGAAATCTTATTGCGGAACTTCCATTGATTGTTCTCTTTTTGCAGAACCGAAATCCCGTAATAATTTCCCTGAAGCAATAAATCCGGCCTTCCCGGAATTTTTACAAAGCCCCAGGTTCCCGATGCTGAAAAAATAGGGGTTGCATTTTCGTTATCGATTATAAAAGTGCCCGAATCGTGTCCGCAAAACACCGTTCCCTGATATTCGAAAATTGACCAAACCTGGCCTTTTGTGCCTTTTACGAATTGAAAGGATTCGTTAGAATTATAGGTTTTGTAAAACAATCCCTGATTGGTTCCGATGTATAGTTTTCCGTTGTGCAAAAGAGATGCATAGACAGTTCCGAGAAAACCGGTATTATCGGAATAACTTCGTATAGGTGATTTTAAGTTGATGCAATTGATTCCATTGTCTAATCCAATCCACAAATTCTCGTCGGCATCTTCAAATATCGAAAGTATCGTGTTGTTACTTAAACCTTTGTATTGGGTAATATGGTACTTTAATTTTCCGGTGGAAGAAAGTATGAAAACGCCGTTTGAAACACTGCCGATGGCAAAACCTTTATCCGATAATTGCTGGCAACTATACACACTGCTGGTTATGATCTGGTCGTCTACATCAGAAAAGAAAGGTGCGAAATTCCCGTTGATGAAAGTGAATAGCCCGTTGTGTTGTGTCTGCATCAGCAAGCCGTCATCGGTAGAAAAAATGGCTACGATTTTATTGTTGACCACAACAGGATTATTGGAAACCAATTTGGCTTTTCCGTTTTCGATCTCATACAAACCGTCGTTGGCAACCTGGTAATAAATGGAATTATCGGCCTGGAAAGATTTTAAGATGCCGTTTTTAGGAGTGATTTCTGAGAATTTGCCCGACTTGGTATCGTAGATATGAATCTGGTTCAACGACTGGAAAATAATCCATTGTTCATAAGAAAAGATGTTCCAGATTTGCTCGTCGTCAACAATGCGGTCTTTTATTTTACTGCTGAGCGAGTTGTATTTCAGGTGATTGTTCGATTCCCTTACCCAATATCCGAACTCCATATAACAGCCCGTATAAATCCGGTCGCCTACAACTTTGACGGAACGGATGATGGTTTCGTTCGGCGATGGATAAAGTGTCCAGGCCGAACCGTTGAATTCGAGTAATCCTTCATTATTCGCAAAAAACAAAAACCGGTTGGCATCCTGGGATATCATCCAGTTCTGGTTTCCGGCATTATATGTCGATGAATTATATTTTACGATTGGTGACAATTCCTGTCCGGACAGAAAAATGGGAAGCAGTAAAAACCAAATAAAAGATAACCTTATTTTCATTTTTACATAGGAGTGTTTGTTGTGATTGCGATTGATGATTGACATGATTCAGATATGTTGGGGCGGTAAAATTTTGACGCAAGATAATTTAAGAGGATGATTTATTATATCGTTTTCGTCAAATTTCACACAGGAGTACGAACGAGAGTGCAAGTTTTTGGTTTCCTTGTACTTAACAGATCCAAAATAAAAGGGCTTCCGATTAAGATTTTTGTGTTACGGAATTAAAAAAACTGCTCCGGGCTGTTTATTGATGATATGCATAAACAAAGCGCCGAAGCAGAAAGATAAATTGTAAAAGGGTGTTTGGCCTTACCGTATCTGTTGGATTTCTACGACCGTCTTGCCGCTGTAATGGTCTATGCTTACTCCGGCAACCGAGTCTTCGGCCAAAACCTCGATATAATCCCCAACAGCCAGCTGAACCATACAACTTACCGAGCGTTCCACAATGCCATGTCCATTATGATCGTAAGACGTGATTTGGTAGAAAGCTCCGTTGACCTGGATTCCAATCGAGTACATGTTGCCGTTGCTCTGGTTGAAGGTATGATAAGCCGCATTGACTTTATAAAGGCCGGCTTTTGTTGCCGTGAACCTGCCTGCGGTAAATTCGTTTCCGGTGTCAAAAGCTTCCGTGTCAAAATTTATTTTTTCCCAGCCGGTTCCACCTAAAACCTGGTCTGCCAAAAGGTTGACACGTACCATTGACAATGCATTCAGCGGATTCTGGACCCAACTCGCATTTCCGGTAGCATCGCTCTGTAACATATAGCCGCTGGCTGCACCATTGGTCATCTGGAAATTAGTCGTTTTGGTTTTTCCGGTCACATCGAGTTTGTTGCCAGTTGTCGGGGTACCGCCGATTGCTACGTTTGTAGCATCGTCACGAATCACACCATCAACAAGGGTGGTACCATTCCATCTTGGGACAGCACTTGTAGTTGCGGAAGAAACCTGCGGATCTGTTTCGGTAATCGTCATTGACGACGGGCTGACCCATGAAGTTGCTCCGGCGCCATCCGTTTGCAGTATTTGGCCGTTCGTACCTCTTACGATTGGCAAGGCATATCCGTTCGCTGTAGCCGGATTGCTGATTTGCAACGTACCGTTGACACGGACAATGTTGTTGTCGAATTCGCCATAAATCAAAGCGGCATTGGCATTGGCGTTTGTATTTTCAATGTATAATTTGTTCGAACCTGTTTCGGCAGAACCCGCATTATAACCAAGCGCCACGTTGGCCGTGCCCGCAGTGTTACCGCTTAATGTTCCATAACCGATAGCGGTATTGTTGGTTGATGTGTTTGCAGTCAGTGAATTGTATCCTATGGCCACGTTGTTTGCTGTAGCGGCATTCGCTTTCAGGGTATTTGAACCCAAAGCGGTATTGTAAGATCCTGACGAATAAAGCCCTGCCTGTGATCCAAGGAAGGTATTGCTGATGGTTGAGTTAAGGCCTGAACTATATCTTCCGGCTTCAAAACCTATATAGGTGTTATTGTCACCTATGCCATGTTCGAATCCCGCCGATGTACCCAGAGCTGTATTATTAGAGCCTGTATTGTTATTCAGGGAAGATGAACCGACGGCTGTATTTCCTATGGCCGTCGCATTTCCCTGAAGTGCATTATAACCCAAGGCCGTATTTCCGCTTCCGGAGTTAGAGAATAGGGCATGCCATCCTATTCCGGTTGTATTAGTAAATGCTGAAGCCGAACCAAACATAGCTTCATGTCCCATAGCAGTATTTCCCGATCCTGTAGTTCGTCCTAAAGCATTGTTACCTACGGCTGTGTTTTCATTGCCTGCAATATTACCCGTCAAGGCAGCATTGCCAATAGATGTATTTCTCGCTCCTCCAAGAATTGCCGTAGAAGCCTGGAATCCTACTGCTGTGTTGGCGCTTCCCGTGGTATTGGTTGCCAAAGCCTGGAACCCCAAGGCCGTATTGTTGCTGGCAGTAGTATTATTTCTCAAAGCCTGGAATCCGACGGCAGTGCCGTTGCTTGCAGATGTATTTGAAGTCATGGCCTGATTTCCGATAGCCGTATTGGCACTTCCTGTATTTACAGCCAATGCCGCATTTCCGACACCGGTATTTTGTATTCCTGTAGTCGTTGCTTGTAAGGTGCCATTTCCAACGGCCACATTGTCCAAACCTGTAGTTAATCGTAACGCATTCGTCCCGATTGCAACACTGTTTGTAGCAACTCCTGCGGCAAGGGCATTTACACCTAAAGATGTACTTGTTGTCCCTATTTTTCCGGCAGCGATGTTGTTTCTTCTGAAAGCCAAATCAATATCGTCTGTTGTTCCCAGAAAATTAGTTGTTCCTGATAGTCCTGAATTACCGGTTACGGCCCAATCGGTAGAAGCTGCCCCGGAAGCGAGTTTTTCCCAAACGGTGCCATTGAAGAAATAAAAACCAACAGAGGTTACGTTGATTGTTGTTCCGGTTGCGGTTCCGTTCGTTATGTCGTTTACATAAAGCATGGTTGAAGTAGGCGTACCGGTCATGGTTTGGGCACGAAGCCTTGAAACTCTTGGAATCAACACGCCATCTACCGTAGTTCCGGTTAAATTTGCTGCTGTTACATCAAGTGTGGCCGATGGAGTTGTTGTTCCGATACCAACCTGTGCAATACCGGCAATCGAAAATAAAAAGAGCAGTATCGCTAATTTATTTCTTGCGTTTTTCATAGTCTTAATTTTTTAAAGAAATTAAAAACACCCCCCAATTAAGAGAGGTGTTTTTATCAACAACCCAAAAATTACCTTTTGATCACACGTAACGTTTTCACGTTGCCGCTTTGTGTCAATACGATATTGTAAACCCCGCTCGGGTATTTCTCCCCGAACTGGGCCAGTTCGATCCGGCTGGCTTCGAAGGATCTTTCCTCAAGCAGTTTACCGATCATGTCATACACACGTACCTGCACGGCTTCCTCCGAAGTCGAATCCAGGTCGAGCGAGAAGCTCTCGGCATACGGGTTCGGGAATACGGTAGCATTGAAACGCTGTGCGATCACTTCAGGCTGTTGTGTCCCGTCCTGGCGCAATGCTCCCGGAGCATACACGAAACAGGCCTCACCGAACGGTGAATGGTAACCCGTGGTCCTTACGGCCACGCGCACCATGTACTTGCCGCCCGGTATGTAACCCGGCACCATGCTGAAGTTGAAGTAGGACAGGGTACGATCGACGATCTGCGAGGAGACCGGGTTGTCGTTGCCATCCACAAGGGATACCTCGAAACGGTAGGCCGTGGCCTTGTTCAGGCTCGCCGTGGAGATGTAGCTGTTCTGCTGTGCCATATGCTGGTCGCAGTTGTTGATCATCGGAACCCCCGGTGATGAGATCGGACACGGAGCGCCGTAACCCGAGAACACCCCGTTGGTCTTGACGGCCACCTCGACACTGTAAGTCGTTCCGTAGAAATAATACGGAAGCATGGTCAGGGCGAAGTAGTTCTGCGTACGCTCGATCTCCTGTACCTGGCCCGGAACCGACGAGTCGGTCTGGTTGGTCACACGGAACTTGTAGGCCGTGGCCCCAAGGAGGCTAGGCGTTGCGATGAGCGTCGAGATGGTGGCCAGCTGGATGCCGCACTGTGACGGGTTGATGGCTCCCGATCCGTTCGGGTTGTCGAGCAATGCAGGGGTCGATACCTGACAGGCCGTTCCATAATACCCGAGCCAGATTCCGTTGCGTTGTAATTGGACGCGAATGCTGTACGTGGAGGCATAGTCATAAGATGCCATGTTGGTGAACGAGAAATATCCCTGGGCACGCTCTACGTATTGTGGCGCTCCGGTTTCGACACCTCCAACTACTTTATAAACCTGATAACGGTACTGGGTGATGTTCGGGAAGGTGGTCACCTGGATCACCGAGTTAATGGCGGCAAGGGTGATGCCGCACTGCGCGTTGATCACGTTGGAAAGCAACTGGTTTCCTTCATCGAGCTGTCCGTTACAGTTATCATCTACACCGTTGTATAACACCTCGGCATGGCCAGGGTTTATCGCAAGGGCAGCATCGTTACAATCTGTATTGTTCAATACATATCCCGGAGTAGCCTCACAAGCAAGAATTGAATTGGCCGGATCTCCGTAACCATCGCTGTCAGCATCGGCGTAATAGGTGTAGCATTCGTTGCTGAAGTAAACATTGTCGATATACATTTGAGTCGGGGTTGTATTCTGCTCGAATTTCAATCCGTATATATCTGAAAGAGTCGCACCCGGGAAATTCGTCAACGGAATGCTAAGCGAATTCCATCCAGCAGTAAGGTTAGTAGCCGTATATTGATGATCGCCGTTAGACAGCAAGAAGATAAACAAGTTTGATAATGGCTCGTTCAGGTAAACATCTACATGTAAATGGCTCATTCCTTCTGCGCTGAAATGCACTTCATTCTGATCCACTAAGCCTAAGAATCCAAAATTATCCAGACGCAAAGCCGTGTTTGTTCCGTTGGCAACTTCAGTCATTGTTGTTGCGCCTGTCCAATAGGAACGTACAGCTGTAATAGCATTTGCATAAACCGTAGGGGTTCCGGTGTACATAGAAACCACTCTGTCAGCTGTTCTTGCCGGTGGTATCGGTGAAGGTCCCGGTGCAGGATAAGCCACAACCAATTGAGCAGTGATGCTTCCCGAACCATAGCTTCCGCTGGCAGCTTGTGTAGCCGTAATGGTCGATGTTCCGGGCCCAACTACAGTTACGGTACTGCCGACGATAGTTGCAACGTTTGTATTGCTACTTGTGTATGTAAATGCTCCCGAACTGTTTGAAGTTGGGGCGGTCAAGGTAAAAGGAGCAGCTCCATAAGGTTGTGCAGGAACAGTAAAATCTGTTATTGTCGGAGGCAGTGCTGTTGCTGATCTGTAGAAATAAATGTTGTCTACGTAAACTGTTTTTCCGGCACCGTTGAGGCTTTCGAATTTAAGAAGGCTCACGCCGTTTAAGTTCAATCCCTGAGCGGTGTAAGTTGACAACGGAATGTCGATGCTGTTCCATTGGCCTGCAGTCAATGAGCGTTGGGCGACTCTGTCTCCGTTGTTGAGCAACCAGAAGTTCAATCCGGTACAATCATCAGAATACACGTCAACGTGAAGCGTGGTCATGGCAGACACATCGGTAGCGTTGAAAGTCACGATTTCAATGTTGAAATTGCTCATTTTCTTAGTGTCGTTTCCTTGCAATTGCTCATCTGTGGTAGAAGCGATATTTTGCCAGTTCGGTGACGATTGTGTCGTGTAAGCATTGCTGTACAATGAAATTACGTCCCAATCGTTTCTTGCAGGCGGGGTTGGTGCTGCAGTTGCCAATGGCGGATTGCTGACAACCAGTGTTCCGGTGATCGAACCTGCTTCATAAGCACCGTCTGCGGCCTGATAAGCGGTGATAGTAGAAGTACCCGCACCGACTACAGTAACGGTACTGCCGATGATTGTCGCTACGTTCGTATTGCTACTGGTATAGCTGAACGAACCTGAACTGTTTGAAGTTGGCGGTGTCAATACAAACGGTGCATCACCCACAACTTTTGCAGGGATATCGAAATTGGTGATAGTAGGGTCGATACCCGCAGGAACGTAGAAGTATACGTTGTCAAGATACATCTGGAAAGCACTTGGGCTTGAGTTCGATTCGAATTTCAATCCGTAGACGTTTGATAAATCTGCGCCAGGGTAATTGGTCAGATCAATGTCAAGTGAATTCCATCCTGCTGAAAGACCGTTAACCTGATAGTTATTATCGCCAGGAGCCAAAAGGAATACAAACAAGCTTGGCAAAGACGTGTTCAGGTAAACATCTACGTGAAGTTTTGTTTTTCCGACAACGCTAAAATTAGCGCCGTTTGTTATCAGTCCCAAATAACCCATATTGTCAACGCGAAGGGCCGTGTTTGCTCCGTTTGAAACAGGTGTCATGGTAGTTGCGCCATTTGACCAATCGGCTCTTACGGCTGTGATTGCATTGGCGTAGACTGTTGGTGTTCCGGTGAACATGGAAACTACATCGGCCGGATCTCTTGCAGGCGGAACCGGAGAAGCGCCAGGAGCCGGATAGCTTACCACAAATGTGGCGGTAGTCGATGCTGAGCCGTAACTTCCGGTTGCAGCTTGTGTCGCTGTAATGGTGGATGATCCGCCGCCCACAATGTGGATGCTGTTACCACCTACGATGGTTGCCACGTTGGTGTTGCTGCTGGTATATGAAAAAGCACCTGAGCTGTTTGAAGTTGGAGGTGTGATGGCAAAATCTGCATCACCCAAATTTTTTGCAGGAACCGTGAATGTACCGAGAGTAGGTGGAGGCAAAGCTGTTGCAGGTCTGTAGAAATAGACGTTGGTGATGAATAAGGTAGTGTTGTTCGGGTTGAATGTAACCGGAACAATGTATCTCAGGTTGTTCAAATCGACAGCGCTGTACGAACTCAAAGGGATATCGTAGGAATTCCATGCACCCTGGCTTTTTGCTCCAGGCACTTCAAGTTCTACGTTGCTTCCGTTTGCAGCTTCGAGTTTAACCCTGAACGAAACGAAGTCAGGCGACCAAACATCCATATGAAGGTAGGTCATGGCAGACACATTTAAACTTTGTGCGGCATTTGTAGAAATTCCGGAATAGCTATGGGTTGTATATTTCTTGACGACGCTATTATCTGCTAACGTGACATCTCCAACAATTGTGCTTCCGCCAAAATCATAAAAAGTGACACCTGTTTGATTGGTATAAGCAGCACCGTATTCAGATAAGACATCCCACGCATTTCTAGCTGGTGGGGTTGCAGGCCCGGCTGTTGGTGTGGTATTGGGAACTGTGACAACGAACGATGCAGTTGTGCTTCCGGTAGAATAAGATGTTGTCGCTGCCTGATTTGCAGTAATAGTCGATGTTCCTCCACCGACAATGTGAATGCTGTTACCTCCGACAATTGTCGCTACACCGGTATTGCTGCTTGTGTAAGTAAAGGCACCCGCGCTGTTTGAAGAAGGTGGTGTTATTGCAAAATCTGCGTCACCCAACACTTTGGCAGGAACAGTAAATGTGCCGAATGTTGGAGCGGGCAATGAGCTTCCGCCTCCGCAGGTATTGCCTACGGTGTAGTTGAACTGTTTTGTGACTGCGAACCCGCCGGCTGCCCACGCAAATTTGGCGGCTACAGAAAAGGTTCCGCCTATAGTCTGTCCGGTAAATGTTTTACGGAATATCTGTCCGCTTACATTGGTCATCTGGGTTTCGGAAAAACCGTTGGTCAAATTCCAGGCATAGCCTACAAGGCCGGTTAAAGGGCTCAATACTTCAAATTCAACCGTTACATCTGTTCCGCTCGTGGTGAACGCATAACGGTATTGTGGAAGTCCGCTTCCTTGCGAAAGTTCGGTGGATGTCCCCGCACACTCAGTTTGGGCAAAACTACCAGGGATACTTGCTGCTAAAATGAATAGCAGAAATACTAGTTTTTTAATTTGTTGCATAATAGTTTGATTTTCACGTTGGTTGGTTTTAATCTTAATCTTATCTCACAGGGTTTATTTCTTGAAGCTGAGCTTCGTTTACACAGACTGATTTCCTATCGGCTACTTTGGGGACAGTTGCCAACACAGGTATTACTAAACTTTAAAAAAACTACATCGATTTCGTAAAAAAGGCAAAAGAAAACAGACCATCTTATTCAGACAGTCTGTTTTTTAAATCCTAAAAAATCAATTTTTAACCAGTTTAACTGTCTTGTTTCCGCTGTCTGTCATGACATTGGCGAAATAAATTCCGCTTGACAATTCAGCAGCATCCACAACAACATTCAAAGCATTAGGTTGCATTGCCTTGATTTGTTTCCCGGTCACATCAAATATTTTAACGGAAGTGATATTTTGGGTTGAAGTTATGTTCCAGACATTTTGGGTAGGATTCGGATAAGCGTTGAATGTCGCTTTATCGAAACTACCCGTGTTAAGTAACGGCTCATTCACAGAGAAATAAATGTTGTCAAAGTAAACGATATCCGATACCAGGTCAGAGCTGGTTCCTAGTTTATATTGGAAGAAAGTAGTCTTGTTGAACCCTAACCCTTCAAAGAAACTCAGTGGTACGTTAACACTCTGCCATGAACCCTGAACGAGTGTCCCGTTGCTTCCGGCAGTTGTCAATTCATAATTATATTCCACTACTCCACCATTGTTGCCAATTACGATGAAACGGATTTCATTTGAATTTGAATCGGCGAAATAATCGAAATGTAGCCATTGGTAAGCAGAAATATCGGTAACGAGGTTAGTTCCCTGACCATATCCGGCAACGGCAAAATTGATCTTTTTAGCAAGGTTGACTCCGTCTGAAGGGTCAAGATCCGGGCTTCCGATCAACGTACCGAATGAATAATCCGGAATCCAGTTGTTCGTGAAACCTCCCGTATCACTGAAAATATTCAATACTTCCATTTGAGGAGTAGCTGGGGTTGGTGACTGGTTAGGGAAAGAAGCGACAAAGTTAACTGTATATGTGGTAGTTACGTTTCCGTTTTGAGAAGTAACCAAAACCGAAGCTGTTCCAGGAATTCCGGATGCCTGTGTTATGGAAGTAACGGTCGCACCGGAATCTGTAGGAGTTGCCAAAGTAATTTGTGGAACGGTAGTCGTGCCCACAACTAATTCATATGTGTAACCGGTAACTGTAGTATTGAAACCAGCCAAAGTTGAGCCGTCAACCTGCAAATCGCTCAATGAAGCATCGGAACCTGCCGGCGTTGCCGGTTTCCAGAAATAAACATTGTCAAGATAAATATCAGAAGGCACAACTCCTTGTTGCCCGTCGAATTTGATTTGGAATACAGAATCCCATGTCATTCCTGCAAAAGCACTTTTTGGAAGATCTACACTGCTCCATCCACCTGAAACCAATGGAACGTTTACCAGAATTTCTGATACTCCTGTACCATTATTAATAGGAGAAACTTTAATCACGGTAGCATTTGAAGTCCAAATGTCAATATGAAGAAACTCCATTCCCGACGCGTTTTGTGTCGTTAGCTCAGTTCCTTGATAATTAAAGTTTGTATATGCGAGTACAAGATTGCCGGTTCCCGGATCAAAATTAGGATCAACTTGACCTATTTGTCCCCAATTCGGGTTATAGTTAGTCGCAACACTGGTAAAAGCCTCTCCATAAACAGAAATTACATCGGCCTGAGCATTGGTTGGTGTAGGGGCATTATTTGTTGGCTGCGCAAAAGCAGATGCTCCGGTGAACAACATTGAAATTACTAATAACAAAGTAATTTTTTTCATATTACATTTTTTTAGAATTAAAATTATTAAAAGCAAAATTAAAGAATAAGATGTTTACGTAATCTGTAATTACTACATATATAAACTATACAGCCGCTAAAATAAAAAAACGCCCGAATTAACCGATAATCCGTCAAATAAAAGGGTTAACCAGATTCGCGAAACACAACAACGATAACGTTGTATGGTTAATGTATAGTTTTTTGGGATTACTACAACTACAACGTTTTCATTGTTGGTTCTAAGTATGAGTGAAATACTAAAAATTTGCCACCTAAAACAAGATTCTTACTTTTTGATGTAAAGGGCCCAAATTCATAAAAATGGCTTTAAAACATCCATAGGCTAACTAATTCTTTCAAGCTATTTAGAATGATTTTATAATTGATTAATTTTAGCCTCTGCATAACCCAAATGCAAATCATCTCGAAAAAATAAAATGCCACCAATCAAATGAACCTACGATCCAAGTTTCTGATCATTCTCTTTTTTCTGTTAAACCAAAATTTTCTTTTTGCCCAAAATCCTTCGGTTGACAGTTTACAGAACGTACTCAAAAATTATCCTAAAAAAGATACTGTCCGCGTGAACCTGCTCAACAAGATTGCAACGAAGATTTTTGCGTCGGACGGAGATAAGGCACTAAAGCTTCTAAAAGACGCAGAATCACTATCAGATGATCTGTACTATAAACAAGGAAAAGCCTATAGTCTTCTTTTCAGCGGAAACATCATGGTGAACCGCGCCGAATACAAGACGGCATTGACTTACTTCAACAATGCCTTCGAGATCTATAAAAGTCTCAGGGATAAAGAAGGAATGGCGAATTGTCATTTTAATTTCGGCCGATCGTATTTCTATTTGGCCGATTATACCAAGGCAGAAGAAAACTACAAAGCGGCTATTGCACTATGTGAAGAAACCGGCGACCAAAAGCGTCTTTCGGCAAGTTTGATAGGAATTGGGACACTGTATTCCAATCGGGGCGATTTTGACCGAAGTATGGAATCGTATCAAAAGGCGGTGAAAATAGACGAGAAGATAGGCAATAAAAAAGGGGTTGCGAACAGCCTGACAGCCATGGGTAATATCTATCGGAAACAAGCCAAATTCCCGTTGGCTCTTGAATGTTACAACCGGTCATTGGATATAAAGGAAAAGCTCGGTGAGCAATTCGGCATTGCGGTAAATCTGAATAATATCGGTTTGGTGAACCAGGAACTTGACCAGGAAAAGGAAGCGCTTGCATACTACGAAAGGGCATTGCCTATTTTCGAAAAGCTCAAAAACAAAAAGGAAATCATGGCTACACTTGCCAATATTGGTGTGATCCATATGAATTACCAAAGCCTGGACAAAGCACGCGCGCTATTCAATCAGGCTCTCAGCATCAGCAGAGAATTGGGTGTCCGCTTAGAAGAAGGCAACATTTTGCTCAACCTTGGGACTGTCGAACTGATAGGCAAGAACTTCCAACCGGCGATTTCATATCTTGAAAAAGCCATAGCCATAGAACAGGAACTGGGAAATAAAAGGGAATTGTCATATGCGTTCCTTAAAATGGGACAGGCTTATTTCGGGTTAAAAGATTACGAAAAAGCCCTTGCGTTTGCAGACAAGGGCGAGGCGATTGCCAAAGCGATGCATATTTTGGACTATCAGAGTGATTTGGCCAAACTGCATTCCCAAATCTACTACGAGACCAAACAGTACAAACTCGCCTATGAAAACAGCGAGGCTCACAAGGATTTAAAAGACAGTATTTTCAGAAAGGAAAAGGTAGCCGAAGTCGCAGATGTCAAATACAAATACAAATACAAGGACAGCTTGGATACGGCTAACCAGACGGTGTTGAAAAAAGATTCGGAAATTGCTTCGACCAATATGCAGAAATGGGGGTGGATTGCAGGATTCGCTGGACTTTTGGTTGTTCTTGGAGCGGTTCTGGCCTATGTGAAAATCCGTCGGGTCAAAATGCAGAACAAGCAATTGCTGACCGAACAAAAGCTGCTTCGGTCGCAAATGAACCCGCATTTTATCTTCAATTCCCTCCAGAATGTCCGCAGCCTCATAAACAACGGCCAATCCGACGAAGCTCTGAATTACGTCACCAAATTTTCCAGGCTTACGCGCCAGATACTTGAAAGTTCCGATGTGAATTACATTTCGCTCGAAGAAGAAATCGAGATGATCCAAAACTACATCGGCGTCCAGCAATTACTATATGATAATTCGTTCGACTTTGAGCTTTCGGTTGACGAAACCATTGATCCGGAAGCAACTATGCTGCCGCCTATGCTCACACAGCCATTCATTGAAAATGCCATAAAACACGGACTTGGAAATAAAAAGACAGATGGCAAGATCCACATCGGGTTTTATTTGAAAAAGGATAAATTGTTTTTTGAGGTTTCAGATAACGGCCTTGGTTTCGGTACTTCCCAAACTAAATCCGGACACAAATCCATGGCTATGGCGATTACCAAGGAGCGATTGGTCAAGTACACCAAAAATGAGTCGTTCGAATTGCAGATAGACAACATCCTCGACCGCGCCCAAAACATCATAGGCGCAAAAGTCGCATTTGAAATTCCCTACATTTACGAAAACTAGAATAGTATGTTACGAGCCGTGATCATAGATGATATTGAGAATATCCGGAAAGATAATATTGCCATGATAAAGGCGAATTGCCCGAACGTTTCCATAATCGGGCAGGCGGAATCGGTTGAATCGGGCATCAAATTAATCAAACAGCTCTCTCCGGATCTGGTTTTTCTCGATGTCGAGATGCCGGACGGAACCGGTTTCGATCTGCTCCAGAAAGTAAAGCCAATAGATTTTAAGGTGATTTTCATTACCGGTTATGAAGACTTCGCCATACGCGCTTTTCGGTTTTCGGCCATCGATTACCTGCTAAAGCCTCTCGATCCGAAAGAGCTCGAAGAAGCTGTGAAAAAGGCAGAGGAATCGTCCAACAAAGAAATTTTCGATACCAAACTCAGCAACCTGTTCGCCAATATCGAGCGTCCGAAGAACCTGCAGAAACTTATCCTTAAAACAGCCGACAGGATTTATTCGGTCAACATACAGGATATCGTCAGCTGCGAATCAGACAAGAATTACACGACTTTCAACTTCATAAACGCGCCAAAACTCATCGTTTCCACCAACCTTAAGGAATACGAAATGTTGTTGTCTCCACACAATTTTTTCCGGACACACAAATCGCACCTGATCAATCTGGCGTATTTCGACCATTTCATCAAGACGGACGGAGGCAACACGATTGTGATGCAAAATAAACTTTCGGTTCCTTTATCCGTGCGCAAAAAAGACGAATTCCTCGAGGTTCTCGATAATCTGTAAAACGGGCAAAATCCCAAAACGTTAATCCGTCGATTCCTTACGGTAATCTGGTGAATACTTACGCAGATTCATCGGCCAAAATTCCCATGCGTGTTTGGTTTATCCTTGCATCGTCACAGCTAAGAATCGCTGTGCGCAAACCTCAAAAAACCACACATGAAAAAAATTACCATTGCGTTTTCTTTACTGTTTTCACAGTTTTTCTTTGCACAGGATGGCGTTGCCGATACGACTTTCGGGACGAATGGCGTCGTTGTGCTTTCCGATGCGAACACGACCTATTACCCGGAACTCCTGCAGGATGGGAAAATCCTCTATCAAAAAAACAACATCATCAAACGGTTGATGGCAAACGGCCAGGCAGATGCTGCTTTCGGGGCTTCCGGACAAATCACGCTCAATCAACTTGGAACCGACGGGTATTACAACCTGCTCGTCCAAGGCGACAAAATCCTCGCATTCACTGGTGATGAACTCGGTTGGCCGGGCGGCTGGGAATTTTTCGGCGGACGTTACAATGCCGATGGAACATTGGATACGACTTTTGGGCAAAACGGAACTATCGAAATAAGTATGGATGAAGTCGAAGGTGGCATCTATACGACATTCCTCAATGGCGACCTGATCGTTTCCGGAAATACCGTATCGAACTACGGAAGCTACAACAACATCGTCGCCCGCAAGATCAGTATGGTCGATGGCTCCAGTATGTCATGGAGTGGGCAGGGTGGCCTGTCCAACGGATTCAACCTGAGTTCTTCAAGCCAGGGTTATTCCACGTATGACGGAGCAGGAAAATCCCTCATCCTGCCAAATGGAGATTACATCCTGCAGGTGCGTGCGGCCTACTATTCGACAACAGGTTTTGACTATGCGCGTTCGGGATATGTACGTGTGCGTCCGGGTGTGAATACGCCGCAAACCACCATCAACAGCTTTAATGCATACTATGGCGGTGTCAATGCCGATATTTACGCTGATGCGGACAGCAATGTCTATTCACTGAGCGGTTCTCCGACGAGTTCAAGCAATACATCGAACCCAACCAACATTATTTACAAGCGCAATTCCGAAGGCAACCTGTACAATGCATTTGGGAATTCCGGAGCGCTTTCTTTATCACTTCTGGCTAATGGTCTAAAGGTAGATTTCAAACAACTCGTGGTTCAGCCCGACGGAAAAATCATCGTGGCCGGTGTTACTACAACTACGCAAAGTGCATATCAGAATGAAAATGTGATCATGGCGCGCTTCCTCGTTACAGGTGAACTCGATACTACTTTCGGGACGAATGGTTACGTATCTTATTCGGTTCCGAATCCTACCACTTCCTCATGGGGTAATTCCGTGCGCGGCCTGTATCTTTCGCCAGATGCGAGCACACTCTACCTGATGGCGAGTAATGGTGAGAATTCGGTGATCCTGAAATACACGAACAATTCTTTTGTTGTGCCTACTGCGCCTGAGTTCACACAAGTGGCTGCCATCTGTTCAGGCGAGACACTCGAAGCGTTACCGACAACTTCACAGAATGGCGTTACAGGAACATGGGCTCCTGCGCTGAACAATACCGCGACTACGACCTATACGTTCACACCGGCTTCCGGACAGAATGCTTCAACAACAACAATGACCATTACTGTAAACCAGCCAAGTTCCTCCTGGACGGACGTTTTGAATTGCGGCAGCTATATGTGGAACGCAAACGGTACCACATACACGCAAAGCGGAACCTACACGAACGTTACTACAAACGCTGCAGGTTGTACGCATACGGCCACATTGGCGCTGACCATCACCGCAGCTGAAGCTGTGACCGGAGAATCTGCCCAGACAATTACGGTGACAGCTGGTAACGATGCTACTATTGCAGCTATCGTCGTAAATGCCACAGATGTCATTTGGTATGCTTCGGAAGCCGATGCCTTAGCGCACGAAAATCCAATCCCGACAGAAACCGTAATCACCGACGGAAACACCTATTATGCAGTCAACACAAATGATTGGGGATGCTTCAGCTCACCCTTTGCGGTAACGGTGACGGTAGAAGTGGAATTAAGCAATTCAGATTTCGATGCTTCTGATTTCAGTCTGTATCCGAACCCGACAAACGGATTGGTCGTCATTAAAAATACCAGAGGAATCAGCAGTGTTGCCGTATTCAATCTGTTGGGTCAGCAATTGATTTCCCAAAAAACAGATGCCACTGAAGCAATGATCGATTTGTCAGCATTGAATTCCGGAACCTATTTCGTGAAGGTTACAGCTGACAATCAAATCAGAACCGTCAAAGTCCTTAAAAAATAAATTATAAACCTTAAAACAATATTCAATGAAAATAGTAGCCCGAATTTTCGGAATCATTACCATTCTTTTCGCTTTGCTTACGTGCTCAGTCAGCATTTACAGCGCTGGCGTCCACAAAGAAAAAACGGAAAAAGAACTAATTGAAGCCCGTCAGCAAATGGATGAATTCAAAGCCCAGGCCGCGACAACTTCCGGAGAAACCAAAGCATACCTCGACGAGAAGATCGCTACGGCAGAAAAGATGATCAGCGAAGCCCCGTCCGGTTCTACATACCTTATCGTACAGATATTCCTTGCGGTTTTGTTGGTACTTACCATTGTATTCGCTTATCTCTTATTCAAGCCGAATATGAGCCTGGTTACAAAATTAGTCGTCGCGGCAGTATTGGTGGCAGTCATTGTCTACTTTGCCTCGCCCGATATCAAACGCGGCCAACATTCCGGGTTTGAAGACCGCACGTTTGCATTAATTTCCGGAATTCCGGTTGTGGTGGCAGGTCTGTTTGCACTGCTGGTTGCCAAGAAGAGTAGAGCAAATCAGGTGAATACAAACCTTCAACCCCAGTAAATAACAATACACCCATTCCAGCAAAAAGACGCCACATTGTGTTGGCGTCTTTTTTTTGAAGGCTCGGAATTTATAGCTGACGGTTTCAATGTTTCAACATATTCCGTGCATATTGTATCCCAATTCCGTAGCCGCCCGCGTATTTCTGCAACAAATCGTTCACGGCAACATAACTTTCTTTCCTTGCCCAGTCACGTTGAAGTTCCAGAACATATTGAACGGATGTCATTGGTTTGGCTCCTGCCTGTATCATACGTTGTATGGCGCGTTCGTGAGCTTCTGGTGTCACGTCTCCGCAGGCATCCGTAATTACATACACGTCATAGTTTTCTGAAAGTGCCGATAAGACAGGGCCAACAATACACACACTTGTCCACAAACCTGCAAAGACAAGTTTCTTTTTGTGCGTACTTGTGATGGCTTTGTATGCATTGACATCTTCCCAAGTGTTCATCGTCGATCGGTCTACATAACCTGAAATATCCGGATAGGCTTCAAGGATTTCAGGAAAAACCGGGCCGCTGAAAGATTTCTCCGCAACAGTCGTGTTTACGGTCGATACGTTGAATATTTTGGAACCGAATGCCAGCAATGCCGCATTATTCCGCAAATGATCTATTGGGATACTTTGGGTCGCGAAGGCCATCTGACCTTCAAAATCAATCAATACCAAAGCGTGATTCGTCGGGTTGAGTAAATCGGGTGAAGGCTTTTGGGCGTGAGATAAAGCGGCACAAAACACAAGTGCCGAAAAGAATACTTTTTTCATGATTTTTAGTTTTAAGGATGCATATCAGAACCGCAGTTGCATAGTGATTCCGGTAAATAAAATGTCTTTTCCCGGCGTTACAGATTTGAGATAATCGCCCGCCGGAAACCAGGTGAATTCTGCACGGAAATACAGGAACGCATTCGGTTCGTATGAAAAATCCGTTGCTAGTTGCTGGCCTATTTCTTTGTCTCCGGAATTGCCGGCCGGAAATATCAGGCTTGAATTCGGGGCATATAAACCGTCCTGGTCGCTATAGCGCCAAAAGGCATCATAATCCACGCTCCAGGATAATCCTTTGGCCAATTGCATGTTTATGGACGGATGCACATCGATGAGGTTCGACGGGCCAACAATGGCGGCAAGCCCAAAATAAGCACCTCTGGGGAACAACGGATTGAACGTTTCGATTTTCCCGTCGCCCGATTGTTTATCGCCGCTTATGATTTCGGTCTTAAAGCCGATTTCCGGTTTCAGCGGAAGGGATGTAAAACGATAGGCCGTATTGATTGAAGCGGTCCAGGCACTGATGTCGGTCATCGCGAAACGCCCGAATTGATACACGCCTTCAAGGTCGTATTTCCAGTTCCCGATCTGGTTTGCGATGCGAAGGCCTATGGAATGCCGTGTCTCGTTTCCGTGCAAATCTGTTTCATAACTGACAGATTCGCGGTAAAGTCCCAGATAATACACTTCTGCCGAACCTATTATTGGAATACGATTGTACTTCAGATAACTGCCCCAGAATTGACGGCTTTGGTTTGATTCATCATCAAAAATTCCATCCGAAGCCCGGACGTAATGCGTATAGAAAAAGTCGCTTTGAAAGTCGGATAGCTTTAAGATTGCCTTCGCGCCGTCAAACGATTGGCGGTTATTCGGCCCTTCCCGAACCGATACCAGACGCTGGCTGCCATACGATAATTCCTGTCTTCCCAAACGAACCAACAACTTGGTTTTGGGTTTGTCCAGCAAAGAAAAATCGGCAAAAGCCTGATGCACTTCAAGTGGATTCTGGTCTACAGGGCTCGGGTCGATACGTCCGTCTGCAAGGCTGCTTTGGGTTTGCACGAACGCACGTATGCCTTTGGTGAAATGGATATCGGCGTGCAACAGAAATCTGGAAAGGATATAACCGTCATGATCTTCGGGTGCATCACCCCAGTTTTCATGCTCGTTGTAGAAATACTGGTAACGAATGTCGCCACCAAAAGAAACGTAGGTTTGCGCTTTCGATGCATAACCCAAATGCTTCAACCGGCTATACCAGCGCGACGCAAAGGTGGTATCGCGAACGGCCGAATAATCTTCGTCATAACGCAACGACCGGAATTCAGGTTCTTGCTGAGCCGCTAGTTGCAGGCATAGCAGCAAACAAATGGAAGAAATAAATGCTTTCATGATTTCGGTTTATTGGTTCCCTTAATGTCGTTGTAGGCATTCGGGATGTTGAAATTGAAATGCAGCCAGTCGAAAATTTCATAGCCCTTATCGAAGTCTTTCATTTTTAAGGTCGCTTTGGTCTGTTCCAGCGTCAACCCTTTTTTCACGGCAGCTTCGACATTTTTGCGAAGTGCTTCCACATAATCGAGCGTGTACTTGATTCCCGATTTATTGGTGATGCGACCATGTCCCGGAATTATGATATCAGTATCACCAACCATGTCATATATTTTTCTTAGGTTTCGTGTCGGCTCCAAAAAGTAACCGTCGAACAACCACGGAATGGCGGGACTTTCCGCGATAAAAGGATTTCCGGCCCAAAGGATTTTTCGTGAAGGCGTCGAGGCGAACACAAAAAGATCTGCCGGTGATTGAGCCGTGCCGACGTTGACGAAACCGACAATAAGACCTTTTCCAAGATCAATTTTTATCGACTGATTCAACGGAATAGCTATATCTGCAGGCCGATACACACTTTCCTCAATGCCTCTGCCTGCGCCGAACAGCATAATCATGAACTGTTTGATGTTGTCGTAATTTTTGACCAGGTTCTGTTTGGCGAATTCGTTCTGGATCACGATGGTTTCTTTGGGCAACAGGTAATTCCCGAAACAATGGTCGCCGTGATCCGAGGTGTTGACAGCGTAAACGATAGGCTTATCAGTAACGGTACGAACGAGCGCAATCAGTTGGTCATAGAGCCTTTTGTTCAGCATGGTCTCAATGAGCAACACACCTTTTTCCCCGACTATGAATCCGGCAGAAGTCGCCTGCGGAATTCCTTTCGTAGTCTCTTTTTCAACCGTGGAAGGCGAAACGGAATAGACGTTTTCATCGAGTTTATGAAGCTGTAACGTTACCGTATTTGCATCCCAGATGGGCACTTTCGGAGGTAACGGAAATTGTGCGTGTATGTGGTTCGGAATGCATCCTAAAACGAATAGGATGGTAAGTAATCTGATGGTTTTCATGATGATGATCTTTAAAGGTTATTTTTGGAAGCCGCCGTAGAATTTGACAGGCGACCAGTCAGGGATTACTGCAGGAACCGTTGGCTGCAGCTTGCTGTATTCATCCGATGCATAAACCACTTTCCCGTTCATGATGGTCAATACAGATTCGATGTCCCTTACGTCATCTGTCGAAACGGTGAAATAATCGCGGTTGAGTACGGCGAAATCGGCATACATTCCCTTGATGATTTTGCCTTTGTCATTTTCCTCGCCCGAAACCCACGCGCTGCCGGAAGTGTAAAGCTGCAAAGCCCCGAATTTGTCAAGTGCTTCGTTGGCCGGCCAAAACTGCATGCCTCCAAGTGTTTTTCCGGTCAACAGCCAGTGCATGGCCATCCACGGATTGAACGTTGAAATACGCGTGGCATCCGTGCCCATTCCGACAGGAATTCCCTTGCGGATCATTTCGTTGATAGGCGGAATCTGCGTCTTGGACAAACCGTACATTTTTGCATACAGTTCACCTTGGTAATACATACGGAATTGTACAGCTATCCCGCCGCCGAGCTTTTTGACACGGTCCATTTGGGCAGGAGTGATGGTTTCCGCATGATCGAACAACCATCGCAATCCGTTAAAAGGCGTTTCGCGGTTTACCTTTTCAAATACCGTCAGCATCCGTTCTATCGATTCCCCGTAAGTGGCATGCAGACGGAACGGCCAACGGTTTTTGACGAGTAATCTAATGATCGGTTCCAGATCTTCTTCCATTTCATCAGAAAGCACGATCCTGGGTTCAAGGAAATTCTCGAAATCTGCTGCCGATGCCACGAGATTTTCACCGGCTCCTTCTTCGGAATATCCGTTGGCGACAAAGAGATTGTCGTTTTTGTTCAGTTGTGTTTCGGCCACCCATTTTTCATAATCCTGCAATTCCTTTCCTTTTTGCTGGGCAAACAGGTAATAGGAAATCCGCAACGTGAGTTGGTTGGTTTTGGCCAGTTCCAAAGAGGTCGAATAATCTGCAGGGAAATTTTGTCCTCCGCCTGCTGCATCAACCGCGCTCGTAAGCCCGAATCGGTTCAGTTCACGATTGAACTGGATGGAGCTGTTGAGCCGTTCTTGGGCATTGAGTTTTGTGGTCAGGGCCAACGTGGTATAAATGGCTTTTGGCGTTTCCTTAGCCAGCATGATGCCCGTAAGGTTTCCGTTTTTGTCCGTTTCCAACAGGCTGCCTTCGTATTTGGTGTCTTTGGTATAACCGAGCACTTCGATTCCTTTTTTGTTTAGGAATGCTTTTCCGTACAGATACGTGATGAAAACCGGTTTATCCGGAACGGCGGCGTTGATTTCCTCGATAGTAGGCTGTCGTTTTTCCTCAAACTGGAATTCGTTCCATCCGCCTACGACTTTGATCCAGACTCCTTTCGGCGTGCGTGCGGCTTGTTCCCGCAATAGTTCCATGGCGCGTTTGAGGGTTTTGACACCATCCCAGCGCAACTCGGCATTGTAGTTGAGTCCTTCGCGGATAATGTGGATATGGCTGTCGTTGAGGCCGGGAATGACGCTTCTGCCTTTGACATCTATCTTCTGGGTCTTTTCTCCCGAGAACTTTTTTAATATCGCATCACTGTTGCCTGTTTCCAGGATGATACCCTCCTTCACGGCGACAGCCTGCACAAACTCATTGGGTTTGCGCATGGTGGCTATCTTACCGTTAAAGACAATCAGGTCTGCCGTTTGGCCTGCCATGTTGAGGCAACCCAGCAACAAAGCGATTAAGACTGATCTTTTCATGATTGCTGATGGATTTATTTAGAAAGGAAGAAGGATAACAGATCTTTCTCTACCTGGGCTGTATTTTCCTGTACGATCCAGTGACCGGCGCCCGCGATTTTGGATTCGGTGACGTTTTCTGCGACAAGTTGGGAATGGTCTTTAAGGAAAGCCGCGGCAAAATATTCCCCGCCCATGGCCAGCAACGGCATTTTGAGTTTGGTCTTCATGAATTCCTGGTTGTCTTTTCCGTCCTGTGCAAAGGCGGCGAACCATTTGAAGCTTCCTGTCGTGGCACCGTTTGTTGAATAGGCACGGATGAATTCATTGGCTTCTTCTGCCGTAAACGGATTTTTTACATGTCCCACCATCGGCCAGAAATTGGTCAGGAATTCTTTTTCTTTTCCTTTTACGATATCGCCAGATGCAGGCCAGTTGAAAAACCCGAACCACCACGCAGAAGCGGATACCTGCGACCAAACCGGTTCAATGCCCGGCAAAAGCGCGTCCATCAGAGCCAGTTTTTTTACTTCGTCCGGATATTGTGCCGCATAAGCATAAGCCACCATCAACCCAATGTCATGTCCGGCCAGGTTGATTTGCTTGTAACCCAGTTTGGCTACCAGTTCGTGAATATCCTTGGCCATGTTCTTTTTGTCATAACCGCTTTCAGGCTTGTCCGATTCCCCGACACCGCGTAAATCCGGAACGATTACCGTGAAGTGTTTGGAAAGCTCAGGAAGCAATCTATTCCACATATACCAGTTCTGGCCAAAACCGTGGACAAGTACCAAAGGGTCGCCTTTTCCACCTGAAACGTAATGTATGCGGGTTCCGTTTACTTCCGCAAAATCACTGGTGAATCCGGCGGGAGGCAAAGCGGGTTTTACGGTTTGTGAAGTGTCGCTTACGACTTTCTGGTCGGTTGGAAGCGTTTCCTGTTTTTTTGAACAGCTGTAAAGAGTTGTCAAAAGTGAAATCATAACTAACGCCGAGCTGACAAAAGCTGTAAGGCGGCTTTTTTGAAATAAGGAGATTGTTTTCATAAGATTGATTTGATTAGTGAATGTTTTAAAATGAATTTGATACGTTATCTGTTCTTGTTTTGTGGTCGGTATTTATCCGAAGCCATTCCGATATGTACTGCGTGATTTCTTCCCAACCCGGTTGCCCGATGACAAAGTGGTTGCGTCCCGGAAATTCCCTGAAATCTGTTATGGATTCGCGATTTTGGTACGCCTCGTAATTGGATTTGTTCAGGGATGAAGGAATCGCATGGTCTATTTCGCCGGCAATCAGCAGTAATGGCGCGTGTGGTGCTTTGAAATCCACAACAGCATCTGGCCCGATCGTATCGCGAACCGCAAGTTTCGATTCCGGGATGGCGTACGTGAAATAGGAACTTTCCTGCCATTCCTCAGGCATGCCGTTGGTGAAGGCATAGCGCCATTGGTCCAAAGACATCATAAATGTGCGTTTGACCGATGTGAAAAAGCCCAATGCGCCCCAGCCGGCTTTGTAGAATGAAAATTTGTACGTGAAAATTCCTTTGGGCGGAACCGAATGTAGCCCTACCGCGAGCTGTGCTTTTCCTTTCGATGCCAGGATCTGTGCAATCAGGCCGCCAAGCGAATGCCCTATTACGATTGGTTTTTGCGGCAGCCGGTCACA
This sequence comes from Flavobacterium silvaticum, assembly GCF_012911565.1. Lineage (GTDB taxonomy): Bacteria > Bacteroidota > Bacteroidia > Flavobacteriales > Flavobacteriaceae > Flavobacterium > Flavobacterium silvaticum. Next base: position 193,662 of record NZ_JAAMPU010000106.1, on the reverse strand, counting down.
AATGGCTTCATAATGAGCGATGAGGTCTTTTAAGCGGATGGCGGCTACTTCACTATCCGGATGACGTTGGCGCAGGATTTCGGGACTGGCATCTTTTCCCGGCCAAGGCGGTGCGAGCGTTGTGTAATCGCGCTCTTCAAAATAATTTCTCCAGTTATCCCAGCAGGTGTGGCTTATGAAAGCTCCTGTGATAAAGAGGATGGTACGGTTTGAATCTGTATTCATGGCATAATGGTTTTAATTTGGCCACAATTAGACAATCACTATGCCTTTATATCTAAGTTGTTGTTTGTCAGTAATTTAAATCATTATTTATCTTAAATGCCACGACTATATTTAGTTGCGGGATGCCAATCCAACGATATTTCGTCGCTTTTTTGGGAAACACTCTTTTTTGTCTCTTTCTTTTGAGAAACAGATTTTTATATCAAAATTTGAACTGACTATCTTTCGAAGCCAATGGCAAAACAGTTATTCTTTTACGCCCTTTTGTTCTTCCAGGCTTTGCTGATGCCGGTAGCCGCTTCGGCCCAAAAAGTTACTTTCAAAGATGAAGCGGAAATGACACAGGCGGCACAATCGGTTTCAAAACTCCAAGGCACGCAACTGGCCGATAGGTATTTTGAAATTTGCTTTTGGTACATCTTCAATAAAAACGATCAGACCGATAAGATAAAGACGTATGCCGTCGAAGGAAAACAGCTAAGCGACAAACTCAACTACGGTCTCGGGAAGGGCAAATATGCATTGGCCATGGCTCATCTGTACCAAATACAGCACGATTACCCGAATGGAAAAAAGGCGTCAAGTCTGGCTATCGCCATATTCGACAAGCAAAAAAGTTTCGATCTTTTAGGTGAAGCATGGGTGATGCTTTGGTCGAACCATTGCCTGTCCGGGCTTCCGTATGAAAAACGAAATCCGTATTTGTTCCGGGCGGCGATCTATTTCAAAAAAGCAGGCAATTTAAAACGGGAAGGAGATTGCTATAAAGAAGCCGGAGACGTATGTCAATTGCTGGGGCAAGGAGCAGAAGCGTTACAATATCTCAAGAAAGCCGCTGCTTTATATCAGAAAGCCCATTACGATCAACTTCATACGACTTATGATTTATTGGGCAGTGTGTACAATTCGTTGGGCGATTATAAAGAAGCGATCCGCTATGGGCTTTTAGCCGTGCGGACGGCAGAAAAATTAAAAGACGACTCCATGTTGATGTGCCCGATTTACAACAGATTGGGTTCGTCGTATGTACAAATCGAGCAATTCGATCCGGCACTCAACTATTACAACAAGGCACTCGGTTATGCGGAACGTTACCAGGATATAGTTGCCATCACAACCATGGTTTTCAATATTGCAGAAGTACAGATCTCCCAGCATAAAACAGATGAAGCACTTACGTTTACCTTACAGATGCTTCGAAAACATCCGGATATGAAAAAAGTGGATGAAGGCATTTTGGATTGTCTGTTGGTGCATCTGTACCTGATGAAACAAAATTTTCCGCTGGCAAAGAAGCACGCTGCAGGTGTAGAGAAAATGCTGTCTGTCCAAAAACTCAATTATATTTCGTACACGAATTCGTTGAATATGTTAATCCCGCTCTATCTGGGTTCGTCCGATTTAAAAAGGGCGGAATTCTGGATAGCCCGATATGACAGCGTCTCAAAACTGACAGATTCTGAAATCAACAGGGACAAACTCTTATACTGGAAATTCAAGATGGATTCCATCAAAGGAGATTACAAAGGCGCCATCAGACGCTTTCAGGAATTCAAGATATGGACAGATAAGGTACTCATAGAATCCAAAAGCAGGCAGATCAATCAATTGAACGTTTTGTACGAAACCGAGAAAAAAGACAAAGACATCCTGCTGTTGACCAAACGGACGCAAATCCAGAATGACAATCTCGCGAAAGAAAAACTGATCCGGAATATCATTTTGGGTAGTTTGATATCGGTCATCATTATACTCTTTTTGCTTTACAAAGGCTATCGATTGAAACAACGTTCCAACATGCTGCTGCAAAAACAGCAAGCCGAAATCAACGACAAAAACAAATCGCTCGAACATTTGCTTCAGGAGAAAGAATGGCTGCTGCGCGAAATACATCACCGCGTCAAAAACAACCTGCATATGGTTACCGGATTGCTCGAAAGCCAGACGGAATTCATAAAAGGGAAAGAAGCCAGACGGGCTATTGCCGATAGCCAGCATCGGGTCCAGGCCATGTCTTTGATACATCAAAAGTTGTATCAGACCGAAAATCTTTCCATGACCGATATGCCGTCTTACATAACCGAACTTGTCGATTATTTACAACAGGCTTCCGAATCCGGAGACGGTGTCCGTTTTATGCTTGACATCGATAAGGTCGACTTTCCGCTTTCGCACACCGTTCCCATTGGCCTTATCCTCAATGAAGCTATTACCAATGCCATGAAATATGCTTTCCCGAACCGGCGTGAAAAAATCGTCGGTATTTCACTAAAAGAACAGGAAGACAATTCGTTTGTCCTCGAAGTGAGCGACAATGGAGTCGGTTTGCCCGATGGATTCGACCTTCACAACCCGAATTCCCTCGGAACCCGTCTAATTTATGGCCTGAGCCTGGATATTCATGCAGATATTGAAATGTTCAGCGACAAAGGAACACATATAGTCATACGATTTTCACTACCAACAAACGACTGAAAATGCAAAAAGGAACCCGGATATTGATTGTGGAAGACCAGTTCGTCGAGGCGAACCACCTGCAGCTCATGCTCAAAAGGGCTGGTTATCATGTCATTGGCATTGCAAGGACAGTTCCCGATGCCAAAAAGATGATCGAAAAGGAACGGCCGGGATTGGTACTGCTCGATATTTTCCTCTCTGGAAAAGAAACCGGAATCGATTTGGCGCGACATCTCAAAGACGAAAATATTGCTTTTATCTATCTGTCTGCCAATTCCAATGAACAAGTATTGAATCAGGCCAAGGCGACACATCCGTATGGATTTCTGGTCAAACCTTTCCGCGAACGGGACTTGCTTGTCGCCATGGAAATAGCCCAATATCACCAGCAGAATGGTATGGAGGCCATGCTGCGAAAAGAGGAAACCTTCCAGAAAAAGGCAAAGGAACTTCTTGAAAAAGCCACCGATTTTGACCAGAGTATCTTCGCCATCACACAATCGCTGCAGCCGCTGTTCCCTTTCGATGTTTTGATTGCGGTTTACAGGACGGGCAAAAAAGAAACAGATAAGACGATTGGCTATATGCGCACCGGTTTTTCGGAATACCAAAAAATAGGCATGGCTGAATTCCAGAATATTACTTCGCTCAAAGAACATGAAGTGAAGTCGCTGCAATACGATGTCAGGATTGACCGTCGCGCTTCGTTGTATGTTAATGAAGATTTTGCCGCCTTGTGTCGCGATGTGCCCATGAAGCAAGTCATGGCGGCAGGTTTTGGTGCCCGAAGCAATATCACGTTCCCTATTCCGGTTCCATCTGAGCCGGACAGCGTTTTTTTCTTTTCTTTTTTCAGCCGACGTCCCGATGGATTTGATGAAGCCCATCTGGAAATGTGTGATCGGATAGGTCATTTCCTTTCAAAGACTATTTCCCGAATTCTTGGGCATGACATCAGGCAACCTGAAATTGTAGCACCAAAACAAGAGAAAGTAAAGGATGGAGCAGGTGATTTCCCCGGAATTATTGGCAAAAGCCCGGCACTGTTGTCTGTGTTCGACAACATTTTACAAGTCGCTACCGCCGATACCACAGTCCTGATTTTGGGAGAAAGCGGAACCGGAAAGGAACGCATCGCTTCGAGCATCCACATGATTTCTCGACGAAAAGACGGGCCGTTTATTAAAGTCAATTGTTCGGCTTTACCTACGAATCTTATAGAAACGGAATTGTTCGGTCATGAAAAAGGCGCATTTACAGGTGCCGTCGACAAACGCATCGGAAAATTTGAACTGGCACATAAGGGGACGTTATTCCTGGACGAAATAGGTGAAATGCCAATGGAAATACAGGCGAAACTGCTTCGTGCGCTTCAGGAAAAAGAAATCGAAAGGATTGGCGGTTCGAACACCATAAAAGTCGACGTTCGTATTGTAGCGGCTACAAACCGAAAATTGGAAAAGGAAGTTGCCGAAGGTCGTTTTCGGCTTGACCTGTATTATCGCCTCAATGTGTTCCCGATAGAAATTCCGCCGTTGCGCGAAAGACGTGAAGATATTCCACGGCTTGCCAAACATTTCCTCAAACATTTTGCCTCAAAGAATCATAAGCCTGTGGCCCATTTATCTGAAAAGGCACTCAAAGGTTTATTGCAATACAGTTGGCCGGGAAATATCCGTGAACTTGAAAATCTGATGGAACGCAGCGTATTGCTATCGCGGACTGATACTATCGAAGAAATTCCGTTACCCGTAAACTTTCAGGATCCCGAAATGAACAGCAGCTGGTATCTTAGGACGATAGAAGAAAACGAACGCGAGCATATTGAAGCCGTACTCAAACGTGTCAACGGACGCATCCGTGGTGTTGGGGGCGCAGCGGATATTTTGGGTGTTCCACCAACTACGCTGGCATCGAAAATCCAGAAGTTGGGGATTAAGCGGGTGATTGATGAGTAGTTGATTTTTCTCGAATTATCCCCACGTATCTAAGGTTTAGGCATGAACTTCATTGATTATTTATAGCCTGATACGGAAGGTTGGTATTACTAAATAGGAGACTTAGATTCAGGTGTTGACCCTTGAAGAGAAATCGACCAGGAAAACACGCCGATTTGCAAGTCTCCAATGGTTTTATACGGCCTAAAAATATGGGATTAACTACGTTGATCCCTTTTGGGATACTTTGACCAAGAAAAAGCGCCGCTTTGTTAGCGGCTTCTTTTTTAGTTTCATACGTCTTACGAAAGACGAAAAAGTCTTTCGCCGCCGTATGAAACTAAAAAAGCGCTTTCCACGAAAGCGCTTTTCTTGCAGAGAGGATGGGATTCGAACCCACGATGCAGTTGCCCACATACAAACTTTCCAGGCTTGCTCCTTCAACCACTCGGACACCTCTCTAAATTTGCGGTTGCAAAGAAAACAAAAAAATGGGTTGTAAAAAATTAATTGCTGTTTTTTACGCCGGTCGATTTTTGGAATGATGGATTTCCGGCAGTTCCCGCAAGATGGCAGCGCTTTTTTCGGGCGATATATCGCGTTGAGCTTCAGCCATCATCTCATATCCGACCATGAATTTCTTTACGGATGCCGATCGCAGCAAAGGCGGATAGAAATGCATATGGAAATGCCATTCCACGTGTTCTTCACCATCGGTCGGGGCTTGATGGATTCCGGAAGAATAGGGGAACGAGGTTTCAAAAAGGTTGTCGTATTTGATGGTCAACCTGCTGATTATGGATGCAAAAGCTGCTGTTTCATCTGAAGTCATATCTGTAATGCGACCAAAATGTCTTTTACTTATAATGATTGTTTCATATGGCCAGATTGCCCAAAATGGAACAAGTGCCGCAAAATGTTCGTTATCTGCAACAATCCTTTCTTTCGATTCAAGTTCCTTTGAAACATAATCGGTCAAAAGGCTTTTGCCGTGGGTTTTGTAATAATCCAATAAGTGATCCTGTGTCTTTTGGATTTGTGTCGGCAGTGATGACTGTGCCCAGATTTGCCCGTGCGGATGTGGATTACTGCAACCCATGATGCTTCCTTTGTTCTCGAAAATCTGGATGTAATTGATGTAATCCAAAGCACCGATTTCGCGATATTCTTTTTTCCAGGTTTCCACTATCGGAATCAAATCTGTCGCATCCATTTGCGCCAAAGTCACATTGTGTTTGGGAGAGAAGCAAACCACGCGGTTGATCCCTCTTTCCGGTTCCATCCGAAACAACGGATTATCATTGGAATTGGCTTTGACAGGCTCATTCAGTAAGGCCGGAAAATCGTTGTCAAAAACAAAACAGTCTTTGTAGTCTGGATTGAACAATCCGTTGGCGCGCTCGTTTCCGGGGCATAAGTAACAGGTTGGATCAAATGATGGAAGCTGTTCGGACGATGTTGCTTCTTTTTGTCCCTGCCAGGGCCGTTTCGATCTGTGTGGTGATACCAAGACCCATTCGCCAAGCAACGGATTATAGCGTCTGTGCGAATGATTTTCTTTGTCAAACTGTTGCATGTTGCGTGTAAAATCTTGTGCCGTCCGACAGCAATACCGGATAGACTTTTATATCGATGCCAAAACGGGTTTTATATGCCGATTGGAGTTTTTGTGTCAATCGCGGAATAGCCTCTTTATGAACCAGATTAATCGTACATCCGCCAAAACCGCCACCCATCATACGTGATCCGAGGACTGCTTCATCGGCATTTGCCAAATCGGCAAGAAAATCCATTTCCGGGCAACTGACTTCGTATTGTGTCGACAATCCATGATGTGCTTCGGCCATCAAACGTCCGAGTTCAGACAGATTATTGTGGTCGAGTGCTTTTACGGCATTCTGGACTCTTTCGATTTCATTGGCCACAAAGAGACAGCGTTTGTAAATGACTTCGCCAAGTTCGTCTTTTAAGGTTCGCAGTTGCGATTCGTTGCAATCCCGGAACGTTTTTACCTTCGGGAAATTCCGGGTGATGACGGCCAATCCATCTTCCACATCGCGCCGCCTGTCATTATAGCCCGAAGTCAGGTGTGTATGCTTGACGCAACTGTCATACAAAATGAATGCATAATCACCCAGATTTGCTTCATGGTATTCATATTCCAAGGTGGTGCAATCGAGTTTTATGACGCAATCCTTCTTTCCAAAAACACTTGCGAACTGATCCATGATGCCGCAGTTGACGCCTGCAAACGTGTGTTCTGCCTTTTGTCCCGCAACAGCGATTTCTTCAGATGACAAACCCAGGTCGAATAACTCGTTGCATGCAAAACCGAATCCGCATTCCAAAGCTGCCGAAGATGAAAGTCCTGAGCCCATTGGGATTGAACTTGAAAATACAAGTTCGAAACCGCCGATTTTTTTTCCTTTTAACTGTAATTGATTCAGCACGCCCAGAAAATAGTTCGCCCACATTTTTGGTTGTGGCTTCAATTTGTCGTTGGCTGAAAAATGGAATTCATTTTCAAGGTCGATAGATACGATTGAGCACGAATCGTCCTGTCGTAAACGGATTGCAAAACAAATGTGTTTGTCGATTGCGGCCGGAAGCACGAAACCGTCATTGTAATCTATATGTTCACCAATGATATTGACACGTCCGGGTGATAAGACTATGTGGTCGGGTTGGTTTTGGAAACGCGAGAAAAAGAAGGCTGATGTTTTGGAAATCAGTTCAGTTTCGTCAGAAAAAAGGTTGTGATTTGTATTCACGGAATCTGGTGATATGGTAGATCCGAAAGATAGGTAATTTCCAAGGCATCATACTACTATTAAAAATGCAAAATCGATACATAAACAATCATCAATAAATTGCATTTCGTCGATGATTCAGAACCGATGGTCAGAATTTTAAGAGTTTTGTAAGGAATATACTTACTTGAAAATAAATGATAAACTATTAAAATATGTTTTAAACGCCCGAAATAATCACAATCAAATTATGTAACGGAAATAATTTTAAATATAATTTTCAGATTCGGCCAAAAAAATAAATTATCGGCAAAAAGCACGATTTAGTCGTTGAAATACATCTGTTTTGCTGTTATTTGTAAATCTTCAAAATAAGAAAATACCACGTCTTATTTCTGATTTTCAATGTAGTTGAGCCCCATGTCGAACTAAATTTTCAATTGACCAGAATCTGAAATGAAAAACATTTTTGTAACCCTTCTTACACTGTTTTCCGTTTTTATCGGTACTTCTCAAACCAAACTGTTCTCCGTTCTTCCCGGAAAGGTGGAACAGGCCAAACAGGCAACCCTGCTTAAATTAGACCCTGATCAGCTACGTGCCATTCTCGATGCCAATGCTGAAGAACTTGAACTCCAGATCCCTTTTAATGGTACTTGGTTATCTGTTTCACTTCAAAAAAACAATCCGTTCCGAGAAGATTTCCATGTTGATACCGATGTTGCAACGAATGTGGCTTACACGCCGGGATTATATTACAGAGGAAAGAATGCATCCTTGAACTTTTTTGAAGGCGAGATGAACGGAATCGTTTCATTGCCGAATGTCGGGAATCTCGTGATTGCTCCATATAAAGGAAATTATATCATTTATAATGATGCGACGCTCACGATCCTGAATGATTTCGATTGCAAGTTTGAAGATCCGAAACCAGCCGCCAAAGAGTATCAGATAACCACACAAGCTACGACTGTCGCAAAATGTGCATCGGTTTATCTTGAGGTAGACAATACGCTTTACGTTAACAAAGGAACCCTTACCGCGACCATGAACTTTGTGACGTCGTTGTTCAATAATGTCCAGACGTTGTTCGCGAATTCCGGAATCACGGTAGCTTTGAAGTCAACTTACGTATGGACGACTTCCGATCCTTATACCGGAACGACATCATCGGCACAATTAGCGAATTTCCACACTTATCGCCCGACGTTTGACGGAGATTTGGGCCAACTCATAGCCATGGACAGCGGAAACAAAGGCGGAATCGCGGCTGCTGTAATGGGCGTCTGTTCGTCTTCGAATTATTCTTATGTAGACATAGATCCGGGTTTCAATGTGATTCCGACTTATTCGTGGAGTGTACAGGGTATGACGCATGAACTCGGGCATTTGTTAGGTTCGCCACATACGCACGCCTGTGCCTGGAACGGAAACAACACGCCAATAGATGGTTGTGGATCTTCTTTGGGATATACGGAAGGAAGCTGTGCTACCGGAGTCATACCGCCGGCTTTGGGTGGAACCATAATGAGCTATTGCCATTTGGTCAGTGGAGTCGGGATCAATTTTGCCAACGGATTTGGGGCGCAACCTACGGAGAGGATCTTATCAACCATGTCCGGCGCAACCTGTCTTTCAGCTACCTGTGCGTCAACTGCAACCTGTACCAATGGCGTAACAGCTGTAAATGTAACGGCCCAAACCACCACAAGTTTATCTTTTTCGTGGACAGATGCCGGCGGAAATACAAGCTGGCAGGTTGGCGTTTTCACGATGGCTGGAAGCGGATCTTACACTACTGTTTCGACACCTTCATTCACCAAAACGGGCCTCACGGCAAATACGTTCTATAAAATACGAATACTTCCTGTATGTACTTCCGGACAAACACTTACTTACAGTGAATTTGTCCAGCCTACAGCCGCCGATTGGTGCAGCGGCGTTTCCATTACAGATTCAGGCGGAACATTGTCAACGTATACGGCAAACGAAAACTACACAAGAATCCTGACTCCTTCTACAGGTAACAACGTTAAGATTACGTTCAGCGTATTCAACCTTGAAAGCGCACAGGATTATCTGTATGTGTACAATGGAACCGGAACAACATCTCTTATAGGTGCTTACACGGGCGCTACCTTGCCGACTGCAATTACATCGACGGCCAGTAACGGAGCCTTGACCATTAAATTCACATCGACCCAAACAGTCCAGAATGCAGGCTTTGTTGCCGCCGTAAGTTGCGTACCGGTTGTAACCACTGTGACCTGTACCACGAACACAACCTGGAATGGCTCAGTCTGGAGCAACGGAACTCCAAGCAGTACCAAAAGTGCCATCATTGCCGGGAAATACACTGCCGGTACAGCCTTTACGTGTTGTAATCTGATTATTAATTCCGGAGCTACACTGACAATTGCATCCGGAAAGAACATAACGGTGATGAACAATATCACCATCAACGGAAGCCTTGTCGTACAGGATAAAGGCCAGCTGATCCAGGTTTCAGATGCGGGAGTCAACACCGGAACCGGAAAGTTCTCCCGAACGACCCCATCACTTTTGGCCAACGATTATGTCTACTGGTCATCGCCTACAACCAATACTACGTTGGGAACCGGAATTTACGGCTGGTATAATTACGCCACTTTTACCACTGCGAATTTTTCAGATGTACAGACCATCAACGCGTCCGGTGTAGTTACTGCCGCTGTCGCCGATGGTATGGATGACAATAATAATGTTTGGACAACCCAAGCTTCGACTGTGGTCATGATAAAGGGGAAAGGCTATATTGCCCGCAATCCGACATCAGGGATCAAGACAAAAGATTTTGTCGGGACGCCAACCAACGGAGTCGTCCAGGTTCCGTTGTCAAGCAGCGGAAATATCCTGAACCGGAACTACAACCTGGTCGGGAATCCGTATCCGTCATCAATCAATGCCAATTTATTGATTCAGGCCAACACGGGAACAACTGGAACTTTGTATTTCTGGACGCACAAAACGGCTCCGGTCGGAACGGCTCCAGGCGGAGTTCCTGGGAATTATGCAGGTCTTGGGGATTTTTCTGCCTACAGCCTTACAGGTGGAATTGCTAGTGAATCCGGAAGTGCTGTTCCAACAGGAACTATTCCGTCGCATCAGGGCTTTTTTGTAGATAAAACTACGGCATCAGCATTTACCTTTAATAATTCCATGCGCAGCGCTACTTTGGTAAACTCGAATTTCCTCCGACAGCGTGCAACCGACAGATTCTGGGTTTCACTTACGGATGATTCCGGGTTGTTCAGGCAAAGCTTAATCGGATATCTGCCAGATACCAATAGGGATGCCGATTGGGGTTATGATTCCCAACTGATGCAGCGTCGTGCCCAAGCTGATTTTTATTCGCTGATTGATGACAATGCCTATTGCATACAGTCGCGCGGTGATTTCAATGAAGACGATGAGGTTCCGATGGGCTTTTCTTCAGAATACGATGGCACATTCTCTATCCAGATCGATGACAGGGAAGGAGTAATTGAAGAAGTATACCTTTTTGATGCCGTTACCGGAAAGTGGAATTCGCTAGACAAGCCATATGAATTTACTTCGGATGCCGGAATTTTCGACCAACGTTTCAGGATCGGATACAATAAAGCATTGGAAATTGAAACTGATGAAGCTGAAGTTGAGCCAATCAAGGTCTATCCAAACCCGACCAAAGGTATACTAAACGTTTCAGGCTCGTTCGAAACCTATGAACTCTATGATTTGTATGGGAAACGACTGAAATCAGGAACAGAAAAAGTAATTGACATTTCGGAACTTCCAATCGGCATGTATCTGCTTCGTATCGATAACCGCAATGCTATAAAAGTAGTCAGGTCTTAATCTGGAAACGATCCATAAAAAACGCCGAAGTCACATTCGGCGTTTTTATTTCAATACTGTTTATTCGACAAGCTCAAGTTGCGGCTTTCTGCTTTCCTCGATCATCACAGTTATCGATTCCGGAAGGGTCGCGGTTCCATTGGCCTTTACGCTGTTGATGAAGAACGGGCAGATGCCGTGTTTGAATTCGGGCTCGCGTAAACCGAATAAAGTATCGAGCGGACTGAAACCCTGGCCCCGACCGGTTTTGGCAACATGTAAATAAATCATGGTCGTTTCAATTTTGGAATGCCCGAGTAATTCCTTGATGGTTACGATATCGAGTCCGTCCTCGAGTAAATGCGTTGCGAAGGTGTGGCGTAATGTATGGATCGTAACATGTTTGGTAATGTCTGCTTTTTTGCATGCGTGGCGAATCACCCAATAGACGCCACGGTTTGAATATGTGTTTTCAAAATCGCCTCCTTTCCTGCCGTCGGGTCTGCCATTGAATAACCAGATTTTTGGACGCTGGTTTTTTCTGTAGCGCAATAATTCTTCAATCAATATTTCACTCATAGGAACGTATCGGTCTTTACCGCCTTTCCCATTCCGGATGTGAATGGTTTTCCGGTCTACATCAATATCGGAAAGTTGTATGTTGCGTGCTTCCATGCATCGTAAACCACATCCGTAAAGCAATAACAATAAGACACGATGTTTTTGCAGTGTCGTCACTTCCAGCATTCGTTTCATTTCTTCCTTGCTTAATACCACCGGAAGTTTTTTGTCTTGTTTTATTTTGGGAAGTTCCAGATACAAATCACGTCGGCCTTCCATTTTATAAAGAAACCGCAGACTGTAAACGGCAAATTTGAAATAGGACAGAGAAGGAGAAGATGACCGTTGCGTCATCAGGAACAAATATTCCTCTATTTCCCGATGAGGAATTTCGGTTGGCAACATATGGTAATGAAGTGAAAGCTGGGCCAAATGGTGCGAATAGCCATTGTAAAGACTTCGGCTGCGACCTGTTATGATGACACGTTGTTCAAGCCGTCTGGCTAGTTCTAAAAAACCAGGGATTACATCACAAGCCGTTTCTACGACATTTCTTTTTTTTCATCAGATACATATTAAAGTTTAAGACCTTAATATAAGCAATGAATCAAAGTTTAAAAGAAAATCCTTCTTCTACTTTTCTTCTGTACTTCACTTCGTCGAAAGTATAAAGGAAAGAACCTTTGCGTGACGAGTTCATGTCTTTTTCCTCGGTCTTCAGTAAAATGTCGAGCGCGTTGATTTTGTTGATGAAGTTACGTTTGTCCAGTTCTTCCCCCAAAATAGCCTCGTAAAGTGTCTGAAGCTGTTTCATGGTAAACTTCTCGGGAAGCAATTCAAAACCGATTGGTTTTCCTAGTGCTCGTCTTCTCAATCGGGCCATCGCATTCGCGACCATAGTACTATGATCAAAGATCAGCTTTGGAGCGTCGGCTATATTGAACCATTTCGCCGAGAATTCTTTATTGAGGATGGTTTTGTCAGATATGGGAATCAAAGCATAATAACCAATCGATATGGTTCTTTCGAACGGATCGCGGTCTACGGCTCCGTAAGCGCGCAGTTGTTCCAGATACACATTGTCAAGGCCGGTGAGGTCGTTAAGGATCCTGTTTGCGGCATCGTCAATGGCTTCGTCCGGCTCAATAAAGCCACCCATAAGCGACCAATGACCTTTCTCTGGCTCGAAATCTCTCTTGATAAGGAGGATTTTGAGGTTTTTGTTGTCAAATCCAAAGATGATGCAATCTACTGCGAGCAGGATTTTTTTCTGGTTCTTATAGTTTCTCATAGGAGACAAATATGACGCAATATACAAATCATAGTATGTAAAATGCAACTTAAAGGCGGAATAAGTGCGGCAAATACATTTATTTATTAGGTATTCGTAAATGCAGAATTCTCAGTAGACATCGTTGTAGTTTTGCCGTGTCCCGAATTAATTTGTGTTAAAATTGCACTTATTAAAATTTTGTGTTAGGATTTTTAAAAACTTTAACTAAATTTGGAAGTGTGAAAAACACATTTCTTAAACTAAACAAATTTTAACTGTTATGATGAATTTTACCAGGTTATTAAAAAGCGCAGGAGACTGGTCTGTCCTGAGATCTGTCTTTTTTGTGCTATTCCTGTTAGGTGCCGGCGCAGTGAGCGCGCAGGAAATCAAAATTTCCGGAACGGTACTCGCCAAGGATAACAACATGCCGCTTCCGATGGCGAATGTTGTCGTAAAGGGCGGCAAAGGAGTTTCAACAGACATTGACGGAAAATATGAGATTTCCGCTAAGTCAACCGATGTACTTGTTTTCTCGTACATCGGGTATCAGGAAATAGAAGAGCCTATTAATGGGCGTACTTCTATAGATGTATCCCTTAACCCGGATGCAAATACCTTGAACGACGTTATTGTTGTGGGGTATACCACAGCAAGAAAGCAAGATCTTACAGGAGCTGTTGGAGTTGTAGATGTCGCAAATTCAAAGAAAACAATAACATATGACGTTGCGAAAATGCTTCAGGGACAGGTTGCAGGCGTAACTGTTCAGTCTTCCGGAGAGCCTGGAGGTTTTGTAAACATCCAGATTCGTGGGGCATCGTCATTCACCAATAATAATCCGGTGTATGTGGTGGACGGGATCATTCTGGATGCTCCTTTTGATTTGGCGCCAAGCGACATAGAATCTATGTCTATTCTGAAAGATGCTTCTGCAACTGCTATATATGGAGTTCGGGGAGCTGCTGGTGTGGTTTTGATCACGACTAAAAAAGGAAAGGCTGGAAAACTTAAAGTAAGTGTCAATTCACTCGTAGGTTTTCAGAATGTAACACGTAAATGGGATGTGACAGACCGCGAAGGATATCAAAAAATAACAAATGCCGCTGTTGCCAACAATAATGAAGGTCTTATTCCTGGAAATGATCCATCAAGTCCTTCTTACATTAGTGATGTTGACACAAATTGGCAAGACGAAGCTTTTCGCACAGGAAGAATAGAGAACCAGCAATTCAATGTTAGCGGAGGTTCTGAATCTGCGACATTCAGTATGAACATCGATCACTACAAGAATTCAAGCTACTTCAACACGCCCCAGGATTATGAGCGTTATTCGACCAACCTTAATGTGACTGGCAAACTTGGCCGATTCAAATATGGAGCTAAAGTGGCTTATACACAATCCAATAAGAATTCGTTCTATGAATACCTTGTCGGAGGCTCGCCTATTATACATTTGCTTCAGGCAATTCCGACCATGCCTGTTTACGACCCGAACAGACTTGGAGGGTACGGTGGTGCAGATAATGCTACCCAACGTGCCATTACTCTTAACGTTATAGGTTTCAACAACCTCAATAAGCAAGTCGGAGACCGTGACAGGTTCGTTGCTAACGCATGGGGCGAATATGAAATCATCAAAGGGCTTCGCTATACATTCCGTGTCAGTGCCGACCATCTTTCCTATGGGAACCGCACGTTTGTTCCGCCAAGCGATCTAGGTTGGTATTACATTACTACAAACGACGAAGCGTCTCTGGATGTAGACAACGGAACAGTGCAACGTACCATTGTCGACAATATGTTGAATTACGATATCACTTTGGATAAGCATAAAGTCGCTGCTTTCGTCGGCTTGGTTAACGAGAGAAATGACTCTTACCGCCATTATTCCCGTGGAGTAGGTTTCGTTCCGGGAGAAATTGCCCAGCTTCAATATGCGGACAGCCAGTCTGCAGGTGAATATGAAACGGTTGAAACACGTAAATCATTCGTTGCCCACCTGGATTATTCTTATGACGATCGTTATTTCCTGACAGGGAATTTCCGTCAGGATAGGACTTCATTATTCCGCGAAGACATCAACACAGGAAATTTCTATTCGGTTTCTGGTGCCTGGAAAATCAATAACGATGTGAAATTGCCGGATTGGTGGGACGGACTGAAACTTCGCGCCGGTTATGGAACCGCAGGTAACAACGCTATTTCGGTGTATAAATTCTCGCCAACGGTAAATGCGTTTTCATCTTACGACTTCAATAACGTATTGGCTCCGGGAACAGCAACACAATCTATCCTTGATCCGGATATCAGCTGGGAAACGACGAATACGGTCAATGCTGCTTTGGAAATGGGATTCTTTAAGAACAAACTTCAGGTGACTGCAGAATATTTTGTCAAAACATCAGACGATATCCTGATCGATTTGCCTTTACCATCATCAACTGGTTCCCTCGGAAACCTTATCACTACAAACGGTGCAAAAATGCGCAACAAAGGATGGGAATTCACCGCCGGCTGGCAAGATCGCGATAATGCGTTCAAGTGGGGCGTATCCGGGAACGTATCGTTAATCGACAACGAAGTATTGGCAATCAAGGACAATTATCCTGTTTCCTTAGGTGTAAGCCGTACTGAAGTTGGCCGTTCTGCCGGTGAAATTTATGCTTGGGAAGTAGAAGGCATTTTCCAAAGTCAGGAAGAAATCAATCAACATGCTGTACAGCCTAACGCAGTTCCCGGCGACATTAAGTTCCGCGACGTAAACGGAGATGGACAGATTACAGACAATGACCGCACATTCCAGGGGCGTACCATACCTAAATACACCTATGGTGTCAATTTCAACGCAGACTGGAAAAACATAGATTTCTCTTTCTTCTTCCAGGGAAGCGGTGGAAACAAGATTTACAACGGAACCTACAATGCGCTAATGATTGAAGGTTTGGTTAACCACCACACTGATGCGTTGAATTTTTGGACTCCTGAAAATACCGACACTAACGTACCGCGTCCGGATTATCTGGAGAAAAACCAGAATGCAAGGACTTCCAGCCGATTTATCCAAAGCGGGAACTATCTTAAATTACAAAACATCGAGTTGGGTTATACATTGCCGCTCCTTACGAAGGTTATCGAAAAGGCCCGTGTATATGTATCCGGCCAGAATATGTTCGTCATCACGAAATTCAAAGGATATGATCCAGACTTCCGTCAGCCTAACAGTACCAATCCTGGCCAAGCTGTGTTGAACCGTGGTTTTGAATATGGCTCCTTCCCGAATCCAAGAACTATAGTATTTGGTGTCAACCTGAATTTCTAAAAATAAAAAATTGTCAATATGAAGAATAGTAATTTAAAATGGAGAATCCTGATACCGATGCTGGCTTTGGCATTCACAGGATGCGTCACAGATGACGACTTGGTTCAGCTGGATCCGAACAACCAGACAGAAGCTACTTTTTGGCAGAATGGAGATGATGCAATGAGAGGTATCAATGCCGTTTATTCAGCATTGCTTACTGATGGAACATACATGCGTTGTACCCCGTTGCTATTGGATCTCAAGGCTGATGACACCCGATCGAACAGTCCGTGGGCAGCTATGGCAAACACGGGTCGTTTCAATACACCTATATCAGATCCTGCGATTTACGGTTGGGCTTTTGACTGTTATTACATTGGGATATTCAGGGCTAATCAGGTTATTGCACATGTACCGGATATCGAAATGGATGAGGCACTCAAAAACCGTATTTTGGGTCAGGCATATTTCATGAGAGGTCTGTACCTGTTCCATGCGGTGAATATGTTCAACAGCGTTCCGGTTCCGACCGATCTTACAGAGACTCGCCATCCGCAAAGAACACCCGAAGAAGGTTGGGCACAGGTTATCGCAGATTTCCAGATGGCTGCCGATTTGTTGCCTGCTTCTTATGTAGGAACAGGCGGGCCTGACGAAGGACAAAAAGGACGTGCCAACAAATATGCGGCGATTGCGTATATGGGTAAAGCCTATTTGTTCAATCATGACTACACGAATGCCAAAGCGGCATTCCAACAAGTGATCGACTCCGGGAACTATGCATTGGTTGCCAATTACCGCGATAACTTCACTACGAATAATGAGTTGAACTCTGAATCTATTTTCGAGATAGAATTCAGCCGCGAAGCAGGAGGAGTTGCTCTTGGATGGGGCGGAATTCCGGCTGCGGATTGGGGCAAGACATCAGCGCGTGCCATTACCTATGCGCCACGTGGTTTCGGATGGACAGACGTTCAGCCTACCGTAACATTGTTCAATGAATTCCATGATGAGCTTACTGTAGACGGACAAGTCGACCCGCGCCTTAATGCAACTATTTTCTACAATGCGCCTGGCATCACACTTTATGGACAGGATTTCGCGACCCGATATGCATCAAACCCAACCGACCTGAATGACCTGTTTACTGCCAAGTACCAGAATTCAGACGGTCAATTTGCAGACGAATTCGACTGGCGTTCCGGAATCAACGAGCGTTTGATGCGATATGCCGATGTGTTGATGATGTATGCAGAATGCCTTAACGAACTTGGTGATACTCAAGGCGCTTACCCGTACATCCAACTGGTTCGTTCCCGTGTCAATCTACCGGATTTAGCCACGGCCCATCCGAATATGACGCAAGCTCAAATGCGTGAGCAGATAGGGCATGAGCGTTTCCTTGAATTTGCTCTCGAAGGCCACCGTTTTGACGATATCCGCCGTTGGGGCTGGCTCAATGATCCTGTAAAGGTGGCATGGCTCAAAACACGTGATGCAGAGTACAATACATTCCAGAACGGGCGTGAATATTTCCCTATTCCGCAGTCTGAAGTAGACAACAACCCGGGAACACAGCAAAACCCGACCTACTAAGAATACCTCTAAATATTTATATTGTATATCGAAATGGCAAACCCTTTAGTGAGTTAGGGTTTGCCATCGGTATAAAAACAAACCACATGACTACAAAAAAAAACATAGGCATCAAAGGCCTGTTGCTGTCTTTGCTATTTCCTTTAGCGATCAATGCACAGCAAAAAGCTACTGTAAGCGTTTTGCCATCTGCCGACTCACCGGTAATCAATAAAAATATCTACGGACATTTCTCCGAACACCTCGGCCGCTGTATTTACGGCGGATTCTATGTAGGCGAGAAAAGTACCATCCCAAATACAAACGGCGTCCGCAACGACATCATTGCCGCGCTTAAAGAATTGGGCATCCCGAACCTGCGCTGGCCAGGCGGATGCTTTGCCGACACCTATCACTGGAAAGACGGCATCGGCCCAAAACAAGACCGGCCGACCATGGTTAATCAATGGTGGGGCGGCGTAACCGAAGACAACAGCTTTGGAACACATGATTTCCTCGACTTGTGCGAGACTCTGGGAACAGAGCCGTATCTGGCGGCCAATGTAGGCAGCGGAACGGTAAAAGAATTTACAGACTGGGTCGCTTATGTGAACCATCAGGGTAAAAGCCCCATGTCTGAACTTAGGAAAAAGAACAACCGCGATACGCCATGGGGCGTAAAAATCTGGGGCGTCGGGAATGAAATGTGGGGCTGCGGCGGAAACATGACTCCGGAATATTACGCGAATTTGTTCAAGCAGTATTCGACTTTTATGACCGATTGGAACAATTCGGACAAACTCTTCAGGATTGCTTCGGGTGCCAATGTAGCCGATTATCATTGGACAGAAGTGCTCATGCGCGACATCCCGAGAAACCTGATCGAAGGCGTCGCGTTGCATTCCTATTCGTTTGTGGAATGGGAAAAGAAAGGCTCATCGACCCAATTCGACGAAGCCCAATATTTCAAGACCATGGAAACGGCCCTCAAAATGGAAGAGCTCGTAACCAAGCACAGCGAGATCATGGACAAATATGATCCGGCCAAAAAAACGGCTTTGGTAGTAGACGAATGGGGCGGATGGTACGAAGTCGAACCAGGCACAAATCCGGGTTTCCTGTATCAGCAAAACACCATGCGCGACGCCATGATCGCCGGAACCACGCTCAATATTTTCAACAACCACGCCGACCGTGTGCGTATGGCAAACCTCGCACAAACCGTAAACGTGCTTCAGGCTGTCATCTTAACGGAAAACGACAAGATGCTTTTAACCCCAACGTATCACGTGATGCACATGTACAAAGTGCATCAGGATGCCAAACTGATTCCGGTCAAATTCACATCGCCCGAATATAAACTGGCCGATAAGTCATTGCCTGCACTTTCCGTATCGGCTTCTGAGAAAGATGGCAAAAAGCATTTCTCCATCGTCAATATCCACCCGTCACAAACCATGACGGTAGAACTTGATGTAAAGGCGCTGAATCTTAAAAATGCATCGGGACGTATTGTCGCGTCCGGCAAATTACAGGATTTCAATTCGTTCGCCGACCCGAATAAAATAACCGAAAAAGAATTCAAGGATTTCAAATTGAAGAATGGAACGCTTACGGTAACACTGCCTGCATTTTCGGTAGTGGTCATCGAAGCAAAATGACAAGGAAGTTTACGCTATGAAAAAGATTGTTAATGAATTCGTCAAATTAGTCCTGCTCGGGCTTACGGCTCTCACTATGACAGTGGTTTCGTGTTCCAAAGATGATCCTGCGGCCGAACCGGAAGTTATTGATCCGACAGATGATACGCCATCCGGCTTCGATATCAATACCATCACTGATACATATGCTGACCTTGCTCCAGTCTCAAATGTATATCAATGGGGTTACCGCAATGTCCACGATCCATCAGTGATAAAAGTTGGAAACACCTATTATTGTTATAGTACAGATGTCGCTTACGGAGCTACAGTGCAGCCCGGAATCCAGATACGTAAATCTACCGATTTGATTCAGTGGCAATTCGTAGGTTGGGTTTTCAATCAATTGCCAGTGCAAGGAAGTGCATTTATCCAAGGCCGGGGAACTGATCCATTCAATGCGCTTTGGGCGCCCTATATTGTCCAGGTTGGGAGTCAGTTCCGTTTATATTATTCATTGTCATCTGCCTTTCCAAGATTGAGTGTGATTGGTCTTGCAACTTCATCTTCGCCGGTCGGACCGTGGACGGAACAAGGTTTGGCCGTGACGTCTGTTAATGATGTGACTGTCCAGACAAACGCCATAGATCCTACAGTGCTTGTCGATCAAAGCGGAAACCACTGGATGTATTACGGTTCAGCCTGGGACGGCATTTACAAATTGCAGCTCAATCCCGCTACCGGCCTGGCCATGACACCGGGTGATAAAGGAACGCGTGTTTCACGTCGCGGCTCGACCGGAGGCGTTATAAATGGAAACGAAGAAGGTGCTGAGATTATTTACAACGCCCAATTCAATAAATACTATTTATTCGTGGCTTATGACTGGCTCCAAACGAAGTACAACGTCCGGGTAGGCCGTTCCGATAATCCCGACGGGCCATTCTATGATTACAACGGTGTCGATCTAAACACACCGGTGGATCACGGCCCTATGATTCTTGCCCCATACAAATTCAACGGACATTCCGGATGGCAGGGCGTATCACATTGCGGCGTTTTCAAAGATGATGCGAACCAATACTATATGGCACATCAGGGACGTCCGGGTATCGACAGTTATTATATGGATTTGCATATACGCAAGGTTTTCTGGACGGAAGACGGCTGGCCTGTTGTTTCGCCGGAACGTTACGCCGGGGTTGCCCAAACGGAAATCACTGCTGCCGATCTTGCCGGAAATTATGAGCAAATCGTTTTAGGATATCAGGTTGTTCCCGGATATGACCAGGAGCAGACTTCACCCGATTTCCAGACTTCGGTAAACCTGACGCTTGATTCTTCAGGATCTGTCAATGGCGATTCGAACAATCATTGGACTTTAGAAAATGGCTGGCTGACGTTGCAATGGGGAACGTCGTATACGGACAAACTCCATGTTGAGCGCGGCCGCGATTGGGAAAATAATGTAACATCGACCATTTTGCTTTCCGGGCTGAATCAGCAGGGAACAGCGATTTGGGGTAAAAAAATCAACTGATGCTATTTACGATCCAAAAGAAGAAACAGGAAAAATCTGAGGACAATCAACCCGCCTCACTTTACCTGAACCCATTCCTGAAATCTATTTTAGGATTGGACGAAAAGAAAAAACTAGAAAAACCGGTCAATCCGCAATAGAAATAAAGCCTGAATGAAATTGAGAATCAGCTTCCTACTCCTTTTGATCATTGGTTTTTTGAGCCAGGCACAAACCCGTGCGGTTCAAATGGGAAATCCAGTAATCACAGACAAATACACGGGTGATCCGGCGGCTTTGGTCTACAAAGATTCGGTGTACCTTTATGCAGGTCATGACGAAGCACCAAACGATTTCAACTTTTACAAGATGGACGAATGGCTGGTGTATTCATCGGCCGATATGAAAACCTGGAAATCCCACAAAGTTCCGTTGAAAGTAACCGATTTCAAATGGGCAAAAGGCGATGCGTGGGCAGCACAGGTCACGGAAAAGAACGGGAAATTCTACTGGTACGTCTGTACCACACATGCCACGATTCCGGGGAAAGCCATTGGGATTGCGGTTTCAGATTCACCTCTCGGGCCTTTTAAGGATGCGCTCGGAAAGGCACTCATCACCAACGACATGACCAAGCAGGTCGATATCGATTGGGATGACATCGACCCGACCGTATTTACAGATGCTGACGGACAAACCTATCTCTATTGGGGAAACCGCGTCTGCAAATACGTCAGGCTCAAAAAGAACATGACGGAAATCGACGGTGACATCCATGTGGTCGACGTTCCGAATTTCACCGAAGCACCGTGGCTGCACAAGAAGAAAGACTGGTATTATCTGTCGTACGCTTATGAATTCCCTGAGAAAATCGCCTATGCCATGAGCAAGTCTCCAACTGGTCCGTGGGAATTCAAAGGCATTTTGAACGAACTCGCCGGAAACTGCAACACAAACCATCAGTCCATCATCGAATTCAAAGGCAAAGATTATTTCATTTACCATAACGGGGCGACACAACCGCACGGAGGAAGTTTCCGCCGGTCGGTCTGCATCGATAAACTGGAGTATAACACAGACGGTACCATGAAGCGCGTCATCATGACTACCGAAGGAATCAAATAAGGTATGAAAGCTAAGATTATTTGGGTTTTGTTAGTTGTCTATGGCAGTGTCTTCACGCAAAAGGCACTGCCCATAGATCAAACGCGGGTTCACGATCCGGTCATGATCAAACAGGGAAATACCTATTATGTGTTTTGCACCGGACGAGGGATTTCTGTTTTTTCCTCAACCGATTTGAAGACGTGGACCGAAGAAAAACAAGTCTTCGAAACAGCTCCAACGTGGGTCAATGAAGGCAACGTTCCCGGTTTCAAAAACCACATCTGGGCGCCCGATATTTCATTCCACAACGGACAATATTACCTGTATTATTCGTGTTCGGCGTTTGCCAAAAATACATCGGCGATTGGTGTAGCGACCAATAAAACACTCGATCCCAAAAGTTCTGATTTCAAGTGGACAGATCACGGAATCGTAGTCCAGTCTGTCCCGAACCGCGATTTGTGGAATGCCATCGACCCGAATTTATCAATCGATGAAAACGGAAATCCGTGGCTAGTTTTCGGCTCTTTCTGGGATGGAATGAAAATGGTGAAACTCAACAAAGAACTTACAGCGGTTGAAAAACCGGAACAATGGATTACCGTCGCCCGTCGCCAGCGCAGTTTTGAATTGCCCGATGCAGATCCCGGAGACGCAGCCATTGAAGCACCTTTCCTGTATAAAAAAGGCGATTATTATTACCTGTTCGTATCTTGGGATTTTTGCTGCAGAGGTGAAAAAAGTACGTACAAAGTTGTCGTCGGCCGATCAAAAACCATGGCAGGCCCATTCTTCGACAAGGATGGAAAAGACTTGTTCCAGGGCGGTGGCTCGCTTGTCATCGAAGGCAACAAAAATTGGGCAGGTGTTGGCCATAACAGCGCATACACGATAGACGGCAAGGATTATTTTGTTTTCCATGCCTATGATTCGAACGACAAAGGCATCCCGAAACTTAAAATCAAGGAAATCAAATGGGAAAATGGCTGGCCAACGGTTGAGCCGATGAACTAAACCATGCGGATTGTTTATTATTTATTGGTATTGTTTATTGGCGGATCGGCATCGGCACAATTGACTGCACGCATTGATGTGTCCAAAAAAGCGCCTGTCATTTCAGATAAACTCTTCGGGATGTTCATGGAGAATCTGGGCAATGAAGATGTCGGAAACCTGACAGACGATTGCCTGTGGTCCGAACTCATCGACGACAGAAAATTCTTTTACCCGATAGACGATTCGGAAATTTTGGTTCCGAAAAACCGAAAGGAAGCCATCAACCAATGGAAAATAGTTGGTGGAGCGACCGTCGAAATGGATACCCAAAATCCGTTCGTCGGAAAGCATTCGCCAAAAATCATCACGAATCCGAATGTCGCTTCAGGCATTTTACAATCTGGAATCGCACTCGTAAAAAACAAAGAATACGACGGTTATATCTGGATCAAAGCCACTCCGGGCCTTGAAATGGAAATCCAGTTCAACGACGGCAAGGATATTTCGTCCCATAAAATTACTCCGACTTCCACCTACACCAAATTCTTCTTCGGGATTACGGCTTCGGTCGACACTAAAAAAGCTACGTTATATATTGTCGGACGAGGTGAAGGTAATTTCCACGTTGGAGCCGTTTCTTTGATGCCTTCGGATAACATCGATGGTTTCCGGCCAGATGTGGTCAAGCTTCTGAAAGACCTGCATTCATCGCAATACCGCTGGGGCGGGAATTTCATCTCGGCTTACGATTGGCGCGATGGCGTCGGCGACCGTGACAAAAGAGATCCGAAGTATGAATACGCCTGGGAATGCCTTGAAGACAACGATGTCGGCACTCCGGAAATGATCCGGTTCTGTGAATTGATTGGTGTCGATCTGGCCATGACGGTCAATACCGGTTTCGGCGATGCGACTTCGGCTGCGAATTGGGTCGAATATGTCAACGGCGATGCATCTACAGAAATGGGAAAACTGCGCGCGTCCCACGGGCACGAAAAACCCTGGAACATCAAAATGTGGTGTGTCGGGAATGAAAGTTACGGCTGGTGGCAGCTTGGGCATTTGCCGCTTCAGCAATACATCATCAAGCACAATATGTTCGTCGAGAAAATGTTGGAGAAAGATCCGGCGTTGATTTTAATTGGTTCCGGAGCTTCAATCGAAGAAATGACCGTAACCGAATGTGCCAAACGCACCGATGGGAAAGTAATCCCTGAGTATTTATCAGACACCGATTGGTCCGGCGGAATGCTCCAGAAAGGCCAGCATCTGGATTACATCAGCGAGCATTTCTATTGTTCGGTCGATGAGCGTTTCGATCTCGGACAGGCAAAATATGTGAAGATTTCAGAACCTTTGGAAGACTGGACACGTCGTCCGGCGAATCGCATCAAGTCGAAATCCATTGCTTATGACGAATACCACAAACGGATTCCGGGTTCGGAAAAAGTCCCGGTCTATCTTGACGAATGGACGTATTACACCAATTGGGTGCATCCGAAACCGACACTCGGAGTTACCATCGGACACGCACGTGGCCTCAATGAATTGTTCCGCCACACCGATCTTTTTAAAATGGCAGGCTTTACCTTTGCGACATCGTGTTTGAGTTTTACAGATGTTTCTGCCGATTACAATTCGACAGGTTTGCTGTTTAAGCTCTATCAGGAAAAGTTCGGACGCATTCCGGTCTCGGTCGATGGGAATTCACCGCAGCCGAACCCGAAATGGCCCATCGGCGGCGACCAGCCTAAAGAAAACGCGGGCGGGAATGTGTATCCGCTGGATATTGTCGCGGCTTTGACATCTGATGGAAAATCGATTACGATATCCGTCATCAATCCGACTGAAAAAGCGCAGAAGCTGACACTTGATTTCGGTTCGGCCAGAGTCAATTCGAAGGGGAAAAAATACACGATATCGGGAACTTCAATTGAAGCGAGAAACATCGTCAATCAAAAACCGGAAGTCAGCATTTCGGAATCATCTGTCAAAAACTACAAAAACCTGGAAATCGCTCCGGCAACCATTTCCGTATTAGAATTTCAATTGCAATGACACATCTTTTTAAAATAGGAATTACCATTTGTGCTGCGGCTTTCGTAGGTTTCATTACTGATAGAAAAGCAGAAACTTCGGCCGATGTTCCCGGTTATCCAATCGAAGCCGTTCCAATCAAAGACGTAAAAATTACCGATGAATTCTGGCTTCCGATCATCAAACGCGTCCAGGAAAAGACCATTCCGTATGCCATAAAGAAATGCGCCGATGAAGGTCGTTTGGATAACTTCCTGATTGCAGGTGGTAAGATGAAAGGATCAGTAAAAGGCCAGATGCCGTTCGATGATACAGATGTCTATAAAATAATCGAAGGGGCATCGAATTCGCTCATTTCAAACCCGAACCCAAAACTCGAAAAGACACTTGATTCCATCATCGCCATCATAAAAATCGGGCAGGAAAAAGACGGTTATCTCACCACATGGCGTACTATCAATCCGGCAAAACCGCCAGCTCCCTGGGTTAAAGTCGTCAAAGGCGAGCGTTGGGAATACATGAACATGAGCCACGAAGATTACAACGCCGGCCATTTGTATGAAGCTGCGGCCGTTCACTTCAAGGCTACCGGAAAACGCAATTTCCTGGACATCGCATTAAAGAACGCCGATCTTTTCGTAAAGACTTTCGGTGACGGGCCAGGTAAACGCAAGAATGTTCCGGGCCACCAAATCATTGAAACGGGATTGATCAAATTATACGATATCACCGGGAAAAAGGAATATCTGGAACTGTCCAGGTTTTTCCTCGACAATCGCGGGCATCATGAACATCGTGAATCTTTTGGTGAATATGCGCAGGACAGTATTCCGGTAATCGATCAGAAAGAAGCCGTCGGTCACGCAGTCCGTGCTACCTATATGTATGCGGGAATGACCGATATCGCGGCCATTTACAAAGATGAAGCCTACAAAAAAGCCGTGAATGCGCTGTGGCACAACATGACCGAAAAGAAAACCTACCTCACCGGCGGAATCGGGGCGATCCATTGGGGCGAGCGTTTTTCGACCAATTACCACCTGCCGAACCTTACTGCTTACAACGAAACCTGCGCGGCCATCGGAAGCGTGTACTGGAACAACAGAATGTTCAATTTAACCGGTGATGTCAAATATAACGACGTCATCGAACGCACGTTATACAACGCCGTCATTTCCGGGATTTCACTTACGGGAACCGAATTCTTCTACCCGAATCCTTTGGAATCAGACGGAGAATTCGATTTCAACAGAGGCGCGTGTACCCGTTCAGGCTGGTTCGACTGTTCGTGTTGCCCTACGAATCTCATTAGGTTCATTCCGGCGCTTCCGGGCATGATTTACGCGACCCAAAAAGATACGTTGTACGTGAACCAATACATGTCGAATACGGCAAAAGCAATTGTCGGCGACCGAAAAATCCAGCTTGCCCAAAAGACGCAATATCCATGGAATGGCAACGTTTCGGTCAGCATCGATCCGAACCAGGAAAGCAGGTTCAGCGTGAAATTCCGTGTTCCGGGTTGGGCCAGGAATGAAGTTTTGCCGGGCGATTTGTACACGTTCGCCAATGAACAGACGGCCGTTCCGACGATTTCCATCAACGGTACAAAATCTGACGTAAAAATCACAGACGGTTATTTCACCATTACCCGCAACTGGAAGAAAGGCGATGTCGTCACCCTTGATTTTCCAATGGAAGTGCGTCAGGTAAAGGCGAACCCAAAGGTTGAGGAAGACCGTGAAAAATTCGCCATCGAATATGGTCCGCTCGTTTATGCCGTCGAAGAGAAGGACAATGTTGGCGGTATCGGAAACTTCGGGTTGTCAAAAAACACGAAATTTACAAGAACGCAAATGCCACAAATGCTCGGTGGGATTTTTACCATCGAGGCCGAAAACAGGGGTAAAAAATTCACGGCGATTCCATATTACGCGTGGTCGAACAGAGGCGCGAATGAAATGAAGGTCTGGCTGCATAAAATACCGGAATAGTTAACAGTTAACGGATAACGGTTAACAGTTGAAATATTGGGTGAACAAACAATAACTACATACTAAACAATGAAATATCTCGTAATTGCACTTTTACTGGCCGGAAGCCTTTCGGCACAAAATAAATATACACTTGATTTCAAAGATACAGGTGTCAAGATACAACCCACGATGTACGGGATTTTCTTTGAAGACATCAATTATGGCGCAGATGGCGGATTGTACGCCGAACTCGTAAAAAACCGTTCGTTTGAATTCGACACGCCACTCATGGGTTGGGACCAACCGGGAAGCGACAGGCATTCACTCAATGAAAAATCGGGTTATGCGACAGTGGTGCGTGACGACAGCAAGACCAACAAAAACTACATTCGCGTTGATGTCAACAATGACTCTGGTTACAGCCTGGTAAACGAAGGCTTCTTTGGCATGGGCATCAAGGCCGGTGCGAGTTACGATGTCAGTGTTTGGGCTGCGAAGGCACAGGGAAATATTTCCGAAGTCAGATTCCAGCTGATCGATGCGGCCGGAAATTCAATTGGCGAATCGGCTGTAACATTGGCTTCAAAAGACTGGAAACAATATCCTACCGTTATCAAGGCGACAAAAACCGAAGCCAAAGCGAAACTGAAAGTGACATTTTCAGGTAAAGGTTCCGTGTTGCTTGACATGGTTTCGATGTTTCCGCAAGACACCTGGAAAGGCCGTAAAGGCGGATTGCGAAAAGATTTAGTTCAGAAATTATACGATCTGAAACCAGGATTTCTTCGTTTTCCGGGCGGCTGCATCGTAGAAGGCAGAATACTCGAAGAGCGTTACCAATGGAAAAAATCAGTAGGGAAAGTTGATGATCGCGAGTTGCTCGTCAACCGATGGAATAAAGAATTCAAACACCGTCCGGCTCCGGATTATTACCAGACATTCGGGCTCGGATTTTATGAATATTTCCAATTGGCTGAAGATTTGGGTGCATCACCGCTTCCTATCCTGAGCTGCGGAATGGCATGTCAGTTCAATACAGGTGAATTGGTCGAAATGCACGACATCGATCCGTATGTCCAGGATGCTTTGGATTTGATTGAATTCGCGAATGGAGACGTTTCTACCAAATGGGGCAAGTTGCGTTCCGATATGGGGCATCCGAAAACCTTCGACTTAAAGTTCATCGGGGTCGGGAACGAACAATGGGGCCCGGATTATTTCGAGCGGTACAAAGTCTTCGAGAAAGCCATCCACGGAAAATATCCGAATATCACCATCGTATCCGGAAGCGGCCCGTTCCCGAACGGCGAATATTTCGATTACGGCTGGAAGCAACTCAAAGACATGAAAGCCCAGATCGTAGACGAACATTACTACAACAATCCGCAGTGGTTCAAAGACAACGCGACGCGTTACGACCAATACGACCGCAAAGGGCCTAAAGTTTTTGCCGGCGAATATGCTGCCCAAAGTGTCGCCATCGCAAGTCCGGACAACAAGAATAATTGGGATTGTGCTTTGGCCGAAGCTGCTTTCATGACAGGTCTGGAACGCAATGCAGAAGTGGTCAACATGTGTTCGTATGCACCGCTTTTCGCCCACGCCGAAGGTTGGCAATGGACGCCGGATCTGATTTGGTTCAACAGCCTCGAATCTTACAAGACACCGAATTATTATGTGCAGCAATTGTATTCGAACAATCCGGGAACAGACCTGATTTCAATCAACGATGGCGGGAAACCTGTGACCGGAAAGAACGGGATGTTCGCAACGGCTGTCGTTGATAAGAAAACCAATGAAGTCATTGTGAAGATCGTCAACACGACGGCATCGGCGCAGACATCAGACATCAATCTGAAAGGAAAAACATTGTCCGGAACAGCGACGCAAACTACGTTGGGAAATACTAACTTGTCGTCTGAAAACAGCTTTACATCTGAAACCCTTGCGCCTAAAACCTCTGAAATCAAGGCGTCGGGTAAAAACCTTAACATCGGCGTTCCGGCTTATTCCATGGTCGTCGTGCGCGCAAAAATTAAATAAGAACCTATGAACACAATTAAAAAGAGCATTCTGTTCCTGTTCGCTGCCGCATCTTTTACGGCCTGCAAAAAGGAAGTGAAAATCGAAAAAACCAGTACAACAGTGATTAAAGACAACATGGCGACAGATGCCGTGACCAAGTCAGATTATGCGACCATGGCCGACGGAACCAAAATTGAAAAATACACCCTCAAGAACAAAAACGGGATGACGATGGAAGTGATTACTTTCGGCGGAATCATCACGTCTCTGACAGCGCCGGATAAAGATGGAAAATACCAGGATATCGTTCTGGGATATACCAAAGCCGACGATTATTTCAACGGAAACCCGTATTTCTTTGGTGCGATCATCGGACGTTACGGAAACCGCATTGCCAAAGGGAAATTCTCTCTCGACGGAAAGCCGTATCAGTTGACGGTAAACGATGGCCCGAATTCGCTTCACGGTGGAAAAGGGTTCGACAAAAGAGTCTGGACGGCCGATGCGGCTACCGACGGAATGCCATCGATCCGGCTTTCATACACCTCAAAAGATGGGGAAGAAGGTTATCCGGGCAATCTGACCACGGCTGTAATTTACACCTTGACAGACGACAACGCGCTGGAAATTACATACGATGCCGAAACGGATAAGAAGACGATCGTGAATCTCACGCAACATTCTTATTTCAATTTATCGGGTGATTTCAAAACAATCCTGGATCATGAACTCGAACTGAAAGCAGACAAAATGTTGCCTGTAGATGCAACCCTTATTCCAACCGGCGAATTGAAAGCCGTTGCCGGAACGCCGTTCGATTTTACGACGCTGAAGCAAATCGGGAAGGATATCAATGCTGCCGACGACCAACTCAAAAAAGGACAGGGATATGATCATTGCTGGGTTTTCACCGATGCGTCCAAGGAACTTCGCGAAGTGGGTGCGTTATACCACAAGGCTTCCGGCCGATATATGCAGGTATTTACGGATCAGCCGAGCATCCAGTTCTACAGCGGGAATTTCCTCGATGGTACAAAAGCCAGCAAGAACGGCGGGAAATACGAGAAGCGTTCCGGTCTTTGTTTAGAGACGCAACATTATCCGGATTCGCCGAATGAACCAAAGTTTCCTACGACAACTTTGAATCCGGGAGAAAAATACCATACCAAAACCGTTTATAAGTTTTCTGTAAAGTAAGTTAGGGTTAGTTATAGTTGATTTTGAAAAAGCCGGTATAAGACCGGCTTTTTTTTTTTGACATGAATTTACTTCCGGTCATGCTAACCCGTTTCCGTTTTTTCTGTTTACAAAAATCTGTAAACACAACATTTGTAAACAATAGTGCCGGTTTTGCTTTTTGATAAGGTAAACACGCCGGCTCTTGTTCGCCTGACATATTTCGAAGGTTCCTTGAAACCTCAAAGCTCATTGAACCTTTGTTGAATCTCTTGCGAATGGTTTCCCTAAAACTTCATCACAAATCCGCCAAATGCCTTCAGGTCTACGTTCACTTTTCCGGCTTTTACTTTAGATTCCACTACTTTCCCGTTCTTGCCGTCGGTAATCATAAAACCTTCGGTAGCTTTTACGAACGACAGGTCAAGTTCGAACGACTTGGGTTTGTTTTCGCCATTGATTCCCGTAATAAACCACACATTTCCTTTTCTTCTGGCGAAAATGGCATCCTTACCCGGAAAGCCCGCCAGGTATTTCGATTCGTCCCAGGCCGTCGGGATGTCTTTTAAATAATCGATGACATACTTTGGCTGTTTGGCCATGCCTTCCGGAATCTCGGCTAAATGTTGGATGCCTGAAAGGAACAACGTGGGTAAAGCCAATTCAAAAGCAGTGGTGGAGCGACGGTTGATGTTCGGGATTTTGTCGAGCGACATCGGCGTAAAATCCATCGGGTCGTACAAATTGCGTCCGAACGGAAGCATCGCCATATGACCCGGGGCCAAATCAGCCACTTCCTGAAAGAACGTAATGAACTCGAAGCCTTTGATTGCTTCGGCTGTCATCAGGTTCGGATAGGTGCGTTGCCAGCCGCGCGGCAATGTAGCTCCATGGAAATTGACCAGAATTTTATGCTTTAGTGCCGATTCAAGGATGTCGTGGTAATACGAAATCATAGACTGTCCGTCGCCTCCGAAGAAGTCGATCTTTACACCTGCAATGCCCATATCGGACAATAGCTGGAATTCCTTATCGCGACTTTCTGCGGTCAGGAATTTGTCTTTCGGCGTATATTTTACCGTATTCCAGCTTCCGGCCGAATTATACCACAGGATCAGTTTCACGTTTTTGCCTTTGGCGTAAGCGATCAGTTCCTTGATTTTGTCCAGGCCGATGCGTCTGTCCCAATCGGCATCGACCAGACAATACAGCCAGTTCATCTGCGAGGCGTAATCGATGAATTGTTTCGTGGTATCGTAATTCACCGAATCGTCTTTCAAAAGTGCCCAGCTCCACGAGGCGATCCCGGGCTTGATGAAATCGGTGTTTTTAGCGACGGATTTATCTGCCAGATCTGTCCCAAGCGTGGAATTGGCGATGGTTTCAAGGTTTCCGATTCCCACTACACGCCATGGAGACGACAACGGCAAGGTTC
This sequence comes from Flavobacterium silvaticum, assembly GCF_012911565.1. Classification (GTDB taxonomy): domain Bacteria; phylum Bacteroidota; class Bacteroidia; order Flavobacteriales; family Flavobacteriaceae; genus Flavobacterium; species Flavobacterium silvaticum. The sequence continues at coordinate 161,814 of NZ_JAAMPU010000106.1, read as the reverse complement.
CTTCCGGTTCCAAAGCGGCATCGGGTGCAGTTCGTTCCAACGTTTGTGGAAATACGATGCGAACTGATTTTGTGGCTTCGTCATATTTTAAATGCGTACCACAATAGTTTCGTCCAAGTCCGGCTTCGGTAACTGAAACCCAGATTCCGTTCGATTGGAAAAGTGCCGGATACACCCAACCCTGGCCTAAGGCGGGCTGTTTTTCAATCGGCGTTTCCATGTCGTAATATTCTTCGTATGCCGGATTGCATTGTTCCCAGCCTGATTTTGCTACAGACATAGGTTGCAGCCAGCCTTTGGTTCCTGATGCAAAACGGAATGAAGATTTTTCTTCGGTAATTATTTTTTTGTCCGATGTGGTTTCCGGGAAACGGTATTTAAAGGCGAATCCGTCATCGGAAACATTGAATATGATTTCGAAAAGTTGTCCGTTTTTATTGGTCAGTGTCAGTTGGCGTTGGTTGGCCCTGTACCAAATCTCGCTCTTTTTCCCCTGCAGCATGGTGTAGGAATCAGATACAGATGAAGTGCCCGATGTAGACTGGACGGACAATCCGGTAGAAAAGTCATCGTCTTTGCGAACCAGGCCGAGAGCCGATGTATCGATTACTTTGGTCCCGGATTTTGAAACCATATAGTACGGATTGCCTTTTTTGGTAAGCCCGAATTTTACTTCAATGGATTTGTCCGGACTGGTGACGGCTGCCGTTTTTTGGGCAGATAGTGGTGCCGATGCGATTAAGAAGAGGAGATAAGATAAACGGATCATTTTAAGTGTTTAGTTTACATTTATAAATGTATGAAAACAGATTTTAAAATGAAAACGATTTCGCCTGATTGACTCAAATCAGTCCAGATTTTTAGCTGCCGTTGTAAAGATAATGACACACAAGGCCATCAACGCCAGGAAAAGGAACGATAATTTAAGCGAAGAGGCACCAGCCAAAAGCCCAATTACAGGTGGCCCGACAAGAAATCCGGTAAATGAAATGGTAGAAACGGCTGCAATCGCAGGTCCGGGTTTCATTGTTGTCGATTTTCCGGCGGCGCTGTATACCATTGGAACTACTGACGAAATTCCAGCTCCAATCAGCATAAACCCGAATATGGAAGCGTAAAGTGTCGGGAAAACCACAACGGTCAACAGCCCACAAAGGCTTAGTAAACCGCTTAGTTGCAGGGTTTTTCTCAGACCGAAACGTTCCGCGAATTTATCGGCTACGAATCTTCCGCCTGCCATGAAACACATACCGGCAGTATAACCGGCACCGATCCAGGCTTTTTCTGCCATCACGACTTTCTTGAAATAGATGACGCTCCAGTCGAACATAGCACCTTCGACGACCATCGAACAAAAGGCGATGAGGCCGAGTGTGATCAGCGATTTATCGGGTTTGACGAATGCGGGTCCGGTTTCTTTCGGGCCACGGTCGTCGTGCAAAAATGTCCAGCATGCAAAAACAGCGACAAAACAAACGGCGGCGATAATTGAAAAATGGGGGACAGGATCGATTCCTTTTCCAATCATCAGCGTCCCGAAACCGGCACCAACAAAACCGGCGAGACTCCATAAGCCATGGAATGAAGCCATGATTGGTCGTCCGTATTGGACTTCGGTCGCCACGGCTTGCGTATTTACCGAAATATTGACGGCATTGCTCGCCATTCCGAAAATCACGAGACAGCCAATCAACGTCATCGTATTCGGCGCTAATCCGAGGCATAACAACATGACGGCATACAAGATAAGCGCAACCGAAACTACTTTTTTACTACCGATTTTAGAAACCGCCCATCCGGATAACGGAAGCGATAGCATTAACCCGACCGGAATCGCGAACAAAACCAGTCCGAGTTGAGCTTCGGTAAGTCCTAATTTTTGTTGTATGGTTGCGATCCGCGAAGCCCAGCTTGCAAAACACAAACCGGCCATAAAGAAAAGAATGGAAACGGAAACGCGGTAAATTCTTGGGGCATGCGTCATTTTGGGGCTTTTGAAGTGGTGGCAAAGGTCGTGATTTTCAGAAAAACCCAAAAGCGAGGCTCGAAGTATTGTCTATTCTGACGCAAATCACGATGATAATTGTTAAATGTACATTTTTTATCATGGGAGAATTTGGTTTTATCAAAATATTAGTGTTATTTTGACACTTATAAATTTTTATGCAGATGGAAAACCAATATGTGATTGGTGTAGACTATGGATCAGATTCGGTCCGATCCGTAATTATCGACGCAAAAGACGGGCGTGAACTCGCGTCATCGGTGTATAATTATCCGCGCTGGGCAAAGGGTGAATTCTGCAAGCCGGCAGAAAATCAGTTCCGCCAGCATCCGCTCGATTATATCGAAGGGTTGGAGCAGACCATAAAAGAATGCATACAGCTTGCAGGCGGTGCCGATGTTGCCGCCCATGTAAAAGGAATTTCAGTAGATACGACCGGTTCAACTCCAGTTGCGGTTGATGCGACAGGAACGCCTCTGGCACTTACGCCTGGTTTTGAAACGAATCCGCATGCCATGTTCGTGCTCTGGAAAGACCACACGGCCACGGCTGAAGCTGCCGAAATCAACGAGCACGCTGCAAAATATAATACAAACTATCTCAAATATGTTGGCGGAATTTATTCTTCGGAATGGTTCTGGGCCAAATTGCTGCGTACACTTAGAGTAGCTCCGGAGATTGGATCTGCCATGCATTCGTGGGTCGAGCATTGCGACTGGATTCCATTTTTGCTTACGGGCGGGACAGATGTCACTAAAATCAAACGCTCTGTCTGCGCGGCCGGACACAAAGCACTTTGGGCTGAGGAATTCGATGGTTTGCCGCCGGATTCTTTCTTCTCGGAACTCGATCCATTGTTGACTGGAATCACCGGAAAATTATTCAAAGATACTTTCGCTTCAGATGTCGCTGCCGGAACATTGAGTCCGGAATGGGCTTCACGTCTCGGATTACCTGAAACAGTAGTAATTGGTGTCGGGGCTTTTGATGCGCACATGGGTGCGGTCGGCGGACAGATCGAGCCGTATCATTTGAGTAAAGTAATGGGAACTTCCACGTGCGATATTCTTGTAGCACCCGAAAGTGACATCCAGGATAAACTCGTTCGAGGTATCTGCGGACAGGTCAATGGTTCTGTGATTCCGGGAATGATCGGGCTTGAAGCGGGGCAATCAGCCTTTGGCGATACCTATGCCTGGTTCAAAAAACTGGTTTCATGGCCGATAGACAATCTTCTCGAAAATTCAGCGGTCATCGATGCCAAGACCGCCGAAGCCTTGAAAGAAGAAATGGCCGAAAAAATCATTCCTGAATTAAGCAAACAAGCAGCCGCACTTCCGGTTGACGGAAACTACGAACTCGCAATCGACTGGTTCAACGGCCGCCGTACGCCAGATGCGAACCAATTGCTAAAAGGAGCCATTACAGGTTTGAGCTTGGGTTCAGATGCACCGAGAGTTTTCCGTGCCCTGGCAGAAGCTACGTGTTTCGGTGCCAAAAATATCGTCGACAGATTCATCTCAGAAGGAATTCCGGTCAAAGGAATCATCGGTATTGGAGGCGTCGCCAAAAAATCGCCTTTTGTCATGCAGATGATGGCCGATGTATTAGGAATGCCAATCCGCATCCATCAATTCAAACATACGTGCGCACTTGGAGCTTCGATGTTCGCGGCTGTCGTTGCCGGAATTTATCCGACGGTGGAAGATGCCATGCAGGCCATGGGACGCGGTTTTGATGTGGAATACGATCCGAATCCGGAAAATGCTGCGATCTATCAGAAGAAATTCGAGAAATACCTGGCTTTAGGTCAATTCGTTGAAAAACAAACGGGCAAGGCAGAAGCAGTATCGGAACAAAATTCAGTAGCGGTATGAGCCAATACCAAAGAATAAAGCAGGAAGCTTACGACGCGAACATGCAATTGCCAAAATTGGGGCTTGTACTGTTCACTTTTGGAAACGTAAGTGCCGCCGATCGCGAGCAAAATGTTTTCGCCATAAAGCCAAGCGGTGTTCCGTATGAAGACCTGACTCCTGAAAAAATGGTCATTGTTGACTTTGACGGAAACATCGTAGAAGGCGATCTGCGTCCGTCATCGGACACAAAAACCCATGCCGTATTGTACAAGCAGTGGCCGAAAATTGGTGGGATAGTCCATACGCATTCGGTTTACGGAACGGCCTGGGCTCAGGCACAACGCGATATCCCCATCTTCGGAACTACCCACGCCGACCATTTGACCACAGACATTCCGTGCGCGCCTCCAATGAGCGATGACATGATCAAAGGCGATTACGAATATGAAACCGGTTTTCAAATCATAAACTGTTTCGAGGAAAAAGGCATCAGCTACGAGGAAGTGGAAATGGTGCTGGTTGGAAACCACGCTCCTTTCACCTGGGGGAAAAATGCCCACAAAGCAGTCTACAACAGCGCGGTGCTGGAAACCGTGGCCAAAATGGCACTCTTAACCGAACAAATAAACCCGAATGCGCCGCGACTCAAAGATGCTTTGATCAACAAACACTACGAGCGCAAACACGGGCCAAATTCTTACTACGGACAATAACAAATAGTATAGCTTATCATGATCAACTTAAAACAATTCGAGGTGTGGTTCGTTACGGGCAGCCAGAACCTATACGGGGAAGAAACGCTTCGCCAGGTTGCCGAACATTCCCAGCAAATCGCAAAAGGCCTTGATGCGGCCGGTGACATTCCGGTTCGCGTGGTTTTCAAGCCTACGGTAAAATCGACCCAGGAAATCTACGACACCTTGTTGGCTGCAAATTCAGCCGAAAACGTAATTGGCGTCATTGCCTGGATGCATACGTTCTCGCCGGCAAAAATGTGGATCCGCGGACTTTCGATCCTCAATAAACCGTTGCTTCACCTGCACACACAATTCAACCGCGATATTCCCTGGAATTCCATCGACATGGATTTCATGAACCTGAACCAGAGTGCACACGGAGATCGTGAATTCGGATTCATGGTTTCCAGAATGCGTCGCAACAGAAAAGTTGTGGTCGGGCATTGGGAAGACAAAGCAGCCCAGAAAGAAATTGGCGACTGGAGCCGTGCCGCTGCCGGATGGTACGATTGGCAAGGTGGGAAATTTGCCCGTTTTGGAGACAATATGCGTTTCGTTGCCGTTACCGAGGGCGATAAAGTGGAAGCGGAATTGAAGTTCGGATTCTCGGTGAATTCTTATGGGATAGGGGATTTGGTTGCTATTATTGATTCGATTTCCGCAAACGATATCGATGCATTGCTTGCTGTTTACGAAAAAGAATATACTTTAGCGGACGATCTGAAAAAAGGCGGTTCACGTCATGCCTCTGTCTATGAAGCGGCGCGTATTGAACTCGGATTGAAAAAGTTCCTTGAAGACGGTGGTTTCAAAGGTTTCTCCGATACGTTCGAAGACCTTCACGGTATGGTGCAATTGCCAGGTTTGGCGGTTCAGCGTCTGCTTGCACAAGGCTACGGATTCGCCGGAGAAGGTGACTGGAAAACGGCTGCTTTGGTGCGTGCATTCAAAGTAATGGGTGCCGGACTCGAAGGCGGAAACGGATTCATGGAAGATTATACGTACCATTTCGACCCGAACAACGAATTGGTCCTCGGATCGCATATGCTTGAAATCGATGCGTCATTGGCTGCTACCAAACCGAGCCTTGAAGTGCATCCGCTTGGAATTGGCGGCAAAGCCGATCCTGCGCGTTTGGTCTTCAATGTGGCCGGTGGAGCTGCACTCAATGCGTCGATTGTAGATATGGGTAACAGATTCCGTTTGATCGTAAACGAAGTGGAAGCCGTAGAGCCTCAAAACGACCTGCCGAATTTACCGGTAGCACGCGTGTTGTGGAAACCACTTCCTGATATGAAAACCGGATGCGCGGCGTGGATCTATGCCGGAGGAGCGCACCATACGGCTTACAGCCAGAACCTGTCGGCCGAATTGATCGCTGATTTCGCCGATATGGCCGGGATTGAATTCCTTCGTATAGGCAAAGACACTAAGCTCGATCAGTTCCGCAACGAAATTCGCTGGAACGACGCGGCTTACAAATAATAACCAAACAACAGCTGGCGCAAGCTGGCATTTATACTGTTCCTTATGAGCAAATTTGCATCGATAGACTATATCATATTCATTGTTTATTTCTTTCTGGTCGCCGGTTACGGATATTGGATCTACAGAAGTAAAAAGCAAAAAGGCGTTTCAGATTCCAAGGATTTCTTTCTGGCCGAAGGATCGCTGACCTGGTGGGCTATCGGTGCATCGTTGATCGCATCGAATATTTCAGCCGAACAATTCATCGGGATGTCCGGAAACGGATTCGTCGTGGGTGTTGCGGTAGCAGCCTACGAATGGGTCGCGGCGATTGTCCTGATCATTGTGGCCGTCTGGTTCATTCCGGTGTATCTGAAGAACAAGATCTTTACGATGCCTCAGTTCCTTCAGACGCGATACAATGAAACCGTGAGTCTGATCATGGCCATTTTCTGGTTGTTCCTATATGTTTTCGTTAACCTGACATCAATCCTTTTCCTTGGTGCATTGGCGATAAACAATATTGCCGGAGGTGATTATTTCCACATCATCATCGTGGCAATGGCGATTTTTGCGCTTGTCATTACGTTGGGTGGAATGAAGGTTATCGGGTTTACCGATGTAATCCAGGTAGTCGTACTTGTAATCGGCGGACTCGCGACAACGTATATTGCGCTTACATTGGTCAGCGAGCATTTCGGTCTTGGTACGGATGCCATAGCCGGATTCCACGCACTGATGGAAAAAGCGCCGGATCATTTCAAGATGATCCTGGACAAACCGTCGGTAAACGCACCACAGGCCGAAATCAATAAATACCTGATGTTACCGGGAATCACGATGTACTTTGCAGGGCAATGGATCGTGAACCTGAATTATTGGGGCTGTAACCAATATATTACCCAGCGAGCTCTTGGTGCCGATTTGAAGACTGCACGTACCGGGATTTTGTTTGCCGGTCTTATGAAATTGGCCATGCCTATCATCGTGATGCTTCCGGGAATAGCAGCTTATGTATTGTATACCAATGGTGGATTGCAGGCAGAAATGGCTCCGGGCGGAAAATTGATGGCAGATAACGCTTACTCGGCGGTTCTTGGCTTTTTACCTACAGGATTGAAAGGACTTTCGGTAGCTGCTCTTACGGCTGCTATCGTAGCGTCGCTTGCCGGAAAAGCAAACAGTATCTCGACCATTTTCACACTTGATATCTACAAGAAATACATCAACAAAGAGGCAAGTGAGCAAAAATTGGTTACCACGGGCCGTCTTGCGATTGTCGCTGCCATGGTTTTATCGATTCTGCTTACGTGGGAAGATTTGCTTGGAATTGGCGGTGAAGGCGGTTTCACGTTCATCCAGAAATATACAGGCTTTATCAGCCCGGGTGTACTCGCGGTTTTTCTTTTGGGGATGTTCTGGAAACGGACTACGGGAACTGCGGCGATTGTCGGGATTATCCTCGGATTCCTGCTATCTGTATTCTTTAATAATTATGCGCCGGGTGTATTCGGAAATGAGAACATACTGTGGACGGCATTCCCTAACGGTAAAGGCGGGTTTGAAATTCCGTTCCTGGTTTGTATGGGCTGGGCCTTTTTCTTCACAGCACTTGCGATGGTATTGATAAGCCTTGCCGGCCCTAAAGTCAATCCGAAAGCCTACGTGCTTGAAAAAAGAATGTTCAAAGTGGCGCCGTCCACAATGGCACTTATTGTAGTTACTTGCCTGCTTGTAGCGGCATTATACATTAAGTTCTGGTAAAAAGTTAGTTAGTTGATTTATAGTAAGGGCGCATTCGAAAGGATGCGCTTTTTTGTTTGTTGTGATTATTTGCTTAGATGCTTTTTCTGTATTTAAACATGAATGAATGTTTTATATTCCTTATTTTTTTTCCGAACAGCATGTGTGACGTTTCTTTCAGAAAAATAATTTTGTCACACCTGCTGTGACATTTTTCTCAAATTAAATTAATTGTCACAGGTTTCATCTACAGTATATTTCCTTGTGTAAGTAATGTTATGTCAAACAAAAAAGCCGCTCCTAATAAGGAGCGGCTTAATGCAAATTATTTCCGGATTTACAATTCTTCGTAATCCTTTGTTGTTCCTACATGTGCTTTTTGTGCATTGATGACCGAATTATCTGCACCCACTATAAAGGCTACGAATTCAACCTCTGCCTTGTTTTCAACATTAGAAGGGAAAGGAAGCGAAAACGTGCGGGCAAATTCATGCGACTGGTTGGCCTCTGAATCGGCAATGGCATCACCAAGCTGGGCCGTCAATATGGAACGCAATACGTGATTATGGACAAAATTAGGAATCGGGTCCACATCGTTGTAATATGTCGTGTAATTGTGCTGGTCGTGTACAAGACCATTTTCAACTACATAAACCACAAGTTTCAGATTGCTGAACTGTTGTGCAAACCGTGCATTAACGGTAAGGTTATAACTATTCGCATCTGCCGTAGACGTAAGCGAGAGACCTAATTTCGGATCGCCCAATCCCTGGTCAAGAACCTGGTTGATTTTATTAGGCTCCGGAAAAGGCCAGAGGAAAGTGCGGTTGACCATTCCTTTTGGATAGCCCGGTATATTGACCATGTTTTCCAGTTCGGTAGTGTCAAAATTGTACGGGTCATAGGCGGCATCGGTAGGTACAGAACTCGCTCTGTGTATGCCAACGGCCACAAAGTTTTGCGTCTGCTCCGCCAGTTTTTCTATTCCCCAGGCAACACGCGGACAATAGCCACACCAGGTTCCGGTATAATCTTCAATAAGGATGTTTCTTTTATAGACAATCTGGCTCGGATCGCGGAACGTAATATCCTGCTGGTTCGTCACCAATCCTGCATACGTTGCCTTGAAGCTGAAGGTTCCTGTGGTAGCTGATGAAAAAGTCGTTCCTGAGAATGGCTCTCCGTTGATGGTTATTTCAGCCTCATCGGTAACATCGTCTCCCAAATCGTCAACAACGGAAATGGTTACCGTTTCGCCAATGAGTTTAACGGTTTCGTCAGCATTCAGCCGTATTTCGCCAACAGAGGGCAATGCCTCGTAATCTTTTGAGCAAGATGCCAGGAAGGCCGTCGCAACAAACAGAAAAATGAATTGTAGTTTTTTCATTTCTTCAGGGAGTGATTATTTTTTCATCACTTTGACCTGTGCCGAAACATTCTGGTCATTGGTAAAACGAATGATGTACATGCCTTGGTTCAGGTTCGAAACGTCGAAACTCTGTTGCCCTTCAACAACTTTTTTGTTCTGGATGACCTGACCGTTGAGGTTTACGATTTCCATGTTCAATGCTATTGTCGTATTGATGTTCAAAGAAGCGTCAAGTACCGTATTCAGGTTGCGGATCCCGATTTGTGAAAGAGAAACTCCTTTAAGCCCCAATTGTGGGTTATAGCGATACGTAAACGATAGCAATTGTTCGATCGGTTCTCCGTCTTCTGTAATTTTATGGAACGAAAGAACGTAATCCATCGGATAGTTCACACCGTCGCCGGCATTTGTATTCCACATATGGTCTTCTGCCGATGTAGTCTGTCCAGGCTCCAATATGGCTGGGAAAGATGGTGGAACCTGCAAGTTTTCACTCAGGGTGAACAGACATATTCCTCCAAAGCAAAGCTGTGCATTTTGCCCCGTAGCATTGACCATATCGTCAACACGGGCTTTCATGTATACCGTTTCGTCTTCAGATTCGTTCGCAACACGTATCTGCATATTGTAAAACGTATCGTATTCGTAGACATGATTGTCTATGATAGGTTCTCCAAATGACGTAAATGTCAATTGGGCATTTGCGAACCCGCATAATAAAAGGCCTGCCGCCAACATAATCTTTTTCATAATCTTAAAAGGTAGTTTTGTTGCTGTATTTATTAAAAAAAACTATCGGAGTCGTTAAAACCCCGATAGTCATAAGGTATTTGTAAGAGAATTACTTAATGATAAGTTTCTCTACGGTTTCTGTTGTAGCTGTTTTGACTTTAGCGATATACATTCCTGTTTGCAAAGCAGTCAGGTCAAGTACAGCTCCATCGTTGATGTTTGAACCTGAATAAACTGTTTTTCCAGTCAGGTCAGAAACAAGGATCGTTGCGCTTGAAGTCGTACGGATGTTGAACAAACCGTTAGACGGATTCGGATAGATGGCAAAAGCATTGCTGTCAAATTCACCAACACCTAACACAACCTGGGTTTTGAATGCGGCTAGTACCGGAAGCGTAGTAAAGGCATCGTTCGTGAATTTCTCGAAAATCAAAGCGTCACCGTTAAATATCTGGACACCGTGCTGTGTAGCGCCAATGCCCCATCCGTCACCATACGTATCCTGAAGCTCAAAACGATAGCAATCGTCTGCAGTTCCGGCCGGAACGCTGAACGTTTCTGTAATCATTGTGCTGTTTTCTCCTTCGTAAGGTCCGCCGTTTGCGATTACTGTACCTGCGCCATTTTTAACGCGCCACTTGATTTCTTCAGGATATTCATCCGTGAAGATATTCAGGGTCAATTCTGTAGAAGTCGCAACCTGGGCAAGGTTAACAGCGATATCGCCAATAGCCTGCTCCGGGTGTAGTGGTGAGCCACCGTTTACAGAGGTAACTTCGGCAACATAAGTAGCACCAGGTGTGAGCGTAGCAGATGTAAATGTAATGGTAGCGGTATTGAACTGTGTAGTGTTTCCGGTCCAGTTCTTTGTTTCGATCGGGTTTCCGTTTTCTTTAAGCACGATGGTAGCCGAAGTCATTGTATTCGTTCCAAGGTTGCGGACTTTGGTTACCAAAGCACCTGAATTCACGCATGAACGGAATTCCGTAGCATTGGAATGCGGAAAGTTCGAAAGGCCGACAAGTGGTGTAGTTACGCAATTGCTGTTGATTCCATTGCGGATGCTTGTTGCGGATGCAGATCCGATTTCGTTAACGATGCCGTCCGGGCAGATGCGGTAAACAGTAGGGAAATATGTGATTTCGTACAAATCGGCAATAAGTCCGCTGTCAATGATAGGATAAGGTGTGTTTTCTACCCAGTTACCCTGAGGGACACGCCCGTATTCGTCTGTCCCTGTTCCATAAAGCATTTCAACCGGAGTAACGGAATCGCCTTCTACAAAAAGAACAACAACTTCATCTGACCCTCCCTGACCGAATGTTTCATAAACATCGTCAAGTGATCCGGAATTGTGGTAAGCCCAGCAAGGACCGCACCATGCAGCAGAAATATCAAGGATTACGGTTTTGCCTTGAGCAAGATAATCGTTCAGGTGATGTGTGTTTCCGTTCAGATCCGTTACCGTAAAATCAGGAGCTGGCGAATTGGCTGGCAATTGTGCTTGTGACGTAAAGCCAATAGCCAATGCAGCAATGAGTAAAATTTTTTTCATCGTCGTAGTAAGTTGGTGGTTAAATAACTGATTCTGCGAAAATAATTAATTTTCACATTGGGGTTACAAAAAATAAAAAAAAAGTTTAAGAAATCGTTTTTCGTTGTGGATTATTCGGGATAATTGCCTTTAACATTATGGATTTTATTTTTTGTGCAGGAATTTTCAATCGAATGGACACACATCTTACACCTTAATCATAATGAGCGGTTTCCATTGGCAAAAAAACCTTAATATTGCCAGTCAAAATTACAAACCAACGACTACGCTATTATGAAAACTACCATTGTGGCCTTGTTATTTCTTACCCTCGGACTTCATGCCCAGACAGAAATGCCTAAGGTTTCCCTCAAATCACCAGACAATAAACAATTCGACGTCAAAGAAGATTTTGCCGATCAGGATAAAATTTATGTTTTTGCATTTTGGGCTACCTGGTGTGTGCCTTGCCTTAACGAACTCGACGCCATCAATGAAAAATACGAAGAATGGTCAAAGGAACTCAATATGCAGGTGGTGGCCGTTTCCATAGATGATTCACGTACGCAAAAACGCGTCAAGCCATTGCTCAACGGAAAAAACTGGCCCTATACCATTTTATTGGACGGAAACCAGGATCTGAAACGCGCACTCGGAATCGCAAACGTTCCCTATACCATTGTCGTCAAGAATAAAAAGGTCGTCTACATCCATAACGGTTATAACCAGGGTGGCGAAATTGAACTTTACGATAAGCTCAAAACGCTCTAGGAAATGAAGCATTTTATTCTTGCACTCGGCTGTCTTACGGCAGTCAGCGTCTTTGCACAGGAGACCACGACGGAAGAAAAAACCAAGAAAGACTACGGAAAAGTATTCGGTAGTTTCGAATCCAATGCCCAATGGTATCTCAACGATGAAGGGCGCGGGCTCATGCATCCGGAAGATCCTATTCGCTCCAACAACTACTTACTGGTCAATTATCAGTACAAAGGGTTTACGGCAGGGATTCAAATGGAAGGTTACGAAGGGAATGCGTTGCTGAATTACAATCCGGGATACAAAGGCATCAACTTAGGGACGGCCTTCGTCAATTATAAAAGTAAGTATATAGAAGTTACTGCCGGCCACTTCTACGAGCAATTCGGAAGCGGTATCATATTCCGTGCGTGGGAAGACCGTGCGCTTGGAATCAACACGGCTGTTTTAGGAGGGAAAGTAATCGTACGTCCTGTCGAAGATTTGCGCGTGACTTTTATTGGCGGAAAACAGCGCAGCGGTTTCAAGCTTTCGGATGGATTCCTTGCTGGTTCTGATTTAGATTGGAATTTGAGCAATCTGCTGAAGTTTGAAGAAAGCGACCTTTCATTCGGGGCGAGTTACATCCAACGCTATGAAAAGTTGGATATTCCGGTTTCAGATCCGGATTTCAATGAAACTACGCGTGCCTATTCAGGACGTGTGAATTTCAGCCACAGTTCTTTCTATGCATCGGCGGAATACGATTACAAATCAAAAGACGTGGTGCTTAACGCCCAGAACCAGATCAATCCTGATTTTGTAAAACCCGGCAATGCGGTGCTTGTCAATTTTGGTTATTCGAGAAAAGGGCTCGGTGTAGATGCTACGTTGCGTCGGGTGGAGAATATGCTTTTCCTTTCGGAACGCACCCCGACTCCGGTTGGCGACGGGGTTTCGACCAGCCTGAACTTCAACGATAAGTTCATCAGCTACATTCCGGCACTTACCAAGCAGCATCACTCGAACCTTGCGAACATTTATGTGTATCAGGCTCAGGCCAAGGTTGATTTTATCGACCCGACCATATTGAAAGCAGGAGAGACGGGCGGCCAGATCGACTTCTTTTACCAATTCGACAAAGGAACGGCGCTTGGCGGAAAATACGGCACAAAGGTTTCGGCCAACTTCGCACAGTGGTATAATCTTCCCGGAACCTATCGCCAGAATCCGGCCTATTATGACACGGAATTCTTTGGCGTAGGCGAAAAATATTTCTCGGACCTGAACTTTGAGATCGACAAGAAATTCTCAGATAAATGGCATACGGCTTTTTATTTCGTCAGACAGTTCTACAACAAGAAATGGCTTGAAGGCGGAGATGCCGTCCGGACACACATCGTAGATGCTGAAGTCACCTACAATTTTACCTCGTCACGGTCGCTCAGGATCGAGGCCGAACATATGTGGGCCGATGCGGATAAGAAGAACTGGGCCAGTGCCACGGCAGAATTCAGCCTCAACAACCATTTGTCGTTCTATGTATGGGATATGTACAACTACGGAAACGACGACGAGAACTTCCAGACACATTATTATAATGTCGGAGGCGCCTATCGTTTCAAATCGACGCGCATTGCCATGAACTATGGGCGTCAGCGCGGCGGATTGGTCTGTGTGGGCGGCGTTTGCCGTTTCGTGCCGGAAAGTACGGGTGTCAGCCTTTCTGTAAGTACGGCTTTTTAAAACCTGAAATCAATATCATAAGAAAAACCCACAGTTCGTTGCTGTGGGTTTTTTGTTTGGAAAATAAGCCGGATAGATATGAAAAAACCGCAAATGTTCCGCGGCTAATCGAGGTTACGGTAATCGGAAAAAGTTGCCTCGATGGAAGTTAATAAAAAAGTTGTTACAATGAATCGGGCGGGAGCAATGTTGTCTTAGCTGCTGTTAACAATATTTTTAATTTACCGATTTATAATCTATTGGAATACTAAACTCATTTTTTAAATATTTCAAGTACTTTTTAGTTTCGGTATCAATTTTATATTCACCAACCACGACAATTTTAGAAGCCATTTTATTACATTTAAAATAGGAATATTCTAATAGTTGTCCGATCGCCTGCCTTATGCATGCGCGAGCTGAATTTGCTGTCTTTATTTCGTAGAAGATATGATCATTATCATTTAGTTTCAATACAACATCTATTTTTTTACCTCCAATATAATTTTCTGCGGCAACTGCATCCTTTCCAAAAAGAGAAGATAATTCATCAATAAGTTTCTCCTGAATAAATGAGTGTCTAGCATCGACATTGATTTTTCGCTCTAAACTTGTATAGGTTGTAGATTGTGGAAGATTTCGCTTCGCATTATTAAAAACGAAATATTGTGTTGGCTTACTTATTGACGAAAGATTAATTATTTCCGGTGAATTACTCTCTACTTCCAGATAAATTTCCAATAAGTCATCAAAAGTTTTTAAAATATCGTCGTAATTAATTTGTTGGGTCGATAAAATCTTTCCAATAAAGATAAAATTTCCGGTTTTGACTATATCTTGTGGTATTGGTTTTACATCGAGAATAGAACTTCTTCCTTCGAATGACCAATTCCACATTTTGTATTTTTTGAAGCGTTTCGGATTGTCCGTAATTGCCGAATTAAGTTTTAATATTTTAGGAAATAAGATATCAAGGTTTGGCAAGGATTGGCTTGGCTCTAACGAAAATGCGAAACCAAATCGTAAGCCTTCATTTTCGAAACCAATATTAAATTGTAACTCAGACCGACCTCCAACGTGGAAGGCCCAATTTTCATTTATTGTTTGATGATTAAAAATATCGCTCGTTGGCTTTTTTGCCAGACCTTTAATTGTCTTTCGAAGTGTTTGGAGTTCTCCAATATTGTAATCTATACTTCTCTTATTTAATTCTTGTGCAATTGATTGAATGGTCATGCAAATAACGATTTTTATAAAATTACTGCTAACTATCCGCATAGCAATCCGAAAATGGTTAAAGTTATAGCTGATTGCTTCGTGAACTTCTATTCTCTTCCATAAGTAAAGCACAACCTGTAGTGTTGTTTACAAATGGCGTGTTTACAGATTTTTGTAAACAGAAATAAAGTAAACATGAAATGTTATCTGATTGGAACTATATCAGATCTACAATAAAAAACCCGCAGTTTATGGCTACGGGTCGTTTGTATTATTTTGAGGTTCAGGTTTTAGTCAGTAACTACTTTTTGAGTCACGCTGATTCCGTTTGCCAGATTGATTTTGGCAAGATAGAAACCGGTAGCATAACCAAAAGCGGAACTGAATTGGTTGCCGTGGTCTGAAACCGTATACGTAGTCACGTGTTTTCCGGACAGGTCAAAGATTTCAATGTTCTTGATTTCAGATGAAGCCTGGACCTGAAGTGTCTGGTGGCTGATGAAAGCGAATGTATTGTTCGATTCCTGATCGCCAACCGACAAGGCGTTGGTTGTATATTGTAAAGTAAATCTGTTTTCAAAATTACCTGACAAAGCTGTAAAAGTATATGGCGCTGCTCTCAAATCATGGATGATATCCAAATAATTATCTTTGAGATAGATGGCCTGGGTTTGATCTTCGAACAATCCCTGCACCTGATTTACGGCAATGTTGTAGATTCCTGTAGATGGCACGGCGAAACCTACCGGAACCGTATCTGAATCTTCAAACGGCAAGGCGCGCCCGTTGATGATTACCTTGTCTTCGTTGATAAGAGAGTAGATGCTGAAAGTCCCGGCTTCTGTAGAAGCGTCATAAACACGGTCTTTTTCCATAGTCGCGCCTTCTACATACCCTATGGCAGTGCTTACGCTGGAATTGGCAGCATTTACAAGGCTTAACCAGATGATGGATTTTGATGCTTCCGAATCGTCACCTGGGTTTTCAGGCAAAGATTCTGTAGCATCCTGGGCCTGAGCCGATGTGCGATAGAACTGGGAGTTGTTGTAGACCGGAAGCGTTTCCTTGTATCGGAACGTATTCTGGAAAGTCACGGTGCCTGAAGTGCTTTTTCCCTGGACAAAGAATCCCTGGCCGGAAGCGATGTTTCCGTTGAATCCTGGAGGAACAGATGTTGTCCCGTTATACGTCAGATATTGATCACCATAATTATAGGTGAAATTGTTGTAGAACGGACTGATTGCCGGATTGTTTGAAATAGGCGCCTGGTGTGTCCAGATACGGATGTTTCCTTCGATCGACGGATTGGAGTTGATGAAATCCAATGCTTTGATTGATGACGGATACGGGTTTCCTACCAGATTCCAGTAATTCGTATTCGCAGCGGCATTCGTGCTTCCTGTCAACGTATAATTGTAGACACCATTGTGAGGCGCTCCGACAAACGTAACGTCAAGGTTAGCGGCACTGTTCACGCGGGAAATATATCCTGTAGCTGCAGCCATTACGCCGGAAGCAGAAGCCCAGTTTCCATAGGTCATGTTCGGATTTACCAGGGTCGGATTCCAACGATAGGCAAGGGTTGAGTAGGGTACCAAAGATGAAATGTCGAATCCGTCTACAGGGGAAGACCAATAGACATAGTCCCACTGATGTAGATTGGTTACCTGGCGTTTTTTAGTGATTACGCCAATGTTTGCAGCGGTTTCGCTAACCTGGATAAGGCTTGCGTCATCTCTTAATGTATAAGTTCCGGCAGGTTGTGTTGGGACCATTGCATCCCCAATGTAATTCCCGCTGCCGTCATATTGTGGTTCCATATGGGCCGGGATGACCGGAGCGACTT
Organism: Flavobacterium silvaticum; assembly: GCF_012911565.1. Lineage (GTDB taxonomy): Bacteria > Bacteroidota > Bacteroidia > Flavobacteriales > Flavobacteriaceae > Flavobacterium > Flavobacterium silvaticum. The sequence continues at coordinate 144,841 of NZ_JAAMPU010000106.1, read as the reverse complement.
CGAGCTGGTTTTGGATGATCATAGCATCTCCGGAGTCGATGATTACATTTACTCCATTCTGGACTTTACAGTCACAACCTTCTATTTTTGTTCCTGAAGCCAAATTCACTGCAGAATCGTAATTCGCATTGAAAATCAAACTACTGGTGCTGGTAGGTGTTGCGCTCCATGAAGTTCCGTTCCATACTGTCGGAGAACCGCCTGGCCTTAAAATCGCAGAAGAAGCGACTATGGCGCCGTACGCGTTCGATATTTCAACTTTATATGTTGCGTATTCTGAAGCTGTAATCGGATTACCTGATGTGCCGTTGATTATCAGCGTACTGGTATTGGCTCCCGAATATCTCGTGTCTGTTGCCAGGATATCGATATTATTTTTCTTCCATTGATATGTAAGTGTTCCGGGTCCGCCTCCGGCAATTCCGGCTCCTACCGAAAAAGAGACGTTACTTGGATAAGGCACTTTACACAGACGAACCGAATTGGGGGCCGAAGTAACTACCGGTGAGGCGATTTGGAACGAAGCTGTGTTATAAGCCAGGAACGCAACGTCTGCAGTACCTCCGGCCAACATATCGAAAGTCTTTATCTGGGAAATATTCGCTGCGGTTATGCCGAAATCTGAAAAGCGCAATCCGACAATCCGGATATCCCTGGTCGTATTCGACGAATTGACGGAGCTCGGCGTGGCGGTAGCGATATTGGTAGTGCCGAAATTGAAAAGGTCAAGTCGGTACGTTCCTACAGCGGCCATTGAAGTTTGCATATCGACACGCACAGGATTTCCTATGATATTTCCGTTGACATCTGTAAAATGATAATAATCGGTACTGCCCGGATCCGCAACCTGAGTGATCAATACATCAGGCACGTCGTCCGTGATGTATGCGTTTGAGGTTCCGGTCTGGGCATTGTCGCTAAAGAAGCTGATTTTTGCATTGGTGTTGAAGTTAGTGACTCCCGTGCCCAAATCGAGCCCGTTCAACCCGTCGATAAGGACATCATAAATCCCTATCCCAGCAATCTCCGGATGACTTGGAATAGCTGTTGAAGAATTTTCATCTATAAGGCTTCCGGTTGCAAGATAGGTGGCCCCACCAATGGTTCCGTCTACGCCTTGTGTAGAATAGGCGCGAAAAGATTGTGCATTGAATGACACGCCATTGGCTGTCAGTGTCGCATCATTAACCCCTGTGGAGTACACCACGCCTCCGTATTTGAATGCGAGTAGATTGTGGTGATTGTTTGGTTGGTTCGCAACCGTTGAAGTTGTGGCCGATGAGGTCCAGTATCCGTTCCAATCTGTATAAATCTGTTGTACACGGATTCCGTCTGCGGCTGTTTTCTGGATAGGTACTGCATAAGTAAATACAGCCGCGCTGTATGCTGAGGAAGCAACAGGAGCCTGTACCCGATTTATCCGGACAGAACCCGAGACAGTTCCGGTGATGGTAATTTTGACCTGTGTTGTAGTCCTGGAACCGGTCACTATACTAAAATTAGTGTTCCCATCACTAAAGCTTACCGTGTAAGATCCGGTTCCAAAATTGGTTCCATTGATGGTAACGACTGTATTTTTGGTGACTACAGTAGGAGTAACTGAAGTAATCGTCGGGGTTTGTGCACTGGTGACAGAACCCATTAAAAGTAGCAATACTATTATTGCACTGCTAAATCTTAGTTCGAGGGAAAGTAAGATTTGTTTCATAATCATTAATTTTTTTTCGATTTGGGGAAATCATTGTTGTTTGATAGTGCGAAAAAACAACAAGTATGTGTGTCGCCAAATTATAATCGTTGAAGTTCAAAATATTCCGTCAAAAACCATAAATACCCCTATTTATAGGGAGTTAAAAAACTTGTAGCTAAACAGTTATGTGGGGTTATCGCAACAAAAAATGGTAATTATGTAAACAGGAATTTAACAGTTTTTCAACCATATTTGTTTTGTATTTTTGCGCTAAACTGAATTTATGCACCTTTTCGCCAGAATCATTCTGTTGTTTATATCGGCTTCTGTATTCTCACAGATCGATTCCACGAAAATTGCATCGGAAAAGTTTGTTCCGGACTTCACGGCCGTCGATTCACTTTATCGGGAAGACCAATTTTACTTCAGTTTTACCTACAACATCCTCACGAGCATTCCCAAAAAGCTCAATCAGAATAAGTTTTCGTTAGGGCTTTCCGGCGGATTTTTAAGGGACTTTCCGTTGAACAAGCAACGCAATTTTGCCCTCGCAATAGGTCTTGGCTATACCTTGCAGAACTACAATTACAATTTGAAGGTTTCTGAATCCAATTCGGTTATAACCTATTCCTATGTAGATGAAGACAGTTTTTACGACAAGAATAAATTGTCTGTAAACTATGTCGACATACCGCTCGAGATAAGGTGGCGGACTTCTGTACCTGAAAGCCATAAGTTCTGGCGGGTCTACACCGGTTTCAAATTCAGTTATCTGTTTTACAGCAGATCGAAATTTACGGGCGACGGCGGAAAGAATCTGGTAGTCAACAATCCAGATCTGTCAAAATTAAGAATGAGCGCTTATGTTTCGGCGGGTTACAACACCTGGAACTTTTACGCTTGTTACGGATTCACGCCAATCTTTGACAACGGTTCGATAGAAGGGCAAAAAATCAAAATGGGAAATCTGAGCCTCGGCCTGATGTTCTACATTCTTTAAATCCACATTGGTAAAAGCAATACCTGCGGAACCAACCCGATTAGAAAACCCGCAATCAATTCCTTAAAGTCATGAGCTTCAAGGATCAGCCTTGATGTGGCCGTCAACCCGTTGATGATACTGAGGCCGGCAATCAGGAAAGCCATATTCGATTCATTGTGCAAGGCTAATCCGAAGCCAAAAACCAGCAAGCCAGAAATTCCTAACATATGCAGGCTGATGCGGAAATTGAAAAGCGAGCAGCACAAAGCAAGACAGGTACTGATCATTCCCGCCATAAAAAAGTAGTGCAATTCCGGGATTGCCGTAATGGTGAAACTTCGCTCGATCAAGATGTAGAACATCAGTATCTGGAAAGTCAACGGCAGCCGGCGTTGCGAAACTTCGGGCAACATGAGTGAATCTGCCTTTCCCAAAAGCCGGAGCAGGAAGAAAAATATCAACGGAATCGCTAATGTGACTATCGCTGTCTGGGCCAGGATCAATAATTTCTGATCTGTCCCGAATCTGTTCACGTCGATATATAAAAACAGCAGTACGCCATAAACCGGTGCAAAGACCGGATGAAATACGTAAGAAAAAAAAGAGAAAATCTTTCCCAAAAGGGGCTATATTTTACGTCTCATGCGAGCCACGGGAATGTCAAGCTGCTCCCGGTATTTCGCAATCGTACGCCGGGCGATAGGATAACCGCGTTGTTTTAAAATGTCGGCCAGTTGATCGTCCGGAAGCGGTTTGCTTTTGTCTTCCTCTGAAATCACATCCTGCAGGATTTTCTTGATTTCGATGGTCGAAACCTCTTCGCCCTGGTCGTTCATCATCGCCTCAGAAAAGAATTCCTTGATCAGTTTGGTTCCGTAAGGCGTATCGACATATTTGGAATTCGCCACACGAGAGATTGTCGAAATATCGAGCCCGACCACATCGGCTATGTCTTTGAGGATCATAGGGCGCAGATTGGTTTCTTCACCGGATAAGAAATACTCGCGTTGGTATTCCATAATGGCATTCATGGTAACCATCAACGTTTGCTGACGCTGGAGAATGGCATCGATGAACCATTTGGCCGAATCGAGTTTCTGTTTGATGAACTGGACTGCGTCTTTCTGCTGCTGGGATTTTTCACGCGACATTTTATAGGTCTGCAGCATTTCCTGATAATCGCGGGAAACGTGGAGCCTGGGTGCATTGCGTCCGTTGAGCGACAATTCGAGATCGCCATCTACAACCCGAATGGTGAAATCCGGTACTACGTGTTCGATCAATCGTGTCCCGACAGCGAATGACCCGCCCGGTTTTGGGTTGAGTTTTTCAATCTCATTGATGGCACTTTTAAGCTGATCCTGTGAAATGCCGTATTTCGCCCTGAGTTTATCATAATGCTTTTTGGTGAAGGCGTCGAATTGATGTTCGATGATATCTGTGGCAAGGCCTATGGATTCGGTAGGCGATTTGGATTTGAGCTGTAAAAGCAGGCATTCCTGTAAGTCGCGTGCGCCGATTCCCGCCGGTTCGAGATCCTGGACAATCTGCAGTATCCGTTCAACGGTTTTCTCATCAGTGTAAATACCTTGAGTGAATGCCATATCGTCGACGATATCCGGAATGCTTCGGCGGATGTAACCCTGATCGTCGATATTTCCAACTAGGAATTCGGCTATTTCGCGGTCTTCGTCAGATAGGATGAACGTATGCAATTGGTTGAGTAAATCCTGATGGAAACTCACGGATGCAGCTAAAGGCGATTCGCGCTGTTCTTCGTCACTGTAATTATTGGCTGATAGTTTGTAGTCCGGCGTTTCGTCGTCAGATAAATATTCGTCGATGTTTATTTCGTCGGCTTCGATCGATTCGTTGTCATCGTCTTCGAAGCTTTCATCAGAATCAGCTTCGTATTCATCGTCTTTTTCGTATTCTTCTTCCTCCTTGCCGGATTCCAAAGCAGGATTCTCGTTCATCTCTTCCTTAAGCCGCTGCTCGAAAGCCTGGGTCGGCAGCTGGATCAGTTTCATAAGCTGAATCTGCTGTGGCGATAGCTTTTGCTGGAGTTTGAGGTTTAGGGATTGTTTTAGCATATTTATGTTCGCTTCGCTCGCTGTTTAACACGAAGGCACGAAGTCACAAAGACACGAAGGCGCTTCGATTTATTTTAGTAATTAATTTGAAGGCATAAAGAACTTACTAATTGACGATTCTTTGAATGCCGTTTTTAATTAACGGAACATTAAAATTAATTAAAAATCCCAAATTTTTGCCTGACAGTTTTAGTTGGCTAATCATTTGAGCGCGACAAACAGGATGTAAAATCTCAACCGATTTGATTTCAACGATTATCTCATCTTCAACCAACAAATCCAGTCGTAAATATTCCTTAAAAACCATGTTGTCGTAAACTATCGGAAGCTTTACCTGCTGCTGAACATTTAAACCTACTTTTCTTATTTCATGGGTCAGGCAAACCTCATAAACTTTTTCAAGTAAACCAGGTCCCAGACTACGATGCACATTAAATGAAATGCTGCGTTCACAATTGCTTTAGCAATCGCTTCGTGTCTAAAATCACTCATCTATATGGCGTATATAAATTACTGAGCTAAGATACGAAACCAAACTTTGGGTCTTCGAGTCTTCGTGCCTTTGTGTTAAATCTGAGTGAAGCGAAGAAATATTCGCATCACCCCAAATTAAAACTCCGCATTCTGAGGCGTCCTTGGAAAAGGAATCACGTCACGTATATTCGTCATGCCCGTCACAAACAAAACGAGTCTTTCGAATCCAAGTCCAAAACCTGAATGTGTTGCCGTCCCGAATCGTCTTGTGTCCAGATACCACCACAATTCCTCTTCGTCGATTCCAATCTTTTTCATCTTTTCAACGAGTACATCATAGCGTTCCTCACGTTGAGATCCGCCTACTATTTCACCAATACCGGGAAACAGAATGTCCATCGCACGGACTGTTTCGCGACCGGGTTCCGTGTTGTCGTTCAGACGCATATAAAAGGCTTTGATATTCGCCGGATAATCGTAGAGGATCACCGGGCATTTAAAGTGCTTTTCGACAAGGAAACGCTCGTGTTCGCTTTGCAGGTCGGCGCCCCATTCGGTGATTAAATATTGGAATTTTTTCTTTTTGTTCGGAGTCGAATCTTTAAGGATATCGATTGCTTCGGTATAAGAAACCCGTTTGAAATTGTTGTCCAATACAAACGTCAGTTTCTCCAAAAGCGACATTTCACTGCGTTGATCCTGTGGTTTCGATTTTTCCTCTTCAAGCAATCGGCCTTCGAGGAATTTCAAATCGTCCACGCAATGATCCAACGCATATTTTACTACATACTGGATGAAATCTTCAGCCAGGTCCATGTTGTCATCCAGATCGTTGAACGCCACTTCCGGCTCTATCATCCAGAATTCCGCAAGGTGGCGTGACGTGTTTGAATTTTCCGCACGGAACGTAGGCCCGAACGTGTAAATCTGTCCCAAGGCCATCGCGAAAGTCTCGCCTTCCAATTGTCCGGAAACTGTTAAGTTCGTATGTTTTCCGAAGAAATCCTGTTTGTAATCGATCTGTCCTTCTTCATTTCTCGGCAAGGAATCCAGCGGCATTGAAGTCACCTGGAACATTTCGCCCGCACCTTCGGCATCGGCACCAGTTATAATTGGCGTGTTCACATATACAAAACCTTTATCCTGGAAATATTTATGCACCGCAAAGGCCAGCACCGAACGCACCCGCATAATCGCCCCGAACGCATTCGTCCGAACGCGCAAATGTGCATTTTCACGAAGGAATTCCAGGGAGTGTTTTTTGGGCTGCATCGGGAACTTCTCCGCATCTGAATCGCCTAAAATCTCAAGTTTGGTTACTTGGATTTCATATTTCTGGCCTTTTCCCTGGCTTTCGACCAAGTCGCCGGTAACTGCAATGGCAGCTCCGGTTGTGACCCGCTTCAGAATATCCGCAGACGTATTTTCAAAATCGACCACACACTGGATGTTATTGATCGTCGACCCGTCGTTAAGCGCAATGAACTGATTGTTGCGGAACGTCCGCACCCAGCCTTTGGCAGTTACATTACTCAACGTGCTCGTACAGCACAACAGGTCTTTGATCTTGGTATGTTTCATCTTGCGAAAATTTACTGGGCGCAAATATAGGATTGAAAGTGGAAAGTGGAAAGAAAGATTTGGATTTGTAGGGAATTGCTCTGAAAGGAAAGCGTCTTGCCAATTGCTGAAATTTTTGAAACATCGAGGGTTTTAAAACCTGCAGGGTTTCTTAAACCCGGGAGGTTTCTGAAACCTTCCAGGTCTTTAAGACGTGGAAGGTCTATGGTAAGGAATTCCGAATTGATTCAGCTACAGAAAAAATGTAAAAATTCTTAAAGTTTTTTATTTTTCAGTAGCTAAATTGCTTCGCACAGTTCGCAGGAGCTCGGGTCCCGCTGTCCGCTTTTAGTTGCCTCGTCCAAAGCCGGTTTTCCAAACATTGGCAGGAGCTTCTGTTAGTCGCTCTGCCAATGCAGGAAAACCAGCCTTTGTCCAGCGGCAAGCTAACCGCTCGCATCGGGGCTAGTCGCGTCCAAAATAACCGACATAAAAAAACAGGCCGCAAAGCCTGTCTTGAAAATAAGTTATAACCGGATCAGTTCAGAACTGCATCCAACGTAATTTCTGCATTCAACACTTTTGAAACCGGACAAACGGCCTTTGCAGTCGCTGCGATTTCCTGGAATTTGTCATTATCGATCCCCGGAATCTGAGCCGAAAGCTGCAAGTGAATTTTCGTAATCGTTCCGTCTTCAAAAGTCAAAAGCGCTTCCGTATCGAGGTTATCTGCCGTAAAACCTGCTTCGTTTAAAAGAAAACCCAATTGCATGGTGTAACAACCAGAATGGGCTGCCGCGATCAATTCTTCAGGATTCGTCCCTACGCCATCGGCAAAACGGGTTTTGAAAGATAATTGTGCATTATCCAACGTAGTACTTTGGGTAGAGATGGTTCCTTTGCCTTCAAGACCGGTTCCTTTCCAGTTTGCGTTTGCTTTTCTTGTGAATTTCATGATATGATTTTTTAGATTGTTTCTATGGGTCAAAGATACTTCGATGTCAGATTATAAATCAAATAGATAATTTTTTATATTTATAATCTGAAGTTATAATTATGACCTTGCAACAACTCAAATACATCATCGCCCTTGACAATCACCGGCATTTTGCGCGGGCCGCAGAAGCATCGCTGATTTCCCAGCCCGGACTTACCACCCAACTCAAAAACCTTGAGGAAGAAATCGGAATCAAAATATTCGACCGCAGCAAAGTACCCATGGTTCCAACCAAAGAAGGGTCGGAAATCATCGTCAGGGCCAGGAAAGTGTTGCGTGAATCAGAAAGCATACGCGAGTTTGTCATCGATCGGAAAAATTCCCTCGAAGGTGAAATCCGGATTGGTGTCATTAGTACCTTGTCACCTTATCTGGTTCCGTCGTTTATCATGGCCATGCAGCGAATCGCGCCCAAGGTCAAAATGATCATCACGGAACGGCCTACCGGATTGTTGATCCGCGATCTAGAATCGGGACAAATCGATGTGGCTTTGATGGCAACTCCAACAGGTCAATCCGGTCTGTCCGAGCATTCGGTTTTCGACGAGCCTTTCGTAGCCTATCTTCCGAATGATCAATATCCGGAAGAAAAAGTCTATACGCTCAAAGCCGAAGACAAAAACCGGTTGCTGTTTTTACAATACGAATTCTGCTACAATGCGCAATTGCTCGACATATGCAATCTAAAGGATGAAGCTGTTCCGGATGAAAAATTCTCGTATGAGATCAGTTCCATAGAAACGCTCAAAAATCTGGTCAGGGCCGGTTTAGGTTTTGCCATAATTCCGCAATTATCGGTGCAGCATGAGACCGACGGATTCGTGCGTCCGCTTCAAAAACCAACGCCAGTGCGCCAAATCAGTTTAGTTACGACCGATACTTTTTCGCGTCAGTTGCTTGTTGAAAAAATGCAACAGGCCATTTTGGATTGTCTGCCGGAGGAATTGAAATTGATATCGGCAGATCGAAAAATCAGGTGGAACGATTCGCCTTATTTTGCAAAGAAAATGGAGCAGTTTCAATAAGTTTTAAAATGTATGGGCGAATTTCTATATTCGTTCATCCGAGGCAATTATATATCGGGCACAACCAAACAAAATGAACAGACTTTTATTTTTTGCATTGGTATGTTGCTGTTTGTCGGCAAATGCCCAGAAACTCTCTTATGGTATTGTCATTGGAGGGAATTTATACAATGATCAGAGCTCAAACAGCGGCCCGAACGAGGTTTTCTTTGACTCCGGAAATGATAAATTTATCACTCCGGTTTTCGGCCTTTATGGTGAATACCAACTCGTAAAACATATGGGAGTCAAAATCGAAGGGATCATTCACGGCCAGGAATTCATCAAGGGGTTTTCAAATAGGGATCTCGATGAGAAATATAAATTTACTTTCGTCGATATCAATCCCTCTTTCAAATACGATTTTGGGGAATATCGCAGCGGATTTTATCTTCAACTCGGACCAAAAGTCGCATTTATGACCAAAGCCGAACTAGAAGGGAATGACGTCAAAAACCAATTTAAAGCCGTTCATCTCGGAGGTGTTTTTGGGTTCGGATGGCGGGTACTTAAATATGTTGACATTCAGGCGAAGGCCGATGCTGGGTTAAGTCCGTTTTATAAAGATGACCACAGTTCATGTAAGATATTCAATTTGTATCTTACGCTAAACGTTGATGTTGCCAGGATTTTTGCTTCGAAATAATCAATGGTCCTGTTCCAACGCTTTGATCATCCGGAATGATTTAAGTAAATGGAACAATCCCGGTAAAATCAGCAATCCGCCAATGATCAAAGAAATACCGAGCACATTGATGACGCTTTCCGGGGCGATGTTTTGCATAAAATCCAATCGGCCGGAAGCGGTCTGAATCACCATTGGAAAATGAACGATCGCCGCCGCAAAAAGAATCAACGCGATTTGGAATCCGGCGAGGAATCTGCACCAAACCACATTTCCGTTTCTGATGGTTTTCCACAGTGGGATCAGCAGCAAAGCCGATATGCCAACGGCGGCTATCGCATACACATCCGAAATAAAATCAAGGACAAAATCACGTTTCTGGACAAACCCGATAATCAATACTATCGTTCCCAAAACTACCACCGAAATAATCGCGACCGTGGCTTTTTTGATGTACATTTTCTTCTCGTCCGCATTGGCTTCGCCGATTAAAAACACGGCAGCGAGAAAAGAACACAAGGCGGCAAAGAAACATCCGATTGCAATCGGAAACGCCTGAAACCACGGATGCACATAAGCATCGTAAAAACCAAGATCCGGATTCCGTTCAAGCAGCTTGATATCGCCCGTAACCAAAGCGCCGAATGACATTCCAAGAAAAATGGGCGTGATCAGGCATGCAATCCTAAAAAGACTATCGTATAATTTCTGGGATTGGCCTTTTATGGCATCATAGTGCCGGAATATAAAAGCGGCACCTCGAAGTGTGATTCCCAACAATGCCAGTGTAAGCGGAATGTGCAGGTAAACTACGATTACATTGTACGTTTCAGGGAACGCGATCCATAAAATCACGATTAAGATGATAATCCAAATGTGGTTGGCTTCCCACACCGGCCCCATGACATTGTAAACCGTTTTCTTGATTGGTTTTTGGTTGTCGACAGATGAAAACAATTCGACTATTCCGGCTCCAAAATCGGCCCCGCCCAATAACACATACAGGAAAAAGGAAACTACGAGGAATAGTAAAACGACGTACAGCATGGCAATGTCAGTTAAGGGCTATAAAAAGCTAAAAGTATCGAGGGTCATTTTCTTTTCAATATTATATCGTAATCGGAGAGAATTGTGCCTTCTGCCAAAGTCTAAAATTTAACATTTAATACATAAAAACTGTATCCGGATATTTTCAGGATTTTGTAGGGAACACCATTGGCCCCTCCCCAGTGCCAATTTACGCATCCGCAAACTAAGCCAGATACATAAAAACTGCCGAAAAAGTTAAAATTCAAAACTAACTTAACCAGTCGCGTTCAGCACTTTAATCTGCCGTCGCATGAGCCAAATAACCGTTGCCGTCAAAATCGAATACAGGAACACGTAAAACCAGAAACTGTAGATCATTCCGGGCATTGGTGTGACCGCATCTTTTGTTCTCATAACATTATGGATGATCCACGGCTGACGACCTACTTCGGTGACGACCCAACCGGCTTCGAGTGCTATATAACCTACAGGTGTCAGGATAGCGAATACCAGCCAGAACCATTTCCTGTCCCACCAGTTGCGTTTCCTGACGCTGATGAAATACGCAAGTGCCGAAAACGCCATGATTCCACCCATCGTCACCATAATCTGAAAGGCGTAATGTGGAATCGCAACGGGCGGACGTTCGTCTTTAGGGAAATCCGACAAGCCTTTGACTTCGGCATCAAAATCCCCGAATGCCAAAAACGACAACGCTTTGGGGATTTCTATTTTATGGGTGACCGATTCGCTCTTTTCGTTTACGATTCCACCAATGAACAACGGAACACCTTTCTCTGTATGATAATGCGCTTCCATGGCGGCGAGCTTTACGGGCTGCCTTTTCGCGACGTCTTTAGCAGACAAATCTCCGCTCAACGGTTGAAGCAAAGCCGCTATTCCACCAAAAATAATCGCGATATGAAATGCCTTTTCGTGAACGAGCCGGTTGTTTCCTTTGTAAACCTGATACGCATGGATTCCCGCGACCGCAAAACCGGTAGATGCAAAAGCCGCCAAAACCATATGCAACGCTTGTGTAAACCAGGCCGGATTCAAAAGTGCTTTTACCGGATCGATGTTCGTGAATTGTCCGTTGATATAGTCGAATCCGGAAGGTGCATTCATCCAACTATTTGCAGAAACCACCAAAATTCCTGAAGCCACTCCTGAAACTCCAATGATGACTCCTGTCCACCAATGGAATTTAGGATTGAGGTTTTTCCATCCGTACAAATAAAACCCTATGGCAACCGCTTCAATAAAAAATGCCGCTCCTTCCAAAGAGAACGGCATGCCTATAATGGGACCGGCGTGTTTCATGAAAGTCGGCCACAATAACCCAAGTTCAAAAGATAAGGCAGTTCCTGAAACCGCTCCGGTCACAAAGAAAATCGCGACGCCTTTTTGCCAGGCTTTGGTCAGGGTGAGATATACTTCTTTTTTGGTTTTGAGCCATTTGTAATGCGAGATCACCATAAAGAAAGGCATGACCATCCCAATGCAGGCAAAAACAATATGGAACATCAGTGTAAAAGCCATCTGAAGCCGCGCGGCGTCTAGATTGTCCATGGCGTGAAGATTTGCCTAAAGGTAGTGATAAGTTGGTTAACAGTTAACAAGTAACAGTTGCAAAAAATACCTGGACCGTTTGGATTTCAAAAGCAATCTGATTTTACGATGGCAAGTTATCTTCAATAAATTGTTTAGAGAATTTCCGTATCATGTTCCGGACGCGGATGAATTCAGAAAGCACTTCTTCCGCACTACCGGTCGCCTTTGCCGGATCTGGAAAATTCTGATGAATCCTATCGGCTTTTCCATAAAAAACAGGACAATTTTCATGAGCATTGTCGCACACGGTTATCACAAAATCAAAACAGATATGTGAATATTCAGAAACATGATTTGAGGTATGTTGGGAAATGTCGATGCCATCACGTTTCATGACCTCGATCGCTTTTGGATTTATGCCATGTGTTTCAATTCCGGCGCTGAAAACTTCGGCTTTTTCATCTGAGAAATATCGTAAATAACCTTCTGCAATTTGGCTTCTGCAACTGTTTCCGGTGCACAGGACAAGGATTTTTTTCATACAAGCAACCATATGATATTGATGATACAGAATTTCACGTCCCAGCCAAAGATGAGTTGCAGCACGATGACAGATGAGGTAATGACAATCGGTTTTTTATGTCTGATCCAGAAGCTTAGTTTTTCGGAAACTTCCATCAGCAACAATTTTTCTGTTTGCTTTCGAGACCATCGGCAATAGTCGAAAAATAAACCTTCAATACCTCAATGGCTTTTTCATCGATACAATAACAAATCGCTGTTCCTTCAATCGTCCCTTTGATCAGGCCAGCGTTTTTGAGTTCTTTCAAATGTTGTGAAATTGTAGGCTGGGCGAGTGGTAATTCGCTTACGATGTCACCACAAATGCATGAATCTACTTTCATTAGGAATTCCAGTATAGCGATCCTTGCCGGATGGCCAAGAGCTTTAAGCATTGTTGCGATTTGGTTCTGGTTCGCGGAGAAATGTTCTGTTTTTGTAGTTCCCATAATATTGTTTTATTGCAATATTACAATAAATAGGTATTCGAAAATTATGAGAACAGATTTTAACAAAAAAACATAGAAAAATTTACGACAAATCCTTGTGACCCGGCAAATTATCGATTTCCTCATCGCTTCCTTCGCCAATGGCAACCGAAGGTTGAGGGAAATCCTGTTGGTTCGCCAACCCTTTGTTCAAAGTGAGTACAAGTGACGGAAGCAACATCAGGTTAGACAGCATGCCACATAGCAACGTGAGTGAGACCAATCCACCAAGTGCAACTGTTCCGCCGAATTCGCTCAGCATAAATACGGAGAATCCAAAGAACAACACGATCGAAGTGTAGAACATACTCAAGCCGGCATCGTTGAACGTCGCGTATACAGATCTTCTGATGCGCCAATTGTTGCGTTTAAGCTCTTCGCGGTATTGAGCCAGGAACCGTATCGTATCGTCAACAGATAAGCCGAAAGCGATTCCAAAAACCAGAATTGTCGAAGGCTTGAGCGGAATCCCTATAAAGCCCATGATTCCTGCCGTCAAAAGCAACGGTAACATATTCGGGATCAGTGAAACGAAAATCATCTTGATGGATCGGAACATGAATGCTACAAGAAGAGCTGTCAGGAAAAAGGCAAATAATAAAGATGACAAAAGATTGTCGAGCAGATAACCGGTTCCTTTTTGAAACACGAGTGATTTTCCGGTGATGTGTACGTCGAAATGGTCTTTCGGGAAAATCTGGTCGGCTTCGCGGCGAATGGCAGCTTCGATTTCCGGGATATGTTCGCCATTGTCATCTCGCATGAACACGGTAATTCTGGCATATCGTCCGGTCGAATCGACATAGCTTTTCATGAGGTTCTGACGGCCTTGGGCTGCATTTTTAATGTACGGAAGTATGAAACTTTGTTCCTGTGAATTCGGCAATTCAAAATATTGCGGGTTTCCGTTGTAATAGGTCTGCTTGGCATATTTGACCACATCGACGAGCGACATGGGTTTGGACAATCCCGGAACGGCGGCGATTTCCTTCTCGAACTCCTCCATTTTGGAAAGCACCGACAATTTCATGATGCCTTTCGGTCGTTTGGCATCGATAAGAATTTCAACCGGCATCACGCCATCGTACTCTTTTTCAAAATACGTGATGTCGCGAAAGAACGGTGTCTTCTTTGGCATGTCTTCAATAAGGCTGCCGGAAATCCGCATCTGGTACATGCCCAGCATACTTATCACAAGCAAGCCGATGGCCACCACATAAACAGAAATACGGTTGTGTTTTACGGTTTCGAGTATCCAATCCATAAAGCCTTTCACAGAACCGCGGTCGAGGTGGGAAATATGGCGTTCCTTTGGCGCCGGAATGTAGCTGTAAGCGATCGGGATGATGATGATCGACAGGAAAAACAGCGCGATGATGTTGACGGCCGTGACGTTTCCGAATTCAATCAGCAGTTTATTGTTCGAAGTGATGAAGGTGGCAAAGCCGATGGCAGTCGTGATGTTCGTCATCAGGGTCGCCATCCCGATTTTAGTCGTAACCCGTTGGAGCGACTTGGCTTTATTGCCGTGGATTTTATATTCCTGATGGTATTTATTGGTGAGGAAGATGCAGTTCGGGATTCCGATGACGATGATAAGTGCCGGAACCAAAGCGGTCAAAACGGTGATTTCGTATCCGAACAATCCCAAAAAACCAAACGACCACATGACACCGATGATCACGATTCCGACCGATACCATCGTCGCCCTGAAGCTCCGGAAAAAGAAATAGAACAAGAGTGAAGTCACGATCAAAGAAGCCAGGATAAAGAACCCGATCTCGCTTTTGATGGTTTCGGTATTCATCGTCCGTATGTACGGCATTCCTGAAACGTGAGGCTCGAGCCCGGTTTCTTGCTTGAATTTTTTGGTTGCCGGAACCAGTATTTTAAGAACGAAATCTTTGCGGATTGGCGTGTTTACGATTTTTTTGTTGAGGTAAACCGCGCCTCTCACCGTATGTGTTTTCGGGTTGAAAAGCAATCCCTGGTAAAATGGAAGCTGGGTTAAAAGTTCACCTTTCTTTTGTTTGAGGTAAGCAGCATCTGATATCCTGGAACCATCAGTCCATTCGCGGAGCTCGAATTTCTGTAACGAATCGTTTTTGGAAAGCGTTTTTAGCTGATTGACATCAATGACTAAATCGACTTCTTTTTGGGCCGACAAGGTTTTCATCATCTTGGTCCAGGCCGCAAAGACCTTAGGCGTAAACAGAGAATCGCCGTTCGTGCCGATGACGATGAGGTTGCCTTCTTCCCCAAATTTCCGGATGAAATCGCGATATTCTATGTTTGCCGGATCATCATCAGGGAGCAGGTTGGCTTCAGTGAAACTGAATTTGACGTTCTTCCATTGCATCGTCAGTAAAACAGTGATGAGTGCAATCGAAAGTAACATGACCACTTTGTTGCGGAGTACAACCCGTGCGACAAGCTCCCAGAATCCGAGACTGAACCATTTTACCATTACAGGAAATTTAACGTCTTTGGGCAATCGCCTCAAATCGGCTGCAAAAATAGGTAATCACAAGGATTATAACTTTATGGACCGATTATAATTACAGCGATTTAATGCAATTTTAACAAGCCTTTGATCCGGCGCCGAATCGCTTATTATTCGTTTCCGGTGTATTGGAGGTGTTTGGTTTTAAAATACTGGGCGAGTTGGGCATCTACGAGACCGTTTCCGCCTGGCCAACGATAGGGTAAGACCAAAGGTTTCTTTTCGATAGGTGAAATGATCACCGTATCGTTTTTAGTCGTCCGAAGCATTTCATACGTTGCCAAAACCTGTTTGTGATACGAATTTGCCTTACCGGATGTAATATCGACATATGCATTCATGACATTGGAATTTTGGGAAAGTCCTACCGCAAGTAACGGCAACACTATGAGGCTGATTTTACTGTCGGATAACAACGTATTGGCTTTGGACAGGATTTCCACTTTTTGTATCAATGCAAAAATCAATAACGAAGCGATAAGCGTAAATACAAAAAAGATGGGTGTGTAGGCGCGCTGCGGAATCCAGTTTGTGGCATAAATGCTAGGGAAAAATCCGACGAACAGCATGCCAATCAGGAAAACCAGCGAAACCAAAAGGAATGTTTTTTTGGTTTTCACGAAGAAAAACAAACGATCGATTACAGGTGTTTCGTTTTTAGCTTCTCCCGGAATGCAAAGCAGTATGAGTGTGAGTGAAGTCAGCCAAAAGAAAATCATAAAAATGCTTCGGGCCAATGCCTGACCGCAAGCCTTCAGGAAATGGAAATCAGATTTTGCAAACAAGGCCCCTCGGACAAAATTTCCGGGTGCCGATATCATCAAAAACGAAATCACGAACGCTAGTATAAAAAGAGGCGTAAATCTGTTCAGGTAATTTTTTTGGGAAAACAATAAAAACAATACCAGGCAATTGACGGCATTGACATAGACAGTCATTACTTCATTACACCCGAGACAAATTGCGAGGCATATAACGGCAATCGCTGTGTTTTTTGAAATCCGGAAAACGGAATCAGAATGGAATAGAAGGAGCAATGCATTCAGATATGCCAGAAAAAAGATAATCGGGAGCTGATAGGTAAACGAACCGGCCATCCAATAAAAGGTTTCTCCAAAATCCGGAACGTAGTTGCAGTAAAAGAAGAACAGGAATGCAAAAAGCAGATTCGCATCGACACCTAATTTAAAGATGGTGACGGCATTTTTCACAAGGCGGTGCAACGCCCATGCAGTTCCAAGGATCAGTAACAACGGATGAATGAAAAACAAGGTGAAATTTCCGTAGGAAGCCGGATTCAGACCGGAAATTGCGGCAGAAGAAATATACCTTCCGGACCAGTTGTGATAAAATAGCGATTGGGTTTGCCAGAATCCATTCTTGCGGAAAAATTCTGCATACCAAAAATCGTCGCCTAAAGGCACATTGAAAAAACAAAGCACCAGGAACGGAAAAATAGTGTAGGCAAAAATAAAGAGACTGAGGTATTTAAACGTCTTCAGTTTTATCATGTTGCGGTTCCTGATTATAGCTCGTATTGTAATAATCGTTGATGAAATAGATAGGTCTTTTCTTGGTTTCGGAAAAAACGATTCCCAGATATTCACCCAGTACGCCAATTGACAATAACTGAAGCCCGCCAAGCAAAAGTATGGCAGACATCATGGAAGGATAACCGGCAACCGGGTCTCCGTAGAACAAAGCCTTAATGAGGACTTTTATAAAAAAAATAAAAGATATGAGTGAGATAAGAAACCCAATGACAGAAATAATGCGGAGTGGTTTTATGGAGAATGCCGTAATTCCACGAATAGCAAGATTTATGAGTTTCAGGTAATTCCACTTTGTCTTTCCGGCCTTGCGCTCGTCCCGAACATAATGGATTGCTTTTTTCTTAAAGCCTATGAATGAGAACAGCCCTTTCATATTCCGCTCGTTTTCCTTGAGTTGCTGTAACGCTTTTATGGCTTTGTGGCTCAGCATCCGGAAATCGCCCGTGTCTTTTTGAATGGGTACGGACGACATGATGGCCAAAAGCCTGTAAAATAGGAAGGAAGTCGTTTTCTTCAGTACGCTTTCTCCTTTGCGGGAAGTCCGTTGGGCATAGACATCATCGTAACCGTTTTCGATTTCGGCGACCATGGTGAGAAGCAATTCTGGATTGTCCTGCAAATCGGCATCTATAATGACTAGCGTATCGCCTTTCATATAGTCGAGACCGGCAGTCATGGCGATTTCTTTTCCAAAATTGCGTGAAAGGTCCACAATCGAAATCCTGTTGTCTTTTTGCTGAAGTTGGCAAATCAGGTTAAGTGTGTTGTCGGTGCTTCCGTCGTTTATGAACAGGAACTCGCAGTCACAGGATAAAGATTTGCTTACATTGTTCAACGCATCGAATAAATCATTGATGCATTCTTCCTCATTAAAAACGGGAATCATTACAGTAAGCAATTTTACCTTAGCCATAAAACAGTAAGTGGATTCATTCTTTTGCAATCAGTGCTGAATTGCGGTGACCAAATGTATAAGCAATTGTTCAAAGAAAAAAATGAAAAGGGTTAATTTGGCGGTGATGCAACCCAGACACTATCAAATTCTTCATTGACATTTTGTAAAGCATTGACAAATATCCAATGTCACTTAACGGGTCAACACTCTAATGGAACATCTGTTCCGGAATGCCGTATAATTTATATATTTGGCTTCGCAATTCCGCAAGATTCTCTACCAGACAAGACATGCGTAACCTCAAGAATTCTGCATTCTATATTTTCTTTACGGGTGGTTTTTCAATACTTATGTATTGGATCATTACCAAGGGGAAATTGCTTGAAGATGGGAGCCAGATCATCAGCACTTCATCTGACAAAACCCAATGGGAGGAATTCATTGATTCCATGCAGCACAACCTCCAGCATCCGTTAGCGCTGCTGTTGGCCCAGATCATCACCATCATTTTAATGGCGAGGGTTTTCGGATGGATCTCAAGAAAGCTGGGCCAACCTACCGTTATTGGTGAAATGATTGCCGGAATCGTCCTCGGGCCGTCACTCGTCGGGATGTATTTCCCGGAATATTCCCAGTTGTTGTTTCCAAAGGAATCGCTTGGTAATCTGCAATTCCTGAGTCAGATCGGGCTTATCCTGTTTATGTTCGTCGTCGGGATGGAACTCGATTTAAAGGCGATACAGAACAAAGCCAAAGATGCCGTTGTCATTTCCCACGCCAGCATCATTTTTCCATTCACGCTCGGCGTAGGGCTCGCGTATTTCATTTACGAGCAATATGCGCCAAAACAGGTCGAATTCCTGTCGTTTGCACTGTTTCTCGGAATCGCCATGAGCATCACCGCATTTCCGGTTCTTGCCCGCATCGTACAGGAACGCGGCATCCATAAAACCAAACTCGGGGCTATCGTCATTACGTGCGCGGCTGCAGACGACATTACCGCCTGGTGTATCCTCGCCACCGTAATCGCCATTGTAAAAGCCGGTTCCATTACCAGTTCACTTTATGTCATCGGGCTTGCCCTGGTGTATGTTTTCGTGATGCTGACCGTGGTGCGTCCGTTCCTAAACCGTGTCGCCGAACTCAAGAATTCGCGTGCCAAACTGAGCAAACCGGTTGTTGCGATATTCCTCGTGACCCTTATTATTTCGGCTTACGTATCTGAAATCATCGGCATACACGCGTTGTTCGGAGCCTTTATGGCCGGAGCCATTATGCCTGATAACAACAGGTTCCGAAGCATCATCATTGAAAAAGTAGAAGATGTTTCGCTCATCGTGTTGCTTCCGCTGTTCTTTGTCTTTACGGGTTTGCGTACGCAGATCGGGCTCATCAACGATTCGTCTTTATGGGAAATCCTCGCCTGCATCATTGGAGTTGCCGTTGCGGGTAAATTCCTCGGAAGCGCGATTGCCGCAAAATTCGTCGGGCAGAACTGGAAAGACAGCCTCACGATTGGCGCTTTGATGAACACGCGTGGGCTCATGGAACTCATCGTGCTCAATATTGGGTACGACCTTGGTGTATTGTCCGACCAGGTGTTTACGATGATGGTGCTCATGGCACTTATCACCACGTTCATGACCGGACCGGCACTCGATTTCATCAATTTTTGTTTCAGGAAAAGTAAGGATGCGACGGTTTCAGATGAACCTGACACGACTCGTTTCCGCATCATCGTTTCGTTTGGGAATGCTGCCAAAGGCCGGTTGTTGCTGCGTCTGGCCAATTGTTTTATCCGGAAGGAAGACAATCCGGCGCCTGTCACTTTGCTGCATCTGTCCCAAAGCAACGAACTGCATTCCTTCAATCTCGAGGAACAGGAACGCCGCAGTTTTGCTCCCGTGATATCGGAATCGGAACAACTCGATGTTGAAGTTGAAACCATATTCAAGGCTGTCGGCGACATTGAATCTGAAATTGCGGATACGGCGAACAAAGGAGATTTCGATTTGCTTATCATTGGTGTGGGCCGATCTATTTTCGACGGCTCTTTCTTAGGGCGATTGCTCGGATTCACCACGCGTATCATCAACCCGGACCGATTGCTTGATAAATTCACCGGAAAAGAAGGCCTGTTCGAGAATTCGCCTTTTGACGAGCGCACGAGGCAAATTGTCACAAGAACCAAAATGCCCGTCGCGATTTTCATCGAAAAAGATTTCAAAGGATTCGACCGCGTGTTCCTGCCGCTTTTTTCAGAGAACGATTCCTTTTTGGCAACGTATGCACAAAAACTCGCCATAAACAACGACTCCAGGATCAGTGTTCTCGATTTAAGTGAAAACGAACCGTTGGCTGTAGAAAACCTCATTCGTCAATTTCCGCAACAGGCTGCAATTCTGGCCGACAGGACCATGAAAAAAGAATTCCTCGAACAACAGGATTTAATGCTCGTGAGTTTCGAAAGCTGGAAGAAACTTGTCGATTCCCAAAGCCCGTGGCTGGCCAATGCACCGGCGACAGTAATCATAAAACCATGAATTGGCTCATCCTCATAATCGCAGGATTTTTCGAAGTGGGGTTTGCGTTTTGCCTCGGGAAAGCCAAAGAAGCCGAACCCGGAACGTTTTGGTTCTGGATCGGCGGATTTTTAGTGTCACTGACGATCAGTATGCTATTGCTTTACAAAGCGACCCAGACACTCCCGATTGGAACCGGATATGCTGTCTGGACCGGAATTGGTGCCGTTGGAACCGTTCTCGTCGGAATATTTATTTTCAGGGAACCCGCAACTTTCTGGCGTGTATTTTTCCTGACTACGTTAATCGCTTCGATTGTCGGCCTCAAATGGGCGTCGCACTAAATGGATAGCCAATTTATATATATTGTCCTGATTGTTGTTTTGGCAGTAGTGTCTTTCTGGACAATATTACTTTGGCGTAAATCCGAAACAAAACGGCGCGAAACCGATTCCAGATTCCGCGAACTCGAAAACCGCCTCAATGACCTTCAACTCGAAAACCTCGAATCGCGCCTCAATCCGCATCTGTTCAAAAACATATTGAATTCCATACAGAGCCATGCGTACCAAACGTATTTTGCCCTGGACAAAATGGCCAATGTACTCGATTACATTCTGTACGAAAGCCGCAAGAAATTCGTATCGCCACACGAAGAAATCAATTTTGCGCTGAACCTTATCGAAATCAACAAAATCAAGGTCAGCCCGTTGTTCGATTTGCGTGTCAAGACGGATATCAATGAAACCGATGTGTTGTATGATCAACCGCTGCTGGCGCCAATGGTCAGTATCGACCTGATTGAAAATGCGTTCAAACACGCCGATCTGCAAAGTGCCGGCTCGTTCATTTCTGTCGCGATTGAATTCAGGTCTGGTAGATTTTCGGTCATCGTCTCCAATAAAATCTCAAACCGCAAAGCGTTGCAAAAAGAAAACGGAGGACTTGGCAAAGAAGCACTTGAAAAGCGATTGCAGATTTTACATGGCGATGCTTTTGAGCTGCGGCATTTTGTGGAGAACGATATTTTTACGGCACATTTAAAAATCGACCTGCGTGAAAAAGCTTAGGTGCGTTTTGCTCGACGATGAGCTTCCCGGGCTTGCTTATCTCAAAATGCTGTGTGGGCAGATTCCGGCTTTGGAAATAGTTCAGGCATTCAATGATCCATTGCTTTTTTTGGAAAAACGGGACGAACTCGATTTTGATTTGTGCATCACCGATATCGAAATGCCCGGAATCGACGGACTTTCACTCGCACGGGCGCTTAAAGGAAAACTCGTGATTTTTGTTACAGCTTATAAAGAACATGCCGCCGATGCTTTTGAAATCGATGCGATAGATTACCTGACTAAACCCATAAAGCTCGATCGATTGGAAAAAGCGGTGCAAAAGTGCCTGACGGTCTTTGAAAAACAGACGGCTGCACCTCAATTCCTTCGGGTCAATACTGATAAAGGCAAATCGTTCCTGTATTTTTCCAATGTCTCTATGATAAGCACTGCGGAACAAGATAGCCGTGATAAAAAAGTGATGTTGTCAGATGGCAAACAGATGCTTCTAAAGAATATGACGTTCGATTTTCTGTTGGATTCGTTGCCTGCCGATCAATTTTGCCGAGTCAATAAAAAAGATATCGTTGCGCTATCTGCGGTAAATCATTACACCCATTCCGAAGTTATTTTAAAGACAGCGACTCCTGATATTTCAGTTTCCCTGACCGAAACATACCGCAAGGAATTTCTGCAAAAAGTGGCATCGGCCGGACTTATTACATAAAAGTCCCATCTTGTTACAAACGCCCTTACTTTTGGCAAAAGGTATTTTTTAAACCCAAATCGGAATATCATATTTGCGCCAAATTTCAACGGTATGAAAGGTTTTCGCAATTCTGTTTTTTATGTGGTCATCATCGGTGCGTTTTCGGCCCTGATTTATTTAATCGTAAGCAAGGGCAAATTCCTCGAAGTGGCTTCGGAAATCAAAGCAGCCCCAATGGAAAGTGGTCACTGGAACGACTTTGTAGATGCCATGGCGCAAAACCTGCAACATCCGCTTGCCCTTTTACTCGCCCAGATCATCACGATTATTTTTGCCGCCCGTCTTATGGGATGGTTTTGCCGCAAGATTGGCCAACCGTCTGTTATAGGAGAAATTATTGCGGGGATCATGCTTGGGCCGTCATTGATAGGGATGTACTTTCCGGAATTTTCGGCTCATTTGTTTCCCAAAGAATCATTGGGAAATTTACAGTTCCTGAGCCAGATAGGGCTTATCTTTTTTATGTACGTCATCGGGATGGAACTCAACATCAATGTACTCAAGAACAAAGCTCACGAAGCGGTTGTCATCAGTCATGCGAGTATCATTTTTCCGTTTACATTAGGCGTCGGATTGGCCTATTACATTTATAGTTCTTATGCGCCGACGGGAATTGATTTCCTGTCGTTCAGCCTCTTTATTGGAATTTCGATGAGTATTACGGCGTTTCCGGTTCTGGCCCGTATCGTACAGGAACGTGGCATCCATAAAACCCGTTTGGGTGCGATTGTCATCACGTGTGCAGCTGCAGACGATATTACCGCCTGGTGCATCCTTGCCGCCGTCATCGCCATTGTAAAGGCAGGATCGTTCCTGAGTTCGCTTTACATCATTGGGCTTGCCATATTGTATGTGCTGATCATGTTGCAATTGGTGCGTCCGTTCCTCAAACACATCAGCGAGCTTAAAGGTTCCCGCGAGACGTTGAATAAACCGGTAGTCGCTATCTTTTTCCTGACACTTTTATTGTCGGCTTATGTTTCTGAATTGATTGGAATCCATGCGTTGTTCGGGGCTTTTATGGCCGGTGCCGTCATGCCTGAGAATACCAGGTTCCGAAGTATTTTCATTGAAAAAGTAGAAGATGTCGCCGTTTTGGTTCTGCTTCCGTTGTTCTTTGTCTTTACCGGATTGCGTACGCAGATTGGCCTGATCGACAGCCCTGAAGCGTGGAAAATCGCGGCTTTGGTAGTTGCTGTAGCCGTTACCGGAAAATTCCTCGGTAGTGCCCTCGCGGCAAAATTCGTCGGCCAAAGCTGGAAAGACAGCCTGTCGATTGGAGCCTTGATGAATACACGCGGATTGATGGAACTCATCGTACTCAACATAGGCTATGACCTTGGCGTATTGTCGTCAGAAATATTTACCATTCTTGTCCTTATGGCTTTGGTAACGACATTTATGACCGGTCCGAGCCTCGATCTGATCAATTTTCTGTTCCGTCAGCCCAAATCTTCAGTGCCGGTCGAGGTGAGCAATGTAAGCAAATACCGAATCCTTGTGGCTTTTTCGAATATCGCCGGATCAAAACCGTTGCTGACACTCGCCGATAGCCTGACGCGCAAACAGACCGATAATTCCGCGGTGACTGCGTTGCATTTGTCTTTAAGTACCGAACTCCATGCATTCGATGTCAAAGATTCCGAACGCGAATTCAATATGGCCATCAGTCACGAAGCCGAAGTTATGGAACGTGAGATCGAACCGGTTTTCAAAGTGACGAACGATATTGAAAACGACGTGATCGAAGTGGCCAACCAAGGCCGTTATGATTTATTGCTGATTGGTTTGGGACGATCAATCTTTGAAGGAACGTTGCTCGGAAAAGTTCTCGGCTTTACGACACAAATCATAAATCCGGATCGTTTGCTGGATAAATTCACAGGAAAAGAAGGGCTGTTCGAAAATTCCCCTTTTGATGAACGGACGCGTCATATTGTGGCCCAGAGCAAGATGCCCGTGGGTATTTTCCTCGATAAGGATTTCAAATCGGCGGACAGGATTTTTGTCCCGGTTTTTTCCAAAGAAGATGTGTTTCTGGTGGAATATGTGCGTCAGTTCATCCACAATAACGGGTCTCAGGTAATCATTCTCGATGCGGGCGAAGAAATTAAGAACACGACAGAATTCCGTGAAAAGATCCGGTCGATAGAACAAATCGCCCCGAACCATATTTCTGTCATTAGCACCAAAACCATCAAAAAGGAATTCCTCGATGAGCAACAATTGATGGTCGTGAGCCTCGACAGCTGGAAAAAACTGGTCGATTCGCATAGCTTGTGGCTTAACAGTACACCTTCGGTATTGATCGTCAAACCTTAACCAAACTTCATATGATTTCTTTGAAATTGCCGATGCTTTTAGCGTCCCTGCTGCTGTATGCGTGTGTTTTTGCACAAACCCAAACTGAATCGGAAGCCAAAAAAGTAGATATTGGTATTGATGGCATGCTTGGCCTTTCCATTGGCGAAAAAACGGTCGGGATCAATGTGGGCGGCCCAAGCCTTAAATTCAAGGTTGGTGATTTTAAAATTGGAGTTGGTGCTTTTCCTTCGCTTTTTATACGTGACGATAAAGCTGTGCCGAGGCTTGCCGTTTCGCCCATCGTCGAATATAAAAAATGGATGCTGATTGCGCCTTACTACGGATATACGGCTGATAATTCCAAACAGATCTGGACGTTCGGGATTGGATATCGGTTTATGAAACTCTGATTTTCCTGGAAAATTCGCTGACAATTTTTTTGTGACAATTTTTTTTGTCAAAAGAGTTTTGTCAAAGCATCGTGACATTTTTTTTGCGACAAAATATTTTGTCAGGATAAACTTGTCGCGGCCCACAATTAATGGGGACATTTTATAATTCCGGAATTTCTAAGATATATCCGGAAAATAAGATTTAAGTTATATTTGCTTTCGATTTAAAGGCAGGATACGGTCGACACTTAAAAATTGAAAGCATGAAAATCAATTCACTTCAAATTGAAATTGACGGAATCGATAAGGAAATCCTGCGGGATTTGATGGAAGACGCGCGAAAACCGATTCTGCAGATTGCAAATAAAATTGGTATTTCCGGGGCGGCTATCCATCAGCGGTTGCGGAAACTCGAACAGGCAGGTGTGATTTCCGGATCAAAATTCACAGTGAATACGCGTGTTTTGGGCTATCATACGATGGCTTTCGTTGGGATATTCCTTGAGAAGGCGTCGAGTAATTCCGAGGCCGTGCGCGAACTCAAAAAAATCCCGGAAGTTCTTGAATGTCATTACACCACTGGAAACTGGTCTATTTTGATTAAGATGATCTGCCGCGATAACGAACATTTGATGCAGTTGCTCAACAAGAACATCCAACCAATCAAAGGTGTTTCAAGGACGGAGACTTTTATTTCGCTGGAGCAGCAGATTGAGCGGCAAATCCAGCTATAGCTATTTCGATTTAGGGAATATTTCAATTGCCGTTTATAAAACCTTCCAGGATTATTAATCCTGGAAGGTTTTATAAACCTGGAAGGTCTATGGTAACATATTCCGACGCATTCCGGATACACTTTTTCTGTATCAAAAGTTAAAGTTTCAACCAGAGAACAAAGTCCCTGATTCAAGCACGTGGCCCGGATGGAAGTGGCAGCCCTTTGCAGCAACGGCGTTTGATTTGCGCTTTTGCAGGAGCGACCAACGGAAGCTTTTGCAAAGGCTGCAAATCAAGACGGTGCCAGAAGGCTACAGCGTACAGCCGGAATTTGCCGCCCAAAACATAAAAATCAATACTTTTAGAGTCATTCAAATGCATGTTGATGAATGATCTGATAAAAATATTCAGGGTCGGAGTGTCCGAAGCCGACAAAATTGCAGGCCAGACCAACGAGCCGCATCATCACGAATTCGAGGAGTTGTTACTCGGGAAAAAAGGCCAGCTCGAACATTTTATAGATTTCCAATCTACGCTCATGGATGCGCCATTCGTGAGTTTCGTGACTCAGGGGAAAATCCATCGGGTCAGGCCGTTGCCCAAAGACGGCGAATGTGATATCTGGGTGATCCGGTTCAAAAACGAATTCATTGCCGAAACGACTTTCCAACTCTACGCCTCGTTTCACGACAACGCCAGTTTTTGCATGAAAGCCGATGATTGCTTTGAACGCATGGAACTATTGTGCGACATGATGTACCGCGAATATTCTCAGCCAGCTCCGGATTTAGCCGTGATCCGGCAATTGCTGACCACACTTTTTACGGTGATTGAATCTGAAAGGGGGAAATTGAATTTGGCCGCAAACGAATCCAGAAAAATCCAAAGCATCACATTCCGGAACTTTCTGAAACTGCTCGAAGCCCATTTTCGTGAAGCGCGCGATGTGAACTTCTATGCCGAAAAATTGTTTATGAGCGCCCGTAACCTGAACCTGATCTGTCAATCGGTATTGCAGCAAAGCGTATCTGAAATCATAGAAACAAGAAAATTGACCGAGGCCAAAAATCTGCTGCTGACGACTGACCTGACCGTCGCGGAAATTGGGTACGAACTGGGTTTCAAAGAAAAAACCTATTTCACCCATACTTTCAAACGCAAGGCGGGAATGACGCCAACCGATTTTCGCAAGGAAATGAACGGCTTGATTTCGTAGGTCGATTTCCGGATATCACAACTTTTCTTCCTAAATCTGTTACCCGTTTTGTTTGGTTCCGACTGAAATTTGCAATGTAATTTTAATACGATCCACATGAAAAATTCAGTTTATACCATTGCATTGCTTTTTGTTGCCGTTTTCGGATTTTATAATTGTTCCGATGTTAAAAAGGATAATCCGGGCGATGAGGTCTTGAAACAGGTTCAGGAATTAGCGGCAACCAATGAAGTCATCGCGAAAAATTTAAAAACATTCGATACCCTTGATTATACGGTTTTCAGCAACCGCGAATGGAAGCGTCTGCATGAAAGCCATGCCAAAGATATCGTAGTCCATTTTCCGGACGGCCATTCTGAAAAAGGTCTCGAACAACACATAAAAACGCTGGATGCGATGTTTGTTTATGCTCCGGACACGCGTATCAAGGAGCATCCCATTAAAATCGGCTCCGGAAATATCACGGCCGTAATGGGTTATATGGAAGGGACTTTTACCCAGCCGATGCCGATTGGGGATGGTAAATTCATCCACCCGACGGGAAGAAAATTCAAGCTTCCGATGGCGACCATTGGAATTTGGAAAGCAGACGGGACAATGAGCGAGGAATATTTGTTCTGGGACAACAAATCGTATATGGACCAGATTACGGGCAACTGATTTTTAACGCCTACCGAAACGAATTTATGAAACGCAAAGATTTTTTAAAGACCATGGCAATCCTACCACTTGGAGCCGCCGCGATGAAACTCGATTCGCTGCGACAAATCACAGATGCATTCGGCCCGACCGAACGGATGCCGGTTTTGTTCCTGGGTCACGGAAACCCGATGAACGCCATTGAGAACAATTCTTTTACGCAAGGCTTTGAGTCAATGGGAAATAAGCTGCCAAAGCCCCGGGCGATTCTTTGTGTTTCCGCTCATTGGGAAACCAAAGGTACGTTTGTAACTGCCATGGAACATCCGGAAACCATCCATGATTTTGGCGGATTTCCACAGGCGCTTTTCGATGTGCAGTATCCTGCGCCAGGAAGTCCGGAACTCGCAAGGGAAACTCAGGAATTGGTGAAAACGGTTCCTATTGGATTGACACGGGAATGGGGTTTGGACCACGGCTGCTGGACGGTGGTTAAATTCCTGTTTCCGAATGCCGATGTGCCGATTGTAGAAATGAGTATCGACTACACCAAACCGGCAGCTTATCATTACGAACTCGGGAAACAACTTTCTGCCCTGAGACGCAAAGGCGTGCTGATTATCGGAAGCGGAAACACGGTACATAATTTACGCATGGTTGCCTGGGACAAAATGAAAACCTCGGGTTATGGCTATGATTGGGCGATTACGGCCAATGAAAAAATAAAAGGTTATTTGGCCGACGGAAACCATCGGCCACTTATCGATTATGACAAACAGGGAAAGGAATTCCAGATGGCGATTCCTACGCCGGAGCATTATCTGCCGTTGCTGTATACGTTAGGTTTACAGGAAAAAGATGAAAAGGTGACGTTGTTCAATGATGCGCTGATTGGCGGTTCGCTCAATATGTTATCTGTCAAAATAGATAAGGCATGATGCGTAAGAGTTTCATCTTTATTACCATTGGATTCATCACCATCACAAGACTGGATTTCAATATGACACCAACAGATACAGTTTCATTGCATTATCTCGTCCGCAAACCCAAAGTCAAAAAAGAGAAAACGCCGTTGCTGATTCTGTTGCATGGCGTAGGAAGCAACGAACAGAATATGTTTTCCATGGCGAATTCCTTTCCGGCAGATTTCCTTGTCGTTTCCGCCCGCGGCCCGATAACTTTGGGGCCAAATGCTTTTGCGTGGTTCCAGGTTGAATTCACTCCGGACGGCCCAATTATCAATAAAGAACAGGCGGAAAGTTCCCGAAAACAACTGATACAATTTATTGCCGATTTGAAGAAAACCGAAGATTTCGACCCTTCCCAAGTCTATCTGTTAGGTTTTAGCCAAGGCGGAATCATGAGTTATTCCGTTGCATTGACCGAGCCGTCAGCGGTAAAAGGAATTGCGGTGATGAGCGGCCGTTTGTTGCCGGAAATAAAGCCGATCGTCGCATCTGAAAACAATCTGGAGAAACTAAAGGTTTTCA
Source organism: Flavobacterium silvaticum (assembly GCF_012911565.1). Lineage (GTDB taxonomy): Bacteria > Bacteroidota > Bacteroidia > Flavobacteriales > Flavobacteriaceae > Flavobacterium > Flavobacterium silvaticum. Next base: position 115,672 of record NZ_JAAMPU010000106.1, on the reverse strand, counting down.
TTTCTCACGGAACAAATGATCAGGTACTCAGGTTTCAATATGCTAGAGATGCCGTCGGTTACCTGAAAAACAAAGGCATCAATCCCGAATTTCATTCCTATCAGGATGGTCATGCCATCAATCCGGAAATGCTGCGCGATGTGGTGGAATGGTTGGGGAAACACTAATTCCTGACAAATAAAAAAATCCGCCTCGGTCATGAAGCGGATTTTGTTTTTATAAGTTGAAATTATCGCCGGTTGTTGTAAATCGAAATGTAATACAGCAAGGTTGCCAACGACCCGATTGCAGCTACGACATAGGTTCTCGCTGCCCATTTCAATGCATCTTTCGCCGCATCGTGTTCGCGGGGCGTGACCATATGTTTGTTTTCCAGCCAAGCCAGCGCGCGGTTGCTGGCATCATATTCAACGGGTAAGGTGATGAACGAAAATAATGTGGTCAGTGCAAAAATCACGATTCCGATGAGCAACAATTGTGGGAACGTCCGAACCATCAAAATTCCCGCAATCAAAATCCATTGTACCAAACTTGACGCGACATTAACCACTGGAACCAAAGTGGAACGCATCTGCAACCAACCGTAAGCGGTGGCATGCTGGACAGCGTGTCCGCATTCGTGGGCAGCGACGGCAGCTGCGGCGGCATTTCTCTGGTTGTAGACAGCTTCGCTGAGGTTTACGGTTTTATCGGCCGGATTGTAATGATCTGTGAGACGACCCGGAGTCGAGATTACACGGACGTCACGGATTCCGTGGTCTGCGAGCATTTTTTCTGCTATTTCGGCACCGCTCATATTATTCTGCAGGTGCATTTTGGAGTATTCCTCGAATTTACTTTTGAGCCTCCATGAGACGAGCCCACTCGCACCCATGATGGCAATGATCAGTATCCAATACATATTGATGTGTTTAAAATCGAGGGGCGATTGTCAAATTTGGAACCACATTGGAAAAATGACAGGTTGGCAGTTTGATAGGTTCGTTGTTTTATCACCATTCGAATTTACTTCCGACAAACTGTGGCCGGAAAAAAGATTTGTCAAACATTCCGGACAAAAGTGTTGCGACAAATTATTTTGTCGCAGCCTTTTGTCGTGGAAAATTATTCGGAGTCCGTCTCGAAAACCAATTCTGCCCAATTCTGCCACAGAAATTCAATGCGGACATTACACCAATACTCTTTTTTGTGAGAATAATTTTCAGGGCCAATCTGTATTCTTATGCCAAATTCAGACCATCGATTTTATTCCTGAGTTCAGACAAAAATGCATCGGTATCTTTAGGTGAAACCAGCACTTTTTCAGATTTGACCTCAAGCATCAGTACGTTTTTCCTTCTGGTTAAATACCACGTCATGCTTCCATAATCATGGTTCGAAAAGTAGCCGTAGTATCCAAAAAGACCGCCGCAGCCCAACGTGCGGATCAGGCCCTTGTTCGGGACGCTTTCGATTCTGACGATGGATGAAATGTCAGATAACCTAAACTCCGCATCATTCCAGGCCGGGCGTTTTACCAGAAGTTTGTCTGCCGAAATCACGTAAGCAGACGGCTTCAGGCCATAGGCAATCCCAAATATCACGACCAACATAATCGTCGGATAGAGCCGAACCGCATTTTTAGCTTCATCAGGCGCCAACCAGATGGTTCCCAGAATCGACAAAAACAGAATGCCGATCCCAAAACTGATGATTCGGGACATTTTGTCAAGCGGAGCCACATCGAACCGTTTCATCAGGCCACGATGTTGATGATGCGTCCCGGAACGACGATTACTTTTTTAGGCGCATTTCCACCCAGTTGTGTTTTCGTACGCTCGTCGTCCATAATGATTTTTTCGATTTCCGAGGCAGACAGATCAAGCGGCAGTTCGATGGTGAACTTGGTCTTTCCGTTGAACGACACCGGATATTCCTTGCTGCTTTCGATGAGATAATCCGGATTGAAATCCGGGAACGGCGCGGTTGAAATACTGGTTTGATGACCCAAACGATGCCATAATTCCTCGGCGATATGAGGTGCATAAGGCGAAACCAAAATGGCAAGCGGTTCCAATACGACACGCTCGTGGCAATTCATCGCCGTGAGTTCGTTGACGGCAATCATGAACTGGCTAACAGAAGTATTGAACGAGAAACCTTCGATGTCGTCCTGCACTTTCTTAATCGTTTTATGAAGCGTTTTTAAAGCCTCTTTGCTCGCCGGATTCGCCGTGACAATCAATCCGTTGTCATCGAAATACAAACGCCACAGTTTTTTAAGGAACCCGAAGACTCCTGTAATTCCGGCGGTATTCCACGGTTTGGCCTGTTCAAGCGGACCGAGGAACATTTCGTAAAGACGCAGCGTATCGGCTCCGTATTCGTTGCAGATGTCGTCTGGGTTTACGACGTTGTATTTGGATTTGGACATTTTTTCGACTTCGCGGGAGACAATGAACTTACCGTTGTCTTCGGTGACGAATTCGGCGTTCGCGAAATCGGGGCGCCATTTTTTGAAGCCTTCGATGTCGAGTTCTTCCGATGCATTGACAAGGTAAACATCTGCGTGAATCTGTTGAACCTTTTGATTCCCGATTTTGTTCTTTGAAACGAATGTATTGGTTCCTTCAAGACGGTGCACAAACGCACTCGTCCCCAAAATCATCCCCTGATTGATCAGCTTATTAAAAGGTTCCTCCTTCGAAATAAAACCACGGTCGAACAAAAACTTATTCCAGAAACGGCTGTACAGCAAATGCCCGGTCGCGTGTTCCGAACCGCCTATGTATAAGTCCACATTCTGCCAGTATTGCTCCGCTTCTTTGGAAACGAAAGCATCCTTGTCATGCGGATCCATATACCGCAGCCAATACCATGAACTTCCGGCCCAACCCGGCATGGTGTTGAGCTCGAGCGGGAAAACGGTTTTATTGTCGACGTGGTCGTTTGGAACCACTTCGTTTTTGGAAATATCCCAAGCCCATGTTGTAGCGTTTCCAAGAGGTGGGGAACCGTCTTCTGTCGGCAGGTATTTTTCGACTTCCGGCAAACGGATCGGTAAATGGGCGGCATCGATCATCTGTGGCAATCCGTTCACGTAATAAACGGGAAATGGTTCGCCCCAATAGCGTTGTCGGGAGAACACGGCATCACGCAATCGGTAATTGGTTTTTCCTTTGCCAGATTGGACTTTTTCGAGTTCTTCAATCACTTTTGCCGTCGCCGATTTATAATCGAGGCCGTTCAAAAAGCCTGAATTCTGATAACTCACATTGTTCTTATCGGTAAACGCCTGTTCCGAAATATCGACACCATCGAAAATATTCTCGATTGGAATTTCAAAGTGTTTGGCAAACGCATAATCTCTTTCATCTCCGGCAGGAACGGCCATAACGGCTCCGGTTCCGTAACCTGCAAGCACATAATCGCCGACCCAGATTGGGATAGGGCGGCTCGATAACGGATGCGTGGCATAAGCGCCTGTGAACACACCGGAAATGGTTTTGACATCGGCCATGCGTTCGCGTTCGGAACGTTTTGCGGTAGCTTCGATATAAGATTCGACGGCTTCTTTTTGGTCGTCGGAAACGATTTTGGAAACCAGGTGGTGCTCGGGTGCAAGTGTCAGGAACGTCACCCCGAAAATCGTATCGGGGCGTGTCGTGAATACTTCGATCTGCGGGATTTCGTTTTCAGGAAAAGATTCGGCGGCCGAACCTGTAAGTTTAAATTTGACCGATGCCCCGACCGATTTCCCGATCCAGTTACTCTGTGCGTCTATAAGCGATTGTGTCCAGTCGATGTCGTTCAAACCTTGCAGCAACCGTTCGGCATACGCAGAAATCCGCATGCTCCATTGGGTCATTTTTTTGCGGATGACCGGAAAGCCGCCGCGTTCCGAAACCCCATTGACGATTTCGTCGTTGGCCAGTACAGTTCCAAGCCCCGGACACCAGTTGACTTCGGTTTCGGCGAGATAGGTGAGGCGGTAACCTAAAAGAATCTGTTGTTGTTTTTCGGTTGGCCAGCCGTTCCAATCTGCAGCGGAAAAAGATTCAATGTTGTCATCTGAAACCGCATCGACAGTGGCATTCCCGTTTTTTTCGAATTCGGAAACCAACGTGCAGATGCTTTCGGCTTTGTCTGTGGTTTTATTGTACCACGAATTGAAAAGCTGAATAAAAATCCATTGCGTCCATTTATAATAGGAAGGGTCAGATGTACGGACTTCGCGTTCCCAATCGAACGAAAACCCGATTTTATCAAGCTGTTCGCGGTAACGTGCAATGTTCTCCTTTGTGGTTTTCTCCGGATGCTGGCCGGTCTGTATGGCATATTGTTCAGCCGGAAGACCAAAACTGTCGTAACCCTGCGGATGCAATACGTTGAAACCCTGATGGCGTTTGAAGCGTGCATAGATGTCGCTCGCTATGTAACCCAGTGGATGGCCTACGTGCAAGCCTGCTCCTGACGGATAAGGGAACATGTCAAGCACATAATATTTCGGTTTGTCGGAATGGTTCGAGGCGGCGAAAGTTTGTTCTTCTGCCCAGAATTTTTGCCAGCGGGCTTCTATTTCGTTCGGGTTGTACTTCATAAGTCGAATGTCGAATGCCGAAAGTCAAATGGACTGTGACAATCTGATACAGTAAGGTTATTTCAGGCGTTTGCGTGAGGGATCGAGGCATTTGTCTAAGCTCCTGTCCAGCCGTTCTTAAGGCGGACAGAGCGAGTGCTGAGTGCCCGACCCTTGTGGTCACGCCCAAAACTTTAAATTAAAACTGCTGCAAATTTACGTTTATCCCGCAAACCGTAAAAGATTTAACCGGTTATATCCGATTAGAAAATTATAACCGATTATATCCGGTTAGATTCGGATATAATTTTTATTACCGAAGTTGTTTTGAACTTGCCTAACCCTTTTCTTATCCTGGTGAAAAATCCAGATTTTTTGTTCCTTTAAATTATTTTTAGAGTTGCATAGCAGCGCTAGGGAATGAGAAAAATAATTTAAAGGGGCGAAAAAGATGATTTTTTTAACCGATAAGAAAAGGGTTTGGTAAGTTCTTGTTACTTTTACCCCACATTTCAAGCCTATGATCTCCAAGTTCGACCGGTTCCAGAAGCGCCGTCTGATTTCCTCTTATTTCTCGGTTGTGTTGAGTATTTTCCTGATGCTGTTCCTGTTGGGCGTGCTCGGGCTTTTTGTGATCAACTCGAAGAATTTGTCCGATGATTTCAAGGAAGATATCACGATGACGGTATTCTTCAAGAATGAGGCGACGACCGATTCGCTCCAGCTTTTCGAGGCGCAACTCAAGTCGGCCAAATGGGTCAAGGATTTTAAATATGTGCCCAAAGAGGTCGCGGCGAAGGAACACCAGGCTGTCATTGGTGAGGATTTCATGGAATTTTTGGGGATGAACCCGTTGCAGAATTCGTTCGATATCCATTTGAAGGCGAATTACGTAGTCAACGACAGCATTGAAAAGATTCAGAGCAAGTTGCGCGAAAACCAGATGATTTCCGATGCTTCCTACGACAAGCAATTGGTGACGCTCGTAAACAATAATATCGAGAAGGTTTCGATGTGGATCCTGATTGTCAGCGGCGTGATGGCTTTGATTGCGGTGCTGTTGATCAACAGTGCATTGCGCCTGTCGATTCATTCCAATCGATTTATCATTAAAACGATGCAGATGGTAGGTGCGACAAAATCATTTATCCGTCGTCCTTTCATCTGGAAAGGTATTTTGCTTGGGATTATCGGTGCCGTTTTCGCGGTAGTTGCGCTCATGGGCTTATTGTATTATCTCGATACGACGTTCCCGAGCCTTGGTATTTTGCGTGACCAAATTATGACGGGAGCTGTGCTTTTAGGTGTTTTGGTGACGGGAATAATCGTGACGGCCATCTCGACATTCATCGCCACCACTAGGTTCCTGAATTTAAGAACCGACGATTTATATTAACGAATAAGCGAAGCGCCGCCTTGTGCCTTCAGAAAAAATAATATCGAATTCCTTTGTGTCTTGGTGCCTTAGTGTCTTCGTTTCAAAAAAGATTAAGCAATGGAAAACAAACCAACCTTCCTTTTTGAAAAAGCCAATTACAAACTATTGTTGATCGGCCTTGGTGTAATTGCTCTCGGATTTATCCTGATGACAGGCGGCGGAAGCGATGATCCTAACGTTTTCAACGAATCTGTTTTTGATTTCCGACGCATCCGATTGGCACCGACTGTGGTTTTGATTGGGTTTGGCATTGCGATCTGGTCGATTTTCAAAAAAGCTAAATAATTTGAAAATTGTGTAATTTGAAAATTTGCAAGTGAGTGCTTTTGAGCATTCACATCAAGTTTTAAAAGTATCCAGGACATTTCCAAATTATCATATTTTCACCCGAGGGCAAAGGCCGAACTTAACGAAGTTAAATTTCCAAATTCACATGACCACTTTACAAGCTATCCTGATTGCCATTGTTGAAGGTCTGACCGAATATCTTCCGGTTTCTTCCACGGCCCACATGATTTTTACGAGTTCGTATTTTGGGATTCAGGATCAGGATTTCGTCAAATTATTCCAGGTGGCGATTCAATTCGGGGCTATTCTGGCCGTCGTGGTTTTATACTGGAAGAAATTCTTCGACTTCAAAAAAATCAATTTCTACATCAAACTTGCTGCAGCCGTTATTCCTGCTTTGGTTTTAGGGAAAATCTTCGATGACATGATTGATGAAGTGCTGGGAAAACCGATCCCAATTGCCTGCATGCTCATCGTCGGCGGAATTGTTTTGTTGTTCATTGACAGATATTTCAAAAATCCAATTGTACATTCCGAAGAAGAAATTTCGGTTAAAAAAGCTGTAGTCATTGGTTTCTGGCAATGTCTGGCAATGATGCCGGGAACGTCACGATCTGCCGCTTCCATCATAGGCGGTATGCAGCAAAAACTGACGCGTGAAGCTGCGGCTGAATTTTCGTTCTTTCTTGCCGTTCCGACGATGTTGGCCGTTACGGTATATTCCGTGTTTCTCAAAACCTTCGAACATTCGGGTTTGAAAGGATACGAACTTTTAAAGCAACAACCGGAAAACCTAGGTTTGTTCTTACTGGGGAATGCCATCGCTTTTGTAGTTGCTATCATCGCCATTAAATTCTTTATCGGCGTCATCAAGAAATACGGTTTCAAACCGTGGGGCTATTACCGGATTTTTGCGGGCATCATTTTACTGGTTTACTTCACTTACAATAGTTGATGCTGTCTGAAGAAAACATCCTCGAAGGACAAATCCTTTTAGTAGACAAGCCGCTTACCTGGAGTTCGTTCCAGGCGGTGAACAAGCTCAAATATTTACTCAAGAATGCATTCGGGCTCAAAAAGTTCAAGATAGGGCATGCCGGAACGCTTGATCCGTTGGCGACAGGTTTGCTTATTGTCTGCACCGGAAAATCGACTAAGAAAATCTCTGAAATACAGGCACAGCCAAAAGAATACACCGGAACTTTTTTTATTGGGGCGACAACACCTTCTTATGATTTGGAGACAGAGGTGGATCAGATATTTCCAATCGACCATATTTCAGAAGAACTTATTCGCGAAACTACTGCCAAATTCCTTGGTGAAATCGATCAAAAGCCACCGGTATTTTCTGCAATCAAAAAAGATGGCGTCCGATTATACGAACATGCCCGTGCCGGAGTAGATGTTGAAATCGCATCCCGAAAAACCACGATATACGAATTTGAAATCACCCGGATCGAGTTGCCGGAAATCGACTTTCGCGTCGCCTGCAGTAAAGGGACGTATATCAGGTCGTTGGCTTTCGATTTTGGAAAAGCATTGAAGTCTGGAGCGCATTTAACGGCTTTGAGGCGAACCAAAATAGGTGACTATTCCGTAACTTTAGCTAAAACGCCCGAGGTATTTGAGAACGAGTTGCGACAGGTTTAAGCTTTCACTTTTGGCGATTTTGTTCGCTGTTTCGGCTCGTGCCCAATATTTCCAGGAATATATTCCAAAGGAAAAAAAGAAACCGACCTATTTGTCTTTTGGGTTTTCGCTGCCTTTGCGCACGCATCTCGATCACGACGCACGCATCAACGACAATCGTTGGTTGCCGGACGGGATTTTTACAAAGTTTGGAGCCGGACTCAATGTCAATCGTTGGTTTACCTCAGGTCTTCATACCGGAACCGATTACCGGATTTCTGAAAAACTCGTTACGATACCGGTTTACCTGAACCTTAGATTCGCTCCCAAAATAAACGAAATGACCCGTATTTCCCTTCAATCGGGTTACGGATACGCATTTGCTGTAGGGCATGGTGATTTGATGGGTGATTATAAAAAGCTGAGTCTGGGATTGGAAGATGATCAGTCTGCCTTATCGGTATTTATCGAATATTCCGAATACGGATTTTCAAGGGATAATACCGGGCATATCCGTTCAATCAGTCTTGGGTTCGGGCTTTTTATCTTTTAGTGTAGAATGCATGTTCCACGTCTTCCATCAATTGGATCAGTTCTTCCTGGGCAGTCACGCCCTTGTCGCGTGAATACCACAAATGCAATTCCTTTCGGGCCGTTTCATCTATTACGCCATATTGTGCCTTGTAACTTGAAATGATGTGGGCTGCTGGTTTTGGTCGCGGGCCCCAATTGGCACGGACTTCTAGGGTTTTCTTATCAAGCACGATCAGTTTTGGAATCGATCGTGAGCCGTTGGTCAGGAATAAATTCATCAGCGCTTCATTCTCATCGCGGAACGCAATCTTCAAATCGATATTCGGTGAAAGTATCGCCAGTTTATTGAAGATTGGAATCAACTGAGCCGCATCGCCACACCATCCTTCCGATAAAACAAGCCAGATATACTTTTCTTTGATAGCCAGTAATTTTGTGATGTTTTCCTCTGGAACCACGATTTTTTTATCGAGCCGGTCCATTCGGGCTTCGTTGAGCTGGCTGTAAGCAAGAAGGTCCTCTGACTGTTTTGGGCCGGAGGATTTCCCCTGGGACAACAATACATGCAGGATGTCGCGGTATTTGGTGTACGAATAACTGTTTGCAAGCCCTTCGGCAATGGCCATCTTCATAAGCTGACAGATTTAAAAGAGACATAAATGTACCACTTAAAAAGACTGCTTAAAACACCTTTTTAACCCTGTTAACATTTTTACAATCGGCTTCAAAGTCAATTCGGATAATCTCTATATTTGCACAACTCAACCCAAAAACATGAAATACAAAAGAATCCTCCTCAAGCTAAGCGGTGAAGCGCTCATGGGCGACAGGGCTTACGGAATCGACCCCGCCCGCCTTGCCGAATATGCCGAAGATATCAAACTGATTCATGACCAAGGTGTTGAAATTGCAATCGTAATTGGTGGAGGAAACATATTTCGCGGAGTAGCCGGAGCCAGCAACGGAATGGACAGGGTACAAGGCGATTACATGGGAATGCTCGCCACCGTAATCAATGGAATGGCTTTACAAGGTGCTCTCGAAGACAAGGGAATGCTGACCCGTTTACAAACGGCGTTAAAGATCGAGGCCATCGCGGAACCATACATCAAACGCCGAGCAGTACGTCATTTAGAGAAAAACCGCATCGTGATTTTTGGAGCCGGAACCGGAAACCCGTATTTCACGACAGATACAGCAGCCGTTTTAAGAGGTGTCGAAATACACGCTGACGTCATTTTAAAAGGCACCCGAGTAGATGGAATTTACACCGCCGATCCGGAGAAAGATCCGTCGGCCACCAAATATGAAACCCTGACTTTCTCTGAAGTCATCTCCAAAAACCTGAACGTCATGGATTCCACGGCTTTCACGTTGAGCCAGGAAAACGCTTTGCCAATCGTCGTGTTCGACATGAACAAAAAAGGCAATCTGCTTAAAATCTGCCAGGGAGAAAATATCGGGACTACGGTTCAGGGATAATTTTTGGAGCCGGGAACCTGCTGCCCGTTGCAATCTTTTGCGCTTTAGAACGCTGCAAAAGGATTTCCACTCGCATCAGGGCTAGGCTGCAGAATCTGAAACAACCAATAGCAATATAATACCATTTCGATCTAAAGCCATGACCGAAGAAATTGATTTTATCTTAGAAAGCACCGAGGAATCCATGTCGGGTTCCATCGCACACCTTGAAAAGGAATTCCTGAACATCCGCGCCGGAAAAGCTTCTCCGGCTATGCTTGGAGGCGTGTTCGTAGATTATTACGGATCTCAGACACCACTTTCTCAAGTAGCCAACATCAACGTGCCGGATGCCCGTACCCTAACAATCCAGCCTTGGGAAAAAAGTATGTTGCAACCCATAGAGAAAGCTATCATGGTTGCTAACATCGGTTTCAACCCCATGAACAATGGTGAGAATATCATCATCTCTGTTCCGCCGCTGACAGAAGAACGCCGTCGCGATTTGGTAAAACAAGCCAAGACAGAAGCCGAAGATGCCAAAATTGGTATCCGGAACGCGCGTCAGGAAGCCAACAAAGAAATCAAGAAACTTGAAAAAGACGGAACTTCCGAAGACATCTGCAAAAGCGCCGAAGATGAAGTCCAGACGCTGACCAACAACCACATCCGCAAAATCGACGAGCTGTTGTCTGTCAAAGAAGCGGAAATCATGAAAGTCTGATACATGGAAATCGTCGCCAACGGAAGCCGTAAAAATTACCGCAGACTTCGCGAAAGCCTGGTTGAACGTAAAAAAGCAATCCGTGAGGCTTACGAAAATGAAAAGTTGCTTGAATGGAAGGTCATTTCGTGGTTCAGGATGCAGTATCGATTGGTATTAGTGGGTTTTGAAATCCATGGTAACGATAAAAATTACTAAAGTCCGCAACCGCGGATTTTTTTATGCAACGGCAATGACGTACTTTAATTCGCGTTAGGTCTAAGAATGAAAAAACTCACGTGGCTGCTATTGTTGCTTGTCGTTTCGTTGGGAGCGCAAACACGGCATGGCGTGGTGTTCGAAGCCGAACACGGAAATCCAATCGCTTTTGCATCAGTACGATGTGGTGATCAATTGGTTTTTACCGACATCGACGGCAGTTTCCTCTTACAGGATTCGCGTGGGCCAATACGGGTTTCCGTTACCGGATATAAAGACAAGACGGTCTATGCTTCCCAGTCCGGTTCGACCCAAATCCGGGTGTATTTAAGAGCTTTGGATGTTGGGAAATCTCAAAACAAAGCCAATTTGCTTATTGCCAGAGCTATATCTTCGAGAAAATCCAATGACCCGCAACAGGCGCTTTCATCCTATAAGTTCGATTCCTACAATAAATTGCTTGTGACCGCGAATCCGGATTCTATCAGTGGCAGTATCGATTCAGTTTTCTATTTCAAATACAGGGACAAAAAGATTTTCAGGAAACTCGATTCGTCCGATTATCACTTCAAGAAATATATATCACGCCAGCATTTATTCCTGTCGGAAAAAGTATCCCGATTCGAATTTGACGGAGAAGTACTCAAGGAGAATATAAAAGGCGCACGAATGGGTGGTTTCCAACAGCCGGTTTACGAATTGATGGCGCTCAAATTACAGTCGTTTTCCGTCTACGGTGAACAATTTGAAATGGCCCGTGTCACGTATAACGGACCGTTGGCTTCAGATGCATTTCATGATTACGAGTATCGCCTCCAGGATTCGTTGCGGATTTCGGGTAGGAAAGTATATGCCATTGCTTTTTTTCCGAAAAAGAAACGCGGTATTTCCGGCTTGTTGTACCTCGATGAGAAAACGTCCGGAGTCGCCCAGGCCACGATCCGTTTTCGCGGAGTCATTGATATCACGGCAAACTACCGGTTCGATTATCTGTTTGCCCAAAATGTCTGGTTTCCACAGATTACAGAAATTATTGTGGCTAAAGGCCGATACGACAGACCGATTTCAATCCTCGGTACAACGCTCGATTTTGAACCGGAATCAAACACGGCCAATCAATTTGCCGGGCGTTCGCTTACCAAAAAAAGGCAAAAATTCGCATCCGATTTTATCTATGCCAGGTCGGCGACGTGGTTTTCTGCCCCAGAAGTCGATGTGCCTGTGGAAATACGGCATCCGTGGGTCAGGGCCGAGATAGAAGACCAGGCTGTCAAACGGGATGAAGCCTATTGGAAATCTGTCCCGAAACACGACTCGGATCCACGTGATGAACAGTCTTACAGAAGCCTTGATAGTATTTCGGGGTCGTTCGGGTTGCAATGGAAGCTGCGGTTGGCCCGTCGTTTTTTGTACGGATACATTCCGCTTGGCTCAATTGATTTACGGTTTACAGATATTATCGCCTATAATGAATACGAAGGTTTACGTCTCGGGCTTGGCGGAATAACGAATGAAAAATTCTCAAAAATGGTTCGTATAGACGGATACGGTGCCTATGGTTTTCGCGACACCCGGATCAAATATAGTTTGGGAACCGCGTTGCGTTTGGGGAAGTTTTCAAATAGTTGGATCGGCGTATCGTACACCGATGATATCCGTGAAATCGCGAGTACACAATTCATCACAGATCCAAAAAAAATCCGGATTTATGACGGGCGTCCGTTCAACATCACCACTTTTTATTCCTATAAGAGTTGGCGCGGCTATGTGGAATCACGTCTGATTCCGAAAACCGAAAGTATCTGGCAACTCGAATATTCCCACATCGATCCGTTATTCGACTACACGTTTACAAAAGATGGGCAAGAACTGCAGGAATATGATCTGGCAACAGCCGAAGTCAGCCTGCAATGGAATCCGTTCAGCGAATATATGCAAACACCCATGGGGCGTATTGAAACAGATAGGGGGTTTCCCAAATTTGCTTTCCAATATACGCAGGCCGTTGCCGGAATTTTTGATTCAGATTTGAGTTTTGGTAAACTCGACCTTCGCGTGGAATATGAAAAAGATTTTTTGGGTGGACAGAAAACCACAGCACTTTTGCTCGGGGGTTATGCCTATGGCGATGTTCCGGTGACCCAGTTGTACAACTCGACTCCGAACAATCCGAGAAGTGGAAATGTGTTGGAACGCATTCGTCCCGGAAGTACGAACGGTTTTGAAACCATGTTGTTCAATGAGTTCTTTTCGAGCCGGTATTTTTCGTTACAACTTCGGCAGACCTCTCAGCGTTTCGAGATTTCAAGGTCGGTCAAGCCGTCATTTGGTATTGTAACACGAATGGCTTACGGAGATTTGAGGCATCCGGAACAACATCTTGGGTTCGATTATAAAACCCTTGATAAAGGTTATTTTGAGAGTGGTATCGAAATCAATATGATTTACAGCGGTTTGGGTCTTGGCTGTTATTACAGATACGGCGCGAACAGCCTGCCACAACCATCGGATAACTTTTCGATCAAAGTTAATTTTAAGCTGGATTTGGGGATGTGAGCCAGTCAGGTCAGATGGACAGTTAGCAATGGAAAGGTGCAAATTTGATGCATCTTTAGTATGCCGACTTCAGACCTTCCAGGTTTTTAAAACCTGGAAGGTCTATGGTAAGCAAAAACGAACACATCCGGATACACTTTTTCTGTATATTTTCCCAAAATTACAAGAAGCGAATAGTGCTGTTCAGAAGGTCTATCATAAAAATCAAACCAACAACTTATCCGGATTGTATCCAATGTAAGGCATTTCGGTTTCCCTGAAAATCACTCCAAAAGTTTCGAGTTCCCTCAAAATCGGATCATAGACTTCCTTGCTCAACGGAAGTTGGACACCCGGAGTCGTAATGTCACCATTCAAAATCTTTATGGCCGCAATGGCAACCGGAAGCCCTACTGTTTTAGCCATGGCGGTAAATGTCTGGTCGTCTCCTATGCAGACCATTTTGGAATCGATTTGGTGTTCTTCGCCATTGAGTTCGTAACCGAATTTATGATACATCACGATCATATCCTTATCGTCAGGGGCAAGCGTCCATTTGTCCGATAGGATTTTTTCGAGTATCTGTGCCGGAGTGGCATCTGTCAATCCGACAATTTTATTCGGATTGAACAAATCTAGTTCGAGGAATTTGTCCCAGATGATGTCGTCCTGTTCGATTCCAAGTTGAAGACGCAATTTTATTTCTACCGAATCGGTCGGGTGATACGGCAAAAACAAATTGACGAATTCGCGATAACTGATCGTATCTGAATTATCGATGATGTAACTGTCATCGGTCATTCCCAATTGCACGAACATATTCCACGCACGCGAAAACCCAACGCGGCGAATCGTTCCGCGATACAATGTCAGGATGTCGTCAAGCCCGTAAACACTGCGGTATTTGAGCGAATCACGGTTGGCATAACCTTCGAATTTTCCGTAACCTTCAACCTCCAGAAATTCCGTCCGGCGAAACAATTTATGATACGGGATATACTTGTATTTGCCTTCCTGTATGAATTTCGCGGCACCACCTTGTCCGGCCAACACGACATTTCTCGGTGCCCATGTGAACTTGTAATTCCATAAGTTATCATCGGATTCCGGAGCCACCAATCCGCCGCAGAACGATTCGAAAAGCAGCATTTTTCCGCCTTTCTCCCGAATCTCATCAATGACTTTCATGGCACTCATATGATCTATTCCCGGATCTAGGCCAATTTCATTCATAAAGACCAATCCGTTCTTTTTGGCTTCCTCATCCAAAGCCTGCATCGCGTCGCTGATGTAAGATGCCGTGACCAGATGTTTTTTGAGAACGATACAGTCTTTCGCCACTTCAATATGCATGTGTGCCGGAAGCATGGATATGACCAGATCTGCGTTTTCAATAGCCGACATCCGTTGCTGTTTATCGCGAATGTCCAGTACGATTGGAGTCGCATTCGAATGTCCGCCGGCTTTTTTCTGTGCCAGTTCAAGCGACAGGTCGCCAATGGTCAGGTGGAGGTTTTCAACGTCCGATTTTTCAAGCAGGTAGCGAATAAGCGAAGAAGCGGAACGGCCGGCGCCAATGATCAGGATATGTCTCATGGTATTTTTGATTGCGTCAAAGGTATACGGACCAATGTAAAAAACAAAATAGAGTTTTGCCCTGACCTGTCGCTGGCGTATCTTTGGGCAAACAGATATTTCATGGACAAAAATATAATGGCCGTTGGAGCATTCTTTGGGATGACGGCAATAATTTTAGGTGCTTTTGGCGCACATGCGTTAAAGGAAATTTTGTCGCCTGAACAACTTCAGGTGTTTGAAACGGGTGTAAAATATCAAATGTACCACGCGTTATTTTTGTTATTTATATCGTTGGTTCCGAGTGTTTCAGACAAATCCAAAAAAACAATTTCATGGCTTGTTTCCATAGGCGTTTTGCTTTTCAGCGGATCGATTTACATATTGTCGATGGGAGTGGCAGAAAACGTTAAAAAAGTGATCGGGCCGTTGACTCCAATCGGCGGAAGCCTTATGATTACTGGCTGGATCGTGTTGTTGATAACAATTTTGAAGAAAAAATCTTAAAATTACGAAATCGTTATAGTTGATTCAAATTAATTTATAATTTTGTCCCATCAACTACAAACCAACCCGATTTATGGAAAATGACATCATGACAGCGAAATCGATTTCGTTGACGTCGTATGGAATCCACAAACCAATCCAGATTATCCACAATCCGTCTTTTGAGTCGTTGTATTTCGACGAATTGAATCCATCGCTTTCCGGATTCGAAAAAGGACAGGAAACAAAACTCGGGGCCGTAAATGTAATGACCGGATCTTTCACCGGACGTTCCCCAAAAGACAAATACATAGTCAAAGATTCGCTTACGGAAAATACCATTTGGTGGAACAGCGAAAAAGCCCCGAACGACAATAAACCCATCGGACAGCAAACCTGGGAAGCGCTAAAAAAGAACACCACCGAACAGCTCAGCAATAAAGTACTTTACGTTATCGATGCCTTTTGCGGCGCGAATCCAGATACACGTCTCAAAGTGCGTTTCATCATGGAAGTCGCCTGGCAGGCACATTTCGTAAAGAATATGTTCATCCGTCCGACAGAGGAAGAACTCGACCATTTCGGCGAACCGGATTTTGTCGTAATGAACGCTTCCAAAACCACTTTTCCGGATTATCAGTCGCATAACCTCAATTCGGAAAATTACATCGCCTTTAACCTGACCGAAAAGATGCAGCTCATTGGCGGTACCTGGTACGGAGGCGAAATGAAAAAAGGCCTGTTTGCCATCATGAATTATTATTTGCCGCAACGTGGAATCGCTTCCATGCATTGTTCCGCGAATAAAGGCAAAGACGGCGATGTGGCTATTTTCTTCGGATTGTCCGGAACAGGGAAAACTACACTTTCGACAGATCCAAAACGTGAACTGATCGGGGACGATGAACACGGTTGGGACAAGGACGGCGTCTTTAATTTCGAAGGCGGATGTTATGCGAAGACCATCAACCTGAACAAAGAAGCCGAACCTGAGATTTTCCAGGCGATCCGTCGCGATGCCTTGCTTGAAAATGTAACGGTCGATGCGAATGGGAATATTGATTTTACAGATGATTCGGTCACCCAGAATACCAGGGTTTCGTATCCGATCTATCATATCGACAATATCGTGACTCCGGTTTCAAAAGCCGGACACGCGTCTAAAGTGATTTTCCTTACGGCCGATGCTTTTGGTGTGATGCCGCCTGTTTCGATCCTGACACCGGAACAGATACAATACTATTTCCTCTCCGGATTTACGGCTAAATTAGCTGGTACGGAACTCGGGATTACCGAACCGCAGCCTACGTTTTCAGCTTGTTTCGGGAAAGCATTCCTTACGCTTCATCCGGGACAATACGCCGAGACTCTGATCGATCAGATGAACGCTCACGGAACAACGGCATACATGGTCAACACCGGTTGGAACGGAAGCGGAAAACGTATTTCGATACACGATACCCGGGCAATCATCGACAGGATTCTTGATGGTTCGATCTCAACATCTGAAACAACCCAAATTCCGGTATTCAATTTAACGGTTCCGACAGAACTGGAAAATGTAAATCCTGATATTCTAGACCCAAGGAAAACCTATCGCGAATCGTCGGAATGGACAGAGAAAGCCACCAGGCTCGCTCACTTATTCATAGCTAATTTCAAACAATATACAGATACACCTGAAACCGAAAACCTGGTGAAAGCCGGGCCGCAATTGTCTTAATTTTTTTTTATTTTAGAGGTTACGATTAAGCGCTGTCACACGTTTTGCCAGCGCTTTTTCAATTTTAGTAAGGTCGGGAAATAAATGACCACGCTGATGTTTGATTGGCTTTCAGCTTATTTAAAGCTTTTTCTTTCGGAGCATGCTCAGGAAAACAGGCGTGATTCCCAAATAGGAAGCAATGTGCTTTTGTGCGATACGCGCTTCGAGTGTCGGATATTGTGTTTTGAAAAGCTTGTAACGCGTTTCCGCCGAAGTCGAAAGCAAAAGTGCCAGCCGACGTTGGTATAGTGCAAATGCATTCTGGAACAGGATCCGGAAAAAGCGCTCGAGTTTTGGGATGCGGCCGTACAAATAATCCATATCTGTAGCAGTGAAATAACATACTTCCGTGCTTTCGAGGCAGTCGATTCCAAATGTTGCAGGTTTGCCATCTGAAAAACTCAAAATATCGCAAGCCCACCAATTTTCCGGACAAAACAGAACGTTTATTTCCTGCCCGTCTTCTTGCGGTTGGAATACACGCAAACAGCCGCTTTTTACAAAATACAACTGGTTTGAATGGTTTCCCGGCTCAAGGATAATTTGATTTTTATCAAAAGTAGCCGATAGGATTTTGGACTTCAGCAGCGTTTGTTCGTCTTGCGTCAGGCTGATATGTTTGGTAATATTTTGAAAAAGTAAGTCGTGCACTTTTGATTGTTTGTCTAAAGTTACAATTCCTTATTGCAATTTTTCAATCGGATAATCATCGGGCAATTTGAAAAAGCTCACGAGTTTCGTTATCCTGAAGTTTTCGTCGAATTCGAAGTAATCGTAGCCTGTATTCTGTCCGTCGGGCAACGCTACTTTCCAAGCGTATCTTCCGTAATGGTTGTGGAATTCCGGTTCTTCGAGTATGCTGAAAACACGTTCGGGAACAATCTCACCGGACTTTGAAGCGAAATTTACTATCGCATCGAGGCCGTCGTATGTTCCGTAAGGATCTGCATATTGGCCGTTTTTTGCCCAGCATTTGCTAAACCCGGCGGCATAATTTCCTAACGATTTTTGGTTCCAGGCCAAGATATATTGGTCGATCATTCCTTTTACTGAAGTACTCATGATAATTGTATTTTTTGTTGTCTGATACAAACTTACAGCAGCATTTCAAGGGAAAAATTAAAGTAGTTTAAGAAATAGCCTTTTGTAATTCGCATTTTCAGTCCTTGCCATTGGCTTTTGCAGTTGAGGATTTTTGTGGCATTTCGTATTGTGGATTTTTAAAAGTCCACAAGTTGAATCTCCACACAAATAGAATAGTGTCGGGTTGGTTGTCAACATATTTCCCGACTGATGAAAATAAAAAAGGCCGCCTTTTCAGACAGCCTTTCGATAGTATTTTTTCTCCGGTTACTTCTCTTTATTGACCTTGGAAATGTATTTTTCAATTGCCATTGTCATTGACGGAGCTTCAGGCGTAGGAGCCATGATGTCAACGCGTAGGCCATGTGCTTCGGCTTCTTTCTGGACAGATACGCCAAATACGGCTATGCGTGTCTCATTTTGCTGGAAGTCGGGGAAATTCTTGAACAACGATTTGATTCCCGTCGGGCTGAAAAAAGCCAGTACATCATAATATACATCAGCCAGGTCAGACAAGTCGCTCATTACCGTTTTGTAGAACGTTCCAACGGTCCAGTCTACTTTAAGGTTGTTCAGGGTTTGAGGTGCATCTGCGTTCAATTGGTCTGAAGCCGGCAACAGGAATTTCTCGTCCTTATACTTCTTGATGAGCGGAGACATATCGACAAAATCCTTCTGTCCCACATAAATCTTGCGCTTGCGGTACACCACATATTTTTGCAGATAGAACGCAATGGCTTCACTCTGGCAAAAATACTTCAGGCCTTCAGGAATTTTGTATCGCATTTCTTCGGCAACCCGGAAAAAATGGTCGACAGCATTTTTACTTGTAAGTATGATCGCAGTGTAATTTGCCAGGTCGATTTTCTGCTGACGGATGTCCTTGGCGCTAACCCCTTCCACGTGGATAAAAGGTCGAAAATCGATCTTAACCTTATGCTTTTGCTGCAACTCAAAGTAAGGTGAATTTTCCACCTTTGGTTCCGGCTGTGATACCAGAATAGTTTTCACTTTGTTGGGCATTGTCTAACTTTTTGTGAACCAGTAATACATGAAATAATAGGGCGCGATTTCAAGTGCGCAAAGATATAAAATAAAATAGAACAACCGACCTATCAAAACGTTTTGATAACTTCGGATGGAAAGCACATAGGTCAAGATGTTAACGCCCAGTATTATAGCAATCATGCCCGATAAGATCCATTGTGGAAAATTGTTCGAGTAGAACAGGATAATGTCTATCGGAAGCAGGAATAACCCCAGATACGTCCGGTAACTTACTTTGACAAGATTGAATTGCTCGACGAATTCCTCTCCGTTAAAACAAACCCCTATTATTTTTTCAACCAGGAATTTAGACAGGATAAAGGCTCCGAGAAATGTAAAGACACGTACAAAAAGCACCCAATCTGTTTTTTCACCATAACCGTAATGGCTCAGGATCAATTGGATAAAAAAAGCAAACGATACCAGGTGCATGAGGAATAAAGCTACATTGAACCAGCTCATGAGGTTGCTGTTGTCCCGGTAGACTTTAATGTATTTGTCCGAAATGACCAGGCGTGAGAATTCGGCGAAACGCATTTCAAATGCCGATCGCGTCACGGCAATCAAAGCAAAACACATCAGGAAGACAGCAGTCGCCCAGTCGGTATTCGTAAACGCTCTCAAATGCAGGAAACTCTCGTTCATTGGGGCAAAAATATAAAATTTAGGCCCTTCATTTATTATTATTTTCTTAGGATGTCAATGTGTTAAAAAACGTATTTTTGCGCAGTAGTTAATCCCTGTATGAGCGACCGTCTGGTTATAATCCCTACATATAACGAAATTGAGAATGTCGAAGCGATAATCCGCGCGGTTTTGTCGTTGCATCCGGAATTCGATTTATTGATTGTGGACGATAATTCACCGGATGGAACTTCGTCCCGCGTGCAACTGCTGCAACAGGAATTTCCACAAAGACTGCATCTCGAAATCCGTCAGAAAAAGTCCGGATTGGGAACCGCTTATGTCCACGGATTCAAATGGGCTTTGGCTCGTCCGTATCAGTATATTTTTGAAATGGACGCCGATTTCTCCCATAATCCGAACGACCTTGTCAAGTTATACGAAGCCTGTCATTTAGGTGATGCCGATTTAGCCATTGGGTCGCGATATGTCACCGGAGTCAACGTAGTCAACTGGCCGTTAAGCCGCGTATTGATGTCGTATTATGCCTCCCGATATGTGGAACTTGTAACCGGAATGGGAATCAAAGATGCCACAGCCGGATTCATGTGCTTCAAAAGAACTGTTTTGGAAACCATCAACCCCGACCGGATAAAATTCGTAGGTTATGCGTTCCAGATCGAAATGAAATACAGGACTTTCGCACGCAAATTCAGGCTCGTGGAAGTGCCGATAATCTTCACTGACAGGACCAAAGGCGAATCCAAGATGAGTTCCGCCATTTTCAAGGAAGCCTTTTTAGGTGTATTGCGTCTTCGGTGGAAAAAAATGAGAAATACCTTATAGCATGAACAGAGTTTTGATCAAGAATGCCCGAATCGTCAACGAAGGAAGTATCCGCGAGGGCGATGTATTGATCGAAGGCGAATATATTGTTGAAATTGCCGACAGCATTTCGGCCAAACATCCGGATACACGTGTCATCGACGCCGAAGGAAATTATCTGATTCCGGGTGCGATTGACGACCAGGTGCATTTCCGCGAACCCGGACTGACGCAAAAAGGTGACATCGGTTCCGAATCGGCAGCTGCCGTTGCGGGTGGTGTGACTACATTTATAGATCAGCCGAACACCGTCCCGAATGCATTGACGCAGGAATTGCTCGAGCAGAAATATGAAATCGCGGCCTCAAAATCACATGCGAATTATTCGTTTATGATGGGCGCCTCGAATGACAATCTTGATGAGGTTTTAAAGACGAATCCACGCAATGTAGCCGGCGTCAAGATTTTCCTCGGATCTTCTACCGGAAATATGCTCGTCGATAACGAAGCTGTCCTTGAAAAGATATTTTCATCGACCCCGATGCTTATCGCAGTCCATTGTGAAGACGAAGCGACAATCAAGGCAAATCTAGAGAAAGCCAAAGCGGAATTCGGCGACGACATTCCGGTTAGCCAGCATCCGGTCATCAGAAGTGCCGAAGCGTGTTACCTGTCATCTTCAAAAGCGATTGCGCTTGCAAAGAAAACAGGTGCGCGATTGCATGTGTTCCATCTGTCAACAGCTATCGAAACGGAATTGTTCAAAAACGATGTTCCACTCAAAGACAAAAAAATCACGGCTGAAGTCTGTGTACATCATTTGTGGTTTTCTGATGCCGATTATGCTGCGAAAGGCAATTTCATCAAATGGAACCCGGCCGTAAAATCTGCCGCCGACAGAGATAAATTGTGGGAAGCTTTGCTCGACGGACGCATCGACGTAATTGCGACAGATCATGCACCCCATACGCTTGAAGAAAAAAAGCAACCGTATGTAAAAGCACCTTCGGGCGGGCCGTTGGTCCAGCATTCGGTGGTGGCTATGTTCGAGAAGCATCTGCAGGGGAAAATATCCGTAGAAAAAATCGTGGAGAAAATGGCGCACAATCCGGCTACGTTGTTCCGTATCGAAAAACGCGGATTCATCCGTGAAGGCTATTATGCAGATCTGGCTATCGTAAATCCATCTTCACCTTGGTCGGTCAAAAAAGAAAACCTGCTCTACAAATGTGGTTGGTCACCTTTCGAAGGATACAACTTCAAGTCGCGCATTATGCATACCTTCGTGAACGGCCAATTGGTGTATACCGCTTCTAAAGTAAAGGACATCAAGGCCGGCCAACGCTTATTGTTCGAATCATGAAAAATATCTGGATTGCTTTAGTCGTGTTTTTTGCTTCGTGCGGGAATTCCGTAGTCGAGAAACCGTCGAACCTGATCCCGGAAGACCAGATGGTCGATATTTTGTACGATTTGTCGCTTCTCGATGCCATGAAATCCCAAAGTCCGGAAAAACTCAGGAACGCGACCGATGCCGATACATACATCTATAAAAAATATAAGATCGACAGTTTGCAGTTCGCGGCAAGCAACCGGTATTACGCTTCAGACATGAAGAATTACCGCGGGTTGTACCAAAAAGTCAGCGATCGGATCAATGCGGAACTCTCAAAGTTGGAAGGCCTTGGTCAGAACAAAGGCCGAAAGGAAAAACTTCCGGAAGGGGGAACTATAAAGTAGTGGGTTTCGAATCCATGATCCGGACACATTCCTCAATGTAAGTTGAAATATCCGTGTATTCTGTTTTAAGTGCCGACTGAAGTTTGGCATCGGAAAATCGGCTTTTGGACAACAACGCCGGAATCGAATCACTGAACAATTTTCTCTTTTTACCGAATACCGACAAAAATCTGTCAAACAGCAAAGCCGCCCGAAGCAACTTTGGCCCGGCTTCTATAAACGGGGCTTTGACACGATAAGCCGCAGCGACTTTTTTTGAAATCCAATGCATGTTGTGATGTTCAGCGACGGCTATGAAACGCTCGTTTGAAATACCTGATTCCATCAATTCATTCATCAGGCGGACTACATCTGTCACGGAGATAAAACCATTTGAGGCGTTGGTGTAAAACGGAAATTCTTTCTTGATTTCCTTGAAAATCTGTGCGCTTCCCTGACCTGATTTTTCCAGATCGGGGATTGGGCCTAAAATGACAGCGGGCGCTACTATGAGTACCGAAAGTCCTTCCTGTCGCGCGCGCCATACTTCCATTTCGGCTCCATATTTCGAAATCGCGTAGTCGCTGTGTTCTTTTTCCGGATTCCATTCTGTGGTTTCATCAACGATGGTTTCGGGTGAAATAGGGTCTCCCAAAGCCGCAATCGAACTCAGATGAAGGAATTTTTCAACACCGAACGCAAGTGACAGATTCACCATATTGGCCGTTCCTTCTATATTTGCTTTTCTCATGGCCGGTTCGTCACGCGGATCGAACGAAACCAATGCGGCGCAATGATAGACTTTTAATACGTTTTCAAAAGCGGGCTCAAGTGCAGGAATGTCGCATAAATCTGCTTTGTGCCATTCAATTTTCGGATATAGATGCTCCTTGCCGTAGAGCGAAAACAGTTTGCGGGTGAAATCTTTTTTGCTTTCGTGCCGATACAGTGCCCGCACCGATTGTCCGTTTTCTAGCAGATGAAGTGTAAGGTGTGCGCCGACAAATCCCGTGGCTCCGGTAATTAAGTTCATAGGGTAAATTTAGCGATTAGGTTTCTATAATGACTGACAAATAAGTCGCAGGCAATTCATTTTGTCGGTCGGTCATTTGTGGGTTCTGTTTGCGTAGAAGTTTTTTCGGAACCAATTGCCCTAGCCCGGATGCAAGCGAAAAGCCCGGAATTTTGACCCGCAGATTTTTGCGGCTTTTGACGGCGACCACCGGAAGCCGGAATAAAGCGGTCAAAAATCACGGTTCAAAATGAGGACTTGCAGCGGGCAGCCGGAATTGCTGCTCAAAAATCCTATGCTTTTAAAATGGAACTGCCTATTTTTGCAGCCTTAATAATTATCTCATGCAAAATCTTGTCGAAGAATTCAAATGGCGCGGATTGTACCACGATGCCATGCCCGGAACCGAAGAACAACTTTTATCGGGACCGACGACGGCATATATCGGGTTCGATCCTACTGCTGATTCGCTGCATATAGGGAGCATGGTGCAAATCATGCTGCTGGTCCATTTGAAGCGTTTCGGGCACAAGCCGATTGCGTTGGTTGGCGGTGCTACGGGAATGATTGGCGATCCATCAGGTAAAAGCGACGAAAGGAATTTACTTGACGAAGCGGCTTTGGCCAAGAATGTCGCAGGCATTAAAAGCGTTTTGTCGCGATTCCTCGATTTTTCCGAAACAGGCGAAAATGCGCCGTTGCTGGTCAATAATTATGACTGGATGAAGGAGTTTTCTTTTATCGCCTTTGCACGTGATGTGGGTAAGCGGATTACCGTGAATTATATGATGGCGAAAGATTCGGTGAAAAAGCGTCTTTCGGGTGAAGTGGGCGAGGGCATGTCGTTTACGGAATTCACGTACCAACTGATTCAGGGTTACGATTTCTATCATCTGCACAAAACCTACAATTGTGTGTTGCAGATGGGCGGTTCCGATCAATGGGGAAATATCACGACAGGAACGGAATTGGTGAGACGGATGAATTCTCATGAAGCCAAGGCATTTGCATTGACGACGCCGCTGGTGACCAAATCTGACGGATCGAAATTCGGGAAATCTGAAGGAGGAAATATCTGGCTCGATGCCGATAAGACATCTGTGTATAAATTCTACCAGTTCTGGCTCAATACGAGCGATGACGATGCGGCAAAGTACATCAAGATTTTTACTTTTTTGGATAAACCGACGATTGATGCTTTGGTAGCAGAACACGCTCAGGCGCCACATTTACGCGCGTTGCAACGCAAGCTGGCAGAAGAAGTGACAACGTTCGTACATTCGGCTGAAGAGTTGGAGAAGGCGCAGAAAGCTTCGAATATTTTGTTCGGGAATTCTACGGCGGACGACTTGAAATCTTTGGATGATGCGACGTTCCTTGAAATTTTCGATGGCGTTCCGCAAGCTCAAATTTCCAGGACTGAACTGAATGACGGGATTGATATCGTGGCGGTGATGAACGAGAAATCGGGCTTTATGAAATCGAACGGAGAGGCGAGAAGGGCGTTGGCTGAGAACTCTATTTCTGTCAACCGTGAGAAAGTTGCCGAAGGTTTTTTATTTACCGAAAAAGATTTGATCAACGGAACTTTTGTGTTGCTTCAGCGCGGAAAGAAAAATTATTTTGTGCTGCGGTTTATTTGATTGGATGTTGAAACAAGAGTCTAATAAAATAATTATCCCGGTTTTGGCCGGGATTTTTTTATCTGATAGAATGATGATTAAGGCATTTTACTTTCGGACAAATCAATGCACAATCTATTCGATGTGAACCAGCCTTTAATGAAATCCGGATCTTCAATGGCCTGATTATATGCTTCAGGTTCAAGTCGCGATTCCAATTCTTCGCGCAGTAAATGCATCGAAAGTTCGAGTTCAAAATCGGATCCGGGTTCAAGGTAATATTCCTGTTCGTCCTGCTTTTGGTAGCGTTGTTTGTCCCATCGTAACTGAATGGAAAAGTATTTCTTTTCATTCGGCGCCAGTGATGTTTTACTTTGGACGATATTGTCGCTGAGGGATTTTTTTTGTTGTTCCGGCGTGTAATATTGCCTCAGGGAATCCTGATATTTATAAAATTCCGCATCGGTCTTGAATTCGCGCCTGTAAGTTTCCCCTACATCGAATATTCCGGAAACATCTACGGATTTCCCATCCATATATAATTTGTAATGTGGTGCATGCGATAACGAGCTTGAAACAACAGGAACCATTGAATTGGTATTTAGAAAGAAAACAACCGGTTTGTCTGTTTGATTCGTGATATGATAACAGACTTCGTAATCGCGGTATTTGTCGTCCTTATCAGAAGAATTTACCGAATCCAGAACCAGGTCCACAGGTCGCTGGCCAAACATGGAAGCGGCAAAAAGTAGCAGCAGCATAGAAAATTTCCTCATGATTTTCAATATCCGATTGATAACTCGGATTTCCTGCAATTTATTGTATTTGATTACAATACCATCAGATTGCAGCCACGAATGTCTGAATTGTCAAAACGGCCCAGGACTTCAAAGCTGCCGTTTTGGTATAATCGGCCTAAATCCTGGGTCGCGATAAAAGAGCAGGAATTGATGTTGGCAAGATCGATTACGTTGATTCCGCCGGTTTTTCCGTTTTCGACATATGTCAAGGCATCTTCCGGGTCACGCGTTAAAATTTTCATCCACGAAGGGCATTCGAAAATACCATCGCCGAGGGAATATGCCTGCGACAGCAGTTCAGTCATTCCGTATTCCGAATGGATCGATTTTACACCGAAACCCTTGCTGAGCAGTTCGTGCAGTTCCTCGCGTATCATTTCTTTCCGACGGCCTTTCATTCCACCTGTTTCCATGATGACTGTGTTCGTCAATTGGAATTTCTGGATTTCCATGAGGTCTAAAAGGGCATAGGTTACGCCAATCAGAAGTACATTCTGGCCTGATGCGTCAAGGCCAATCAGTTTTTGAATCAGGTCGGAATAATTGTTCAGGTAGAAGCCGCTGTCCGGATTGTTGCTTGATTGGATCAAATCGTCAACCATATAAATCAATGAAGATCCGTCGCGTTCGAGATAGCTCGGAAGCAATGCCAGAACCGCGTAATCTTCTATGTTTCCGTAGAATTGAGAAAATGCTTTGCGGAAACTCTGTTCGTACCAGGAAACATCGGTTACCATGTGGCGACTGGTTTGTTGGCCCGTCGTGCCCGAACTTGTGAAGGTTTCCTCGGGATTTCCGTTTCCGGTAATTACTTCGTGCGATTTGAAAAATTGGATTGGTAAGAACGGAATATCTTCCAGTTTTTTTACGGATTGCACATCGACGTTGAGATTGTCACAAAACTGCCGGTATACCAAATTCGATTCATATTGGTACCGAAAGACTTTGAGCGTAGTTTTTACGAATTCTTTATGGCCGGAAATTCCAAAAATGTCGTCTTGTGAAAGCATGGGGCAAAGGTAAAAATAAAAAAGCCCCGTCGGGAATGACGAGGCTTTCTATATATTTTGGAAAAATTACTTCACTACCAGTTTACGGGTAGCTGTTTTTCCTTCTTCAGTAACTTTTACAATATAAACTCCTGATTTCAAAGCTGAAACATTTACTGTTTCTCCTTCGATTTTAGTGCTGATTACTTGTTTGCCCAACACGTCAAAAATCACAACATTCTTAGTTGAATTTGCAGTTGTAGAAATGTTTAGGTTATTTCCTGAAACCGGGTTAGGATAGATTTTCAAGCCGGCGATGGCATTCTGCTTGACAGAAAGCTGCCCTTCAACCGAAGCATTATCAACATACACGGTTCCGCCTTGAGCATCGGCTGATTCGCGGAAAACACGGAAATCCACACGAAGAAGTGTTGCAGTTGCCGGAGCTACACCTGTTACGGTAACAAACTGCCAGCCTGTGGTATTTGCATTGTATTCTGAAGGTTGAAATTCAGGTAATTGTTGGTCTGCTGCCAAAGCTCCCGCCGCATCACGGAAAGAACCCCAATGGCGCATTTTTGCATTGTTGTCCTGATCATTATACCAGTAAGATATGGTGTAAGATTGTCCAGGTGTTACCGGAAGATCTGTATATCCAACACGGTTGTTACCTGTTCCTGTCGGAGCAACAAGTTTTACTGAACTTGCACCCTCTTGGAACAAAGTAGTTTCTTGAGTGACAGATCCGCCGTTTGTACCTAAAGTGATTAACCAGCCATCAGGCGTGCCATCAGTCCAGGTTTCAAAACCGCCATTTGTCAGGACGTTCTGTGCATTAGCAGAGAAAGCCAAAGCAACAGTGAAAAGTAAAAAGTAGATTTTTTTCATTTTTAGTATTTTATAGACTGCAAATATAAGCCGATATTTTCTGCCGAAAAAAAATCCAATGTAAA
Organism: Flavobacterium silvaticum; assembly: GCF_012911565.1. Classification (GTDB taxonomy): domain Bacteria; phylum Bacteroidota; class Bacteroidia; order Flavobacteriales; family Flavobacteriaceae; genus Flavobacterium; species Flavobacterium silvaticum. The sequence goes on along the minus strand of NZ_JAAMPU010000106.1, from coordinate 87,807 downwards.
AAAAGTATTAAAAAACCCCGCCGATGCGGGGTTTAACTATTTTATTATCAGTTTTCTCGTGATGCTGGCATCGCCTTCCCGAATCTTGAGGATGTAAACTCCGGGAGATAGTGTCGAAATGTTGAGCTCGCGGCTGACCATTTGTTGAAGCACCTGCTTTCCAAGAACATTGAAAATGGTAACTTCTTTTTCCAGTGAACTCTTAGAGGTCACATAAATTTTTCCTGTACTTACCGGATTCGGATAGAACCCGAGTTCCTTGCCATCCTGGGCTGAAGCCGCAGCAGCAAAGAAGAGGAAAAACATCAGGGTTAAAAAGTAATTTTTTGTCATGGTGCAAATTTGGTTTTGTAAAAGTACAAAAGTGTTTTCAAATATGTTGCCAAATTTTTTTGCATCATTTTATTGTTTTAGAGATCATTATGTGAAAATCCTATAACACGTTTTACCGTAACTATCAAATCAATCAGACACATAAAAAAATCCCGCCTTTAAAGCGGGATTTTCAATTGTTTTTTGTTTTCAAAAAATTACAAACCAGGAGCTTTAGTAGCGAAGTCGTAATTTGTCCATGCAAAAACAGATTTATCAGCACCTGTAGCACCAGTATTGTTGAATACCAATTGTGCAAAATCACCATAGATATAGGCAGGATAAGCGCCTGACAAGTTGTAGTTCGCACCTGGAACCGGACTGTCCGGAGATGTCGTAACACCGGTACCTCCAATAAAGCTTGGGCCTGTGTAGTTAAGACTGATGTGAACATCGGCAGCAAGAGCAGGGCCTGTTGCATCATTGAATTTGAACAGACCGTTTGTAGGCATATTCACGGCATCTCCCCAGATTACTTTTGAATTGGTCAAAGAAATTTTACATCCGGTTCTGAATAAAGCCACAGCGCGAAGCTTGTAAGCGGTACTGTTTGGATCTGCGGAATCAGTACCTGAAGCACCGTAAACACCTATCGAGAAATTAGTAAGTGTAGGATTAGACAAGTTGGCAGTGTTAGCCGGAGTCGAACCAAGGTCAGAAAAGAAACCATCACCTTCCATCATACCTGATCCATTGGTGATATCTGTAAAACCAGCCTCACGGATTTCAACAACGTTTGTTACGTGTCCGTTCCATCCAAGACACCAGTCAAAAGTATCATCTGCAGAGTTTACAACCAATAAGTTTTCAGCGTTTACAGTACCACCGAAAAATTCAATGTTGTCATCTGAACCGTCGTGTAGCCAAAGGTTTTTCAGGATTGTTCCTGTACCTTGTGCATAAAGAGAAAGGTTGTTGCCTTCTTTAGTACCATTGATACGTGCACCTGCATAGGCGATTTCTACATATTCCAAGTGACCTGATGAGTCAGCATCATCAGATCCACCGTAAGAAGCATCTCCAATTTCAGTAGCTTGTGTATAAGAACCATCTCTTCCTCCGTTTGGTGACGTAAGGGTAGCTTTACCACACAAGAATACACCAGCCCAGTCGCCAGGCTCTTCTGTATCAGAAGTGAAAACAATTGGTTGTGAAGCTGTACCTACGGCCATCAATTTTCCACCTTTGTTCACCTGTAAACGTACGTTTGTTCCTCCTTGCGCACCTGATGTATTGGCAATGAATTTTACACCTGGCTCAAGTGTCAGTGTGAAGCCATCCAATACAGTCAACGCACCATCCAATGTGTATTCACCAGCGGGCAAAGTGATATTTCCGGCAATGTAACCTTTCAAAGAGGTTGCGTCGTAATCGATGTCAGTCAAAGAAGTAATTAGCCCGTCCGCAGTTTGTGGATCTGTAGGCGTTCCGTTGTTGTCGTCACTGCTACAAGCAGCTACCATTGCTGCAGCTACAGCAAGCATTAGCATTTTTTTCATTGTGTAAGTGTTTAAAGTAATTAATATTTAGAGTTAGCATTATTTATTTACAATTGCCAGTTGAGGCCGAAGAACACCGTTACGCCTTTGCGATAAGAACTGATCAGTGAGTCTGTAGTATCTCCGCTTACGGTTGATGTTGTTTGCTGCGTCAGCCAATATCTTGGGTTCAGGATATTTCTTGCGCCTGCAGAAAGGGTAAGCTTATAGTCTTTAAGTTCCAGTCGGTTCACAAAGTCAAGCGTTGGAACAGCTTTTTCAACAATGTTTTCGCGGGTGGCAGTACCAACGGTATAAACCTTGTCATAGAAGTAATTGAAAATTACAGTTGACAAAAACCATGTCTTTGCATTGCTGGCGCTGTAGCTCAAATCAGAATTGATCAGCAATGGAGTAGCACCTTGCATTTTACCTCTGTCATATGTGAAATCTGTAGAAACAACACCAGAAGTCTGGTCGTCCTGTGTTTGTTCACTATAGAGGTAAGACGTGTTCAAACCAAGCGAAAAATCGCTGTTTCTTACCTCGCCTTCAACCGCGTACAAAGTCTTACGTACTTCAAGTTCGGCACCCGCCACGAATGCATGATCCGTATTTACATACGAATATTCAAGTGCAGGTGAGTTTATTTGTACCCGGCTGATTGGGTCTTGGATATATTTATAGAATCCGCCGACTGAAATGATTTCTTTTTTCGACAGGTAAAAATCATATTTGGCATCTATGTTATAGTTTGTAGATGGAACCAGATACGGATTTCCATATTCGTTACTGTTTATATCTGAATATAGAAACTGTGCCGTCTCTTTGAATTGCGGCATTGTATAGGTTTGACTTGCCGCAAATCGTATTGCATTTTTCTCGTTAAGGCTGTATTTCAGGTTCAGGCTGGGAAGAATGTAATTTTTGTCGATAAGCGACGGTCGGGTTGTAAGATCGTTTACACTGCTGGTCAAGTTGGTGTCCCAGTTGACCGTTTGCTTTGCTTTTTCATACCTAACGCCAACCTGAACAGTCAGATTTTCGTTAAAAGGATATAACAATTGTCCGTATCCAGAAGCAATGTCGCGATCTGCGAGGTAGTAAAACGGATTAACATTCGTATCGCCCCGACCACTTTCAAGGGTAAAAACACCGTTGTTGAAATTGTCTGCGTTAAGAACGAGATCAGGATTTTCAGGGTCAATAGTGAAAGCGGATAATGCACTTGTCCTGAATCGGTACAATAATTCGGTAAAATTGAATGTCCTTTTAGTAGAGCGATAATTTCCGCCTATGGTAAGTACCACCTTGTTTTCAGAAGCTGGATTAAAGGTGTAATCCAACTCTGCTTTTCCTGCAAAATCATTTTCATCGAGAGTTGAAAAATAACGCATGGTCTGTCCTGGTGCATCCGTTGCAAAAAGATATTTCTGGGATGCGTCGTTGTATGCAAATGTTGTAGTCTTTCGGTCAGGCTCGGTACCGCGCAACTGGCTGTAAGTTGCCCCGACATTAACACTAATCTTATCACTGAATTTATAATCGGCCAGGAGTTGGTTTGAAAATAAATTATTATCGTTATTCTGCTGGCGGTTAATTAGTGATTTTTCGGCTTCGTTTTGCCCTAGGTTGCCGTTTATATCATCGTCGAACCCTTCAAGACGGGCCACGTATTGTGAATTATTGTGAATGAAAAGGGAGTTGAGTGCAACGCTTCCCTTATTGAACTTATATTTAACGTTGGCCATGGCAGACTGCGTTGTTTTGTAGTCTGATCGTTGTACATTAAGTCGTCGTGTATAGTCTCCGGAAAAACTCGCCTGGCCCAGAAAGCCATCCCGGAACAAATACTCGCTGTTATTGGCAGCAACCGCAAAAATTGAAAGTTTGTTGTTCCCGATGTCGATTTTGCCTCCTCCCAGCACTGTAAAGTTTGTATTTACCGTGTTCGAAACATCCTGAGTATTGAAATTTGATTTGAAGGTATAATTGTCGAGGTTTGAGATTGGATTGCTTCTTCCGTTTTGAAGGAAGCCGAAATAGGAGTATGCCCCATCAGATACTTTAAAGTTATTGGAGATGGCATTTGTATTCAATCCTGTACCGGCCGAAATGCTGAAAATCGCATTTTTTTCAAGTTCCCTTGAAGAGATGTCAATGTTCGCACCGGCATTATCTCCGTATAAAGAAGCGTTGAATGTTTTATTGACATTGATGTTCTTGATGATTCCGGTCTGAAAGAACTCAAGCGAAATGTTTTTATAAACCGGATCTTCGGAAGGAAGGGGCAATCCGTTAAGTGTCGTGGAATTGTATCGATCTCCAAGACCCCGTACAAAAACGTTATTCACTCCTTCCGTCTTAGTTACACCAGCCGTTTTCAATACTGCCTGGGAAGCATCGCTTACGCCCTTTTTGACGATTTCCTGAGAGCCGATCGCCTGCTTCATATCAATCGCATTCTTTTGTTCCTGTAGCAAAGCCGTTTCCTTTTCTTTGCTTACGGCGCCCTGGACCACAACATCCTGAAGTGTATAGCTTCCGGAACCGAGCGACTTATTTATAATGACAGTTTTTCCGGCTTCGACCGTTACAGTCTGCTCAACTGTCTCATAGCCTAAAAAACTAAATTGGACTACATATGTACCTGCATCAACACTTAGTGAGTATTTTCCCAGATCGTCGGATGAAGCTCCGTTTGTTGTACCTTTAACCAGAACATTTGCGAAAGGGAGCGGCTCGTTTTTCATATCCTTGTCGGTCAACGTTCCCGTTATTGTTCCTTTCTGTGCAAAAAGCGTAGCTGTGACCAAAAGGAACAGCCAGTTTGCGAGTTGATTTTTCATCAGAGAGTTTTTGTTTTTATTTTGCGGCAAAGTACGCGTCGGGCTTTAACGTCTATGTTAAGCCGGGGTTACATTTTAGTTTCCTGATGTTTACGCCAATGTTAAGAGATTAAATAATAGTTAACCGGATTTTGGCCGATTGTTTTATCTTTACATTTACAGCCGAAAATCAAATTTTTCTAGTTTTATGAAGAAAAAAGAGATCCGCATCCTATTGGTGGACGACGAACCGGATATCCTTGAGATAGTAGGCTATAACCTGTCTCAGGAAGGTTATCAGATATTCACTGCCGAAAACGGTAAGGAAGCAATCGCTAAAGCAAAAAAAGAGCATCCTCATTTGATCATCATGGATGTGATGATGCCGGAAATGGATGGTATGGAAGCCACCGAAGCCATCCGGAAAATACCGGAGCTGAGTAACATTATCATAACGTTCCTCACTGCCCGTTCCGAAGATTATTCACAGGTTGCGGGCTTCGATGCCGGTGCCGATGACTACATCACCAAGCCTATCAAACCGAAACTTCTGGTAAGTAAAGTGAAAGCGCTTTTAAGAAGGCTCAAGGATGACGGCAAGGAATCGGAAACGCTGAATGTAGGTGGAATCGAAATCAACCGGGAAGAGTATAAGATAATCAAAGACGAAAAAGAAATCATCTTGCCGAGAAAGGAATTCGAATTATTTTACCTGTTGGCCTCAAAGCCCGGAAAAGTATTCAAGCGCGAAGAAATCCTCGATAAGGTTTGGGGTAACGAAGTTATCGTCGGCGGACGTACCATAGATGTCCACATAAGAAAACTACGCGAAAAGATCGGCGAAGAATTATTCAAAACGATCAAAGGCGTAGGCTACAAGATCGAAGTGTAAATGAGTTTAAAGTTCAAGAAATCCTATCGGTTTGCCGTGAAATCGTCTTTGTACATTTCGCTTTTTGCAGCCGGCTCGCTGGGTTTTCTGATGTACTTCCTTAATGTCTTTTCATGGATTGCACTGCTGCTGTTTACGGCATCGGTAGCAATCTTTTCTTTTTTTATCCTTCAGTTCCGTGTGGAGCGATTTATTTATCGAAGGGTCAAAAAAATCTACGACGACGTTTCGTTCCTCGACACGAACAACTTCAGCAGCCAGCCTATTACTACAGACATGGCGACGTTGACCCGTGAAGTCAAAAAATTCGCCACCGACAAAAAACTCGAAATCGAAGGTTTGCGTGTGCGTGAAGATTACCGACGCGAATTCCTCGGGAACGTTTCCCACGAATTAAAGACGCCTTTATTTACGGTACAGGGTTATTTGTCGACGCTTCTCGATGGAGCTTTGAACGACAAAAGTGTTCGTAAGAAATATCTCGAAAGGGCAGAGAAAGGCGTCGAAAGATTGATCTACATCGTCAACGACCTCGATATGATCGCCAAACTCGAAATGGGCGACCTGGTTCTTGAAAAACAAAAGTTCGACATTGTAAAACTCGTGCAAAACGTCTTCGACCTGCTTGAGATCGAATCGTCCAAAAAAGACATCTTGCTGCTTTTCGACCAGCGTTATTCCAAGCCGGTCTATGTTTGGGGCGACAGTGAAAAGATCGAACAGGTATTGATCAATCTGGTCATGAATTCGATCAAGTATGGCAAGGACAAAGGTTCGACCGAAGTTTCCATAGAAGAGCTGACCGAAAAGAAAATCATTGTCCGCATCAACGACGATGGAGAAGGAATCGACCAGCAATACATCCCGCGTTTGTTCGAACGATTCTTCCGTGTCGATAAAAGCGGCTCGCGGGATGCCGGCGGTTCAGGCCTTGGACTGTCGATTGTAAAACACCTGATTGAGGCCCATGACGAAAAGATTTTTGTCAAAAGCCGATTGGGTCACGGTTCGGAATTCTCATTCACCCTGGAAAAGGCAGAATAGATTTTTCCAATGAATATCTTCGCGGAATTTCGGTAAGCCCTGATACAAGTCAACTTCAAGCAAGTTTTCGATCCTGAACTCATCCTGTTTGGCAAAAGGCACCAATCCTTCTTTCTTTAATTTTTTGGCCAGGTATTCCTGTTCGTATTGCCCCGGCGTGGGGATAAAGAAGCATTTTTTCTGCAGTTTCGCCAAATCCATCACCGTCGTATAGCCGGAGCGGCTAAGCACCATGCGGCTTTCGTTGAAGGTTTCCTGAAGTTCTTCCGATGTCATGAAATTATAGTAGGTGACATTTCCGGTCTGACAGGTTTTTTGTTCCGCTTCGATTTTCCCTTTTATGAAAACCACTTTTTTACCGAACAACTGCACCTCGTTCTTTAGCCGGTTTTCCAATAACGTACGTTGCGGTTCAGGACCTGAAAGGATGACCATCAAATCATACTTCATTTCTTTTTCCGCTAGCTCCAGACGACTCAACGGCCCCAGATATCTTAAATTGAAATCGGGTTTTTTGAGATGGCCGAGTTTGCCCGTCAGGTTCGGTTTTTCCTCATAATCCGGAACCCAGCACTCACGATATTTGCGGATTACCTGACGGTGCAGTTTTCCGGTCAGCCAACTGGTGTTTCCCGTCAGTACATTGAGCTGATGCGTCATAAACACCGACGGCACTTTTTTGGAAAAAACACCGAGTCGGTTATCTGAAATGATTCCTTTCAATCCCAACTCCCGAACCCATTTCTTGACGAGTTTCTTTTCGTCGGAAATCGCATCGAGCATACGTGGCAATCCCTTTAGCATTTTCCACTTGAAATCCTCGCCGTCTTTTGGGTATTCGATTTTGTACGATGGCAATTCGAGATGCTTCAAATGCGGGAATTCCTTTTTGAGCATTTCAAGTGCGACTCCATCCGAGGCTATGATGGGTGTGTAGCCGGTAAGTTCCAACGCACGGATAATCGGGACGCATCTGGTGGCGTGACCAAGTCCCCAATTGAGTGGGGCAACCAATATATTCTGCTGTTTTTTGCTATCGGGCATGGCAGGTAATTTGGCGGGCAAGTTAAACACATTAACGCGATTTTACATTTCCGAAATTTTGCCAAAAGATTATGTGAGTGTTTTGTAACGAATTGTGAATGTCTCTGAGTGTAAATTCTTGGTTATGCTATGGATAATCCGGGTCATTGTTATCTGCTGACAATTTTGTGCTGACAATTTTTTTTGTCAACGAAAAATTGTCAATGCTTGTTGACAAAATTTATTTTAGGATTAAAATTGTCAAACAATGTTCCGATTGGTTTTTATAAGAGCATTCGGTTTTGATTCCATTTTAATCGTAATTTTGCGGCCTCATAAAACAAATGCCACGTGGGAAGTAAGAACAAACTCAAGAGATTCAGGGAAAACGAGACCTTTGCCAATGTGATCCAGCCCGAACGCGAGGAAATCCTGTCAGGCAGTTTTCCTCTCAAAGGAAAATGGGACCGTGAATTCTTTAAAAACGAAAACCCACTGGTGCTGGAACTCGGATGCGGAAAAGGCGAGTACACGGTTGCCCTGGCGAAGAAATTTCCGGAAAAGAATTTTATCGGGATAGACATCAAAGGCGCACGCTTTTGGAGAGGCGCAAAAACCGCTGTTGAAGAAGGTATTTCCAATGCGGCTTTCCTTCGGACTCAAATCGAACTTATCGAAAATTTGTTTGCAGAAGGAGAAGTCGATGAAATCTGGATTACATTCCCAGATCCGCAAATCAAATACAAACGCACCAAGCACCGCATGACCAATATGGATTTCCTGGCGCGTTACAAAAAAATCCTCAAGCCAAACGGCATCGTGCATTTAAAGACCGACAGCGAATTTATGCACGGTTACACATTGGGTCTTTTGCACGGACAAGGCCATGAAGTGATCTATGCCAACCACAACATTTACCGCAACGAAGGCGCTCCGGAAGAAGTCACCGGAATCCAGACATTTTACGAAGCCCAATATTTGGAAAAAGACAAAGCGATTACGTATATTAGGTTCAGAATAAAATAATTACGCATGCGCTATTTGCTGTCGCTCGTCTTGGGATTCGCTGCCTCGGGAATTGGGGTAATCCCGCCCGGACTTTTGAATATGACGGCATTGCGCATCAGTATTTCAGAAGGGAAAAGCGCGGCTAAAGTATTCGTTGCAGGAGCCATTCTGGTGATTTCCGTAGAATGCTATCTCGCGGTCCTGTTCGCACGTTATTTGGGCAAACATCCCGAAGTTGTCCTTATGCTGCGTGAAGCGGCACTCGTGGTTTTCATGTCGCTGGCCATTTATTTTTTCTTCTGGGCCAAAAAAATGAAGCCCGAAAAAGAAAAGATCAAATTACCCAGTCGTAGCCGTCGGTTCTTTTTAGGGATGCTTTTTTCGGGGCTCAATTTTCTTACCGTTCCGTTTTACGTTGTTGTGAGCCTGGCGTTCAATTCCTACCGGATTTTTGATTTTACCCAGTTGCACATTTTGCTTTTCGTGGTCGGCGTGATTCTGGGAACCGGGTTTGGTTTTTATTGTTTCGTAACATTTTTCCAACGCATGCAAAAGTATACTTCCCGTGTGATACACAATATGAATTACGTCATTGGCAGTGTCTTATTGCTGATTTCAATCCTCACGGCAATCAACATAATTCAATATTATTATGGCTGAAACTTCTTTTTTCGATAAGGTTTACGAAGTCGCCCGCCAAATTCCGTACGGACGCGTGACGAGTTACGGTGCCATCGCGCGTGCACTTGGTTCTACGGGTTCGAGCCGTATGGTAGGTTGGGCCATGAACGCTTCCGGATTAAAGGACGTGCCCGCTCACCGTGTCGTGAATCGCGTCGGATTATTGACAGGAAAACATCATTTTGAAGGGACGAATTTAATGCAGCAACTTCTCGAAAGTGAGGGCATAAAAGTCAAGGACAATAAAATAGTCGATTTCGAAAAATACTTTTGGGATCCGATGAACGAACTGGAACTATGAAAAAGGTAAGCTGTATCTTATTGCTGATGCTGATTGGTTGTTCGCAAAAGCCATCTGCCGAATCACAAACAAATCCTGAAGAAAAAGATTTTGTAAAATCATTCGATGCCGATTTGAAGACGACAACTTTCGGCAAAGACGACAAAGCTGGAAAATTCTATAAGGTACGGGGCATAAAAATGTATGTAGAGACTTACGGAAGTGGCGAGCCGCTTTTGCTCATACATGGAAACGGCGGCAGTATCAACAATTTCATTTACCAGATTGCCGAGTTTTCAAAATACTACAAAGTGATCGCGGTCGACAGCCGTTCACAGGGAAAATCCATCGATAAGAAAGATTCGCTCAGTTATGAAATGATGGCCGACGATTTTGCCGATTTATTGAAGCAGATGAAGGCCGGACCGGCGAATGTAGTAGGATGGAGCGATGGTGGAATCGATGCGCTGTTGCTTGCCGGACGACATCCGGAAACCGTAAAGAAAATAGCGATTACGGGCGCCAACACATTTCCGGATAAAGCTGCTTTTTATGGAAACGAATGGGAAAATATGAACGCAGGATTTTTATCGATTTCAAAAAAGATGAAGTCGGCAGAGCCAAAATCACCGGCCGATTCCCTGTCGTATAAACTCCAGAAACTGATGGCCGAAAACCCACATATTTCTACTCAAGATTTACACAAAATACAAACGCCGGCTTTGGTCATCGGCGGCGATCACGATATGATTTCGGTGGCCCATACCACAGCTATCTTTGAGAATTTACCCAATGCCCAGTTGTGGATCGTACCAAATTCAGGGCACGCGACTTTGGTCACACACGCTACCGAATTCAATAAAAAGGTACTGCACTTTTTCAAATCGGAATTTCCAAAGCGCAAAGACAGCGACCGGTTTTTTTGAGGTATCGGCGTGAAGTCCGCGCGACTGATACGAGCGGCTATCCTTTTGGGCCCGGCACAAAAGATAGAAGCGGGCAGCAGGACGGAAGCTTTACAAAACAAGGCGCGCCGCAAGTTTTGTTAGCTTGCGGCGCGCCATACTGACTTTAGGAAATGTTATAAGAACGAGTAAGCGGCTGAAATCTGGATGACGTTGTTGTGCAATTTATAGCTTCCCGAACCAGGATAATCCGCAATGTTGAGCAAGCCTAAATTTCCGCGTACCGATGCGATTAGGCCGAACGAAAATTCATATTGTGCGCCTGCGCAAATGGCTACATCTATGGATTTGTAATAATCTTTGACGTCTGTATCGTAGTTGTAATAATTTCCGGATTCGGCATCATAACCGGTTCCTTCTTCTTTCGCGCTCATCAGGAAACCTACCTGAGGCCCGATTCCGGCACTTAAACCTTTAACGGCGGCAAAATGATAATTGACCATTATGGGCACGTTGATGTAGTTGAGCTTTATTTTGTCCCAACCTTCCACATCGTCGAAAATATTGCCAAAGTAAGCTTCGTAATCACTATTCGCTCCCTGCATTGAAAATAAGACTTCGGGTTGGATACCGATAGCATCGGTGATCATGAATTCTGCGAATACACCTCCGTGGAAGCCGACACGTACACTGGCATCATCGGCATCGCCTGTGAGTGTTGAAAAATTCGGCCCAAGCTTGACGCCGAATTTCATGCCTTTGTCCTGGGCCTGTGAAGCCAATCCGGCAAACGCCAGAATGACGGTAAGGAAAACTTTTTTCATGTGAGATTTTGTTTTTGATTAGTATATCTAAGATACTACTTTTTAAATCGGGTGCGTTTGTGAAATGATAAATTACCTGAAATCAGGGATAAACGATTGCCGGATATGTGTTGCGTAAATCCAATCAGGCTGTAATTTTTGCATTGGGCCGATAGTTTTTAAATACTTATAATCCCTATCTTTGCAATCTGTAATCAGTCTTAATAAAGGCTGTTTTGATACCATGAAATTAGACAGAAAAGAAATCCTCAAAACCCTGGAAACCATTTCCATTGCCGGCGAGGGACAGAATATGGTCGAAAGCGGTGCCGTTAAAAACGTCCTGACTTTTGGCGACGAAGTAGTGATTGATCTCGTACTGGCGACTCCGGCCATGCACATCCGCAAACGAGCCGAAGACGACATCAAAAGACTGATCCAGGAAAACTTTCCCGAGGCCAAAGTTAAGGTCAACACAAAAGTTGAAGTTCCTGAAAAAGAGGCCGAAAATACCATAAAAGGAAAATCGATTCCGGGAATTTCGAACATCATCGCAGTTGCTTCGGGCAAAGGCGGCGTTGGGAAATCTACGGTCACGGCGAACCTGGCGGTAACGTTGGCCGGTATGGGCTTTCGCGTCGGGATTCTCGATGCCGATATCTACGGGCCGTCCATGCCAATCATGTTCGATGTGGAAATGGAAAAGCCCATTTCGATTACCGTCGACGGAAAATCCAAAATGAAACCGATAGAATCTTACGGGATCAAAATGCTTTCCATCGGATTCTTCACGGCTCCAAGCCAAGCCGTTATCTGGCGTGGACCTATGGCTGCAAAAGCGTTGAACCAGATGATTTTCGACGCCGATTGGGGCGAGCTCGATTTCCTGTTGCTCGATTTGCCGCCGGGAACGGGCGATATTCACTTGTCAATTGTCCAGGCTTTGCCAATCACCGGAGCAGTCGTGGTCAGTACGCCTCAGGCCGTAGCACTCGCCGATGCCAAAAAAGGAGTCGGTATGTTCCAGAGCGATGCGATCAAAGTACCGGTTTTGGGAATTATCGAAAACATGGCCTATTTCACCCCGGAAGAGCTTCCGGATAACAAATATTATATCTTCGGACAGGCCGGAGCACAACATTTAGCTGAAGATTTGGGTGTGCCTTTCCTTGGAGAAGTTCCGTTGGTACAATCAATCCGTGAAGCTGGAGATTACGGTCGTCCTGCTGCGCTTCAGACAGCATCTGCCATAGAATCTGTATTCGAGGAAATCACAAGAAACGTGGTCCAGGAAACCGTCAACAGAAATGAAAACCTGCCTCCGACCGAAGCTGTCAAAATCACGACAATGGCCGGATGTTCAGCGGTAAAAAAGAATTAGATAATTTGATAATTTGGAAATTGGAAAATGATCAGATTTGCCGAAATTTCAAGTAGTGAATAATAGTTAGTTTCAACAAGTGAGGATTGTTACTTTGAGGCAGAAGCATTATCAAATTTACAAATTCCCACATTTTCAAATTGAAATATGAACAATTCAGAATTAAACCAGAATATCGAAAAGGCGCTCGAAGAAATCCGCCCGTTCCTCAATAGTGACGGTGGCGATATTTCGCTCGTTTCGGTAGAAGACGGCAAACACGTAAAAGTGCGCCTTCAGGGAGCTTGCACCGCATGCAGCGTCAACCAGATGACACTAAAAGCAGGTGTGGAAACCACCATAAAAAAATACGCGCCTCAAATAGAGACTGTCGTCAATGTCGATTAAATAAAATTTTGGGCGTGCCGCCGGCCGGGAACTTTTCGATTGACATGAAGTTTCAGTATGGCCGTCGTCGGGCTGGCCCGCTACTATCTTTTACGGCCTCCGCTTTGCTACAGCCGCAAAAGGATAGCCGCTCGCATCTGCTTCGCCAGTTCGGCTAAAGCCTCGTGTCTCACGCAACCCCATTTTCATAATTCACCCGAATCCAATGATTGAAACAGATATCCTCATAATCGGCGCCGGCCCAACCGGATTATTCGCCGTTTTTGAAGCAGGTTTGCTAAAACTCAAATGCCACATTATTGATGCCTTGCCGCAAATTGGCGGTCAGCTCACGGAATTGTATCCGAAGAAACCAATCTTCGACATTCCCGGTTTTCCGGAAGTGCTTGCCGGCGATTTGATCAAAAACCATATGGAACAAATCAAACAGTTCCAGCCCGGTTTTACGTTGGGCGAACGTGCCGAAACCATCGAAACCCTCGAGGACGGAACGTTTGTTGTCACCACAGATAAAGGCACGCAACACCACGCTCATGCCATTGCCATTGCCGGTGGTCTGGGAAGTTTCGAACCACGCAAACCAGTCATAGAAGATATTGAATTCTATGAAGACAAGGGCGTGAATTACTTCATAAAAGACCCTGAACTCTACCGTGGTAAAAAAGTTGTGATTGCCGGCGGTGGGGATTCTGCTTTGGACTGGAGCATCTTTTTATCTGATGTAGCATCAGAAGTTACCTTGATCCATCGCCGGAACGAATTCCGCGGTGCCTTGGATTCTGTAGAAAAAGCCCAGGAATTAAAGCATCAGGGCAAAATAAAACTTATTACTCCGGCAGAAGTCGTCGGATTGCAGGGAGCCGAAAAGCTCGAAGCCATTGATATTGAAGAAAACGGAGCGCATCGCCGTATCGAAACAGATTACCTGATTCCTTTGTTTGGGCTCACGCCTAAACTCGGCCCAATCGCTAATTGGGGTCTGGAAATCGAGAAGAACGCCATCAAAGTCAACAATGCCCTTGATTACCAAACCAATATTCCGGGCATTTATGCTATTGGCGATGTAAACACCTATCCGGGCAAATTGAAATTGATCCTTTGCGGCTATCACGAAGCGACTTTGATGTGCCAATCGGTCTATCAGCGTATGAATCCGGGGAAAAAATATGTACTGAAATACACTACGGTTTCCGGTGTAGATGGATTTGACGGAAGTAGGAAAGAGGCCGAAAAAGCGGTCGTGAAATCTATTGATTGATTTTCAAAGGCCCGTGTTGATAATTATTTTGCCTTCGTATTAAAATAATCGTTACCATAGACCTTCCAGGTTTATAAACCTTCCGGGTTTTATAATCCTGGGAGGTTTTTTCACAGAATTTATAATCAATTCAAAAACTGCTTCCTAAATTCAACCGGACTCATCCCCGTCTCCTTTCGGAACAACCTCGAAAAATAAGGCGGGTTTTCAAAACCTAAAGAATATGCCGTTTCCGCCACAGAATACTCACGGTTCTGCAACATGTTCTTCGCTTCTCCAACAAGAAAAATATGTATCAGTTCGATAGCTGTTTTTCCGGTTTCCTGCCGTAATAAATCGCTGAGGTATCTTGTGGATGTATTGAGCTTTTCTGCTAAAGATTTTACGGTCGGCAGCCCATTTTCTTTGAGGAATCCGTTTTCGAAATAATGGGACAACAAGGTGTTGAAACGCGAAACCGTAGTTCCTGAAATTTCCGTCCGGTTCAAAAACTGCCTTTTGTAATACCGCTGCGAATATTTCAATATCGAATCGATATGCGTCAATATGATTTCACGGCTGTATTCATCCTGATTGTTTAAATACTCTTGCTCAATCTTAAAATATAATTCCCACATCAGTTTTTCTTCTGCAGGCGACAGATGCAATGCTTCGTTGGTTTCGTAGTCAAAGAATCCGTATTTTTTTATATCGTTGTGTAATGCATGTCCGTTGAGGAAATCCTCATGGATGAAAATCAGGAAACCTTTTTCTTCGAGTTCGATATCTTCAATGGTAATGATTTGTCTTGGCTTTGCAAACAGCATCGAGCCGTTTTCATGATCGTATTCGGTCCGGCCATATCTAATGATTCCGGACTTGAGCTTTTTGAACATGATCAGATAAAAATCTCCGGTAAATGAACCTTCGACCACGTTGCAAGCCTCAAGACGTTCACATAATACAAGGCTGATCAGCGGATTTTCGGGTGGCGGAAATCCGGTGGCACGGTGTAATTCGCTTATGCTTTTGAAATGTTCCATACACAAAATTAAAAAACGCAGCCGACACATGCCGGCTGCGTAAAATTACTGATAATTAAGCTCCGTGGGCTGCAACCGAAACCTCATTCCATTGCTTCCAGGTATCGAGCCTTTCCTCATACACCTGAGTCGCCCATGGCAGCGTGTGTTTGCCAAGGAAAAGGCGTAACGGCGGATTTTCCGCATCGATGAGTTTGAGTACGGCTTCAGATGTTGCGTTCGGATCCCCAAACACACCTTCCTGTGCATTGGCTTCGTTAAAAGCACTACGGACGGCATCGTATTCAGGCATGTGTTGTGTGTGGTTCGAACTCGGGCCCGCCCAATCGGTACTGAACCCGTTCGGTTCGATCATTGAAACTTTTATCCCGAATTGACTGACTTCCTGTTGTAAGGTTTCGCTGATACCTTCGACTGCAAACTTCGATGCATTGTAAATTCCAAGCAAGGGCAAAGTTACGATTCCCAAAATACTTGAAACCTGTACGATGTGGCCGTGGCCTTGTTTGCGGAAGACCGGAAGTATCGCCTGTGTCACCCATAAAAGGCCGAAGACATTTGTTTCGAATTGTGCCCTGGCTTCTGCTTCAGTCGTTTCTTCGATCGTTCCGAACAAACCGAAACCGGCATTGTTTATCACGACATCAATAGTACCGAAATACGCTGCAGCTTTTTGGATGGCTGCGAAACTGTCGGCTCTATTGTTTACATCAAGTTGGATTGGGAGAATGTTCGGACCATACGTTTTGACCAAATCGTCAAGGTCAGACAAATTACGTGCGGTTGCTGCTACTTTATCGCCCCGTTTTAAAAAGGCTTCGGCCCATAGTTTTCCAAAACCTCTTGATGCTCCTGTTATAAAAATTGTTTTTGACATGATTTATCTTGTTTAAGATTACAGGACAAAATTAGAGTTAGGAACTGTCCTGAACCTGATACAAAATCACGTAATGCCGATACAAAAATGCGTAAGAATTACGCGTGCGGATTTTAACAGCCGAGGCACGGCAGAGCTGTATGGGACAGAGCGCAATAAAATATTAAATCTATTTCACCTCCTTTTTCAATTCCTGGATGTCGTCAATTAGCTGTTTGGCTTCAAGCGCGAGCGTTCCGTTGTAAATCCCACGGATTCTTCCTTTCGCATCAACCAGGATAAAATGCTCCGTATGCAGGAATTCGGAACTGTTTTTACTGAAACCTAATTTTTCCTCGGCAAAATAACCGCGCCTTGCCAAGTCGTAAATTTCAGCTTTGTTTCCGGTCACAAAATGCCAGTCCGGTTTTGTGATTCCTTTTGTGTGTTTGTAATTACGTAGTATTTCTGGTGTATCGATCCAAGGTGTCACGCTGTAGGAAACTATTGCCACGGAAGTATCTTTTTCAAATGCTGTCCCAACTAATTTCATCTGGTCTGTCATTTTTGGACAGATACTTCCGCACGATGTAAAGATGAAATCGGCTACATAGATTTTTCCGGAAATGCTTGAATTGGTGAACGGTTTTCCATTTTCGTCCGTTAAGGAAAAGGATGAAATTTTGTGTCTGATGGAATTATCGGCCTGGCTTTGCGTAAGAAACAAAGGTGTAAAATCAGCTGAATCATAAAACGGAATAGGTTGCGTTTTTTGCTGCTGACATGAAATCAGCAACAACAGAAACACGCTACTTCTTAAAAATACTGTCGCTCGCATTGACGCAATTTTTAGTTCCTAAAAGTCCGTAACGACGTCCATCGATCACTACATAGTTCGCACGGATGCTCCCATTGTCGTAAAATAATTTCTGGGAGCCTTTTTCGTAGCCGTTTTTGTAGTGCATCTGCCGTATAAGTTTTCCATTCGAATTCCACTCGCTGTAGGATCCGTCATATTCTCCTTTTTCAAAATGGCATTGCTGCTTTTTGGTTCCGTTTTCCCAATAGACGGTATAATCACCAGTCTTTGATCCGTTTGAAAACCATCGCATTTCGTGAAGCTTGCCGTTTTCAAACCAGTTTTTCCAGAGTCCGTCGGGCAGGCCTTTTTTGTATTGGCTCCGGAAGATGGTATCGCCATTTTTTGTCAGTTGGAATACGACACCATTCAATCCTTTTCCTTTGGCATACAGGATTCCGTGTTCTTCGCTAATGGTAGTTGAATCTATATTGTAGAATTGCGGCTTTCCCTCATCGGAACAACTGCAAAAAAACAACAGCACCAGGCTAATTGCTGACAGTGCCCGGAAAGCCATAGAAACCGCTGCCGTTGATGTACGGATCGACAGATGTGATGTGATAATGATAGATGCCTGATGGATAATCAGCAGTGATACTGGTATGGCCGTGGAATTCATCCAGAGCATCCTCAGTAACATCAACACCATTTTCCTGTGGGCCGTATACTGGAAAACCATCAAGGAGGAAACCGAGTAATGCCGATTTTGTGGCGAGGACACTCGTAAGGTAAAGCGGCTCTACATGATAATGATAATCACCTCCGGGTGCCGGATGACCCCAGTATTGGTCAAAGCTGACGACTTCGTTCGTGAGCGGTTGGTTCGGGCCGGCGTATTGGTTGAAAAACGGAACACCGTTGAGTGAAATCCCGATTGGGCCCAGAGGTGTTGCCGGATGTGCCGAATTGACTTCAGGTGTGATCGGAAGTTTGAAAGTGTAATTGCGCGTTGTAATGGTATTTGGGTTTTTGTTGAAGGTATTTCCGTGGAAAGTGGTTCCGCTGAAATCTTCATAAAGCGGGTTCGAGGTAGGATAATAGACACTTTTGTGATCTGGCGTTCCGGTAGATTTGATGTAGACATATGTACCGTCGCTCGTGATTGAAGTGGCACCGTATATTTTTTGGTAAATGGCAGGGACTTCTGCCGATGCCGACGGATTGTCTTCGGAATCATTGCATCCGAAAAAAAGAACGGCTGCGATAGGGATTAAAAATCGTTTCATTGGTTTGGTTATTTTGGTTTATCTGATAAAAATCAATTCATAGAACTCCTTTAAATTGAGGTTGCAGTTGTTTTGGTTATGATGTAATTTTGCGCCAACTTCAGCTTATGTCAGATATTGCCATTACCATCATAGACCGCGACGGGAATTCCCACACCGTAGACGCACCGACAGATATGAACATGAACATCATGGAACTTGTCCGTGCTTATGAACTTGCCCCCGAAGGCACCATTGGAATCTGCGGCGGCATGGCCATGTGTGCCTCGTGCCAATGTTATGTGCTCAATGACACCGAACTTCCAGAAATGAGCGACGATGAAGATGCCATGTTATCAGAAGCGTTCAACGTCAAACCTAACAGTCGCCTCGGTTGCCAAATCCACATCACGCCTGAAATCGAAGGTCTCATTGTGGAACTCGCACCCGAATCGTAATCTAAAATAAAGAGATGCCGAATTTTCATCCAGCATCCCTTTTCAGAAAAGCCCTCCGACTTTTCAATAACACAACAACAACATTATTTTAAGCCGGAACATACAACGTACTTTCCAGCGTGAATCCATTTGTAACATCCCCGGTTACGCTTGCTATTTCGCAGGTATAGGAGTCTGAGAAAACATTATCCTGTGCATTGTACGTGTAACCGTTCATCCCTTTTGTATAGCCATTTTCGGTGGATGCATTGACGAGTTCGACGGCACTTCCCGTTGCTTCCGGAAACGCGATTTGCGTCACTAAAAGCGAGTTGCCCGATGCGTCGTAAACGTGAACATGAATATGGGTCGATCTTCCGGAATACCATCCCGGGAATATAGACGTGAAATATACTTCGCCACCGCTGTTGCTGGTCTGGCGTCCGCGAAGGAAATGATTTGAGGTATAATCTACAGATTGCATCTGCGTGCCGCCGTATTCCGAATAATTGCCGTCTTTGTCACAATGCCAGATGTCAATCAGTGCCCCGTCTAAAGCCGCATCTGAAGCATTTGCATTTAACAACGTAATGGCAATGTTGAGCAGGATTCCGGTGCGGTCACCACGAATATCGGTCTGGACCAGAGAAGAAGGGGAATGTGTCGGGAAAGGGCCTGTAGTTTCAGATGGGGAAACACTACAGTCACCCGTTTGATCTACGTTTGATTGCTGTGAATCATCTGAAGAACAATTCACCACGAGTGGCGTGACAGCCATGCCAAGGCCGAATAATCCGAGTCCTTTTAAAAAATCCTTTCGTTCCATACCGTTAGCATTTGCCAAATTAACAGTAAGGTTGCGTTTAAAATTGCCTTTAAAACAGGTTTTGAGGCGAACGAAGGAATTCTATCGGTAAATGGATTATGGAAGTGTCTGCAAAGCTACGGGAAGAATTCGTTCCACAAACAAGGCATAAGCCACTTCTGATGGATGCAACCCGTCCGAAGCGACGAGGTAAGGATTGTTGAGCCCGTTCTGGGTAATATCTGTAATATTTACAAATACGATTCCGTGTGTCTGGCAATAGTTGCTGGCAAAAGCATTGTATTGTGCGATTTGTGTGGTAATCGTCATCATGGTTCCGGGCAATGACGAACCGTAAGGCGTGTAGGCATAATCCGGAATCGAGACGACGATCACATTATTCATATCGTTTCCGGCGAGTTGTATGGCTTTGTTTACCAATTGAGGAAACTCGGTTTCATAAAGGCTGAACGGCTTGCTTTGGTATTGATTGTTGACCCCGATCAGCAGCGTCACCAGGTTGTAATCCTGTGCCGGATTTGCTGCGTTGATAGCATCGATAAGATTCGTTGTAGTCCAACCCGTCGTGGCAATCATGTCCGTTTGTACGCCTCCGGTTATATGGGCTTCTATGGCTACTTCGAGTTGGGCGGGAAAACTGCATGCCGAACACACATTTTGGCCAACGGTATAACTGTCTCCCAATGCCATGTATTTTATGGCTCCTGTTTCTATGGGTTCTTCAGGGATTGGGTTTTCCGTGGTGTCGTCGGTGGGATCAGTAACTACTGGATTCTGTGACGTCGGCCTAGGTTCATCAGAAGAACTGCAGGCTGCAAAAATCGTCACGAATAATAGTAAGGCCGTAAGTCGTTTCATGATTTGTGTTTGGATGATATACGGCATTCCTGTCTGTTGGGTTTTCTGCCTTCAGAAGTGTCGATAGGTCAGACCAGTTCGGACTTCATCGAAATCTGTTCTTCGATGGCGTTCCACAGTTCGATGCGTTTTTCAAGTGCCTCGATAGAAACTTCTTCGACTTCTTTCCACTTTTGTTCATTGTCTCCGCAAAGCGATTCAATCATCTGCATTGCCATTGGGCCGTGTTCATCTGCGTCGAGTTCAATATGTCTTTCAAAATAATAGACGAGTTCCGATAAATCTGTTTCCGGAAATTGAAGTTGGAAATTCCTCAGTATCTCAGTGAACATGGACGGAATCAAATCTTCGCGCCCAAAGGTAAACGCTGCGGCAATACAATGCGGTTTCCCGATTTCTATGGTCGTAAAGGTGAATTCGAGGAATGATTTGACTTTCGGATGCAATTTGCTCTGGCGAATTACTACAAGAATATTATGCAGATCGAACACATTCCGGATGAACGATTCCACTTCCGACGTGTCAGCACCACATGCTTTCATGGCTTCCAGATACATTTCGAAATGGCTTTTGCGGCTTCCGTCAAGTGCCAGGTCAGACTCTTCAGCAAGCACGATTTCATTGATCAGGTAGCGTGTTTCCGCATCTTTCGTAGCGAACCATGGTGTTGTGGTACACGTCAGTTTTTGCTGTAATGCCTTTAGCAACGACATGAAATCCCAAACGGCATACACATGGTTTTCGAGAAAAACATTTAAATCTTCTGGGGTCGTGATTTTTGCGTACAGCGGATGCTGCAACAATTGTTCGCGCTGAGGCTGAAGCGAAGCATTGATTTGGGAAACGGTCATTAGGGAAGTTTTAGCTGTTCCAAAAATACGAAAAGGAATAAGCGACAGTTTCGCCCCATACGTTAAAATCGATGATTTGCTTTATTTTACGATTACCGATGTGATTCCGTCCGGTCGAGCCACGTCAACTTTTCGGATAACTTCACGGGTTTTTAGGTCAATTACGACAACTGAGTTATCAGGCGTACACGAAACGAACATTCTATTGTCGCTATCTATGTAGATTCCGGCTCCGCGGCCAATGTTCATTTGTTTTTCCAGTTTATGCGATACAAATCCGTAGAAAAGTAGGTCACCCGTTTTGACACTGACAATACAAACCGATTTTCCATCCGGTGTTATTTTAAGCCGGTGTAACCCTAGGACTTTGGTGTCGATTTCAAATTTGACTTCCTTTTTTTCAAGATCGACAACGACGATTTTTCCATCCGGACGCGAAGTCCAGAGTTCTTTTCCGTCGGCCGATACATCGAAGCCTTCCGCTCCGACACCAACACTGACGAGTGTTTGGCGCCATTCGTTGCGCAGTTTCGCGTTTGCCGGTAAAATTCCGGTGGGCGGCATATATGGCGGGATTTCCTTCTTTTCAAAAATACTCACAGTTCCGGATTCGACATTGGTCGTGTAAAATGTATTTCCGTCCTTCGTGACATAAATCAGATGTGTGAAATCCTGTCCGGTTCCTAAAACTCCTTCGATTTTATTTTCTGACAGATTGTAAAGTGCCACACTTTTTGAGCCCTGGGCGGTGAACCACAATTTGTTTTTTTGATACGCCAAACCGTGGGGAATATAGAAAGGCCGCGTATCGATTTGGCTTTCAGGACTTAAATCCTTGAGGTTGATGATGTCGATTTCATGTCCGTTATTGTTCATCTCCGGATTCGAAACATAGGCAAATGAACCATCGTCTGAAGTCACGACCTCATGCGAATCATTGCCGACAGGAATTGAAGCGACCGTTTCCAATGTGTTATAATCGAGAACCTGCACTTTTCTGTCGCCTTTGGAAAGGATCAGGGTGTAGTGTTTGTTTTGTGAAAATGAAATTGTGGTTACAAAAATCAGCACAAGGGAAAATCTGGAAAATAGGTTCATAAAGATGTTTTCGGGACGAATAAGTTATATTTTTCTGGAGTCTAGTCCTGATGCGAGCAAAAGCCTTTTGACGCAAACGGCTTGGTTTTATTTGTGCGGCAAAGCGACCAACGGAAGCTCTTGCCACACATTATAAAACCGGCGTTTGCTAAAAAGGCTTGGAGCGGGTCAGCAGGGAATTACTTCAAGCATAATTGATTGCATAAACGTAAGTTTTAACAAAATGTACATATTTTATGTAATCAGATTATCTCAGGATTTTGTAGGGATACATTTTCCCCTTCCCTGAAGGTAAGATCGGGATTTATCCGATATGTCAGTTACAGATTTTATGTATCAAAAGTTAAAATTCAGTCTGCAAAAATAGATTTGGAAATGCAGACCAACACTTTAACATTTGATACATTTTTTATGTAACCAAATCATTCAGGAATTTTGTAGGGACACATTTTCCCCTTCCCTGAAAGTAAGATCGGGAATTTCAAAATACCCCAATTGCAGTTTTTCTACCTCATTTGTTAAATGTGCAAAAAAAAATCGGGGAACCACAACCGCAGTTCCCCGATCCAATTCTTTAAAAGTTTTTATTTGAACGCCGCCAAACCAGTAACATCCATTCCCGTAATCAGCAAATGGATGTCGTGCGTACCTTCATAGGTAATGACAGATTCGAGGTTCATCATATGACGCATGATAGGATATTCACCTGTAATTCCCATCCCACCAAGCATTTGTCTTGCCTCTCGAGCTATTTCGATGGCCATATTCACATTGTTGCGTTTCGCCATCGAGATTTGTGCCGATGTTGCACGACCTTCGTTCCTCAGGACTCCGAGTCGCCATGTAAGCAATTGCGCTTTTGTGATCTCAGTAATCATTTCGGCCAGTTTCTTCTGTTGAAGCTGGGTTTGTCCGATTGGTTTGTCAAACTGGATACGCTCTTTTGAATATCGTAAAGCTGTATCGTAACAATCCATCGCGGCACCAATCGCGCCCCATGCAATTCCGTAACGGGCAGAATCTAGGCAACCAAGCGGTGCACCAAGCCCTGATTTATTCGGTAACAGATTCTCTTTCGGAACCTTTACATTGTCAAATATCAATTCTCCGGTAGCTGAAGCGCGCAACGACCATTTGTTATGTGTTTCCGGAGTCGTGAAGCCTTCCATGCCGCGTTCCACGACAAGTCCGTGGATTCTGCCTTCTTCATCTTTTGCCCAAACAACAGCGATATCTGCAAACGGAGCGTTCGAGATCCACATTTTCGCACCGTTCAAAAGGTAATGGTCGCCTTTGTCTTTGAAGTTCGTGATCATTCCGCCTGGGTTCGAGCCGAAATCCGGTTCAGTCAAACCAAAACATCCAATGAATTCGCCCGATGCCAGTTTCGGCAACCACTTCATTCGCTGTTCTTCATTCCCATATTTCCAGATAGGATACATGACTAAAGAAGATTGTACCGATGCTGTCGAACGCACACCGGAATCACCTCTTTCGATTTCCTGCATGATCAATCCGTACGAAATCTGGTCGAGGCCTGCGCCGCCGTATTGTTCCGGAATATATGGTCCGAAAGCACCGATTTCCGCAAGGCCATTTATGATTTGCTTCGGGAATTCCGCCTTCTGCGCATATTCTTCTATGATGGGCGACACTTCGCGTTTGACCCATTCCCGGGCAGAATCGCGGACGAGCTTTTGCTCATCGGTCAATAAATCGTCAAGTAAATAATAATCTGGTGCTTGGAACAAATCGGGCTTCATGTAGCTTGAATTTTAGACGCGGCAAAAGTAGGGGAAAATTTGGGATGGACAATGTCGCTACATCGATTTCGTTAGGAAGTTCAAAAGTTGATGGTTCAAAAGTTCGGAAGACATTATCGAAAGCTGTGTCTGCTACTCCCGATCTCCCGATCTTTTGAACTTCAAACTTCATAGTAAGCACTTATTCCTTGACAAGCTTAGCGGTTTTTAATTTCCCGTCTGATTCCGTTTTTACAACATACAATCCGTTTTCAAGTGAAGAGACGTTGATTTTTCCATTTATGGTTTTCGCATTCAGGACCGCTTTTCCGCTAAGATCGTAGACCATTACCGAAGCATCTGTTCCTAATGAAACCATGTCGCGGGCCGGATTCGGACAAAGCACTAACTGGTTTGGATTTGTAAACGTTTCCAGTGAGAGTTGCGTCACATCAAGCCGCTTTACGAAACCATTATAAATTCCGGCGTAGGATACATAAAGATTGTTTCCGTCAAAAACCATTTCCGGAAAACTGCTCCCGGCAGAAACAGGCTGGCCCACGTAATTCCAGTCGGTTCCGTCAAATCGCATCACGACCGAGCGTTTCATCTGGCTGGCATCGGTAAATGCTATATAGGGCATATTGTCAGGGCCAATCAAAATACTTTCATTGCTGATTCCCGATTCGGTGAAATCGGCATCGCCCAACAAATTCCACGTCGTGCCGTCGAATTTCTTGACAATGGCTTTGGATGCGTTGGCATTATCTGAAAAAATCACATAGATATTTCCCAAAGCATCACAGGCGACATGCGGATTCGCCACACCAAGGTTCGAAATTCCGGTTGTTCCGGCCGTTTGCCAGGTTGTTCCGTCAAAATATTGTACACTTGCTTTGTATGAGGCGGTTGCATCGGCATAAATTACCACGGGTTGCCCGTTTTGATTGAGCGTCATGTCCATGTTCTCGGCAATTCCCGGAGAAAAATCGGCACTTCCGACTGTAATCCAATTGGTTCCGTCGAATTTCCGAATGTTGGTTTTTCCAGATACCATATCGATATAACTCACGAATGCGATGCCTGAACCTGAAACCATGATTTTTGACTTCTTGACATTATTCGTTGTGAAGCCTGCATTTCCGACATAAGTCCAGCCACTTCCGCTGTTTTTTTCTACCGAGAGCTTATTGTCGCCATGTCTCGGATACGAAACATAAACGGTTCCGTTATGAGCAGCAACGCTGAGGTAAGCCGTGTCCGGATATAAATAAGAAACCGTTCCGTTGAGCGTTCCCATCGATTGCCAGTTAGAACCATCAAATTTCATGATTGTCCCCACGAAGCCAAAGTTGGAATAATCTGTATAGACGGCGTAAATGGTTCCCGTCGATGCATCTGTCGCCATGCGGACACCGGTGTAGCTGTGAAAGCCTTCGTCCGCATAGGATGAAGTGGCGGTCCATGTATTTGATATGAGTTTTTTTGCGGTCTGGCGTCGGCCGTTCCTCGAATTGGAATAGACGATAATTGGAGTTTCAGAAGCATCAAATGTTGTAATGATAACGGTGGATTGATCTTCGAGTATGTTTCCCGCAGAATTCCAGTTTGTCCCGTCAAATGTGCGTACTTCCGTCTGGTAAAATCCGTTCATATAACTCAGATACGCAACGCCCGAAGGACTGAAGCTCAGATTGGCGGAATTCGAATACGAAATACTTGCCGGGCCATCAAAAACCCAGGCAGATCCGTTAAAGTGTCGCACATCCAAGATGCCGCCAGAGTTGGAATTGTGCGCCTGTGCGAGATACGGGATGTCGTTGTGCAAGGCAAGGCTCAAGGTGTAAACGGTACCTTCTGTGAAACCCGCCGATCCAAGGATTTCCCATGTTGAGCCATTGAACCGCTGGACTGTCGCCTTTCCCTGAAATGAGCCGTCCTTGAAAGCGACAATGGGTCTGTTCTGGCTATCGACATCCAAATTCACGTTAGATCCCAAACCAGAGGAAATGCCAAGTCCGCCAACGGCTTCCCAAGTTGTTCCGTTGAATTTTTTCACAGAGATTTTATTCGCCGTTGCATTATCCTGATAGGCTACATAAGGTGTTCCGTTTGGAGCGATGGCGATGTCCGGGTTAAAAGCATAACTTTCCGAGAAGCTGGCGCCGCCTATGATTTCCCAGGTTGTCCCGTTGAATTTTTGGGCTTTTCCGGTTCCGGTTGCAGCATCATAGTAACAAACGTAGAGGGAATTGTCTGTTGCGATTGCCAGTTGCAGATAGGCCACAGGCCCGTTTGAAAGATTTGGGCTTCCGACGGTTTGCCACGAAGTTCCGTCGTATTTTTTCACAGTGATGCCGGAATCAAAATAATTGTCCCGAAAGGCGGTGTAGATATTTCCGTTGCTGTCGCGTACGGCATCAGACGAATCGCTTGTTCCATAAGAAAGTCCGGAAAAAGTGATGGCATCGTTCTCTGCTGTTCCTACAGGTTGCCAGGTTTGTGCAAAGGTCAGCATCGGAACAAAAACCAGCAGGCGTAAAATTGATTTCATAATGAGATTTTAGGATTCGGGGCAAATCTCGTTTTACGATTACCTTTTTACAATACGTCAAATGCCTTATATGGAACGGAGTAGAAGTAAGATGCTTGTTTTTTTTAATCACGGGCAACGTTTTGATTTAAAATTTCGTCTTGGAAACAGACAGCCACATGAACGTTTCGATTTTTATTTGCAAATTGCTGTTACAAATCAAATAACCAATCGTTACGCGAATAACAAACACTGTTGGTAACCACTCAAACAAACCTGCACTCATGACAAAATTTTTCTTTGCGCTCACGCTGTTTCTGTTCACACTTTTCGGATTCGCACAAAACACGGTCAAAGTTATTGACGCAAGTACCAAGCAAAGCATTTCGTATGCGAACATCAGCGTCAACAATTCCGAATTCCTGATTTCCAATGAAGAAGGTTATTTTACCGTATCTGAAGCCAACAGCGGTGATGATGCCGTAGTCATTGTAAGTTATATTGGTTATGCGCCCCAGCAACTAACGATGGGTCAGCTCAAAAACAAGAATCTGGTCGTAACGCTCGATCCGGCGGTTTATGAGCTCAATGAGGTCAATACCTCTAAAGTAAAACCAGACCCGAACGCCATCATGCAAGAGGTCAAGAAAAATCTCGCCACCAATTACAAAAGCAACGGCAAGGCTACAAAGAATACCGTTTTCCTCAGAAAGACCGACGCGTTCAAACCATCGACCGTAGATGTCGAAATAGATAAATCTACAGGTTTCAACAAAACGGCGCTCAAAGAAACGAACGCTGAAATCCAGTCTTTCACTTCAAATCTGGTGAAAAATCCTCCACTTGCATTTACGGATATGCTCTGCAACTATTACTCAGGCCCAAAAACGAAACTTGATGTAGTAAAAGCAACGGTTCTTCAGGACGAAAAGCGGTCGGCCTCCCTAGATGGTATGGAAGACAAGGCGGCGAAGTTATTCCTCAAGCATATTGATACCACAAAATATTATAGGTTCAAAAGCGGTTGGTTCGGAACACGTGACACCATTAGTTTTAGAAAAGACTTCAATAAGAAAAAAGCTAAAAAAGAGCCGAGCAAACTTGAAAATTCCAAGACGAGCCTTGCCAATTTCATGAAGCAGCAGAATTTCCTCGAAGGTTCTAAAATGGAATTCGTAACCAATCCGGAAATCTACGAATACAGTTATGACGGCGCCATGTATGCCACAAACAACGAGTTTTTATACGTATTGAAATTCAAGCCGAGAAAAAGCCGCGCGAATTATACAGGCAAGCTCTACATTTCAGAAACCGATTATGCGGTTGTACGTGCCGATTACGAACTTGCCAAAGGAAAAACACTCGAAGGCCTCAACGTTAAATTATTGCTCGGAATCAAATTTTCCCAAAACGTGAGCAAAGGAACGGTGATCTACAAACAAAACCGTGATGGAAACGGTTACTATTTGCAATATGCCACAAACCAGACCGGAACCTATTTGTACGTACACCGTCCGCTCAAGTTCATCGAGCTTGCCAAAGAAGACAAAGACGTGGTCGCGTTTGATCTCAAAGCCGAAGGAAACATGGTGAACAAAACCGAATTCCTCACTATTTCCCACGATGAGGTTTCTGCTGCCGATGTCGAGAAAGTTGAAGAAAAGGAATTCGCATACGTCACATTGAAAAAATACGATCCGTCAATCTGGAAAAATTACAGTGCCATTGAGCCTTTGGAGGAGATGAAGCAGTTTGAGGTAGCGGAATAAATTAATAATTAACAATTGTTGTTGGAACCTGTGAGTCTTTGGATTTGCAGGTTTTTTTTGTAGGATATATTGTGAGCAACGTTGGACAAAATGATTTCTTGAAATTCTTGTCAAAGGAAGTTTCAACAGAAAGATTTCCATCGGGACAATACGGGGATTTTATTTTTTAAGAAAAAATGCGTCCGTAAGTTTTCTATAATCTTCGGTATACATATGCCGCGAAATCTCAACCACAAGTTCATCAATTTTCACTTCAGATCGAAATCTCGAAAATGCAATAAGGCTGCGTTTGATTTCACTTTCAACCGTTCCTTTGACGCGTGTGATTTTATTTGGAAATAGGTTTTCTTCTGCTGCCAGCCGTATAAAATTTTCTTCTTCTTTAAACGGAATGATGACGCACAGAACGCCTTCTTTCGATAATAAAACAGCCGATGCGCCAATCAAATCTTCAAATGGCATCGATTGCAATTGACGTGCGTTGTCCCGAGAGGTGTTTCCGGATGAAACCGTCTCGCTGTAAAACGGCGGATTGCAGACAATCAGGTCATACTCCTGGTCTTCCAATTCTTCCATGAAATCGTCAAGCGACGCATGAAAGCAAAACAACCGGTCATTCCAGGGAGAATTTTCAAAGTTGGAAACGGCTTCTTCGTAAGACGCATCATCGATTTCCAAAGCTTCAATTTCCTCGGCATCTGTTCTTTGGGCCAGCATCAATGCGATCAATCCGGTTCCTGTGCCAATGTCTAAAATCGAAAACGGATCGTTGTCAACCGGAGCCCATGCGCCTAACAAAACGCCGTCAGTCCCTACTTTGTGAGCAGAATCGGTTTGGGAAACGGAAAAATTTTTGAACCGGAACATGGATGGGTTACTCAAAACCTACAGATACATTTCCACCAAACCTTCGGGTAAATCCATCTTTACCTTTTTATTGGCACGATCGATTTCCACAAGGAATTGGTCGATCATAGGAATGAGCAGTTCCACGCCTCCCTTTTTGACTTCGAATAAAGGTTGTGCAGAGGAATCGTTGATGGATTCGATGGTGCCGATGATTCCCAATCGTTTGTCCTCGATCTCGAATCCAATGACTTCGTGGTAGTAGAATTTATTGCCTTCGAGTTTAGGCAACAGGTCGAGCGGAAGGTATAGTGCTTTTCCTAATAAGGCATCGGCATCGGCCTCGTTGTCGACATCTTCGAATTTGACGCGAAGGAAATCATTTTTGTGAAGTGTGGCACTATCAATAAAAAATGGAACCAGATTTTTGCCGATTTCGACAAATACTGATTCCATGTTTTCATAAATTTCGGTATCATCGCTGTCCAGATAGATCAGCAATTCTCCCTTAAAGCTATATTTTTTGGCGATTTTACCTAAGTAGAAACAATCTTCCTTACGCATGCCGCCTTAAAATTATGCTTCTTCGCCTTCGGCAGCAGGAGTTTCTTCAGTCGCTTCGGCAACCGGAGCTTCAGCCTCATCTTCGTTGATGATAGCTTCAACTACTTCTTCCGTTTCTGCGTTTTCAGCTTCTGCGGCAGCGATCAAATCAGCTTCGGCCTGTTTTGCAGCGGCAATACGGGCATCGTTGACTTTCTTCTCGGCAGCAAGGGCATCAGCTTTCGCTTTGTCTTTTGCAGATGACAACGTGTCTTTCTTGGCAGTTACTTTTCCTGATTTCTCGTCAAGCCATTTTTCCAATTTCGCATCGGCAGCTTCCTGGGTCAACGCTCCTTTGCGAACGCCACCATCAAGGTGATGCTTCAACAAAGCGCCTTTATAAGAAAGGATTGCACGAGCCGTGTCGGTCGGTTGCGCACCATTGTGAAGCCACTCGACAGCTTTGTCAAGGTTCAAATCAATGGTTGCAGGATTAGTATTCGGATTGTAAGTGCCTATTTTCTCTAGGTATTTACCATCTCTTTTTGAGCGGGAATCAGCCGCTACGACCCAATAAAAAGGCTTTCCTTTTTTACCGTGTCTTTGTAATCTGATTTTTACTGGCATAATATGCTACGATTAATTCGGGTACACGACCCTGTTATGAGGGCGCAAATATACATCTTTTTTGTAAGTCAGGCGATTAGCGAAATGTTTTTTTTCGTCTGTTAAAACAACCGTAGGTTTATTTTTTTTGTTTAATTTGCCCACCTTTAGTGCAAAAAGCTATTTTTGTCACTTCTAAAAACTACCTACTGATATGAAACGAATCGTATTGCTCTTGGTTGCCGCCTTGTCCCTGGCTTCATGCACCGAGGAAATACAGCGCAACGACCAGGCGCTGATAGGAATTAAGAACGGCCAGAATTGGCGTGCAGGCGGAGCTTATGCTACTATAGGATCCAACGGCAAACTCACAATAACTGGTGCATTGCAGTATGAGACCCTGGTTTTGGAACTCAATACCACCAATCCCGGAACATATACGCTTGGTTTAAATACTGTGAATCGCGCTATCTTTACCGATATCGCCAACGGTGGTGAAGAAATATTCTCTACCGGAACAGGTTTAGGCGACGGCCAGGTAATTATCCAGGAATACAATGAAGCGGCAAGGACTGTCACCGGGCAGTTTCGTTTCAACGCAATCGACGAAGATGCACTTGATCCTACCCATCCGGATTCAACAGAAGTCGTGAATTTTACCTATGGCAACTTTTACAAATTACCCGTGACTCCGGCCCAATAAAAATTCGGGAATAAAATACAATCAAAGGCTTCTGTTTTCGGAAGCCTTTTTTGTTTTTGAACAGATACGGTTGATAAGTTAGATGATTTTGATTAATCGAAATCGCGTATTTTTGAGCCGATGACAAATTAGCGCGATTCCTTTGTCCCGCACGCCATTCCTGCTCTATGTTTTTGATTTTCGATACCGAGACCACGGGTTTACCCAAACGATATGACGCCCCTGTAACAGACGTTTCCAACTGGCCGCGCTGTATCCAGATTGCCTGGCAGCTGCACGATTCGATGGGACGATTGGTCGAACATCGCGATTACCTGGTCCAGCCGGAAGGGTTCAATATTCCGTATGATGCCGAACGTATCCACGGGATTTCGACGGAGCTTGCCCAAGCCGACGGTATTCCATTGGCGCAGGCACTTGCCGAATTCAATAGCGCACTTTCAAAAGCCACATTTGTCGTGGGCCAGAATGTAGGCTTCGATGTCAATATCATGGGTTGCGAGTTCTTCCGTGCCGGAGTTGACAGCACGCTGGCTCAATTGCCGGTTCTTGACACCTGTACCGAAGTAACTGCAGACTTGCTCAAAATTCCGGGCGGCCGGGGCGGAAAGTTCAAATTGCCTACACTCACCGAGCTCCACGAATACCTGTTCAACCAAAAGTTCAGCGAAGCCCACAATGCAACCGCCGATGTCGAGGCCACGACCCGTTGTTTCCTTGAGCTTTTACGTCGTCAGGTTTTCACCAAAGAAGAACTCGATGTACCGGCGTCTTATTTTGAAAATTTCAAAGAAGAAAATCCGACGGAGATACAGCTCATCGGTCTTAAGCATATCAACCTCAAATCGGCATCCGCTGCGCTGAGGGAAAAAGTAAAACCTTCTGAAACCACCACGCCGACACAAACCGGGGGCGTTTCAGAAAACCTTATCGACGCACCTTTCGCCCATTTGCACAACCATTCGCAGTTTTCGGTGCTTCAATCCACCATGAGCATTCCGGCTTTGGTCAATGCCGCCGTCAAAGCCAAATCTACTGCGGTGGCCATGACTGACATCGGGAATATGATGGGCGCGTTCCAATTCGTTTCGGCCGTGCAGAATCACAACAAAGCCGTATCTGCCAAAAACAAAGAAGCCGAAGAAAAAGGAGAAATCCCCGAAGGTGTTTTGCTTACGCCGATCGTTGGTGCCGAATTCTACATCTGCGAAGACCATAAAGATAAAACCCGAAAGGATAACGGCTATCAGGTTGTTTTCCTCGCCAAAAACAAAGCGGGTTATCACAACCTCGCCAAACTTTCATCGATCGCTTACACCGACGGATTTTATTATGTGCCGAGGATCGATAAAGCTGTCGTAGAAAAATATAAATCTGACCTTATCGTATTATCGGGAAATCTCTACGGGGAAATCCCGTCAAAAATCCTTAACATAGGCGAGAACCAGGCAGAAGAAGCGTTGCTGTGGTGGAAGTCGCATTTCGGCGAAGATTTCTATCTCGAGATCATGCGCCACAAACAGGAAGATGAAGATCGCGTGAACCAGACGCTTATCGCCTTTTCCAAAAAACATGGTGTCAAGCTCGTCGCTACCAATAATACCTATTACGAGGCCAAGCCAGATGCGAATGCCCACGATATTTTATTGTGTGTCAAGGAAAACGAAAAACAGTCTACGCCAATCGGACGTGGGCGGGGTTATCGTTATGGCATGCCGAACCAGGAATATTATTTCAAGTCGGCCGATGAAATGAAAGCGCTTTTTGCCGATGTCCCTGAAGCGATTTTAAACATTGCCGAAATTGTTTCCAAGGTAGAGTCGTATTCGTTGTACCGCGACGTATTGCTCCCGAAGTTCGACATCCCGGCTGAGTTTCAGGTTGCGGAAGACGATGCCGACGGCGGAAAACGGGGCGAGAATAAATTCCTGCGCCACCTGACCTATGTGGGTGCCGAAAAAAGATACGGCCTCGAAGGATTGACGCCTGAAGTCCGCGAACGACTCGATTTTGAGCTCGCGACGATTGAAAAGACAGGTTATCCGGGCTACTTCCTGATTGTCCAGGATTTTATTGCAGAAGCGCGCAATCTTGGCGTTTCGGTCGGGCCGGGCCGTGGTTCCGCGGCGGGGTCGGCTGTGGCGTATTGCCTTTGGATCACGAACATCGACCCAATCAAATACGATTTGCTTTTTGAGCGCTTCCTGAATCCGGACCGGGTTTCGATGCCCGATATCGATATTGACTTTGACGACGAAGGCCGCGGTTCCGTCATGGATTACGTCATCAAAAAATACGGCTCGAACCAGGTGGCCCAAATTATCACGTATGGTAAAATGGCGACCAAATCTGCGATTCGCGATACGGCGCGCGTACTCGATCTGCCTTTATATGAAGCCGACCGCATCGCCAAGCTGATTCCGGGAATGATGCCGGGAAAATGGAACCTCGCGCGTTTCCTGTCCGAACAGGAAGGTGAAGTCAAGAAAGTGCTTCGGTCGGAAGAATTCGACAGGGTCAAAGAACTGATCGCGATGGCAGCTGAAAAAAGCCTCGCCGCCGAAACCATCCAACAGGCCAAAGTACTTGAAGGGTCACTCCGAAACACCGGAATCCATGCTTGCGGCGTCATCATCACGCCCGATGATATCACGAATTTCGTTCCCGTAACCACAGCCAAAGATTCCGATTTGTATGTGACCCAATTCGACAACGCGGTGGCGGAATCGGCGGGATTGCTAAAGATGGACTTCCTGGGGCTCAAGACGCTCACGCTTATAAAAGATACCGTCAAACTCGTCAAGTACCGGACAGGAAAAACCCTCGATCCGGACAATTTTCCGCTTGACGACGTAAAGACTTACGAACTGTTCCAGAGAGGAGAAACCGTCGGGATTTTCCAATACGAATCGCCCGGCATGCAAAAGTACATGAAGGAACTCAAGCCGACCGTATTTGCCGATCTGATTGCGATGAACGCGTTGTATCGTCCGGGGCCGATCGCTTACATTCCGGGTTTCATCAAACGAAAGAACGGCGAAGAAGAAATCACCTATGACCTGGAAGCCTGCGAAGGATTGCTCAAGGAAACGTATGGGATTACGGTGTATCAGGAACAGGTGATGCTGCTGTCCCAGAAACTCGCCAACTTCTCCAAAGGTGATGCCGACGTGTTGCGGAAAGCGATGGGTAAAAAGCAGAAAGACGTTCTTGATAAGATGAAGCCGAAATTCATCAATCAGGCATCGGAACAAAACGGGCACGACCCGAAAATACTCGAGAAAATCTGGAAAGACTGGGAAGCGTTCGCCGAATATGCGTTCAACAAATCCCACTCGACCTGTTACGCCTGGGTCGCGTATCAAACGGCCTATCTCAAAGCGAATTACCCTGCCGAATACATGGCTGCCGTACTTTCCAACAACATGAGCGACATCAAGCAAGTTTCGTTCTTTATGGAAGAATGCAGAAGGATGGGGCTTCAGGTTCTGGGGCCTTGCGTCAATGAATCCTATTATAAATTCACGGTCAACGAAGACTATGCCGTGCGTTTTGGAATGGGTGCGATCAAAGGAGTCGGTGGCGGTGCGGTCCAGGCCATAATCGAGACACGCAAAGACGGAAATTATAAATCCATTTTCGATTTGGCCAAACGTGTCGACTTGCGCGCGGCCAATAAAAAAGCATTCGAGAACCTCGCGCTTGCCGGCGGATTCGATACGTTCGATTCAACCCATAGAGCCCAATATTTCCACGACGAAGGTGACAATATTACGTTTCTTGAAAAAGCGATGCGTTACGGGTCGAAGTATCAGGAAAACGAAAATTCCTCCCAGGTTTCACTTTTCGGTGAAGCCAGCGAAGTCCAGATTCCGGAGCCGGTTGTTCCGCCAAGCGAAGAATGGAGCACGATGGAGAAACTCGCGCGTGAAAAGGAAGTCGTCGGGATTTACATTTCCGGGCATCCGCTCGATGATTTCAGGCATGAGATGAGGTACTTCTGTAATACAAGACTCGAAGCCCTGAAAAACCTTGAGCCTTTGGTGAACAAACAGGTGAATTTTGCCGGAATCGTTACCAATGTCCAGTATCGGACGGCAAAAAACGGAAAGGACTGGGGCATATTTACCCTCGAAGGGTATGATGAAAGCTACGAATTCAAGATGTTCGACGAAGAATTTCTCAAGTTCCGACATTATCTTTCGAACAACCAATTCTTATGGTTCAAGATCAATGTCAAAGAGGGCTGGGTCAATCGGGAAACCGGAAAAAAATCGGAACCGAGGATCCAATTCCTTGAGGTCAAAATGCTTCAGGATATTCTGGGTGCAATGGCAAAAAAGATAACGCTGAACCTCAATATCAACGATCTCAAATCGGAACTCATTACGCAACTGAGCCATTTGTTCCAACTCAATACCGGGGTGCATCCGCTCGGCTTTGAGATTGTAGAGACCGAAATCGTCAAACGACAACTTGCGGCCATCGCCATGGTTCCGGCAGAAGTTGAGGAAATGGATGAGGTTTCGCCTGAATCAGATGCAGATACAGAAGCCGCAATAGAAGCCATACCGGAAGTTGCCCAACCCACGGAAGAAGTTCGCCTGATTACCAAACTGGCCATGAACAGCCGTAAGGTACGCGTGAATATCTGTACGGATTTGCTTAATGAACTGGACAGGCTTGAGGTTAGGTTTAAGGTGAATTGATTGCTACAGACTGGAAGTCTGCGCCATCGATAGAAGTTCGCTAACCAATTATTGTTTCCTCATTTACTGTTTACAAAATTTTGTAAACAGTAAATGAGGAAACAGGATTTTATACCAATACTTTTGGAGGTTAAGATTGCACCTTCTTGATCCAAGGTTGAACTCCGCACCACAGTAAGTCTGGGCATAGAGTAAACCAAATGTGGAAACCATAACATAATCTCCGGCAATTCATAAATAACCAAAACCAATCTGTTTCCGAACTTGCATTCCTATAATTTACTTACTTTTGTGGCGTAAAATTTAACAACCAAAGATAGTATATCATGGCTATAGCAATAACAGACGCTACATTCGAGGATGTAGTCTTGAAATCAGATAAACCGGTAATGGTAGACTTTTGGGCGGCATGGTGCGGCCCTTGTAGAATGGTCGCTCCAATCATCGACCAGATCAGTGAAGAATTCAATGGGGTAGCTGTCATCGGTAAAGTCGATGTAGATGCGAACCAGGAATTCGCCGCTAAATACGGAGTGCGTAACATTCCAACCGTGCTGACTTTCAAAAACGGTGAAGTGGTCAACCGCCAGGTTGGTGTCGCTCCAAAACAAACGTATGCCGATTCTTTGAACGCCGCGTTGTAATACCATACTGAAAAATCAAGTGAAGCCCGGTTATGCCGGGCTTTTTTATGGTCGTTCGTCACTTATTCCTGTCGTTGGTATAGTTTGCGGCGAAATGGTTTTCCAGCCCTTTTATTTTCGTGGTGAATTTTAAAACAACTGCCATGAAAAAAAGAATTTTGCTCTTAGCCGTTGCCGTGTTGCTGATAGGCTGTTCCGATGACGACAAATCTCCGGTTTCAGCTCCATTCGAGACAACGGCACAAACAGATTTCGCTATTCCGGACGATTCCGAAATCGGGATCGAAAGCCCCATAGAAGTTACATCGGACGGAACTATTTCAAATCCCGAGGGCATAAGCGTTACCGTTGAGCTAAACCATCCATTCGCAGGCGACGTGGTGGTTGAACTCGTCACCCCGGACGGGCAATCGATGCCGCTCATCAAACGCATCGGATATGGTGCAGCCGCGCCTTTCGGTTTGGAGTCGCCTTTTGCCGGGGGTAATTTCCTCGTGTTCACCTCAGCTGCAACTACTACAATATCAACCAGTCTCACTGAAAGCCAGGCTGTTCCGGGCGGAACGTACCTGCCTACAGGTACCAACGATTCATATCCGACGACAATTACCATGATCAACATGCACGAATTCCTCGATGGGAAAAGCGTGGCAGGAATATGGAAGTTGCGTGCCACGGATCATGCCGTTGGGGAAGCCGGATCATTGTTGAGCTGGAAACTACGTTTTGAAGAAGGAGCGTTACATAACTAATAACAGATATCATGAAAAAAATAATCCTGCTTTCACTGTTGACCGTATTCATTGCAGGTTGCAGTTCCGATAACGACTCGGACCAAAGAACTAACGTCGAACCCGTAACACGCCAGATCGTAGTAGACCAGACCGGCTCGCTTACAGATCCCGTCACCCGATACTATTCACTTGAAACCGGCCTCGAAGTCACCGATGGTTCCGGAAATTGGGATATCGCTTTTCGCCGTACCGATATTTATCTCAACGGAGGCACAAGCGGAAGCGGTTCCGTAAAAGGACAGCCGCTGGCATCCGGAATCACCTATGCGAATCTTGATGAAGCGCCTGAAAACGGTTATTTCTACGATGGGGAAGGAGATGAAATGGATGAGTTGGGTTCTGCTGAGATGGACAACAAAGTGTTCACCAATTGGTACAATTACAATTTGGAGACGCATTTGGTCGAACCGAAACCTCAGGTCTACGCCATTTATACCAACTCCGGAAAATATGCGAAGCTCGAGTTACAATCCTATGTTTCGGGAGCTTACCAGTTGCGGTATACCATCCAGCCCGGAGGTTTGCGTTCGTTTGTTACAGACTGATATCGGATAGCATGCATGTTAGCATATGTTGGCACGGACTTGCAGTCCGTGCTATTGTTTTATGTGTGACATGGCTCTTGTTTACAGATGTGTCGTTTACAAAATTTTGTAAACAGGGAATTGGTAAACGGGATTTTTATGTTGAGGCTTTTTGGGACGTTATGGCACGGACTGCAAGTCCGCGCCATCGGATGATTACTTTTAACCAGAAAAGGTTCGAAAGCGTACAAGATTCTTTGAGGCTGTTTTTATGGGCACGGACTACAAGTCTGCGCTAACAAGTCCGTGCTATCTGATTTGTGGTAGGTACAGTCGAACCATTGTAATATCATTCTCGGCCACAACCTGAACCCCAATCTCCAAGCGCCTGCAAAAATCATGGACGAGCGACAGGCCAAGGCCGCTCTTTCCACTGTTTATTTCAGATCCTTCGATCAGGGCCGATTGCGCCTCTTTTGGCATGGTTCCCGAATTCCGGATCTCGATTTTCACGACTTCCGCAATCTTTTTGGCTGTCAGTAAAACCTGTTGTTGCTCTTTAGAAGCTTTGAGCGCATTCTGCAGTAAATTCCGCAGGATTACGGTAAATAAATTGCGGTCTGTCGAAACCATTAAATCAGGTGCAACAGTTACATTGATTTGAGATTTCTGGTCGATGAGCGCAGTGATTTCTTTCGTAACATCTGCCAGGGCAAACCTTGTGGATCTTATGGAAAACGCATCCATCTGGGACTTGGACCACGACAGCAAATCTTCCATCGTATCGAGCAGATTACCTGCAGATGCCGCAATACGTTGGTTGTGTCGTTTCAAATCGTCACCAGAAAACAATTCCGGATCGTTTTTCTGCAATTCCAGAAACTGATAGATCTGGCTGACCGGAGTCCGCAAATCGTGCCCGATGATGGAAAACAAACGCGCCTTGGTCTGGTTCGCCGTATCGAGTTCCGAATTCAAAAGCGTGAGTTTCCGGTTGGTCCGTTTCCTGTTCCACCCCTGGAAAAACAGCAAACCTCCAATGATGGCCATAAGGCCGATGCCGCCGAATAAATACCAACGCTGTTTGTCGTAAGCGGAAATCTCGAGGTTCTTGACGCGGATCAATTGTTCTTTTTTCTCCGATTCGTATTTGCGCAGCAACTCTTCGGTTTTTTCGGCGGTTTCCAGTTTAAAGACGGAATCCTTGAACGTATCGGCAGCCACGCGATACGCCAACGCAGCCTTATAATCGCCTGTGGTTTCCTTGAGGTCGCTCAGCGTCTGGTTGATGGTGTATTTGCCTTCCGGATCTGTCGTGGTCCTTGAAATTTCAAGGGATTTGAGGTAATATTTTTCGGCCTGTACGTAGTCTTTTTCCTTTTCATGCACATCGCCAAGGTTCTGGTAAATGATCTTCAGAGGTGTCGTCAATTCAAGCTCATCGCAAATCGTAAGGCATTCGAGCAGATACGATTTTGCCTTTTCGATGCGTCCGGTTTTTTTGTAAATGCGCGCCAGGTTCGTCAGTAAATCGGTCTGCAATAATTTGTAATTGGCTTTTCGCGCGCATTCCAAACCGTGGTTGTAGTGTTTTTCGGCTTTGGCAAAATCGCGCATATCGTCGTATACATTCCCGATTTTGTTTTCTGCAATCGCGATGCCGCTGTCGTTATCGATTCCGGTTTCTATGTCGAGCATTTTGTTGTAGTAGACCAATGCCTCGTCATACTTTTTATACAGTTTGAGGTTTTCACCCAATTGGTCGTACGGAAAGGTACGATACGGTTTGAGGTTATATTTTTCCTGATAATGGAGTAATTCCATCGCAATTTTCGTCGCATGCTCGCGGTCGCCCATTTGGGTATAGATGATTCCCACATTGTTGAGGGCCGTCTGGTACAGCTTTTTCTGGAGCTTGAATTTTTTGATCAGTTCCATCGACCTCAAAAAATACCCCATGGCCTTTTGTGAATTCTGGTGCGAATATTCCAGAACGCCCTTCATGTTCACGACTTTGTAATAGCCCGTTTTGTAATTGAGTTTTTGGGAAAGTTTGTGCATGGCATCTATCTGCTCCCTGACAGCTGCCGTTTCTGCTCCTGATTGGATCAGCTGGAATGCATATTCATTGAGCGCCTGGACGTACAACGTGTCTTTTGGCTTCGTCTTTAAATACACTTTGACCGAATCCAGTGTTTTCGGAACCTGTGAAAAACACAAGGCAGTCGTAAAAAACAAGAACAAAGCGGACCATTTGTTCATAGCACTTCGTTTAAATTATCGCGGTAGCTTCGGCCGACAGGAATGCTGTGGTTGTTGCGAAGTACGATTTCATTCGGAAGCACTTTATCGATGAACTGTTTCTGCACCGCAAAACTTCGGTGGACGCGTACGAAAGACGAAAACGGATTTTCCTTAAGCAGGTTTCCAAGGTTCGACAGTACGCAATGTTTTTTGGCCGATGTCACGACCTTCGTGTAATCTTTTAGCGCCTCAAGATACAGGATGTCGTGGAGTTTTACTTTTGTCTGTTCGTAACCTTCCTTGATGTAGATCACGTCGGCACCCAGGCTCGATTCGAATAAATTCGCTTTTTCGCGAAGCTCCATATAATCGTGGATGCGTTGAACGGTCTGGGCAAAACGGTCGGCTTTCAACGGTTTGAGGATAAAATCGAGGGTTTCAAGCGAAAAGGTTTCCACGGCGTGTTCCGCATGTGCCGATATAAAGATACAAATCGGGATTTGCGCTGCCATCTTGCGGAATTCGAGTCCGTTTGTTCCGGGCATGTCGATATCAAGAAATAAAACATCGACCTTGTTCTTCTGAAGGAATGCTAGTGCGTTGTCCGCCGATTCAAAAACGCCCGTAAGTTCGAATTCCGGATAACGCTTCACGGCGGCGCGTACGGCCAACCGGTCGAGTTCGTCATCGTCGAGAATCAGGCAGGAAAGGTTTTTCATCCGGAACTTATGCTAACTAAATGTAGGTAAACTTTTTACGCCGACCGAAGAATTTTCTCCATCTTTTTGCCTTTGGCCAGTTCGTCTATCAATTTGTCTAAATAACGTGCTTTTTGCGTCAGCGGATTTTCGATTTCTTCTACGCGGTATCCGCAGATAATACCGGTTATCAAATGTGCATTCGGGTTCAGTACTGCCTGGTCGAAGAAGGCTGCGAACGTGACTTTGTCGGCAATGAGCTGGTTCAGCTTTTTTTCGTCAAAACCCGTCAGCCATTCGATTACCTGATGCAGTTCTTCGACCGTCCGGCCTTTGGTTTCGACCTTTTTAACGTAATGCGGATAGACGGATCCGAAAATGATTTTGGCAATTTTTTGATCGTGTTCTGGTGTCGTTGTCATAGCGGTCGTATCATTTGGTAATTACAAAAATGAAGTTATGGAAAAGTTCCGCAGCATTCCATCATTTTTTTAAAACGATCACCGTCAGGCTGATGATATCGATGAGGCAATGACACAGGATCAAAGGCATGATGTTCCTGTATTTCCAATAGTAGGAAGAAAACAAAAGCCCTATCAAAAATGGCCCGACAACATTCTGGAAAGTTCCGTATCCGATATGCACCACAGCGAATACGACCGAAGTCAGGATAATGGTGATAACCGGATTTTTTATCAAGGCTTGCAACCGGGGCTGTAAATATCCCCGGAACAGGAATTCTTCGATCACGCCTGCCGTAACGGATATGAAAGGTATGAGCAGCCAATTCTTGAGCAAGATCGGTTTCAATCCGGTGAGCAACGGACTCATTTTTTCAGGTTTCAGAAAATCCAGCAGTATCCGAATGGGAAGCGATAAAAAAATGACTGCCAGATACAACAAACCGGCATGGGCCAAAATTTTTACGAAACTCAATTTTTCTTTTTTCCAGGGCAGGAAATCCTGTCGTTCGACAAAGATTGTATACAGCCATAAGCACAACAGAAAGATCCATTGGATAAGGCGTGAAATCACAAGCCGTTCCATGTTGGGTTTGGCAGAACCCGATCCCATTGAAAGCAATGGAAAGGCAATCAGTAGTGTCAATGTGACGATAAGCCCGATTTGGTATTTGGCGGGATTTATTTTAGAAGGCATATATCATTTTTCAAATTCATCTTCCACACTTTCACGTAAATCATATAAAAGCCATTCTTTATTCGTGACCGCCGATTTCTCGTCCTGCAACAATTTGAGGAAATCTTTGACGCCTAACGGTTCGTTTCCGTTTCCGTGTATCAGGACGATGTTTCCGTCGTGTGCCGTCTGTCCTTTGGCAAGCCAGGCGTCGCTTCCTATCGGGATCAATCCGTAACCGGTTACTTTTTCTATCAGTGACTGATCGGAAACCAATCCGGGAAACCTGAAAAACACCGAAAAAAGCAATCCTCTTTCCAGCAGGGCTTTTTCCGTTTCGAGGATTTCAAAATTGATATCAGTTCCGGGCTTCAATAAAAAGTTTTCTGCCAGCGGCAGTTTCGGGTTGTAAAAATGATTGTACGTATGATTGATCCAGGTAATGCGGATGTCGTTCGACGCTTCGCGATTTTTGAGCCATTGCATATCGTCCGGATGCGACAGCATGAACTTTCCGGTGATGGACAACGCCAACGGAACCGGTTTTTCGATTTTGCCGAACTCATTGATCAGCGATGTAAAAATAATCCTGTCCAGAGGTTTGCCCGACGGGCACAGATCAATGGTAAGCGTGATGCCTTTTTCTTCCGGATAACCATTGCTGATACCAGAATCCTGTAGGTTCAAAGATTGTTGCCTGGTGAAGTTGATGGCCTGTATATAAGGAGTGTCTTTATAATCGGTTTGTATCTTTTCCCAATTAGCCGGAACTGTTTTAATGTCATCCGAAGCAAATATGCGGGTGCTCAAATCACTAAAATCGACACCGATGTAAAATTGCTTTCCAGCTTTTTGATACTGCCTGATGATGAGGAATTTTTGAGTGCCTGTCTGGGTGAAGGCGAAATACTTTTTGTAGTTGCTTATGCCTTCGTTTTGGGAAATGCTTCTTGCTGAAAAAAGAATTACAGCTAGTGTCAGGATGGTGCTGATTGTGGTTTTAAAGGTCATTTTTCGTTTGTCGCAAATGTTTACCGGCCTCGTTGTTTGTTAAAAATAAAAATAGTAATTGCAATATTTAATAGTAAAAATGGGAACAAAGCGGATATCCATAAATTAA
This sequence comes from Flavobacterium silvaticum, assembly GCF_012911565.1. Taxonomy (GTDB): domain Bacteria; phylum Bacteroidota; class Bacteroidia; order Flavobacteriales; family Flavobacteriaceae; genus Flavobacterium; species Flavobacterium silvaticum. The sequence continues at coordinate 44,843 of NZ_JAAMPU010000106.1, read as the reverse complement.
AATGTTCTTTTAGATAAATTACGGCTACATATGCAAAAAATATTGTGCAAATACTACTTAAAAGAGGATACAGAAAGTTTGATTTTTTACTGAACATTACCTGGTTTATAATCCAGAATTGCAATAGTGATAGTATGACAATAACCGGCTCCAGTATTATTATTGCCAAGCCAGCATTACAAGGCCCGCCAGATTTCCCTGTTATCCAGACCCGCCAGATGGTGTAAATCACAATTCCGATGAATATAATCGGAAATGCTCTTTTAATGTTTTGATACATCAGATTTTACTTGGTTTGTCATTGGATTGCGGCTGGCATTAATCATTGATTGCCGACATCGTATCATTTAGGATTTCTGTCATGGTCTTTTCTCTGAATCCGCTTGAATGTATTTGGGCTGTATCGATTATTTGTCCAGATAAATCTATTCTTGACAATTCGGGATTTACTGTCGAGAGTGAAACATAAAAGTATTTGTGCTGCTGGCTTTTTCCAACCATAGGACTTTTAACTGTTCCGATATATTTTTTTCCATCATAATAATAAACGTAATCGGTATGGTGTCGCCCCTTTTTCTTTAATTTTCCAACAGTGATAAAGCGATGCTTGTTGATGTTTTCTTCCTTTTCACGTTCCTGATCGTTTTTCTGATTGATTAGGAAAAACAAAGCAATCAGAAAAAGGATCAGACCAATAAATAGTTTAATCTCCTTCATGCTTCAGCAACGTTTCGCCGTTTGGCATTCCTGTATATTCTACTTCGATAAATTTTGAGCAATCATCCTGAAATTCGTTGAAATGATCGAAAAGGATTACACTGCCTTTGTTCCGCATATTTTCTTTTAAAATACCATAAATTTCTATTCCTCCTTTTGGATCAACGCCTACCAAATCAATCATTATATTTTTTGTATAAGACAATGTTTTAAATAAGCTTATTTTTCTTCTCGATGTTCCTCCCAGATTCTGAAACTTCATGTCTGGATTTAGAAAATGGGCTTCACCTATTTTTTGGATGGATTCAGAGTTTAAATCAGAGTTTTTCAGATATCGCCTTACTGTTAAAGGAAATATCCTCTCAAGGAATGTTCTGGAATTGTGATGCTCGACATATGTAAATGTTGGGTTTTTATCTTTAATATGTTCGCAAATTTTTTTGACCAGACCCTGAAATTTAGTTCCTCCCGGAATTTTTAGTATTAGTATTTCTCCTTCGTTAATCTCAAATGACGGAATTTTGAAATCATCAATTATTGACTCGGTGAATTTTACAAGCATAGTTTATAATTAGAGTCAATATCGATTTTTATAACCGTCGCACAACCCAAATATACCCGAAAATGTTCCAGACCCTACATTCGTCTATTTAAATCGACCCTCGTCTATTGGCTGTTTTTTAGTTGACCGCATCGATGGAAGTTTGTACTCCACCATCAGGCAACCAAAACCACAACGCCATGAAAAAATTTCTCCTCTTGCTTTTCCTGACCGGGATTTCCGTTTCGGCCCAGGTCGGCGTAAATACCACCACGCCAAACGCCCAACTCGATGTGAAGTCGTCGAATCAGGCGGCTCCGTTGAACACAGACGGAATTCTGATTCCAAAGATCGATACGTTTCCATCAATTCTTCCGACCGTCGCACAAAACGGCATGCTGGTTTTCCTCACGACAACATCGGGTACCAATGCTCCGGGTTTTTATTACTGGGACAATGCCACTACAAGCTGGAAAGGGATTGGCGGAGGCAAAGGCTGGGATATAATCGGGAATTCAGGGACGAATCCGGCGACGAATTTCATCGGGACAGCAGACGACCAGGATTTTATTTTCAAACGAAACGGCGTGCGTGCCGGAATCATGGGAGTAAACAACGTCGGTTTTGGCGTAAACGCATTGAATCCGGCGAATACCGGAACCTACAATCTCGCCTTCGGGTCGAATACACTGAGTTCAAATACTACGGGACAGGAAAACATAGCTTTCGGAGATGGTGCTTTGTACCAGAATTTATCAGGCGGCGGAAACTTTGCGAGCGGTTCCGATGCCATGCGGATGAATACTACCGGCTCCGATAACGTGGCGCTCGGAAAAATGGCCCTGAGGACCAACGACAGCGGTGACGATAATTTTGCGTTGGGTTCAAACGCCCTGACGGCCAACGATATCGGGAATAGAAATCTGGGTATTGGTTCCGATGCACTTTTTGCCAATACAAGCGGTTCGGAAAATATTGGCATAGGCGCAAATGCCTTGGCTATCAATCAGACCGGTTCCTATAATATTGCCATAGGGACCTCGATGGCCAACAGTGCTAGCGGCGATAACAATGTAGCTATTGGAAGCCAGGCCGGGAACAATATCCATACAAATAACAATCTTGTACTTGGATACGGTGCCGATGTGCCTTCTGCCGTTCTGGACAATCAACTGTCGATCGGGAACCTGATTTATGGGACAGACGTAGGACTGGCTGCCGGAAAAATCGGGATAGGAGAAACGGAACCCGAGGAACGGCTCCACATAAATGACAACCTGAAATTAGGCAAATTCGCATGGATAGCTGCTTCAGATGATAAGCTCATCAAATTCGGGGATGGTGATTTTACTATGATTGGCGAAGCACATGGAGACGACGTACTTTCTTTCTCTGCAAAGAATTTTATATTCAATCCCAGTTATAGTACCGGCAATGTGGGTATCGGAACCATTGGGACACCGTCTGAAAAACTCGAAGTTTTCGGGAAGACCAAAACCACGAATTTCCAAATGACCAATGGTGCGGCGGCAAATCGGGTACTGACTTCAGATGCTTTGGGAAATGCAACATGGGCCGCGACAACTGCAAACGCCTCTTTTTTTGAAGTCGGGTCTTCCATTCCGCCGGACCTGAACACAGATGCCATGTATCACTTGGGTAACGTCGCCATCGGAAAAAACACAACGGCTTATAAACTTGATGTGCTTGAAACCAACGGGGCAAATTTATCGGCAGCGTTGTTCAGGCATAGTAACCCGACAAGTACAGTGCTTGCAACCAATGCTTTAAAAACCGAAATCATCACGCCTGCAGCCCTTGCAAGCGGGGCATTGGTCGGAACAAACAATGGCGTCACGGTAGCCAATGCGGTGTCAGGAACGGGAACAACGAATTTTGTAAGCGGCACAACGACAAATGCTGCTTATGGGACAGAGAATTACGTTTCGGCGGCAGGTTCGGGCTTCAGGTACGGAACAACCAATATAATGTCCGGTCTTGGCGATGGTACCATAACCGGAACCCGCAACAGTATGACCAACACCGTTTCCGGCTACATGGTTGGCACACAGAATGAATTTTCCGGAAACAATCCGGGAGTACATGTTGGAATGCTCAATGATATGGGTGGTTCAAACAATTCCACCAATATTGGGATCCATACCGTTATCAAAACGCCTACAGATGATGGTATTTATGGGGAATTGATCAGTTACCAGTCAGGCTCGACAGGCGGCGGGCTCAAATACGGGGTATATATCGATATGCCGACATCTATAGGCGGAACCCATACAGGCGTATATTCAGATGTAAGAAAGGAAGGGAGTTTTTCCGGATATTTTCTTGGAAAATCCTTGTTTTCCCATACGCAGGTTACGGCATCGGGTGACGCACAATATACCGTTCAGGCGGAGCGGAGCCGAAACACGCAGAATAATGGCGTGAATTATAGCGCAACGGGTTACAACAGTGCCTTAAACGGAATAAATTACTGGGGCGATTCGTATTCGTTCGCCCTGACAGGATTCAACCAGACCTATACGGGTTCTATCCGCACCGGAGGCATACTCGGGGCAGATGCTTTAGGTAGCTATTGGGCTTCTTTGGGGTATAAGAACAGCGCCGGGACAAACTACGGCATCTATGCTTCCACTGCTCTGGCTAGCGGTACAGGCCGATATTCCAGTGCGCCGACAGACCAGGGAATCGGCGGTGGCTTTTACGGCGGCCTGATCGGATCATGGAGCCGGGGCACCACGATAGGCAGTATGTCATCAGGATCGTTGATGGCACACTTCAACAACGGAAACGAATACACCAACGGGCATCAGGTAGAACTTGTAAAAACGGCACAAGGGATTACGCCTGCTTTCAGCGTCACATCTTCTGAAATAGTCGTATACAAAAAAGGAAAAATACAACTCAACAACGGAACGGCCCATGTAAATTTTGATCCGGCTTACGCGCGCTTGCTCAAAGATGCGCCTGTGGTTACGGCAACGCCAATGGGGCCTTGCAACGGTGTTTACATCGAATCCATAGACGCTGCCGGGTTCACGATCCGGGAACAGAATTCAGGAACGGGTTCGGCGTTAATATCCTGGATCGCGGTGGGAGACCGGGTTGACAGCGATCAGGGTAATGTGCCTGAGTCGCTTCTTTCAGGTCGATTCGCAGAAAATTTAGACAAGGTCATGTTCAATGAAAACGATAAGGTCAATTCCGCTTTGGATATTTCGGCAAATGGCGACAACCTGAATTTTGGACGCACAGCCAATACAAATCAGGATCCGACCCCTCAGACAACCCTTGATGCGGTCGGGAATCACTAAAGAAAATTGCTTGGTACCGAACGGCCGGCGGTGGTAACCGGTCGTTCATCTATCGGAAAAGCCGTTCATGGATTCCCATTTCCAAAGCCGGGAAAAGCGTTGCACCTTCGCAAGGCTACAGAAAGGCATTTTCCTTTAGTTTTTTTCCTCAAAAGCCCGGTCGTGGTATTCCGGGCTTTTACTTTTTTTGTTTTTTGGCAGCACATTTCCCGCTGCCCGCTTTTACGCCTCGCTGTGCCGGCTTTTTTCACACGCGGCGGCAGGAGCTTCCGTTGGTCGCTCTGCCGCCACGGTTCAAAATAGCCGCCAAAGCTGTGGGGTAATCACTTGCATCGGGGGCTGGCTCATGAAGAGTTGAACGTTTCCGGTTCCATGCCCGCGTTAAGGATGCGAGCGGAAATCCTTTTGCGTTCTTAAAGGTTTCCGAAAATAGTCGGGTATGCAAAAGATTGCAGCGGGTCAGCCTGACCGCAGCCAGCATACAGGTTCATTTACCTCAAACGTTCCGGCTGCGGAAACGCCCAACAATTATTAATTATTCATCATTAATTATTAATTGAAAACTATCTTTACAACTATGAAGATCGATTCCCAGTTACAGAAAGTTTCCTCGTTCAAGCATCTGGAATTGCTTGCGGGCCAGATTGTCGAAGGTTTTATTTCGGGCATGCACAAAAGTCCGTTCCATGGTTTTTCTGCCGAATTCGCCGAGCACAAGAATTACAATTCGGGTGAAAGCACCAAGCATATCGACTGGAAACTGTTCGCCAAGACCGACAGATTGTACACGAAGCGGTTCGAGGAAGAAACGAATTTGCGGTGTCATCTGATCATCGATAATTCGTCTTCGATGCATTACCCCAAATTGAAGGACGACCAGCCTTTTTACGAAAGCAAGATTGGGTTTTCGGTACTGGCATCGGCGGTTCTGATGAATTTATTGAAGAAGCAGCGCGATGCGGTAGGGCTTAGTGTCTATTCCGATTCTTATGAATATTATGCGCCCGAGAAAGGCAGCGACCGACACCATAGAATGTTGCTCGACAAGCTTGAAGGGTTGCTTGAAAATCCGATTGTTCCAAAAGAAACAGATACGGTCGCCTACTTGCACCAGATTGCCGAAAAGATGCACCGGCGCAGCATGATTTTGCTGTTTACGGATATGTTCCAGGATCGCGACCAGAGCCGTTTGTTTGCGGCGTTGCAGCATTTGAAGCACAATAAGCATCGTGTGGTTTTGTTCCATGTGGTTGATGCTGCGACCGAACTCAACTTTGATTTTGACAACGCACCTCGCAAATTCGTTGACCTTGAGAGCGGTCAGGAGATTAATATTTTCGCCGATAACGTCAAACAGGCCTACGAGCAAAAGGTCGCGGAGCAGTTCAAACAGATTGCCCAAACGTGCGCCCAGAACCGGATCAAGTACGTTCCGGTCAATGTAGGCGCGGATTTTGAAAAAATCATGACCACATATTTGGTTGAAAAACAAAGCTTTGGATAAGGCTGTTTTTTATTCTGAATATTTTTTAAAGTTTTATTTGCAGATATGATTTTCCGTTCTATATTTGCAACCGCATTCAGCGAAAGGTTTGGTAGTTCAGTTGGTTAGAATGCCGCCCTGTCACGGCGGAGGTCGCGGGTTCGAGTCCCGTCCAGACCGCGAAAGCAAGCAAAAGCACTTCTTCACCGGAGTGCTTTTTTGGCCAAAGTAGGTTCGCGAACCTTAATCGCAGTTGTGTTGTTTCGGGGCGAAAGCCCCAGGTTTAGTAGTTAGACCAATGAAAAGCTTTCCACTTTTGTGGATGGCTTTTTTGCATTTGTAGCGATTCTTAAAATTCCTTATCCCTCATATTTTCTACATAATTGCCTCAAAAGGGCAAACAATCCGGTGTGCATCCTGTTTTGAAAAGGTGTGCATCTTTTTTCTAATCCGATAGCGCGGACTTGCAGTCCGTGCCAAACAAAATATATTTTATAGTTATCGGGTGTTTTGGGTACGTACTGCAAGTCCGCACTATCGTTTTTTTTTTTTGATAAAGACTGTCGGGCAGCAAGGCACTTTCATTTTTTCCATGACCTAATCTGAACATTACCGGGCATCTGAAATTTACATATGTAAGCACTTCCTTTTATATATAAGACTTGCTACTATAGTTATAAATACAAGTACTTCGCTTATATGGTTAAAAGCCATTCTCTGTTTACAGATGTGCCGTTTACAAAATTATGTAAACACGAAATTTGGAAACGGCTTTTGTATGTGGCTTTTTAACTGGTCTTCACGATATCTCAAGTTAAAATTCAATGCGTACCTTGAAAGAGATTGCTGATATTCTGGGCATCGACAAAAAACTGTCGCATCATGTAGCCAGAAAAACTTTTGCATCGACTGTGCTGTTGTTTAATGATGTGCCTATGGAAATTGTTTCGGAATTATTGGGTCATTCTAAGATTACGACTACGCAGATGCATTATGGGAAGGTGGTGCAGAAGAAGGTTAGTGAGCAGGTTGGGCAATTGAGAGAAAAGGTTTAGTTCGTGACTAATTACTATTTAAAACACGATAAATTTTTCAATATCATCAAATCTTTATTAAGTACGCTTTCAACAACTACTGAGCGTAATACAAATTCATTTTGATAAAAACGGATATTGTCTATTGTCATATATGCATTAAGCGGTGGTGTTTTGTAATTCGATGGATCACATAGGTTTAACATGTAGTCTGTAATAAAATCTATTGTATTTTCTGATACCATAACAGACTTTTTATCTGAACTGTAAATTTCGATTTGGTTGTTTACATCTTTTGATAGAACGATATTGTATTTTGTCAATTCATCTCCGCTAATGGTTACGGTGATGAAAAAAAGATTTGTGATTTTGAGTTTGTTATGTCTGCTTTCAGTCCATGATTGAAAAAAAAGATTATTTACAGATAATAAATTGTCGGCGTTTTTTATAAATATTTCTTTCGATTTTAAATTTTCCTCAGATACTCCATTTTTAATAAGTTTCTGTTGGGCTGCCTGTAAGTAGTCAACCTTTGATAGTGTTAATTTGGAATCTAACTGATCCAAAAAAAAATTATCCACAGGAAAAGGCATAAAATCCCTCTCATGTTGTGATATTCCGATTTCAAATGAAAAGAGAAAGATTATTGTAATTGTTGTGGTGAAGATTTTCATAGTTTAAATAATGGTATTAAAACAAATCGTGGCTTTTCTCCCTGTTCTGCACGAATTTCATTCTCAGATGTCCATACCTATGATTTTTCGATGGCAGTTGTTTGTGATTTCCTAGTTTCCAAATTATAAAAGCTCTTTTTACACAGAGACGTTGTTATTCCAAGTCATTGAGTACTTCTTCCGACAATAAATTAATCTCCTCTTCTTGATCTGCAATACTCGGGTTTTGGGCTAACTCACGTAAAACTGCTATTAAATTCTCATTGAGTTTAGCAGGAGAATTTTTTAGTAGTCCATTTATAATATGATATTTCCAAGAAGGATCGTTGCCTTTTAATATTTCTACTAGCTCGCTATCTATCTCATTTACATGTGGCTGAAAATATTTCATAATTGGTGTAGCCTGAGGCCAGTTTCCATCCTGTAGCCAAACTAACAATCTAGGTATAATCTCCTTAATTTCTATAATTGATTTATTTTTTAGCCTTTCGATAAAATCTAAATCTTCTTTATCCCTAGGGATTAAATCTTCGTTATTCATTATATTTTAATTTTCATTTCACTTATTCTTGCAAGTTGAACCATTATCGATAACACCGCCGCAGGATTAGAACCAGGATTATTTTTATTTTTTGCCCAAGCCTGGAGTAAAAGCTGACTCGATGGTCGAACCCCAACATGGCCCCTAACATCCGTTAGTTGAAACCCCATAGTTTTAAGAAGGCTACTACTCAAAGGCTGAACTTTACCACCTTTGTCGTTTGTGGCCTTAAGAGGATTCACATTTGTCGATAATCCAATTTTTGGTCCTATCCCATCATCTATTCCGGGCCTTGGTGTAAAATTGTTAAGTGTGTTGGCCCCTCCCCGATAAATTATTTGATCATCTTCAACTTTTCTATTTGTTATTTTTTGGCCAACGCTGATAGATGTCTCGACTTCATCGCCTTTTATTTTGTATTTGAAATTCGTTACGGTTTCACTTGTAGTGCCAAAATTTGGAGCAGAATTATCCCCGAATAATAAAGCACCAGCAGTAGCAGCTGTAACAGTACCTTTACTAACAATATTGCTAAATCCTTGCTTTAAAGTTTCTTCAATTATCGGAGATGCCTCTTCTACACTTTATTGTGCAACCTTCGCTGCAAATATAAAAGCATTTTGAGGTTCGCTTTGGACTTTAATAGGTTCCTTCAAGTCCTTCGATTTCAATTTTCCAAACTAGGATTTTTATTCTTTGGACTTTGAATATTCCATAAAATACGAATACCTATCAAACAAATTGGATAGAAAAATAAAATATAATTTTCATCTGAAATTGCATAAAAAAGAATGTGATAAAGTAATGATCCTCCAGCAGCAATCATAAAGGATAACTCAAGAAATAGCAAATCTCCTATGATTTTAAGTAAAAAATTAGTAGTAGAAAATATTAATGATCTTAAAACTGAGGTTAGAAAAAAAATAAAGTATACTAAAATGCTTCCAAATAAGTTATAAGAAAATAGTTCCCAGTCATTTACAGATTGAAAAATTATAAAAAGGGTAAAGTTTATAAGATTAAATACTAGCAACACTACACAAAACTCAAGTGCTGAACGTCTGATTATTTGTGATTTTTTCATTTATTGGAAGATTACATATGTACGTGTTTCCGTTGTTTTTGTCCACCCACCTTTCCCGTTAGGTTTATATCGGTCGCCGGTTGAACTAAAAACTTTCATATTAGTGGTGGTTTTAGTATGACCATTTCGGGCATTCATATAATTTTTTATAGCATCTACTTGATTTCCTCCAACACTAAAAGTTTTTTGACCTTCTAATAATCTTACCTCAGTTTCAAAAACCGCTGAATTTTGTTCAGTTGTTCCTCCCGACTTTGCAACATACTCGAAAGTAAACATGTCTTTTTGAAAACCACCTAACATATTTACTAGACCATTTGCGTATTCTAAGTAAAGTTCAGGTCTATTAGCAATTTTATCGGGAGAATGGCCTCGAAATAAATGTCCGGGACCAGTCCAATACATATCGCCATCGTCGTCGCTATGAGCATGACTATCACCATATCTATGTAAGGAATACCCTTGTTGACGTGCATTATTGGTTCTGAAATAACCTATTTCTGACTTTCTTACTTCGTCTTCTCGAGTACCGCCTGTTAGCGCATGAACATCTACTTGCCAATCGAGATAAGCCCATGTATTAGTGGAATTTAAAATATCACCACGATCTGACATTCGGTTATCTGGTATTTCTGCGTAATAAGCCAATTCTCTGGCATTTGTATGCCCTGTCATCAGCGCAGCAAGATAAACTGTCCAATAATGGCCATCAGTTTCATAATTGCCATCTGGGTCAACAAATGTCATCGGATTATTAAAAGCGTATCGATACGGCGTCCAAGAAACGGCTTTTTCCGCATAAATATCCGGGCTTAACCATCTACCAATCACTGGGTCATAATTTCTGCTGCCGTATTCATAAATATTCAAACCTAGCTCATCCTGCCACTCTTTCCCGTTATACTTATATTTATACTTACATTCAGTACAAGTAGTTAAGTCAATTTCCCCACCGCTATCCTCGTATTGCATCTGAGTTACATTGTAATTCTTATGTTTCATCCCAAAAGGATAATAATTGTTCTCGGAAAGTATTTTTACTTTTCCAGAAGAAAGACCAAAACTTATTCTGATATTTCCTAAATGATCCAGATAGTTATAAACGTAGCTCCATCTTATGCTAGGTAGCGTTGGTGGAAAGGTATTTGGATTCCCCAGACCTTGACTTACAGATATATATCCTTCTGATGTTGGAAGCAATTCAAGTGCTCCATTGTTTGTCTGAAAGCCATCCAAATAGTCGATAGTTGTGACTACGGAATTTTCGGTAACTGTTTTCTTTACTTTTTGCCCAAGAGCATTATATAAATATTCAATTTTATTACCGTTGTTGAAAATAATAGCATTGGGCTGGTTTACGTGATTGTAAGTGATTGGATTACTGTAAATTCCTTTGTGAATATCTTTTGTCATATTTCCATTCAGATCGTAATCATATTCAAAAGGCTGAACACCACTGACGTCTTTGAATCCTGCTGTTGTAGCCCCATCCAAAATTCTGGTTAATCGGTTTGGATTATCAGTGTCAGTGTAAGAATAGGTTAACTGATCGATTTGTAGTGGATTGACCGCTGAAGCATCGTCATAATCACCATTTCGCGTTAAGTTAGAGATATTTCCGACCTTATCATACCAGATCGCTTCATTGTACATTTGGGTATTGTCTGTGCTGCCAGTAGCACCTTTAATATAGTTAGCCAATTTGAGGCGGTTCAGATAATCGTAAGTATAAGCATATTTTCGTCTTTGATTGTCGTTTCCTGTTCGCCAATAAGATTCCGATATATTCCCGTTGTAAAGTTCTTTGCCAACGTATGTCGCTTGGTCTTCCAAGGTGTCGTAGTTCAATTTGAAATTAAATAAATCCCAGGGATTTTCTGCCTGCACAATTGATGTTGGAGGCGGAGTAATTGAATTCACGTCATTAATACCCTTTAACCACCCACGGATGTTGTAGGTATAATCCATTTTTTGTAGGCATGTAGCACCGCTGACATCTGTACCACCAACTTTTTTGATTTCCAAGTCGCCAAATGCGTCGTATGTATTTTTTGACAATAACTGTGGGCTTCCGGTGTTGAATTTATGTGTATGAATTAAAGGTCTGCCTTGATTGGTATATGTGAATTCTTCTGCGATGGAAAAAATATCCGACGAACTTATTCGCCGGTACGTAGTTTCCGACTTAATTGTTTTACCTACAAAATCGACTTTGCTATCTACCTGAAAATAGCCGGTCAGGTAATTGGTCTTATATGTCCTGACCGGAAATGCTTTTTCATCATACAGCATATAGGTTGTTTCGCCTCTCCCAGTGGAAGTCGAAAGTTCCGGAACCCTGACATATTTTCCTGTAGGCATTCCTTTTGGCTTATCCGTATTGCGATATTTTACAGGTTGAGTTTGATCTGACATAACGAAAGACGGGATACTCGCATCTGCAGGAGCTCCAGGGAAATCATAACTGTCATAGTAATTGACCGTTAAAATGGGAATGCTTGCCGAAAGTACCGGCCAGGCACTGTTGCTATATTTAAAGGAAACTCCATTGAAGGTGGTTACTGCCGTAGTCGAGGTGCGTGACTCATTCAATGGCATCATCTGTAAATTCTGCGTATCCCGGTCATTTTGGAGTGCCACCCGTCCGCTGGATGTTAACGTTCCAGTTGTCCAACCAGTTATGCACGGACGATTAAAAGTATCATATTTTGTAAATAGCCATCCTTGACCAGTTCCATTGGTAAAAGGTGAAAATGAGGGTCCGGTAGCAACAACTCTGTCTAACTTATCATACACTATAAATTCCCATTGTTTTCCCGGAACTTTTTTCTCTACGATCCTGTTACGGCTGTCGTACCTATACTGATAACAATATCTATCCAAAACTGTTTGAGTGATGGGCGCACTCAAATCTACGTTTGGAGGCAAGACGTAGTTGAGATTACCATATTGATCATATACATAATACGTGGAAAGTTGATCCACTCCGTTATACGTCCTTTTTAAAACAATCTTGCCATCTTTTTCTTTGAATTCTTCGGTAGTATTGTTGGTTCCTGAAACCCAATTTTCGTCTTTTACAATCGTTTTGAATAATCTGCCCGGATTGTAATATATAGTTGATGAAGGGGGTAGTGCAGAATAATATTTTGATGTAGCGTTCCAGTTTACAGCAATTGTAAACTGGCGTACTTCATTCAAGATATTTGTCTGGTACTCATATTTTACTTCATGTCCGCTTCCCATTGCCCAGGAATTGCCCGGTGCAGCTTCTTTTAAGATTCTGCCTAAAGGTGATGGTTCAAGGAGTTTTTCAGTATATGGGTTGGCTGTTACGCCTCTGAAAGTGCTGAAAAATTGATCTAAAGATGTTTGGATATTAGCGGTGGGCACGCAATTTAGCGTTTGATCGTTTATTTCAGCAGGCAGGTAGTTTTGAATTTGTCTTCCAAATCCATCATACGGGATATGGGTGAATAGATTCTTGTCGTGTCCGGACGCCTGTTGATCGATTTTTTGTTTCGGTCGCCCCAAACCGTCATAATATACTATGGAAACCTGTTTTTGGCTTGCAGTTAGAAGACTCACGTCGGTAGTTGGCGCGGTGCAGGTTGTGGTTATGATATAATTCTCATTAATACATTGCCCCAACATTCCCCAGCTTACAAAAGAGAATATTATCAGGTAAATTTTTTTCATGATGTAAACGTATAGTTTCAATAGACTTTTTTTATTTTAATTCAATCTTAACTGCCTGAACGCATAACTTTTACGCTTCCATCACCCTTATTTGTTTTGACATTAATTACATAGATGCCCTCAGGATATTGGGACAGGTTAACAGGAATTGTTCTGTCAGAAGATATTTTAAAGCTATTGAGTTGTCTGCCAGATAAGTCAAAAATGGTTACGGTTCCATATTGGAAGTCATAACCTACAATAACATTTGTGTAATCCCTTGACGGGTTAGGTATTGCCTCAAGATTGGTTTTTACCTTTTCTTCTTTGTCTCTGTCCTTAAGTTTTATAACCCAGAAATCATTATTGCCCAGGTTATTGCTTTTACTTCTGGAAGCCGGAATTTTACTTTTATGTGATCCACCTATTAAATTGCCCATATCCAAAGCTTTAGAATTATTTCCGTCTTGGACTAAATCTGACGGAGCATTTGTGGAAAATTTCATCGGGCTATTTTTATCCAAAGGGATATTGTCATGAATTGTTTCGGTTACTTCTGTGACCTGTTCGTTATAGAAATCATTTACAGTATCCAAACCTTCTTCTTTTTGCTTTCCTATTTGGTCTTGAAGTTTTTGAACGCCAGCTACATTTTCATCACTCCCTACAATCAGATTTGACTTATTACCCTTGTTCTCCTTACTATCTGAATGACGATGTGCAACCGGATTGGATGTCCCGGCCAGCAAGTATCCTCCGTCGCGTGTTTCTATAAGTTTGCGTAAAACATCATCTCCTTCGCTTCCAATACTTTTATCCCAAAGGACACCACCATTCGAATCCGTCTTTATAGCTATATAATCATTGATTGACTCTTTTTCTTTTCCGGATTTGCCCTCCATCTCACTACGGGCGTATCCTCCGATAAGCAATGTTCCATCCTTGTTTTCGATTATTGAGGTAAGAATATCCGCTTTTCCAAAGTCATAGCTTTGTTGCCAAAGGCTATTACCGTCAGGATCCATTTTGACAATCCAAAAATCACTTCCGTTTCGGCATGAGCTGGTCTTATTTCCAGATGCTGATGAAAATGAATTTCCACCGGCTATGTAGTCCCCATCTTCAGTCTGTATGATTGAAAATAACTGGTCGTCTGCTTCCCCTCCAAAACACTTTTGCCATTCAATAAGCCCATCTTTATTTATTTTTATTATCCAATAATCACCTAAACCGAATCCTTGGGCGGTTTTGTCTCCAGAAATAGGTGAGTTGGAATAGCCTCCTATTATAGCACCTCCATCCGAGGTAATGGAAAGACACCTTAAATTGTCCGCAAATTGCCCCCCGTAAGTTTTTTGCCAGATTATTGTGCCTTTGGCATCGAGTTTAATAATCCAATAATCTAAACTGCCACGGCTATTTTCATGCTTTTCGCCAATTATGTCATTATCTTTTGAATATTTTACGTCGGATTCCGAACTTCCTCCTAACAGATATCCACCATCTTTAGTCGGTTCGATGGCGACCAGATCATCACCGCTTACTCCCCCTATCGTTTTCTGCCATTGTTCACCACCTCCGGCATCGAGTTTTATAATCCAGTAATCTTTTTCGCCACGACTGTCTTCTTTTTTGTCTTGTCCTTTTGGAGAGTCGGAGCTTCCAGCCAATATGAATCCTCCATCTAAAGTAGTTCGAATACTTCTGAGCATATCCATGCCACTACCGCCAAATGATTTTTGCCAATCCAACTCACCGTGTTCATCCATCTTCCATACCCAATAATCAAGATCTCCCTGGTTTATTTGAGTTTTATTACCTGTTTTTCCGGATGCAGAGCTGCCAGCCAAGATGAATCCATAATCAGCAGAGGGAATGGCATCGAATAAATATTCGGCATTATCACCACCATATGATTTTTCCCATCTTACATCCTGAGAAAAGGTAGCAGGGGATAGCAATATTGCAAGCAAAAAGGATATATTATGTATGAGAGATATTTTCATTTTAATCTATAATTACTGTTTGAGATGGTAAGTGAATTCCTTTAGGATTTTTCCGCCATTATCCAGAATATGTTTAAGCCTGCCTTGGGAATCATATTTATAAAAGGTGATGTTACCCTTTTCATCTGTTACACTCGACATACCGACTAACGGTTTATAAGTATATACTGTTATCATTGAGTTTTGCAGGTTTGAGGCGCTCCTCATAGCGTTCAAAGCATCTCGCAATAATTGTTCATTAGATTCGCTATATGATGCATTTGAAGTTGTCTGTTTGCTTGATGCCACAGACTCGATTAAACTGAAAGTGGCATTTTCGAACTTTGCCATAGGAAGTGATTTGTTATATCCCCATAATATGGCTGTTGGTATACCAAACTCAGAAGTATATTGAATTAGATTGCCTTGATTGTCATATTGGTCGAAAGTCATTTTTCTTTCAAGCTGTCCAAGGTTACCCAGAGGAACTGTATTGATTACTGGAAAATTATTTGGGAATTTTGCCTTATAAATATATTTGGGCAACAGATAATTCGAAGTGGTCGCATCCTGGGCGAAAACCGTGCGCTCTTCGGATATTTTAAAGGAGTTTTTATAACTCTCTATTTTTACTGGTTCACCAACGCGATTTGCATTCACCAAGTCTGTCATCAAAGGTTCTCCCATCATGTTTTGAGGATAATAATATTTCGTCATCACCGCATCATTACTACTTGAGGTATATTCTTCCCTGCTTATTCCTGTATATGCAGGTACTGCGTCATAGAAATAATAATTTAATTGTGTTACTGCTCCCGTAGGGAAGTAATTGGTAGTAAGTTTACTTTTTATTTTATCAAAGCCTGAATATCTTTTAAAGTATGGGACCCTGACTGACGGAGGCCAAGTTGATTGAGCGGTCATAATTCCATTCACATCGGGTTGAAAAAGATTTATAGGATTAAATAATCCTCCGTTCGGAAGTTCACTTGGTATATGTTTTTGGATTGGTATGACCTGGTTTTCAAATTCAGTTAGATTAAGGTAATCTGTTGCAAAGTCATCCACGTAACCTTTGTCCTGCTCCAAATCTAATCCATAGTAATCATAGGTTTCTCTCTTTACCTCGACGCCGTTTGCATAGTCTGATTTTTGCATTAATTTCCCACTCTGCCAAACATTAGGCTCAAATTCCATTAAGTTCATATTGTAATAATAAGACGAGAACATTTGATTGGCGAACGAGTATAGATATTCAGTGCTGATAGTCTTGGTGGGATCTGTGATATCTATATCGGTTTTGACTACCCGTTTATATCCCACATTTGTGCCTTTGGTTTTACTCATTGGCAAAGTGGATTCAGAACTTATCCGTTGGAAATATTTAATTACCAGATTTGGATTAGAATCCATAGGGGATTCCTCATATTTTTGATTTACATACTCCCAAAAAGATGGAACAAAAGTTACTTTTCCGCTTGGCTTGCCATTAGTGAAATTATAAGAATATGATGTTTTGGAGGCGTGTTCCGGGCTATAAGAATTGATTTCTTTAACTCTTAAACCGCCAATACGGATGATTTTATTGGTCATCCGTTTGAGTTTTAGACTAATCCCTGTACTATGAGGAACATTTATGTTCCATGAAGGATTTACAGTTCCGGTTGATGTTAAATAGCTCTGGTTTAATTCAATTTTGAAACGATAGCTGCCCGGACTTGGAACATATGATGTAGAAAAGTTACCTGATGGATTAAAATCTTTAGAAATAGTTTGAGATACCGTTGTGGCCCAAGACGTTCCGTTCCACTTTTCAAGAGTGCATTTAGCATAATTATTCCCAACATAAGTTTGGTATCCGGGAATCATTGTGTATAATGTACTGTTTATAGTTAAGTTGTCCTGATTTGAAGGCAGGACAGTTGAATCAATTTCAAATTGTTCGCCTGTTAAATAATGTATCCGATATGGATAATATTGATCGGCAACAGGAGTAGGATTATAGTTATTTAGCGCGTATCCTGAAATACTTAAGCTTTTCCACTCATATTCATACATTTCATCTGTAATATCCTTTAATAATGTAAAAGCATACGAATTTTCATCTCCATCAATTTTGTGGAGTTCATAATCATATGTCGCATATCCGCCCTCAGGATAGGTTATTTTTTTTAACGAAAAAGTTTTCGTATACGTTTCGTCAATCTTTGGATAGCAGTTTTGTGTACATGAAGAATTGTACATTTTAGGCTCAAGTGATTGATAAAAATCCCCATTGAAATATCCCCAAGCATCTCTGGCGCCCGAGTCTTTTGAAGGTATTTTGTCAAAGACAAAATATTCAAATGAATGTTTATCACCAACGACATTATCAGAATCAACGACGTCGATTCCATCTAATCTCAGTCTTTTTTTTCTGGTTTCATCCAATCCAGGATAGTTGGAATTACTGGCAGTTTGGGTAGATACGAAATAGGTCTGATTGAGTCGGAAAGTCTTCACCAATTGATCGACACCGGCAATACGCTGATAAACTTTAATTTCTTTCAGACGTTTCGCTCCCGTCATAAGATCTTCCCGTGTATCATATACGAACTTTATATTTCCGTTAGGAAAATTAATTTGAGAAATCAGTGCTTCCCGATTCATATAACCGATTGCACTTCCTGGGTTCACGGGTGCAGGAGCACCATAAGGGACATCTCCAATATAACCAGCATATGTTGTACGGTAACCAGAAGCATACTCACAATAAGTGTAATCGTATGTGATCAAATTATTCTTAATGGACTTTATTTTCTTTATTTTCCAATTGTTGTCAAAATAATTCCCTCCATTTCTCCTAACCGAACTTCGGGCATCTTCGCCAAAAGTAACTTCAGTTCCAGTAGACAGCTTCGCTTTCAATTGATAAAATACATTCCCATAACCGGCCATATATTGAAGTGTATGTGAGAGTTTGGTATCTGTAATTGGGAAGCCCAAATAGTTTCCGAATTGTTGGTTATACATAAATGAGCATGATTCCCCTAAAGCACTGAAAAAAAATTCGTCAGGTCGTGTATCTACCGTTCCCTGATATGTCAAATACGGATCGCTATGATAAATCGCATCCCTGCACAGATGCTGTCTATCAAAATATTTCGTTATATAATCGTCATAGTTGATATACACAATCGGATTTTTTAGTGTTCCAAGGCCAGCATTGCTATTATAATCTGTAGTCACGAATGATCTTTCGTCAGGCGCACCATTATTTTTCCGGCTAATTTCTCCTCCAATGTTCAAATGCCACCCCAGGCCTACAATAGTTGCCTCTTCCTCAACCCGAATCCCTCCTGAATTGTAGGAAATCGAGATAGGAATTTGTATGTCGTCCATTTCGATAGTATAGATGGGGATGTCAACGTTAGTCTGACCTGAGAAGCTACTGATTTCGTTATTAAATCGTTTTTTAAACGAATAGCTTTCAGGTGTCATGGGGATAATATCCGTATAGTCATTGGATTTTTGAGCAGTTGCGGAAGTGTATCCTCCAAAAAGGATAAAGAGAATAATCAAATAAAAATTATTCATTGTAGACATTTATTAATTAAACAGGGCGTAAGGATTTGAGCCAAATGCTTGAGTGGTTATACAGAAATTTTGGCCAAATATATACAAAAGAAGTAGTCCTAAAGAAAACTTAAAATTATTTTTAGAACTAGAAGGAAGAGATGATATTTTGTTTAAATCAAGGTCCAAAGCAGAATTCAAAAGTACAAGGCGCAATTAGAAAAATTGAGGGTACCTGCGGAATTAGACCAAGATGCCGTCATAAGTTTTATAAAAGACAATAGGCTAGATAGAATCACCTACTTAGACGAAAGAAAAGAATTCTCGACAGGACAATTCATCAATCCCGATTTCTGGTTTAGTAAGCTGCAACTTGCAAAACCACCATCTGAAGAAAATACATATTTGAATACGTAACTCAGCCTGATTAAGAATAAGATTAATCAGGCTTTTTTGTTTTTACAGCTGAATGATTCGGAATTTGATGTGAATGATGTTTACAAAACTTACAAAGGAGAAACCATAGCCAGAGAGAAAAAAGTTCTTGAAACGGATTGAGAATATCTGGTTAGGATAAAAGCTTTGGTAGGTAAGGGATTGGAATTGGTCACGTATAATAAGCACGTTGAGTCGTTTAATCATCTCCAAGATTTTATAAAATTCCAGTTTCAGGCAAAAGATATTAAACTGTCTGAATTGAAAGGAAACTTTCTCGACAACTACCAGCGTACTTTCTTTTATTTCCTGCCCAATTTCTTCAATATCCTGAAAACCGGCCACGACAAAACCGTCACCACAACCATAACAACCAAACTCTTGCGGTCGCTATATCCAAACCCAAAAAGTATGGCGAGTGAAACCAACACTAAAATGAGTGGCGTTACCGGATAACCCCACGTTTTGAAAGGACGCGGCAGGTCAGGTTCCGAAATGCGGAGCTTGATGAGCGAGATGTACGACAGGCTCCAGACCGTGACACCAAAGAAGGTGCCGAGCAGATTCAATTCGTTGAACGATCCGATACAGATGAGTGTCAGTGAAAATGCCGATGAAATCAACAAGGAAACAATTGGAGTTCCGCCTGAATTGACACGTTGGCCGGCCGGAATAAAATACCCGTCGCGACTCAGTCCATACAAAATGCGAGGCGGGATCATCATAAATGCATTAAGGATCCCAATAATGGAAAAGATGGCGATTACGGTGACGATTGTCGATCCGCGTTCCCCGAAAACAACTTTTGCCACATCTGATGCGACCAAGGGCGAATGTGCGACCGATGCAACGGGCAAAACATAAAAATACGCCATATTCAGAAGTACATAAATAGCCATGACAATCAGCGCGCCCGTAAACAACGAACGCGGGATATTCCGCGACGGATTCTCATCTTCCTCGGCAAAAAAACTGACCGAATACCAACCATCGTAAGCCCCAAGAACCATTTGCAGCGATTTGAAAAAAGCTATGACAAAACCGGCATGCATGACTGGCGTATGGGTTTCGACATTCGGAATACGCACACCCGTATACATAAAGCACGCAACGATAAGCCCCACAAAAAATAAGACTTTGATGGTGCTGATGATTTGCTGTACGATGCTTCCGGTTTTGACTCCGGTGGTATGCAGCAATAAAAACCCAATAAGGAACGCGATGGCTATCAATGTCATGTGTTCGTGCAAAGCGGGAAACAGTATGATGATGTATTCACTGATCACAATACAGAAAACCGCCGGTGCAATGGCATTCGTGATATAATCGAACCAACCCGAGATGAAGCCGGCATAATCACCGAACGCGCGCTTCACATAGTTGTAAGACCCGCCTGCCTTTGGTATTGACGTTGCAAGTTCCGCATAAGCGCCGCAACCCATGAGTACGAAGATTCCACCTGCAATCCAGCAACCGATGATGAGCCAGTAGTTGTCGAGCAAGGCTGCAATTTCGCCTGGCGTCCGCAGGATTCCAACGCCAATGGTTCCGCCTATTAAGATAGCGATGCCGAAGCCGAGGCCGAGGACTTTGTGGAGCGGGTTGTTTTTTGGTGTCGATGTCATTTAGGTTGAAGTTATATTGGTTTGTAGCCTTATTCAGCTATGGTTTTTTAGGTGATGATAACCGCTAGGTTTGGCAGCAAAGCTGCTACGCTATGTCGGCTACCGTGACGTTGGTGATATAGGTCTGGGCGTATAGGTAATGTAACGAAGCGATGCAAAGATAACGCCTCTGTCCATCCCATGCTTTTTGCAAAAGGGAAAATAGTTTCACGTGTCTGGTTTTACTGGAAGGGGCTTTTGTAAAGAAAAGTATTTTTCTGATTTATAGAAGGTTGGTGGAGGTTTTTTTTGGGTTGGCTGTTGGATTTTGTTCGTGGCAAAATAAGAAGGATGTGAAAATTTTCCGGATTTCCAACCTTTACAAAGATTTTATCATCTGTAAAATAAACGTTGACAATTTTTCATTGACATTTTTTTTTGTCAGTAAAAAATTGTCAAAAAACATTGACAAAAAAATATCCAAAATAAAAATTGTCAACTAAATCTAGATCAGTATGAAAACAAACACAGAAATCAGGGATGCGTTTGGGCTTACGCAACGCGATATGGCAGCGATAACCGGGGTCAGCCGCAGCCAGTGGGCCATGTTTGAAACCGGAAAGATGCTTTTGCCGTCAAATGTCACGCGTTTATATCTGGCGCAACTCAAACAACTGGAACAAGAAAACAGCGATGATATAGATACAATGAAGAAATCCATGGAACCGAAAATCAGCGATTATATCAAAAAGGAACTGGATGAAAGTAATCACCAACTTTACATGGTCAAAAGGAAGATTGACAAGATGGAGAGCAAGCTGAAGCGGTTGAAAAACCTGGCGATAACCGGGCAAACGTTACGCGGGCAAGTAGGCAAGGGCATTTGTGTAGACCCTGCGGCTGAGGTTGTAATTTCCATAGCCGACAGGAGAAGTGACCGGAACTGTTTTATGGAATTGGTGAAGCTGGAAATTTTGAAGGAGAAATTGGAGTATTGGGTTGGGGTTTTGGAGGAGAAATTAAGAATTTTGAAGGAGAGGATGGAAGGGGTTCATGGGTAACATGGACTCTTAAACGTAACTTGATTAATTCTGAAAAAAAATTAAATTGCCTTATTTTTTGATTTATGAAACCAGAATTTGATTATCTATTCAGATATTTAAAATCCAGTAATATTCTACTTGATAAAGATGAGTTTATTTTTCAGGTTAAATGCCATCCGGATTACCCTTCATTATTGTCAATTTCAGAGACTTTGGCCCATTTTGACGTGACAAATTATGCGTTAAGGACATCTGATTTGGATTCGTTACCCCAATCTTTTATTGGAATGATGAATTTTGAAAATTCAGAGATTAGTTTATGCTATATAGAAAAGAAGGGAACATCTTTTATATGCCACTCGCAGAAAGGAGCTTTAAGACTAAGCAAAGAAGATTTCATAAAGAAGTGGGATAATCTGGCATTTATTGTGAATTTGAAAAATAATTCTGTCCGAACGAAATCCATCAGAAATTCTTTTTTACAAGGATTGTGTGTTTCTTTTTTCATAACTCTTTTGTTTTACTTACAGCCTAACTTTTTTGAATTGATATTGGTAGTTTGTTCTTTGATAGGGGGAATACTGGCAATAGGGGCACAGGAAAAAGTTTTTGACTCTGCGGGTGCATTCGTTCAATCATTGTGCTCTATAGGAAAAGCGACAAGTTGTACAAATGTTATAAATTCCAAAAAATGGAAATTATTTCAAATTTTAAACTTTAGTGATTTGTCCATAACTTATTTTGCCACGCAATTATTAGGTTATTCTTATTTCAAAGCTGCTGGGAATATCCCGGATTTTCTTATCGTTATTTCTTTTTTTCTAATGCTATCTCTCCCCCTGATACTTATTTCAATATACTATCAAAAGTACGTGGAAAAGAAATGGTGCCCAATTTGTATTTTAATATCTGGCGTACTGGTTATCGAGATGTTTTTTTGGGGAAGACTCATTTTTATTAATGAAGGCAAATAGATACCTCTTTACAGTTCTTTTCACTCTTGACCCTCACTCCCACATTTATTCAACACAAACACAGGGAAAATGTCGGTATTTGGGGGTAAAAGACCCGTAAACGGAGTTGTTTAGGAGCCTTTTGGATGGGGTAAATATAGGGAATTATGAGAAAAGATAAAACCATTTCGGTTATTTGGTTTTTAGTATTGTGTCTGACTTTTTATAATATGGTAACTTCTTTAGAGATAAAGTTTTTGGCGACCGATATTTTAAAGAGTCTTTCGCGTCCTTGAGTTCAACTTTCAGCGAATCGATTCTTGAATTCATGATTTTCATATCAGACGAGGTAATGCTATTTGTCAGGGCTGTATAAATTCCCAAAATAAGAGTAAATCCGCCTATGTAATAATCGGGGTTTCTGTACCAGCTATTCCTTTTAACTCAAGTTCTTTTCTTAAGAATTCTTCTCCTGCAGGATGTATCTTTGCTTCTACACACCTTATTAGTCCTTTTTCACCTTGCTGTCTATTAGACCAGGCCACGCGAAAATCGGCGAACTTATTTTGATGAAAATCTATGTTAACTGTAGAAACTTGAGAATTAAAATCATCTTTGAAATGTTTTTTCAGGAAATCTGTAATGTCTATGACAAATATTCTTGCATTCTGTTCTTTTAGGTGTTTTAAAACTAAAAATCGAATATCTTTTTTCTTCACAACACTTACATTTAATGATTTAGCAACGTAAATGTATGAAAAACCCCGGCGTAGTTCCGGGGTTTGGTTTTGTCTATGGTTATT
The DNA here is from genome assembly GCF_012911565.1 of Flavobacterium silvaticum. Taxonomy (GTDB): domain Bacteria; phylum Bacteroidota; class Bacteroidia; order Flavobacteriales; family Flavobacteriaceae; genus Flavobacterium; species Flavobacterium silvaticum. The sequence continues at coordinate 21,381 of NZ_JAAMPU010000106.1, read as the reverse complement.
AAGTCAAGTCAATTTAGTTCTCCGAAATATGTCATGGTTTTGTCGGCATAAGAAAACTGAATCAAGGTATGCGCAGGTTGTTTTGTAACGCATATAGTGGCCAAGTCTCCAAAATTATCCATGGCCTTTATGCCGCACATAGGATTATATTTGTCGGAAGAAATTACCTCATAATCTATTTCGGAACCGTCACCTAGATCCAAAGTCCATTTGGTTCCTTCTAACGTAAAATAGGCAGGCTGTTTCATTTTTTCGCCCATCATATGGGTTAACCTGAATACGATATGTTCAGGATCGATTTTGTTTTCCGAATACGCGATAGTTTCGGTAGGCGGTTCGCTGTTTAATGAGTTTTCTTCATCAATTCGCCTGTTATGGCAGGTCGCCCATACCAAAAGTAGCAGCAATGTTGCCGCGAGTAGTAATTTTTTCATGCTTGGTAGCTTTTCGGTGATTTTTTAATAAAAAATAGGCGCGGCTTTCTCCACGCATCACCTAGGTGCTACCAACACCTACAAAAGACAATGGATACAAGCCACGCCCAAACGGGCGCGTTGTATACATCATTTGTCTTTGTCATTTCAAGTGGTAGCTTCGGTGATGACAATAATGATTACAGCACGTTATTTTCTAACGCGAATATAATCATTATAAATTAGCATCCAATGACTTAGGTTTGTGAATAATTTCTAACTTAGTGTTCTCGAAATGAGAGTTTTCCGAAAATGAATACATAAACTGCTTGTATTCCGTACCAAAAAAAGGGCGCGGCTGTTAATCTGTGCCTCAAAGTTTGGTAGCTTCGGTGGGCAGGATTTTTCAGACCGCGCCTGTTTTATAAGACTTTTCCAATATACGGAATTATCAGCCAATTCGGGTTTATGTAATTGTAAACAAAAAACGCTTCCGGGAGTAGAAGGCTATATAGCTTGTTTAATTGTCTTCAGCGAGTGCGTAATTACGCCGCACACTTCGATACCTTCCATTAAGGTTTTGAAGCCGTTCTCAAGCATATACGCAACTTCCTGCTCAATTAAAACGCGCACTATTCTGAAAGAACCATCGAGTTTGACTGCAACTAAATCTTCATGGGTTATTTTAAGCCCGATATCGACGACAATTATATCTCCGTTTATGATACCTTCGTTATTATCCAAAAGTCCGGATACACGCAGATATGACACGTTAAAGGGTCTGTTACCTTTAACTTCCCTGTCAAGGCTTATGGTTGGTTCGTAATAGTCGTCTGTGGTTCCCAGAAATGCCATTCTGCAAATCTAGGAATAAATCGAAGGAATATTTTGCCAATTAACAGGCATAAAAAACCGGAGGTTAGTCCGGTTGTTCAGGAGATTGTTCTATTACAGGAATGAGGTCTAAGTCAACGCCTTGACCTTTTAAATATTTTTTGAATTTATCAAGATGCAGCACACAGAATCCATGGTCAGATTCTTTTAGTTTTTGGAATGTTTCAAAATCTGTGATTCCTTCATATCTAGCCACCTGAGAATAACGAAAAAGACTTTTGTATTCATTCCAAGCGTTTTTGCTTATAGCCATGATTGGAGAGTTCCTCAATGGACTGACGTTTCGTTCTATATCAATATGAGTTTCTCCAATATCAATTCCTCTTTTTGAAGCCAGTGCTTTTAGTCCATGTAGAGCAATATAAAAAAGGACCGTAATTTTCCAATCGAAAAAATTGGTTGCAAATTGTCCCTGTATGCAAGAATGAAAGTTTTGATTATGCGATGCTTGGTCTATATGATTTTGCATGCTTAACCAAATAAAAGTTCCTCTTTGCTTTTTATGTTGTCAACGAGACTTAAAGGTGTGAATTGAAAATATACAGGATATTTTGTAGAAATATCAATCAGGTCATAGACTTCAAAAAACTCGAAAATGGCATTCCTATTTTCGATATTGTCTTCTTTTAAGACGATTGAATAATACAGATTATTAATACTTGTATTGCTTTTATAAGCATTAAGTATAAAGTCGTTTTTAAAGGTTAAAAATGACCTTACCAGCGTATCAATAATTGATTTTATTTTCTCGTCAATTTCGTCCGTGACGTCTGATAAAGACCCGAGCGGATCTTTAATAGTTTTTTCCAAATCCTGTGCAAGTTTGTCTTTTGCCCCAAGCTTTAGAAGTTCGTAACTTTGACTTGCGTCTTGAGAATAGCTTTCTAACCTGGATTTGAATAGAACTAAAATTGCACGAAGTTGCTCATCGTCATTATCGATGCCTGTCCCGTTATTTTTTTTAAGCTTGCTCATTTTGAAATTGTAACTAGCGATAGTTATTATAAGATATAATAAAGTACTCTAGTCGCGTAAAAGTATTTTTCTGGCGTTAAAAAAACCGTTAAATGTGTATAACTTCGACAAACTGCGCAAAAATTAACAATTTATAACATAAAAATCCTACAAAAAATATCAGTTTCAAGTAGATAATCGACTTTATTTGGTTTTTTAAAAATGAAATCGTATGCAAATATATTGCGTTTTCATTTAAAAACAATACATATATCAGTCAAACAGGCTAATACAAAAAATATTTCTATTATGCAAATTACCTCGTTTTATAATAAACCATAAAAACTAAACAAAAAATTCCCCGAATCGAATACCGTTAAGCGCCGATTGGAGAATTTTAGTTGGGTCAAACATACTGATTATTACCGAATAAACAAATTCTCAGTAATTTAGGTTTATAAACCAATAAAAAAATGGACATAACAAAATCACGAAAAAGCCAGGAGGCCTTTAATTTTATAAATGCCAACATACAAAACGAAACAGTATTGAAAGATTATTTCGACAAGTGCTTTGAAAACACAAAAGAAGCCATCAAACAGGAAGACAAGCTTTCGTTATGGTTAATTGTTGTGATTTTCCTATCCATTGTTTTCATGAGCAAGTCGGTAGAGTCAGCCTCGATAGTTGGAATAGGTATTAAAGATTTCTCAAAGATAATAGCGATAATGCCTGTAATGATTTCTTATATTTTAATGAGATTGTGGCTGATCGCAAGATACATTCAGGAAAACACGCATCTTTTAAAAATGTATTCATATTCAATCCACATCCAAAAGATAGATAAGTATGATTTAGGTGAGAAGATTTCCAAAACCACAAAGCCTTATCTTCCATTCTCCATGTACAATCTGTTGACTGGGATAATCGATGAAAAACCAAAAATAAGCGAGTCTATAATTGGATTCATGGTGCTGCTTCCGAACGTCCTACTGGGAATAATACCATATTACATTTGGTTCTCAACGGTCAAGTATCTTTGGGAATATTATTATGGAAATACATTCGTAATATTGTGTGTCTTTGTGTCCATTTGCTTAATATCCGTAAATATATTTGCGATAGTCGTTATTTCAAGGCAGGAAAATAAAAAAGACAGGGAATACATTCGTGATTTATAATTACTTCCTAGACTGTTTCATACCGATCAGCAGCCTTCTATCGAAATCGGTCAAAGGCTCAAAATGTTCGGATTTGCCATAGTAATATATTTCCTTGCCACGCGTAATAGCCTTGACGAACATCCCCATGATTTTAAAGTCAGGGAAATGCTCCTTTACCCCACCCACATCGAAATAGGATTCCCCATCGATGTCGAACGGCTCTATGCCTACGCCTATCAGTATTTCATCAGTAAGTATTTCCATAAACCAAATCTTTATATCTTGTCCTGACACCGCAGTTTGCCAGCACCCAATTGAACCTGTCGCTTGTGGTCAGGTCGCGCGTATTGAATCGGAATACGCTTTCATCTACATATCGTTGCAAATGTACCACGTGGTTATATGTCCATTGCGCCGACCTTTTGAATATTTTCCAGAATCCCTCAACTCCATTACTGCTATGCCCTTCCGGAGTCACGTACAATTTCTTCGAGTGGTCAACCACATGGTGAGCGAAACGTTTGTTCAAACCCGAATAACCGCCCCATTCGTCGGTTATAAGTGTTGCTCCAGGCTTGACGAATTTTTTTACGAATGGTTGTAGTTCCTGACGGGATGTGTTCTTCAATACCGAAGCGGTTATCTTTCCGCCCTCCTGATATACGGCAGCAACGGGTTTTTTATCTTTGAAACTGCGCCCTTGTGCGTTTTTCACCTTTTTATCCTTATGTCTGTTTTTATTTTTGCCGCCGTAAAATGTCTCATCTCCCGACACTTTTCCGTACAACAGATTGTAATTCTCTATCGCTAAGCAAGGGCGTATCCGGTTCAATAAAAACAAAGCAGACTTGTACGAAACACCGATTTGTTCAACAAGCATAGTGGCCGGATTTCCGTCTTTTGTATTTACCAGAAGCCAGATTGCCATGAACCATCTCCTCAATGGTATCTTTGTGTTCTCATACATCGTGCCTGTAGTAACGCGAAAATATTTCCCGGTGTTTTTGCACATATATTTTCCGTTCTTACACCGCCATATTTTCGATGCCGGATCAAACGGACTCACGGGCCTGTGGTTCCAGTAAATATATTCCAGATATTCGATGCAGCTTTGTTCCGTTGGGAACATTTCCTGCAAGTCGAATAATGACCTGATATGTGCGCTGAACATTGTCTTAATTTGTTTTGCATGGCAAAGATATGTTAATTACTGTAAAGTTGTATAGTTTTGCCTTAATGAATTAAAGGCGTTCTCTCTTCTTTTATTTTTAGGCCTTTTTACCGTAAGCTTCTATTTATGGACAATTATTAAAGAAAAATTGACCCAGTTATCAGTCCATAAAGATTTTAGTATTACTGCAAATCGTTTTATGCGAAATTATACTGTTTTTAAAAATAACTTGGTCGCAGCAGAACAGGTTGAAGTTCATCACGGATTGGTTTTGGGAAATCCTTCGAGTAAAAAAGAGATCATCTTCGTTACAAACCCATTTTGCGGACATTGTGAAAAAGCTCAGAAACAAATGTCTAATTTACTCATGATTCCTGATTTAGATTTAAGGCTTGTAATTCAATTCAGTAATGATATATCAAATTCGGACACAGAGGAAAGAGATTTATGTTTGCAACTCGTATCAATATACTTGAATGCCGGCCCTCAAAAATTTTTAGAGGCAATGAATCATTGGTATGAATTAAAGGATGTGAAAAAGTGGATGGAAAAGTACGAAGGCAAGTTGTCTGAGAACTGTGAATCCGTATTGCTCCAATCGTACCAATGGACTTTACTTGCCAATACATTTCACACTCCCACTTTCTTTTTAAATGGTTATAGATATCCTAAAGAATTTTCACGAAATCATTTGGAATATTTTGTGATGGAATTTATTGATGATGAATCCTTTTCCTGATAGAAATTTATTTCGAATTATGATTTGCTACAAACCTAAAATTCAAATAATAAATATTACATTGCAGCATTGCATGATTTTTTAGGCTTTAGAAGAAACATAAACCAATTTTAATTAACGTAATATGCAAATTTTAAACAGGAAAGAATTAAAAAGTATTATGGGAGGTACGGTTTTTCAAAACGCGGATGCTCCTTGCGGTGATGAAAATTGTTCATCTGATTCAGATTGTGCTAAAAAGCCTGCGTGTGTAGGTGGATCTCGGCCGTACGCTCAATACTGTGCATCCATCAGTTGCGACAGAAATGGGCATAGCTCGTCTTATAAAGCATGTTCCTGCTAATCCAATATTCTTCTGATTACCGCAAACAGATTTAAAAAAAATCAAATTCGATAGCCTCTAAAAAAGACAAAATCTGTCTTTTTTAGAGGCTATGTTTATGATTGATAATTTAAAATGTTGAAATTTCACGGCAGGCAATAATTACATCCGATTGAGACAATTGACAAAGAAGTGAACAAGCCATCAATATTTCTTTTTAGTCTCACACTGCCTACAAAAATCCTCCAGTTCCCCAACCTCCTTCAGAACTGCTGCATGTAACACCCCAAGCTCCTCTTTTTTCCTTCCCAAATCCGTTTTCTTCACAGCATCGGCAACCCGCTCCGAAAATTCTTTCTGGATGTCATCGTAGAACGGCTTAAAGAATGAAACATCGGAAAACGTTCCCTTTTCCTCGAATATTTTTTTTCGGAATTTACGTGCATACAATTCGGCCGTGTCGAATTGGTATTGGGCAAAAGCCACGAGGTTTTCGGCAGAAGCTGTATCGGGTGCGACCAGCGAGGCTACATTTCGCCTAAAATTATTGTTGACCTTCGCGTTGAAATTTTTGGTCATCATGAATTGCACCCTGCTCATCGAAAATGAAAAATCGACTCCAAGAAAAGTCTGCAGGCTGTAGACCGTGGTGCCGCCGATTTGTGTCGACGCCGATTTAAAATCGGATAACTGCAATTGGTATTTTCCATCCCATTGAATTTCATCCTGGGCAAACGCAGTCGCGCAAAGGAATAGGTAACTGACTAAGAACAGGGTTTTTGAAAGCATTTTCTTCGGCATCATCTCTTATCATTAATTTCAGGATTGTAATTGAAGGAACAATTACAATTCAGGGGTCAAAGGTAATCGTTTTTGATAAAGCGGAAATTAGCAGCAAGCCGATTCAATCCAAGACAAAACCTCCGCGACAAAAAAAGTTGTCGCAACACGTTTGTCGCAACCTGGCGACAAAACAATTTTTGAGGTATAAATTGTCGGAAATTCGATAAGCCGTGGAATCTATTGAAGCGACGAAAAAATCAAAAAAGAATATCGCGGTTATTCCATACGATACCAATCCAAACTCCCAACAGCCCCACGCAAAAAACAAAAGAAAAAAACGAAGACACCAAAAAGCCCAAAAAAGATCCCGTCGCCGCTTTGAGCGCCCGTTTGTTTCCTTCGGTATGCGAATGTTTATTTTTTGAATTCCAGATCAATTCGCCAACCAAAGCCCCGACGAACGGCCCAATCACAAACCCGAACGGAACCGGCGCAAAGATTCCCACTACAAGCCCGATGTTCGTGCCCCAAACGCCGTACGAACTGCCGCCGAAATATTTTGTCCCTTTGGCCGGGATCACATAATCGAGTACGGTAATGACGGCCGTCAGCACAAAGGTTATCGACAGAACCCAATAGTTTTCGGGGATTGAAGTGAGGTACAGCAATACTATCCCGAGCCAGCTTAGCGGCGGGCCGGGCAATGCCGGAACCACGCTTCCGACCAGGCCGAGTATCATGAGGCAAAATCCAAAAGCCAGCAGCAGTGTGTCCATACTTTAAATTTACTATTTTTGGAATCCTGAAGTTAATCCAATTCCAATCGGCCACAATGGGAAACCGCAACATAATATATCTTTTACTGCTTTTCCTGCTGGCTTCGTGCCAACTTATCGACCGTCAGGTGCCGTCCAAAGATGAACTGCTCGAAAAGGAACTCAAGTCGATCAATTGGGAAGAAGTCGATGAATGGCCGTCTGTTTCCGCCTGTGATTCGGCTGCAGACAAGGAAGCGCGAAAGGTTTGCTTTTTTGAATTCCTGACGCAGAACATCCAACAACGATTGGAGTCCGACACACTCGCGGTGCTGTATCCGGAATTCGATACGATTGCCGTGAAAGTGATCGTCAACGCCAATTCCGTAGTGGAATTCCAGCCGCGACTCACCGATTCGATCAGTTATTCGGCCAAAAGCATCGACAGTATCATCCAGGCGCGACTCGCGGATTTTCCTAAAGTAAATCCGGCTTTGAAAAGAGGGTTGCCTGTGAAAACGCAGTTTGAGTTGCCGGTGATTTTGAATGTGGAGAAGAGGAGGCGGAGGTAGTCGGGAAAGACCGGAAAGTCCGAAAAGTCCGAAAAGTCAGCAAAGACGGGAAAGACCGGGAAGTGGTCAACTGGTTAAGTTTGAAATTACTCTTATTTTTTAACTTTTTAGGTAGTTTTTCTGTACCGAAGTAATTTTGCAAAAGGGTATCTTGGCATCGGGGAGGGGCCAATAGTGTTCCCTACAAAATCCCTGAATTTTTTAGCTGTAGTTTTTCTGTACTTTTTGTTAAATTTTCCATACGATTCTTTGTTTTTCCGAAGCATCGGACAATATAAAACGCTAATCCAGCGTGATTTGTCATTGCTAAATTTCCGACTCTAAATGAGCTACGGCTCGGGTTTCGTCTTTCCGGACTTTTAAATTTTCCAATGTGCTCTCTGTTTTTCCGAAGCATTGGATAGTAGTAATGTTAGTTCACCATGATTTTGTCATTGCTGAATTTCCGACTTTAACTTCGCTGCGGCTGGGGTTCCATCTTTTCGGACTTTCCGAACTTTCCGGACTTTCCGGACTTTTAAATTTTCCAATAAGGGCGTCAGTTTTTCCGAAGTATCGGATAGTAGTAATGTTAGTTCACCATGATTTTGTCATTGCTGAATTTCCGACTTTAACTTCGCTGCGGCTGGGGTTCCATCTTTTCGGTCTTTTCGGACTTTACCGTCTTTACTGACTTTCCCGACTTTCCGGTCTTTTCAGACTTTCCCCACTCCAATCAAACCCGAAATTTCCTCCCCTTCCACGAATACTTTCCAAAAATCGCATACAACGCCACAGCCACTGTAAACAAAGGATAAAAAACCGCCCCGAAAACAGGAAACACCACCGAATGGCTTTTCAAAAACCGGTTGCCTTTGTGCAAAAAGACCCAGTCCGGAATCAGTTTCAAAACAAAAACGGCAACCGTAATTCGCCAGTCGAGGCCGAAAGCTGTCATGACAAAAAGAGCGACCATGGCGAGGTTCGACAGGAAAACGACAAGCGCCAGGTCTTCGGCGTAATCATTCTTGTAAGACGAGGCTTTGGCCGCCCAACGTACGCGCTGGTTGAACAAATTCCCGAGGTTTTTTTCGGGCAGCGTTTCGACAATCACTGCTTCCGACTTTAGATAACCGAGTTTTTCCGGATATTCCTTAGCCGCCTTTTGCAACAGGAACACATCGTCACCGCTCGCGATTTTTTCGTTTCCGGCAAAGCCGCCGAGCAATTCGAAGAATGATTTTTTATAAGCGAAATTCGCCCCGTTGCACATAAACGGTTTCCTGATGCCGAAGCTTCCGACAGTCACCGATTGCAGGCTCAGGAAATCCAACCGCTGGAAGTTTTTCAAAAGCCCGAAACCTTTGGTGAACCGGACGGGCGCGGCAATCATTTCAAAAGTATTTTGGCAGATAAATGCATCGAAAGTAGTCAGCCATGTTGCAGGCAATTTACAATCGGCATCGGTCGTGATGACCCAATCGAAAGCCGCGATAGGTATCGATCGCATGATGGCGTTCTTTTTTGGCGACGGTGTCATCTGGATGTTTTCGATGAGCGTAGTCCGAACCAAACCGTTTTGCATGCGCCATCTGTTGATGAGGGTCACGGAATCATCTGTCGAGGCATCGTCAATGAATATCAATTCAAATAAGTCTTTCGGATAATCCAGGCTGGAAATCGATTCGAGCAGATGCCCCAGGTTTTCCTGTTCGTTCCGGAACGGGATTACGATGCTGAAACCTGTCCTCGCATTTGATGTTGTCGGAACAAATTCACCAACCTTGCCCAAACCGGAAATCAGGCGCGTGATATAGCTGCAATATATAATTACATAAACGGCACAAAGTATCGCGATAGCTACCATTGAGTCCTGAATCTGATGATGAAATAACTTCCGATGGATACCGGTAAAACTACGTTAAAAAGCCACATAAGCGTACTGATGCCGACGATAATCCACTCGTTCACGCCCAGAAATCCGAAGAAAAAGATCGCGACGCTACCTTTTACGGCAAAATCGAGGAATTGGAACGACGGCAATGACGAAGCAAGCAGATAGACCGCGGCGACTCCGGAATATAACAATGCAAACGGAATGTCGACCCCGAACAATCGGAACAGCAACACATACTGCAATGAAAACGACAGGTAGCGCAACAATCCCAATAACAAATTGAGGCGGTGGGTTTTCTTGGGAATGTTATCCAACTGAATCAGAAGCGTCTGGATCGAAAATCCGCGGATGGAGAATTTCCTCAGTAAAGTCAGCAGGAAAATGACCGACACGACAATCGCAAATACAATCAGGATGGTTTTGGAAGACAGCAATCCGGTTTCTGAATTGAAATACAGCAACCCGAACAATCCAAAGACGATGCTCCAGAACATCTGCACACCATTACAGACAAGGTTCAGAAACACTATTTTTTTGGCCTGCTGTTTCCCAAAGTACAACGCTTTCGCACCGTATTCACCGATCCCGTTCGGGGTGAAGATGCCGGCGGTCAAGGCGCTCAGCACTTGTTTTGCCGATTCATTCCACGAAATTGGATGTACCACGGCCGCGAGATTCTGCCATTTGAAGATTTCAATGACACGGTTGGCAATGGTCAGGAACAGCAATGTTGCGACCGAATACCATGGCCATCCTTTGGAGCTTTGGAGGAATTGCGACCATTCGGCAGCAGTCGTTGCCGAGAGTTTTTGCCAGATGACATAAAACGCACCCGCAAGCACCGCAATTTTCGCAATGGCAACCCAATATTGTTTAGCTTTGTTCCCGGCTGGCATGCGGCAAAATAACGACAAAAAATTGGCAAACGAACGTATCATTTTAGGCATCGATCCGGGAACGACGATCATGGGTTTCGGGCTCATCCGCGTGGTGGGCAAGAACATGGAATTCATCCAGCTCAACGAACTCATCCTGTCCAAATACGACGATCATTACACCAAGCTTCGCGTTATTTTTGACCGTACCATCGAGTTGATTGAGACGCATCATCCGGACGAAATCGCCATCGAAGCACCGTTTTTCGGAAAGAACGTCCAATCGATGCTCAAGCTCGGACGTGCACAGGGCGTCGCTATGGCCGCAGGTCTTTCACGCCAAATCCCAATCACCGAATACGAGCCCAAGAAAATAAAAATGGCCATCACCGGAAACGGGAATGCGAGTAAGGAACAGGTCGCGAAGATGCTGCAACAATTGCTCCAATTGAAAGAGCTTCCAAAGAACCTCGATTCGACCGATGGATTGGCAGCGGCGGTTTGCCATCATTTCAATTCGGGAAAAACAATCGGCGCTAAAAGTTATTCGGGCTGGGATGCGTTTGTGAAGGCGAATGAATCGAGGATAGGTTGATTCAAATTTGGAAATTGGATAATTTGAAAATTTGCAAATGCCCAAAGTTGAAATTATTTGTCGATAACAGGTTGTACAACTGAATTTTTAAAGTTCAATTATCCCAGTTTAATTTTGCCGGACCTAACCGATAGTACAATGGAACACGTGATGCAAATTTCATATTTCCAAATTAGCCAATTTTCAAATTAACATGTCCGGCATCTACATCCATATCCCATTCTGCAAACAAGCGTGTACGTATTGTGATTTTCACTTTTCGACCAACCTGTCGAAGAAGGAGGATATGATCAGGGCGATTGCAGCTGAATTATATCATCGGAAAACCGAATCTCAGGATGTTGTCGAAACAATCTATTTTGGTGGCGGAACACCGAGTGTCTTATCCGTAGCAGAAATCAATTTCCTGATCGAAGCGGTGTATGCGAATTATACCGTTTCGGCTGATCCGGAAATCACGGTCGAAGCGAATCCGGACGATTTGACATCTGAAAAAATCAATCAATTTTCGCAGACTAAGATCAATCGGCTCAGCGTTGGCGTCCAGTCTTTTTTCGATGCCGATTTGAAACTGATGAACCGCGCCCACAATGCATCGGAGGCCTTGAAATCTATAGAAGGATCGGTACGGCTTTTCCCAAATATCACCATCGATCTCATTTACGGAATTCCCGGAATGAGCAACGAACGATGGCGTCACAATGTACAAACGGCAATCGACTTGGGCGTGCCTCATATTTCGGCTTATGCGCTTACCGTCGAACCCAAAACGGCACTGAAGAAACTCATCGAAAACGGAAAAGTAATCGCGCCCAGAGATGAAGTGGCCGAAAATCATTTCCACATCCTTCGTGAAATGCTCGAAGCAAACGGCTTTATCCAATACGAGATTTCGAATTTCGGAAAGCCTGGATATTTTTCGCGAAACAATTCGGCGTATTGGTTAGGGAAACGATACATTGGCGTTGGCCCGTCGGCCCATTCGTATGACGGAAAACATAGGAGCTGGAACGTGGCCAACAACAGTTTTTATCTCAAAGGAATTGCATCCGGGAAACCGGTTTTTGAAAGGGAAGTGTTGTCGGCCGCAGACAGGTACAACGAATACGTGATGACGGGATTGCGCACCATCTGGGGTGTTTCAATTGACAAAATCAAAACGGAATTCGGGATCGTGTTTTCAGAACATCTGTTGCGTCAATCGCACCGATTCGTCAATCAGGGATTTTTGGTTTGGGAAGATGAAGTCCTAAAGGCGACTCCGGCGGGAAAATTCCTCACCGATGGTCTGGCCTCGGATTTATTCATGGTTTGATACGATCAAATCAATAGTTCGAATAATCTGTCCGCGGCGATAGCATTTCGAGCGCGCCGCCTGCCGCTGTGCCCTGCCATCCGCCTCCGGGAATGTAAACAGGTTTCATCATCGGATCTGCTATTTCGAGATTTTGCCGCAAAGCCCGGACGGCGGGTTTGCGGTCTTTTAAAAAACCCGAATCAAATGGAGTGTAATTTTTTACGGATGTTATCTGAAAATCGGTAACTGTCATCGTCAATATAGCCGGAGGTTTAGGAGAATTCGCCAGGATGGACGAAGGCAAAGACAATGCGTCGATTGAAAAAGTCTGGGCCGATGCACAAACACAAAAAGGCAATAACACATACAGGAATTTCATAACAGAGGTTCATTATCGATGACGATACAAGATACTGATTTTTGTCGGTTTGAGCATACGCATAATTCCTAACTTTGGAATCAAGCAATTTAGAATGAAAGCACACATTGAACACAACGGAAAAAATGTAACCGTTGACTTTTCGAAACCGATAGATATTTCGCTGGCATTATCGGATTCAGATGAGAATCCAATCGCCTGGTATCTGGACAAACCGCAAATTTTACCGGTAGTCATGGGCGATTGGGTCGGGAAAGTATCAGAAGGAAAATCGTCGACCAACTTCAACAATGTTTTTTTCAATCCGCACGGACACGGCACGCATACCGAATGTCTCGGACATATCACAAAAGATTTTTACAGTATTTCAGATGTATTGAAAACTTTTTTCTTTACGGCGGAATTGGTTTCGGTCACACCTGAACTATCCGGAGCAGATGCGGTAATCACATCATTGCAACTTCAAAAAGCCATAGCCGAAAAACGTCCGGAGGCCATCGTGATCCGGACGTTACCGAACGACGGTTCTAAAAAATCGAGGAAATATTCGAATACGAATCCGCCCTTTTTAAGTGACGATGCTGCTTTGTGGTTGCGTGAAATCGGCGTCAATCATTTGCTGATCGATTTGCCGAGTGTCGACAAAGAACACGACGAAGGAAAACTAGTGGCACATAAAGCGTTCTGGAATGTTACCGATGTACAACACTTGAATCCCGATGCGCGCCTCGATGCCACCATCACCGAATTGATTTATGTCCCGGACGAAATCACCGACGGAACTTACCTGTTGAATTTACAAGTGGCTAATTTTGAAAACGATGCAAGCCCGGGCAGGCCGGTTTTATATAAAGTGGAATTATAACAGAAAGACTATGAACATCCAGCAATTCTATGATTTCTGCCTGTCCAAAAAAGCCGTCGAGGAAACATTCCCTTTTGATAAAGATACACTCGTGCTCAAAGTAGGCGGAAAAATGTTTGCCCTGACTTCACTCAGCGAATGGGAAAACGGGAAACCCGCCGTCAATCTTAAAGCCGATCCTGAAAAATCCCAGCAACTGCGTGCGGAATACGATGCCATAAATCCGGGTTATCACATGAGCAAAGTGCATTGGAACACGGTCAGTATCAATCAGGATGTGCCTGATAAAATGGTGCGTGAACTCATCGATCATTCGTATGATTTAGTTTTTGCATCCCTATCTAAAAAATTGCAAAACGACATTTTACAATCGGCCGAATAACCTATTTTTGTCCTCTAGAAAATAATTTTGCTTTGTGCCTTCGTGTCTTTGTGCCTTCGTGTCCAAAAGCCCAGCGTAGTGCCAAACTTTTAGACTTTAAAAATGAAAGAACAAATCAAGAATTTCCTAAACGAAGAACAAGACCCGAAAGCTGTCGAAAAAGTGACCAACAAACTTCGCGACCTGCTTATGCGTGGAGAAGAAATCAGTTACATAGGCGTACAGAAAAAACCAGTGACGGTCTTGCCGGACAGCATCGTGCTGACCAATAAGCGCATCATCATCTGCAAGCCTAAAAATCTTGGACTTTCTATGGATTTTACAGATTATGCATGGGACGATATCGCAGGTGTATTCGTAAAGGAAAATATTCTCGGTTCCGATTTTTCATTCGCGACCAAAACAGACATACAAGTCTCAATCGATTATATCCCAAAAACACAGGCGCGAAAAATCTACACGTTCGCAAAAGAACAACTCGAAATGCTCAAAGAAGGCAATGCTGCACCAAGCCTGATCAATGAGACGGAAGGGCAATGGATACAACCGCAAGTCGATGAGCCTGAAGTAATCGAGGAAGTCGAGACAGAAGAAGTGACACATTTTGCAGAATTGATCCCAACGGCCCAAAAAGCATTGGCAGAGGAATTCACTTCTGTAGAAACTCCTGTAGAACCTATAGCCGAAACAGTAAAACCCGCTGCCGAAAAATCACTGTCTGAACTGACCAAAGACGAGCTTTTCGACAAATTGCAGAACTACAAAAAGCTTTTGGATAACGGGCTGATCCGTCAGGCGGAATATGATAATCTTAAAAGCGAGATCCTTCCGTATCTGTAATTTCCTTTAGAAAGTTCCCGTCAACCCGATTGTCTGCTTGGTAAAATTGATATTCCACGAAATTTTCTTTTTGGAAACGACAGGATCCTGATAGCGGTTGGCATTGAGGAATTTATTCACAGATTCAACCGTGATTACGCTGAGCATGATGCCGACACCGACATCGGAAGCCCAATGCGCGCCTGCCCACATACGTGAAACAGGTGTCACCAAACCCAGCGCCCATAATCCGCCTTTGACCCACGGACTTTTGAATTGCTTTGAAATGGCATATGCCGTGGTAAAAGATAAAATGGCGTGTCCGGATGGAAAGGAATGAAAGCCTTCTTCCTTTGAAAACGGATGGAATGTAGCAGGTCCATGCCCGGTGTATGGCCTGGCCCTTCCGACTGCATTTTTGAGTACCGTCTGCACCACTGCCGCAGCTGATGCCGATGATACGATAAGCACACCCGTTTTTCTGATTTTTTCGTTGCGTGTAAATAATCCGAAACAATAGATGCCTCCGGTGAGGGCGTAATTGTATAAAGGTTTGCCAAAGTAGTATCCGCCGTCTTTTATACCCTGTGGAACACCTGCGCTTTGATTGGTGAAATAGTCATTGATCGGTTCATCTGAAATCCACAGGATCGAAGTCCCGACAACCAATCCGCCGGCCGTGATAAAATCATTTTTGTCCCAATATCCGGGTGCGACAAATGCATGCCCGGCGCCCTGAAGCATGCTCATGCTATCGTATCCCAAATCCTGCCAGATAGAAGTATTGGCTTTTTGCACGGGAGCGGGTATGGTGTCTTGTCCGAACGACAGGAATGGAATCAACACTAAAAAAAGTAAAGAAGAAAGACGATTCAAATAATTGTTTTTTTCAAAGATGCTAAAGTAAAGCGATTTATCAAATTCAAACAGGCAAAAAAAAACCGGCCCTGAAGCCGGTTGTATCCATAACGCAAAATTACATGGTTTGTTTTTGTTTCTCCACGAACCGCTCCGATTGCAATTCCAGGA
The DNA here is from genome assembly GCF_012911565.1 of Flavobacterium silvaticum. Classification (GTDB taxonomy): domain Bacteria; phylum Bacteroidota; class Bacteroidia; order Flavobacteriales; family Flavobacteriaceae; genus Flavobacterium; species Flavobacterium silvaticum. Next base: position 5,498 of record NZ_JAAMPU010000106.1, on the reverse strand, counting down.
TTTCCTTTGCTGCCATGCGTTGTTTGTTGAAGATTTCGCGATCGTCAGCGATATCTGCGTATACCTTGTCATGCATTTGCGCCGATGTAGCTACCAATAATTTCCGCTGATACACATCTTGCGTGATCGTCGCTTTCAAAGCCGTTTCCAGATCTTCAAGTTTGAAATCGTATTCACCTTTCGGAGACAATAATTTGGCTATTATCGGAGACGTTTCTATGGCAAGGAACAGCAACATGATAAAGAACGAAGGCAGCCACGGCAATTTATCGAGTGCGTTTATACGTGCCATCAATCCGTCGAAACCATCGATTACAGGTTGTGTTTCAGAAACCTTTTTGTCAAGGTCGGCCTGTATGGTTTTGTTTTTGGCTTCGAGGTCGGCAATCTTCGCATCGTTTGATTTCTTGAGCGTTTCATACTCGGTACGCGCTAAATCATGTTTTGCTATTTTCTCTTTGAACACCGGGCCTTTCCCGAGTTTCATGGTGCCTTTGGTTCCTTCGGCTTCGGCAATATACGTTGCATATAACGCATTGACTTCTTTTTCCTTGCGGGTTTCTTCAGATTTCAGGCTGTCTATCTGGGCTTTGTTCCTGTCCAGGTCTGTATTGAAATAATTCGAAACTTCTTTTTTGTTCTGCAGCGCCATCGCATTTTTTTCTTTCAGCAGGACCGTATCGATTTCCTTTTCGAAAATTTTGATCTCAAGCGGTTTTGAAATGACTATCGCAATGATGATAGCCAATGCGATACGCGGTGTGGCCTGAAGGAATTCGGCTGAAAAACTGTCGCGTTTTCGTATCGTCGAAACGATGAATCGGTCCAGATTGAAAATCAATAAGCCCCAAATGAACCCAAAGAAAATAGCCGGATAAATACTGTCAAAAACAGTGTAGAGCGCATAACCGCCGGCGATAAAGGCCATGACGGCTGTAAAAAAAACGGTTGCCCCGATTCCGGCGAACTTGGTTTGTTCGCCTTCTGAGCAACCTGAAAGCAATTTCCGGTCGGCGCCGGAGCAAAGGATGAAAAAGTCTTTTAACATGATTGATTGTTTTTTGTGATTGATGTTGAAACCCATTTAAAATGAGCTTTACAAAGGTAACGCCAAAAAGTGTAAGATGTTGCTATTCGTTCAATTCCAATTGTTTGGAAGCCGAAGTAAATTGCCAATGATTGCTAATCCATTATTTCTGTATAAGTGGTCACCGATACGGAATATTTTATCAAATCCCCACTTGACGAAACACCTCTTCCGCCCATGCCTTTTCCGTAGCTTTCAAACTCATATGTGTCCACCCGGTTGTTCGAACTGTCATTCGGGCTAGCGCTCGATTGCATGTAAAGAATCTTTCCGGTTCTTATCCCGGCCGTATTAGCCAGTCTTTTAGTTGTTTCTATGGCATCGAGTACAGCAAGCTCCTGGGCTTTTTTATTGAATTCCTGAGCTTCGGTGTTGAAATATGAAATCCGGCCAATCTTATTGAATTTGGTCTTCAAAAGTTCTTCGGTGAAATCCTGCATCCGTTTCAGGTCGTTGAGGGTGAAAATGATTTTTTGTGACGATTCGAAACCGAGGAACACTTCTTTATTCAGTTTATCATTCCATACCGTTGATTTATCGGTAGAAATCAAACTTGTTTTGATGCCGGTGGAATCAGAAACGTAATTGCGGATTATTTTGAGGACCGCATCTGCCGTTTTCTGGTTTTCATTGATAGCTTCACGCAATGTGGGTTTGAGGTGCTTGAGGTTGATCGTGATTTGGGCTGCGTTCGGAAAAGCTGTTACGGTGCCGAGACCTACAGCACTGATTTTTGGCTTTTCGGTCAATTGTGTCTGTGCAATTGCATGCCCTATAGACAAAAGGGCTGTTAAAATCAGGAGTATTTTTTTCATGGGAAATCGATTAGGTAATCCTAACGGCCTCGATTCCAAAAAATTGCAGTGTCTGTTGACGCTTAAGGTGCGGCATCCTTTTCCCCGACAAGCTCTCCCTGGTAATACGTATCTACCGAAACCAGTTTTCCATCAGTGTCGTACGAATACCAATCGCCAAAATAAAACCAGTGGGTAAAAACGCCTTCATTGGCTATGCGCGTGTAGCCTTCGCGTGAAACGGAACCGTCCGGATAGAAATGGAATACATGGCAGATGCTGTCGCGATAGACTTCTCTCTTAACGAGTTTTCCATCGAGGTACGTTTTCCAGGTGTTTTTTTCAAGCCCGTCTTTGTATCGTCCGCGTGTGATTTGGATCTGGCCGGCAACCGTGTCTTTTTCAATCCAGAGACCAATGCGTTTACCATTTTTTGTCCGGTTGGTTGCACAACTGATAAAGGATAATGCCAGAAATAAAACCGTGACAAGCCGCACTCCCATATGTCCTTACTTGCTCAGTTCGACAAAGTATTTGTAAAACAACGGAATGGTCTCAATCCCTTTGAGATAATTGAAAATCCCAAAGTGTTCGTTTGGCGAATGGATTGCATCTGAATCCAATCCGAAGCCCATCATGATCGTTTTGCTTTTGAGTTCTTTTTCGAACAACGCTACTATTGGAATAGATCCGCCGGAACGAACGGGAATCGGCTTTACGCCAAAACTTTCCTCATAGGCTTTTGATGCCGCCTGATATCCGATGCTATCAGTCGGTGTCACATAACCTTGTCCGCCGTGATGAGGCGTTACTTTTACGGTTACGCCTTTTGGAGCTATTGAGATAAAATGTTTGGTGAACAATTCGGTGATTTCTTCCCAATCCTGATGAGGTACGAGTCGCATGGAAATCTTCGCAAATGCTTTACTTGCAATGACGGTTTTTGCACCTTCGCCTGTATATCCGCCCCAGATTCCGTTTACGTCAAGCGTCGGACGGATTGAGTTGCGCTCATTCGTGACATAACCGGTTTCCCCATAAATATCCGCAATGTCCAATGCTTTCTTGTAATCGTCAAGGGAGAACGGCGCTTTTGCCATTTCATCGCGTTGCTCGCGTGACAGTTCTTCTACTTTATCGTAAAATCCGGGAATCGTGATATGGTTGTTTTCGTCGTGCAACGAAGCGATCATTTTTGCCAATATGTTTATCGGGTTGGCAACCGCACCACCGTATAATCCGGAATGCAGGTCACGGTTCGGGCCCGTGACTTCGACTTCCACGTAACTCAATCCGCGAAGACCTGTGGTGATGGAAGGTTGTTGGTTCGAGATCATTCCCGTATCAGAAATCAAAATCACGTCGCATTTGAGTTTTTCCTGATTCTTTTCGACGAACCAACCCAGGCTTTTCGACCCGACTTCTTCTTCGCCTTCGATCATGAATTTTACGTTACACGGCAACTGGTTGTTCTTCACCATGTACTCAAGTGCTTTCACGTGCATATACATCTGGCCTTTGTCGTCGCAGGCACCGCGCGCGAAAATGGCGCCTTCCGGATGGATGTCCGTTTTCTTGATGACCGGTTCGAACGGAGGCGATGTCCATAGTTCCATAGGATCTGGCGGCTGTACATCGTAATGTCCGTAAACCAAAACCGTGGGTAAATTTTTATCGATGGTTTTCTCTCCGTATACAATCGGATAACCCGGCGTATCACAAATCTCAACCGTGTCGCAACCTGCATCTTCGAGGCTTTTTTTGACTGCATCGGCCATATCCATCACATCCTGAGAATACGCACTATCTGCCGAAACGGATGGAATTTTTAAAAGATCGATAAGTTCATTTATGAAACGCTGCTGATTTTGTTGTACATACGGTCGAATGTCGTCCATGGATAGAGAAAGTTGATTAGTCATCCAAAAGTAACAAAAAAGAAATCACTAAAAATTCAGTCGAAATGATTTGTAAATACGGTTGAATGTGTATATTTGCACCCACCATTTGAAAACAATGTTTTTCAAATAATCATACTCTGCGGATATGGTGAAATTGGTAGACATGCCAGACTTAGGATCTGGTGCCGCAAGGCGTGTAGGTTCGAGTCCTATTATCCGCACAAAAAAGCCCTCAATTCCAGAGGGCTTTTTTATTTCCATTACTTTCAGGCTTATTTCACGACTTTCCCAAAACCATCCGGATTGTCCCGGATTTGCTGCGCCAGTAAATTCAGGAATGGCTCTTTCTGGCTTTCGTAGCTGTAAATCTCGCCTGCATTCAGTTTGTAATTGACTTCATTGAAACCGGATGCGTCCAGGCTGACACACAGAATATAGGTGCCGTCTTCATAAGTAAGGGTGTAATTATTTGGTGAGCGGGTAAGTTCGAGCATGTTGTAAAGATAAGGCAGGATTCGCTCAAAACGGGTCAAAAAAAATCCCGGATTCAATATGAGTCCGGGATTTTCAGTTTTTATCAGAAAGGTTATTTCTTTATGACCTTCACGGTTTGTGATGCATCTGCTGAAGATAATTTCATCAGATACGTTCCTGCCGGCAATCCAGATGCATCGATGTGTCCTTCAAGCGCATTCACAGTTCTGGAAACTACTTCCTGACCCAGAATGTTGTACATATTCACCATCTGGATTTCTTTTGTCGATGTGAAGTTGATGTCGCCCGATGTCGGGTTCGGATACACATTCAATGAAAAGGCATCAAAAGACTCCGTTCCTAATGTCACCCATGTGGTCACTGAAAAAATGTCGCTTGTACAACCTGATTCAGAGGTGTTGACCGCATAAAAAACAGCACCGTTTTCCAAAATCGTCGTCGAAGAAATTGGATTGGTCATGCTTTGTGCATCGGCCAGTGTGGCATACCAGATCACATCTGTCGGGTTGATGACGATGTTTGCAACCGTGTCGCCTTCGGTGAAAGTCTGTTCTGCAGCACCTTCCGGAGTTGAAACAGATTCAATCGTCAGGTTCAGTGTTGCTATATGGTCGCAACCTGCATTGTTTGTAGAAACGTGTGTGTATGTTCCGCTTTGGGAATAATTTGTTCCATTCCAATCAAAGCTTCCGCAAGCTGTTTCCGTGATGGTTTCAGCTGTTGGTTGGTTAATCGTAAGATTCAACGTAGTTGTATGGTCGCAACCTGCATTGTTTGTAGAAATGTGCGTGTATGTTCCACTTTGGGAATAATTCGTTCCGAACCAGTCATAACTTCCGCAAGCTGTTTCCGTGATGGTTTCAGCTGTCGGCTGGTTGATTGTCAGGTTCAGCGTAGTCGTATGGACACAACCTGCTGCATTCGTTGAAGTCTGTGTGTACGTTCCGCTTGCCGTATAAGTCTGTCCTCCGTATGTATAACTTCCACAAGCTGTTTCCGTGATGGTTTCAGCTGTCGGTTGGTTGATCGTGAGATTCAGCGTAGTCGTGTGGACACAACCGGCGGCATTAGTTGAAGTCTGAGTGTACGTTCCACTTGCCGTATAAGTCTGTCCGCCGTAAGTATAACTTGAGCAAGCCGTTTCCGTGATTGTTTCGGAAGTCGGTTGGTTGATGGTCAGATTCAGTGTCGTCGTGTGGACACAACCCGCAGCGTTAGTAG